>CAVWLI010000018.1:0-304978 GCA_963755795.1 uncultured Acidobacteriota bacterium | reverse complement strand
GAACGGCGCAGGCGTCGACAGGCCGGGGATGGTGAACAGGCGCACACGAATAAAGTTCAAACCGTAGTCGTAGAGTTGCTGTTCGGGCAGAGTCTTACTGGAAATCGTCAGCTGCGCGACCGGAACGTTCGTGGCGTTGAACTGAATCACGTTGGGCGGCGTAATGCCCGGAGGCGCGATGCGCAGAATGGTGCTCGATACCGAAGAAATTTGCGCGATCGCAGCGCCGATGTCAGTCCCGGGCTGAAAATAGACGCGCAGCAGTCCGACGCCCGGGATCGACTGCGACTCAATCCGCGAAATTCCGTTGACCGTGGTCGAGTACGCGCGCTCGCTGATCAGAACGACGCGGCGCTCCATGTCTTGCGCCGAGAGTCCGGGATAGGTCCACACCACGGCAACCACCGGTATGTCGATGACCGGAAAGATGTCGACCGTCATGCGCGTCAGCGACAGCACGCCGAGGATCATGATCAGCAGGCAAGAGACGGCAATGGTGTAGGGGCGCCTTAGCGCCAGTCGCACTAACCACATATCTTAGTCTTTATAATTTGATCGTTGACTGAGCTGGAACGAACGGCAGGCCGGGAACTGTCCCTGCCATCCAGCCTTTGATTCCGCTGAATCTCAAGAGATCGTAAAGAAATGTAAGTTTAGGCTTTGCCCAAATGCCGCGCCAGTTCCCGTCCTGCGGGCATTTTGATCGTCCAATGATCGTCTGATGACCGCCCGTTCGTCGTGAGCTTCCAACCGTTCTAAGGATACAACGGTTCCTTTTCGCTCAACAACTTTCGGCGTAGGCGTTTATGATGAAATTCAGGTGGACCTGAACCCATGCCTGCAAAAACTGCGCTGGTCACCGGAGCGAGCGGTGGCCTCGGAACGCACGTTACGAAAGCCTTGCTGGACGCTGGGTTTGTCGTCGCCGGTTCGTCGCCGAGGATCCAGCAGTCCGACTTCATCCATCCGAATTTTACCGCGCTTCCCGCCACCATCGACAGTCTCGACGCAGCGAAGATGATAGCCGATGCGGTGATCGCCCGCTTCGGAAGGATCGAAGTCGTGGCTCACCTGGTGGGTGGCTTTGCCGGAGGCCAATCGATCGCCGACACCGACGACGCAACATTCCAGCGCATGTTCGATATGAACGTCAACAGCGCGTTTCACGTTCTGCGGGCGGTGATCCCACACATGCGGCGAGCGGGCGCGGGACGCATCGTCGCCATCGGCAGCCGAGCCGCCGAAGATCCCGGAGCGAGTGTCGGCGCCTATAGCGCATCGAAGGCGGCGCTGGTCTCGCTGATCCGCACGGTGGCACTCGAAAACAAAGATGCCGGCATTACCGCGAACGTGATTCTGCCTGGCACCATGGACACTGCGGCTAACCGCAAAGACATGCCCGGCGCCGACAGGTCGCAGTGGGTGCAGCCCGCGTCGGTCGCCAGCCTGATCCTATGGCTCGCCGGAGACGCCGGGAAAGACGTGACCGGAGCCGCCATCCCCGTGTACGGGCGAGGCTTGTAGCGTCTTGGATCGCGCACCATATTCCCGGCGTTGTCATCCTGAGCGACGCCAAGGACCTCTGCAACTTGCTCGCAGTGAGGCACCTGCTCGGCAAGGTGCATGGGCCCTTCGCGCAAAGGCGCGCTCAGGATGAAGATCTGGAATCGGAGGAGAGCCAATTCCCGAAAGGGGACGTAACCCTTTCGTAACCCTCCTGATTGCACAATTTTTGTTGCACTTTAACACTGCTGAAATATCTTGCATGTAGCCTGTATTCAGGAGGGTCGCTCATGGGGTCAGCCCGCGTCGCGAAGTCGTTGCCACTGCAGGTAGCTGCCATCTGCTATCGCAGGCGCGGCACGGCCATTGAGTTCCTTCTGGTTAATACCAACGGCGGCAACAAGTGGACTTTCCCCAAAGGTTCGACCGACGCCCGCCTCTCGCATAGCCAGGCCGCCGAACGCGAAGCCGCCGAAGAAGCCGGAGCCCTCGGCACCATCGAGCCGCGCCACTTTCACCTCTACATTCATTCCAAGGGCGTGTTCTGGCAGCCCGGCGGCGTGCAGGAATTTGTGGTCAAAGCCTTTCTGATGGAAATCCACCAGATGCGCCGTCCCGATGAAGGCGATCGCCATCCCACCTGGTTCAGCCCCGCAGAAGCCAAGCGCCGTCTGGCCAAGGGCCGCGAAGTGAAATACACGCACGAACTCGAAGCCGTGATCGACCGCGCCCTGGAACGCATCCAGTTTCACCACGAACTCTGGGGAGCCTATCCCGGCCCCCGCAATGCCCGCCCCGCCACTGCGAAAGACCCCATCGCCGAACGTCGTCTGGCCGTAACCATATCGACCGCAGGCGCCGAGGTCCACTTCTTCTCCTCCGATGTCATCCTGACGAGGGCGGCAACCCTCGGAGGAGACCGTACGAAACGCAGAAGCCAGCACGGCAGCCGACGAGACCACCGCACAGCAAGCAGTTACGCATTTCCTAGCGGCCGCGCTGCATATCGCAGCGATCCCTAAGGTCCCTCACGACCGGCTTCGCCGCCCTTCAGGATGACAAGCTACCTCGATGGCTACTTCGAATTTATGAGACCATAATCCAGCCACGATCTTGACCGAAATATGATTCAGCTTTCCGGCGCCGGAAAACGCTTCGGCCACAAATTCCTCTTCGAAAACGCGGACTGGCTCATCACGCCGCGCGACCGCATCGGCCTGGTCGGCGGCAACGGCACCGGCAAGTCCACGCTGATGAAAGTTCTCGCCGGCATGGACACGTTCGACTACGGCGGCCTGGTCGTCGCCAAAGGCACGTCCGCCGGATATCTGCCGCAGGACGGCCTCACGCTCTCCGGCCGCAGCGTTTTCGCCGAGTGCATGTCGGTATTCGACGATCTGCGCGCGATGGAAACCGAACTCGAGTCGCTCACGCACAGCATGGCCGAACTCGACCACACCAGCGCCGAATATTCTGCCGTGGCCGACCGCTATCACCGCGTGGAACACGAGTTCCGCACCCGCGACGGATATTCCATCGAGGCCGAAGTCGGCCGAGTCTTGATGGGGCTGGGTTTTGGGAAGGAAGACTGGCCACGCCTCACCGACGAATTCTCCGGCGGCTGGCAAATGCGCCTCGCGCTGGCCAAACTCTTATTACAACAACCCAACCTCTTATTGCTCGACGAGCCCACCAACCATCTCGATCTCGAAGCCCGCAACTGGCTGGAAGAATATCTGCAGAATTATCCCAACGCCTTTGTGCTGATTTCGCACGACCGCTATTTTCTGGACGTCACGGTCAACAAGATCGCCGAAATCTGGAACAAGCGTTTCTGGTTCTACACTGGAAACTACGATAAATTCCTTGCACAGAAGACACAGCGCAATGAGCAACTGACAGCCGCCTACCGCAACCAGCGCGACCGCATCGAGCAACTCGAAGTCTTCATCAACCGCTTCCGCTACCAGGCCACCAAAGCCAAGCAGGTGCAGAGCCGCATCAAGGAACTGGAAAAGATCGAGCGCATCGAGATTCCGCCGGAAGAAAAGACCATCCACTTTTCGTTTCCGCAACCCAAGCCGAGCGGCCGCATCGTGGCCGAATTCGAGGGCGTGGCCAAAACGTATCCGGGAAAAAACGGCGGCTCCGACAAAGAAGTATTCCGCAACGTCGATTTCATGATCGAGCGTGGAGACCGCATCGCCCTGGTCGGCGTAAACGGCGCCGGAAAGTCCACGCTGATCAAGCTGCTGGCAGGCACAGAGAGAGTCACCCACGGCGAATACCGCCTAGGCCACAACGTCGAAGCCGACTATTTCGCGCAGGACCAATACAAAGAGCTTGATCCCGACGCCCGCATCCTCGACGATCTCGGCAACGCAGCGCCCGGCCGCGGCGAGACCGAACTGCGCGGCCTGCTCGGCTGTTTTCTTTTTTCCGATGAAGACGTGTTTAAGAAGATCGGCGTGCTCTCGGGCGGCGAGCGCGGCCGCTACGCCCTGCTGCGCCTGCTGCTGCATCCGGCAAACTTTCTGCTGCTCGACGAACCCACCAACCACCTCGACCTGCGCGCCAAAGACGTTCTACTCGACGCACTCATGAAGTACACGGGCACGGTCGTCTTCGTTTCCCACGACCGCTATTTCATCGACAAGCTGGCCACGCGCGTCTTCGAAGTCGGCGGCGGCAAGGTCGAAGTCTTTCCCGGCAATTACGAAGATTATCTTTGGCGCAAGCAGGGCGGCCAGCACGTTGCACCCACGCTGGATGATGTTCCTGGAGCGAAAGCTTCTCGAAACGAGCCCCATCCCGCGCCGAAGCCAGCTGCGCCGCCGGTACCGGTCAACGGAAGTGGAGTTGGCGAAACGGGCCCGGTCGAAGCGAAGAAGCGCCTGAATCCCATCAAGCGCAAACAGATGGAAAACCGCGTCCACGAATTGGAACAAGAAATAAGCCGAACCGAATCAGCCATCGCGCATCTGGAGACCGCGCTGCAGAATTTCGTCAGCGCCGACGAAAGCCAGCGCCAGTCGCAGGAACTCGATCAGCACAAGGCCGCCCACGTCGCGCTGATTAAGGAGTGGGAGGACATGGCCGAAGCTCTGCAGGGTTCCGAATAAGGCAAATTCTGCCTCCGCAGCCGTACACCATCTTCCGTAATCTTAAGAAAAACCTTACCCCTGTGCGATAGTCAGATTGGCCAGATGGCCAGCAACTGCCGCCGGCCACAATTTCAAGACCAACCGCAGGAAATAGGTGCCAGGGCAGGCGCCGTCGCGGGAACCCAAGGAAGGTCGCATGCTTCAGTCGTCGGATAACGCCTTTAATCAGAAGCCCGGCACGCCGGGTCTCAACCCCAACTCCTACAACCCCGTCAAAACCGTCACCGCTCCCGTCGACCAGGCCACCATCGGCCGCACTTTGGTAATCAAGGGCGAAATCAGCGGCTCTGAAGCGCTCTACATCGATGGCCGCGTCGAAGGCCAGATCAACATGCCGGAGAGCCGCGTCACCATCGGCCGCAACGGCAAGGTGGATGCTTCCATTCAGGCCCGCGAAGTCGTGATCATGGGCAAGGTGAATGGCAACATCGAGTGCAGCGACCGCGTCGATATCCGCGCCGAAGGCGCAGTCAACGGCGACATCTCGACCGTGCGCATCAGCGTGGAAGACGGCGCCGCGCTCAAGGGCGGCATTCAGGTTCGCAGCAGCGAGGGCAAGCAGAACCAGCCGCAAGGGCAGAAGCCAGCCGAGGCCCCCAAGGCCCTGGCAGCTACCGCCAGCGCGTAATTGGCGGGAAGATTCTCTCGTCACGGACGAGGGGCACGCTCGCGCGTGCCCCTACTATTTCCCGTTCGAATTGTAAAGATGTACAAACCCCTCGGTCCCAACAACGACCAGCGCCCCGAGCCCACTGAGCTTGCCACAAGAGTGTTTGAGAATCGCGCCTTCACGGCTGCCTGGATGATCTTTCTTTTTCTCGTACAGATTTTAGTGTGGCCGATCCACGATGTTCTCCTGGTCTGCTGGGTCTATGGCAGAGATGCGTACTTCCACCGTGGGATTCGAGTCCTTCCGGGCAAGCCCATCAGGTTTTCAGACGGCATTCTTGCCCCTCAGTTGCCGGATATCGTTACCGGCTTCGGGTTGTTTTTTGCGACTACGCTTGGCCTGTCGCTCGCATTGTTCCTAGCCCTAAGGCTTTATGAGCGACATTTTGCCAAGACGCCGACGCAACGGTAGCTAGGCTCCCTTCTTTGGCGCCGGCCGCAAATCCAGCGCGGCTGAATTCATGCAATAGCGCAATCCGGTCGGCGCCGGGCCATCGTCAAATACATGTCCCAGATGCGCGTCGCACTTGGCGCAGCGCACTTCGGTCCGCACCATCCCATACTGCGTATCCCGATGCTCGACCACACCACCGCCCTCGGCCGGCTTGGTGAAACTCGGCCAGCCCGTCCCCGAATTAAACTTCGTCTGCGAATCGAACAGCGGCGATCCACAGCACACGCAGTGATACATCCCCGGCTCTTTCGTGTTCCAGTATGCCCCGGTAAACGCACACTCGGTGCCGGCCTCGCGGGTCACGTGATACTGCTCGTCGCTTAGTTGTTTCTTCCATTCGGCTTCAGACTTCACGATCTTTTCTGCCGTCTTTTCGGCCATAATCAACTCCATTTCAATGTTGTTTTTTACAGTGATTTTAGATGTTGCTTGGATGCGAAAAGTGACACGCGGCCTACTTCTCCACACCTCCCCCCACCTTCCGATACTTCCCGCGGAAAAACAGCAGCGGCTCGCCCTCCCGCACCACCACGTCCTCGACTTCGGCAATGAAGATGGTATGGTCTCCGGCCGCTTCCGCCGAGTGTAGACGGCACTCCAAGTACGCGAGCGATCCATGCAGAATTGGCGTGCCATGTTCGGTGCGGTCGAAGCGCGCCCCGGCCTCGGCCTCGGCGTTTTCGTGGCTGCGTTCGACGCGGGCGTAATATTCCGAAATCGCCCGGTGATCTTCGCAGAGCACATTGATGCCAAAGCGCTTCTTCGCATGCAGGTGCGCGTGCGTGCGAGTCTTGTGATCCACGCACACCAGCACCAGCGGCGGATCGAGCGACACGGAGGCGAAGGCGTTCGCGGTCATGCCGTGCACCTCGCCCTCAAGATCGACCGTAATGATCGTCACTCCGGTGGCGAAACAACCCATCGCCTTTCGAAATTCAGAAGAGTTCAAGCCCACTGTTTCGCCCGTTCAGTCAGCGCCAAGGAATGCCGACCACCTTTGGGTGGCACAGCGCTTCCAGCGCTGCGATCCAAGCCCATGAGATCAAGCCGGTTTTAGCCGCTGAGGTCGAACCGCCCTCCGGTTCGCAACCGCCTACATTACCATGCCCCGCCGTTGTATCATTCGATTCACGTGGCCGTCACCGTAATCACGCCCGCCGCTTTGGAAGTCCGCTCGGCCTGCGCTGCGGCTCTCGCCGGGTTGCGTCCAGGCGCGCCAATCTCGCGCGAAGTGGCCGTCGAACTGATTCGCTGCCCTGACGAACTTCTCCCCGAACTTCTCGCCGCTGCCCTCGCCGCCAAAGAGCGCTTCAAGCCCGGAGTCATTACTTATTCGCGCAAGGTCTTCTTGCCTCTGACCAATCTCTGCCGCGACTATTGCGGATACTGCACTTTCCGGCGCGATCCCGGCGACCCAGGCGCGCACACCATGACTCCCGACGAAGTCCTCGCAGTCGCGCACGCCGGCGAAAAATTGGGATGCACCGAAGCCCTGTTCAGTCTGGGCGACAAGCCCGAACTGATATTCCCCGAGATGCGCGAGACGCTACGTCATCTTGCCTACAAATCCACGCTGCATTATCTCGAAGCCATGTGCGAACTGGTGCTGCGCGAGACCAGCCTGCTGCCGCATCCTAATCCTGGCCTGCTCAGTGCCGAGTGGATCGCGCGCCTCGCCGCTGTTTCCCCCAGCATGGGGCTCATGCTCGAGACCACAAACGCCACACTGCTGGCGCACGGCGCGGCGCACGACAACGCCCCTGACAAGCTTCCGGCAAAACGCTTGCGCACCATTGCAGACGCCGGCAAGCAGAATGTTCCGTTCACGACCGGCTTGCTCATCGGCATCGGAGAGACTCTCGAAGATCGCGTCGACACGCTCCTCGCCATCCGCGACTTGCACGAGCGCTACGGACATATCCAGGAAGTGATCGTGCAGAACTTCCGCGTCAAGCCTGCGATTCCCATGGCCCACTGTCCCGAGCCCACGCGCGGCGAGATGCTCCGCGCCGTAGCGGTAGCTCGCTTGTTACTCCCGAACGTCAATATTCAGGCTCCGCCCAACCTGTCTGCGCCTTACTATGATGATTTAGCCGATGCCGGCATCAATGATTGGGGAGGGATTTCGCCGCTGACTCCTGACTTCATCAATCCGGAAAAACCCTGGCCGCACCTGGAGCAACTGCGCCTGCACACCGAGGCCAAGGGATTCTCCCTGCGGCAGCGTCTGCCGGTGTATCCGGAATTTCTTTCGGCCGTGGTCGCCAAACCCGGTCTGCTGTCAGAAAAATTGTGCGCCGCCGCCGATGATCTTGGTTTAGCACAAATAGGGACGGCGGCATGATCTGCGTCCTCAGCGGCGGCACCGGCGGAGCCAAGTTCGTAGACGGTCTTCGCCAGGTCATGCCCGCCGAGGACATCACGCTGATCGTGAACACCGGCGATGACCTGCTCTGGTGGGGCCTCTATGTTTCCCCCGACATCGACTCGATCACCTATGTGCTCTCCGGCATGCTCAGCCGCGAGCGCGGATGGGGCGTGAAGGGCGACACGTTCCTCTGCCTGCAGGCCATGGGGCAACTCGGCGAGCCAACGTGGTTTCATACCGGGGACCGCGACCTGGCCATGCACCTGCTGCGCTCGCGTCTGCTGGCCGAGGGCAAAACGCTCTCGGACGCCACGACGGTCATCTCCGAAAAACTGGGAGTGAAAGCGCGCGTCCTCCCCATGAGCGACTCGCGAGTGGAAACCCGCGTGGATACGCCCGCCGGCGAATTGAGCTTCGAAGAATATTTCGTGCAGCGCTGGTATCAGGATCCCGTGAACTCCGTGCGCTTCGCCGGAGCCTCAGACGCTGAGCCTGCTCCGGGAGTCATCGAAGCCATCAGCGCGGCTGACGCAATTCTGCTAGCGCCGAGCAATCCCATCACCAGCATTGGGCCGATCCTCGCTGTGCCCGGCATTCGCGAAGCGCTGATCAGCGCTCGCGGAAAAATTGCCGCGGTCAGTCCCATCGTGGGCAACGCTCCGGTCGCGGGCCCGGCTGGAATTTTGATGGCCGCGCAAGGACTGCCTTGCTCAATTGCCGGCGTCGCTCAGGCCTACGAAGATTTTCTCGACATCCTGATCTGCGACACGCGCGACGCCCGCGCCGCCGAGGCAGTCCGCAGAAATGGCCTGCGCGTGCAGTGTACGCAAACCATCATGCGCACCGCAGAAGACAAAGCTGCGCTGGCGCGCGAAGTGCTCTCGTCCGTTTCTTCGACTCCACTCTCGGAGAACGAACCCAAGACCCACGCCAGCGCCTTCCGACGGTTGGACTCGCAGCCGTGATCGTCAATCCGGTGACTGCCAGCCCGGTGATTCTGGTTCCGGTCAAGAACACGTCTTCAGCAAAGCAGCGCTTAGCCTCTGTTCTCGATCAACCATCGCGCACGGCGCTGGCACAGGCCATGTTGCACGACGTGCTCAGCACTCTTCACCGCTGGCCTGCTCGAAGAGAAACAAATTGCCCGATGGTTGCGGTAGTCACCAGCGATCCCTTCGCAGTAAAGCTGGCCTCTGAATATAAATTCGAAATCATTCCCGACCCCGAGAATCCTGGAGAGACCGGCGCCATTGAGATGGCTACCCGCGTCTGCGTGGAGCGGGGCGCCGAGAGCACGCTGGTGATTCCGGCCGACATTCCTCTGATGGAAGCCTGGGAGTTCGACGAAATCTTGCGCCACGCCCCCGCGGAAGGCAGCGTGCTCGTCCCCGCCGCCGACGGACGCGGCACCAACGCCATCTTCCGCCGTCCAGCAAATTTATTTCCGCTTCGCTTTGGCAACGACAGCTTCAAACCACATCACGCCGCCGCGCAGGCGACCGGAAAACCGTGCATCATACTTAACCTTCCGGGCATTGCCGTGGACGTGGACAACCCCGAAGACCTGCAGCAACTGATTTCGCTGCCCGGCGAAACCCGTGCCCAGCGCCTCGCACGCGAGTATGCTCGTGTGGGGCGGGCACTCTTGCCCGCCCAGCCGCGAAGCGGCGCCGAATGAAAGGCTCAGCGGCCCGCGTCGCGTAATATTCTCTTATGAGGAAGTCAGCCGGAGACAGCGACGAATCAGTCGCGAAGCGGCGCAAGAATGCACCCCACGGCGCCGGTCGTGGGTTAACGTTCCAGGACTCGCGACCCTTAGAGGAACCAAAGAAGCTTCCTCCTCCATCGTCCACCGACCTCCGCCTGATCCCTATCCCGCTGGCCGATGAAATCCGTCCCGGCGACTCGCTCGCCGGCAAACTGCTGCAAGCTCTACATCGTCGCCGCGTCCGCCTGGAACCCGGCGACATCCTGGTCGTAAAGCACAAGATCGTGTCGAAAGCTGAGGGCCGACTGATCGATCTTGCCACGGTGCAACCCTCCGCCGAATCCATCACGTGGGCAAAAAAATACGGCCTAGACGCCCGCGTCATCGAACTCGCCCTGCGCGAGAGCCGCGCCGTCATTCGCCGCAAGAACGGCGTGCTCATCACCGAGACGCATCACGGCTTCATTTGCGCCAACAGCGGCATCGACGTCTCAAACGTCGACGGAGGCGCCCACGCGCTGCTGCTGCCGGAAGATGCCGACCGCTCCGCCGCGCGGCTCCGTAGCGCGTTGAAACGCCGCACGGGCTGCGCCGTCCCTGTCATTATCACCGACAGTTTCGGCCGTCCTTGGCGCGAAGGCCTGACCGAATTCGCCATCGGCATCAGTGGAATGAAACCTCTCCGCGACGACCGCGGCCGCCGCGACCCGCATGGCTACAAATTGAAAGCCAGCGTCGAGGCCGTCGCCGACGAGCTAGCCTGCGCAGCCGGCCTGGTCTGCGGCAAACTGAACCGCGCCCCCGCCTGCATCGTCCGCGGCTTCCGCTACGACTCCGGCATGGGCGAACTCCGCACGCTGCTTCGCCCTGCGGCCACCGACTTATTCCGGTGACCCATTCGCCATGAATTTCGTTGTAAACAGTGTCATTGTGAGGAGAGCGATAACTCTCTGAGCGACCGTACGAACGCGCCGCAAGCAGTTATGCTGTGGGCGAGAGCGCCCGGATGCAAGCAGAATGGGCACTCCCGCCACGGCATCAAACGTTCATCTGTCGTTCGGTCCTTCAACCCAGCGCTGGGTTGAGGGATGACATCACTTTTGTGGCTCCGAGCGGATCGAGCTACACTGTACCCACGGAGCAAGCCATGCCTCACGAACTTACATCCTCGGAACTGGAATCCTTCCCTTCCCTCGACTGGTCTGATATCGCACCACGCCTGACTTCGACCGCGCGATCTTCTCTGGAGAAAGTCCTCGAAACGCAGAACGGCGCTGACTTGTCTTTGGAGGATTCCTACGCGCTGGCGAACTCCGAAGGGGAAGATATTCTCGGCCTGTTGGTTGCGGCCAACCTGCTGCGCGCCGAACTCTGCGGCAACATCGTCACGTACGTGGTGAACCGCAACATCAATTTCACCAACATCTGTTTCGTGGGATGCAAGTTCTGCGCCTTCAGCCGCGGCCCACGCGAAGCCGACACCTACTTCCACACTCTCGACGACATGGCCCGCAAAGCGGTCGAAGCCTGGCAACTCGGCGCCACGGAAGTCTGCATTCAGGGAGGCTTGCCGCGCGATCTTCCCAAATTTCATTATCGAGACATTCTCCGCGCCATAAAAAACGCCGTCCCTGGCATGCACATCCACGCGTTCTCGCCCATGGAAATTGTTTACGGCGTCGAACTCACCGGCATGCCGCTGGCCGACTATCTTTCGATGCTGCGCGACAACGGACTGGGCACGCTGCCGGGCACCGCTGCTGAAATTCTCGACGACGAAATTCGCCACATCCTCTCGGCCAACAAACTTTCGACCGCGCAGTGGGTCGAGATCATCCGCGCAGCTCACCGCTGCGGCATTCGCACTACTTCGACGCTTATGTATGGACACACAGAAACGCCCGCGCACTGGGTCCGCCAGATGCGCCTGCTGCGCGAGATCCAGTCCGAAACTGGCGGCTTCACCGAGTTCGTTCCGCTCGGCTTCGTCCATCAGAACACGCTGCTCTACCATCAAGGACTGGCGCGCACCGGCCCCACTCTGGCTGAACATCTCAAGGTGCACGCTTTGGCCCGGCTGCTGCTAGCAGGTTCAATTAATAACATTCAGGTTTCGTGGGTGAAGCTGAACCGCCAGCTCTCACAACTCTGCCTGCACGCCGGGGCCAACGACTACGGCGGCACGTTGATGGAAGAAAATATTTCGCGCGAAGCCGGAGCCACTGCCGGCCAGTACACCAGCCCGGAAGATTTTCAAGCGTTGATCCTCGAGATGGGCCGCATCCCCGCCGAGCGCAACACGACCTACTCGCGGATCCAAATCAAGGTTCCGCTGAATGAAGCTGACTTTACCGCGGAGCAGCCCCTGGAGGCTGAGTTCGCATGAGCACGACCACAGCCGCCAATCCAGACGCTCCGGGGATTCGCCCCATCGCCGTTATCGGAGGCACCGGTCCCGGCCGGCATGGGACTCGCCCTGCGCTGGGCGCGCGCCGGAGAAACCATCATCATCGGCTCCCGCGACGAGCAGCGCTGCAGCAACTCGCAGCCGTCGCGATTCAACAGAAAATCGGTGCGGCGGCCAAAGTGTCTGGCATGGAAAATAGCGCCGCCTGCGCCGCCGCCGACATCCTGATGCTGACCGTCCCCTTCGAAGCTCAAGCCACTCTGCTCAAGCAACTCAAACCCGACATCACCGACGGCAGCATCCTCATCGACGCCACCGTTCCTCTCGCCGCCAGCGTTGGCGGACGCGCCTCGCGCACGCTCGGCGTGTGGCAGGGCTCCGCCGCGCAGCAGGCCGCCGAACTTGTGCCCAAAGGAGTGAGCCTGGTTGCGGCCTTCCATAATCTTTCCGCGGAACTGCTCAACGGCGACGCGCCCATCGACTGCGACGTCATCGTCTGCAGCAACGATTCCGACGCCGCGCAACTCACCCGCGAACTGGCGGCCAAGATTCCCGGCGTCCGCCCGCTCGACGGCGGTCCACTGCAAAACGCCCGCATCGTCGAGCAGATCACCGCCCTGCTCATCGGCATGAACATCCGCCACAAGGGCCACGCCGGAATCCGCATCACCGGGTTGCCGACGTCGGCCTATCGCTGACGCCGTCCCCATTGCTTGCCGTTTCCTGACGCCGCGCAAAGTGCTATGCTTCCGCTCATGGACAACCGTTCAATCAGCGACATCGGTGGAACCTCCGGCGGGCTTGGAATGTTTTTGCTCGGTTTTGCCATGGCGTGCATTGGAGGCTTCCTCATCACTCATCAAGTGAGCGTGGTGGGTTCGTACTGGAGTTTCTGGGGCGGCAGCAGTTTCGGTGTCACGCTTTTGCCCATGCTGTTCGGCGTAGGAATTCTATTCTGGAACGGCAAGAGCGTCATTGGATGGCTGTTAACCGTAGCCGGAGCGCTGTTTATTTTTGCGGGCATTATCGCCAACATGCATATTTATTTTCAGCCCACCAGCCTGTTCAATACCGTGGTAATGCTGATTCTACTGGTGGGCGGGTTGGTGCTGATTGCACGATCGCTGCGGCCGCATAGCTCCAAGCCAAGCGAGTAGCGGACTTCTCACGTTGAACCAGTCAGAGTGACTCAACAAGATTGAACCAGCAAGATTGAACCAGCAAGATTGAACCAGCAGGGTTGAACCAACAAGATTGAACCGGCAGGTTGAACCAGCAGGACTGAACCACTCATGACCGACCCCAATTGCCTGTTCTGCCGCATCATCCGAGGCGAGATTTCCGCCAAAAAAGTTCACGAGGACGAGCACGTGTTCGCCTTCGAAGACATTCATCCCCAGGCGCCCACGCATATTCTGATCGTTCCCAAGAAACATTTTGCGGGATTGAAAGAGGCCGAGGCCGCCGACGCCGAACTGATCGGGCGCTGCCATCTGGCCGCAGCCCACATCGCCCGCCAGCGCAACATCGAACAGGGATACCGCACCGTCCTCAACGTCGGCCCCGGCGCCGGGCAGTCGGTGTTTCACCTCCACGTCCACCTACTCGGCGGACGCCCGCTCGCCTGGCCCCCGGGGTAATTGATAAAGCCTCCAGTTTCAGCCCGATTCTCGCATGTTCGCAGCAGCGCAACGAAGAACCCACGGCCGCAGCCGTGGGTTCTTAAGGCATTTCGTAAACGAAAGCTCCCTACTGCACCGTCGGTTCCGCTTCTTCCGGCGCGCCGTGGCGGCGCAACAACTGCGGCAGATTCTGCGAAAACGCCGAGCGCGGCAGCACCATGTCGCAGCCCACTTCGTGCGCCTTCTGCTTCAGGTCCCCCTGCACGTGCGACAGGAATCCGATGATCGACGTTCCCTTCTTCAGCTTGCTCTTCAGTTTGGGAATCAGGGTCAGCGGTTTCACGCTGGCCAGATTCAGAGTCGAAAATAATCAGCGAAGGTTTCTCGTCGCCGTTTTGCGACATCCGCTCCATCAGATCCTTGTCCGTCTTCACGAACTCAACTTTCACGTTGAGCTTGCGCGCGGTTTCCTGGATCTTAGCCATGAAGAAGAGATCTTCGATAAAGGCAAAGATGCGGGAGTTGGCTTCTTCGTTGGCGCTGGTCACCGGCAACGGTTCCGGCTCGGGCTGCGGATATTGCGCGGCAAATCCAGGCCGCTGCCGTCCGCCTTTGTGGCCGTTGTTGTTGTTGCCTCCGGCCAAGGCCGCGCGGTAGCTGTGGTCCATGGGCGCGGTGTAGATGCCGTCTTTGTTTTCCCGGCTCAGCCCGGGCCGGGCCGCTGTCCACGCTGATTGTTCGGACGGCGTCCGCGCCGCCTTCGTCGTCCTCCTCCGCCACCGGAGGGTCTTCCTGGTCCTGCGTTCATAGTCCTCTCAAGCTGTTTCGCACTGATTGCAGAATTTTACAGAATCGCAAAGGCCCGCCAGTCGCATGCTTCTGCAGTTTCGGGCGAAGCTCCGCCCGGCACCCAGAATTGGATCTAGCGCAGTTGCGGGTTAGCGACTGGACACACTTACTTGGACACTATGGAACAAACCCCAACTCTTGAAACGAACTGCTATTCGCGAATGAAACCTTTATTTTCTAAGCTGCGTATTCGATTTTCCGTTTATCGGATCCGTAAGGCGCCGCCTCGGATCGGCTGGCGCGGAAGGCCTGCGCGGGAACGAGGCCTAAATGAGAACAACTTTATGGTACTCGTCCTGGCCAAACCGCGCAAGGCCCCACCTGCGCACTGTTTTGCACAGGAGGACATGGACCGCAGGATTCGGACTCTGGCGAAACTTGAATGGGCTCGGACCGGAAACTCCGAATGCCGGGGTCGCTTTTCAGGCGACATTCGAAACTTCGCGCGCCCACTGCTGCGCCTGCCAGTAGAATCCGGCAACCTCGTCAGCCTCCAGATGCAGGCTCCGGCTCAGCTCCGCCGAGGCTACCCACTCTCCGCTCTCCTGCGCCAGCATCAACTGGAACACCGGACGCAGCGGGCTCGGCTGCCCCAGCAACACTCGCCTTGGTCTCATGGTCAAGCGGAATTCTTTCCAGCACTTCCTCCATTGGCATTTCGAGCATGGCATCGATCAGAGACAACAGGCCCAGCAGAAACAAATCCGATTCCCCATGCGGAACCCGCGGCGACAGCAACTCCCCAAACCGGCCCCGCACCAGCGCCGACAGCACCAGATCGCTGGTCGTCTCCTGGCCCGCGCCCACCGCGGCCACCAGCCGCACCCAACGACGCGCATCGCGCTCTCCCAGCACCGACAGCGCATGCCGCACCGAATGAATCTCGCTTTTGAATCCGAAGATCGCCGAATTGAGATAGCGCAGCAGTCGGTAGCATACTGATGCTTCCGCCTTGATCAGCTTTTCCAGCGCGCCCAAATCCAGGTCCGGCCGCGAGACCTCTTGCAACATGCGCAGATAGTTCATCCGATTGGCCGGCATGTCGTGCGTGTTCATCATCTCCGGACGGCGGAAAAAATAGCCCTGGAAATACACAAAGCCCTGATCCCGCGCCCGCACAAACTCCGCATGGGTTTCGATTTTCTCGGCCAGCAGTCGGCAGCGCCTCGGTCCGAACTGCTTGATTAGCGCCAGCTGTTGCTCCTCCGTGGTCAACTGCATTTCCACCTTAATGATGTCGGCCATCTCCGCCAGCGCCTCGCGCGGATCATCGGCTACATAGTCGTCAAGCGCGATCATGTATCCCGCATCTTTCAAACTCTGGCAGGCCGCAAGCACGTCGGGATCGGGTGGAACCGTTTCCAGAATCTCCACCACGGTGATCGTCGAGGGCAGCAGCATGACCAGCCCCTTGACCAGCGTGTCCCGCGTGCAGTTCACAAACGCCCGGCGGCCGTCGCACAACACATCCAGTCCCATAAGAAGGGACCGGTCCAGCGTCGCGCGCGACGCCTCATCGTTGTCTCCGGTGAAAGCATTTTCCAGACCGTCGCGAAACAGCAGCTCATATCCGAATACTTTTTCTTCGCGGTCGAAAATCGGTTGCCGCGCCACATAGCGCAACGGCTTCACGTCGCGCGCCCGAGCCGCAGCCGCACCTGCTCCCGCCACACCGGATTCCTCACCACTTGGTCCCGCTGACTGGTTGCTCACGTCTTTGTCTATCGGCAGAAAAAATGAAAACCTGAAAGGCTGGGAACGACGCTCGCTCGCGGGAGAAGCTAGGAGGGAATTGGAGAAAATGAGAACGAACTCAGAAAAGAGAACGGCGGCGTTAAACAGATTCTAGATGACGAGTGCCGCATTCTAGCTGCGTCTTTTGCTGCTAGAAGTGGGATTTACTAGACCCTCTGCACTCCGCCCAGCGCGGTGAGCGCAGCAACAATCTTCCCCGACCACTGCGCGATCTCGTCCTCGCGAAGCGTCCGCTCCCCCGACTGAAACCGGGCTCGCAGTAATATGGAATATTTTCCCGCGGCAATCGACCCGCCGCGAAAAATCTCCGCCGGGCGGAACTCTCGCAGCTCGGTGAGGCCGAGAGCCGTAATCGCCTTCGAGATCTCCTCGAACGAAACACGATCGGCAAAGACAAACGAAAAATCCCGCTCCACTGCGGGATATTTTCCGAGCGGCACGAACTTCACCGGCCGCAGTCCGAGCTGGTACAGTTGCTCCAGCTCAAACTCCGCCAGAAACACATCCTGCCGCAGCTTGCGCGCCGCCGCCACTTCTGGATGAATCTGCCCAAACTGTGCCACCACCGCGCCATTCACCCGCGCCCGCGCCGACCGTCGGCGATGAAAATACTCGGCCGTCTCCCGGTCGTAACTCACCTCGCCGGCAAACGCTGCCAGCAGATTCTCCACGTCGCCCTTGAAACCGCGAAATGTTTCCGCGGCCGCCGCATGCTCACCCTTGCTCACATCGAGTGCATCGCCCGCGGGCAAAGCACGTCGCATAGCTGCAGCCGTCGCACCTAGGCAAGCGCGTCTCGGCTCCACGCGAGGTTTGCCCGATGATTCGGCCGACAACTCATACACGCCGCCCATCTCAAACAATCGCGCCTCGGCCACATCCCGATTCAGATTCCACGCCAGCATATCGAGCATGCCGGGAGCCAGCGAGGTGCGCATCACCGACGCTTCTTCGCTCAGCGGATTCTCCAGTTCGAGCACCTTCACCTCCGCGGAGGAAGACGAAAACTTCTCCGCATCGGCGTGCGAAATGAACGTCAGCGACACCGCCTCGTTGTATCCCAACGCCAGCGCTCGCGTCCGGAAAGCCGTATCCATCGCCGCATGCGGCAACTCGACCACCGCGCCGCTGTAAGCAGGCAACGTGTTTTCAAATTTGTCGTAACCGTACAGCCGGGCAATTTCTTCGATGACGTCGATCTCGCGCTCCACATCGAGTCGCCAGCTGGGTATGTGGACGCGAAACCGCGCTTCATCCTGCCCCTCGGGAACGACCGTAAAGCCCAGCCGCTTTAGCAGCCGAAAAATCTGTCCGCGGTCGAGGCTCCCGCCCAGAATCCGATGCACGTCAGAGAGGTGCAGCACCACCGGGGCCTGATCCATCTGCTTGGAAACTACGTCGACCACATCGCCCTGCAGCGCGCCGCCGCCGGACTCCAGTATCATTTGTGCCACAAGATCGCACGACAGCACAGTCGATTCGAAATCCGCTCCGCGCTCGAAGCGATGCGACGCGTCGGTATGAAGCCCATGCCGCCGCGACATTTTCCGTACGATCCCCGGATCCCACCATGCTGATTCAATCAGAACATTCCTGGTTTTTTCCGTGATCATCGTGTCGTACCCGCCCATCACTCCGGCGAGGCCGACGGGTTTCTTCGCGTCGCACACGACGAGGTCGTCGGAACTCAACTTTCTCTCCATGCCATCAAGAGTCTTCAGCTTCTCGCCGTCCCGAGCCTTGCGCACTATAATCTTCGCGCCCTCAAGCAGGTCCATATCGAACACGTGCGTGGGCTTGCCGATTTCCCACAGAACATAATTGGTGGCGTCGACAGCATTCGAGATCGGCCGCTGATCGAGAAGCTGCAGCCGTTGTGCAATTTTCTCGGGAGAAGGCCTGATGCGAGTGTCGCGAAGCACCCGTGCAGAGAACCGAGGACAAAGCGCCGACTCCTCGACGATGATGGGAAATGGCGCGTCTTCCGTCGCATTCGTGGAAGAGCGGCCCTTCAGGGCCGCGTCAGCGCCGCTGGCATGAGCCGCGGCTTCAGCCGCTGAGGGCAACTTCGGCACAATCGGCTTGAGCGTAACGTCATACACCGCCGCAGCCTCCCGCGCCACCCCGTAATGATTCATCGCGTCGGGACGGTTGGTGCCGATCTCCATTTCGAACACGGTGTCGCCGCCGCTGCCGCTGATTCCCTCGACCGAAATTCCAACATTGGTCAAGTCGTCAGCGAGACGACGGTCATCGACCGTGAGATCAACGAAGTCGCGAATCCATTGTGGAGATAATTTCATTTACCTATTTCTGCACTGTCATCCTGAGCGAGGATTTGCTTCACGCAAGTGAAGCAAGCCGCAGTCGAAGGATCCCTTTCATCTCAACTACCCTGCGACCTTGCAAGGAGTTCTTTCCACAGCAAATGAGAGAACGCCTTGAGGAGTTCGTTGTTGTGCCGATCAAAGGGATCCTTCGACTACGCAAGAGCTTCACTTTCGTGAACCCTCCCGCTCCGCTCAGGATGACAATTCCTATCCAAACTGCTGCAAAAACCGCACATCCCCCTGAAAGAACAACTGAATATCATCAACGCCGTACTTCAGCAACGCCAGCCGATCAACGCCCATGCCGAAGGCAAATCCCGATACTTTCTTCGGGTCATATCCGTTATCCTTCACGAACTCAAACACGTTGGGGTCGACCATACCGCAGCCCAGCACTTCGATCCATCCCGTCTGCTTGCACGGACGACACGGATCCGTCCCGCGCTTCCCGCTCCCTCCGCAAATGAAGCATGTAACGTAAAGTTCTGCGCTGGGCTCGGTGAACGGGAAGAACGACGGCCGGAAGTGCGTTTTCACCGACGAGCCAAACAGCGCCTTCATGGCGTGATCGAGCGTTCCTTTCAAATCTCCGAACGTAATGTTGGTGTCGACCGCCAAGCCCTCGATCTGATGAAACATCGGCGAGTGGCTCGCGTCCGGAGGGTCATTGCGATGCACGGTGCCCGGAATCACGATGCGAATCGGCGGCCGCATTTTCTCCATAGTGCGAATCTGCACCGGAGATGTATGCGTGCGCAGCAGCAGGCGCTCGCGCTGCGGCTTCGCTTGCTCGCCCGCGATGAACAACGTGTCCTGCGTATCGCGCGCGGGATGGTTCGGCGGAAAATTCAACGCCTCGAAGTTGTAGTAATCCGTCTCGACAACCGGCCCTTCGGCGACAGAGTAGCCGAGTTTCTGGAAGACGGAAACGATCTCGCGCCAGGTCTTCATCACGGGATGCTCGGCGCCAATCGGCCGGCGGACGCCGGGAAGAGAGATGTCGATCTGGCCACGTATTGCCGGCCCTGCTACGCCCTCGGCAGGGTTGGACGCAATTTCAAGCTGAGTAAGCTCGGCCTTCGCGACTTCTTCATCAACATGCGCCTTGATCTCATTGACTACCCGACCCACCTCACGCTTTGCATCCTTTGGAGATGCCTTTAGCCAGAGATCGTTGATCTGCGTCAGCACGCCATTCTTGCGCGCCATCCACCGGTCGCGAAGCGCTTTGAATTCTGGCTCGTTGGTAACTGCGAACACTTCTTCTCGCAAAGCGGACTTCAATTCGTCGGAAGCGCGCTCCAGCGCTGCCGTCGAATAGTCCGTCAGTTTGGGAACGGTGTACGCCATGGCTCTGTTCTGATTGTCATCCTGAGCGCAGTAAAACGATTCGAGAAGCGAATCGTTTTGCGGAGTCGAAGGATCCCTATTAGCTGAGCCTTGCCTTCGGCTTCGCTAGGAGTTTCGATCACGGCTCGCGGGAAAAGGTTCTTCGCTTCGCTCAGAATGACAAGGTTAAGTCAAAAGAAAGCTGAATGGCACGGCTGGAAGCCGTGCCCTTCCCGATGCGTGCGCAAGCTGAAAGCTGACAGCTAGCCTGTGATCGCGCCCTTCGCCTGCGCCGCCAGGCTGGCAAATCCGGCCGGATCTTTCACCGCCAGGTCGGCCAGAATCTTGCGGTCCAGTTCGATGCCGGCAACTTTCAGGCCGTGGATGAACTGGTTGTAGCTCATCCCGTTCAGCTTGGCGGCGGCGCCGATGCGCACGATCCACAGCGAGCGGTACTGCCGCTTGCGCTGCTTGCGGCCGGAGTAGGCGAACTTCAGTCCGCGCTCGACCGCTTCTTTCGCCGAACGGTACAGCTTCGACTTGGTAAGGAAATAACCGCTGGCGCGCTCTAATATCTTTTTGCGCTTGGCGCGGCGTTTGGTTCCGCGTTTTACACGAGGCATGGTGTTCTCCTTTTTAGTTTCACGTTTTGGCGGCTGGAGGTAAGGACGAATCCTCGTGACCTCTTCACGCGCCTGCAGAGCTTGAGACCGGAGCTTAATAACTAGCGAATCTTGAACGATTCGCTACCCCCTAGTCGAAGCCCTGCTTTTCTCACTGATACGGAATCATCCGCAGGACCTTAGCCAGGTCTCCGTCGCTCACCAGCCCACCATGACGCAGCTTGCGCTTGCGCTTGGTGTCCTTCGAGGTGAGGATGTGACGCAGCTTCGCGTGCCCCCGCTTCACTTTTCCAGTTCCAGTTTTCTTGAAGCGCTTGGCAGCGCCCTTGTGCGTTTTCAGTTTCGGCATAAAGTCCTCAATAAAACGGCCGTCAGCTTTCAGCCTTCAGTTTCAAATTTATTCTCGCAGGATACTCGCAGTATGCCAGAGGACCGCTCAGGCGAGACGTGTTCCCACAACCTAACTTGTCATTCCGAGTCGGGCTGAAAGCCCGGCGAGGAACCCGCTTTCCCTACGACGCGGGCTTTGCGATCTGCGCCGGCGCAGCACTCGGGCCGGGCGCGCTCTGCGCCGCAGCCTTATGCTTCTCTTCCCTCTGTTTTTCTTTCTCTCGTTCTTTCTCCGTCTTCTTCGGAGCCAGAATCGCGTGCAGCGTATTCCCTTCCTGCCGTGGACGAAACTCCACAATACTGTGCGGCTCCACGTCTTTAATCAGCCGCTCCAGAATCTGACGACCGAGCCCGGTGCGCGTCATCTCGCGTCCGCGGAAGAAGATGGTCGCCTTGACCTTGTCACCCTCATCCAGAAACCGCAGCACGTGGTTCTTCTTGGTCTCGTAATCGTGGTCGTCCACATTAATGCGGAACTTGACCTCTTTTACGGTGATGGTTTTCTGGTGCTTCTTAGCTTCGCGCTCTTTCTTTTCCTGCTGGTAAAGATACTTCCCGTAGTCCATGATGCGGCACACAGGAGGCTGCGCGGTGGGCGAAATCTCAACCAGGTCCAGATTTTTTTCGCGGGCTTTCTTGATGGCTTCGTAAGGCGGCATGATGCCAAGCTGCTGCCCCTCGTCGTCAATCACGCGGATTTCTCGCGCCCGAATACGATCGTTGGTGCGGATAAAACGTTTATCGATACAGTCCTCCGTGCTCTAAGCGACTGAGAATAAAGAATTATATCATGAGGATTCCCCAGGCTGGCCCAATTGCGCGAAAATGGAGGGTGATAAAAGTCTCCCGTAGAGAGTTGCTCGCTACGTCTCTGCCAGCGGCGTCACGAATGAAAATTCGCGCCACGAACGACGATTCAGGAAAGATGGTCAGACAGACGTATAAGCTACGTCTCTACGGAAAAATGTTCTGATACCTGAGGTGACAACCGCGATGTGCAGAAATATCAAAACCCTCTTCAACTTCGATCCTCCGGTTACCGACGATGAAGTTCGCGCCGCCTCCCTCCAGTTCGTGCGTAAAATCACCGGCTTCAACAAGCCGTCCAAGGCCAACGAAGCCATCTTCCTCGCCGCCATCGACGACGTGGCCGGCATCTCGATTCGCCTGCTGCGCTCACTCGAAACCACGGCGCCGCCCAAGAATCGAGAAGAGGAAGCTGCCAAGGCCAAAGCTCGCGCCGCAGAACGGTTCGGAACTTAGACCCTCCGTTTCCGATCTCTAGCAGTCCAGCGACACGGGATACTCAGGGTGTATATCCGGTCGACTGGCTCGGTCGTATAGTTCATCGACTCGAAATCAGATCACCGTATTCTTCCGCCCGGTGATCCATTCCCAAAACCGGACCCCGCACCTCGCACATTACCTTGACAGCAGCGGGACGGGGCTGTACTCTCGCCAGCCATAGCGCTTTCGTGCGCGCGCCGACGTGCCTGTCCCGCGTCGTGGCCTGCTTCCTGCGGCCTCTGCTTTCCCCCTCTGGCCGGGGGACTCCCACGCGAAAACGTAATTGTGTCTGTGAGAGGCCCCATGCCCGATCGACCGAAGTTGTCCGTCTGCCACATCGGATTTCTGATGTTGCTGCTCGCCCTGGCCACTCTCTCCCCACTCCCATGCCGTGCGCAGGGATTCCCGCCGCTATCTCCCGATGACTTGAAAATGACGAGCGAGCCGAAAGCTCCCGGCGCACCCGCCATCATCCTGTTTCGCGAAGTCGACCGCGATGACAACGTGCACACTCCGCACGAAGACAATTATTTGCGAATCAAGATTTTGAGCGAAGAGGGGCGCGAGCACGCCAATGTCGAGATTCTGTTCGACAAGGGCAACGAGGATGTGACGGGTATTCGCGCCCGCACCATTACGCCCGACGGCTCCAGCGTTAATTTCGACGGCAAGGTGTATGAGAAGACCATCGAGAAAGCCCGGGGACTGAAGTATCTGGCAAAAACTTTTACCCTCCCTGACGTGCAGGTCGGCAGCATCATCGAGTACCGCTACACCGACAACTTGCGCGAGAACTTCGTCTACAGTTCACACTGGATTCTCAGTGACGAGCTATTCACCCGCAAAGCCAAATTCAGTCTGAAACCTTACGTGACTGACTACAACCCGCCCCGGTTGCGCTGGACTTGGCAAGGCCTGCCTCCCGAGTTGAAGCCGGCAAGAGGCCCCGACAACATCATCCGGCTGGAGATGGACAACATTCCGGCCTTCCAGGAGGAGGATCTTATGCCGCCTCCCAACGAACTCAAGGCGCGAGTAGATTTCATCTATGACTTCGACTTTCTGGATAGCCGGACCGCCGACGAATACTGGCGGCAAGTCGCCAAGAAACGCCGCGGGGTTCTGGACAGCTTTATCGGCAAGCGGAAGGCCATGGAAGACGCGGTCGGCCAGATCGTCTCGCCCGGTGATGCCCCAGAAGTGAAGCTGCGGAAAATTTATGACCGGGTGCAGCAGATCCGCAACACCAGTTACGAATTCCGTAAAACGGAGCAGGAAGAAAAGCGCGACAAGGAGAAGCCGGTCGAGAATGTAGAGGAATTGTGGAAGCGCGGCTACGGTGACGGGGTGCAACTGACGTGGCTCTACCTGGCGCTGGTGCGTGCGGCCGGCTTCGAAGCCTATGGAGTCTGGGCTTCGAGCCGCAGTGAGTACTTCTTTCATGCCAACACCATGGAAAGCCAGAAGCTGAACGCCAACGTGGTACTGGTCAAACTCAACGGGAAGGATCTTTATTTCGATCCTGGGGCCGCGTTTACCCCGTTTGGCATGCTGACCTGGCCGGAGGCGGGCGTAACCGGATTATGCCTCGACAAGGACGGCACCTGGGTTAACACAACGCTTCCCGAAAGTTCGGCGTCGCGAATCGAGCATGTTGCCAAACTTCGGCTCACCGACGCCGGCAATCTCGAAGGAAAACTTACCGTCACCTACACCGGGTTAGAAGCCATGTATCGACGGCTCGAGGCTCGGAACGCAGACGATGTAGCCCGCAAAAAAACTCTCGAGGATTTGATCAAGAATCAGATTTCGGCAGTCCCTGAACTGGAACTTACCAACCAGCCGGATTGGAGCCATTCGGGAACTCCTCTGGTCGCTGAATACCAAGTCAAAATTCCCGACTGGGCGTCCAATGCAGGAAAGCGCGCGGTGATTCCGGCGGCGGTTTTCACGGCAGTCGAAAAGCACCTGTTCGAGCATGCGAACCGCGTGCAGCCGATCTATGTGGATTACCCGTTTGAGAAAGACGATGACCTCACCATCGAACTTCCCCAGGGTTGGCAAGTGAGCAGTGTGCCGCCACCACAGGACCAGCCCGGCCACATCATCGCCTATAGTTTGCAGGTTGGAAAAGACGGCAACGCTCTGCACTTGACGCGGAAGCTCAGCTGGAATTTTCTTTTTCTGGAGCCGAAGTACTATCCCGCATTGCGCAATTTTTTTCAATCGGTGAGGACCGCAGATGACCAGCAAATTGTTTTGCAACCCGCCGCAGCGTCCGCCGGTGATTAGCCGTCGGATCCTGCAGATTTCTTTTTGCGCCGGGATCCTCGCACTCGCCTGCGCGCTTTTCTGCGGCGCACCTGCCGCCATGGCCGCCGATGCCCCGGCGTGGATGCACGCCCAGGTGAATGCTCTTCTGCCGGCTTACGACGAAAAGACGGACGCGGTTTTGCTGTACTCCGAAACCGACGTCACCGTGACTTCGGCCGACAAAATCAAAACCACGGTCCGCGAGGCCTATAAGATTCTCCGGCCTAACGGCAGGTCGCATGGCACTGTGTATGTGTTCTTCAACCCGCAACGCAAAATCAAGAGCCTGCACGGCTGGTGCATTCCCGCGCAGGGCAAGGATTACGAGGTCAAGGACAAGGACGCCGTGGACCGCTCCCTCGGCGGAGGGGGCGAACTCATCGACGACGTGAAGTTCCGGGTGTTGACCATCCCCGCGCCCGATCCCGGCAATATTGTCGGCTACGAATATGAAGTGGAGGAGCGGCCATTCTTTTTGCAGGACATGTGGATGTTCCAGGAAAGCGACCCGGTCCGCGAGACGCACTATTCTCTGCAACTGCCGGCGGGTTGGGAGTTCAAGTCCTCGTGGCTGAACCATCCTGAGATCAAGCCTTCGGATTCGGGTAACAATCTCTGGCAGTGGACGGTTGCGGATGTAGAAGCGATCCGCCATGAGCCAGCGATGCCGCCGTACCGGGGAGTGGCTGGCCAGATGATCGTGACTTTTTTCCCGCCGGGCGGAAAGGCGGCGAACGGTTTTGCAGAATGGAATGATCTGGGTAACTGGATCAACCAGTTGCTGGCCGGGCGCCTCGACGCTTCCCCCGAGGTCAAGCAGCAAGTGGCCACCCTGACCGCGGGAAAGAATACACAGCTCGAAAAGATACAGGCGATCGCGCAGTTTGTGCAGCGCGATATCCGCTACGTCGCCATCGAACTCGGCATCGGCGGCTGGCAGCCTCATCCCGCGCCGGAAGTGTTTGCCCATCACTATGGAGATTGCAAAGACAAGGCAACCCTCATGCGGTCGATGCTACATGAGATTGGCGTCGAATCGTTTCACGTCGTCATCAACACTGATCGCGGAGTGGTTACGCGCAGCACGCCGGCTCATAATTTCGGATTTAACCACGCCATTGTTGCCATCAAGTTGCCTGACGATTTGGTCGATTCCTCGCTCGTCGCCGTCCTGCAGCATCCGAAGCTGGGGCGGTTGCTGTACTTCGATCCCACTGACAACATCACGCCCTTCGGCGAAATCCGCAGTGAACTGCAGGACAACTATGCTCTCCTGGTGACCCCGACCGGCGGCGAACTGATTCCCCTGCCCCAGCAACCCTCTGCCATGAACAGCATTGAGCGCACCGCCAAGTTGACTCTCGACGCCGGAGGCACGCTCAAAGGAGATGTTAAAGAGGTGCGGCTCGGAGACCGCGCGGCGTCGGAACGCGGAGCCTTGATGAACGTCAGCAATAACACCGACCGCATCAAGCCGATCGAAACCCTGCTGGGAAGTTCGCTATCCAGCTTTCACATCACCCGCGCCTCCGTTGTCAACCTGCAACAGACCGACCAACCCTTCGGCTTCAACTACACCTTCGAATCCGACCACTACGCCAAGGATGCCGGTGGACTGCTGCTGGTGCGGCCTCGCGTGCTCGGCAACAAGGGCTTCCACTTTTTCGAGAGCAAAGACCCGCGCAAATTTCCTTTCGAACTCGAAGGGGCGGCCCGCGACGTCGACACCTTTGAGATCGCCATTCCCGCCGGCTACGTGGTCGACGACATGCCACCTCCCGTCGACGCCGACTACAGTTTCGCCAGCTATCACTCCAAAACCGAAGTTAGCGGAGGCATGATACGCTACACCCGCACGTTCGAGGTCAAGGAACTGAGCGTGCCCGTCAGCCGCGCCGACGACCTCCGGCGCTTTGACCGCGTGATCGCCGGCGACGAGCGCAATACCGTGGTGCTGAAAGCGGTCGCCCACTAAGGCGCTGTCGGACTGGAGACCTTTGAAACTACAACTGGAAACCCGCGAGGTCGGGCGGGTTACGATCGTGCGCTGCAAAGGACGCCTGGTGGCTGGCGGCGAGACGGAGGCCCTGCGCGCTCATGTAACCCATCTGTTGCGCGACCGGCGCTCGATCGTGTTGCATCTCGGCGAAGTGGTATTCATCGACAGCAGCGGCCTGGGAACCATGGTGCGCACGCTGACCAGCACCCGCCAGGCGCACGGCGACCTGAAGCTCTGCAACGTTCCTGAGCATGTCCGCAAAGTACTGCAACTGTCTCATCTGACCAAGTTGTTTGATTCGCACGAGTCGGAAGATCACGCCGTCGCAGCTTTCTATCGCAAGCCGGCGCAGGCCGAACAGCCCGTCTCAATGGGGCGAAGTGTGTTGTGCGTCGATCGCAACGCCGATGTCGTCACCTACGTTCGCGAACTTTTACACCGCGCCGGCTACGACGTCCACACCAGCAATCACCTGCGCGACGCGCTCATCCTGATGCGGGTTTCACGGTTTGATTTACTGCTAGTGGGCGCGGACGTAGGCGCCTCGCCCGCGACCGAGAAATCGTTCCGCGACGCCTGCGCTAAATTTCCGGTCATCGAATTAGGGGCAGACTTCTCCACGCTCGAGGCCGGAGCAGCCGCTTCAGATCTGCTGGAAAAAATTGCCGCTCGGCTGCAGCCTGCATCGTGAAGATATCGGGCCGGTCTTTTTGATTTCTTCGGCTACCCCAAAACCCGGGGGTGCCCCATCCTTCGCGTGTTTTTCGCGAAGGGTGGGCAGCGATGCTGCGATAGCGCCAGTTGAGAACGCGCTAAGAAATCCTAAGACACGCTAGCCAGTTGGTGAATGCACGTCCCCACCAACACTCCATCCACCACCTCTTCAATCTGGGCGCGCAGCCACAAGTTAGACTCATGGCGTCCGCGCAGACGCAGTTTCAGATAATTGTCGGTGAGGGCCTCAGTAAACTCGCCATTAGCATCGCTGCCGATGACACTCAGCGTGATCGCGTCCACGCCTCTACCGACAAATCCCCGCATGAATTCCAGTTTCTTCTCGGCCGCCAACTCGCGCAAAATACGGTTGCGCTCGCGCGCGACGCGGACAGGAACTTGATTCGTCATCGAAGCCGCCGGAGTTCCTGGGCGCGCCGAATAAGTGAAAACGTGGAGGTACGTGAACGGTAGTTCTTCGATCATGCGGCGCGTCGCTCCGAACTCGGCGTCGGTCTCGCCGGGGAATCCGACCATCACGTCAGCGCCAATGGCAGCGGTGGGCATGGCGGCGCGAATCTTCTCGATCTTCCCCCGGTAATGCCAGGGACGATACTTGCGATGCATGCGCCGCAACACCGCGTCGCTGCCCGATTGCATCGGAACGTGCGCATGCTTGGCAATGCGCGGCGACACGGCAACCAGGGAAATCAGTTCGTCGCTCCAGTCCATGGGTTCGACCGAAGAGATACGGAGTTTCTCCAGAGCGGTTTCAGAGAGAATCGCGCGAATGAGCGACTCAAGGCCGCCCTCGGACTTCGGACCTCGGCCCTCAGACGCCGAGGTTTGGCTGAGGTCTGTTGTCTGAGGTCTGACGTCGAGATCTCGTCCCCATCTTCCCAGATTGATGCCGCTGATCACAACTTCGCGATAGCCGGAGCCGACCAGGCCGTTTACTTCCCGAAGAATTCGATCGATCTCGAGCGAGCGGCTCTGCCCGCGCACGAAGGGAATCACGCAGAACGAGCAGCGATTGTCGCATCCGTCCTGCACCTTGAGATTGGGGCGGGTACGTTCGTTGGCGGCATCGA
Organism: uncultured Acidobacteriota bacterium; assembly: GCA_963755795.1. Classification (GTDB taxonomy): domain Bacteria; phylum Acidobacteriota; class Terriglobia; order Terriglobales; family Acidobacteriaceae; genus Sulfotelmatobacter. The sequence goes on along the minus strand of CAVWLI010000018.1, from coordinate 276,403 downwards.
AGACCGGGGCGGCCAGCAATTCGGTGTGAGCGAAAATGTCGGTAACGAAAGATCGGGCCTCGGACCTCAGACTTCGGACTTCGGACTTCGGAGTACAGCATGAGAGTTCGCCCGGTGATTGCAGATCCGAGGTGGCGGAAATCCTACCTAACATCGCCAAAGGAACGAACGCGGGGTCAGAGGTCGGGGGTCTGAGGTCTGAGACCCGGGTCTGCGTGTTTACGATTTCGGCCAGTTGATGCTTGTGCGAGTTGCCGACGACCAGGCTCACCCCGGGCAGCGCCGCAATCTCCTCCGGCGCGCGTTGCGCGTAGCAACCGGTGACCACGATTCGCGCGCCAGGGTTTTGCCGGCGCACGCGGCGGATCGCGGCCCGCGCATCCTGGTCCGCTCCGGCGGTGACGGTGCAGGTGTTCAGCACCACCACGCTGGCCTGTGCCGGAGACGAGGCGCGCGCCATACCTCGCTCCTCGAACTGGCGCTCGAGAGCGGCGCCGTCAGCCTGGGTGGCGCGGCAGCCGAAGTTTTCTACAAAATATCCCGCCACGGCTCTATGGTAACGCACCCTTCCGCCCACCTCGCAGGAAACAGGGAGCGGCAGCGTGGATTACGCCGTAGCCGCGGTCCTGCGCGATTGAAAACATTCTCGACAGAAGACGGGGCGGCCCTGCGTGGGACGGAATGGAACGGTGGTTTGTTTCCCGCATCCCGAGCAGGTGGCCTGAGTTTCGACCTTGGTGTAGCGGTAGGACTGCCCGGGCGCGGGTGGGGCACCGAGCACGGAGATCCGTTTGGTCTTGCAGGCCTTGCAACGCTTGGGTTCGTTCTTGAACTGCTTGTCATGGAAGAAAAGCTGTTCTCCCGAAGTGAAAATGAAATCACTCCCACAGTCGATACACTTCAGCACCTTGTCCTGAAATTCCATTGAGGATGGCTCCCTTCAGCCCGTTTCCGCGCGCCCAGCCGCGGGGAAAGAACTGCGGTGGTTCACCGAAAATACAGGTTGTGTACTGCTCCCCCTCTGTTGCTGCCCCTTGGACTCGGCCCGCCACGCGCCCAGGAGAGCCGTGGGTACTGACTATCGTGCTTTTAGATGCCGGAAGAATGATGAGTATGAATTCCCTGCTTGCAGCTCAAGATGGTGGGGAGCCAGATTGAGCAGAGCCGCCCCGGGAAGGAGCGGCCCTTTCCTGCGTTTAATCCCGCTTCGTTAATGCTGCTTCGTTAGTCCTGCTCTTTACGCGTTTTCTTGCGAGCTCGTTTGCGAGCGAGAGCGGCCTTAACACGCTTTTTCTCGCCGGGCTTCAGGTAAAAGGAGTGGCGCTTGACCTCCTTGATAATGTCTTCCTGTTGCACCTTGCGCTTGAAACGTCGCAGAGCGTTCTCGAGGGATTCACCCTCTTGAAGTCTTACTTCTGCCAATCTGACACACCCCCAAACCCGTCCGGATGGACCGAATAGTTATTACAAGGATTTGACTGCAAGTCAAGTAGATGAGGGGAAATATGTGCAGAGAACCGGTCAAGAATGGGAACGTGGATCATTTTGAGACGATTTGCAAACCGATCCAAGCCGCGGGCGAAACAGCGGGTCCCTCCTCTGCGCTGGCCAGCCTTCGGGAAGAACCGGCTCCGGTCGGAATAGACAAAGCAAAGTCGGGATGACAGTCTTACGTAGTGAAGACATGAATTCTCAGAATATGAGCTTCACATTTAGCTGAATCTGTCTGGGGGCATAGGCGGCGTTAGGCTTGGTGAAGTTGCCGGGCAACTCGTAGTAGCCGGGATAGGGTGCCACATTGGCTGTGACTGAGCTTTGGACGAAGGTACTGGCGGTCGAGACCAGGCCGTTCGAAGTGATGGTGACGCGCTGGTTATCGCGGTTGAACATGTTGAAGGAATCGGCGGTGAAGTTGAGCTTATAGCGCTCATGAAAGCGCAGGGTTTTGCCCAGCCTGAGGTCGGCGGTGGCATAGTCGGGTCCGGTGAAGGCGTTGCGGCTGTAGCCGGGAAGGCGGTCGTTGAGGTCGTTGCCGTCCTGATTGGGATCGCCAGAGACGGTGGCATTGAAGGGGCGGCCACTGCCGTAGTTGACGACCGACGAAATCTTCCAGTCGTTGAAGGCGCGGCCGAGGAGTTCGTGACCGCGATGAAACGGACGCGGTTCGACCGAGAAAGCCGCGACCAGGCGCTGGCGCTGGTCAGTGACGCTGGGTCCGCGCTCGGCGCTGGGATCATAAGAATTCTGCACGGTGGCGGGTTGGCCGGCGACGAGGGCGTCCTGGCCGTCGTCGATGGCGTGAGCGTAAGTGTAGGAGAGACGAAGATACGTCCCGCTGGTGACTCGGCGGTTGATGGACAGCGTCCCGCCGTTGTAATAGCTGGACGCGGCACTCTGGAATTCGTCGATGGCGCCGAGCTGCGCGATGGGGCGCCCGAGTGGATTGATGCAGGGCGGATATGGACAGGTCAGCGACCGGGTGAACTGCCAGGTGGCGAAAGAATCGACGGTGTAGTAGCCGCCCTGAAAGATTGATCCGGTGGAGTCGAAGATGGGGTAAGTCAGCGCAGTGGGCTGGGGAAGGTTGACATCGAGCGCGCGGATCAGATGTTCACCGCGGACGCTGAGCAATGAGAGAGCGATGGTGGTCTGGCCGGCCACTTCTTTTTCGAGCGTAAGGCTGGCTTGCTGTACTCGCGGGGTCACGAAGTTGGAGGCGAAAGCAGAGACCTCATGAGTCACGCCCTCGGTAAATCCCGCGGGCAGCGAGCAGGAGGCGGCCATAGCCGGGCAGACCACCAGCGGGTTGGGATAGCTGGGAAAGACTTGGCGGTCGTAATAGTTCGTGTTGTTTAGATAGATCTGCGAGTCGGTGATGCCATTGTCGGTCTGGATGACCGAGTTGTAGATCTGAGGAATGCGCACGAAAAAGATGCCGTACCCGGCGCGGACTACCAGCGGACGGGTCTTGCCGAAGGAATAAGCCAGTCCAGCGCGCGGGGCGAAGTTGTAGGGCTGGAACGGGACTTTGCCGGAAGGCGAAAACAGCGGGTTCGAGAGCAGTCCGGCCGTGGTAAAGGTTTGCAGGTCCCAACGGACCCCGAGGTTCACGGCAAGCCGGTCGGTAAGGCGGATGGTATCTTGCGCGAAAGCGGCGTATTCGTTGGTGTTAGGGCGCGACGTGGCGCTGCCAAAATTCTGCAAATAATAGTGCGGCACCTGGTGAGCGAAGGCGCGCAGGGGCGTGAGTTGAAGCCCACCTTCCTGCGGCTCGAAGGTGAAAGGGTTGACCTTGAGGGGATAAAAAAGATATTCGCCGCTTTGCTGACTGGGAAAGAAATCGTAGAGCCAGGTGAGGAGGCCGTCGCCGCCGAACTTCCACGCATTGCGGCCGCTGTCGAGACTTACGGTTTCGGCGAGGTGCAGGCGATGCTCGCGGGTCTGGCGGGGTAGAAGATTGGAGCGCCCCATGCCATCGAGGACGTTCGAAATCTTGGTCTGCACATCATTGGTGTTGCTATAAGACTGCTGCAGGTCGCGAGAGAACTGGGCGCGAAGATGGCTCATCCATCGCGTGGAGAGGCTGGAGGTCAGCGAAAGACTGCCGGTTTCGGTGGAGACAAGTTCCTCGCCGTTGTTGCTGATGGAATCGAAGGTGATGGGGCTGGCAGGATCGAGGAACACGTTGTTCGCTCCCCAGTAACGCGTGGTTGCGATCTTGAATGCGAGCTGGTTGTGTGGAGTGAGATTGACGTCGAGCTTGGCGTAGCCGCTGTTGCCGATTTGCGCGGCGGGATATTCTCCGGCGAGCGAAGTCAGTTGCGCGGCGGCGCCGCAGACCAGGGATTGGTCGGTAGCTTCGTAATCGCCGGGAGTGTAGGGTCCGGCACCGGCCTGCGGGATGACCTGCGTGCCGCCGCCCACGAATTCGACGACATTGGGATCGTGAAAGATGTGCTGATCGAAGCCGCCGAAAAAGAAAACTTTGTTGCGTTTGAGCGGACCGCCGACGGTGCCTCCGAACTGTTGCTGGCGGTTGTGCGGCTGCAATGGCTGGCTATTCCCGTTGATGCCAGAGCAGGGCCATCCGCCGGCTGGTTCCACTGGCGTAACAGTCTGGTCCAGGAAATCATTGGCCGCGCCGAGCGAGCTGTCGCGGATGTGGTAGAACGCAGTGCCGTGCAGATGATTAGAGCCCGACTTGGTGACGACGTTGATCACGGCGCCGCCGGAGCGTCCCTGCTCCGCGCCATAGGAGTTCGAGGACACACGGAACTCCTGCACAACCTCGGTGGAGACTACGTAAGGAGCGCGATCGCGGCCGCGAGGTTGGGCGAAGAAGGAGTTGTTGAAGTCGCCGCCGTCGACCAGGAATGTATTCTGAAATCCGCGAATGCCGCCAAACGAGAGATCACCGTTGGTGGAGGAGTTGAGGCTGCGAGGATCCTGGGTGACGCCAGGTGAGAAGAGGGCGAGATCGGAAAAGCGCCGGCCGTTCAGGGGAAAATCGCTCAGGGCTCGTTCGTCGAGCAGCGTGGAGACGGCGCTCGGCTCGGTTTCGACCAGGCCCGGAGCTCCAGAGACAGTAACAGTCTCCTGGGGACCGGCGACAGTCAGATGGAACTCGAGCGCGGCCTCTCCGCCGACGTCTACATGTAATCGAGGGGTCACCTGCGGAGACATCCCGGTTGCGACGGCGCGAGCGGAATAGTCCCCGGGCGGCAGCTGGTCGAGAGCGAAGCCGCCCTCGGCGTCGCTAAGCGCGGAGTAGCGCACGCCGGTCGCAACGTTGACCACGACGATCGACGCCTGCGGAATGCGGCTGCCGGTGGAGTCGAGGACGACGCCGCGGAGGGCTCCTGTGGCGGAGTCCTGGGCCTTGAGGAGCGTGGGCAGCATGGTCAGAAAGAGCATGGTTGGAAAGAGCACGAGTGCCCGGTACGAATCAAGACGCGTCGAAGACATGAGGTCGCCCCTGCGCGCGAGATCGTTTCTCGTGAGATCAGATCTCGCAGAATCGCTATATGTACGATCAGCTCGGAGGGACGGCCCGACGCGCGCTTACCGGACGCGAGGCGGGGAACCAAGATTTGTATAGCATGGGGAGCGGAAGAATTCTGTGATGGGGAACGAACTTTTTGGAATGTTTCCCGGAGTGGGAATGGAAGGGCCTTTAACCACAGTGGGCACAGAGGCTCCTGAGGGAGAGGCTCACTGAGGAACATCTCGGATTCACGGAGTTCGCCTCACCATCTCAGGCTCTTACGCCGGGCAGGGGTCTCGTGGTATTTTCAGTTTTCTTTTTGAGAGCATGATTCAAGGGCATCCATGAATCGAGCCTGACTTCGAGCTTAAAATTGATTCGATCTTATAAAAATGATTCGATCCTATAAAGGTGTGCGGCCGACGATTCCGGCGACGTGCTATGTGGACGACTCGGCGCAGATTATTGGCGACGTGGTGCTGGGGGAACATGCGTCGGTGTGGATGAATGCGGTGGTGCGCGGGGACGTGCACGAGATTCGCATCGGGGCTCACTCCAACGTGCAGGACAATAGCGTGCTGCACGGCATGAAGCAGACATGGGGCGTATACCTGGGTGAGTACGTCACGGTGGGGCATTCGGTGACGCTGCATGGCTGCGTGATTGAAGACCGCTGCCTGATCGGGATGGGTTCAATCATTTTGAATGGCGCGCGGATTGGTGCGGGCTCGATCATCGCCGCCGGCACGCTGATTCCGGAGGGGACGCTGGTCGAGCCGGGGTCGCTGTGGATGGGGTCGCCGGGAAAGTTCCGGCGCAAGCTGGAAGCTGCCGATGAAGAAGCGATCATGCGCTATGCCAGGAATTATCTGGGATACAAGGATGAGTATCTGAGGGAGAGATGAGTTCCGAGCTACGATTTGCGAGTACTGAGCACCCAGCACTCGAGAATTGTCATCCTGAGCGGAGCGGGACGGTGAGCAGAGCGAACCGGCGTGCGGAGTCGAAGGAACCCTAACCGATCGATGCTGCTCGGGCGACTAAGGGAGTTCTACGATGGGCTCAGCGGCAGCCGAGGTTCATGAAGAGAACTCCCTGATAGGCTTGTAATGCAACAAGCGGATAGGGATCCTTCGACTACGCGAGCTCATTCGAGCTCGCTTCGCTCAGGATGACAGGCGTAAAGGGACGACCGGGAAGAAGAATGATTAAAGCGGTGCGAGGAACGCGGGATCTCCTGCCGCCAGAGACGGCGCTGTGGAATTTTGTGGAGGCGGCGGTGCGGGACGTATTCCGCGCCTACAACTTCCAGGAAATTCGCACGCCGATTTTCGAGGCGACGGAGTTGTTCGCGCGTGGCGTAGGCGAAGAGACCGACATCGTTTCGAAGGAGATGTTCACGTGGCGGGATGGCGAACGATTCAACCAGAGAAAGCTCATCGATGAGTGGTTGAAAGTGAACCAGGCCGACGACCCGCACCATGCCCAAGCCTTGCGGGTGAACATCCAAGGCCATGGCCCTTTTCTGGCTGAGCTAAGGGAGCTGGGGATCGAACTCCAAGTTTGGCGAGGCATCCAAGCCCAGCCCAACGTAGTGGGTGGCCGCGTAGAATTCGTGGCCTTTAGATCCAGAATAGACCCTGACGCAATAACCACACTGACGAAAGCACGCAATATCGCCAAGAGCCGCTACGCGCAGGAATTCGCCAGTCACGCCATCCTGCTCCGACTTGTCGTTCCTGACGAAGCGGCTAAAAGCGACCCGTGGGTCGACACCGGAGACGTTGTGATCGAAGGTTTTGCCGGGGACTATTTCTCGAGTTCCCAATCTCTCACTCTTCGACCGGAGAACACCGCTGGTGTCGTCCGCGCATACATCCAACACGACCTCCAGAAGAACGGCCTGAACAAGCTCTACTACATCGGTCCGCAGTTTCGGCGCGAGCGGCCGCAGAAAGGCCGCTATCGCCAGTTCTATCAGATTGGCGCCGAGGTAATCGGACCGCCGTCCGCGGGCAGTGAGTCTCCGGCGCGGGATGCGGAAGTGCTGGAGATGCTGGCCACACTGCTCGACCGGCTCGGCATCACGGATTGGAGTCTGGAGTTGAATTCGGTCGGCACGCCCGCCGACCGCACTGCCTTCAACGAAGCGCTGCGCAAGGCTCTCGATCCAGTCAAAGACAAGATGTGCGGAGACTGCCAGCGGCGCGCCGTGACCAACCCGCTGCGCGTGTTTGACTGCAAGGTACCAGAGGATCAGCCGATCATCGAAATGCTGCCCCGCATCACTCAGTTTCTCGGCGAAGATTCCCGCAAGCACTTTGAGGCCGTCCAGGAAATTCTGCGCTCCGTCGGTGTCGAGTTTCATATCAACGACCGACTCGTGCGCGGGCTCGACTACTACACGCGGACGGCATTCGAGTTCACGCACGGGGCGCTGGGCGCGCAGAACGCAATCCTCGGCGGCGGCCGGTATGACGGGCTGTCGGAAGCGCTCGGCGGCCCGGCAGCTCCCGGAATCGGATTCGCCATTGGCGAAGACCGGCTGGTGATGTCGCTGAAAGAAACGGCCGAAGGCGTCCTGCGCAAGCCAGATGTGTACGTGGCTCCGATGGCGGGGATGAATGCCGAGGCTGCCCGCCTGGCGCGCGAGTTGCGACGGCATGATCTGGTGGTCGAGCTAGGGGACGACAGCTTCCGCCTGAAGAAGTCGTTTGAGGCGGCCACGAAGACCGGGGCGAAGTACATCCTGATTGTCGGCGAGAATGAAGTGAAGGCGCAGGCGTTCGCGGTGAAGAACCTGGAGACCGGCGAACAGGTGCAAGTGGCGCGCGGGGAACTGGCGGCAAACATTCGTGGAGCGTGAGGCTGCACTCAAAGTGAGCGAGAACAACAGGTTCCTCGGCGGTTCGCTCCTGCCGCGCTTAACGGATGAAGAGTTTTGTAAAGGCATCGGTCTACAGCGTGACAAATTGCTTTCTCAAGAGTCTGAGTTAAGGAGACGGGATGAAATATGGGATCGTAGTGGCCGTGATTCTGCTGTGCAGTGGTGTGGCCGTCGCTGGCTCGGGACAGGCCAATGCGCCCGCCAAGCCGCTGACTCCGCTGGAGCAAACTTTGATGTCCGCGGAGAAGAGCTTCATTGAGGCGGCGAAGAAGGGCGACGTGGCGTTTTTCAAGCGCACGCTCGCCGACGACTTCACCTTGGTCGACTTCGCCGGCGAACTGGGCGGGCGCCAGGACATGATTGACACCATGTCCGGCGGAGGGTTCGACCTGCTCCCTTACGACATGAAGGTCGTGCCGGTGAGCGACGGCGTCGCCATCGTCACCTACAACGTGGTGCTGCGGGTTCCGGCAGCGGAAGATCAGGGACCACCGCCGCGATATCAGCACCTCAGCACCACCTGGGTGAAACGGGGCGATGTCTGGAAGATGAAGTTTCTGCAGATGACGGTAGCCCATTACGGAGATTGGTAGAGAGACAACTGTTGATTGCTGATTTTTGATTGTTGATTGCCGATTGAAAATCGGCCGCGGACACGGTTGACGCACTTCGGGATTGAAAGCTACTATTTCGCCGGCGCGGAGGCTGGCACTTCAATCAACAATCAAAAATCAGCAATCAACAATGGCGTGACGAGGCCTGCGATGAAAAACATAGCAATGATTTTGGCGGCTTGTCTGGTGCTTGCAGCAGCGGTGGCGGCTCAAGAAATGCCGAAGCCGGGGCCGGAACTCAAGAAGATCGACATGTTTGCCGGTTCGTGGACTCTGGATGGCGACATGAAGCCGGGCGCGATGGGTCCGGGCGGCAAGACGACCGAAACCGAGAAATGCGAGTGGATGGAAGGCGGATTTTTCTTGCTCTGCCACAACGACTTCAAAACCACGATGGGCAACGGTTCCGGCATTTCGGTCATGGGTTACTCCGCCGACGACAAAATCTATACCTACCGCGAGTTCAACAGCTGGGGAGAATTCACCGACTCCAAGGGCACGCTCGATGGCGATACGTTTACCTGGACCAACGACTGGAAGATGGGCAGCATGGCGATGAAGGGCCGCTTCATCATGAAAGTGACTTCGCCGACGTCGTACAACTTCTCGTTCGAGTCGTCAGAGGATGGAAAGAAGTGGACATTGTTCATGGACGGGAAAGCGACCAAGGCGAAGTGATCGCTGCGTCGTACTTCTGACCTGACAATTGTCATGCGCCACGGCTGACGAATCGCACTGGGCAGGCGCGCCTGCACCCGCTACGATCCTTGTGAAATGCTTCGCTGGCTTTTGGCGACTGGCTAAAGGCATAAGAGCGAACGGCCCGATTTTTCAAACCAAGGAGCGCGCACCATGAATTTGCGCATCATGAATCTCAAGACCATTCTGCTTTCAACTCTAGTTTTGCTCGTAGCCTCCGCCTCGGCCCAGATGGCGCCGACGCCCGGCCCGGAAGTAAAGAAACTCGATTTCTTCGTGGGCACGTGGACGTCGGAAGGCACCATCGCACAAGGTCCCTGGGGAGCGGGCGGGAAATTCACTTCTACCGACACCGCAGAGTGGATGCCCGGCAAGTTCTTCGTAGAGGGTCATGCCGACTTCAAGATGCCTCCGGAACTGGGCGGCGACGGCAAGGCGGTTTCCTACCTGGGCTACGACACGGACGAAAACGTCTATACCTACAACGAATTCAGCAGCCAGGGACGGCGCGAAACTTCCAAGGGCACGCTGAGTGGCGACACCTGGACATGGACGAGCTCGCAGAACTACGGTGGGCAGGAGATCAAACAGAAGTTGACGATGAAGGTGCAGTCGCCGACGAGTTACAGCCTGAAGTTTGATGTGTCGACCGACGGCACGAACTGGATGCCGTTCATGGACGCGAAGGTGACGAAGAAGTAGGAATGCTCAATCCAGGGACGGAAAGGCTTCAGCCGTGATGGCTGGAGCCTTTTTTTAGAACTCGGGCGGAGAGAAACTCGTGCAACGTACCTCAGGGGCTAACAGCCCGCCATCAGAAGGAGATGCTTTATCGAAGCGTTGCAGGCGCTGCGCCACCCAAAACCGGAAGCAAGCCAAATCACAATGCATTGCCCAAATCAGAATCATTCGGCAACTTTGAGGGGGCTGTTCTGTTCGGCGGCTTGGTGAGACGCGGAGCTGGTTGTAGGATTGCGGCTAAGGCGGTGTCATGAAAACGATCTTCTTCATCTTTGTGTTGGCGCTGGGGCTCGCATTAGGACTGCCGGGCCTTTCCGCGGAACTGCACGCACAGGAAGCAAAGCCCTCGGGCGATGCTGGGGCGACGTCAGCGCCCCCTGCGGCCCCGCAATCGGCCGCGAAAAGTGGGCAGGCATACTCCGGGATGTACGCGTTTCTGAAAGAGGGCGAGTTTGTTCAGGTGACGGTGGAGGATGCGGGGCGCGTCACGGGCTTCGTTTCGCGATTCGGCGACGGAGAAAATGACAAGGGAGAGTTCCTGGACCAGTTTTTCAAGAGCGCCAAGCTCGAGGGAAACAAGTTGAACTTCACCACAGAAATGGTCCACGGCGTCACCTTTGAGTTTAAGGGAACGGTCGAGCGCGGCGAGGGGAAGAATCCGCGGGATGAGGCATATTTCGTGCTGAAAGGCACGCTCACGCAAAATGCGAGCGACGCGAATAAAAAAGTGACGTCGCACTCGCAGGATGTCGCATTCAAGATGTTTCCGGGGGATGCTGCGCCTGCCTCAGCTGAGAGGAAATAAGAGATACCGTTAGCCTGCCGGGAAGGGGTTCCCCCGCGGCTCAAGCCCACATATGTTGTGCCTTAACGTCACCATCGACTCGTTTCGCTCGCTCAGGGCAGGCTAAAAAGCTGAGGCCGCTCCTTCTCTCCGCAGGTGCATCCCCTAATCTGACTGATTGTTATTGTTATTGTCCCGCGCGAATGGGCGAGAGGTTCAGGCGGCCGGGGGCTTTCTTGCGGGCGCCTTCGGCGCCGTAGACGAGATCGGGACTGCCGTTGGAATTGGAGGACGCTTCGGCCAGAGCTGCGGCCAGAGCGCGGTAAGAGCGGCTGATCTCCAGGCCTTCCTGCAGAACTACCGGAGTGCCCTGGTCGATGGAAGGCGAGACCGCATGGAAAGCATTGGGAACCTTCCACAACACCTTGCAGTTGGTGACCTGCTGAACATCTTCTTCGGTGAAGCCAGGGATCTTCTTGTAGCGATTCAAGACCATGCGCAGCCGGTCGCGGCCGCTGCCTTCCTCGAGGAAAGAATGAATCCGTCCGGCGCTCCATAGCGAGACGACGTCCGTCTGCGCGACTACGAGCACGGCGTTGGAAAGATCAGAAAGCAGGCGCGTGGTCGGGTCGAGACGGCTCGAGGCATCGACAATCACGAAACGGTAATGATTGACCAGCAGATCGAACAGCCGCGCCAGTTCGCCCGGCGTGGGTTCGGTCGGATAGGGCTGCTGCGGTCCGGCCAGGAGATGCAGGCCTTCCTTGGTCGGCGTCATCAGGCCGTCGAGCAATGAACCATCGAGCCGGTGCAGATTCTGCAGCGCGTCGAGTACGCCAAACTGCGGCCGCAGGTTGAGATGAAGAGAAGTGTGGCCGATCGGAGCGAAGTCGACCAGAACGACGTCCCCGTGAGACTGCTGCAGCGCCACTGCGGTATTGACGGCAGCCGTGGTGCAACCCGCGCCGCCCTTGGCGCTGATGAAGGTAAACACCCGTGCCTTGCCCTCGCCCCCCAGGCTGCGGGTACGGGCGGAACTAAAGCGGGTGAGAGCTTCCAGCAGGGGCTCGGAGCCCGCGGAGTCATCCAGATATTCGCCCGCGCCGGCGCGCATGCTGGCCACAATGCTGGCAGGATGCGTCATGTCGCCGTTGGCAAAGATCCCGATCTGCTGGGTGGTGGCGCGAATCAATTCAATGGTGCGGATGGCCCGCTGCGAGTCTTGCGCGGGAATATTGACAATAACAACTTCCGCCCGCGAATCCTGCAGCTGCCGAAGGATGGAGTCGGTCGGTCCGGCAGGAAATCCAACGTGGCTGAATACCGCCTGTCCCAGGCGCGTCGCTTCCAGGCGGGTTTGCAACGCGGATAAGTGGTCCTGGTCCTCGGTCAGGAGGGCGACGGCGATCCCATGCATAACGCGGTTCTCGCTGATTTCTCTCGGTGTCTGCATGTTAGAAAGAGAACCTGCTCTCCGCCAAGTGACCTAAGTAACCAAAATAAACGTGCCTTTCTCGCCATATGCGCGACGGCACGGCCAACGCAAAATCCGTGATCTACAAATCGATGATCTACATCTGGGGGGAAACGCGAACGGTGGAAGACTGGCCGGTCGCCCTCGTTAGCCAACATTGTAAGCCAGGATGTCAAACTTGAAAAGACGGTCTTCGCCAAGATGCGGGTTCAATCCCAAGCCCTGCGCCCGATGTCATTCTGGGCGCGGCGATAGCCGGGCGAGGAACCTTACGACCGGCCGACACTATTGATGCCGTGGATAGGAGTGCGTTGCGCTCCCAATTCGGGACGACAAGGCTAGCTCAGAACGGGTCTGGCGGAAGATTGTGCCAGGCGGCGATCTTCTTCGCGGTCTGGGTCGCTGTGGGAATGAAGAGCGGACACGCGCGGGAAGCTGGCCGCTGATTCAGAGGACTCAGCCAGATACTCGTAGCCATCGAAGCGCACGGCGACACCGATTTTCGTTTCCGCATGGGCCGCTCCCGCAGCATCACGGGCGGTGGCGGGCCGAACTACGCGCAATACATGGCCGCGGCAGCGCACGGGCATGTTTTCACCCAACGTGATCTCCGAGGGCATCTTTAACGAGAGCTCGATTTCGCAGCCTTCTGTAAGCAGCGCGTCGGTGAAAAAGAAAACTCCGCGCGAACTGAGATCCTGGGTGAATCCCACGCCTTCGATCGAAGTCCCGGGCTGGCGCAGCGAGAGCGGCAGCAGATACGGAAACCGCTGTCCGACACGGCGTTCGATCCCCGCTGGAGGAGTGGTCATAGTAGCTTCCTTTGCCGAACCGCCGCAAGCGCAGGCGATACTTTAGCGCAGAGCGGGCCGGAAGAAAAGTTCCAATTTCATTGCCGGCACGAATATTTCCAAATTGATCATTCGCTTGTACTTGTGGGGCCCCCTGGAATGCTGGATTCGCCCGGCGAGGGCGCTTCACCCTGTGGAAAAGCCCAGCGGAGAGGCCTCGTTCTGCCGCGGGCGCAAAATTCGCTCGCGATATAGTAGTGCGGAGATGGCGTGCAGTCATCCCGTGTATCCACATTAAAAGAAACGAACGTGGCAAACTCGAAAGTTCCCATCCAAGAGAACGCGCCAGCGAACGGCGTGCCGGCGGCCGAGATCATCGCGCCGCGCTGGCAGGCCGCCGGACGCGCCTTGCGCCATCGCAACTTTCAGCTGTTTTTCAGCGGACAGCTCATCTCTCTGATCGGCACCTGGATGCAGACCGTGGCCCAGTCGTGGCTCGTCTATCGGCTCACCGGCTCCGGATTGAAGCTGGGCGCAGTCGGGTTTGCCAGCCAAATTCCAGTGTTCCTGTTTGCGCCCATCGGCGGGATCGTCGCCGATCGCAGCAACCGCCGCCACGTGGTCATCGGCACGCAGATCGCGTCGATGCTGCTGGCGTTCGTCCTGGCCGCGCTGACTCTGACGCATGCTATCGACCATCGGGTGTGGCTGATCTTCGTGCTGGCGGCCTTGCTCGGCGTGGTGAACGCGTTCGATATCCCCGGACGGCAATCGTTCCTGGTCGACATGGTGGGCAAGGAAGATTTGATGAATGCCATCGCGCTGAATTCTTCCATGTTCAACGGGGCGCGCGTGATTGGGCCGGCGATCGCGGGATTTCTGGTCGCGCGCCTGGGCGAAGGCTGGTGCTTTTTCGCGAACGGAGTCAGCTACATCGCCGTGATCGCCGGATTGCTGTTGATGAACGTGCACGCTCCCGCTTGGGTTTCGACGAAGACTTCGCCCTGGGTTCACATCAAAGAAGGCTTCCAGTTCGTCAATCAAACCGCGCCCATTCGAGCCCTGATGATCCTGCTGGGGCTGGTGAGCGTCGTCGGCATGCCCTACGCGGTGCTGATGCCGATTTTTGCCGACAGGATTTTGCACCACGGTGGGCAGCAACTCGCGTCGCTGATCGGATCGCACGATCTGGGCGCGGTGCGGCTCGGGATTCTGATGGGCGCAGCGGGCGTGGGAGCGTTGCTGGGCGCGCTGACGCTGGCGATGCGGTCCGGCGTGAAGGGTCTGGGACGCTGGATCTCCGTATGCTGCGCCGGGTTTGGCGTCAGCCTGATGCTGTTCTCGTTTTCGAAATCGTTCTGGCTGTCGGTATTGCTGCTAATGCCAGTGGGATATTTCATCATGCTGCAGATGGCCTCGTCGAACACGCTGATCCAGGTAATGGTGCCGGACGCCCTCCGCGGCCGCACCATGGCCGTCTATTCGATGATGTTCATGGGCATGGGCCCAATCGGCGCGCTGCTGGGCGGCGCGCTGTCAGATCGCCTGGGTGCGCCGCTCACGGTCGCGATGGGCGGCTTCGCGTCGGTAATGGGAGCATGGTGGTTCGCCCTGCAACTGCCGAAGATTCGCGTAGAAGCGCGGCAACTGATCATCGCGCAATCGATGGCTGGCGGGGAGCCGTCAGAAGAGATGACGGCGCCCGTCGCCGAAGACTAGCTCAGCGATAGCGGTGGCGACCCCAGAGGGCAATGAAATGGCCCGACTGCGACAGTTATTTCAATGGCATTTGCACCACGGCGCTTGAAGGCGTCGGGAGGTCCTCGACACGGAGGTAACTTGTGCGTTATCCAAACTCCATGCAAGAATCCGCTCCATTGCAAGGTTCTTCAGTTTGCCTCTACGCTGGCCGCAGCAAATCGCTTTGGCTTAAGAAACTTCGCTAAATTACGAGCATATCTAGGAGAGTGGGATGAAACGCTGTATGTGTGTTCTGGTGGCATTGTGGTCCACCATGTCCCTTGCCCAAGTGTCTGTCCCTTTTGGCCCGCCAGTCATCGACAGCGCAGCTATCAACTACAGCACCAACACGATCACCATCATCGGCCGCGGCTTCTGTTTTCGTGATCAATCGCCGATCGTCTTTTTTGGTACGACCAGGCTCGAACCCGTTTCCACGGCTGATTTCTGCACTTCGCTCGTGGCCAGCCTACCTGTGCAAGCGCCCGGTTCTTATCGCCTGTGGGTCGTAACTGGCAGAGCACGCTCAGCGGAATTCTCTGTAAGCTATGGTACTGGCGGAGCGCAGGGTCCGATGGGGTTGCCTGGTGCGCCCGGAGCCACTGGCGCGACGGGGCCACAGGGTCCCCAGGGACAGCCTGGAACGACTGGCGCCATTGGTCCGCAAGGTCCGGCTGGAGCCACGGGTGCTCCTGGCCCCCAAGGGCTGATTGGATTGACGGGCTCAACCGGTCCGGCGGGCGCGGCAGGTGCGACTGGATTGACCGGCGCAACTGGCCCGACTGGCGCCGCGTCAACCGTTCCCGGTCCGCAAGGTCCAGCTGGAGCCACGGGTGCCGTTGGTCCTCAAGGTCCGATTGGATTGATGGGCGCAATCGGTCCAACTGGATTAACCGGCGCAACTGGTCCGACTGGCGCCGCGTCAACCGTTCCCGGTCCGCAAGGTCCGGTTGGAGCCACGGGTGCCGTTGGTCCTCAAGGTCCGATCGGATTGATGGGCGCAATCGGTCCAACTGGATTAACCGGCGCAACTGGTCCGACTGGCGCCGCGTCAACCGTTCCCGGTCCGCAAGGTCCGGCTGGAGCCACGGGTGCCGTTGGTCCTCAAGGTCCGATTGGATTGATGGGCGCAATCGGTCCAACTGGATTAACCGGCGCAACTGGTCCGACTGGCGCCGCGTCAACCGTTCCCGGTCCGCAAGGTCCGGTTGGAGCCACGGGTGCCGTTGGTCCTCAAGGTCCGATCGGATTGATGGGCGCAATCGGTCCAACTGGATTAACCGGCGCAACCGGTCCGACGGGCGCCGCATCAACCGTTCCCGGTCCGCAAGGTCCGGTTGGAGCCATGGGTGCTGTCGGGCCGCAGGGCTTAACCGGAGCGCAGGGTTCGCAAGGTGCGCAGGGTCCGCAAGGGACTGCCGGACCCCAGGGCGTTGCTGGAACAAACGGTACAAACGGGACTGGTTTAAACTTCCGTGGCGTTTTCAACACGAGCACCGCGTATGCCATCAACGATGTCGTGACCTACGTCCCGGCAGTTAGCAATATCACTTACTACGTCAACCTGACCTTCGGTTCCGCTGGCTCTATGCTTGGCACGATAACGACCGATGGCACCACCGGAGTGTTAAACACTTCCAACATCGTCTCGTGGAACCTCACGCTGGCAGACAGTGCCACTAACTCGACGCTTCTAACGCCGGGTAATTCCGCGTTTGGTTCCGGCAACTACAATACAGGTGGCCAACCCAACAACGACTTCACAGCAACTTCGACCACCCTAACGATGACTTACAACAACGGTGGCTTCTGGAGCCTGGGCGGCCCGTCCGGGTCGTTCTGTATGACGGACTGGTCTAACTGCTTCGGATCCATTGCCTACGGCACGTGGGACATCAATGGCGATAACGCATACTCGGACTCTGTGGCCGGTGGCGGGACTGCACAGATAATCGGCGTTGGCGGCACGGTTGCGACCCCCGTCGCGTCCACGTATGTTGCAACCGCGCCCGTAGCGGCGGGTACGGTCACACCGGGCACGCTTCCGTGGGCCATGATGGCACAGGCTGGTGCCACGGGTGCCACCGGTTCAGCGGGTCCGACTGGAGCTACTGGTCCGCAAGGTCCGGCTGGCGCGAGTATCGAAGGTCCCCAAGGACCGACCGGCCCTCAGGGGCCGGCAGGAACGTCAACCCCACCCACTTTTATAGTTGGGCCCATTTCTGGTTCTGGCACCGTGCTCGCTTGGGGTACCTACACAACCATGAGCAATACCACGATGACTCTCCCTGGCCCGTCCGCCTATTGGGTGCAGACCGAGCTTACACTTGTCGCGGATGGTTCAAATACCTATCCGGTGGCTGCCAGCTGCACCCTGATAGACAGCGCGAGTGCCATATCCAGTTCAACTGCCAACGCCTCACTCGCGGTAACAGGGGGGAACGTGGCCGGGATGGCTACAGTAACGATCACCGGCTGGACAACCACGTCCGTTTCGGACGACACCATGAGCGTACAATGCCAGATAAGCTCCTACATTCCGAATCAAAACGCTACCGGGTACATTCGGAACCAAGTGGCGATGCCCATAAGCGGCATCACTCAGGTATCTCATTGAGACTCGTGTCGTGGTGCTGCGCTGGATGTTCGGTATCCATATTCCGGAGAATGGGGTATTGTCCCATTCCGGGCGGAAGCCAACGATCCCGTTAGCAAGTGTCCTAATCCAACCAAGCCGACCGTTTTCATGGGAGGCATTCTAATTTCATGGGAGGCATTCTAACCCCATATCCACGCGGACTGTCACGACGTTATGCATGCGTTCTCGCACCAAGCCGTCCGTTTGGCAGCGAGATGTTTGTTAACTGCTGCAAAATCCTCATTACCCTCATTGACCCCAGAGGCTGAGTGTGTCAGCGACTGAGTGGCCAAGAGGAACATCCCACGCGCTATGTGATGTGAAGCCCCGCCAAGGCGTATATAATTCTGCGCCATGAAGGCTTCTCCGGTGCGCACGCTCTCCTTCCTTTTGATCTTCTTTGTTTTCAACACCGTTGTGCTTGCCCAAACCGCAAACCCTGATCCTCTCGCTCCCACGCAGGGCACGAAATCAGCCGCCGAGATTGATCGCGAGTGGCAGATGTCAGTGGCGAAATACGACGGCAAACGCGCCGCAATCCTGCGAGAAGTCGACCGCCAGGACAACGACGGCCCTTACCGCGCCGACTGGGCGACCCTGCGCAAGTTTGCGATGCCGCAGTGGTATAAAGACGCGAAATTCGGCATCTTCATTCATTGGGGAGTGTTCGCGGTTCCCGGCGCAATGAACGAGTGGTATCCGCGCAATATGTATCAGCCCAAGGATCCCACGTTTCAGGAGCATCTGAAGCGCTACGGTCCGCAAGATAAATTCGGATACAAAGATCTGGTTCCGCTCTTCAAAGCCGAGAAGTGGGATCCGGCCGACTGGGCGCGGCTTTTCAAGCAGGCCGGCGCGCGTTACGTGGTTCCAGTCGCCGAGCATCACGACGGCTTTTCTCTGTATGACTCGGGCTTGTCAGACTGGACCGCAGTGAAGATGGGCCCCAAGCGCGACGTGATTGGCGACCTTGCAAAAGCCGTGCGGGCCGAGGGACTGCACTTCGGAGTCTCCTCGCACCGCGCCGAGCACGATTTCTTTTTCGACGGCGGCCGCACCTTCCGCTCCGACGTGAACGATCCGAAATACGCTTCGCTCTACGGCCCGGCCCATGCCTGGCTGTCGGATCCTGGAGGGTTGTTGAATGACTGGACCTACGTGAGTCCGGAATATGCCAACGACTGGCTGGCCCGCGCTGCGGAGATCGTCCAGAAATATCAGCCGGAGGTAATGTATTTCGACTGGTGGATCGGGCAGCCGAATTTTCGCCCGAACGTCACCAAGTTCTCCGCGTTCTATTACAACTACGCCGCGCAACACGGGATCGCGGGCGTGATCAACATGAAAGATTACTCCCTCGACTGGCACGCCGGCGCCCGCGACTTTGAGCGCGGATTGCGGGAAGGCATTGAGCCCGACCACTGGCAAACCGACACGTCGATCAGCAATTTTTCCTGGGGCTACCTGGAGCACGATCAATTCAAGACGCCGGAATTCCTCGTGCATCAGCTGATCGACATTGTGAGCAAGAACGGGAACCTTTTGCTGAGCATAGGGCCGCGGCCGGATGGAACGATTCCCGACGAAGTGCGCAACACGTTGCTCGAGATTGGCGGCTGGCTCAAACAGAATGGCGAGGCCATCTACGACACCGCCCCGTGGACGGTCTATGGCGAGGGCCCAACAAAAATTCAGCCCGGCTTCGGACATGATCAAGACACGAAACCGTATACAGCAGAGGATTTTCGCTTCACCCGCAAGGGGAACACGCTGTACGCGATCGAAATGGCGTGGCCCGCGAGCGGGCGGGCTGAGATTCACGCACTAGGGGCCGCACAACAGGCGAAGGGGTTGCAAATCGAGAATATCGAATTGATTGGCAGCGGTGAGCCCGGCGGTGCAGAAAAAGTGGAGTGGCACCAAAGCGACGATGCGGTGCAGGTGCAGATGCCGGCATCGGCGCCGGGAAAGTATGCGTATGTGCTGAAAGTTACGCTGGCGCCGTAGATCGCGTGCTTGCAGGTTCCTCGGGAGCTTGAAGCCCCGGTGTGCCGCTTTCGGTCTGGGACTTCGCACATTCTTTCACATAGCGCTTGACTTCGGCCAAAAGAGGATTAGCATTGAGGTATCACCTCCGATCCAATTCAGGATCGAATGGGCCGATAGCCAAGGAATGTCACCGCTTCTTGGTTGCCGGCCCATTTAAATTTCCGACGGTCTCTTAACTTATAAGAACGTTCGCTCGGCGCCATTGAGCAACCATCCGGCTGGTGATAATATTCCGCCGCTGGCGTGGTTCAATTCACGCCTCCCCTCACGTTGGCCTGTAGGAGTACCTCCATGGGGTTGCGTATAGCGTTGCTGATTCTCTCCGTCGTGTCGTTGTTCTCCGCAGTTGCCTCCGGGGCAACGCCGCAGACTTTCCTCACCCTGATCAGTGAACCTGGGACTACATCGGCGAGGGGATCACTCAGACCCTAACGCCCGCCGACGGAACCTTTGCCGTATTCACGGTGACTTTGAATCCGCCGAGCGCGGGCTACGTCTCGGTCGACGTCGACACTATTGATGGTACCGCCATCGCAGGAACCGATTACGTGTTCACGGGTCTCAGCATCAACTTCACCCCTGGAATGGTTCAGCAGACAGTGACGGTTCCCCTGCTCACTCCCGGAGGAACTCCCAAGACGTTCTATGGGCAGCTGTTCAACCCATTCCACGCCCCGATCTGGGTGAGACAGGGGTCGGCCACCTTCTAGCGACACGACGTTTGCGAAGCGGAAACCGCGAGAATCTTGGCACGAAGCCGCAAAATACAGGGTGCGCCACGTCTCGCCTTCTTTGCGAGAAGCATGGACTTCGCAGAGCGATAGTTCGAGAAAATCTTCGCAGATGGAAATCCCCACGTCTCGCCCAGAGGACGCACAAGAGATGGGGCACGCGGCGTTCGGAGTTGGCAGCTATGCCACCACCCACTCCCGCACCCTCCGCACCACCGACGCCGGCGCTTCCACTTCCAACTCCACCGCTCCACCCTTATACTTCCGCGAAAAAATTCGTGCCTTCGCTTCCAGCAGGGCCAGCACCTTGCCTTCTTTCTGCGGGACGCGCAGATGCACGTGGCTGACGGCATCTTCCGTAATCAGGGCGTCAACTCGCTCGAGCAATTTATCTAGGCCCGTGCCTTCCGCAGCTGAGACATAAACAGTGTTCGAGCCTGCGCGCATGGCGTCGGCCTGCAGACTCTTCGCGACCTCGTCATCCAGCAGATCGATCTTGTTCATCACACGCAGGCGCGGCTTCTTCTCCGCTTCCAGTTCTTTCAAAACAATTTCCACTTGCGCGTCCTGCTCGGCCGAAAGGCGGCTGCTCGCATCCGATACTTGCAGAATCAGCGATGCCCGCTGCACTTCTTCGAGCGTCGCGCGAAACGCCGAGACCAGCGTGTGCGGCAGGTTGCGAATGAATCCGACAGTGTCGGACAATAACACTTTGCGCTTCGACGGCAGCTCCACCCCGCGAATCGTCGGATCAAGCGTAGCAAACATACGCGACGATTCCAGCACCTTGGCCTGCGTGAGCGCGTTGAACAGCGTCGACTTGCCGGCGTTGGTATATCCGACTAGCGCGATGGTGGCGACTGGCGCGGACTCACGCCGCTGCCGCTGCTGCCGTCGAATGCGCCGGACGTTCTCAATTTGACCCTCTACGTTGCGCACGCGCCGAGCTATCTTTCGGCGATCAGTCTCTAGTTTGGTTTCTCCGGGACCGCGCGTCCCGATGCCGCCACCGAGTTGCGACATTTCAACCCCGTGCCCGGCCAGCCGCGGCAGCATGTACTGCAACTGCGCTAGTTCCACTTGAAGCTGGCCTTCCCGCGTACGCGCGTGCCGCGCAAAAATGTCGAGAATGAGCTGCGTCCGGTCAATCACCCGCCGCTGAATAATTTTTTCGATATTGCGCTGCTGCGAAGGGCTGAGGTCGTGATCGAACAGAAGAACGTCGGCATCGACCGAGGCGGCCGCGCCCGCAATTTCCTCGAGCTTGCCCGCGCCGATTAACGTCGCAGGATCGGGCCGGTCGCGCCGTTGCAGAATCTCGCCGACGACTTTCGCTCCGGCGCTTTCGGCAAGCGTGCGCAACTCGGCCAGCGACTCGTCGGCGTCGAACTCGGGAATGCTGGGCTTGCCGTTGGATCTAACTACAGCCCCCGCCCCCGCCGGCTGCATCGCAGCCGCATCGCGCGCCGCCGAGGCCTGTGCCGTAACTGTTCCCTTCGCCCCGCTGCGTCCGCGCGTTCTTACGTCCAACCCCACCAGAAACGCGCGCTCGCGCTCCGGTTCCTCGCGGACAGTCTTCGTGCCCAGAGGCACACGACTGCCCGCACGCGCCGCGCCGCGAGATTTCTTGAGCTGAGAACGTTGCAATCCGAAAACGCCTTGTCGTTATCCTTCAGTGCCCGAAGCGCTCGCCGCTGCCACCGGACCCACAGGCGCCGCGGCAGACACTGACTTCTCCGGATGCGGCACGTGGGCGACGTGCGTCGCCGCCACTCTCCCCATCACGACGGTAGAGATGGCGTGCTTGAAGATGAGTTGCTCCTGACCGTTCGCCTCCAGTACCACGGAGTACTTGTCGAAAGAGCGGATGCGGCCCGTCAACTTCACTCCACTCAGCAGGTAAATCGTGATGCTGAGCCTCTCCTTGCGGGCCGTGTTAAGGAAGGAATCCTGAATGTTCTGTGCCGGCTTATTGCTGTCCATAGCCGATCTCCTTAATTTTAGGCTGCGAACGTGCCACCTCCGGCCCACGGCGCCCATGAGCCAGTTCAATGCAACAGCATGTTCCCGAGGGCCTTCCCGCTGCCCCAGGAACAAGGGGGGTGAATCCCGCCAGCTGGCGCGCTCCAGTTTCGGGCCGCGCCGCCAGCGGATCAATGTGAGTACGATACGGCGATCTTCGCCGCTTTTCAACTGGAACTTGCCGACCGCTCCCGCCGCAGGGTTGACACCGCCCGCCGCAAAGTGCAGACTTTCCACGACTTTGGAAACCTCGGAGGAAATCCTAAATGCAGCACTTCGTCGCATCGGCAGTACTTCTAGTCATGCCCACCCACACTGGCGCGGAAGCCACCCAGCTCATTCTGCGCTGGTTTCACATCCTCGCCGGCATCACCTGGATCGGCCTGCTGTATTTCTTCAACCTGATCAACGTCCCCTTCATGAAGCAAGTGGACGCCCCCATGAAGGCCAAAGTTTTTCAGTACCTCACCCTGCCCGCCCTGAACTGGTTTCGCTGGAGCGCGCTAGCCACGGTCTTCTTAGGATTCTGGTACTGGGGCCAGTTCTACGTCGGCCCCGACGCACAACGCCAGGGTGGCGGAGGCGGGGCCACTATCGGCTTCTTCCTGCTGCTGTGGATCGCCGTCTGGTTCATCCTGTTCATGGTGATTAAGAAAATGACGCCCAGCGGATATGTCTTAGGCACCATCACGACCATCCTCTGCATCGCCGCGGCCTGGCTGTTCGTGAACTACACTCCGGTCGGCCAGGACGACAACCACGTACTCTCCATCGGCGTAGGCGGCGGCTTCGGCATTGTGATGCTGTTCAACGTCTGGGGCATCATCTGGCCCAACAACAAGAAAATCATCCGCGGCACGCTGGCCGGCACTCCCCCGGCTAATGCCGCAATTATGGCCCGCCAGGCGTTTCTGGCCTCGCGGACGAATTTCTTTTTGTCTGTGCCGCTGCTGTTCTTTATGGCCACCAGCTACCACTACGTGATCTTCGGGAAGTAGCCAGCATGTTGCCGCAGTGAAGAAAGCCCCACGTCCAGAGCGTGGGGCTGATTTTTTGCAGGCAAAAAAGAAGGGAGCCGGATTACCGGCTCCCAGTGATCTATCGAACCAAGGTTACCAAGTGAACTTCGCCGCGAGGCGGAAGCTACGTGATATTTGCCACTGGTTCGGCTGACCATACGCAGAGTTCTGCACCACGGGGCAGGCGAAACCAGCCCCAGGTAAGCACTCTACAGCCTGCGCGTTCATCAGCGCCTGAGGGTTGTAAGGAGTCTCAAATTGCTGATAGAACGCCGCGCCATTGAAAATCGTGTACTGCCCCAACGAACTCGGGACAAATTGCGAGTTCAGCCCTTGCCAGTACGCGATCACGGCATGCTGGTTGAACAGGTTCAGCGCGGTTCCGGTGAAAGAGAGTTGCTGTGCTTCATTGTTCTTGTTGACCTTGAAGGTATGCGTGAGCTGCAAGTCGCTCTGGGTGTACCACGGTGTGCGGCGGGCATAGACGCTGCCCAGAGTCGTGAGCCCCGTCCCCGGGTCAACGCTTGAGTTTACCCAGTTGCCGCGGCCCCAGATATACGTGCCCTCGATGGCGGCGGGGATAGCGCCCGGCCCGTTGCCGTAACCTATATCTGACCAGGAGCTCACCGGACTGCCTTGATACGCTACCTGGAAGAGTCCGATGGTTGTGTTCATGCCTTTCCAAGGTTTCGTGTAATAGACGTCCCCCTTGAGGGCATTGGGACGATCGGTCGGCAGAGGTCCGTTGCCAGACGTTCCCTTGTCGGTGAAGTAGTAGAACGGCTCGTCGAACGAACGGGTCGTATCCGGCGAGTTGCGTCCCGCCGGCACCGCCATCAATCTGGTCCGTGGTGGTCAACCCCGTGTAGTTCCCCCACTGTCTGCTCCACGTGTAGCTGAACATTCCCGCCCAGCCGTAGCTGGTGCTTTTGGTCATCCGGAACTCCAGACCATCGTAATCACGGACGGCCTCCGGGTTATTCGGACATCCGGTGCAAGTCCCAAACGGAGTGGCGGGATTGCCGTTGAACGCGGGCACGCCCGGTCCGTAAGCAGCACCCAGACCGGTCAGGAAGTTGGCATAGCCATTAAGGGTTTTGTTGACGCCTTGGCCAGGATTGACGATGGTGTAGATTTCGAAGGCAGTCGGATCAGCCAGCGAGGCGTCTTCGATCACATGGTCGAGACGTCGACGGTCATAGCGGGCTTCGAATGCCCAATCCTTCGCGACCTGGTAGTCCACGCCAGCCACGTACTCGTGTTGGCGATAGGGCTTCACGCCGGGCGCGACCGGCTCTTCCGGACGGAAATTCGTGTTTTCAATAAGTGAAACACCGGTGCCGCTGTCAATCAGGCTCGGCGGAGTTGCGCCGCCCTGGAATGTCGCCCCCGTGTTAGAAGGCCCGGTTGGGCACGCGCGGCCTGAGGCGTTGCCAACAAAGGTGAGGTCAGGCACGGCGAACCCGGCCGAGGTTCCATCCGGGCCAAGTGGGTAGTTGCAAGTATCCCACCCCTGCGCCCCGAATGAGGTCTGAGCCAAGAGCAGCTTCATGACATCGTTGACGACGCCATAACTGCCGAAAATCTTGAATTTGCCGTCGGCCGATCCCCATGCAGCTCCCAAACGAGGCTCGATCTTGTCGCTCCACGACCAGCTGATCGTGGTGATGTTCGGTGTCCCGATCCCCGGCGGAACCGGCAAGCTCTCCTTCTCGACCCGGAGACCGAGGTTGAGAGTTAAACCATGACCTATGGTCCATGCATCCTGGATGAACAGGGCATGGTTATGATCGATGGCTGGCACCACCGCTCCGGCAGGGTTCTTCAAGACGGTTGCGAAATCTGAATTGGTGACATAGCCGTACTCGCCGGCGCACACCCCCCAAGGGTTCGCTTCCAAAAGGGCGCACTGGCCGCCGCCGTATGCCGTGCTGGATCCGTACCCAACCCCAGGGGTAGCCGTTACATTCACCAGCGGTATATTCCCGTGCTGATTAATCACGTTCCAGAGACGGTTGTATTGATAACCCACTTTGAGGTTGTGCGTACCCGCCCATCCACTCTTGAAGAAAGCTACGTCCTCATTAAACTGATCGTGCTTACTGGCATTGAACGCAGTAAATCCCGTCTTGTGCGGAGCCGTCGTTGTGCCCGCTGGCTGAACCAGGGCCGTGGGATAAGGATTGCCCGCGTTATCACAGGGATTTATCGCGCCAACTGGCGTGCCGGGGCAGTTTGGCGCCCCGATCGGTGATTGTGCGAATGCAAGATCAACACCGCTGGTGGGCCAGCCGATATCGTGATAGTTATTGAAGAAGTAGCCGAAGCGAGTGGTAGACACGATTCTCGGCGTCAGGCTGATATCGGCGCCGAAGTTGTATGTAGAGTTGGGCTGAGAGAAGCCGAGGCCGTGAGCATACGAGGTCAGCGGGGTGAAAATCCCTGATTCATTACCTATCCCGGTATTCAAATAGCCTTGCGGCGCGATCGAATCCGGCGCCGGTAGGTTGACGCCAGACTCACGTCCGAATTGATACAGCCAAGACCCGAAGACCCGAATCTTCTGGGTCAGCGTGGCGTCGATACGAGCGGTGCCATAGTACTGCTGGAGATCCTGCGTAAAGACTTGGTTCCCCAACGACGCATTCGGACACGTGCCATAGACGGGCGACGAAGGGTTGAAACAATCCGACGGCCCAAAGTTCACGGTTCTCGCGGTTGCGCTGTAAAACGGCTCAAAGCCCGCGAAAAACCACACCCGATCCTTCATGATGGGACCGCCAACGGTAAAGCCGGGCTGAACGAACCGGAAGTGGTCCTTCTTGGGCACATATGTCTGGGCGTCAGGCTCCCCTTGAACATTGAAGGTGGGAAGCACATCGTAGCGCAGCGTGCCGTTGGGAGATCCGTCCAAGGAGTCGGACTCGTAGCTGCCAAAGAACGAACCATGGTAGGCGTTACTGCCCTTTTTCATGACCACGTTGATGACACCGCCCAGAGCCCCGCCGTACGCCGCTTCAATTCCCGAGGTCTTGACCTGAACTTCCTGAATGAAATCGAAGGGAACCTGAGCACGGGATGCGCCACCAGAGATGTCCTCGGTGTCCTGCCCCTCCACGAGGTAGGAACTCTCCGAGTCGGCCGCGCCGCCCACCATGAACCCTGCGCTGTAGCCGTTGCCGCTGCTTCCAGGCAAGGCCCCGCCATTGCCGCCCGTCATTCCACTCAATGGTTCAGCGCGAGCCATCGGCGCGAACTGGATGACGGATTGGAAGCTATAGCCGTGCGGAACGTCTGCCAGCGTATCGCTAGTCAAGTTGGTCTGAGTTCGTATTCGTGGTGACGTCAATGACCGGCGCCTGACCGCTAACTTCGACGACCTCCGCCGCGGTACCAATTTCTAGCGTCAGGTCCACGGTGGGAAGATGGCCAACTTCCAGGTTCAAGCCTTCGCGCTTGGTGACCTTGAAGCCCTTCGCCGTCACCGTGATCGTATACACGCCGGGAGGCAAGTTCGCGAAATGGTAAGTACCGGTGGAATCCGTGTTCAGAGACTTGCTGCCCTCCAACGCGGTTCCGGTAACAACCACATGGGCATCGCGGACCACCGCGCCCGTTGAATCCTTCACCGTTCCGGCAAAACCGCCCGTGGTTTCCTGGGCAAACAGTGCGCAGCTGGTCACAATCAGGGCTGCCGCTACCAGCAGCCAACTACAAACTCGAGGAAAACGTTCAAAACGCATTTCCTGCCTCCTTGAAAATTTTTGTGTTTCGGAATCGGATGCCAGCGCTTTGCGGGTTCCTGGGAGCAATCGCGCGATCCGATGTGCTGCAAATGTGTTGCAAACCTTCTTAACAACTCGTAAGAGCTTGACCCTGCAAGAATCTATTGCCGGTTCCACCCGTCTGTCGCGGGCTTCATGATGAACTGCACATAAACAAGCAACGCCCTACACAATGAGAACAGACTAAGCAGTGCAAGTCACAATCCAAACACAGCGATCGTGAAACAATTTGTTTTCAACACGTTAGTGCGGCGTAATGTAGTCTCGATACCGAAATCGATAGAAACCAGAGGGGTTGATATGATATTTGGAAGGTCAAATCGGGAATTAAGCAGGCTTTCGCCTGTTTTGGTCCCGGCGTTTCTTCGCCGGTCTCGAGGGCATTTCCCCGGGCGCAAGCACTCGTTTCACGATGGGGGTGTTCATTTTGTACTTGCGCTCAATGACCGTGCCCGTGTCGTCTTTTACGCGCAGGATGAAGACGGGCAGAGTTCCTTCTTTGTCGAAATTCTCGTGCGTGACCGTGACCGGCAGAACCCCGTCGAGGCCGTGTTCGCGGTAAGCCGTCTCATAACGATGTTTCCGCGCGTTCCAGGTGAAAACCCGGAGTTGATCGAAGTCGTAGGGCAGGCCGTCGTGGGGATCAGTCAGCAGGCAAAGATATTGCGGGACTTGCTTTTGCACTCCCTTGTCGTTGTCGGTCACCGTGTCCAAGGTAAAAAAAGCGACGAAACGCTGGCCCTCGGCGTACTGGGCAATTTCAAGCGGAGCGTCCACGTCGACCATGCGGGCCAACACCCAGCCCACGCGGCCCTGATCGTCGCGCACCAGCCACCAGTCTTCGAGCACCGGCTCCGCAGCGGCTTTCGCCCCTGGCTTCTTCACCGGCCTGTCCGGAATTGCCAGACCCGGCTGCTTCTCTGCGGTTCCGCGCTTCAGGATCGCGACCTTCGCGCCCGAAGCGAGCTGGTAAAGATGCTCGGTCTCACGGCCCGGAGTCACGTGCAGATTGGTTTCATTCCGGAGAACTCCTGGGGCCTGCATGGGATCGTTTTGATTCTCGGCGGTAAGTTTCTGCAGCGCGTCGTAGGTCTTTTGATCGACCAGAAAGCGCTGCTCGATCCAGCCTTCGATTCCGCTGGCGGTGCGCACCCGGACGAAGCGCTTCTCGTGCTCCAGCACCTCGACGCGCTCTCCATTCTTCACGTTGCCAACGCGATTAAAGATGGCCGCCACCTGGTCGCGCAGCGTCGCCTGCGGCGCCGAGACATAAGCTACCTCAAGCACCCGGTGACGCGCGCGACCACATGCCGAAGCCAGAAGCAGGGCCGCGATCACCAGCGGAAGCAGCATCAGCGGAAGCGGCCGGCCCACACGGATTGAGCGCAACAGTCTCACCATTGAGTACGAGTCACCAGGGGAACCATCTACTATATCGCGTTGCCGCCACGAGTTTCCGGCACGAAAGTTCACATGTTTGCGGTTGGGGTGCGGACAATGTCGTGCGGCGATTGCACGACGCCTCAAGACATACACCGCCCGCCTCAGTTACCATCTAAGTAGAACTTCCGTCAGGTGGAAGTTCGTTCCGCAGGCTGCCCGGACGTGGGATCCTGCGTCTAAGATAGATGTGGGTGGTTTGTTTCGGAGCGCCTTGTTCGCCAATGAATTCGCCAATGAAAATGAAAAAGATAGACACAATCTGCCATCGTCTCGTTGTTTTTTCCCTGGTCTCATTGATCGCGCTAGCTGGCGCCGCGCGCGCTGCCGCGCAGGATACGGTGGATTCCGTGCTCCGTCCTCCCAAGGGATCGCAGGTCGCCATCGTGGTCTTCGAAGACCTGGAGTGTCCCATGTGCCGGCGCACGGCGCCCCTGGTCGAGCAGGCTTCGAAGACCTACAAGATTCCGGTGGTGCGTCGCGATTTTCCGTTGCCTCTGCATCCGTGGTCGTATCAGGCAGCCGTGATGGCGCGTTATTTCGACACCCACTCCAAGGCCATGGGTAACGAATTTCGCGATTACATTTTCGAGAACCAGTTGGAAATCACCCTGCAGAACCTGCGCGCCTACGCGGAAAAATTCGGCGCCGCCCATAAAATCGACTTACCCTACGTGCTCGATCCCGGTGGAAAACTTGCCGCGCTGGTGAACGCCGATCGCGACCTCGGTAAGGCCATCAAGATCGACCACACCCCGACGGTCTACATCGTCAGCAGCCGCGATCCCAGTCGGCCGTACGTGGAAGTTAAGGAACCCGCGAGCCAGCTTTACTCCACGATCGACGCGGTGATGAAAGAGTAGGGCAAACAGCAATCGATGATTGTTGATTTTTGATTGCTGATTGAAAGGCACAAATCGTTCGCAGTGTTTTCAATCAACAATTCTTACTCCGGCCGTCCCGTGTAGTGTCCCGTCGAATGTACGTGTTCGTGGTCTTCCAGCGATTCCAGGTGCGTGATCACTTCCGCTCGCGAGCCGAGTTCCACTGGCAAACGTTCCTCGAGCGCAGTCGCTAGCCGGTGCGCTTCTCCTACGGCCGTGGCATGCGGAAACAGCAGGTGGACTTCAATAATTTGCCGGTGGCCGGTAGTGCGGTAGCGCACACCGTGATAGTTCAATCCGAGTTCGTTGCAGATGGTGTCGAGCTTCCCGCGAATCTGTTTGCCGCTTTCCGGGTCGGAATAATCCAGCAGTCCCACCGCCGATCGCCATGCCAGCCGTCCTCCTGACCACAGAATGTTCAGCGCGATCGCAATCGCCACCAGCGGATCGAACGGCTTCCATCCCGTCAGCAAGACCAGGCCAAGGCCCGCGACCACTCCAAAGCTGGTGAAGCAGTCGGTGAGCACGTGCTTGCCGTCGGCTTCGAGAATCAGCGAGTGGCTGCGCTTGCCGACGCGCAGCAGATACCATCCCAGCCACGCGTTGAGCATTCCCGCTGCCAATAACAGCACGACGCCCGATCCCAGATGTTCCAACCTCAGTCCGGCCATCCATTTCTGAATGGCTTCCACCAGAATCCAGATCGCGGCCACCACGATCATGGCCCCTTCAAATCCAGCGGAGAAAAATGTGATGCGCTCGTATCCGTAGAGAAATGTCGGCCCCGCCGGCTTCGTGCTCAGGCGCAGGCTGAATGCGGCAAACCCCACCGCAATCACATGCACCACCGACTCGGCAAAGTCCGACAGGATGGCCGCCGATCCGGTCATGAAATATGCCGTGGTCTTGCCCGCCAGCATCAGCACTCCCACTGCCAGCGACATCCGCATGGCAAACCGCGCCGCCCGCAGTTCTTCTTGGTCGCGCGAAGCAGCGGCGATTATGGGCAACGACTGTGAGACGGAATCTGGCATGGAAGTACCCATGGTCGGATCATGGTCCCACGATAGCGCAGGAGCCGAATGTGATCGAAATCACACAGCCCGGGTGCCCCATTTCTCGCGCGTTTTTGGCGCGAGAAGTGGGAATTTTGTCGTGTCGAAATCCACAGCCCAGAAGTTCGGACCAGAATCCGAAAGCGGTAAGAGACAAACCCCTTAAGTCGGCGCGAAAGTCAAAAGTCCCACTTCTCGCAAAAACCGTGAGAAATGGGGCACCCTAACTCGGAAATCGGATCAACGATCAGGACCTGCGCCGAGCTGGCCTACTCGACCGTAATCGTATTGGTAGCGGTAATGGCCGTTTGAGGGTAGGTCACTGTGATGATGTAGTTTCCCGCAGTCGGATTGCTAAGCACCTGGCATACGGCGGGCGAGCTAGTGGTTATGCATGTCACCGAGGTGGTGTCGGGGCCGGTCACAGTCCAAGTCGCGCCGGTGGTGATGTCCAGCTGTTGCGGACCCTGGGCGTTGGTGTAGCCGGCAATCGCATACAGGTCAAATGAGACGCCGCCAGTGGAAGGGCTGGTCTCGGTGGATGCCTGACAAGTTGCCTTCGTATTGTTCTCGCTGACGCAGATGGAAGTAATATCCGGGATATAGACCACGCCGGTAGCGCTGGTAGTCAAACCCTGGTAGGACGCGTTGACGGTAATCGCGCCCGGCACAGTACCCGTCGCCAATCCCGCGTTGGTGATGGTGGCAGCTCCCGTTGAGCTCGTGGTTATAGACCAACTGGCACCACTGGTGATCTGGCTCGTTCCGCTGGTGCCGCTGATCGTTCCCCAGAGCTCAAGCCCCTGGGTCGAACCCAACGGAACCTGGGGAGTCGGCTGGATCGTAAGCGCAGAATACGTGTTGGGGGGGAAAAACCCTCTGCAGCTCACCGCCAGAGCCAGGGTTGCCAGCGCGGCCAAGGCGGACAACGGTCGGAGTTTTGACTTCGTGGATGCCATACTCGTTAACACTCCTTGGGCGCGCCCCGCTCCGTTCCTGCGTATTTCGATGCCCATCTTTCTCTGCCGATCAATCAGCAAAAATTGTAGCAGAGATGATTTCGCCCGGCGCACACCGCGGCACCTGAACCGCGGGCGCCGCGCTCTCGCATCCGGCCAAGGCAGTCCGCTTCCCGGTTAGAACGCCGGTCTCAACCTGGCTTGCAAAAAAACTGCTGACCTCAGACCTCGGACTCCAGGCGTCGGACTTCAGACCTCAGACCTGGAACCTCGGTGGTCTGGCCGAAGTCCGGGGGTCTGACGTCTGAGGTCCGGGGTCTGAGCTAGTTTGCCTTGCGGGCGCGGGCGATCCGCTCGTCGATGGGCTTACGGCCGGCGAATCCTTCCTGGGTTCCGTGCCAGTGGGTAATCGATTTTTCTCCCGACTTCCAGCACAGCAGAATGATCTGGCCTTCGACTTCGCAGGGAAAATCGAGCAGGCCAATGTTCAGGTCTTTTACTTGCACGCCAATGGAGTCGATCTCGGCCAGCGCGTCTTTGGCGCGCTGCTCGGCCTTGATGCGCTCCCCTTTGCGCCGCGCCTGCTGCACTACGTCGATGAACATGCCCCCGTTCAAAAAAATCCGGTGGCTGAGCGCCTGCTGTTCGGCCTCGACTTCGTCCATGACCTGTTTGGCGGCAATGGCGGAGCGCAGCAGCGACTCCAGCACCGGTAACAGCGACTGCGCTTCCTCGAGAGTGAAGGTGCGGTCCGACATGAATCTATTTTACTGCACTTTTCACTCCGCTTCTTACGGCGTTACAGGTGGCGGCGGCGTAACCAGAATCCGCAATTGGAAGGCGAGCCGATCCACTAGCTGATCAAAAATCCGGTCGCTCTCCTTCTGCCCCAGGCCAAACTCGAAATGAAGGCAGAATCCCCACAGGAGCGCGTTGGTTTTCGGGTCGCGAATATCTAGTCTAAACAGGGGAGTAGCGAAGCCGCCAGCTTTACCGCCCAGCGAACCGGTTTGAACCTCCTGTCGCATTTCCAGCAGAAGATCCGCGTCAGCAGGGGAACCTACGATGCTGAATCGGCCCCAGCTCTTTATGGCCGCGTAAAACTGGTTGTAGGCACGATCGGGTCCTCCGCTGAAGCTGGGATCGTCGGGCGTCATCTGATCGCCGCCGGCGTTGGCGATAAAGACTTTCTTAGCGACAAGAATTTGTGGCGGGACAGGAGCGTCCGGCGCAACCGTCGGTTTGTTCTGCGCCATCAAGAGCGGAAGTTGCAGCATTCCTAGCGTAAGACAAAGTACGGCCATTCTGAAGCGGCGCATCATTCGCCTCCTGGCGACTCATTTCACTCACTTGATGTCGTGGTCAAAACATTACGTCAATATACTGACGCTCCAGGCGTGCGTTTGCTGTTTAGTTTCATCAAGGGATGGTAAATATTTGTGAAGACGGCTGGTGAGTTCGCGGCAAAGAAGAAAAAGAAATCGATTGCTCAGTGGGCCCGGCCGTGCGAAGGATCCGCCGACGTGGCCGAATTGAGATCGACCGTTAACTCCTTGACGCCAGGAGCGTCGCAGTTTCCGTCGCGATTGTAGTTGGTGCAGCGGGCGGCTACGTCTTTGCGCTGCGGCGACTGCGCGAACTGCCAGACTTCGGCAAACTTCACTCCACTCTCGGCGGGGCCCGACGGATGTTGCGGAAACGCGCAGCCCGGCGCAGGCGGGCAAGCATCGTTGATGGCCCAGTAAACGATCCCGCGTCCGCCGGCATGTTCGCGAATGTCTTCGGCAGTGACGGCGTTGCCATCGTCGGTTGCAACGATGCCGGAACAATAAATCCCCGCGCGAAATCCCGCCGCGATGACGCCATCGACCCAAGCATAAATGTACGCCTTCTGCTCTGGCAACATGCGCCCGCCCTGTTCCTGGTCGAGAAAAATAATCGTCGCCCGCGGAAAGCCCTCGCGCCGCGCCGCCGCCGCTGCGGCCCGCGCATCGGACCGTCCCATGCGAGTCGCGTTCGCCACGGTTTTCAATTCGGCGTAAAGCCGTCCGTTGAACAGCACGAGAAATCCGAATCCCGCCGACTCAACCGCGGCCCGATGCCCGGCCCAGCTGTTCGTCTTCTCACCCGGCGGAGGGCTGAGCCAGTACCCCGTGTAAGCAAAAGTTTGATGCAGAGTCTTGAGATTCGCATCGCCGGGATAGTCGTTGGCGTCGAAGCCAAGATAGGTCGAACTCTGAGATTGTAGTGTCGCGCAGGCAAGGATCCATGCAGTCGCAGCTATCGCCCAGCGCGTGTTCATGAAGTTGATTTTAAACGGATCAACCCGCCGCCGCTAAACCCTGTTTTTCGCGAGTGCGGATTGATCGGCATGAGTGAAACTCGTGCCCTTCCCGTTTCGTTTTCTTTCCGCGAACTCTGCGATGAAAAGGTTCAAATGCGAGCGCTGACAGCTGCGAGCCGACCCTAGCCCCCGATATGCACCATGGTCCGCGAAGCCGGGACGAAATCCGGCTCGCCAATATGATGCCGCTCTTCTTTTTTCTGCACCACACCGTGAATAAACTCCTCTAGCTCTTCGTCGCTCGCCCCGCGCCGCATCTCGGCGTGCAGGTCGTGATCCCACACTGAAAACAAGCAGGTGCGGATTTTCCCGTCGCTGGTGATGCGGATGCGGCTGCAATGTCCGCAGAAGGGATGCGACACCGGCGCAATGATTCCAATCTCGCCGACGCCATCTTCAAACCGGTAGCGACGCGCCGTTTCCGAGCGTGCATGCGGAATCTCGACCAGCGGCCGGTACTCGGCCATGCGCGCCAGAATTTCGTCGAGCGTCACTACGGTCGAAGGCGCCCAGGTACGCCCCTCTTCGAGCGGCATGAACTCGATGAAGCGCACGGTCACGCCCTCTTCGCGAGCGAACATGCCGAACGGAATAATCTGGTCTTCGTTGAACCCGCGCATGAGCACGCAGTTCACTTTCAGCGGCCACAGCCCGGCCCGCCGCGCCGCGCGAATCCCCGCCAACACGTGATCGTATCCGTTGGGCACGCGCGTGATGCGCGCGAAGCGGTCGGGATCGACCGCGTCCATCGACACCGTAACCCGCGTCAGCCCCGCATCCTTCAGCGGCTGCGCCATCTCGGCCAGCATGTGCCCGTTGGTGGTGAGCGCAATATCGAGCGGCTCGCCAGTGTCGTCCCGGAAATTCATGGGCGCAGAGGGTTTTGGGAACGGCACGGCTTCAGCCGTGCCGCTAGCGCTCGAAGAAGATGAGGGCTTCAGCCCCGGAGGCCGCAGCTTGGCCAGTTCGCGCACGAACTCGACCACGCCCTTGCGCAACAGCGGCTCGCCGCCCGTCAATCGAATCTTGTTTATCCCCACGCCGACGAGCACGCGCGCCATGCGCAGATAATCCTCGAACGGCAGGTCGCCGTACAGCGCCCCTTCGTTCCCCGTCCGGCAGTAGACACACTTGTAGTTACAGCGGTCAGTGATGGAAATCCGCAGGTCGGTGATGGCGCGCCCGAATTTGTCGTGAAGGGTCAAGCTGTTGGCGTTGATCCTTGGCCTTTGGCTCTCAGCTCATGCACCAATCTGGGTCCTAGTTGGGGGTAAGCCAAAAGCTAAGAGCCAAAGGCCAAGAGCCGAGCCTGTGCCACATTATAGGACGCACAGGAGGGCCCGCAGGATTCAGGGTTTCGAACTCGCCAGCGCCTTCTCGATTGCCGCCTCGGCCAGCGGAGCCATGATCTTGAATCCCGCGGCGTTCGGATGCAGACCGTCGTCGGCGAGATCTTTCTTCATGAGTCCTTTGTCGTCGACCATGGCGCTGAAATAGTCGAGATAGGTGCAGCCGTTCGCCGCGGCCGCGCAGTAACTCTTCAGCCAGGCGTTCAACGCAAGAATCTTCTCCGGCGACCGCTGCGCAAAAAAATCTTTCGACCGGTCGGTGTAGTTGTGCACCGGCAGCACCGACGAATAGATCACTTTGATATTATTCGCGCGTGCGAGATCGGCGAGAGACGCATAATCGGCTTCGATATCCTCCAGCCGCATCGGCCCGGTATTGCCTGCAATGTCGTTGGTCCCCGCGAGAATGATCACGACTTTGGGTTGCAGGTCAATCACATCCTGCCGAAAGCGCACCAGCATCTGGGGTGTCGTTTGTCCGCCAATGCCTCGGTTGACATAAGGCTTGCCCGGAAAATATTCGTCGAGATGCCAGATGTCAGTGATCGAATCGCCAAAAAAGACGACGCGGTTCTCCCCCGTCTTCGGCGGAGTGAGCGCGGTGTTGGCGTCGCGGTAGCGCGCCAGCTGCCCGAAGTCATCGGTAAAGACGGCGATGCGCCTCGCCCGGTACTGGTCGAGGCCGGCAAAACCGGTTGTGGGAATGCTGGGCGCGGCAGCCGGCGCAGGCTGTTGCGCCACAGCGGCAACGGCGAGCGAGAGAACTAACGTGAGCGTCTGGAGGTGACGAGATAGTTTCATAGATTGTCCGTACACTAACAGGATAACGCGAGAGCCAGTCCTACCACCGATGTCGAGAGGGGAAGCACGATCCGCTTCCGCCGATCAATGCCTGCAGATCAACGCCGGCCGATCAACGCCCCCAGATCAACGTCCGCCCGCAATGGCCCGCGCAATCGCCTTCTCGGCCAGCGGCGCCATCACCTTATACCCCGCCGCATTCGGATGCAGTCCCTCGTCCGACAGCTCGCGCTTCAGCATGCCCTTGTCATCCACCATCGCCGGGAAGTAGTCGAGATATACCAGCCCGTTCTTCGCGCAGTAATCCTTCAGCCACGCATTGAGCGCTAGAATTCTTTCGCGCGGGCGGAGCGCAAACGACTCTTTCGCATCGTCGGTGTAATTGTTCACCGGAAGCAGCGAAGCGAATACCACGCGAATGTGATGTAGCTGCGCCAGTTCGGCCATGGACGCGTAGTTGGCCTCAATGTCTTCATTGCGCGCGCGCCCGGTCACGCCAGCGACGTCGTTGGTTCCTGCGAGCACGACCAGCACTTCGGGATGCAAGTCGATCACGT
Organism: uncultured Acidobacteriota bacterium; assembly: GCA_963755795.1. GTDB lineage: Bacteria > Acidobacteriota > Terriglobia > Terriglobales > Acidobacteriaceae > Sulfotelmatobacter. Next base: position 240,056 of record CAVWLI010000018.1, on the reverse strand, counting down.
CCTGGCGGAAGCGCACCAACATCTGCGGCGTCGTCTGGCCGTCGATGCCGCGATTAATGACGACGTAAGGCTTGCCCGCAAAATAATCCGCCAGCTTCCAGTAATCGGTGATGGAGTCGCCCATGAACACGACGCGATTCCCCTTCGCCGCCGGCGGACCAAGCGCCGCATCGGCCTCGCGATAGCGCTTCAGTTCCCCGAAGTCATCGGTATAGATGGCAATCCGCGAGGCACGGTAGTCATCGAGGCCGGGGAAACCGCTCGAAGGCATGGAAGCAGCGGGCTGCTGGGCGAAGGAAGCTAAAGACAGGAGCAAAGGAAAGACAACAATAATCCGGCAGCGCATGCCGCAAATGCTATCACGGCCGCCGACAGCAGCCGAGCTTCGCCCGGGCAGACCGGGTCAGAGACCCGATGCCACATGAGCATCGCAGCTCACATCCCGTCGTAATTCGGTCCGCCCCCGCCTTCTGGTGGAACCCAGGTGATGATCTGGTACGGGTCGGCGATGTCGCAGGTTTTGCAGTGCACGCAATTCGACGGGTTCAGGCTGATGCGTTTTCCGTTGGGTTGGCTCGCGTCTTCAACCATTTCGTAGACGTTCGCGGGGCAGAAGTTCTGGCATGGGCTGCCGAATTCTTTCACGCACTTCGTGTTGCAGATATTCGTGTCGTGAATCACCAGATGCGCCGGCTGGTCCTCTTCGTGCTTCGTGCCCGAGTGGTAGAGGTCGGTAAGTTTGTCGAAGGTAAGCTTGCCGTCGCCCTTGGCCGCGCCGAGCAGATGCGCCTCCGCGCCACCGTCGGCGGGCAGGTCAGCTAGTTTGCGCATGTGTTCATACCCGGCCTTCGCGGGATAGCGGTTGTGCAGCCCGCGGCCGCCCGTAATCATCTGCAGCGCCGTGTGGAACATGCCCGCATACATTCCATGTTCGAACCCCTGATGCAGGTTGCGGACTTTCCAAAGCTCTTCTTTGATCCAACTCGATTCCACTTTCTTCTGGAATGCGCTCAACGTCACTGCCGACGATTCGTCTTTTATCAGCGCTTCGAACGCAGTCTCGGCCGCGAGCATCCCGCTCTTGATCGCGAGATGAATTCCTTTCAGCCGCGCTGAATTCAGAAAGCCGGCAGAGTCACCGAGGATCATCCATCCGTCGCCGGCAACCGGCGGAATCGCCCACCAGCCGCCGTAGGGCATCGACTTCGCGCCGTAGCGAATCATCTTGCCGCCTTCGAGCAGCTTCGCTACGAGCGGATGCCGCTTGAACTCCTGCAACACGCGCTGCGGATCCAACCGCGGGTCGGCGTAGTCGAGCCCGGTCACGAACCCGAGCGAGACAACATTGTCTTTGCCGCCATAGATCCAGGCGCCACCGTAATCGTGCGTAGTGAGTGGCCAGCCTAACGTGTAGATCACTTCGCCCGCCGCGATGCGCCCCGCCGGAACTTCCCACAGCTCTTTCACTCCGACGCCGTATGTCTGGGGGTTGGCGTTCTTGGCGAGATCAAATTCCTGAATGAGTTGTTTTGTTAATGACCCGCGCGGGCCTTCGGCGAGAATGACGACTTTCGCCCGCAGATCGTATCCCGGCTCGAAGTTCGATTTCTCGTGACCTTCTTTGTCGACGCCCTTGTCGTCGGTCTGAACCCCAACCACACGGTCGCCATCGAAGAGCAATTCCGACCCGGCGAATCCGGTGAAGATCGTGATGCCCGCCTCCTCTACCTTGCCGCCCAGCCACTTCACAAATCGATTCAGCGAAATCACATAGTTCCCGTGATCACGCAGGAAGGGCGGAGTGATGGGAAACTTGAACTTGGATTTTTCGGTGAGAAAATAGACGGCTTCCTTCTCGACCGTGGCGTCGAGAGGAGCGTCCTTCTCAAATCCCGGAAGCAGTTCGCGCATCGAGCGCGGGTCGAGCAGCGCACCGGAAAGGCAGTGCTGTCCAATCTCGCGCGCCTTCTCGAGCACATAGATATTTTCTTTGCTGAGCTGCGAATCAGGATGGGCCGCGTTGTGGGCGTCAATCAACTGCGCCAGCCGCAGCGCACAAGCCATGCCCGCCGGGCCGCCGCCGACAATCACTACATCGGCCGGCATCTGCGGCCGCTCTATACCCTCGATCGGTTTGCGGAAAATCAGCATGAGAAAACATCTGCCGCGGATTTACGCCGGATCATCGTCGATAAATCATCACAAAGACTTGATCCCTGTCGATCCGTGGCTGGTTAGCCTCCCGCTTTCGCCTTCTTCACTTCCTCAATCAGCGGCGGGACGATGTCGAACAGATTCCCTACGATCGCATAATCGGCGATTTCAAAGATCGGGGCCTCTGCATCTTTATTCACTGCGATGATCGTCCGCGAGCCCTTCATCCCAACAATGTGCTGAATCGCCCCACTGATGCCGAGCGCCAAATAAAGCTTTGGCGCAACCGTCTGCCCCGAAGATCCAATCTGGCGATCCATCGGCAGCCAGCCCGAATCGCAGATGGGGCGCGAGGCCGCAAGGTCGCCGCCAAGCGCATCGGCCAACTGCTTGGCGATCTCGATGTTCTTCTGCTCTTTGATTCCGCGGCCGACAGCCACAATGATTTCAGCCTGTGTGAGGTCGACGGCCTGCTTGGCCTCTTTGAAAACTTCCTGCGGCTTGTTGCGGATTACGCCGTCGGCAATCTCGACGTTCATCCTCTCGACCGGAGCTGCACTCGCCCCAGCTTCAGCCTTATCTCCGCGGAACGCCCCGTTCTGAAAGGTTGCGAACCATGGAGCGTCACTCGAGAAACCTACGTCGGCGGCAAGTTTGCCCTGAAACATCTGCCGCGTGAAAACCAGTTTGCCGCCTTCGTGCTTGAATCCAATGCAGTCGCTGATCACGGTTCGCCCCATCGCCGTCGCCAGCTTTGGCACAAAGTCGCGCACCTGATAAGTATGCGGCATTAGCACCAGCTTGGGTTGCTTGGCCGCGATCACCTGCTTCAGTGCCGCGGCGAACGCGTCCGGCGTGTAAGGCTCAAGCTTGGGCGACTCGACGGCATATACTTTCGCAACTTTCTTTGCCGCAATCTCAGCCGCGAAAGCCGCGGCGTTGCCGCCCACGACCGCCGCTTCCAGCGCCCAGCCGATTGCCGCCGCGATCGCTTGCCCGGCCGTGATGGTTTCCCACGAAACCCGATTTAACTTGCCTTCACGTTGTTCGACGACGACAAGAATAGTGTCAGCCATTTGATTCCTCGAAATCTTCACTCTCTGGTGCTCTTGCGACGAACTCCGCTCCGTCGCTCAAGGCTTGATCGCCGCAAAACGAAGGCGCATATAGTCCGCGGTCCAACGCCCCTGGGAATCGCACAGAACCGGCCTGAGCCTGGCCGTGACTTCGTCGAGAAAAGCATCTCGCGCATTCGCCGGCAACGCGGCGCAGAACGGATTCGTGAATGTTTCCAGCCAACCCCGCATTCCACTCGGCAACGGTGTGGGCCGCGGAATCAGTTGCACACTCTGCGGCACAAACCCGGCCCGGCGCAGACGAGTTTCGTATTCGTCGACCGTCGGGAAGTACCATGGAATCCACGAACCGGCGTCAGTAACTCCCCGGCGCTCAAGTGCGGCCAGCATCGCGACGGTAATTGCCGCGACGCAGCCGTGGCCGCCCAGTTCGCCCACGAATCTTCCTCCTGCCACAAGGACGCGAAATGCGCCCGCGACCGGCGCATCCGGATCGTCCTTTACCCAGTGCAGCGCGGCATTGGAAAAGACCGCGTCGAACTCGTTTTCGAATGTGAGCGATCTCGCGTCCATCATTCTCGCGTCCAGACCGCTCCGCCTTGCGGCGGCTACCATGTCGGGGGAGCTGTCGATGCCCACGACGTGCGCACCGAGCGCGACCAGTTTTTCCGTGAGCACTCCGTCTCCGCAACCGAGATCGAGGATGCGCTCACCCGCCTTGGGTTCGAGCAAATCCAACACGGGCTGCCCGAGCGCGGGCACGAAATGAGCGTTGGCCGCGTAGTCAGCCGCACTCCACTTCTGGGAGGACGAGGATGGGGAGGAAACGGTCACGTTAAGGTCATTTACAGCACGCGCAACTCGTTGCGCAGCTTATCCACCAGCTTCTTCGCGATTTCGCCGGCCGAGCCTTCGATGTGCTCGGTCTTTTTCGTTTTCTGCGGAACATAGAGCCGCTCGATCTTCTGCAGATTCTCGCCGAGCGCCGACTGCACTTCTGCCAGCGCCACTTTCCGCAATGGCTTGTTCTTGGCCTGCTTGATGCCGATCAGCGTGGCGTACCGCAGCTTGTTGATGCCGGACTGAATTGTCAGCACAGCGGGCGTGGGCATGTCGACAAACTGGAAGAATCCGGCCTCGAGTTCGCGTTTGACCCGGATCCCGGTCTCGGTCTTCTCGATCTGCATGATGATGGTGGCGTGCGGCAGTCCCAGCAACTCAGCCAGAATCACACCGGTCTGCGCGTAGCCGTAATCGTCGGATTGCAGCCCGGTAAAGATCAGGTCAAATTGCTCATCTTTGATCGCCGCCGCGAACGCCTTGGCCGTGTTGAGCGCATCGAGGCCTACAAACTTGGCGTCTTCGAGGTGAATGGCGCGATCCGCGCCCTTGGCCAGCGCTTCGCGCAGCACCTGCTGGGCGCGCGCCGGACCGCTGGTAATCACCACGACTTCGCCCTTGTGCTTCTCGCGTTGCCGCAGCGCTTCTTCCAGCGCGTACGCGTCGGGCTCGTTGACTTCATAGGAGACATCTTCGCGGATCCAGGTACCCGTTTCATTCAACTTCAGCGGTGCGTCTTTCTGCGGCACCTGCTTCATGCAAACCAGAATTTTCAAGAGCATCACTCCTAACCCTGCCGCTTGGGAGGCGGCAAGGAAACTGCTCAGTATAAATGAATGAGGGCATCAAATGTACCAGCTATCGGCGGTCGACCGGCGGCGTCGGAAATTCCACCACTTCTTTTTGGTCGTCATACCAAAGCCAAGTCGCTACGAGCAGAAAGGCGAATATTCCCATCAACCAGAGATCCATCTTGTACAGGATTTGCATCTCATCGTTCCGTCCCGGTTGTAGGATTCCAAATGTTGGGTTGGCCGGATCACAGTAGACCTTCACCGCGCTACCCATTGGATACCGATCGAGAATGACCTGTGCAGCGCGTTGGACGGGTGTATCGCGATCGAAGCCGAGCGAAATTCTGTGCTCTGATAATCGACGCCGGCGACTCGATAGCGGAATCCGATCTCCGGATGATAGAACTTCCCATATTTGCCGATGCCCACGCGCAACCAATTGGCGGAGATCACTCCCGCAGCGGTGGGCCAGTGCTCACTCTTTTTCGCGCGCAAGTATGGAGGGAGGGAGATGACAGCGAACCGCAACCAGAACAGCGAACAGCGTCAACGGAACTTCCTTGCGCGGTCGAAACAACTGGGCTTACTCCGTGATCACAGTCGACTGGCCGGTAAGTTCGAAGCGCTTGCGGCAGCGGATGTTTTTGCAGGCCATCATGTCGTCTTTGCGCACCATGTAGGAGCGGAACTTGGCGAAGCGAGCACGGTCGCGCTCATCGGCGCGGCCCGATAACTGCCGTTTCTTGGTGCGCACCACCCAGGTCACTTCATACTCCCCGGCCTGCTGGCAGTGGGGACAATTCAACGAAGCCACTTTCTTCTCTTGCTTCTCGTCAAAAAAATCGCGCTCTTCCATAGGTTTCGGGCCGGGTTCGAAATCCCGACCAACTCTCCCGAACAACTCTCCCAACCAACTACGGATTATTGCACATTTCCCGCCGAACCTGACCTGCGTTCAGGCCCGTGGGATAAACTCAGAGTGGAGTTCGCATGGCACGAAAGAAAAAAGCGAAGCGCTTTCGCGCCGTTACCGCGGTCAAGGAATTGGCTCGCGAACGCGTCGGCGCGCCTCCCGCCGGACAGATTGTGGTCGAGAAAAAGAAGAAGCCGGAAAAACACAAACCTACGCTGGAAAAACTACTGGATTCCGAATAATTCTCGGAGGAATTGGCGTCTTAATTGAACGTCGCGGTAACCGTTACGTTATTGGTCAGATCTTGTAGAGTGCACGACGTTCCAGCAGCAATACTGCAGCCGGCCCATCCGCCGAATGTTCCGTTCGGGACTGCCGTTAGAGTAACGCTTGAACCTGTCGGAAAGCTTCCCGTGCAAGACGAACCCGCACTTGAAGAGCAACCGAGACCTGGCGGCGAACTGGATATCGTGCCGCTGCCCGTCCCGGCAAAGTCGACCGTGACCGTCGGTCCCGTACCGCTGAAGCAGACAACGTTGGCAGTCATGTAACCGGTCACGACCGCCCCCGACGAAGATATGCCTCCGGAACTGTTGTTCGAGTTTACTGTTGCCGAGACAAGTGTCGCCCCGCATGCGTTTCCCGTGGCGGTCAGCAAGCCGCTGGAATTGACGGTAAACATCTGGATGGTGTTTGACTCCCAAGTGACCTGGTTCGTGATGTCCTTGGTTACCGGCGGATGAATGTAGGTTCCCAGCGCTCGCAGCTGCACCTGGAATCCGGCATCCTGGATCACGGGAATCATGGTTGAACCAACCGTCTCCACCGTCGGCTGAATCGCGATCGACACCAACTGCTGATCGTGTGCGCAACTGTTCAGACCGAGCAGCATACCCGCCGCGGCGACAAGGACCACCATGCTCAAACACTTCCCGTTCATCAAAGCTCCTGAACAGCCCGACTTCGTGATCTGCAGACTTCTGGACTCGCCGACCTCTGCACCGTTCAAAACCGCGACAGCGCGCAACTGGCGGGGATTGGGGCCAATTTAGTCAATGGCGACGCAAAAAGCAATAGCCGCAAACTCCCGCTGTTGCTCAGTCCTGTACTGCCTCCGCCACCACTTTTGCGAAGTCTCTCACGTCCTCTTCCGTTGTATCGAACGAGCACATCCAGCGCACGACGCACTCTTCTTCGATCCACATATAGAAGAAGTAACGGTCCTTGATTTTCTGGATGGCGTGCCGCGGAATCTGGGCAAAGACTCCGTTGGCCTCGACCTTCCACACCACCTTGACTTGCGGAATCTTTCGCAGTTCGGCCTCGAGCAGCCGCGCCATGCGATTGGCGTGCTCGGCGCTGCGCCGCCACAGATCGTTGGTCAGCAGCGCCTCGAATTGCGCCGCAATGAAGCGCATCTTCGACGCTAGCTGCATCCCTTGCTTGCGCAGGTAGAGAAAATCCGCGCTGAGTTTCGGATTACCCGGCGCTTGATTGAAAAACACGACCGCCTCGCCACCCATGATTCCGTTTTTCGTGCCCCCGAATGAGAGCACGTCCACACCGAGGTCACGCGTAGCCTGGCGCAGAGTCTGCCCCAGACTGGCGGCGGCGTTGGCAATCCGCGCTCCATCCACGTGCAGAAACATTTCGTGTTCGTGCGCAAATCGGGCCAGCGCCCGAATTTCTTCCGGCTGATAGACCGTCCCCATCTCCGAGGACTGGGTAATCGAGACGACATGCGCCTGCACGTGATGTTGGTCCCCGATCCCGTGGTAGGAGTGCCGCACCGAGTCCAGCGTGATCTTGCCGTCGTGATGCGGCAGGGGAATCAGCTTGCACCCCGTATGCTTTTCCGGCGCGCCGCATTCGTCCGAATAAATGTGGGCGTACTCGCTGCACAGCACCGCGTGATACGGCCGGTTCAGAGCCTGCAATGCGAGAACGTTCGCGCCCGTACCGTTGAAGGTGAAGAAAACATCAACTCCCGCCCCGAAATGCTCTTCGAATTTCGCCAGTGCCGAGCGCGTGTAAGGGTCGTCGCCGTAAGCCACCACGTGCCCCTGATTAGCCCGCGCAATCGCCTCCAGAACTTCCGGATGCACCCCGGCATTATTGTCGCTGGCAAAATTACGAGTCGACTTCGTTGAAGCTGGCGCCATAGGAAATTAAATGTAGCAGAGTGCGCCCAGAATTGGCGCTTAGACCAACCCACGAATTACAATGCCATTCCCGATTCTTGTAAGGAGCGCCTGTGAGCCTGAAGTTCCTGCGCTGTTATCTGATCTTCACTCTCCTCTGCACGTTCGCTCCGGCTCCAGCCTCGGCTCAAACCGCCGAGCAGAGAACTGCGCGCTATCTCGATTCGATCCGCCATCAGCCGTCGCTGCTGCTCGCCTTTCTGCACGACGTGCCCAAGGGCGGAGACCTGCACAACCACATCGACGGCGCCATCTACGCCGAAGACATCATCGACTGGGCCGCGACTGACAATTTTTGCGTCGACCGGACCACCTCGCACCTTATCGCCCCGCCCTGCGACCCCTGCGAACGTTACACGCCCAAGCCCGCCATCCGCTGCGCTTATGACGACCACATCCTCTACAACCAGATCATTGACGCCTGGTCGATGCGCAACTGGCGCCCCGGCGACGAATCCGGCCACGACCACTTCTTCGCCACCTTCGACAAATTTGAACTCGCTGCCGACAACCACACTGCCGAGGCCATCGCCACTGTCATCAACCGCGCCGCCAAAGAGCGCGTCCAGTACATCGAGTTCATGCACACCGCCGATGGCTACGCCGCCGCACAGCTGGGCACGCGCCTCGGCTGGGATAGTAATGATGACAAAAGGAGTGGGGACAAAGGCAAGAATGACTTTGCCAAAATGCGCGAAAAACTCCTCGCCGGCGGCCTGAAAGAAATCACCGCTGCTACCACGCAGACTCTCGCCGAAGCGGAAACACGGGCCCACACAGAACTCAAATGCGGTACGCCCGAAGCCGAACCCGGATGCGGCGTTACCGTCCGTTATCTTTATCAAGTGCTGCGCGGCCTGCCCCCCGAAGCCGTTTTCGCCGAGACGCTGCTCGGCTTCGAACTCGCCTCCTCCGATCCGCGCTTCGTGGGATTAAATCTGGTCATGCCCGAAGACTGGTACGTCCCCATTCACGATTTCAACCTGCACATGGCCATACTTGATTACCTGCACGGCATTTACCCCAAGGTGCACATCAGCCTGCACGCCGGCGAACTTGCCATGGGATTAGTCAAGCCCGAAGATCTCTCGTTCCACATTCGCGCTTCGATTGAGCGCGGCCATGCCGAGCGGATCGGCCACGGCGTCTCGGTTATGGAGGAAAACGATCCCATCGGCTTGCTCAAAGAAATGGCCGCGCGCAACGTGCTGGTAGAAATCAATCTCACGTCGAACGATCAAATCCTCGACGTGAGCGGCGACGACCATCCTCTGCCGGTTTATATGAAATACGGCGTCCCGGTAGCGCTGTCGACCGACGACGAAGGGGTCGCCCGCTCCAACATGACGCACGAATACTTGCGCGCCGTCGAAAGCTATCGCCTGCCTTATATCGATCTGAAGCGCATGACCCGCCAGAGCATTGAGCACAGTTTTTTGTTGGGAGGAAGTTTGTGGGCAGAAACGAAAATTATTTTTCGTCCAGTAGCCGCTTGTGCGGCAGATATAGCCGGCGCCGAAAAGCCGTCGGATAGCTGCGCCAAGTTCCTCGCTGCCAACGAGCGCGCCCGCGAACAATGGAAGCTAGAAGCCGAGTTCGCGAAGTTCGAAAAGAGATTCTGAGTAATGTTGATGCCCGACCAATTCACGCTCGCCGACGCCGCCGCCCAACTGATCCTGAGTCGCACCGCTCTGCGCCCCCAGATTGCCCTCGTCCTCGGCTCCGGCCTGGGCGGCTTCGCCGACTCGCTCACTGATGCCGTGCGGATCCCCTATGCTGACATTCCAGCCTTCCCGCGCTCGACTGCAATCGGCCACGCCGGCCAGATGGTGATCGGAAAAGCCGACAATGTGCCCGTCGCCGCCATGCAGGGACGCGTCCATCTCTATGAGGGATATTCTCCGCAGGGAGTCACCTTCCCCATCCGCGTTTTCGGACGCATGGGCATTCGCGCCGTCATCCTCACCAACGCCGCCGGAGGCATCAACCTCTGCTACTCGCAAGGCGCGCTCGTCGTAATCCGCGATCACATCAACCTGCAGGGCGTGAATCCTCTCGTCGGCCATAACGACGACCGCTTCGGCGTCCGCTTCCCCGACATGACGCACGCCTACGCACGCGAATATCGCCAGATCGCCCGCGAAGAGGCGAGCAAACTCAACTTCATTCTGGACGAAGGCGTTTACGCCGGCCTGCTCGGCCCCAGCTATGAAACGCCGGCGGAGATTGAATATCTGCGCCGCCTGGGCGCCGACCTGGTGGGCATGTCGACGGTGGCTGAAGTGATTGCCGCGCGCCACATGGGAATCAAAGTGCTCGCGATTTCCTGCGTCACCAACATGGCCGCCGGCATCCTCGACCAGCCACTCTCGCACGCCGAAGTCATGGAAACCGGCGAGCGCGTCAAAACCACTTTCGAGGCGTTGCTGCGGGCGGTGCTGCCGAGGATGAACCAGTTCGAATCTTAAGTTCCCGAGAATTGTCGTGCTGAGCGGAGACCGACCTTCGCGAGGCGAAGGTCGGTCGCAGTCGAAGCATCCCTATAGCCATATCCGCTGCTGGCGCTGGTCCCGCGACATTCTCGACCCCGTAGGGATGCTTCGACTCCGCGAGGATGATCGCGAAGCGATCATCCTCACTCCGCTCAGCATGACAACCCGCGAGCCAGGACTCTCACTTCGCCCGCGGTACAAACAGCGCCACCGGCGGCTTGATCCCGTACGTCGCCGCGAAGCTACCTTGATCCACCGCCATCGCGAAGCGCCCGCGCGAGTCGATATAGAGCAGCGGCTGCCCCAGCGGTACATCACTGAACGTCTTCACAAATTTGATCTTCATCTCTTTGCCGCCCACCGTCACTGGAACTTCCTGCCCGCGCTGGTAGCCGAGCTTCAGAAAATCCTCGGCATCCACATTCGTGACCAGGTTCCCGAATGGCCCATCCGTCGCAATCACCGTTGCGCTCAGCCCGCGATCATCGACCGTCGCGGCTTTCAACTCGAGCCGAACCAGATCTTTCACCGCCATCTCGGGACCAACCTTCGTCCAGTCATCCCCGCGCGCCATGTGCGCGCCCGCCGGAGAAAAAATATCGCGCCCGTGAAATGTCGACGACATCTTGCTCCCAATCATCCACTCCGGATTCGTAATCTCGCGCACCGCGTCGATTCCGTCGCGCTGCTCGACCAGCGTCAGCAGCCCGTTGTCGGGCAGCACAAAATATTGCCCACGCTTCGACCGCGCCACAATCGCCTTCCGCGTACTGCCGACTGTCGGATCGATCACCACCACAAACACCGTGCCCGCCGGAAAATACGGCGTCGCGCCATACAGAAACCGCGCTCCGTCGAGAATCGAAAACGGCGTCACCTCGTGCGTCAGATCGACAATGCGCACGTCGGGCATGATCGAATACATCACGCCGCGGCACAGCGCGACGGAATCGTCGACTACCCCAAAGTCCGTCATAAACACAATGGTCGGCGGATATTTCTGCGCGTCCCCCGGCGCCCCATTTCTCGCGCCCGTTGCGAGAAGTGGCGATTTTGCCCACGCCAGAGGGCCCGCCACTATCATGACAACCATCAATGCCTGGATTACGAACAGCCTGAAATTGCGTCGCAATGTCATTCCCCTTCCCCCAAATAAATTCCCGCCCTGAAATTCGCAGGCCGCAATTCTAAACGAAATACAGTCGCGATTGGCGAGTGCGCGCCCTGCCCGTCGACAAGTCTATAATGCTGCTGCAACTCAATTCCCGGAGGCTCTTATGTCCGAAGTCATCCCCGAGAAGTACCGCGATCTGTTCCAGAAGCGGGCCTTTGCCAGCCTGGGGACGTTAATGCCCGATGGCCGCCCGCAGGTCACGCCCGTGTGGTGCGATTTTGACGGCGAGCACGTCATCTTCAACTCCGCCAAAGGACGCCAGAAAGACCGCAACGTGCGCCGCGATCCCCGCGTCTCGCTCGCCATCATCGATCCCGACAATCCTTATCGCTATGTCGAAATCCGCGGCCGCGTCGTCGAAATCACCGAAGACGGCGCCAGCGAGCACATCAATAAAATGGCCAAGAAATATCTCGGCGTCGATAAGTATCCCTACGGCCAGCCCGGCGAAATCCGCGTGCTCTACAAAATCAAACCCGAGCACACCACGGTAATGGGATAGCCGCGACACGGCAATCGTAGAGACCTAGCTTGCTACGTCTCCAGCCAGCGGTACCACGCTGCAATGCCAAGACGTTGTAAGCAACGTCTCTACGGAAGCGCCTGTGTGCTTCGGAGGCAAGGTGGCCTGGTCGGTGACCTGGAAGAGCGGCGCTTCAGCGCCGCGTCAGCGTTCGTGAATGAGACGGGATTAAAGCCAAAGTGTTGGTATTCCTCATCGATGAGGCGCTAACTATGCCCAAACTCAAAGCCCCGAAAAAATCCGCGCCAAAAAAGCAAGCGCCCAATCCCCCAGGCTGCCAGGTCGGTCTGCCCCACGTCCCCGCGGATTATGGCTTGAAACCGCGAAAACAATACCTGCCCTTCACCCACGCAGAACAACGTCTAACCAAGTCGCACAACTACTGGATCTGCACCGCCCGCCCCGACGGCCGCCCGCACTCCATCCCTGTCTGGGGATTCTGGATCGACGGCGCGCTCTACTTTGGCACCGGACGCGCTTCGCGCAAAGCCCGCAACCTGGCTCACAACCCTGCCGTCTCCATCCATCTCGACTCCGGCGATGATGTCGTCATTCTCGAAGGCACTGCCGTCGAGATCGATCCCACCGATAAGTCGCACCTCAAGAAGCTCGACGCCGCTTCCCGCGCCAAGTACAAGATGCCGATGGTGGTCGGGCCCGAGAACGTGCTCTATTCCGTCCGCCCGCGCGTCGTCCTGGCGTGGACCGAAAAAAATTTCCCCAACAACGCCACGCGCTGGGAATTCGAACCAGCCACCACCTGAATCCACAGTGCTTCCCATGCTCGACTTCAACCGCTTCGAAGTTCTGACCTTTGATTGCTACGGCACGCTCATCGACTGGGAAGCCGGAATCCTTTCAGCGCTTCGCCCCATCCTCTCCGCCCACGAAAAAAACATCGACGACGCCACTCTCCTAAAACTCTACGGAGATTTCGAACAGCGCTCCGAGCAAGGCATATTCCATCCCTATCGCGAAGTTCTCGAATCGGTAGTCCGCCAATTCGGCGACGAACTCCGATTCACCCCCACCGTCGACGAAGCGCGCTCGCTGCCCGACTCTCTCTCAACTTGGCAGCCCTGGCCTGACACCGTCGACGCACTTCGCGAACTCAAGGCCCGTTTTCGCCTCGCCATTCTCTCCAACGTGGACAACGATCTGTTCGCCCTCACTCGCCCCAAGCTTCAAGTTGAATTCGACGAAATCATCACCGCCCAGCAAGCCCAGGCCTACAAGCCCTCGCTGAAACTTTTCGAGCTAGCCCTAAGCCGCATCCACGCCCCCGCCCACCGCGTCCTGCACGTCGGCCAAAGCATCTACCACGACGTAATTCCCGCACAGGCGCTCGGCCTCGCCACAGTATGGGTCAACCGCCCATCAGCCCGCTCCGGCGTGGGCGCAGTAAAAGCCGCCCGAGCCAAGCCCGACCTCACAGTGTCGAGCCTCGCAGAACTCGCCGAGATTGCGTCGGCGCAATGACAAGATTGTGGAAGAACGAAATTATGGAAGAACGAAATTATGGAAGAACGAAATTGTGGGTGAGCGAGATTCGGTTTGGTGGAAGAGCGAGACTTTGGTTTTGGTGGAAGAGCGGCGATTCAGCGCCGCGTTAAGGTCTGATCGAAGAAGGGCTTTAGCCCCCGAGGCGCTGCTACTTCAAAAATTCATCGGCAGCTTCACCACTCTCTTCTGAATCGCCCACATCACCAACTCCGCTTTATTGTGCACTCCGAGCTTCCGCATGAGATTGAACTTGTGCGCATCCACCGTCTTCATGCTGAGCCCTAAAACGTCCGCCGCGGATCGCACCGTCCGGCCCTCGGCCAGCAACTTCAGCACCTCGCGTTCACGCGCCGTGAGAACACGCTTTCGCGGCAGGAACTCCTCAGACGGCCATTCTGCCTCGCGTCGTTCCAAGCATCCTCGGGGCGGAGTGCGTCCTTCTTACCATCTCGACCAGCTCTTCCGCGGACGTCTGCCGCACGGCACAACTGCCCGCGTCCGCCTGCAGCAGATCGTCATCTTCCTGCGTGGTCAGGAACAGCACCTTACTCCCCGCGTACTCCTGCAGAATCAACCGCTCGATTTGATCGGGCGCACATTCAAAGATGTGCGCGTCGGTTATCACGATCTCAGGTCGAAACTCAAAGATCTTCCGCAGCGCTTCGGCGGCATTTCCCGCCTCCGCCACCACTTCCATGTCGGGTTCATCCCCCAGCAACCGCCGCAATCCCTGCCGCAGCAAGACATGGTCGTGCACCAGCAGGCAACGAATTTCCTTATCGGCAAAAAAATGATCGCGTTGTGTCTGCTTGGGGGACACAGAGCAACTCCTTAAGTATTTTGGGGCCAGAGAAATTTGCGATGCGGCGCGGGCTCCGTTTGAACCCAGGCTAAGAGCCTCGGCTCATTGTAACCGCTGGCGCCGCCATTTGCCTCGTGAAAATCAATGCTCCCACACCCATTTCTTGAGAAAACGCGTCCCGGATTGCACCCTTGAAGCCCCGATCCCGCCTCGCAATCAGGTACAATCGTGCGTTTATGCTGCGCTATTTCACTGCCGGAGAATCCCACGGCGAAGCTCTGGTCGCTTTCCTTTCCGGCATGCCCGCCGGATTGAAAATCGACCAAGCCTTCCTCGACCGCGAACTCTGGCGCCGCCAGCAGGGCTACGGCCGAGGCGGCCGCATGAAGATCGAGCGCGACTCTGCCCACATTCTCTCTGGCGTGCGTCAAGGCATGACCATCGGCTCGCCCATCTCTCTGCAACTCGAAAATCGTGACTGGAAAAACTGGCAGGAATCCTTGCCCGTCGGCGAGGGCGATCCCGCCAAACACAAGCGCGTCGCTTCTCCGCGCCCCGGTCACGCCGATCTCGCCGGCGCACTGAAATACAATTTCCCCGAAGCCCGCTACGTGCTCGAGCGCGCCTCTGCCCGCGAATCGGCTGCCCGCGTGGCCCTGGGCGCGATCGCCAAGCTTTTCCTGCGCGAGCTCGGCATCGAAGTTCTCAGCCACGTGGTCGCCACTGGCAACGTCTCGTTCGCCGGTCAGGTCCCGTGGGAAAAAATCCGCGCGCTGTACGATCGCCAATCGGATGGCAATGACGTTCTTCTCAACTGCGCCGACCCCGAAGCCGAGCAGCACATGAAAGAAGAAGTCGACAAAGTTCTCAAAACCGGCGACTCCCTCGGCGGGGTCTTCGAAGTCGTGGCCCACCAGGTTCCCCCCGGCCTCGGCACCTACGTGCAATGGGACGAACGTCTCGACGCCTTGCTCGCCGCCGCCATCATGTCGCTGCAAGCCGTTAAGGCCGTCGAGATCGGCTCGGGCGTTGCCGCCGCTTTCGCTCCCGGCTCCGCCGTGCACGACGAAATCGGTTACAGCGCGACTTCCGGTTTCACCGCTTTCTCCCGCACCCGCAACAACGCTGGAGGCATTGAAGGCGGCGTCTCCAACGGTCAGGAAATCCGCGTCCGCGGCTATCTGAAACCAATTTCCACGCTGCGCCGCCCTTTGCAGTCGGTCGACTTTTCCACGCGCGAACCTGTGAAGGCCGCCTACGAGCGTTCCGATGTTTGCGTGGTTCCCGCCGCCGGAGTGGCCGCCGAGGCCATGGTCGCGCTTACCCTCGCCCGCTGCGCTCTGGAGAAATTCGGCGGCGATTCGATGACAGAAACTCTAAGAAATTTCCACGGCTACTGCCAGCAACTCAAGGACTACTAGCAGCCACCAAGCTGTCTCTTCGAGCCGTTTTGAAAGGGCGCGCCTTTAAGGCGTGCCGTGCGACCCAAGAAAGACACGGGCTTTAGCCCCTGAGGGACAGCGCTCGTGAGTCCATTGCTTCATAATTGAGGTAGCTTTCTGACAAGAAGGACATGATCTATCCCATCGTAAAATTCGGCAATCCTGTACTCGAGAAACCGTCCGAAACCGTGACCGTGTTCGACGAAGAGTTGGAAAAACTCACCGAGGACATGTTCGAGTCGATGTACGCCGCCCACGGCGTCGGCCTCGCCGCCCCGCAAATCGGCATCGCCCGCCGCATCGCCGTCATCGACGTCACTTTCAAAGAAGATACCAACGCCAAACTTGTCCTCATCAATCCCGAAATCATTCACGCCGAAGGCCGCCACTCGCAGAGTGAAGGCTGCCTCAGCATCCCCGACTTCCGCGAGAACGTCAGCCGTCCGAATAAAGTCACCATCCGTGCCCAGGATGTTCACGGCAAGCTCTACGAAAAAACCGGCGAAGACCTGCTGGCCCGCGCCTTTCTCCACGAGACCGATCACCTGAACGGCAAGCTCTACATCAGCCACATCAGCGCCCTAAAACGCGACCTGATGAAACGCAAAATCCGCAAAATGATGAAAGCCGGAGAATGGTAGAAAATTGAGTAATTGGGAAATTTGGTAATTGAGTAATTGAGATTCGTGTCAGGCGACCTTCGTATCAGGCGATGCCTTCAGGCATCGCGTCAGGTAATAGATGGAGGTGCGCCTTTAGGCGCTGCGGCCTGTGATCGCTCGCGAACCGCAGCGGATCGTGCAAAATAGCTCTTCAATTTCTCAATTACGAAATTACACAATTACTCAATGTCCCTTGATCTCATTTTCTGCGGCACCCCGCGCTTCGCCGTCCCCACGCTCGAAAAGCTGGTCGAAGCCGGATTCCGCATCCATCTCGTAGTGACTCAGCCCGACCGCCCCAAAGGCCGCGGCCTCGAACTCGTTCAGTCGCCCGTGAAAGAATCCGCCCTGAAACTGAATCTTCCCATCGCCCAACCCGACCGCATCAAGACCAACGACGAATTCCGTGCCCAGCTTACCGCGCTCAAGCCCGACGCCATCATCGTAGTCGGCTATGGACGCATCATTCCCCAGTGGATGCTCAGCCTCCCGCGACTCGGCAACCTCAACCTCCACGCCTCGCTGCTCCCGAAATATCGCGGCGCCGCGCCTATCCAGTGGGCCATCGCCAGCGGCGAAACCGTCACCGGCGTCACCACCATGCGCATCGACGCCGGCCTCGACACCGGCGACATCCTTCAACAGCACGAACTCGCGATCGCACCCGACGACACCGCCGAAACTCTCGCTCCGCGCCTGGCCGCCATCGGCGCCGATCTCATGGTCGACACTCTCCATGCCCTCCAGGCCGGCGCCATTCACCCACGCCAGCAGGACAACTCACAAGCCAGCCTCGCCCCGATCCTGAAAAAAGAAGACGGCCTCGTCGACTTCTCGCGCACCGCCGCAGAAATCGTCAACCTCATCCGCGGCTTCCAACCCTGGCCCGGAGCCTACACAAAATTTCGCGGCAAAACCCTGCAGATCATCCAAGCTCGCCCCGCGACCGCCGTGGCGCCGCAAGCCGAATTGCACGCCGATTCCAATCGCCTCGTAGTCGGCTGCGGCAATCACACCTCCCTCGAACTGCTGGAAATCCAACTCGAGGGCAAGAAGCGCACCTCGGCCTCAGATTTCCTCCACGGCTATCGCCCCACGCCCGGCGAAAAGCTGGGACTGCCCTCTTAAGTTTGCGTGCGAAAACAGGAGTCGGTCTCCGGGAAGACTGAACTGTTTTTTTTAAGAGGACAGGTTTGGGAAGGGAAGGACACGGCTTCAGTTGTGCCGTAGAACGCGAAATGACGCAGGCTTTTAGCCCCTGCGGTCCACTGTTACGATTCGAATTAATCGCTAGATTCAAACCTGAATTGGCGTTAATGTAGAGCCGTTACCCACCAGCCAGAGGTCATCATGAAGCAGGAGTTCGACCAATCCCCCAGCAATCGGCGCCACTTTCTTAGAGCCGGCGGCCTAATGACCGCGGCCGCCCTCAGCTCAGCCGCGCTTCCAGAAGTCGCAAAAAATCAGGCCACGAGTCCTCTGCCCAACAACCCCGCAACCACCAACGCCATGCCCACGCGCAATCTGGGCAAGACGGGATACAAAGTCGGCATCTTCAGCCTCGGAGGCCAGGCCGCGCTCGAAAAACCCAGCAACGAAGCCGCCGCCGTCCCCATCATCGAACGCGCTCTCGACCTCGGCGTGAATTACATCGACACCTCTTCCATCTACGGTGGCCCCGAGCGCTGGAGCGAGCAATACGTCGGCAAAGTCATGAAGCACCGCCGCAACGAAGCCTTCCTCGCCACCAAAACCAAAGAGCGCACCCGCGACGCTTCCATGCGCATGATCGAAAAATCGCTCAACCTCCTGCAGACCGATCACGTCGACCTGTGGCAACTGCACGACATCGGCACCATGACCGACATCAACGAAATCTTCGCCAAAGGCGGAGCCATGGAAGCCCTGCTCGAAGCCCGCGACCAGAAAATCGTGCGCTATCTCGGCATCACCGGCCACTACCGCCCCGACGCCTTGATCGAAGCCATCCACCGTTATCCCTTCGACACCATCCTGATGGCCGTCAACGCCGCCGACCCGCACCATTACAGCTTCAGCGAGCACCTGCTCCCCCTTGCCGTCGAAAAACAAATGGGCATCATCGGCATGAAAGTCCCCGCCCGCGGCCGCATCCTCTCCTCGTGGACCCCGCCGCCCATCGAACAGCAAAAACATTCGTGGGAAGGCATGGCGATTCAGGCGACGACGGGAGGCACGCTGGACATGCGCCAGGCGATGTACTATTCCCTGTCGCTGCCGGTCAGCACGGTAATCATCGGCTGCGATTCGATCCCGCAGTTAGAACAAAACGTGCAACTCGCGCGCGACTTCACTCCCTTCAACCAGCAACAACTCGCGGCGCTTACTGAGAAGGCGCAGCCGGTGGCCAAGCAGTCGCTGTTCTTCCGGTTCTACGAGCGAGTGTAGGGCAGCAGTAAAACAGGAGTTTTAGCGCGATGGTGGTGATTTGCATCTTACTGTCGTGGTTGTTACCTTGCCGCTCTAGGCATCCGGCGACAGCACAGCGTATTGCGCAAGCTCTTGCAGCGTCCGAGTTCCGAGTCGAAGAGGTCTAGCCTGAACTAACTGGCGAATGTTCGAAGTGGGAACTCTCAAAGCGCATTTTCACCGACTTCAGTATCGCCAACTGTTGGCGGAACTGAGGAATAGCGGCGTCCGGTCCGGCAAGTTTCGTCTCCTCTAGGTATCCCGCGGTTCGGGTCACGCGGAGGTCCTGCAGGTAGTCCTCGATTTTGTAGTTCTCGTAGGAGATGCCTTTGCGAGCCTTCGGCTTCTCATAGTGGCTCACGAAATCTGAAAGCCGGTCAGGCAATAGCTGCTTGACCAAGACCTTCGCCTCGGAGTACCAAAGCTGATAGGTCCCTTTGAATGAGGGCAGGGATTTAAGGAATTCCTTCACCGCTTCGTCCGTGGCGAGCTTTTTCTTCACCGACCCTCTTGAATTCTTCAGGGAAGGTCTCGAACTGCATCGCATTAAGCAGGTTTTCACCCTTATCAACCAAGCAATCGAGGTCCTTCTTGTAGCGATCTAGATTCGACTGCATCTCTACCTCAGCTTGATGGTATGGCTAGCCGAAAAGATATCACGTGCTGTGCTGTAGCCGCCGACCTACGTCGTTTTATAATCACTCCCTATGTCCACCACGCCGGCCGATTCCGTCGCCGCCCACGCCACCTATGAGCCGGTCATCGGCCTGGAAGTCCACGTGCAGTTGCTGACGGCGAGCAAGATTTTCTGCTCCTGCTCGACCCGATTCGGCGCTCCGCCTAACACCAACGTCTGCCCAGTCTGCCTCGGCATGCCCGGCGCCCTGCCCGTCCTCAACAAGAAAGTCGTTGAGTTCGCCACGCTGGCGGCGATGGCGCTCAACTGCCGCATCAACGAAACTTCCATCTTCGCGCGCAAAAATTATTTCTATCCCGACCTGCCCAAGGGCTACCAGATTTCGCAATACGACAAGCCGCTAGCCGAGTTCGGATTCATCGAAATCTTGGCGTCGAAAACCACAGCCGGAAGCGAGAAACCGAGAACTGAGAACCGAGAACTGAGAACTAAAAAAATCGGCATCACACGCGTTCACCTCGAAGAAGACGCCGGCAAAAGCCTGCACGAAGGCTTCCCCGACTCGCGACGAGAAGACCGCCATCGACCTCAACCGCACCGGCGTCCCGCTGATCGAGATCGTCAGCGAGCCCGACCTCGCCTCGCCCGACGAGGCCTACGAATACCTGACCCGCCTGAAAGAAATCATCCTCTACACCGGCGTCAGCGACTGCAACATGGAGGAAGGCTCGCTGCGCTGCGACGCCAACGTCAGCGTGCGCCCGCGCGGCCAGAAAGAGTTCGGCACCAAGGCCGAAATCAAGAACGTGAATTCCTTCCGCTTCATTCGCGAAGCGCTGGAATACGAAATTGGACGCCAGATCGAAGTCCTAGAATCCGGCGGAAAAATCACCCAAGAGACGCGCCTCTACAACTCCAACGAAGGCAAGACCTACAGCATGCGCTCCAAAGAGCAGGCGCACGATTACCGCTACTTCCCCGAGCCCGACCTGCTCCCGCTGGTGGTCGACGAGAAGTGGAAGGCAGAAATCGCCAAGACGTTGCCCGAACTCCCCGAAGCCCGCCGCGCCCGCATGGTCAAAGACTATGCCATCACCGAATACGACGCGCAGGTACTGACGTTCTCAAAATCACTAGCCGACCAATTCGAAGAAGCCGCCAAAGCCGCGAAAAATCCCAAGCGCGTGGCCAATCTGGTGCAGAGCGAGTTGATGGGCCGTCTCAAAGCCAAAGGCATCGCGATCGAGCAATCCCCGATTTCGATGAAGGGAGTGGCCGCATCCGCCGACCTGGTTGAGTCCGGCACCATCTCCGGCAAGATGCTGAAAGACCTCTACGACCTAGCCTTCGAGCGCAGCAAAGATTTCCCCGCCGTCTACGAAGAGGAAGGCCGCCCGCAACAATCCACCGACACCTCTGCCCTCGAAAAAATAATCGACGAAGTCCTCGCCGCCAACCCCAAACAACTCGAGCAGTACCGCGCCGGAAAAACCACCATGCTCGGCTTCTTCGTCGGCCAAGTCATGAAAGCCTCCAAGGGCCAAGCCAGCCCCCAGCTCGTGAACGAATTGCTAGCCAAGAAATTAAAATAGTTCGTGTGGGACGGACACTCCTGTCCGTCGCCTTTGACCTTATTTTCGAACTGAGCTCGTGTCGAGCGATTCCTCACCGATGAGAGAAGACCAAAACCAAAGGCGACGGACAGGAGTGTCCGTCCCACACAGTCACCGTCCGCGCTAACACTTTGGTCACCTAATCCTTCGCTCGACGACCAGCTACCATAACTCTGGGCCTGCCTGTTCCGGGCCGACCGATCGGGAACTACTGTGAAAATCAAATTTGATCGAATCATCAGCATTGCGACCCTGGTGGCGTTGTTAGTGGCCATCGTCCTGCTTCTGAAAAGGCCCGCCCCGCAGGTTCAGTCCTCAGCTCCCGCGGCCGCGGTTGAACAGGCCCCCGATCAGAAAAGCGTCCAGCCCCAACCAGCCACGCAGCCATCATCGGCAAGCTCGACTGCGGCCGGAACTCGACCTCCAGCAGCGGGCACGTCCACGTCGCAGTCCGTCTCGGCCGCACCCAGCTCCAAATCCGGCACCCAGGTCAATTCCGACGAAATCAGCGCAGTCGTCGCGCAAATGCTAGGCGCCTCAGGCGGAGGTGGAAGCCTTTCCCCCGACTCCAACCTCGGCAGCGGCACGCCCAACATCAAAGACCAGCAGGTCACCATGGAAGGCGACATTGTTCACGGAAAATTTCTTACCGAGATTGCCGGCAAAGACGTCTGGGTCACGATCTCCGGTCACATGGGCGAAAAGGACGGCTACGCCACCTTCGATCCCACAGAGTTCAAGGTCGGAGACCTGGAGGTTCCCGTGTCCCTCGTGAATCCCGCCTTGCAGAGAAAGCTGGCCGAAGAGCGCGACCGCCTGAAGGTTCCAAACAACTAGCGCTCCGCAGTAGCGGACAGAGAATCAAGAAGTAGCGAAAGCTATTGCGCCTTCAATCGATTCTCCGCCGCAACTTTCCCGTACCACCGCCCTGAATCCTTAATGGTCCGCTGCAGCGTCTTGAAGTCGACGTAAGTCAGCCCAAAACGCTGGCTGAATCCTTCCGCCCACTCGAAATTATCCAGCAAACTCCAGGCATGGTACCCGCGCACGTCCGCCCCCTCGGCGATGGCCCCCCCCAGCGCCGCCAGATACTGGCGGTGATACGTCGTCCGCCGCCGGTCGTGAACCGCTCCGCTCGCGTCGGGCCCATCGTTATACGAGCATCCGCTCTCGGTAATCTCGATCACCGGACGGCTGTAGTCCCGCGTGATGCGCCCGACCATGTCGTACAGCGCCTTCGGCCACACTTCCCAGCCGAAATCCGTCTTCGGTCCCTGCTGCCCGCCATCCATCTTTACCGGGAACAGCCATTCCTGCGTGTGGGAGAAGCGTTCCATCGTGCCGACTGCGGAAGCTATTGTGCGGTAGTAAAGATTGATGCCGATAAAATCCAGCGGCGCCCGCGTCTTCTCCATGTCGCCGGTTTGGATTCTCATGGCCGTCTCCGGCAGAAACGCCAGCGCCTCAGGATAGCTCCCGCGCAGCGCAGGCTCGAGAAACCAGATATTGGTGATAGCGTGCGCTCGCTCCGCCGCCAGCTTGTCTTCCTCAGAATCGGTGGCCGGTTCGCAAGGCGACATGCTGAACGCCGTGCCCGACCCGCGCCGCAGGACGCGCCGCCTTCAACGCCCGAAACCCTTCGCCCTGCGCCAGATTCACCACATGCGTGGCCCGCAGAAAATCCAACAGGCTCTTGCGCCCCGGAGCATGCGTACCTTCCAGATGTCCCAGATCCACAAACGCGTCCGGCTCGTTAAAGATCGTCCAATCGCTAACCCGGTCGCCCAGCGCCTGCGCCACCAGTTGCACGTAGTCGGCAAAGCGCCCCGCGGTATCGCGATTGGGCCATCCTCCCGCATCCTCAAGTGCCTGCGGCAAATCCCAGTGATACAGCGTCACCAGCGGCCGTATGCGCGCCTCCAGCAGCGCATCCACCACTCGGCTGTAATAGTCCATGCCCTTCGCATTTGCCGCGCCCGATCCCAGTCGGCCTGAATCCGCGGCCACGAGATCGAAAACCGGTAGCTGTTCAGATTCATCGCCCGCATCAGGGCGATATCTTCGCGCCACCGGTGATAGGAATCGCAAGCCACATCGCCCGTGTCGCCATTCTTGATCTTGCCCGGAGTGTGCGCGAACCGATCCCAGATCGACTCACCCTTGCCGTCTTCATTCCACGCGCCTTCTATCTGATAAGCAGCGGTGGCCGTCCCCCAGAAAAATCCCTTCGGAAATGCCGCTTCGAAAGATGTGTCGAACTGCTGAGCCCGCACGCCCGCCCCAGGCGCCGTTCCTGCCTTAGACGAAACACTGCAGCCGGAAAATGCAGTAGGCAGCCCCAACGCGGCGCCGGCCCCGAGCATCGATTGCACAAACCTACGGCGTGTCAGACGCAATGGAGTAGTCTCCTTCAAGAACCGGGGCAAGCGTGGCATGTCATCAGGCCATCAATTTCAGGAAGTGGATAACGTTTCTACATTCCGTCCAGTCTGCGTGCTGGGACATCCTCCCGAAAAAACGCAGATGCGCCGTCCCGGCGAATCGTTGCGCAACGCCCTCACTCCGGATTCAGGCTGTCATACATCTTCCACAGTTTGTCGGCGGTCGCGCGATAAATCACCCAGCCGTTGCCGCCATCGGTAATCTCGCGAAACAGAAACTCGCCCCGCCCATCCCCGTCGGCGTCCACGACGTCGATCAATTCGAGCCGGGGCGTCAAATCGAGATGAAACTTGTCCGTAACTCCCACATAAATCGGATGCAGGTTGTTGTAAGTGTCCGGATAAGCCACCATCAGCACGGAATACTTCAACTGCGAATCGGCGTCCACATGCGGATTGCCCGCAGACGGCGGAGGCATGTGCGCTTGCGCACTGAACACCATCACCGGCTGGTTGGTGGTCCAAACGTCGAACGTTTTCATCGACACGTTCTCAAGAATCGGGTCTTTCGTCTTCCCCGCCGCCTTCGCCGACCCGCCGTGCCGCGCGGCCTGCCCAGTCGTAGCCGGCCGGTGTAAGCGTCGCCTTCGCCAGCGCCTGCACGTAGGCGCGAACTTTTTGCTTGGCGAGTGCGACCATCTGCTCTCGGCGCTCTCCCTCTTCGTCCTTCAGCCACTCGTAAGCATACGACCGGGGTTGAGGTCCACTCGCGTCAGAAATTGCGGAAACCAAATCAACCGGCGCCGTGTCGGCCTTGGCCGCGGCCGCCTTCGCCAGCATCCGCGGCCTGCGCTGTTGAAGATGACGCCGCCGCGGCGCCCGGCCTGCTGTAGCCCGGCACGTCATCGTCAGGCAACGGCTCAACCGGCTTCCCGCGCCGCAGCCTTGGCCGGCTCGCTTCACTAGCCCCACTGTCGGATGCTGGCACGTTCTCACGGTTATCGGCCTTGGTATCCCCTGGCTTGGAGTCGCCATTCTTCGAGTCGGGTTTCGATTCCCCCGTTGTCGCAGGCCCAGGAGATCCTGTCGGCGTCGCCGCCGGTGGCGACGAAGCGCCCTTCGTCAACCGCGGCGGTTCGTCTCCCGAACCGGACTGCCCGGTAGACTGGGTTGAACTAGCAGGAGTTGAACTGGAGGGCGCCGAACCAGGCGGTGCCGAACCCGAACTCGGCGCATCAGCCGGTGTCCCTACCTTCGCGGGATCCCGCGTCAGCCGCGGAGGCTCATCGCTTTTGTCGATTCCCACCGGCGCAGTTTCCGCCTTCAGTTCCGTCTTCGCCGGTTCGCTTCCCGCGGGAACCCACTTGCCGGTAGCGATCCACGGAATCTGAGCGTTGGCGCTTCGGCTGTGCAGCGCGCTGTTCACGGTGAACAGCCCCAACGAACTGCCCGCTCGCTCGGCCTCATAGACCGTACCCTGATCGAGCGCCATCGGCACCGGATCGGCTTTATACGCCGACGCGTCCCAGAACTTCCCGTCGATCAGAATCGCGATCGGCACCAGCGACACCTTGCCGTTCGCTCCCATCTGCAACAATCCCACCGCCCGCGGTCCCGCATCTTTTTTTCGGGGTACCTTGCGCTCTCCCGGTGTGATCTCCGGCCGGTCTTCCTGCCCCACTGCGAGACTCGTCCAGCACACAGCCGAGGCCAGCAGCGCCACCAGAAATCCGCGCCATAAAATCCTGCCGTGTGAAATCCTGCGGTGTATTCTGAAGCAAGCTGGCTGGCCGCACGCCCTTTCGGCTGCATTCCCGCCGCACCACTTCGATTCCCTCGGAGACACTCCCATGAATATCAATGATAAAGCTCCCGACTTCACTTTGCAGGACGAGAACGGAAAAGAAATCACCTTGAAAGACCTGCGCGGCAAAACCATCGTTCTCTATTTTTATCCCCGCGCCGACACCCCGGGTTGAACCGTCGAAGCTCGCGGGTTCCGCGACTCATACAAGAAGATGCAGAAGACCGGCGCCGTGCTGCTCGGCATCTCCCCCGACACGCCCAAAGCGCAAAAGAAATTCCAGGAGAAGTTCGACCTCCCCTTCACCCTGCTCGCCGACGCCGACAAAAAAGTCGCCGAGTCCTTCGGCGTCATGAAAGAGAAAAACATGTACGGCAAAAAAGTCTGGGGAGTCGCGCGCACCACCTTCATCATCGGCCCCGACGGCAAGATCCAGCACATCTTCGAAAAAGTAAAGCCCGAAGGCCACGCCGAAGAAGTCCTCGCCTACCTGAAAGAATCCGCCAAAGGCGCCGCCTGACGGCAAGTTGGGAGCGCGGTCCTTGTGGAAGAGCGGCCCTTATGGGCCGCGAAAAGGCGCGAATCGATCGGGGGCTTTAGCCTCTGTGGCCCGGTTCTCGCTCGGGATACCCCGTCACGGGAGGAAAACGCGGAACTAATCCCATCCCCGCCTCGTATAACATCGCTAGAGCGTTGTGTTCCGCCTTGGGAGGCAATCATGCGTCGTCTTATCGGAGTCTCCGCAGTCCTGCTGCTTGCCACGATCGCCGTCGCAAGCCCTGCCTCAGCCGACGATCGCAGCCCGATCGTGATCGTCTACAAAGACGGCCGCCACCAAACCTTCGCCATGGCCGAAATCGCACGCATCGATTTCAAAGCCCCCGCCGTAATCGTCTATAAAGACGGACACCGCGAAAAAATATCCGCCGAAATCGATCGCATCGAATTCGGAGCCCCCGAAAACGCCATGCTCCCCGGCCGCTCTCACTTCATCGGCAAATGGGAAGTCGGTGACGGCAACGGAAGTACGTTCTTCATCACCCTCGAAGCCGACGGAAACGCCAAAAAGTCTCGCGGTGAAGAGCACGGCACCTGGACTCTCGTCGATGGCGAGGCCCACATCGCCTGGGACGATGGCTGGCATGACGCCATCCGCAAAGTCGGCAGCAAACACGAGAAAGTCGCCCACGAACCCGGCAAATCCTTCGACGACCCGCCCTCCAACGTCACCGCCGCGAAAAACACCGAGCACCAACCGATCTAGCAGGCCGTTGCGCCGCAGTAATAAGGCGTCGCGCTGGCGTGTCGGTGCACGATAGGTTTTGGCAGAGTTGCATCATCACGCGCACGATAGGTTTTGGCAGAGATGCATCATAACGCGTGTGCTTGATTTTGGCGGAGCTGCCGATTCCGCTGTGCACTGGATTTTGGCAGAGCTGCAGCATTATACCCGTGCTCGATTTTGGGTGGCGCAGCGCTTTCAGCGCTGCGATCTCTGTCGGCTTTGAATCTCGGCTTTAGCCGCTGAGGGACTTCCACACACCTCGCTCCCATTCCATTTAAAATCCCTCCTCATGCCCGACTCGCAAACTTCGCCCGCGAAAATCCACCCGCTGCCTCGCGCCTTCTACAGCCGCGATCCCCGCCGAGTGGCACGCGACCTTCTAGGCAAAGTCCTGGTCCGCGAAGGCGCAAAACGCCTCACCGCCCGCATCGTCGAAGTTGAAGCCTACCTCGGCGAAAAAGATCCCGCTTCCCACTCCGCCGCCGGCAACACCGCCCGCACCTCAGTCCTCTTCGGCCCCCCCGGCCACGCCTATATCTATTTCATCTACGGCAACCACTACTGCCTCAACGTCTCCTGCGAACCCGCAGGCCAGGCCGGAGGAGTTCTGTTCCGCGCCCTCGAACCGCTCTCCGGCGTGGAAGAAATGGCCGCAGCCCGCGGCCTCGAACTTCATAAGAATGAAATTCACCATCCGAAGAACCCCACCAATAAAGCCCTGATCAAACTGACCAGCGGCCCCGGACGCCTCTGTGAAGCCTTCGCCATCACCCGCGCGCGCGACAACGGAGGCGACCTCACCTCCTCGGCCAGTTCCCTGTGGATCGGCGACGACGGTACTCGCCCCCGCGGCATCCGCACCAGCCCCCGCATCGGCATCACCAAAGCCATCGACAAACCCTGGCGCTACTTCCTGCACGGAAATCCCTTCGTCTCAAAAGTTCACAAGAAGCAGCAGTAAGTGTGAGTAGAAGCTTGTGTGGAATGAAAAGTTCGTGTGGGGACTGGGTCTCAGACCCGGTCAACGGCCGCCAGGCCGCTGCTTTCCCCGCACAACTTGACGACAGGTGTAAACTTGCCTCCGGGTCGAGCAGCCGAAAAGCCTCAACAGAAGCGGCCTTTCGCCGAATGGACAATCCGCCGCAACCTGGCTCCACTGCGCATCATCTCACCCTTAGGAGCCCGGTCTCAGATGTCCGGTTTCAGGAGTCCGGCCTCAGGAGCCTGGTTTCAGGAGTGAAAGTGCCCCGCATCGCGCGATTACAAATTCTCGCCGTAGTAGTCGCAATCCTGGCCGCGCCTGTGCTCGCGGCCGCCGACGGCGCCGTCGCCAGCCCGCCTCCGCCCAAAGCCTTCATCCTGATCGGCTTTGCCGGCGGTTTTGTCCGCCACGACAATCCCTACCACGGTCCCGTCCAACTCGCGCAGAGAATGCGGCCCAACCTTCCCAAAGACGCCTCAATCCAGATCTTCGAGAATCGCCACCGGAAGTCGGCCTACGAAGCCATTCTCCGCCGGCTCGACACCAATCACGACGGACGACTAAGCGCCGTTGAAAAAGCCCAGGCGCGCATCATCCTGTTCGGTCATAGTTGGGGAGCCGCCGCCGTCGTCATGCTCGCGCGTGAGCTGAACCGCGCAGGAATCCCCGTGCTGCTCACCGTGCAGGTCGACTCCATCGCCAAGCCCTGGGAAAGCGACGGCGTCATTCCCCAAAATGTCGCCGAGGCCGCCAACTTTTATCAGCCTCACGGCCTTCTCCACGGCCGCGCCTACATCACCGCCGCCGACGATTCGAAAACAGAAATCCTCGGCAACTACCGCTTCGATTATCAGAAAACTCCTGTGTCCTGCCAGGGAGCGTCGTGGTTCCTCCGCACCTTCGCCCCCAGCCACATGCAGAGCCAGTGCGATCCCCGCCTGTGGTCGCAGGTCGAAGCCCTCATCCGCCAGCGCATGACCCCTGGCCCGGTCACCGCCGCCGCATCCCGTCCGCATCCTGAGCCAGATCCTGACTAAGTAGCACTAAACCCTTTGGCCTGTCATCCCGAGCAAAGCGAAGGACCCCTTGCAATCCCGCACTACCAGCGGCCTCCGAGGGAGTTCCCGTTCTAATTCCGGGTCCGTCTCAAACGCGCTCGACCCCCAAGCCCGAAGCCCACTACCCAATCCCCTCCGGCAAGTTCGGGCAACTTCCATGCTAAAGCGACATCTAACTGGAGTAAAATAACTGTAGGCGGTTTGCCCTCCCGGGCAGCCCACCTCCCTTTTCGCTGGAGGGATCGAAATGAGTAAACCCACCTGGTTGTCGGCTCTTCTCGCCGGTATCGCTACCTTTGCCCTGGTCTGCGCGCCCACCCCCGCTCTCGCCCAACATGGCGGCGGAGGTCACGGTGGTGGTGGAGGTCACGGCGGTGGCGGTGGAGGTTTCCACGGTAGTGGCGGTTCCTTCGGCGGCGGCTATCACGGTGGCGGGTATGGCGGCGGCTTCCACGGCGGAGGCTACGGCGGAGGTTTCCATGGTGGAGGCTACGGCGCCGCGCGCGGTGGCATGTCTGGCGCAGGCCGCGAAGGCAGAATGGGCGGCTATTCGTCCTCGGGTCGTAGCTTCGGCTCCGGCGGTTTCGGCGGACGCAGCTCCGCCTCAGGACGCGCCTGGACCTTTGAGGGTCGAGGCAACGGCGGCAGCAGGGGCAGCGGCGGCAACAGTAGCTTCGCCTCCCGCGGCTCAGGCATTGCCGACGGAAACTGGCACTCCTTCACCGGAGCTCGAGGCGCGACCGGATCCGCGTCTGCCTTAGGCGCTCGATCCTCAGCTGGAACCTCGGTTGGTCGTGGCAGTGAAGTAGCGTCAGCCCACTTTGCTGGCCGTGCCGGATTTTACGGCGGTCGCGGCGGCTTCTACGGCGGCCGTGGCGGTTTCTATGGCGGCCGTGGTTTTTACGGCGGTTGGGGTTGGGGCGGCTGGGGCTGGGGTGGTTGGGGCTGGGACGGTTGGGGATTGGGCTTTGGCGCGCCCTTCTGGTACTGGCCGTCTTACTGGTATAGCCCATGGTGGGACTACGGCTACGCGCCGTACTACGTTTACCCGTATCCCTATTAGCCAGATGCGTATTATGGGTGCCCCATTTCTCGCGCGTTCTTTGCGCGAGAAGTGGGGATGTACTCTCTGATTTTTGCCGAGAGGGTGTCTGCCAACTAAAACCGCGGCTTACTTCGGCGCGACCGTCGGCGGCGCTTCGAGCACGACATTATCGATCAGTCGCGTGCTCCCCACAAACGCCGCAACGGCGACCAGCGCTCCACCCGAAACATCCTCCACCGCTTCCAGCGTTTCCGCATCCACGATCTCGAAATAATCAAGCCGCACCGTATTCTCCCCGGCGATTACCTCGCGTCCAGCCATCGCGAGCCGCGCCGCACTCCGCTCGCCCGCGCTCGCAAACTGCTGCACCCGCATCAGCGACCGATGCAGCACCAGCGCCCGTTTCCTCTGCTCAGCGTCCAGATACGCGTTCCGCGAACTCATCGCCAACCCGTCCGTCTCGCGCACAATCGGACAAACCACGATCTCCACCGCCAGATTCAAATCCCGCGCCATGCGCCGGATAATCGCTACCTGCGCCGCATCCTTCTGCCCAAAAAACGCCGCATCCGGCTCGACCACATGAAACAACTTCGCCACCACCGTCGTGACCCCGCGAAAATGTCCCGGCCGCGAACGCCCGTCCAGCTTCTCGCTCAGCCCCTCCACCGTAACCCAGGTCACCGCGCCCGCCGGATACATCTCCTCGACCGCCGGCGCAAACAACAGGTCGACTCCTTCCCGCTCCAGCAACTCGCAGTCCCACTTAAACGATCGCGGATACTTCGCCAGGTCCTCGTTCACTCCAAACTGCGTGGGGTTGACGAAGATCGACGCCACCACCACGTCGGAAGACGCCCGCGACGCCCGCACCAGCGAAAGGTGCCCCTCATGCAGCGCTCCCATGGTCGGCACAAATCCCAGCCGCCCGCCCGCGCGCCGCGCAGCGCGAGAAGCATTCCGCATTTCGTCAATTGTCCTGCAGATTTTCAAGCAGAGTTTTGAAGGTGAAGCGGGTGCCCCATTTCTCGCGCGTCCTTTGCGCGAGAAGTGGGGATTTCACATAACGCACTCGATAAGCTAGTTCAACTCAGTCCAGAATTCAGTCACTAAAGCAAACTCTTCTTGCCCTATCCGACTGGCAAAAGAAGTTGCCCCCGAACTTACCTCACCATCATGGGCACGTCGTTTTTCGCCGCCCACACCAGCGCGACGATCCATCCAATCACACTCCATCCCAGAAACAGGTTCAGCAGAAAGATCGCCAGCAAGTCTCGCTTGCTCCGCGCCAGCGCAATAATCGATGGCAGAAAATACATCACCAGCCCAAACCCGCCGAACAACGGGAAGAAGAGAAATGTCGAGAGAATCATGAGGCCCTCCCTTTCTTAGCCTAGCACCATCAGCCCACTACGGCCATGAACAGTCCTAGCTTAACTCGCGCCGATGCCCTCACCAGTAAGTACGCAATCGAGGGCAGTTTCGTTCCCTTGCTCTATCCGCGTGAATCCGCGGCGAAAAGTTCTAGCCCTACCGCCGCATCGCCCGTTTCCGCGCCAGCACCGTCTCCAGCCCCGCCTTGGTCTCCTTTGGCAGATGATACGACTCCTCGTCTGACGGATACTGGAGCGACCGCACATCCGCCCGATACGCTTGCACCGCGCTCGTAATCAGCGCCGCCGCATCGCCATACCGCCGCACAAATTTCGCCGGAGGCCCAAACGTCAAATTCAAAATGTCATGCAACACCAGCACCTGCCCATCACATTCCGGCCCGGCCCCAATCCCAATCGTCGGAGCGCTCACCTCCGCCGTAATCATCGCCGCCACTTCCCGCGGAATTCCCTCCAGATAAATGCTTGCCACGCCCGCGTGATCGAGCGCCACAGCATCCCGCATCAACTGCTCAATCCCAGCCAGACTCTTGCCCTGCACCTTGTAGCCGCCCATCACGTTCACCGACTGCGGTGTCAGCCCAATGTGCCCCGCCACCGGAATCTCTGCATCAATAATCTGCCGGATCAACTCCGCCCGCTTCTCCCCGCCCTCAATCTTCACCACCTCAGCCCCGCCTTCTTTCACAAAGCGGGTCGCGTTGCCGATGGCATCCTTCGCGTCAACCTGATAAGACCCGTACGGCATGTCGGCAATCAGCAGCGCCCGCTTCACCCCGCGCCGCACCGCCTTCACATGATGCAGCATCTCGTCCATCGTGACCGAGAGCGTGTTCTCGTAGCCCAGCATAGTCTGTGCCAGCGAATCCCCCACCAGCACCATATCGATGCCAGCTTCATCCACCAGTCGAGCGGCGGAGTAGTCGTAAGCAGTCAAGCAAGTGATGGGTTCGTGCCGGAGTTTCTGTTCCCGCAGAGTTGCGGTAGTTATCTTGGGTCGGGATTCGTCCAGACGACGCCCGCTGATCGGGGTCAAGCTCATGATGTCCTCCAGTGCCCTTCCGCTCATGGCGGATAGAGCCTGTGCGCGTCTTGGCGCTACAACATCTTTGGGTGACGCTGAAGTTATTGTAGCCGCAAAAAAGGGAACGGACCATGGCAAAGGTTGAACACCCATGGTCGAGCTAAACACACGTCTTTCTCGGCACTTACGGGCATTTCAATCGAAAGGAGTGGAGGGTAAGACGGATGTAAACTGCGTCCTACATTGTTGGTATGGTAAGATCTAATGCATGGCGACTTACCATACCACCATCAGTTCCAAAGGACAGGTCATCATTCCTGCCGAACTTCGGAAGAGGCTGGGATTGAGAAAAGGAGTGCGGGCCGTGTGGAGGGAAGACAGGGGCCATCTCGTCCTCACCACGATCGACCGCATTCTTGATGAAATTCAAGGGTCGCTAAAACCAAGACCTGGTCAACCCTCCATGTTTGAGGAACTCTTCAAGGAGCGTGCAAGAGAACGGGAGCGTGAGAAAAAGAAAGCGGAATTGTGACAAATGAGAGGCCACCTGCGGCTCTATGTTCTCGATGCGAACGCGTTGGTCAGCTTACTCGAAAATCGGCCTGTGGCAGCTTCTCGCGTACGCCATCTACTCGAAGAGGCCTCCCTGAATGAGCACCCTCTGTTGCTGTCTTCGATTAACTGGGGAGAAGTTTTCTACATTACTTGGCGCTTGCACGGGGAGGAAGAGGCGTTAGCGGCAGAACGCCAAATCCAAGAACTTCCGATCGCAGTCATTCCCATCGACCGCGACCGCGCGACGCGAGCTGCCACTCTCAAGCAAAAACACAACCTCGGCTACGCCGATTCTTTCGCTGCCGAACTAGCAATCGAAAAAAAGGCCTGGTTGGTCACTGCCGACGCAGAATTTGCGAGGCTGGGGAAGGCACTTTCGGTGTACGCGCTACCGCGGTACGAGAAATGACATTTTGAAGCATCGATTTCCAGGCCTTTCCGCTCCGGAATAACTGTTTACGGCCTCTCCTCCTTGAGGTAAAAGTACCGACATGCAATTCACGCGCGATCGGCGGACACCCACGGAACAAGTGAAGTCGGGCCTGAGGATCGCCGGGGCGATGGTCTCAACCGTCGTAGTGGGAATAGCCTTCACCTACGCCTATGTCGATATCCTTGGAAAGAGTGGAGCAGGGCACGCCCTTCGAGGATGGTTGCTGGGCGCCGTCACCGGAGCAGTCGTCCTTGCTACGATCGAATATTGGCGTCGGTGGTTTTTCTTTATACCCGGGTACTTTGGGATTCGCACCTCCCTGGGATTGTTCCTCGGGTGGGCTTCGTCCATCGGCTACATCTTTATCGTTTTTCCAGTCCTGATGTTAGCAATGGCCGCTCTGAGCTTTCGATTTAGCCAGCCAGCTAAGCTCAGGATCTCCGATCGCATCATCCTCGTAGTTTCGCTGTTACTGATGTCCTGCGCAGTTCCCCTGTTTTTGTCCGCCGAACCCCGGTTGACAGCCCTCGCCTTTGCAGGATCGGCCGACGTGCTTCTTCTCCTTGCGCGAATTCGCCCTGCGTTCAATTCGCAGAGGCGGACGAAGCGGACTTCTGCCCTTGGCCCGAGTCACTAACTTTCTTCACGCCCCCACCCCCTCCTGCCCGCCCAGCGGCAAGAAGTACTGCGTCCCCTTAATCGGCTCCGTCACCTTCCGCAGCAACTCCTGCAAGTCCTCATTGCGATCGACGAAGTCGATCTCCGAAGTATTCACGATCAGCAAATCCGACGACGTGTAGTGAAAAAAGAAATGCTCGTAAGCCTTCACCACTTCTTCCAGATACTCATCGCTCACCGCCCGCTCGCCCGGAGCATTTTTCTTCTTCAGCCGCTTCTTCAGCACCTCCGGCGTGGCCTGCAAATAAATGACGAGATCCGGCGTGGGCAGCAGATCGCGAAAGTGGTTGTAGTACCGGTTATAAGTATCGAGTTCGTGATCGGTCAGATTCAGGCAGGCAAACAGCTTGTCTTTTTCAAAAATAAAATCTGACACCACAATCTTCTGCGACCGCGCTCCCAGATCGAGCGCCTGCAACTGCTCAAACCGCCGCACCAGAAATGTGAATTGCGCCTGAAACGCCGCCCCGCGGTCGCCCTCATAAAAGGACTCCAGAAACGGATTCGCCTCCGGCTCCATCACCCGCTGCGCATTCAACCGCTCCGCCAGTATGCGCGCCAGCGTGCTCTTGCCCACTCGAATGGGCCCTTCCACTGCAATGTACCGGGGCAACTCAAAAAGATTAGCCATGAGGTCGTGCGAAATCCCGTGTAACCAGTCGTGCCATGTCTCGGAATCAGCAGGATATCTCGGTTGCGCCTCACTGGCAATTGCGGGAAGAGTTAACAGCAAAATATTGTTGATTGCTGATTTTTGATTGCTGATTGAAAAGCCTCCGGGGTCAATCAGCAATCAAAAATCAGCAATCAACAATTACAATCCCTCCCATGCTCGGAACCATCCTGGCCGGAGCCTCCGCCGCAGCCGCTGTGGCCGCAGGCTACCAGTCCATGGCCCCCACCGGACAGTGGTACGGCCGCACCTTCACCGGCCTAGCGCCCGGCACAAAGCAACTCGCTCTCACCTACGACGATGGCCCCAACGAACCCCACACGCTGCGCCTGCTCGAAGTCCTGGCCCGCCACAACGTGCACGCAACTTTTTTTCTAATCGGCCGCTACGTCCAGCAGCGCGCCGACCTCGCCCGCGAAATCGCGAAAGCCGGACACGTCATCGGCAACCACACCTTCACCCATCCCGTCCTGACTCTCAAAAGCGCCGCCGAAATTCGCCGCGAGCTGAGCGCCTGCCGCTCTGCCATCGAAGACGCCATCGGACAGCACTCCAATCTCTTCCGACCTCCATTCGGCGCGCGCCGCCCCGCAGTCCTCATCATCGCCCGTGAACTCGGGCTCGAACCCATCATGTGGAACGTAACCGGCTACGACTGGAACGCCCCGCCGTCCGCAGTGATCGAAAAAAAAGTCGCCAAGCAAATCCGCGGCGGCGACGTAATCCTGCTCCACGACGGCGGCCACAAACAAATGGGTGCAGACCGCTCCCAAACGGTCGAAGCCACCGATCACCTGATCACGAAGTACAAATCAGAAGCCTACGAATTCGTAACCATCCCGCAAATGATGCAAAAGAAAATCGCATTGTCATCCTGAGCGAGACGCTTTTTGTCTCGCGAAGGACCTATGCACTCGCTTTCACCGCGGCAAACGCCACCTTCGCCGCCGCCACCGTCCGCTCCACATCTTCCTCCGTATGGGTCGCCCCCAGAAACGCCGCCTCATACTGCGAAGGCGGCAAATACACTCCACTGTCCAGCATGCTGCGGAAAAATTTCCCAAACGCCTCCGTGTTCGACTTCGACGCCGAATCCCAATCCGTCACCGGCCCCTTCTGGAAGAACCACGTAAACATCGATCCCACGCGGTTATGACACAGCGCCACGCCCGCATCCCGAGCCGCCGCCGCCACGCCCTCCACCAACTCCCCGCTCAGTTTCTCGAGCCGCGGATAAATCTCCCCCTTGCGCTCGCGCAGCTGTTTCAACATCGCGCATCCCGCCGCCATGGCCAGCGGATTCCCCGACAGCGTCCCCGCCTGGTACATCGGCCCCAGCGGCGCCACCAGGTCCATAATCTCTCTCGGCCCGCCGTACGCTCCCACCGGCAGCCCCCCGCCAATAATTTTCCCCATCGTCGTCAGGTCCGGACGAATGTTATACAACTCCTGCGCCCCGCCAAACGCCACGCGAAATCCCGTCATCACCTCATCAAAAATCAGAACCGACCGTTCCCGCTCCGTCAACATCCGCAGCCCCACCAGATAATCGTCCGCCGCCGGCACGCATCCCATGTTTCCCACCACCGGCTCCACAATCACACACGCAATCTGATGTTTATATTTCTGAAACGCATGCTCGACGACGGACAGATTATTGAACGGCAGCGCCAGCGTGAACTGCGTGAACTCCTCCGGCACGCCCGCCGACCCCGGAATCCCGAGCGTCGCGACTCCCGATCCCGCCTTCACCAGCAGCGCGTCCGCATGCCCGTGATAGCACCCTTCAAACTTCACAATATATTTTCGTTTCGTATAAGCCCGCGCCAGCCGGATCGCCGACATCGTAGCTTCCGTTCCCGAACTCACGAACCGAACTTTCTGCACATGCGGAAACGCCCCAATCACCAGTTCCGCCAGATCGGCCTCAGACGGCGTCGAAGCCCCGAAACTCGTCCCATTGCAAGCCGCGCCCACAATCGCATCCAACACGTTCGGCTCCGCGTGCCCCAGAATCAGCGGTCCCCACGATCCGATGTAATCGATGAACTCGTTTTCGTCCGCGTCCCAAATGTGCGAGCCCTTGCCCCGCACAATAAACGGCGGATCTCCTCCCACCGAGCGAAACGCCCGCACCGGAGAATTCACTCCTCCCGGAATCATGCTCTCCGCCCGCTGCTGCAGGCGCCGCGACTGCTCAGTCTTACGCGATGTAGTGGACGCCATCGAATCCTCTCGACTCGGAAAGATCAAAGAGAATACAGACACAGATTAAAGAGAAAAAAAGATGTCAACCATTCGAACAAATCGGGAGTGGGTCGTTTGAGCAAGACCTATTTTGTCATTCCGAACCGGGCTGAAAGCGCGTTGAGGAACCTGCTGCTCGCCAGCAAGCAGCATTCCCCGAGCGATGAAACGGTTCGAGATGACAGATTGCAAACTGACCCACAACCAACAAATCAACCGACTACTATAGCAGCGCTCCTACTGCTTCACCCGCCAACCCGAATTCATCAGATATTCATCGTTCTGCAATCCCTTTGCAACATCGCGGCGGTACCGTTAGGTCATCAAGTTGCCCTTCTAACCGGGAGGGTTTTGAGGGACAGTCTCGGGGGCTCCGGACTGTCCTTTTTGCTTTTTTGCCCGACTCATCGCTTGCCCGTGTCCGATTTTGATGGTGTGGGGCCGGCCCTCTGACCCGTCCGCGGCCGCCAGCGCCGCAGGTTTTCCGCTCCGATGCGTCGCCCCGTTAACCCCAATTAACTCCCCATCGTATAATCACCCCAATGATCACCGTCTCCAAAGAGGACTACCTCAAGTCGATCCTCGAAGCCGAGGCCGAAGGCGAAACCGTCATCTCCGCCCGCCTCGCCGACTTGCTGAAAGTCTCTCCGCCCGCCGTCACCATGGCCCTGCGCCGCTTGAAAAAAGACGGCCTGGTCCGCGTCGAATCCAGCGGCGAAGTACGCCTCACCGCCGCCGGCCGCAAGATCGCTCGCAAGCTCACCCTCCGCCATCATCTGATCGAGCGCATGCTCTCCGAACTCTTTGGCATGGAATGGTGGAAGGTCCACGACGAAGCCGAGCGCCTCGAACACGCCGTCAGCCCAGACTTCGAAGCGAAACTCCTGGCCAAGCTCGGTTCCGGCGGCGCCTGCCCGCACGGAAACCTGAGTGAACTCGAAGGTCCCGCCAGCCGCCGCCGCCGCGGCCTGGTCCTGCTCGCCGACGCCGAACTCGACCACATCTACACCGTCAGCGGAATCTACGAACGCGACCGCCGCCTCCTCGAATTTCTCGAACACCGAGGAGTCCGACCCGGCGCCAAACTTCGCCTCGTCGAACGCAACTACGATCAGACTGTCACGCTCTCCACTCCCGCTGGCACCGTGTCCCTAGGCCCCGCAGCCTCCGGCCGAGTTTGGCTCGCGCTCGCCCAGCACTCAAGGCGTTAAGTCAACTCTAATGACGGTGGCCCATTCTAACGTCGCGCACTTTGCGACGTTAGATTTGGTAGTAGTGCAGTTTGGCCATTAGACGACTTTGTCATCCTGAGCGTAGCCGCTTTTCAGGCGTAGCGAAGGATCTCCCGCTTAACCGGCCTAATGCGTAAGCCAGACTGCAACCACTGCCGAAACGTTCCTCATGTAGACGCCCCACTTTCTCGCGATACCTTTTTCGCGAGAAATGGGGATTTCAGTCAGCTCCCATTCGCGAAAAATAGTTAACCATAGTTTATAATCTCCTATATACTTACGCTAATAGTTTGAGCCGCCACCGAAGGCTTCACCCCGCTTCCTCTGGATGAACGAAACGACCACAACGCCGGAGCCGCGCAAGGACTCGTCGCCGCACGCCTCGCAACCCCCCAACAGCCTCGTCATCACCCACGAAGATATCGACCGCGCCCACGACCGCGAGCGCGTCAACGCCACCCGCTCCCAGCGCGGACCCTGGTCGCGCGCCCGCCTGCTCTGGCTGCTCGTCGGCCCCGGCATCCTCGTCATGCTCGGCGAAAACGATGGCCCCAGCATGCTCTCCTACGCCGCCACCGGAGCCCGCTACGGCATCGGCTTCTTCCTCCCCTTCGTCGTGCTCACCTTCGTCATGGCCTGCGTGGTTCAGGAAATGACCGTGCGCCTCGGCGCCGCTACCCACCGTGGCCACGCCGAACTCATCTTCGACCGCTTCGGCCCCTTCTGGGGATGGTTCTCCATGATCGACCTCATGGTCGGCAACTTCCTCACCCTGGTCACCGAATTCATTGCCATCCGCGCCGGCCTCGGATTTTTCGGCGTGCCCCCCGCCGTCTCCGTTCTCGGCGCCTGGATCGTCCTCTTCGTCGCCCTCATGGCCCACCGCTATTGGACCTGGGAGCGCATCACGCTCGTCGCCGCCATGTTCAATCTGATATTCATCCCCGTCGCTTTATTGACCCATCCCCACTGGGGAGCCATCGGCAGCGCTCTCTTCACCTGGAAGCCCCTGCCCGGCGGGATCACTCAGGAAACGGTCCTCATCTTGCTCTCCAATATCGGCGCCACCGTCACGCCCTGGATGCTCTTCTTCCAACAGAGCGCCATCGCCGACAAGGGCCTCACCACCCACGACATCCGCTTCGGCCGCATCGACACCATCCTCGGCGCCACATTAGCCGCTCTCGCCGCGCTGGCCACCATCATCTGCACCGCCCCACTCTTCGCTCACGGCATGTCCACCGGAAACTTCGAAGGCGCCCAGTTCGCGCAAGCTCTTCAACCCTTCGTCGGACATTGGGGCTCCGCCCTCTTCGCTCTCGGCATTTTTGAAGCCGGCATGGTCGCCGCAGTCACCATCTCAACCTCCTCCGCCTATGCCTTCGGAGAAGTCGCCCACCGTCCCCACAGCCTGAATCTCCCCTTCGATCAGGGAAAATCTTTTTATCTCGTCCTGATTCTCGAAGCCGCCGCCGCCGCCGGATTAGTCCTAATCCCCGGCATCCCGCTCGTCTACATCGTCCTCATTGTCAACGTGATCGCCGTCCTCGCCATGCCGCCCGCCCTGCTCTTTCTCTACCTGCTGGTCAACGACCGCGAAATCATGGGAGACCTCGTCAGCCCCCTGTGGGCCAACATCCTCGCCCTCGGCGTCGTCGTCATCCTGGTCGCCGCCGGAGTCCTGTTCGGCGTCAGCGTAGTCGCCCCCCACGCCCTCGCAATACTCGGAGGCAAGTAAATGAAAATGGGAATCAGGCCTGCTTCGTATCAGGAAGGCAAATGGGACCGGAAGCCGGAAAGCTTTGTATCAGGACTAAATGAAATGGAAATCAAGAAAGCTTCGTATCAGGGCATCGCTTCAGCGATGCCGTCACTGCACGAAAATTCAGCTCCGGCTTTAGCCGCTGCCGAGCCGACGGCAGGATTCCACCAAACTCGGAGGCTCATCCTAAATGCACCCACACCTCAATCCCGCTCCGGACGCCGATATCAGCAGCGAAGACCTCGCCTCCGTCGTCTCGTCCCTCGAACCCGACCAACTCATTTCAGCCAAAGAAAAACATCACTGCCCTCGCCGCCAGTTGACTCGCACGGAGAAGATCCTGTTCTGGGCCCTCCGTTTCTATCTGGTCTTCATGTTCGCAATCGTGATCTATCAAATCCTGCACGGCGACCGATAACTTGCTCGCGAGAGGAACGAAATCAGGCCTGGAAGTATGATTCGAGCAGTTCACATCACGCTTTTCCTGATAGTCGTAGCATCACTTTCTCCCCGCACATTCGGCCAGGGAGAGACCACCAGCGCGATCGTCGGCCAGGTCTCAGACGCGTCCAACGCCGCCCTCCCCGGCGCCACCGTCACGGTCACAAATCGCGAGACTGGAGCAACCCGCACAGCCCACACCGATGACGCCGGCCGCTTCGACTTTCCCCAACTCAAGCCCGGCACTTACTCCGTCCGCGTCGAAGCTGCAGGTTTCGCCCCCCAGCAAAATAACAATGTCTTCTCCGGCCTCGGCCAGAAGCAGACCGTCGATTTCAAACTCAAAGTTGCGCAAGCCAGAGAAACCGTCGAGGTTAGCTCCCAGCCTCCGCTCATCAATCCGGAAGACGCCAACACATCAACCAACCTGAACGCGACCGCTCTCGAGAATCTTCCCAACCCGGGCGGGGACTTAACCTACCCTCTCCAATTCGCCCCCGGCGCCCTCATTAACACGGCCGGGAGCGGCAACGATTTCGTGGGCGGCACCAACGGATACGGCAACGTCGAGTTCAACGGCCTGCCCGCGCTCTCTAACGGCTACATCGTCGATGGCCTCGAAACCAACGATCCACTCACCAATCTCAACAGCGGCCTCTCCACCAACCTCGTGCTCGGCCTGAATTCCATTTCCGAAGTCACCGTCAACACTCTCTCCTATTCCGTCGACCAGGGCCGCTATGGCGCATCTCAAGTCAACTACGTCACCAAGTCCGGCACCAACGACTTTCACGGAAATCTCTACGAACTGTGGAATGGCGCGATCCTGAACGCGGCCGACTATTTCACCAACGCGACCCCGGGCAATCACAAGCCGGGATCGACTGTGAACCACTTCGGCGGCAGCCTCGGCGGTCCCATTCTCCATGACAAACTGTTTTTCTTTTTCGACAGCGAATGGGTTCGCATTGCGTTGCCCATCGTCACTCCAACCACAGTTCCCACCGTCGCCTTCCAGCAATACGTCCTGCAGCAGCTTCCCCTCGGGGGCACCGACTCCGTCACCGGATCGACCTACCCCGCCGCGCCCCAACTCGTCCCCTTCTATCAGCAGATGTTCTCGCTCTATGGCAACACGAATGGATCGCCCTTGGCCGTACTCGGTTGCCCCTTCGATGTTGGCGGAGGCCTGCCCGCGATCGCCAACGACGGAAACGGTTGCGCCAACCGCCAAAGCATCTCGCACTCCAGCGATGATCACGAGCAGGTCCAGACCGCCCGCATCGACTACAACATCAACCAGAAAAACATCGCGTGGTTTCGCCTTCAAGCCGACACCGGCGTGCAGGCAGCCTACACCGACCCGATTAACCCCCTCTTCAATGCGACTTCTCCGCAGCCCCTCTATTCTTTCGCGGCTGGATACACCCGCGTTTTTTCCCAGCATCTGGTGAACTATTTCAATCCTGCATTCTCCTGGTACGAAAGCCTGTTTGCACCCGACGATTTTCAGAAAACACTTTCCGCATTCCCGCTCGTTCTGCAAGGCAGCGGCGCCAACGCCCCCTTCACCACCGTCGGCGGACTGGATAACACTTGGGTCCAAGGCCGGCGCGCCTCCCGCTTTTTCATCAACGACAACCTGGCCTACAGTCACGGCGCTCACGAACTGCGCTTCGGAACCAACACCCGCATCTTCCGCTTGAACGATTACGACTTCGCCGAGGGTTCCGTTCCCACTGTGATCTACACCACCCTGCCGCAATACATCTACGGAGTGGCATCGACCGCAACCAAAACTTTTCCCACCTCCGCCAACGAGCCTTTCAATTTTCTGAACCTCGATCTCTACGCCCAAGACACCTGGAAGCTAACCCGCAATCTGACCTGGACTTTCGGTCTGCGCGACACGTTGAATTCCAACCCGCTCAATCCTCATCGCCAGATCGCGCGGCTACCCGGCTCTTTCGCCTCCATCTCACACGACGCGAATCAGCCACTAGGCACCGCCATTCAAACCGGTCTCGGTCACGTTTTCTCTTCGACTCCGCTCGCGATCTTGCAACCGAGGATGGCAATCGCCTGGCAGGTCGAGCCCAAAACCGTGCTGCGCACCGGCTTTGGCATCTTCAGTGACATTCTCCCCGGCAGCGTTGCCGACCTCGTCGGCGTGAACCCTCCCTACGTCCAGACTTTTCAAGGGGGCCTGCTGGGCACGGTTGGCACAGCCGGTTCGGCGGGCTGCGACCCGGTAGTCGGATGTACGGGAATCGCGCCCGGAGTACCGAACAGCGCCGTCGACGCCACCGTAGCCGCCCATCAGATTTTCAGCTCAGGATTCACCAATGGCCAGCTTTCCTGCGCCTCTCCCCAATCAAATCCCACAACCTGTCTTCCTCCCGTCGCGATTACCGCCGTTCCCGATCGCACACTCCACGCCCCCTACTTCATGGAATGGAGCCTCGGAGTTGAACATCAATTTGGCACGACCGCGAGCTTGCAAGCGCAATATGTCGGCACCCGCGCCGTGAACCAGCCCTACCTCACGCAAGTGAACGGTTATCAAACGGTCTGTCCGGGCTGCTTTTCTCCGTTCCCTTCCCAGCAGCCCACCGATCCGCGATTCGGCGCAGTGACGCAACTCTCCACCGGCGAGAATAGTCACTACAACGGTCTGCAACTCGCCGCCATGAAGCGTCTCGGCCACGGCCTGCAAGGCCAGATCAATTACACCTTGAGCCGCTGCCTCGACACCGTCTCGAACGGAGGGTTCCTGCAGTTCTCCGCCGGAGGCCTTCTCTCGCCGCTTCCCGGAGAACTGGCTCGCGACTATGGCCCCTGCGACTACGACATCCGGAACAATCTCAACGCGCAATACCTCTATCAATTGCCCCTCAAAGTGCACAATCGCGCGCTGGGATATGCGCTCAACGGCTGGCAGATTTCCGGCACCGCATTCTGGCATAGCGGCATTCCATTCTCCGTCCTGAGCACGCCTTATTCCGCATGCATCGAGGCGCCCAACGGGTCTTGTACACCGAGCGGCATCAAGCAGGGCAGCGGCCCGCAGTTCGCCAGCATCATTCCCGGAGTTCCCCTCTATCAGCACCAGCCGGTTGCGGGAGTCACGCAGGCGGGCACGCTGCAGTGGCTCAATCCAAATGCGTTCGTCTCGGCAGTCGATCCCAGCACAGGAAAATGCTCCGGCGGCGACAGCCCGCAGAATTGCCAGTTCGGCAATCTCGGCCGCAACGCCTTACGGGGTCCCAATTTTGTCTGGAGTGATTTCTATGTCACCAAATGGTTCGCTCTCACCGAACACCTGAAGCTGCGGCTGGAAGCCCAGTCCTTCAACCTGTTCAACCATCCCAACTTCGGCCTGCCCAGCATGATCCTGGCTGGCAGCCCCGGAAAACCTTCAACCCAAACCGGATTCGGCGCCCTCACCTACACCACCTCTCCGCCCACCGGCCTGCTCGGCGTCGGCCTCGGCGGAGACAGCAGCCCCCGCATGATCGCATTTCAAGCCCGTCTGGAATTCTGACTCGTGCCAAGGGCCGCCGCACTACGCAAATCTCACCCAAACGCATTACACTAGGAATGGTCTCATAAAACGCTCTTTGGAAGGACACAGCTTTGGGAAGGGCGCCGCTTTCAGCCGCGCCGTTAGAGTCAAAAGTGAATCGGGGCTTTAGCCCCTGAGACCCGCTGGCTTTATCGCCTGCAACCTTTGTGAGACGGGCCCTATACGTTGCAACCCGCGCGATATCCGCTCGCGCCCGAATTCATA
Source organism: uncultured Acidobacteriota bacterium (assembly GCA_963755795.1). GTDB lineage: Bacteria > Acidobacteriota > Terriglobia > Terriglobales > Acidobacteriaceae > Sulfotelmatobacter. The sequence goes on along the minus strand of CAVWLI010000018.1, from coordinate 195,998 downwards.
CCTAGAGGAAGGCCATCATGTCTGTAAATAGTTTCAACAGCAAATCCACTCTGAAAGTCGGCAGCAAAGAATACGAAATCTACCGCCTCGACACCCTCGATCAACAAGGCATCTCCACCAAACACCTCCCCTTCTCCCTGCGGATCCTGCTCGAAAACCTGCTGCGCACCGAAGACGGCCGCAACGTCACTAAAGAAGAAATCCGCGCGCTCGCAGCCTGGAACCGCAATTCGAAACCAGAAAAAGAAATCGCCTTCACTCCCAGCCGCGTCCTCCTGCAAGACTTCACCGGAGTCCCCTGTGTAGTCGACCTGGCCGCCATGCGCGACGCCATGCAGACCCTGGGCGGCGATCCCGCGCTCATCAACCCTCTGCAGCCGGTCGAACTGGTAATCGACCACTCCGTGCAAGTCGACGAATTCGGCACCCCAAACGCCTTCGACGTGAACGCCGCACTAGAATTCCAGCGCAACAAAGAGCGCTACTCCTTCCTGCGCTGGGGACAAACCGGGTTCCGCAACCTCGCCATTGTCCCGCCCGACACCGGCATAGTCCACCAAGTCAACCTCGAATATCTAGCCCGCGTAGTCTTCGTCAACGAGAGCCCCGGCAAACGCACCGCCTACCCCGACACGTTAGTAGGCACCGACAGTCACACGACAATGGTGAATGGGTTGGGTGTGCTGGGATGGGGCGTCGGCGGAATTGAGGCTGAGGCCGCGATGCTGGGGCAGCCTGTTTCTATGCTGATTCCGCTGGTGGTGGGAGTGAAGTTGACTGGACGTTTACGCGAGGGCGCGACCGCTACGGATTTTGTTTTGACTGTTACTGAAATGTTGCGCAAGCATGGCGTTGTTGGAAAATTTGTCGAATATTTTGGCCCCGGTCTGCGCGACTTGCCGCTGGCCGATCGTGCCACCATCGCCAACATGAGTCCTGAGTATGGCGCGACCTGCGGAATTTTCCCGATCGACAAAGAAACTCTGAAATATCTGCGGCTCACCGGACGCAGCGAAGAGCAGATCGCCCTCGTCGAGGCCTACAGCCGCGAGCAAGGACTGTTTCACGACGAGAAGACTGCCGAGGCGGAATATTCTGAACTGCTCTCGCTTGATCTCGCGACCGTCGAGCCCAGTCTCGCCGGCCCGAAGCGCCCGCAGGATCGGGTAGTGCTCTCGCAGGCGGGAGAGTCGTTCAACAAAGCTCTGCCTTCACTGATCAAACCGAAGTCCGCAGCTAAAACAGCAGCGCCAGCCGCGGCCGTCGCCAACGCCGTCGCGAATAAAGCACGCTGGGAGCAAGAAGGCGGCAGCCCCGCCGCAATCGGCGTCGAAGATCCCAACATCCACGAGCACGTTTCCGCGTCAGTGAAAGATTCGCTCAAACACGGCAGCGTCGTCATCGCCGCCATTACTTCCTGCACCAACACGTCCAATCCATCCGTCCTGATCGCCGCCGGCCTGCTCGCGAAAAAAGCCGTCGAGAAAGGCCTGACCGTCCCTCCCTGGGTCAAGACCTCGCTCGCCCCCGGATCGAAAACCGTAACTGACTATCTCGCCAAGGCCGGCCTGACTCCCTATCTCGAGAAGCTGAAATTTCATCTGGTCGGCTACGGCTGCACCACGTGCATCGGCAACTCCGGCCCATTGCCCGAAGAAGTGTCGAAGGCCATCGACGAAAAAGAACTGGTCGTCGCGTCCGTGCTCTCCGGCAATCGCAATTTCGAAGGCCGCATCAATTCCGAAGTCCGCGCCAACTACCTGATGTCCCCGCCGCTGGTGGTCGCCTTCGCGCTGGCCGGCCGCATCGACATCGACCTGCGCAAAGACCCCATCGGCAAAGGCCGCGACGGCCAGCCCGTCTACATGGCCGACATCTGGCCGACCGCAGCGCGAGATCGAAGAGACCATGCAGCACTCGATCACTTCCGAAATGTTTTCGAAATCCTACGCCGACGTTTTCCAGGGCGACGAACGCTGGCGCGGCCTGGCCGTGCCCAAGGGCCAAACCTACGCTTGGGAAAAAGATTCCACCTACATCCGCCGCGCCCCATATTTCGACGACATGGCCGTGAAGCCCTCGCCGGTGCAGGAGATCAAAAAAGCGCGCGTGCTCGCCGTTCTCGCCGACAGCGTCACCACCGACCACATCTCCCCCGCCGGCTCCATCAAGAAAGACAGCCCCGCCGGAAAATATCTTCAGGAGCACGGCGTGAAGCCCGCGGATTTCAACTCCTACGGCTCGCGCCGCGGCAATCACGAAGTCATGGTCCGCGGCACCTTCGCCAACGTCCGCCTGCGCAACAAGCTGGTCGCGACCGAAGGCGGATTCACCCGCCACCTTCCCACCAACGCCGAAATGTCGATCTTCGACGCCTCCGAAAAATATCGCGCCGACGGCGTTGCGCTGTTGGTTCTAGCAGGCAAAGAATACGGCTCCGGCTCCTCCCGCGACTGGGCGGCCAAAGGCCCGGCGCTGCTGGGCGTCCGCGCCGTCATCGCCGAAAGCTACGAACGCATTCACCGCTCCAACCTGGTCGGCATGGGAGTCCTGCCCCTGCAATTCCCCGCCGGCCAAAACGCCGAATCGCTCAAGCTGACCGGCGAAGAAGTCTTCGAGATCACCGGCATCCGCGACCTAGTCGACCACTTCGCCGCCGGAAGCACGGTAAAAGTCCGCGCCACGTCGAAGCGGCAAGACCGACAGAGTTCGATGCGCTGGTCCGCATCGACACGCCGCAGGAAGCGCTGTACTACGCGAACGGCGGGATTCTGCAGTATGTGCTAAGGCAGTTGCTGGCGACGAAGCCGCAACCAGTGGGAGTGTAGGGGGAACGAGGCTGCTCGTTCTTCGCCCGACTGGAAAGATCCTAAAACGTCAACGCGTCGGCGCCGTGCGAGCCCGGAGCAGCGATCTGTCCTCGCCGCTTCTCGCCTTCCTCGCTCTCATCAGCACGGTCAGGTCTTGGAGGCTTTGGCGGAGGAGTAGAGTGCGTCTGACTCGACTCGTCCGCACTCGAACTTGGCAGTTGCGTCGGGGTAGGCGATGTGACATCTGTGGGGAAGGATTGCCTTGGCATATGGAACGACCCCTGTTGATTCATATTTTTCTTCCTCCTCCTTCTTCGCCTTGCTCCGTCTCCCATTCCACCGATACAACAACACGATTATATTTGATCATGAGGTCGGGTGTTCGACAAGCAAGGATCTTCCCTTTGGTAACGTTCTTGGAGCCTGTACGGCTCGACTCAACCAATGCATTTGTGTACTCAAAATCTACAGGGTTCACGGTCTCAGTGGCGTGTTTCATGACATCATCAATCGACGTGTTGTAGTGCGCGCTTGAGGTCACGTTCGGCGGAACCACGAGCTGTGGGACGGGCGCTAGGAGCTTCTTGGCCTCCGAGCTGTTGAGCAGCTCAATCACGGCGTCGAAAGGAAGCCTTTCCTTCAGATCGTACTCGATGTTGAGCCAGACATCCCACATTAGTTTTTCTAATTCTGCATCCCGTTCCTTTTTTACTGGCAATCCAATCTCCAAAGCCTCTTTTCGATTTACGGGGTACGCATGGGACTGAAACTTCCGGCTCATATTTTGTACGATAGATCGGAGTTTTGTTCCGACATCATCATCTTTCATGTGCAGTGCAAGAAGTCTTTCGCCGAGGTCGACTGCCAATTTGGAACTCCTGGCAGTAAGTCCTATTCCAAGAGTTCCCACTTCTTTGCAGGTAATCTCAAACAATGCGCGAACATGCTCTTGATCCGTAATCTTAAGGTTATCCCTGACGAAGTCTAAGAAAGCACTTATATCCTCCGTCGAAAAGGTCTTAGGCTGACCACTCCCTCCACCCATAGTGATTTGCATGTCTACTGGACCGAGATGCCCGTTCGGGTGCATGACGATCTCGTCAGCTCCGAGCGCCAGAAGGGTCGCAGCGCTATACGCGCTCTGCGGTATCATCACGGATACCTTGTCCACCCTCTGCCGGACGAGCGTCATGATTCTCCAAGCCACCATAGGGTCGCCCCCGTAGCTTGCGATCAGAAAATCGAGCCCTTTGGAATTTGTCGGAAGTGCATCCAGTTGTTCGATTATCTGAGGGAGTGCGTCCGTCGACATGTTGGCCCAGGCGCCATTTCTCTTGCTTGTGACATACACAATCAACGGACGCTTCCTGTGCGTTTCAATCTTCTTATATAGGTCGATGCGCTTTTGCCAACTCACGGGCCGAGAGTCTAGCATAGTTATCGGTCTCGCCTTGTAAATTTACCTGGGACAGGAAGCCCGCGCTTGACCTTTTCTTTCGTTCCCAAGGTGCTTGGTTCCATTGTTTGTGACTAACCCCGGACTTGCATCCGCGCCACGTTCTTTGTAAGTTCTGAACCTCTCCCAACGATGCAATCTCCACCCCGAGACTCGTCCCTGAAACACAAAAGGCGCGACCGGTGGGCCGCGCCTTCTAACTGAATTTTGTCTATATATCGAGAGTAGCAAACCCGAGGGGGTAAACCGGAAAGGGTGGGGAAGTTTATATTCGGTCCGGTTTCATTGGTTTGAGCGGAATCGGGTAGTTTCTGCCTGTTGACAAGATTTTTCGGAATCGGCCAACCGGGGACAGACGTTCCCCAATTTCCTGCCACAGACTGTGGCCGCGATTTCCAAGCCAGTCTTTTTCCACAGCCGCCCCCAAAAAAAATCCCAATTCATGTGACGAACGACCTTTACTGAGAAATCTGGAAGGAGCAACCTCGTGACATGCGCGAGGGCTGTCTCAACCAGTTTTCCACCGTCCGGCCCCTGGCTGGCCCTCGCCCAACAGCTAACTCCATATTTCAGAATATTTTGCCTGTAAGCTCTTGCGATTCAATATTTTACGCATGGATAACCCGATCCCCACCACCTAACCTATGAAGAATGAGTATTTTAGAGAGGAGCGAGAAAAAAATAGTAGCGACCTTCGAAGATCAAAATCCCCACGTCTAAAAGGCGAGACGTTGGGCACCCGGCGTTGCTGTCCCCGTGCATGTGATTTCTGAGATTCGCGTTTCTAGAATTCCACGTGGGCGCGGAAGGTGGGGACGACGACGGGGCCGCGGTCGCGGTTGTAGCCGGGATTGTTGATGTGCTGCACGCCGGGCGCGAGATAAATGCCGCGCCAGATGTGCACTGTGTAATAAGCCTCGAAGATGTTTTCGCGGCCGTAGTTGAGGCCGCCGTCGCCGAGCAGGAAGCCGAGGCCTCCGGCGGCGAGATAGTTCTGGTGATCCTTCTTGATGGCGTTGGAGACGAAGGCGATGCCGGCGCGGTCCTGCTTGCGATGCCACCACGCGCCGTTCGCGCCGATGCCTTCGGCGAAACGTTTGATCGACTTCGGTGTAGGCGAAGGATTCGGTCTTGCCGTTGTCCCATCCGAAGCGGGCGAAGGCGGTGAGGTAGCGCGTGAGATTCTGCTCGGTGTTGATGCCGAAGCCGTACTTGCGGGTAATGTGCCAGGGGTGAGCGGTGATGTCGGGAGTAGTTTCCTGCTCCGCGGCGGCGATAACCTGATCGCGGTAAATGCCCATGTTGGCCTGGTTCGTGAAGGCGAGCAGGCGGACGACGCCGGGCTTTTTCGGAATGATGCCGCGGCGAAGTTCGTATTCGTAATTTTCGGCGTGCACCTGCCACGGCCTATAAACCAGATCGATTCCATTGGCGACCTCCGGCATGAGGGCTTCGGCGAAACGGAATCCCCAGTTGCGGTCTTCGTAGTCGGCGGTGAGGCCGACGGTGTAGCCGCGCGTGTCGGCGGCGTAGTCCCAGGCGCCGTTGTTGTCGGTGGTCCAGTTGAGAAACTGGAAGTGCGTGTCGGTGCCGACGGAGTTGACGTCGAAGAAATCGGGCAGGTTGATTTTGCCGAAGCGGAGTTCGAGACGGCGGCGCGGCAGTTCGTCGAAGAGCGAGAGGTAGCTGCGCTGGTTCTCAACTTTGTCTTTGCTGAGCGCGATGACGGTATGGATCATCGCGCGGCCGAGGTAAGGTGCTTTGCTGAGCAGTGGGTTGCGGACGATATCGAGATCAGTATTTCCGGCGAGGCCGAAACCTTGCGTGAGCGCGGCGCCGCCGGCTTCCTCGATGTCGACGAGAATCTCGGTGGAGTGGTTGAGGCGCACGCCGCTGTAGAACGTCGCGACGCGCGACGTGGCTTTCTCGTAGTGCGGGTCGAGACTGTGCGGGCCGCTATAGAGCGCGCGGAAATCGGGGTGGGTCTGAAATACAAAGTTGGCCTGGCCGGAGAGCCAGAAGCGGGAGCTCTTCAGGTGCGGAAACATGGATTCGGTGCTGTCGTCAGGAGGAGGGGCGGGCGGATCGGCGGCGAGGTTCGCGTGTGGCGCGCTTTGAGAAGATTGCGGAGGAGCGGGATCGGTTTGCTGCCCGCGGGCTGATACGGTAAGCGCCCCGGCCAGCAGGGCCAGCGTGAAGGGACAAAGGAGCGCGCGCACTCTGAGGCACGCCCGGTTCTCCGCGATATTGAAAACACATTTCAATTACATATCCCCAAAGTAATTTCTTGGCCCCATGCATTCTGTGGCGCAAGTCAAAGATGGGACGGGTAAGGCTTGATTTTTCGGCTGGCCGGTTTCAGCCGGTGTCCGTAGTTTGTGCGATTAACTATTCTGCGCAAACCGAAGTTAACCATAGTTAACAGCACTTCTAACAGATGTCAACTGAGCAGCGCCCCAAACTACCCGATTCCCGAGCTTACGCATGGTTAATTACAGGAATGTTACAAGCTGCCCTGTTCGGGCGTCAGTAGTCTCCCAAATGCCTTGCGTTTGACAGCATTAGTCGCGAACCCCTAACCTTGATTTTCTCTGGCTTATGAAAGTTCTGGTATTAGGAAGTGGCGGGCGCGAGCATGCGCTGGTATGGAAGCTGCGACAGTCACCGCGGGTTTCGCAGCTTTACTGTGCGCCGGGGAATGGCGGCATCGCCGATGACGCGGAGTGCGTGGCCGTCGACCTGAAGAGTCTTGATTCGATCACGGCACTGGCTGAGCGTCTGCGTCCTGATCTCACGGTGGTCGGTCCGGAACTGCCGCTAACGCTGGGTGTGGTGGATGCGTTCACTGCGCGGGGCTGGCCTGTGTTTGGGCCGACTCGCGCGGCGGCGCAGCTGGAAGCGAGCAAGAGTTTCGCCAAGGAATTTCTGCAGCGGCACCACATTCCGACGGCTCCCTTTGCGATTTGCGATTCGATCGAGCAGGTGCGGTCGGCGCTGAGTCACTTTCACGCTCCCGTGGTGGTGAAGGCCGATGGGCTGGCCGCGGGCAAGGGAGTGGTGATTGCCAAGAGTAAGGAAGAGGCGGCGAGCGTGGCGGCGGAAATGCTCAGCGGGAAGATGCTGGGCGAAGCGGGAGCACGCGTCGTGTTGGAAGAATGTTTGAAGGGCGACGAACTTTCGTTTCTGGTGTTCAGCGACGGAGAGCGGGTGGCCCCGCTGGTGGCGGCGCAGGATCATAAGCGCGTGGGCGATGGCGACAGCGGTCCGAACACCGGTGGGATGGGCGCGTATTCGACCGCAGATATCGTCGACGACCAGATGCGCGACTGGCTGGTGCATCACATTGCGCAGCCGGTGGTGGCGGGGATGAAGGCGGAGGGCGCGGAGTTTAAGGGCGTGCTTTATTGCGGGCTGATGATGACGGCGCGCGGGCCGATGGTGCTGGAATTTAATTGCCGCTTTGGCGATCCGGAGACGCAGCCGATTCTGATGCGGCTGGAGAGCGATCTGACCGAGGCGATCGAGGCGTCGATAGAAGGGCGCGTGAGCGATGGGGATTTCAAGTGGTCGCAGGATGCGTCGGTGTGCGTGGTGATGGCGGCGGGAGGATATCCGGGGACGTATGAGGTGGGAAAGCGGATTGACGGGCTTGAGGAAGCTGCTGCGGTTTCAGGCGTGAAAGTTTTTCACGCGGGGACTTCGAAGCGCGATGGGGTTTATTACACGGCGGGCGGGCGCGTGCTGGGAGTGACGGCGCGGGCTGGCTTCGCTGGAAACGGCGGTGGCGCGGGCGTATGAAGCTTGCGCAATGATTTCGTTCGACGGGGCGCACCACCGGAAGGATATTGCGGGAAGAGCGTTGAAGAAGTAGGCGGGACGGAGACTCCCTTTCGAGGCCGCGGGCTGCGACTTGGTAAAAGGGGTCCTTCGACTGCGGTTGTGCTTCGCGTTCGCGAAGCACAATCCTCGCTCAGGATGACAGACATTCAACAAATTGGAGAAAGCTTGATGAGTAAGACACTGGTGTCGATTGTGATGGGGAGTGATTCGGATTTGGAGATTATGCGCGAGGCGGGGAAGGCGCTGGATGAGTTTGGGATCGCGTAGGAGATTGATGTGACGTCGGCGCACCGGTCGCCGGACCGGACGGCGGACTTCGCGCGCAAGGCTGCGGGGCGCGGGATTCAGGTGATCATTGCCGGGGCGGGCGGGGCGGCGCATCTGGCGGGAGTGATTGCGGCGCATACGACGTTGCCGGTGATTGGCGTGCCGATTCCTTCGACTTCGCTGCAGGGGATGGATTCTCTGCTGGCGACGGTGCAGATGCCGGCGGGGATTCCGGTGGCGACGGTTGCGATTGGGAAGCCGGGGGCGACGAATGCGGGGATTCTGGCGGCGCAGATGATCGCTTTGGGGGATGCTTCGGTGGGGAAGAAGCTGGAGGCACACAAGGAGAAGCTGGCGCGGGGAGTCGAGGAGAAATCGAGGAAGCTGCGGGAGAAGTAACGTTCTAAATAGATTTCGAAACAATGCTAAGTAACGAATCAAAATCCCGTTCTAACGTCGCAAACTGCGCGACGTTAGAATGGGCACCCGGTTCGATTCTGGATGGAAATTCAGGGTGGAAATTCAAGATAGAAATTTAGAACCAGAAATTCAGAACCGGAAATTCAAAATCCGCTGTTTCCCGCTCCATTGAAATTCAAGAATTCCCACGTCTCAAAGGCGAGACGTGGGGCACCCTACATCCGGCACGATTCGTGAATGCGACCTAGAATTTTGTTGGGGGGGCGGCTGCTGTGCGAAACGGGATCTTGGCGAAGGGGGAGAGGGTTTCGAGATAGCGGCGAATCTGGTCGAGGTCCTGGTCGGAGATTTGGGTGAACACCAGGCCTACGCCTACGCCGGGCGTTCGGTGAGCTACGCGAGCGTCGGCCCAGGCTTTAGTTTGCCCGAACCAGATGCCGACTTTCAGTTTCTTGCCGAGTTCCAGAGGGATGGGAATTTCGACGTAGCATCCGCTCAGGCTGAGGTCGGCGACTCTGCCCCAAAAAGACGGGCCCTCCGGAACGTGGATCTCGATTGAATTCTGGCAGCGATAGCGCGGATTTTTGCGGTTGTCGACGGCCGTTGCCTGGAACTCATCTTTGGCGTCGGCGGGCAGGGGGAAATCCCACAGCGGTTTTTCGGGAGCGATGTTGAGCAGGCCGACGTGTCCGGCTCGGGGCGTGCCGGGTGCGCCGATCCACTTCACGCGGAAGTGCACGCGATTGCTGCCGTAAGTGAGGCCGACGATTTCGTCCAGGCCAAGGTCGGGACGAACTCCAGCCAACTCTACGCCGTTCCGGCTGACGTTGACGGTGGAAACTTTTTCAGAAAAAACCTGACCGTGGCTGTCGGTGCCGAAAATGCGTACCGGGAGTTCGACTGGCTTACGAGGCTGGATGCGCCTGCCCATCCGTGCGTGCAAGCTCCTTTGCGTGCAGGGTAGGAGGAGGTCAAAGATTTTGAGGCTGCATAGAGAATAACCGGGACGGGCGGGCGCTTCAACAAACCAAAGTTTGCTGGCCCGCTATAGATTCAAACTTTTCAGATATTCGCGGAACGGGCCGCCCAGGTCGTTGCGTTTGAGCGCGAATTCTACGGTGGCTTTGAGAAAGCCTAGTTTGTCGCCGGTGTCGTAGCGGCGGCCTTCATAAACATAAGCGTACATTTTTTCCTGCTTGAGCAACATCCGCATACCGTCGGTGAGTTGGAGTTCGCCGCCGGCGCCGGTGGGAGTCTTCGCAAGGCAGTCGAAAATTGCCGGAGTCAAAATATAGCGGCCGATGATGGCGAGGTTCGATGGGGCTTCCTCGGGCTTGGGCTTTTCGACCATGTTCCGGATTTCGAAGAGGCGTCCGTTGAAGCCCTCGGCGGGCTGAGCGTCGAAGACGCCGTAGGAGGAGATCATTTTGCCTTCGACGATTTGCGCGGCGATCACGGAGCATTGCTTTTCGTTGAAGACGTCGACCATCTGCTTGAGGGCGGGGACGGTGGCGTCGATGACGTCGTCGGCGAGCAGGACGGCGAAAGGCTCGTTGCCAACGACGTCGCGGGCCATGAGCACGGCATGGCCGAGGCCGAGCGCTTCTTTCTGGCGGATGTAGGCGACGTGCATCATGTCAGAAATGTTGCGGACGATTTTGAGCAGGTCGGTCTTCTTGCGGTCCTCGAGCATGCGCTCGAGTTCGTAGCTGACGTCGAAGTGGTCTTCGATGGCCTGCTTGCCGCGGCCGGTGATGATGATGATCTGGTCGCAGCCCGAGGCCATGGCTTCTTCGACGCCGTATTGAATGATCGGCTTGTCGACCAGCGGGAGCATTTCTTTGGGCTGGGCTTTGGTGGCGGGCAGAAAGCGAGTGCCCAGGCCGGCGGCGGGGAAAACGGCTTTGCGGACTTTCATGGGCATGGGTCGCGTGATTCTTGTCGGCTCAAAGTTGTGGGTCGGATAATTGTAACTGGTCACGTTTCCGGGTGGCGAATGCGTGCGCCCGCGGAATATGATGAAGGATCTGCGAAACGGGGGTGAGATTTGCGCAAGACTTTGAGAATCGTATGCGTCTTTGCCCTCGCCGGATTTGTTCTGCCATGGTTGCTCTTAGCCCTTTATGCGGGTCTGAGTCGCGTGGGCTTGCACCCCAGTACGACTCCTCTTCTTTACGCGTGCCCGACGTCGATCGTTGCGTTAGGATTGGACAACGCGTCGGTGTTCGTCGGCTTCCTTGGATGGCTTTTGATCAGTGCTAGTAATGCTGTGCTGTACGCGGTGCTGGGTGCCGTAGTGGCTCTCATTGCGATGCTATGGAATCGGGCCCGTTTACAGGGCGCCAAGTCCTAGGATCGCTTCCGGTACTTCCCACCTCCGGCGCTGAGGCGCCGCTCTTCGACGCAGTGACCGTCACGGCGCGGCTGGAAGCCCCGCCCTTTCAAATCTGACTCGGGCTAGTGGCGGATGGAACTTCTGATGCTGATTCTTCGCTGGCCAGTTGCTCTAGAACTGTTCTCAAGGCGCGGAGGACTTCGTCTGCGGCTGTGGCTTTCAGGGCGAACTTCAACATTCCATCCGGGGTGAACTGAGCGCCGCGCTGGGCGGAGACGAATCTGGCCAGCTGTTCGGGATCGACGGCGGCGTTTTGGCGGAACTTGAAAGTTACGAAATCACGCTTGCGCTCGATAGCGTTTACACCGACCCGCATGCACAAGAGCTTGAGGCTCGCGTAATCGAGCAGGTTGCGGACGGGCGCGGGCGGCGGGCCGTAGCGGTCGGTTAGTTCCGCTCCTACATCTGCAAGTTGCGATTCGGTTTCGACTCTGGCTACCCGCTTGTACATTTGCAGGCGCTGATTTTCCTCGGGAATGTAGTCCGAGGTGATGCGGATGTTCAGGCCGAGGTTAAGTTGGGTTTCGGCTTCGTCGGGAGCGGACTCGCCTTTCATTTCGCGGACGGCGTGTTCGAGCATTTGGGTGTAGAGCTCGAAGCCGATGGCTTCGATGTGTCCGCTTTGCTCGCCGCCTAGGAGATTGCCGGCGCCGCGGAGTTCGAGATCGAGCGCGGCGATTTTGAATCCGGCGCCGAGGTCGGAGAATTCTTTTAACGCTGCGAGGCGGCGGCGGGCGATGGGCGTGAGTTCGACTTCTTTCGGGATCAGCAGATACGCGTAGGCGCGGCGGTTGGAGCGGCCGACGCGTCCGCGGAGCTGGTAGAGCTCGGAGAGGCCGAGGCGATCGGCGCGGTTGATGAGAATCGTGTTGCAGAGCGGGATGTCGAGGCCGTTTTCGATGATGGTGGTGGCGACGAGGATGTCGGCTCCGTGGTGCATGAATCCGAGCATGACTTTTTCGAGTTCGGTTTCGCCCATCTGGCCGTGACCGACCATGATGCGCGCTTTCGGAACTAATTCTTGCAGTTTCGCCGCGATTTCCCAGATGCTGTCGACGCGGTTGTGGACGAAGTAAACCTGGCCGCCGCGTTCGAGTTCCTGCTCGATCGAGGATTGGATGAGTTTGTCGTCCCAGCTGGCGACGACGGTTTGAATCGCCATGCGATCTTTGGGCGGAGTCTCGATGACGCTCATGTCGCGCAGGCCGACCAGCGACATGTGCAGCGTGCGTGGGATGGGTGTGGCCGACATGGTGAGGACGTCGACTTGCTTGCGCATCTGCTTGATGCGTTCTTTGTGGCGGACGCCGAAGCGCTGTTCTTCGTCGACGATGAGCAGGCCGAGGTCGGCGAACTTGAGATCTTTCGAGAGGATGCGGTGGGTGCCGATGAGGATGTCGATTTTGCCGGCTTCAGTTTTTTGCAGAATTTCTTTTTGCTGCTTCGGGTTGCGGAAGCGGCTGATCATTTCGATGGTGACGGGGAAGGGTCCAAAACGCTGCTTGAAAGTTTCGTAGTGCTGGAAAGCTAGGACGGTGGTCGGAGCAAGCACGGCGACTTGCTTGTTGTCGCCGACGGCGCGGAATGCGGCGCGCATGGCGACTTCTGTCTTGCCGTAGCCGACGTCGCCGCAGAGCAGGCGGTCCATGGGCTGGGACGATTCCATGTCGCGAGTCACGTCAGCGATGGCCTGCGCCTGGTCTTCGGTCTCGTTGAACTCGAAGGCGTCTTCGAACTCGCGCACGAATTCGTTTCCGGCCGGGAAGGCATGGCCCTGGGCCATTTTGCGTTCGGCGTAGAGTTTGAGAAGTTCGTCGGCCATGTCCTTCATGGCCTTGCGCACGCGCGCTTTCGTTTTCGACCAGGCCTGCGTGCCGAGATGACTCAGCGCGGGCTTAGCACCTTCAGACGAGCGGTATTTCTGAATCAAGTCGAGGCGCGTCAGCGGGACGTAGAGACGCGCGCCTTCGGCGTACTCGAGCAACATGAATTCGGCGTTGCCGTCGCCCTGATTGATTTCCTTCAGGCCTTGATACTGGCCGATGCCGTGTTCGACGTGGACGACGTAGTCTCCCACTTGCAGGTCGCGGAAATCGGAGAGGAACGCGGAGACTTTTGATTTCTGGCGCTGCGGGCGGGAGGCGACGGCGTCGGATTCATCGAACAAATCGCGAGCGCCGAAAATGGCGAGGTGCGCGTCGGGGAAAAGAACGCCGTCGGGGACGTAGGCTTTGGCCAGCGTGGTGGTGAGGACTTCGCCGGCGAAGTAGCTGGTTTCGTCGGCGTAGCTTTCGCCGCCGCGGGTGCGGCTGCCCAGGCGAAAGCTGACATTGTATTCGGTGAAGATGTCGGCCAGGCGCTCGACTTCGCCGGTGTTGGGCACGGAAAATAAAACCTGGTTGCCCTGGCCAGTGAGCTTCTGGACTTCTTCGAGCATCGACGGAACGGCGCCGTGGAAGCGGGGAGTGGGCTGGGTGAGAAAAGCTATCGTGTCGTCTTCCGTGGTGTGAGTGACGCCGAGATGTTCGACGTCGGCGCCGGTGAGGGTCGCGACTTTTTTCCACCAGGCTTCGGGTGGGATATAGAGATCCACGGGGCGCACGAGATTGCCGACGCCGCTGCGCTCGTGAGCTTCTTCGACGCGAGTCCAGAAGCGATCGAATTCTGTACGCAAGAGATCGGGCTCGTCGAGTAAGACGGCAGCGTGGGGGAGCAGATCGAAGACGGTGCGGTCGGCTCCGGCGACGGGCGCGTAAAACTCCCAGCCCGGGAACACGGTGACTCCGCCGGAGCGCACGGCGGCTTCGACGATTTCGTCAGTGCCGGTAATGCGTTTGCCGGAAAGGCGCGTGTGGATTGCGCCGAGGAGATGATCGCTGACTGGAGTTTCGGTGAGTGGCAGCAGCAGCGCTTCGTCCATGGGATTGGAGGAACGCTGAGAAGCGGGATCGAAGCGGCGGATGGATTCGACTTCGTCACCGAAGAATTCGATGCGGACCGGGCGCTCGGCTTCGGGAGAATAGACGTCGAGGATGCCGCCGCGCAGGGCGTACTGTCCGGGCATTTCGACGACGTCGGCGGACTCGTAGCCGACGGTGTTCAAGTGGGCGAGAAGATTTTCGACGTCGAACGATTCGCCGCGGCGCAGAATGCGGGCGAGGTCGGTGTAGTAATCGGCGGAGCGCAGCAGGATGGCCGTCGCGGCGACCGGAGTAACGACGATCGAGGCCTTGCCGGTAGCGATCTTCCAGAGGGCAGTGGCGCGTTCTTCCTGTAGCTCGGGATGCGGGGAAAGATTCTGGAACGGAAGCACGTCGCGGGCGGGGAGGGCGACGACTCCGTCGGGATCGCTGGCGCTAGTGAGTTCGCAGAAGCCGCGCAGGACGGGAACGAAATCTTCGACGGCGCGGTTGTCGTTGACCACGACGACGAGGGGTCGGTCAGCGTGTGCGGCGCAGAAGCACGAGCAGCAGGGCTTTTGCCGTGGGTGAGAGTCCGGAGACACGAATGCGCCCCGTGCCCTCCCGCAGGTGGGAGGCAACACGCGTGAAGGCGGGAAGCATTTCTACGTCCGCGAAGAGTTCGCGGACGAAGGGAAGAAGCATGCTTTTTAATTTTAACAGGAATGGGGAGAGGTTTCGGGATGACCATGCAGAACACGGGGTCACGGGATATATGGTGATTACGGCGGGCGGCGAGCTGGCGGTTGCACGCCATCGTGGGCGCTTCACCGCGCTGTGGCTCCGTGAGCCGTCGATTCAACTTCGCAATAGGGGGCGGGTTAGGCAGGTGGGGCCGCCGCTGCCGTTGATGCAGAGTTCGCGGCCGGGGAAAGTGCGGACGTCGAATCCGGCGTGGCGGAGGCGGTCGTTGGTTTTGTGGTTTTCGGCAATCGCTAGCAGGCGATTTCCGCCGAGGGCGAGGACGTTGCAGGCCAGCGTGTCGCGTTCGGATTCATCGATGGAAATGAATTTGTATCCGCGCGACTGCAGCAGTTCCACGGTTTCGACCGCGAGCCAGGGAAGATCGACCAGAGCGGTTTGTTCGTCGAGCAGGCTGATCAGCGACATCAAGTGTAGACAAGCAGACGGGCCGGGCCCGTGTGGCAGTGGCGCGGAGAGGACCTCGACGCCCCTGGGCGCGAGCAGGTCGCGCAACTGTGCGATTCCGGCGGCGTTGGTGCGGTAGCCGTGACCGACGAGCAGCGTTTTTGTGCCGGGCGTTTTGGATTCTTGCGTTTTTCCTTCCAACCAGAGAATGTCTCCAGCTTCGGTGGCGCCGGGAGCGACGATCTTGGCCAGCGTCGGGATACCGAGGCGGGTGCAGAAGGAGCCATGGTTCCGGCCTTCGGGAATGCGGTTGGCTTTGCCGAGACGCATGACGATCAGACCGAAATCGGTGGCCAGTGAAGCGTCGTGGGCGTACACGGCGTCAAGGGAAAGATCGGGTGCGGGAGGGGCGTCGAGTACTTCTGCGCCTGCGGCTTCCAGCTCGCGGCACAATGCTTCATGCTGGGACTGAGCTTCCGCGAAGTTGGGAGCGTGGTGGAATCCGAGGTCACGCCAGCGGGCTGCGTGCTCTGGCTGGTTCCATCCGGCGATTCGAGGAGAGCAGACCAGCACACGCTGAAGCGCGCCGACCATGGAGTGTCCGTTGGAAGCAAGAGCGGGTTGGGAAGAAGTGGGCAGCGGATGCCTCCTGCAGCGTGAAGATAGAAAGATTGTAAGACAGAACGGGGCAGAGTGAGAACGGCAGCCGTCCTTATGGGACTCCTGCCTTCTTCCTTATCTGACCCGGCACTTCCGTGTCCGGGGTTTCGCATGCCGTCGCTCTGCGACTTAGGGCGTAGCGACCGCAAAGCGTTATTCCGACGCGGCGAAAGAGACGTGGGCGTCGGCGGGGGGCATCAGGTCGTGGACATCGTGCTTGCTTTTGCTGTGGGCGCTGCGCTTGTGGAGCCAACGCTTCAGATGTTTGCGAGCAGTGGGAGCAAGTTTGGAGAAGAAAAGTCCGGCGCGGCCCTGGTCGCTGGCCCAGATTACATCGGCGTGTCCTTGCAGAGTTATGTCGGTGCCGGGGAGCACGCAGCGAAAAGCCAGGTTCGAGGCCATAGGCACGGGTTCGGTGGCCTGGAGGGCGAGGCCGTGCTCGCCGATGTCGATACTGACGCCGGGGAGGGTGCCGTTTTCGAGGTCGAGATAGACCAGGGTTTTTACTTCGTAGCGGGCGGATTTGCGGCGATTGCTTTTCTGATTCTTCTTGCCGTCTCTCAAAGCCTGCATGAGCGGTTCGGGCTCGAGCGGCCGATAGAGGATGCGGCTGGCGCCGGACTGAAAGGCCTGTCCGGTGCCGGGCCACGCGCGACTGGCAACCGCCAGCAGTGCGGGCTTCTGGCCGGGCGGTAACAATGAGGCCATACGGATGACCTCTTCCGCGCCGGGCAAATCGAAGTCGACAATCAGAGTTGAGCAGCGGCCGCTCATGATGAGTTCCAGAGCTTCCTGTCCAGACGCACTGCTGACCAGCTCGACGCCAAGCACTTCCAGCGTGGCTGCCAAGGTTTGAAGAGACCGCTTGTCCTGACACATGACTGCTGCAGATTGGGGCATGAGCACAAGGTACGGTGCAGCCCGAGGCAGGTAAATGTCACAGCGGTAATCTGAGAACTGGTTACTGAAGCACTCTATAAATGGGTGAAAATGCGGGGGTTATGCGTGGTGCAGTTGAGCATGTAGCCCACGGACGGGCGTCATCTCGAGTGAAGCCGTTCTTCAGGCAGAGCGAGGGATCTCCTCGCAAGGGAGCGTAGCTAGGGAGATCCCTCGGCCCGCTGGATAAAACGTGGGCCTTCGGGATGACGCCGCCCTCCCAGTCGCATTCAAACTGCCCACTACCGGGTTGTGCGGCCACCGAAGCGTCGGCTGAGAGCGCTGTTATAATCAAGAATTGCGCTCATGACTACGAAACGGCTGATTCGATCTACGACGGTTTTATCGGTGCGACGCGACGGGAAAGTGGTTCTCGCCGGGGACGGGCAGGTCACTTTGGGCGAGTCGGTGATCAAACATACGGCAAAGAAGATCCGGCGGCTTTACAACGACAAGATTCTGGCCGGATTTGCCGGGTCGACGGCGGATGCGTTCACTTTGTTCAGCCGGTTTGAGGCCAAACTTGAGCAATATCACGGGAACCTGGGTCGGGGTGCGGTCGAGTTGGCGCGCGACTGGCGCACCGACAAATTCCTGCGGCACCTGGAGGCGTTGCTGCTGGTATGCGACAAGGAGCAGACGTTTCTGCTGAGCGGGCAGGGAGATGTGATTGAGCCCGACGGAGCCGTCGCGGCCATTGGCAGCGGCGGACCTTACGCGCAGGCTGCGGCCCAGACGCTGTCGGACCACACGCAACTTTCCGCCCGGCAGATTGCCGAAGAAGCGATGAAGATTGCGGGCAAGATGTGCATCTATACGAATGACCAGGTAACGATTGAGGAACTGTAGACCCCAGACGTCGGACCTCGGACCTCAGCCAAACTGTGCAGAGGTCCGAGGCCTGAAGTCCGAGGTCTGAATTTCTTATGGCCATCTATCTTCCCTCCACTGCCGAAGAAGAACAGCTTGCGCTGGATGAACTGACTCCGCGCGAGATCGTTGTCGAGCTCGACAAACACGTGATTGGCCAGAAGGATGCCAAGCGCGCTGTGGCCATTGCGCTACGCAACCGCATGCGGCGGCAGAAGCTGACTCCTGAGCTCGCCGAAGAAATTATTCCAAAGAACATCATCATGATTGGGCCCACCGGCGTGGGCAAGACCGAAATTGCGCGGCGGCTGGCGAAGCTGGCGAATTCTCCGTTCTTGAAAGTGGAAGCGTCGAAGTTTACCGAAGTCGGCTATGTGGGGCGCGATGTGGAATCGATGGTGCGCGATCTGGTGGAGATTGCCATCGACAACGTGCGGGAAGAAAAGCTGGAAGACGTTGCCGACAAGGCGGAATTGAACGCGGAGGAACGCCTGCTGGATATTCTGCTGCCGCCGACGCCTGCGCCGCGGCCCGAGGCGAGTTCGACTGCGGGTGGAGTAGTGCTGGACGGGAGCACGGCGTTGACCGAGTCGTCATCTTCGTCAAACCGCACGCGGGAAAAACTCCGGCAGCAGCTGCGCGAGGGAAAGCTTGACGACCGCACGGTCGAGATCGACGTGCGCGAGCGGAACTTTCCGTCGTTCGAAATTCTGACCAATCAGGGCGTCGAGGAGATGGACGTCAACATTAAGGATATGTTGCCGAACATCTTCGGGCAGCGCACCAAAAAGCGGAAGATGAAGGTGAACGAAGCCTTCGAATATTTGATCCAGGAAGAAGAACAACGGCTGATTGATATGGACCAGGTCACGCGCATGGCGATTGACCGCGTGGAGAATTCTGGGATCGTATTTCTCGACGAGATCGACAAGATCGCCGGGCGCGAAGGCGGGCATGGCCCGGACGTTTCGCGGGAAGGCGTGCAGCGCGACATTCTGCCGATTGTGGAAGGGACGACGGTCAACACGCGGTATGGGATGGTGCGAACCGACCACATTCTGTTCATTGCCGCCGGGGCGTTTCATGTTTCGAAGCCGAGCGATCTGATTCCGGAATTGCAGGGGCGGTTTCCGATTCGCGTGGAGCTGCAGTCGCTGACCATGGAAGATTTCGTGAGAATTCTTACCGAGCCGAAGTCGTCACTGGTAAAGCAGTACACGGCCTTGCTCGAGACTGAAGGCGTGAAGCTGGAGTTCACCAAAGAGGCGCTGGATGAGATTGCGCACTTTGCTTTTCGCGTGAACGAGAGCACGGAAAATATTGGGGCGCGGCGGCTGCATACAATTATGGAGCGGGTGCTGGATGAGTTGAGCTTCTCCGCGCCCGAGAAAAAGGGCGAGCACGTGACGATTGACGCGGAATACGTGCGCAAGATGCTGACCGATATTGTGAAGGATCAGGATTTGTCGCGGTACATTCTGTAGGGAAAACCTTTAAACACAGAGGACATGAGGGGCCCAGAAGGCTTCGGCATTTCTCTGCGCCTCGTTTGCTGCATCTCTGCGTGCTCGGGCCGATTGTGACCAATAGGGATCCTTCGACTGCACGGGCTCGTTCGAGCTCGCTTCGCTCAGGATGACAGACGTTAGGAGTTACGGCCGGAGGGTCCGGCACGTGGTCTGGTAGTCTGTTTCTTCCGCATGAGACGCTACCCGCTTACTTTTCTTCCGGCCCCAGCAGCGCTGATATTCACGGTGATGTTTACGGCGTGCGCGACTGTTGGGCCGCCGCAACCTCCGTCGCTGGAGTTGCCGAAGCCGCCCACGGACCTGCGGGCGACGCGCAAGGGCGATCGCGTTATTCTCACCTGGACGATTCCCAGCGTTACGACGGATCGGAAGACGATTCGGAATCTGGGTCCCACCAGAATTTGCCGGGGGCTGGAAACGAAATTGACGCAGTGTGGCGTTCCGGTGGGTGAAGCGGCTGCACTGGCGAATTCGAGTGCGCCAACCAGGTCGACTCCTAATAAACCTTCCAAGCAGAAAATTGCAGGATCCTATACTGATTCGCTGTCTGAGCCGTTAGAGAGCGACAATTCCTCCAGCTTTATTACCTATGGCATCGAAGTGCTGAATACGGACGGGCGCGGCGCTGGACTTTCGAATCAGGTGCGAGTTCCGCTGGCGCGGACTCTTCCGCCGCCGCGGGATTTTGCAGCTCAGGTTACGAGCCATGGAGTTGTGCTGAAGTGGATGAACATTCGGTCAGACGTCCCGTCTGAGAATCCTGAGGCGATGGTCCGTTACGTCTATCGAATTTATCGACGGCTGGAGGGCGGTCAGCAGGAAACCGTGGTGGGCGAAGTTCCCGCGGTAGGCGCTGCCGAGTTGGAGCTTACGGATTCGAACATCGAGTGGGAAAAGACGTACGAGTATCATGCCGACACGGTTACGTTGCTTGCTCGGGAGAAGCAGCCTGCATTGCAGGTCGAAGGCAACGACTCGGCTGAGGTCAAGGTCTTCACAGACGATGTTTTCCCGCCGGCGGTTCCGTCTGGACTGCAAGCGGTGTATTCCGGGCCAGGACAGAAGCCATTTATCGATTTGGTATGGGCGCCTGTGACCGACGTCGATCTGGATGGGTACAACGTTTATCGGCACGAAGAGGGAACGGCTGGGGTGAAGGTGAATACGGAGTTGGTGAAGACTCCGGCTTATCGCGATGAGAACGTAGTCTCGGGGAAGCGCTATTTTTATTCTGTGTCTGCGGTGGATGTGAGGGGGAATGAGAGTGCGCGGTCGGAGGAGACGGGCGAGAGGGTGCCGTAGGGGGCAAGCCTCAGGGCTAAAGCCCCCATAGATATGTACGTTTTACGCGGCCCTTAAAGGGCCGCTCTTTCACGGTAGTGCCCACGCTTGTAAAGCTTTTGAGCGGCTGGTGGCTCTGCCAGCCTCGGTCAGAAAATATTTCCCTTCTTTGCGTCCCAGCTTGCGCGGATATGGTTAGATAGAGGGCGATGAAATATTGCCGATTCCAATTCAATGGCCAGGCCCAGTACGGGCTGGTCGAGTCCGTTGGCGGGCGGGACGCGATTGTGCGCGTGCTGCTCACTGCTCCGGAAGAAGCCGACGGGGACATGGAAAGCCTGCGCACGCGGAGGATCGAGGCGATTCCGCTGGAGGAGGCGGCGCTGCTGCCGCCGGTGCGTCCGTCGAAGATTGTGTGCGTCGGGCGGAATTATCGCGAGCATGCGGCGGAGTTGGGGCATGATGTGCCGCAGGAGCCGCTGATTTTTCTGAAGGCCACGTCGGCGCTGCTGTCGCCGGGAGGCGTGGTGCGGCGTCCGAAGATTTCGCAGCGCGTCGATTACGAGGGCGAGCTGGGCGTGGTGATTGGCAAGACTTGCTACCAGCCGGCGGCGGATGCGGACATCCGGCAATACATTTTGGGATACACGTGCGTGAATGACGTGACGGCGCGCGATCTGCAGACTAAAGACGGGCAGTGGTCGCGGGCCAAGGGTTTCGACACGTTTTGTCCGGTGGGGCCGGTGGTGACGGATGAAATCGATCCGTGGGCGGGGATCGGCGTGCAGACGCGCGTGAATGGGGAGATTAAGCAAGATGGGAACACGCGCGATTTTATTTTTGCGCTCGATGTGGTGATTCGGCATATTGCGCAGGCGATGACTTTGTTTCCGGGAGATTTGATTCCGAGCGGGACGCCGGCGGGGGTGGGGCCGCTGGTGGCGGGGGATGTGGTGGAAGTTAGCGTCGAGGGCGTGGGGACGCTTCGGAATTCGGTGGTGGATGAGTAGATGGATTGATATCCGCGGTATGCGCTATGAGCGATCTTGAAATGGTTCCAGCTGCGGAGTCTGCTGCGTTGCGCAGAATGCCGAATGGCGAGTTTGTCTTTACGGTCGGGCGCGCTTTGGAAATCATTGAGTCGTGCTCATACTCCGGAATAGCCGTCTTGGGCCTCGAGGTCTTTCCGGGTCTTAATGTGTCGACCTACGATCAACATTTGAAGCGCCCGGCTGACGAGAGGCACTGGCCCGGCTACGTGAGAACTTGCAACGCGCTCGCCGAAGATTTCGTGAGGAAAAATCCGGCATCTAGAACAGACGAGTGCATCCTCACGACCGCCTCATGGCGGGAGTTCTGCGAGGCCGAGAGACGGGTGAAAGCGATGAAGATACGGAAATCTTGGTGGTAGCGCCGGCTCACTGCAGGCGGAACCGTCTCCTTCATCAGCCGTTGCAGGCGGGGTTTGTAGAGGAGGTCGTAGGCGAGTTCTTTGTCGGGGAACATGGCGAGGGCGGCGCGTTTGGCTCCGGCGGCCAGTTCGGAGGCTTCTTCGACGGTGAGGTTGGGGTCCTGGCCGATGACTGACATCACCATGCTGATCATCAGTTGCAGGCGGCGGATTTTGCGGGCTTCCTCTTCGCGCTCGCGGAGGGATTGCTGTCCGGCGATGGGAAAGCTCGGTCCGTTGCCCGGCCTGCTGATGGATGTTCATGGGTTCCCCTTTTTCTGCCCACAGCTTTGGATGACGCGACGCGTTCTGGCGTTGCGCGTGGTTAAGGCATTGTCTCGCAATTGCGGAAGAAAGCAATTACACGAAGGTGATGTTTGGGATTACCCTGAGGCCTGGCAGGAGAAAATCCCCATGTCTCGCGCAAAAGGCACGCGAGAAATGGGGCACTCGGTCGTCTCGTATTCGGAATCCCTCAGCGGCTAAAGCCGGCTACATTTTTGCGGCATGCACGGCACGACTGAAGTCATGCCCTTCCCGGTTCGTCAATCGAGACCCGTTCGTGACGCGGATTCGAGTCGTGGCTTGGAATTCGTTCGGGGCCTGAACGATTCGTGACTTGGAAGAAGAGTAGAATCGATGACTGTGGATGCGGATTCGGCCAGCCGGTGGGTCCGATTCCAGAATTGGAGATTGTCATGGCGGAAGCTGGTGGTTCGGGCGGGGACGCGCAATCGCGGCCGAATCCTGCGCCGAATCCGAACGAGAAGCTGGTGAAGGTGTTTGACTCGGAGGATGAATCGGAGGCGCTGGTGGTGAAGGGGCTGCTCGATTCGGCGGGCATCGACAGTGATCTCGCGTCGGCGTCGCTGCTGCAGGATGCGTTTCCGGGGCTGGGGGGAATGGTCATCCTGGTGCGCGAAGAGGATGCGGAGGCGGCGCGGCAGCGTGATCGCAGAGCAACTCCGCTCATCTTCTGAGAAATCGGCAGCTGAAGATGATGTGACGGCGGAGTTCCCGATTATTGAAGAGCCGCCACCGAAGGGGTGACGGAGTGGCCGTCGAGATAGAAGGTGACGGCTCCGTCGAGATCGGTGCGGTAGACGCGGGCTCCCGCGTTGGCGAGGCGGCCGAGAACTTCGATGCGCGGCAGGCCGAAGGAATTTCCTGATCCTACTGAAATGATGGCGAACTGGGGATGGGCGGAAGCGACCAGTTCGGGCGTGGTGGCGTTGTTGCTGCCGTGGTGGCCGACCTTCAACAGATTCGCGCGAGGATGATGCAGCGCGGCCACGCGGCGTTCGGTCTGCTTCTCGGCGTCGCCCTCCAGAAGAACAGAAGAGTCGGCATAGCTCACGCGCAGCACCATGGAATCGTTGTTCTGAGGCTTGGAGCCGACAGGCAAGTCGCGCGGGGGGAACAACACGTCGACGGTCGCTCCGCCAAGATTGAATTCGTCGCCTTCCCAGTGGCGGACGACTTTGATGCCGAGGGTTTGCGCGGTTGTGATCACGTTGTCGAGGGCCTGGCTTGGCGGCAGCAAGCCTACCCACAATTCTTTCGGCTTGAAATTTTTCAGCACGGCGATCATGCCACCGATGTGGTCGGAGTGGCCGTGGGTGATGGCGACGGCGTCGAGGCGCGAGATGCCGCGCGTCCAGAGGTAAGGAGAGACGACGTCTTCGCCGAAATCGAGTTGCGAGCCGCCGGGGCCGATGGGGCCTCCGGCATCGACGAGCAAAGTGCGGCCTTGCGGGGTGATTAGCAGGATGGAATCGCCTTCGCCGACGTCGATGGAAGTGACTTCGAGTACGCCGGGATGAACGCGGGGTTGCGCGGGGATGAATGCGAGAGCGAGCGAGGCGGCGAGAATGGCCGCTAGTCCACAGGCGGCGAATGCTGCGCGACGGCGCGCCGCCCACATGGCCAGCACGAGGGCGGCGGCCGCCAGCGTAATGACGAGGATCGACGGCATGGGAACGCGCAGGTCAGCGACTCGCAGGGAGCCCAGCCCGCGCACAGTTCCGGTGATCCCGTCGCAGCGCGAACGTAGTCAGCAGCACTGGCACTTTGGCCAGCCAGGGCGAGATGCAGCCCGAGCGCGAGGGCAGACGCGGCGGCGGGCATCATGAGCTGGGTCAAGGGAACGACGATCAGGTTCGAGGGCAATCCGATGGTGGTGGCGCGATGAAAGTAGTACGCCATGGGCAGGGCGAGGCCCATCTGCATGACGGCGGAGATGAAGAGCAACTCCCAGGCGGCAAGACAGAAAAGTGCCGCGGCGCGGACGAGGCGGCCGGACCATTTATCTCCCACAAAGTGCGCGACGCGCGCCGCAATGAACTGTAAGTCCACGCGCAACTGTGCTACCCGCGGCGGAAGCAGTGCGGCGTAATCGTTGGAATCCCAATTGGCCAGCGCCCGCTTTTGCAGTTGGGAAGTGCGCTGCAGAATCGGGATGCCGATGGCCGCCACGATCAGCACGCAGACGAAAGTCATCTGGAAGCTGGCAGTGAAGAGCTGGCGCGGATCGAAGACGAGCAAGCCGAGCGCGGCCGCGCCTACGGCGTTGACCATGGCGCGATCGCGGTAGAGCAGGCGCGTGCATAGATAAATGGCGCACATCAATGTGGCGCGCCAGACTGGTGCGCCGACCTCCGTGATAAAGGCATAGGCGACGCAGAGCGCGACTGTCAGCAGCGTGGCTGGAATGTCGCCGAGGCGCAGGCGGCGCAGCGTCCAGAAGATAACGAAGGCCAGAATGGTGACGTTCATGCCGGAGACGACCAGGACGTGGTAGGTGCCGGAGCGCTGAAAGTCGGCCCGCGTATCGGGGGCGATGAAGGACTCTTCGCCGATGACCATCGCGTCGATGAGCGCCGCCTCGCGTGGAGGCCAGAGTGCATGCACCTTGGCGACGACTGCGCGGTGCAGGCGGCTGCGCCAGAGAGCAATGCGGTTGCCGGCGAAGCCGGGAAGGCGTTCGACATTTTCTATTTTGGCGGAGCCTAGCGCAGCGATGTTGTGGTCGGCGAGATAGCCTTGATAGTCGAACGCGCCAGGATTGCGAAAATTGCGCGGCAGCTTGAGCTTGGCGGAGAAGCGGATGCGGTCGCCATAGTGAAAGAGTGGTGTGGCGGGGAGGGTCGAGTGCGCGTCGGGGATTTCTGCTGGAAATGCCTCGTTTGGCTCCGCATCTTTTGGACCAACATCGTTCGGGCGCGGGCTATAAATACTCAGGCGAATGCCGGAATGAACGGGTTCGCTATAGCGCGGTGCGGTCTGCACTTCTTCCGTTTCGACGTCGACAGTCTGTTTGATTTCGTTGAAGCTGCCCTGCTGGAGGCGGCCGTCGCGCGTAACGTGGGCGGTGATTTGGAGTTCCTGGCGGTCGGCGTAAGGTTGAATGCTGGTGTCGAGGCGTGGGCCGCCACGGGCTTGCATGTGTAACGCGCCTGCGAGGAACAACGCGCTTAAGGCTAGAGTCCATCCCAGGGCGGAGCGGCGTTGGGCGAAGTAGGCCGCCGCTAGTACGAACGCTGCTCCAGCCATGACCCACCAAAGAGCGGGCCGCCACAGGTAGGCTCCGGCGATGATGCCCAGAGAGTAAGCCACTGCGGCCCAGAGCATGGGTTGGCGCGAGGCTTTGAGGCGGAACGTGGGAACCCATGCGGGAGTGGAAGGCGAGATCGTGCTGGTGGGCTGCATGCGCGATTTCGGACGGAACTGGAAGGGAGCAGCGACGAATTCTGAGATTAGGCGGTGTTTCTGAAGACTGCTCCCGGCCTGGCGTTGCCTCAGCGGCTAAAGCCGACGCCGATTTTGTGGCTTTATGGCCCGACTGAAGTCGGGCCCTTCCCAGGGACGCCTGCTAGCTCCTAACCAGTTAAGCTCGAACCAGCTGTTTCCGAACCAGCTATTTCGGAACCTGCTATTTCCGAACCAGGTGCACAATGCTTTCCAGGTGGTAGGTTTGCGGAAACAAATCCACCAAGTGCAGTTGCTCGACACGATAGCCGGCGGCGAGCAGGGGCACGAGGTCGCGCGCCAGCGTTGCCGGATCACACGACACGTAAATCACGCGCGGGGCGGCCAAGGCCGCCAGCAATCGCGTCACGCGTTCTCCCAGGCCGATCCGGGGCGGGTCGACCACCACCAGGTCGGGTTTAGTCGTGGTATGAGGTGCTAGCGCGCCTTTTGCCGCTGCGCCCTTGCCGATTCGTCCAGTATTCTCCCCTCCGGCCAGGTATTGCTCTGCCGCGGCCTGAACGGTTTCTCCGTTCGAGGGTTGATTGTAGGCAAGATCGGCTGTGGATGTCTGTGACGTCTCTACGGAAACTACGTGATAAAACTCGCTGAGGGCTGTGGAAAACAGGCCCACGCCCGCGTAGAGGTCAAGAGCCAGCATGCCGGATTGGCCGGCGGTGACGATATTTACCAATTCGTCGGTCAAATGGCGGTTGGTTTGGAAGAAAGAGCCCGCGCTGACGCGGTAGACCGCCCGCTTCGTCTGATAAGTGAGATACGCGGCGCCGACGGTGACTAGAATTTCGGGTGCGCCAGGCTTGCGGTCGCCGGGATTGGGTTCGCGGAACGCGGTGACCCCGGCAATCTCGGGCAGTAGGGCCCGCAGGTCTTCGGCCCAGCCGCGTACGGCGGCACGGCGGGCTGTGCCCGCGCAGGCAACGTCTAGCAGGAGCTGAGTGTCGTCCGCGTTGGCGAAGAACTCGACTTCGCGCACTCCCGCGGGAACCTTGCCGGCGCGGCCGCTCTGCCATAGAGACGCGATGCCGCGGTTGATCAGGGGCGAGCTGATCGGGCACTCTTCGACCGGCAGGAGTTCGTGCGACGCCAGCTTGAAATATCCGGCGGCGAAGGTGGGACTGATTTGCACCTGCTGAGTTTGAACCTGAAGGCGGGAGCGGTTGCGATAGTTCCAGGGCGGCGAAGGGTGGACTTCGATGTCGAAGGGCAAGTCGAGCTTGGCGATGCGGCGCAGGTTTTCGCGCAGGATTTCCTTCTTGATTTCGAGCTGATGCTCGTAGCTGGCATGCTGGTAATGGCATCCGCCGCAGCGGGTGAAGTGCGGGCACGCGGGCGGGATGCGGTGTGGCGAAGGCTCGATTACGGCATCGACTCGCGCGCGCGCGAAGCCGGACTTCTGCTCGGTGAGCGATGCCTCGATTTTTTCCGCGGCCAGAACGAAGGGGACGAACACGGCCTTGCCGCGTGCGCGGGCTTCATCGCCGCCAAGGCGCATTGGCGACAGGAACGGCCGGTAGACGGGCCAGGCCGTCGCCGCCGTAGATCAGCTTTTCGATTGTGAGGAGCAAGAGTTGATTCTACGGCATGGGGAGGAAAGAACCCCGAGCGTTCTATCCGGCGGCTTCGACTGTGAGTCTCAACCCCACCGCTTTGGTCACGGCGGCCAACGTGGACAACCTGGGATTCCCATGCTTCGACAGTGCGCGGTAAAGGCTCTCGCGTTCGACTCCTGCAGTCTTGGCGATCTTTGCAATCCCGCGGGCCTGCACTACCCGGCGAAGAGCGATCAGCAGGACCCGAGGCTCGCTCTCCTCCTCTAGGGCGGCCCGCAGATACTCGACGGCAAAACGCGGGTTGTCGCGCAGTTCGCGAATCACGGCCGCATCGTGCGAAATGCTGGCTTTGCGTTTCATACGGTTCCGGTCCTTTCCTTGTAGTCCGCGAGGTGGACGAGCGCCCTCTCGATGTCCGAGGACTGTTTGCGTTTGTCACCAGCTCCGAGAAGTAACATGCACGACTTTGCCCAGCATCGAGTGATGCACCCGGTAGCCCGGTCCCCAATCAATACGCAGTTCGCATAAACCTCTGCGAAGTGGCTTGCAGTCGGCGAAGTTCCCGAGCGCCACCCGATCGAGGCGAATTACGATCTTCGCTCGGGCGCGAGCATCCTTCAGCTTCGCCAGCCACTCCCCGAAAACATCTTTCCCTCCGGGAGTGACGTAGCGCCGAAGCTCAATCACTTTCTCATTGTAACATATAAGTTACACTCGGAAGGAGCCTAGCCTCACTGCCGCACCGCCCAGGCTAGTCCGTCCGGCTGTTTGCCGGCGTCGATTTGGCCGGTGACCTCCAGCGTTTTCAAATCGATGACGTCAATTTTGTCGGCGGTGCTGACGGCTACGTAGGCGCGGGAACCGTCGGGCGCCATGAGGATGCCGGCTGCGCCACCGCCCAGATTCAACTGCTTCACTTCTTTGTGCGTAGCGGCGTCGATCACGACCAGGCTGGTGTCTCCGGCGCGGGCGCCCAGGCCGGAGATCAGGACGCGCTTGCCGTCCGGCGTGAACTTCAGGCGGTTCGCGCCCTTCACCGGGATCGGAAGAGTTTGGATGGGCTTCTTGGTGGCGACATCAATGATGGTGACGGTGGCGTCGCGGGCGTTGGCCGCCCAGATTTCTTTTCCGTCGGGCGAGATGTCGAAGCCTTCGACTCCGCGGCCGGCTGGGACGTTCGTGACTTCCCAGGTGAGACGCGGGCCGCCCGGGGGATTAAAGCCTCCGCTCGGCGGAGGCGCTTGTTCGATGATGCTGATGGTGGCGGAGTTGACGTTGGAGGTGACGATCCGGTCGAGGCTTTTCGAGACGGCGATCATGTGGGTGCGATCCTGTCCGGTGCCGAGGACCCAATCCACACGCTGCGTCGCCGGGTCGTAGCGGCCGATGACTTTGTTGGTCTCCGCGGTGAAATAGAGCTTGCCGCCCGCGAAGGCCAGGCCGTGCGTGGACCGCAGCGCTCCGAGATCGATGGCAGGCAGCGGCTTGCGCGCAATCAGGTCGACGACCGAGATGGTGTTGAGAGTGCTGTCGGAACCGCCGTAGTTGGAGATGTAGGCGAGTTTTCCGTCATCAGACGCGATGATTTCGTGGGGATCAGGGCCGGCGGGAATGCGCGCCAGCACCTGTAAGCTGGCAGGGTCGACGATAGCGACGGTGTTGTCGCTCTTTGCCAGCACCAGCAGCGTGGACGAGGGCGCCTGCGCAAACGCCGCGCTCGCGATGAACATCAATGCCACCAGCAGCCAGCAAATGCTCCGCAGCAATTTCGCTATTTCGCGCATGCAGTTTTCTCCCGTTTTCTGGAAAGCTAGTTTACAACGCACGACCCGCAGCCGCGCCCGACGCCCAGGCCCACTGAAAGTTAAAGCCGCCAAGCTGGCCAGTTACGTCGACAACTTCACCAATGAAGAACAGGCCGGGGACTTTGCGGCTTTCCATGGTCTTGGCGGAAAGTTCTTCGGTGTCGATGCCGCCACAAGTCACTTCGGCTTTCTCGAAGCCCTCGGTGCCGGCGGGGGTAATGGCCCACGAGTGGGCTTGCTGCTCGAAATCTGCGAGCGCGGTGTTTGTCCACGAGGCGGGTGTGTGCAGTTCGAGCCAGCGTTCGGCGAAGCGGGCGGGCAGGATCTTGCGGAATTCTGAGCGCAGCGCCGTTAAAGTGCGGGACGTTTCAGGGTTGCGGAAGACTGCTGTCAGCTCGACGCTGGGGGCAAGGTCGATCTGGATCGGCTGAGGCTTTTTCCAGTAGGACGAAATCTGCAGGATCGCAGGGCCGCTCAGGCCACGATGAGTGATCAGCATCTTTTCGCGAAACTGTTGCCCGCGACAGGAAGCGATGACATCGGCGGAAACTCCGGTCAAGTCGCAATATCGGGAACGGTCCTCGGCTTCGAGAATCAGCGGCACAAGCCCTGGCCACGGCTCGCGAACCTTGAGGCCGAATTGCCGGGCGAGGTCGTAGCCGAATGAGGTTGCGCCGATTTTCGGAATCGACAGGCCGCCGGTCGCGACCACTAGGGCGGGCGCGCGGAATTCTGCACTCGCGGCGCGCGCCACAAACTCGGTGTTCCGGGTTACTTCTTGAATTCTTGTGTTGAGAAAAATGCTGACTCCGGCGGCGCGGCATTCTTCTTCGAGCATCGCCAGGACATCACGAGCCGAACGATCGCAGAACAATTGGCCTAGGGTTTTTTCGTGATACGGCATGCGATGTTTCTCGACCAGCGCAATGAAATCCGCGGGCGTGTAACGGGCCAAAGCCGACTTGGCAAAATGCGGGTTGGAGGAAAGGAAATTTTCGGGCTGGCAGTAGAGGTTGGTGAAATTGCAGCGGCCGCCTCCGGAGATGAGAATCTTCTTGCCCAGACGGTCGGCATGCTCCAGCACGGCGACGCGGCGGGCGCGTTTGCCGGCTTCGATGGCGCACATCAGGCCGGCCGCGCCGCCGCCTAGAATCAGTGCGTCGAAGCGATGGGTCAAGTTAGAAAAGCTTACCTCAGCGGCTAAAGCCGGTTGGATTTCTCACAGCTTACGGCACGACTGAAGTCGTGCCCTGATACGACCCTGACACGACTCTTGATACGACCCCTGATACGAACTTGCGGGAAGCGCTGCGCTACCCAAAAGCTACTTACATGTAAAACAGACTTAGGCGCGGCAGTCTGTACTTCTCGAGCATACGTTTATGTACGTACTGCTTTTGGAGTTGGTCGATCTGCGGCCCGGACATTTTGCGGCGGTAGGGGGCGAGGTCGCGGTCGGCCTCGGCCCGAACGTTTACGATTTCTTCGTCTGCAGTGGACGCCAGCAACGCGGCAAAAAGTTTTTCTTCGATTACGGTCAAGCGGCGTTCCAGGTCTTCCAGTCGCGTCGACGGTTTCTTTTCGATCTCTTCCGCCAACTGGCGCAGGGTTCTGGCAGCCTCGAGCGCGAACGATGTCGCGGAAACTCCGCTTCCCTGCGGGAGTTTCGCGGCCTCCAGTGCATCGGCATTGCGCCGCAGGAAAGGGGCGACTACCTCTGGTTCAAACCCGTGCCCGGAGCCAGATTTCGCCGGAGCGGACGATTCGGCGACGGCCGCGCCGACGGCTGCTTCCTTCATATCTTCGGCCGCGGCCAACACCAACTGCGAGCAGTAGGCCAGGCTGTTGACCTTTTTTGTTTTCGAGGGACGCTGGTCGTAGCGGTCGAAGGCCTCGTCGATGCCACGCAGCACGGCCTGCAGTGGAATGCCGGCGTCTTTCCAGGTTTCGATCAATGCCCAGTCGAGAGTCGAGAGCAGCAGACCGCCTCCGCGACGGCGCAGGAAGCGATCTTCAATCTCGGAGAAGTAGTTGAAGTAATTCTCCACGGCAAGTCAGCGTGCCGAGCGCGAGGCCGGCGCGCCGCCATTCTTGGCCTTGGGTTCCGCTTTCGCCTGTGGCGGCTTGGATGAGGCTTGCGGCGTAGATTGAGGAATCGGTTTCGCCGAGGTTGAATCGCGGCGCGCCGAGCCGTTGCGTTCCCAGA
This sequence comes from uncultured Acidobacteriota bacterium, assembly GCA_963755795.1. GTDB lineage: Bacteria > Acidobacteriota > Terriglobia > Terriglobales > Acidobacteriaceae > Sulfotelmatobacter. Next base: position 164,703 of record CAVWLI010000018.1, on the reverse strand, counting down.
TAATGCGCAAGCCTTCGAGCGTGAGGAAATCGTCTACCTGCTTGATGTATTTGGATCCCGTGCCGATCATGGGACCGAGTCCTCCGGTTGCGATCACTTGCGTCTGCGGGCCCAACTCGGCGAGCAGGAGTTCGAGAATGCCATCGACTAGTCCGAGATATCCATAATAGAGGCCCGATTGCAGGCTGCCGACGGTGTTCGAGCCGATCACGCGGGCGGGCTTGCGAATCTCGACTCGAGGCAGGCGAGCGGTGCGCTCAAACAGCGCATCGGCCGAGATGCCGATGCCGGGGCAAATCACGCCGCCGAGATATTCGCCCTTAAGAGACACGCAATCGAAGGTGGTGGCGGTGCCGAAATCGACGATCACGCACGGGCCGCCGTACTTTTCGAAGGCGGCGACGCCGTTGACGATGCGGTCGGCTCCGACTTCCGCAGGATTGTCGTAGTGCACCGGCATGCCGGTCTTGACTCCGGGTTCGATGTAGAGAGGGCGCAAATTGAAATAGCGCTCGCACACCTGGCGCAGGACCGGATCGAGCGGCGGAACGACGGACGAGATCACGATGCCGTGAATGCCTTTGGATTCAAGCCCGGCCATGGAAAACAAGTTGCGGAACAGCACGCCGTACTCGTCCACCGTGCTGGTGCGGGAAGTGGCGACTCGCCAGTTGGCCACCAGGCGCTCGTAGCGCGGAGTCTCGTCCGAGTCGCCAGTGGGGCTCACCTTGGCGACGCGGGCGAAAACGCCCAGAACCGTGTTCGTGTTGCCGACATCGATGACGAGAAGCATGATGGCTGCCAGTTCCTAGCTGCTAGCTTCTAGCTAAGCTTGCGCTGCCGAGTGCGTTCGGTTCAACGCTCTCGCATGGTTCCGCTCAGCACCGTTTGCATTCCTTTTGCGGTTCGCACTTGCAGGAATCCGCGCGGGTCGAGGCCCTCGGTTGTTCCTTCGAAGCCTGCGCCATTTTCTTCGATGCGAACCGCTTTGCCCCGCACCCAGGAAGAATTTTCTGAAAAACGTCGCAGGATCGACTCGCGAGCGTCGGCATCTTCCAGCAACTGGCGATACTCGTGGTGGAGCGATTTTAGCAAAGCTGCCGCCAACTCGACGCGCGACCACTCGCCTCCGGTTACGAGACGCAGCGAGGTTGCGGGCAAGTCTTTGGGAAAGTTTGCCTGATTCACGTTGATACCGACGCCCACGACGATGTAGCGGACGCGGGTAGCTTCGGCATTCATCTCGGTGAGAATGCCGCATACTTTCTTGCTGTCGTTCGGACCGCCGATCAGAACATCATTGGGCCACTTCAAGTCGGCTATGACGCGCGAGTCCACTTGCTGGATCGCAGATTGCGCCGCGAGTCCGGCGGCGAGCGACAGCACCAGCACTTCTGAAGGCGGCAGCGCGGGGCGCAAGATCACTGAACAATAAATTCCGGTCGATTGCGGGGACTGCCACGAATTGGCGCCGCGGCCGCGGCCGGCGGTCTGCTCTTCGGCAAGAAAGACGCTGCCTTCGGGAGCGCCGTCCGCCGCGGCCGCCATGGCGGCGGTGTTGGTGGATCCAATCTTGTAGAAGTGGTGCACGTGCTCGTCGAAGATGGTGGCACGCAGAAGAGGGCGCAGAATCTCAGGCAGAAGCAAGTCCGGAACCGAGCGCAGTAGGTAGCCCGTGGCGGGATGGCCGGCGACATCCACGCCGAGACCGCGTAATTGCTGAATCAACCGCCAGACCTCGGAACGATTGGAGGAGATTTCCTGCGCGATCTTGGTGCCGCTGACGACGACGGTGGCATGCTCCATCAGCAGGCGCACGATGCGGCCGAGGCGCAGGTCGGTGGGCCGGGGCTGATGCGCCGCGGGCGTTTTGGCCCGCGAAGACTGCTTACGAATTGTCCCTGTCTTCGCGATGCGGTGATTATGCGCGAAGCGAGGCAAAACAACAATCGGCCGCCTTCTGCGACGCGAGGTCTAGGCTGAACAAACTAGGCGGGAACGACGCGCATGCTCATGTCCACGGCCGGAGCGGAGTGGGTGAGAACACCGACGGAGATGAAGTCGACTCCGGTCTCCGCGTAGGCGCGAACATTCTCGAGGCGAATTCCGCCGGAGCATTCGACCGGGATGCCGTGCCCGTCCCGCTGAATGACGGGATCGAACTGAGAGCATCTTTCGACAGCGCGGCGCACATCCTCGACGGACATATTGTCGAGCAGGATGGCTTCGCCGCCGTGAGCCAGAGCGAGTTCCAATTCGTCGAGCGAACGCACTTCGACTTCGATGATCTGCGAACCGCGGCGGTTGCGGACGGCGCGCTCGAGCGCGGGAACAATGCCGCCAGCCAGCGCGATGTGGTTGTTCTTGATGAGCACGCCGTCGGAGAGATCGAGGCGGTGATTCTGCCCGCCGCCGCAGCGCACGGCGTTCTTGTCGATCACGCGCAGGCCGGGCGCGGTCTTGCGCGTATCGAGAATGCGTGCTTTCGTGCCTGACACGGCTTCGACGAATTTACGCGTGAGGGTGGCGATGCCGCTCATGCGCTGCAGAAAATTGAGGATGACGCGTTCACAAGAAAGAATCACGCGCGCATTGTGACGAACGACGGCGATGGACTGTCCGGCGCGCAGGCGTACGCCGTCGAAAATCTCGGGATGGGTCGTGACCTCGTAGTGAGCAGTTACTGCACCGTCGAGCGCGGCGTACACGTCGAGAATCCGCGCCACGCAGCCGATTCCGGCGAGGACGCAATCCTGCTTGGCCATGATCGTCGCGAAGGCAAGCTGGTTCGGGTCGATGCAGGCGTAGCTGGTGGCATCGCGCGTTGCCCGGTCTTCGAGCAGCGCGTTCTCCAGGATCGCGGTCAGGCGTCTTGAATTCCAGTCCATAAAACAGTGGCCCGTCGCCAGTGGTCAGTTGCCAGTAAGAACATGCGATTTACGGGCAGCCTAATTCTTTCAGCTTACTCTTTGTCTTCTCTTGCAGGACTCGTAGTTCCCCGCCGCGGCGGCGCAGGCCTTCAACGACTTTCTCCGGGGCCTTGGCCAAGAACTGTTCGTTCCCGAGTTGCTTCTGATTGTTGGCCAATTCTTTTTCGATCTTCTCCAGTTCTTTTTTTAGACGCTCGCATTCGGCGGCAACGTCGATTTTGCGTTCGTAGAGGACGTGCACGTCGAAACGCGCGGTGCCGCGAGCTCCGGGGCGGTTGGCGAGGGAAGTTTCCACAAACGTGATCTTCTCGACATTTCCCAGGCGTTCGATTGCGCCGCGGTTCTGTTCGATCATCTTGCGAATTCCAGCCTCGTGCGCGAAGAGTTCGATCGGGACTTTCACTTTGGGTTCGACTTTCAATTCCGCCCGCAAGTTGCGCACGCTGACGATCAGGTCTTGCAAGATCGCCATCTCAGTCTTCCGCGGCAACGTCGTTCTGCTTCTCGTCCGCCTGGGGATACGGTGCCAGCGCAATCGACTTGACCGGAGGCGTGCCGTCGTGCATCGCCTGCCAGATTTCTTCGGTAATAAACGGCATCATCGGATGCAGCAGCCGGAGAGATGCCTCGAACAGATTCACCAGGTTCGCGCATGCTCGCACGAGCATCTTCGTTGTTCGCCACTTCCTCGAAATTCAGGCGCGGCTTAATCAGTTCAAGATACCAGTCGCAGAACTCTCCCCAGAAAAAGTCGTAGATGCGATTTGCAGCCTCGTGGAAGCGGTAAGTTGCCAGCGCGTCGTTGACGTCCTTTGAACGACGCGGTTGAAGCGCGAAAGTATCCAGCGATCCTCGAGTGTCGTGGCATTGAACCGAACTCCGTCGAGGCCAATGCGGCGTTCCCGGTCGCGGGTCGCAGACCCGGCTCGATCGCGGTCCACGTTCATGAACATGAAGCGGGCGGCATTCCAGATTTTGTTGGCGAAGGCGCGGTAGCCTTCGGTGCGGCTTTCGTTGAAGGCGATGTCGGTGCCGGGCGCGGCCATGGCCGCGAGCGTGAATCGCGTGGCGTCGGTGCCGAAGCGGTCGATGACTTCGAGCGGGTTAATCACGTTCCCCTTGACCTTCGACATTTTCTGTCGGTCGGCATCGCGCACCAGGGAGTGAATGTAGACCTGGCGGAAGGGCACGCTGTCGTCTTTCTTGTCGCCCCACCCGCTGGCCTTTTTGATGGCGGGATCCTGCTGGTGCCCTTGCATGAAGTGGCAGCCGAACATGATCATGCGCGCGACCCAGAAAAACAGAATTTCGTAGGCGGTGATCAGCAGCGTCGTGGGATAAAACACTTCCTGATCGCGCGTTTTCTCCGGCCAGCCGAGCGTGGTGAAGGGCAGCAGGCCTGAGGAGAACCAGGTGTCGAGCACGTCGGGAACCTGCTCGAGCTTGGCGCCGCCGCACTTTGTGCATCTCGGTGGCGCGTCGCGGGCTACGATCACTTCCTTGCATGCGTCGTTACTACACGTCCATGCCGGAATGCGATGTCCCCACCACAACTGCCGCGAGACGCACCAGTCGTGGATGTTGTTCATCCAGTTCAAATAAATCGTACGGTGATTATCGGGAACGATCGAGATCTCGCCGCTCTCAACCGCCTTGATGGCGCGATCGGCCAGCGGCTTGATCTTGATGAACCACTGCTCCGACAGTCGCGGCTCGACGATGTTTCCGCAGCGTTCGCACTTGCCGATCGAGAGTGCGTGATCTTTTTCGCCGACGAGAAATCCTTGCTCCTGCAAATCGGCCAGCACGCGCTTGCGCGCCTCGAAGCGGTCGAGTCCGGCGTAGGGGCCACCGTTCTGGTTCATGTGCGCGTGCTCGTCCATCACGTCGATCTGTGGCAGGTTGTGGCGCAGGCCGGCTTGAAAGTCGTTGGGATCGTGCGCGGGAGTTACTTTCACGGCGCCGGTGCCAAACTCGGGCTGCGCGAGTTCGTCGGTGATGATCGGGATCTCACGGTTCATCAGCGGCAACATGACTTTCTTGCCGTGCAGATGCGTGTAGCGCTCGTCTTTCGCATTTACGGCGACGGCAGTATCCCCCAGCATCGTCTCGGGGCGAGTCGTAGCAACCGTAATGAATTCGTTTGTGCCGACGACCGGGTAGCGAATCTCCCACAGCTTTCCGGTCACGTCCTCGTGCTTCACTTCGAGATCGGAGATCGCGGTCTCGTGCCACGGGCACCAGTTCACGATGTATTTCCCGCGATAGATCAGGCCTTGCTCATAGAGGCGGACGAACACTTCGCGCACAGCGTGCGAGAGATCGTCGTCCATGGTGAAGTACTCGCGGTCCCAGTCGACGGAGGCGCCGAGGCGCTTCATCTGGTTGAGGATGGCGCCACCGTAGAGTTTTTTCCACTCCCAGACTCGCTCGATGAATTTCTCGCGGCCCAGTTCGCGGCGGGCCTTCCCTTCTTTGGCCAGGTCGCGCTCGACCATCATCTGCGTAGCGATGCCGGCGTGATCGGTGCCGGGCAGCCACAGCGTGATGAAGCCGCGCATGCGATGCCAGCGCGCGACGATGTCCATTTGCGTCTGGCCGAACATGTGCCCCATGTGCAACTGACCTGTAACGTTCGGCGGCGGCAGCAGCAGGGTGAACACGGGCCGAGTCTCACCCGGCGGCGGCGTGGGCACGGAGAACAGTTTTTCTTTGATCCAATAGTCAGCCCAGCGCGTTTCGATCGCGCCCGGCTCGTAGGCTTTGGGCAGTTCGTGAGGCATGGTTGTGAGCGATGACGGGATTCGGCACAGGGAATCCGCCAGCGGAAGAGTAAGTCCTCATCTTATAGGCGCGAGAAAAGAAGGGTCAAACGGGAACAGGGGCACCGGAGAAAGAGCGCCGGAGGATGAGCGCTTGAAGACGCTTGCCTCGAAGGACGCGAAGCGCACGAAGGAACGCGTAGATGTAACGTTCTTCGCACTTCGTAGAGTTCTGCGAGCTGGTTATTTCTTCTTGCCCATCTTGCGTGAGATCTCTTCGACGATCTTGGGACGCAAATCGGCGAGAACGCTGTCGACGATGCCGGCAATGTCGTCTGACTCGGACTCAGACGCCGTGTGGGCGCCTTCGGGAGCCTTCTCGGCGCCGGCGGCAACGGCCATAGCCGCTTCATCCTGAGGCGTGGACGCCCCGGATTCTTCTTTCTGGTCTGCAGAGGAGTGTGCGGCCTTGGGGTCTCCGGTTTCGCGAATGCGGCGCCAACTGGCCCACGCCGCGGCAGTGGTTGCTGCTATTTCAGATTCTTTTTTTGCCATATCAAACATGCCTCCTGCAGCCAGTTCGTCAAGCGCCGCTGCCATGTAGGATGAAATCTTTTCTCTAGAAACTGCTTCTGAAGAAACTGTCGGTGAAGCGATCGCCTTGGAAGAAACTTGCGGGGCGGAAGCTGACTCCGTGGGAACTTCGTCGACGGCCGCCGGAGCGGTCTCGGGCGCTGCGGCAGTCGGCGCCAGCGCATCTTCTTTCGCGGCAGTGGGAGAGACGACCGGCGGGAGAACTTCGCCTTTCGTTTCTTCGTTCTTTTCTTCGGCCTTTTCTTCGGCCTTCGCTTCGACCTTGGCTTTCTTTTCCTCGGTCTTTTCTTCGTACTTTTCTTGGTACTTCGGAGCTTCGCTTTCCGGTTGGCTTAGTTCCTGGTGAGCGGCTTTTGGCGCATCCGGCTGGACCGACTCGATCTTGGAAACTTCCAGAGCAGCCTGGGCATTCTCCGCCGGACTCTCCTCCGTGCGAGCCTCGACGCTGGCTGCGGCGGCCGAAGTCGAATCGAGCGGAAACGCCACTTTGAAATCCTCTACGGGAACCGGCTCGGGCACCGACGCTGGCGGTCTGATCTGCTCGGCATAAGCCGCCGCTACCGCTTCTAGTTCTTTCACCGCCTCGGTGATGGCTTCGGACGCAGCGTTCGACACCGTCGCGTTAACTGGGTCAGCATTCGTAACCGCGTCATTCGTGACGGCAGCATCGCTCGCGTTGGTCACTGTCGAAGTCGCTTTTGGTTCAGAACTCGCGGTGGAACTCGCGGGGACCGAGACCACTGGCTCCGGCGCCGCGGCCTCTGTTGGCGCTGCTGCTGCCGCAGCAGAATTTTCTACTATCGGCGCGGACTGGGCCGACACTGGCTTTGCTTCCTGAGCCCGAGACTCGTGAGATTGGGCTGCCTGAGACAGGGCTGCCGCGATCGGCGTGACTGCTGGAGCACGAACGGCATCAGCGGCGGCCAAAGCCGCGCAGGCCTTCTCCATCTCGAGTTCCAGAGAAATCGCAGATTCCTCTGGGGCGAGTGCCACCGCAACCGCTGTCCAACGGGAAGCGACCGCAGCGGAGCCCGCTGCTACTGCCGCTGCCAGCGCCATGGTTACTGGCTCGTCGGCCTTCGAGCTGGGGGCGTCATGCAACCACGATCCGTTGCCAGAACCTGCGCCGCTTAATGTCGATGGGACCGGATCCGGCTCCAAGGCGGCGATGGCGGCCATCAGATCATCGGAGGTAGGAGAGGCAAGGCTGCCAGTTTCGGGCAAGATCTTTTCTGCCGCGATCTTAGCTTCGACTTCGACTTCGGCTTCGACTTTGGCTTCGATCTCTGCTTCGATTTTCGCGTCGATTCTTTCTTCGGGCTTCTGCTCAGCAAAAGTTGCCACTGGCGGGGCTGGCGCCGCGACTTCCTGCGCGAGTTCGGCGGCCGGGGTCGCTTCCCGCTTCAGTTCAGGTTTGGCTTCGGCAAGAGCCGGCTCGGCGACCTTACTCTCCTCGAACTTCCCTTCTGCAAACTTTTCTTCGGCGATCTCGGCATCGGCGAACTTCGCTTGAGCAACCTGCGCTTCGGAGAACTTGGTTTCAGCAAACTTGGTTTCGTCGAACCTTGTTTCGTCGAACTTGGCTTCGCCGATCTTTCCCTTCACCTGAGCAGCGGCTGCCGCCAGAGCGGCAATCTCTTCAGGAGTCACGTCCTTGGGCAGACCTTCGGGCGCCAGGGCGCCCAGATCGACCCGGGGTTCTTCGATAGCGCTCGCTTCTCGGCGTGCCTCGTGCGGCTCGTCCATCGGCATCGGCCTGCGCTCGATCACCGTGCGCAAGTCCTTGTTCATGGGGTTGTAATACGCGGAATCGTCGGCTTCCTCTCGCGCGACCTCTTCCTCTCGCGCGACCTGGGCCTTGTCTTTTTTCTTGGGAAAGACAATTCGGTTCTTCCATCCTGAGTCTTCGTCCACCGCGACGGTCTTGTCGTACTTGGCTTCGTCAAGGGCGGCGTTGGCGCGGGCAAAGCGGCCCGGTTTCGAGGCCTCAGGACGAGGCACAATCTTGTCTTCGAGCTTGCTGAGGGCACTCAGCAACTCGCTGGCTTCGAAGGGCTTAACGATGAAGCCGTCGGCGCGGGCGCGCTTGGCCTCTTCCGGCTTAAAGGGTTCTAATTTACCCACCGTCAGCAGCACCGGAACGCGCGAGGTTTCCTGCGCCTCTTTGAGGCGCTGGCACACTTCGAGCCCGCTGTAGCCGGGCATATAAACGTCGAGAACGATCAGGTCGGGCTTCTGCTCGGCGATCTTCTTGAGAGCGGCGGACCCGTTGTTGACGGTAATGACTTCGTATCCCGCGTCGGCGAGAATCTTCCGGCCCATATTCTGGGCGGTCACGCTGTCATCGGCGAGCAATATCTTCCGGGCCAAAGGTTTCCTCTGATGAGGGGAGATAGCCCGAAGGTAACCCGAGCCACACCCTAAGTCAATGACGCAGAAGGGAAGTAACCGGTTACCAGTGGTCAACACCTAGTGCGTAAGGGTGGGGCGGACACTCCTGTCCGCTGCCGTTGGACTTTGATTCTGCTGGCTTGCGTTCGGGCCGGAGCTTCGTTTTGCTTATGGTCGTCGGTCGAATTCTGGACATCAAAATCGATAACCAAAGTCAAAGGCGGCGGACAGGAGTGTCCGCCCTACACCAGCGCCGACTCTTAGAATGGAATGAGCTTCTTGAGGCCCTTCTTCTTCTTTTTCTTGCTGCTGGAGATTTCCTGGTCGCTGGCCGGTGCGGAACTGTCGGCGCTTGCCGTGGCGGAAGACGAGGAATGTCCCTGCTGGATTTCGTTGACCTGCGTAGGCGGGGGCAGCGCCGCATCGGCGCCGTTGTCGGTCGGTTTAAGTTCGTTGGGATCGGCGGATGCGGTCGGAGTCAGTTCATTGGGATCAGGCTTGGCGGCCAGCGCATTCGCAGAAGGATTATTACCGAAGGGCGAACCACTGGCAGTTGGCTCCGTCACAGGCGCGGCAGGCTGGTTGGGATTCAGGATTTGTACTCCTACGGCACCTTTTTCGGGCAGGCCAATCGCAGCCATGGTTTCTTTATGCACGATCTCGGTCGCGGCTACCGGCTCCGGATCTACCAGCGGAGGATCACCCACTCGCGCCGCCTTGGCCACGTCGGGGCCCCGCTTAATGAGATTCATTAATCCCTGGACTGCAGTCGAGTCTCCGCGGCTCTCGATTTCGGCTTTGTTTCTAGCGACTTCTCCTTTGGTGGGCCGGGGAATGGGCTGGTGCAAGGCGGCCAGGCGATTGGCGGCATCGTCAGAACGATCCATCAGCGGATAGCGGGTGAGAATTTTCGCGTAATTCTGCGAGGCCTCCTTGGTCAGGTCGCCGATATAGCGAGACTTTACTCCCTCAGGCAGACAACCTCGGGGCAGGTTCTTCGCGTCGCACGTGGGCGTAGCCCGGATCCGCACCATCTGTCCTTCATAATCCTGCCCCAGCAAATACAGTGCCTCATCCGCACGGCTGTACAGCGGATACTTTTCCACCAGCGATTGCAGGCGTGCGATCGACGCCACGTAGGACTGGCGGAGGTTATAGAAGCGTCCGATTTCAAACTCGCGCTCGCCCAGCACTTCCTGCACTTCCAGCAGTCGCAGCTTGGCTTCAGGCACCAGCTTGCTGTCGGGGTATTGCAGAATCATCTTGCGGTATTCGTCCTCGGCGCGTTTGGCGTGCGTGAAGTCGCGATCGGCCTTTTCCATTTGCTGGTAATGGATGTTGGCGATCTTCAGCTGGGCTTCGGCGGCTTCCGGCATGTTGGGGAAGAAGATCTCGAAATCGCTGTATTCCTGCTCGGCCTGCGCCAGGGCAGCCGTGCCGCCTTCCGCGTACCAGGAGTCACCGACCGCCAGCTTCGCGCGGGCAATGAACTCGGAGTTCGGGTAGGTGTTGATGAGGGTCTGCAGGGTCAGGCGGGCCACGTCGAAGCGGTTGTGGCGCATGGCCTCCATGGCTTTGTCGAACAGGATTTTGTCGGGCTGCTTCGAACTGACTCCAGCCAGCGGGTTCACCGACTTCTTGTTCGTGCAGGCGGCGGTGAATACCAGCAGCATGCCCAGGACAGCCATCAACACAGTGCGACGTGACATAGGACCTCGATTTGGTCGTGTAGGGCTGGGTCTTGAAACCCGGCCACCGAGCGGAGCCCGGTCTTGCTTCTCTTTCAACTTTGTTATTTCTTCCTTGATTCAACCGCCGGGTTTGCCCGGCCAGGCCGGGTCTGAGACCCGGTCCAACACAAGAACGAAAATCAGACTTTCAACAGCGCAGCTTCGGTCGCTGCCTTCAGCAGCGTCTGTGCATTCTTGCTTGGATCACCATTTCCGAACACGGCGTTGCCCGCCACCAGAATTTCTGCACCCGCGCGCACCACATCGGCGACGGTATCGAGCGCCACGCCGCCATCTACTTCGATGCGGTAGTGCAGCCCGCGTTGGTTGCGAATTTCCGCTAACTGCCGCATTTTGTGCAGTGTGGACGGAATGAACTTCTGCGCCCCGAAGCCCGGATTTACCGACATGACAAGCACATAGTCCACAATGTCGAGCACTTCCGAGAGCGTATCGACCGGGGTCGCCGGATTGATGACAACACCGGCCAGGCAGTCGTGACTTTTGATCAGATGCAGAGTGCGGTTCAAGTGTCGGACGGCTTCCTGATGCACCGACATCCAGTCGATCCCCGCGTCGGCAAATGCGGGAATAAATTCATCCGGATTCTCGATCATCAGGTGGCAGTCGAGCGGCAGGTTCGTCACCTTGCGCAGTGACTTCACCACCGGCGGACCGATGGTGAGGTTGGGGACGAAGTGGCCATCCATGACGTCAACGTGGATGACACTTGCACCCCCCTCGGCGGCGGCGCGCACCTGCTCGCCCAGCCGGGCAAAATCAGCCGAAAGAATTGACGGTGCCAGTTCGATCAAACCGGAACTCTCAGAACCTGATCTCTCAGAAACGCAGGGAGCGGCGTGCACAAAATTCTATCACGGAGGACGGCGGTGCCGGGTACGGAGTTGGGAGTTTGCGAGCAAAAACGGCGGACAGAACCTGCCCTGAGCGAAGTCGAAGGGAGTGTCCGCCCCACACTCGGAACTTCAAGGGGTTAACGAGGCGAGGTAGGCGGCGATGGCGGCTATGTCTGCAAGGGTGAGCTTCGCGATGGCGGGCTTCATTTTTTGAACGGCCGCTCCGGCACGCGCGCCGTGTTGAATGTCATAAAGCTGGCGCACGATATAGCTCGGCGAACGCCCGGCCAGACTTGGAACCTTGCCGAGGCCTCTCAGGTCCCGACCATGGCAACTGGCGCAGCGCAGAGTTTTGATGGAGTTGCCGTTCACCAGGGCTTCGCCCTTCTTGATGCTGCCGACAGGCACGTATGCGATGAATCCAGAATGGTCGTCGCGCAGTTCGGTGCGTTCCAGGTTTTCCGGGGTCTCGATGATGCGCTCGCCGGTCGTCTCGGTCTCGTCAGGAACGTTGGCGACCAGCATCCAGCCCGCGACGTGAGTCTTTGGAACGGTGTCGGTTTCGACGACACGAATCCATGGTCTCGGATGCAGCGCGGAGAAGTAGTCCGCCGCCGCCCGGATCTCATTCTCGCTGGCCTTGGTTTCGTACGTGATCATGGCGGCGGTAGGGAGGTGGCGGGGTTCGGAACTTTTGCGCATCCCGCTCTTGAAATCGGCCAGTTGTTGCACGATATAAGCGGCGGGCAATCCCGCGAGGCTGGCATTCTCGGGGCGTCCTTGCCCGTTGGGCAAATGGCAATAGCCGCAGGCGAAAACCTCAGGCGCGCGGCCTCGCGACACGATCTCCGGCATCGTCGGATGATCAGCGGGATGCCAGTCGGGCGGGCCGAAAATATCCGTCACTTGCTTGTTGGTGAAGGCCGCGTCGCTGTCGGGTACATGGCGCGGAGTGTCGTCGACCGGTTTCGCGGGGACGGCGGCGGCCGCTGGCGGGTTGATTGCGAAGGCCCAGTACGGAGGCGCTTCGCGCAGCGGAGTCGCGATTGCCGCCGGGCCCTGATTTGACGCAATTTGAGTTTGCGCCGCCGTCTGCGCCGCCGGAGTTTGTCCGGATACGGTCATGGCGACGATCCACGAGCAAACGATCCACTGTTGAAGTCTCAAGGCTAGCCGTTCTTAATTCGGAGTGGAGTTCGGAGCCGTTGGTTTCGGGGCGACAGGGGCGGACTTCTTGACTTCGGGTTTCTTCGGAGTGTCGTCGCCCATCTCCTTCAACTCTTGCTGCATCCGATCCTTCCACTCATCAAGGTACCTGCTCAGAATGGGCATGGCCGCCTGCGAGCCCTCCTGCACGACCGCGGGGAGTTCCTGCAATACTTTCTGGCCGACCGGAGAAGAATAGAACGCATTCATGGCCTCAATGTCGGCCTTGGTGAAATGCTTCTGGTAGGCGGGAATCATGGCTTGCGTGATGTCGTCGATGGGCATGCCTTTGATCATGTCGTCCATCGCCTTCTTGAAGTGGGCGTCGAACTCCGGAGGAACACTGCCTTTTTCCTTGAGCATCTGATCGCGAAACAGCTGCTGCATGTTCTGCGACTGCACTTCCATAATTCTCTGGAACATGTCATGCGAGCGCATGGTACGCAGGTAAAGAATAATGTCGTCTTTCGAGGCGGGTTCGTCCCCGGCCTGCGCCTGGGCGGGAAAGCTAGCCGAAAAACAAAAGGCGAGGCTGGCAACTGCGATCAGCAAAGGCTTCATTACAGATCCTCCGTCGAACTTCTGTAGCGTATCGCAAGACCTGCCGGCAGGCCACCGGTTTCGTGCGGCGTGAATATCTTCAACCACGAAGGGCACGAAGTATCACGAAGGAAACACGCGCGTGTTACGCTCATCCGGCGTGTTTTCGCTGACCCAATTCGCTCCGGCGGTCTGTAGCGTGATCGCGGTATTTTTGTGGGGGTCGGCTGATTTCGCGGGCGGTTTAGGCTCGCGGCGCGCCAACGCTTTCGTGCTCACGGCATTCTCGCACGCCTGCGCGTTCGCGCTGATGCTCGTAATCGCGCTCGGCCAGCACGGCTCATTTCCCGACCGCGCCAGCATCGTGTGGGCCCTGATCGCGGGCGCGGTCGGAGGATTCGCTCTGGCCGTCTTTTATGGGGCGCTGGCTTCCGGGCAAATGGGGCTGACGGCGCCGATCGCGGCCCTGCTGGGCGCGGCTATTCCTACCATGGTTGACATCGCTCAGGAAGGCGCGCCCAGCCGCTGGACGATCGCTGGCTTCGGGCTCGCCCTGCTCGCCCTCTGGCTGATCACGCGGCCGGAGCCGGCGGGCAAAGAATCTATGCAAGAGAAATTGTTGGGGGAAGGAACCCCCCGCGCGGAATCCGACGAAAAGAACTCCTCGGGCCGCCCCGCAGGAGTTGGCCTGGCCGCTCTTGCCGGCGTGGGCTTCGCGGGCTTCTACCTTTGCATCCACCAGGCGAGCGGGTCGCCCTCCTGGATCGCGGCCATTTCCCGCATCGGGTCATTCACGACTACATCTATCGCAGTGCTGGCGACCCGCGCACCGCTCACGCTCGATCGCCCGCGCGCCACCCTGGGCATGCTGGCCGGATTCCTCGATATATCCGCCAGCGCCTTATTCATCTTCGCCAGCCAGCACGGTCGGCTGGATGAAGCAGTCGTCATCACGTCCCTGTATCCCGCTATGACCGTGCTGCTGGCGCGGCTGGTTCTGAAAGAACACTTCAGCCGCTGGAAGTTCGTGGGGCTGCTGGCGGCGCTGGCGGCGGTCCCCATGATCGCGGCGGGGTGAAGGTTGTTCTATATTCCAGAATGTGGAATGGTTTTGAAAGATAGTCGATGCCGCTGCTCGAAATCCGCAATCTGACGAAGGTGTTTCCGCGCGGCGAATCGCCGTTTGGAGGCAAGGCTCGCGGAGAGGTGCGGGCCGTGGATGACGTTTCGCTCGATATTCAGTCGGGTGAGACGCTTGGTCTGGTCGGCGAATCTGGATCCGGGAAGAGTACGCTGGGACGGCTGATTCTGCGGTTGATTGAGCCGACTTCGGGCACGGTGCGTTTCGAAGGCCGCGATTTGCTTTCGGCGAGCCGCGGCGAAATGCGCAGCCTGCGGAGCGACTTGCAGATTATTTTTCAGGATCCGTTTGCGTCGCTCGATCCGCGGTTCCGCGTGGAGGACATTATTGCCGAGCCGCTCGTGATTCATCGTCAGATTATTCGCGAGAGCGCAAGCGGGGACACTCGAACGAAGCTCGACGTTCGCGCCCGGGTTGGCGAACTACTGCGTGCGGTGGGGCTGGATGAATCGGCGCGCGCGCGCTACCCGCACGAGTTTTCCGGGGGACAGCGCCAGCGTATTGGGATCGCTCGCGCACTCGCGCTGCGGCCGAAATTCATAGTGTGCGACGAGCCGGTTTCGGCGCTCGACGTGAGCGTGGGCGCGCAAATCGTGAATCTGCTGGCCCAGTTGCAGCGCGATTTCGGGCTGACTTACTTGTTCATTTCGCATTCCATGCCGGTAGTGCGCTATCTGGCGACGCGCATCGCGGTAATGTACCGGGGCAAAATCGTGGAAGTCGGCGGCACGGCCCAGATCACGGAACGTCCGCAACACGACTACACGCGCAGTTTGCTCGAGGCTACGCCGGAACTCCTGGTGTAGGCATAAGAGTCTTAGCTCGTGCCATACTTTCCCAGTGTCCCGCCGGATATCTCGCCCGATGTCTCGCTTGGAGTTCGGTTTCGCTCGCGATCTTTTGGAGCTGGTGCTTGGCTATGGGCTGATCGTGTTCGTGCTGTGGATGCCGCAGTTCCCGCAGAGGATCCTTTCGCCGGTCGCACTGGTCGTGACTCTGGCGATTGTGCTGGCGCGGCGGCCGAACTGGGATGACCTTGGCATCGCCGGTCGCGGGCTGTTGCCGTCGCTCTGGATTCTTCCCGCTGCTGTCGTCTTGGTCATAGCCAGTCTGGCGGTCGCGCAGCGAATCGGGACATTGCATCCGCTGTATAAGGGTGACTTCAAGCATATCGCCGGCTACGTTCTGTGGACGATCTACCAGCAATTCCTACTGAATGACTTGTTCATGCCGCGGCTTACACGGCTGCTGGCGAGCGAAAGCGCCGCCGTGAGCCTGGCCGCGGTTCTGTTCGCGGCGGCGCACCTGCCAAATGTGTGGCTCGCGGCCGCGACGCTGCTGTGGGGAGCGATTTCCTGCGCGCTGTTCCAGCGCTACCACAACATCTATGCGCTCGGTCTGGCACAGGGACTGCTCGGGATTTGTTTCGCGGTCTGCGTGCCGGACGCGGTGCATCATCATCTGCGCGTGGGGCTGGGATATTTGCGGTATCGGGGGTGAGTGGTCCGGACTTAGGGTCTTAGGCCGTAGGTCTCAGGTCGTAGGTCTTGGGAAAACTCGGCGTCGGCGCCTGCGGCATGGCCCGAAACCTAAGACCCAGCCCCCAAGACCTGAAACTGCGGTCAGAACCACCAGGACCACAGCCAGTCAACGCAGGTGTGGGTAATGGTCGAGGCGGGCACGCTGCGCCGCTCGCGCCAGGCGCGGCCGTAAAAAATTCCCGCGATCGTCGCTAGCAGAACGTAGCGCCAGTTGAAGTGTGCGGATCGTTTATTGAAATGCGAGAGGCCGAACAGCACGGACGCGATGATCAGCGCGGCCCGGCGCCCGACGCGGCGTTCGAGTAAGTTCTGCACCCAGGCCCGAAAGAAAAGTTCTTCTGGGATGGCGACAAAAACAAAAATACCCGCCCAGGTGAGCGCCGCTTTACCCAATGGCGGCCAGTTGCGGTGAGGGTGGATAAAGCCGAGCGCGAATCCGAGCAAGAGCACGGCGGGTGCGAAAAATGCGAGCTCGCGCAAGCCGGTTTTCCAATCGGTCTTCCACTCGCTCCAGCGCTGGCAAAAATCGAATCCCATGCCGCTCAGGCGACGGATGGCGAGAAAGCCGTACAGGCCCGCGTCCACCAGCAGCAGGTTGCCCCATCCCCGTAAGCCGGCAGGCCAGGCTGCGTAGAACCAGCGCAAGTCGACGGCGAGACCGAGTGTGAGCAGAATCACTGCGTCCCGCCAGTTGCCGCGCTGCTCAGGATCGGCGGCGGCGGCCCGAGCCAGCAGCCACGCGATCACAACCGGTAGGCCAGCATATAACGCAAACCACTGCCAGCGAAACATGTGCTGCGTGACGGCGATGACGACGTAGGGCGCAACCAGCAACGACGGCAGCGCCACGCGCACGGTGAACGGCCAGCGCGCGACCGCTTGCGCCACGCGTTCAGCGGCGAAGCCAAAGGCGACCGCCGGAACCAGTTCGGCCACCAGCACGGCGATCACCAGCGGCGTTGCATTCGTCATGCGCAATATCTTAATCCGCGACCCGGCTGCCGATTCGCCCGGATTGCTTGTCTGCAGGCGCGTCTCGGGCTAGAATTCCCTCGAATCTTTTCCGTTGAACCAATCCGATGCACCAGTCGTATATACCAGTTGGATAAATCAGCAAGGAGGCACTCATGGCCGCCGCTCCGGTCCTGCCCGTTTCGCCATCTCCCACACCCGAACCTGCGCCGCTTTCTCAGGGTGCGCGCATCGTCAACACTTTTATTGCGCCCTCAAAAACGTTCGCTGATCTGCGCCGTAATGCAAGCTGGTGGGCGCCGTACCTGCTGATAGCCCTGGTCTCGACGCTGTTCGTTTACACGGCGGGGCAGAAAATCGGGTTCCGCAAAATCATGGAGAACCAGATGCAAGCCCAGCCCAAAGCGCAAGAGCGCCTGGACAAGCTTCCCGCGGATCAGCGGGAGAAACAGATGGAAGCGGGTGCCAAGTTTACCCAGATCATCGACTACAGTCTCCCGGTGATTTCCCTGCTTATTTGGCTGATCATCGCAGTGGTTTTGTTCGCGACCTTCAAATTCGTCGCTGGCGCGGATGTTTCGTTTAGTGCCTCATTTGCGATTGTGATTTATTCTGGGCTCCCGCTGATCGTGAAGAGTCTGCTGGCCATGCTATCGGTGGTCGCGGGTATGAGCCCCGATTCGTTTTCATTTCAGAATCCGGTCGCCACAAATCCCGGCTATTTCATGAATCCGGCGGACAACGTATTCTTGTACAGCCTGGCGTCGGGACTGGATATTTTTATGCTCTGGACGTTGGCCCTGACCGCAATCGGTTTTACCTGCGTCAGCAAAGTGAAACGAGGCACTTCGTTTGCGATCGTGTTTGGATGGTGGGCATTGCTCACCGTGGGTGCCGCGGCCCTGGCAGGTGCGTTCTCATAAGCCGCTGCAATCAGCCGGCCATGGATTCCATCGCCCGCACGAGCTCTGGCGGAAGGGTCAAGGCGAGGCTGGCTAGATCTTCCTTCATGTGGCCGGCGCTGGACGTGCCGGTCAGTGGCAGGATTCCGGTTGCACGCGCGAAGCTGAACACCAGCTGCGCCGGCGTTGCATTCATCTCCTGAGCCAGAGCAATCAGCGGGGGATGCTGCACGACTTCTGGGTTTGCCGTGAGCAGAGAGAATCCCTGATAAGTAATTTTGTGTTCGCGGCAAAACAACCGCACTTCGCGATCCCATCCCAGACGCGCGAAGCAGCGGTTCTGGACCAAGGCCGGGGGCTCCGAATGCGCGGACTCCATTTGTTCCAGGTGTGGCAGCGAAACATTGCTGACGCCTAACAGTCGGGTGCGGCCGGCGTCGCGGTCCCTCCGCATCGCTTCCCAGACTTCACCGTCGGCGTCGGTCCAGTCATATCCGGAGGATGGCCCGTGCAGCACGAAGCTGTCGACGTGGTCCGTGGCCAGATGCTCGAGCGAACTGGCTAGAGACTGTGCGACCTGCTCGGCTAGGCCGGCGGAGGGATCGTAGGGCAGGCGATGGTCCTGACCGCGCTGGTAGGTGAACTTGGTTTGCAGAAAAAGATCGGTGCGGGTTGCGATGCCGGCGCGATAGGCGGCGGCCAGTCCCTCGCCGACTCCGGCTTCGTGGTAATGGCGGCGCTGGTTTGCGGTGTCGATGCCGCGAAAACCGGCGCGGATGGCGAGTTCGGTCAGGGCCGCCGTGCGGTCTTCTTTCCAGGCGGTACCGTAGAGAAATTCGGGGATGGAGGGCTCGGCGGACATTGTCGACCATTGTGTCACGACGAGCCGGTTTACCACAGAGGGCACAGAGGCTCACTGGATTTCATTTTGTTGGGGGGTGTTTTGTATCATTCCTCGTGCACGTTCTTTTGTATCGTTCTCACCCCGGCATAATAAAATGATCTGTTACCGGCATATCCTTAAAACCTCAGGAGGGTTCCCGTGAAACGCAACCTTGTTGTTGCCGCTTGTTTCTTCGTCTGTAGCACTCTCGCATTTGCCCAAGGCCCGACTCCAACCGCAAAAGCTCCGGCCGCACCCGCGTCGGGGCAGGGATCGGCGTCTCCAACCAAAGATCCGGTCGCCACATCGCTACGCTTGATGCTGCAGCGTTCCCAGAACAACACTGTGGGCGCGATTGAGGCGATGCCCGCCGACAAGTTCAACTACAAGCCTACGCCCGACCAGATGAGCTTTGCGCACCTGGCCGCGCACATCGCCGGATTCAACAATTCATTCTGCGCCAAGGCGGCAGATGTCCCCTCGCCCAAGGTTGAGGAATCGAAAGAGACCGACAGTAAGGATCAGCTCGTTGCCGCGGTGAAAGCTTCGTACAGCTTCTGCAACGAAGCCCTCAGCAAGATGGACGACTCGAAACTCGGCGACAGCATTGAACTCTTTGGTGGGCGACAGGCGCCCCGCGCCATGGCGGCGTTGATCCTGCCCAGCGGATGGGCCGATCATTATGCGGCGGCCGCCATGTATCTGCGGCTCAATGGAGTCTTGCCGCCGTCGGCGCAGCCGAAGAAGTAGAGCTCGTACAGATTATCTTCGGGCCAGCGAGTTCCTGGCACGGGTCAGCTCAGGACGCGAGGAACTTCCGCCGTCGCAGATTTTCACGAGGGTCGTATAGTACTCGTTCGCGTCGGTAGGCTTACCAGCTTCTTCGGCGGCGCGGGCGGCGCCGTAGAGGCCGTTGAAGCGGTTGGGGCTGAACTTCAGATCCGCCTGATATTCGGCCAGAGCCTGCTGCGGGCGTTTGGCCTCGAGCAGAATCTCGGCAATCATCTCGCGGCTGGGGATGCCTTGCGGTTCATCTCCGAGCGTCTCTTCCTTTTCCGCCAAGGGATGCAGGATGGCGACCGCGTCGTCGTACTTGCCTTCGGAGAAGGCCAGCCAGGCCTGCGCCTGCCGCAGGTCGTTGCCGGTGGCTTCGGCGAAGTCCTTCTTGTTACCGTCGACAAACTTCTGGTGGATGGCGGCGATCGCGGCGACATCTTTGCGGACTTCTTCGGTCTGATGAAGATGAGCGGAGCCGATGGCCTTGGCCCAATAACCAAAGGAATCGTTGGCAGTGCCGGGAATGTCCATGGGAGTCAGAGCGGCGGCGGTTGCCCAGTCACGCATTTCGAGCGGATACATGGCCGCAAAGGTGGCTTCGGCGGCCAGGTGCGGATCGAATCCCACTCCGTACATGTCATGCATTTCGGGCATCTTGTTCACTTCGTCCATCAGCGCGCGGGCATCGGCTTCGCGGCCGCTCTGCATGTAGGCGTAGAAGAGAAAATCCATGGCGTGGAATTGGTGGCCTTCGCCGCCCATGCCCATAGCGGCAGTTTTGCGGGTAGCGGCGACCGACGCGAGGTTGGACTTGATGTCGTCCTGCCAGAGCCCGACGCGGGCGAAGATGTGCGACGGCATGTGCACGGCGTGAGGCGCGGCAGGCGCGATCTGCGCATAGCGCCGCGCGGCGGGAATACCAAGCTCGGCGAGTTGCGGCTTGTCGTAGGCGTGAATCAGGTAGTGCGCGACTCCGGGATGGTCGGGCTCGGTGGCGAAAAGTTTTTCAAGGATCGCGGCTGCCGCTTTGCGGTTGGCGAAAGTCGCATCCTCGTGGGGCTCGGAGGCGAGCAGCGAGAGCGCATAGAATACTGCGGCTTCGTGGTCGTCGGGATAGGACTCGTAGACCTTTTTCATCCCGTCGGAATAGGCCTGGGCGCGGGCGGCGTGGTCGAGTTTGCCGGAGTCGGCATAGAACGCGGTGATCGCGGCAAGGTATCCGCTTTCGCGAGGAGTGGTCTTTAGGCCGAGTTTCTTAGGAGTTGTCGCTTCCTCAAGACCGCGGCTGATTACCTTGGCGTCGGGCTCGTTCCAGAGTTGATGCCAGATGCTCATGGCGATGCCCCAATGAGCCATGGCGCATTTCGGATCGTCCTTGGCGATGTCGATGAATTCTTTTTCGGCCTCTTCGTACCAGAAGGAGTGCAGCAGGGCGACTCCGCGGGCGAAGGGCTTTTCTACCGATGCAGAGCAGGAGATGGGAAAGTGGACGGTGCCGAGCTGCGTCTCGGTGAGATCTTTGTGGTGATGATGATCTTTTTCGTCGTCGGCGGCGAAGGCAGAGAACGTGAAGATGAAAGAGAACAGCAACAACCAGGCTAGACGTTTCATAAAAGACCCCGCCAGTGCTGTGACGGAATTCTAGTCACGAGGGAGCAGAGGGTCAAACTGCATGCCCCCATTTTGTCATTCCGACCGGAGCCGGAGCGCCAGCGACGGGGAAGTGGAGGAACCTGCTTCAAGCCGCCCCCTCGAATTTACGCCGCCCGCTCTTTTCCACAACCTCACCCGAAAAAAATTGAAAACGTGTGACGTACGACCTTGACTGAGGATACAGAAAGTCCAAACTGGGAAAGTGAGCGAACGTTCCAACACGAAATCGCGCAGCACCGAGCTCGCCGCACTCCCTTGGGTTAACGGGCAAAGCCCATGTCGTCATATCGTCCCACGAACTCCTTATCCTCGAATATTTTGCATGCAAGTCATTGCGAATCAATATTTTTGCGGTCCTGGTCGCGATCTGTCCTGCCTAACCTCAAGAAGGCAGGGAATTTATCGAATCGGACAGAAAAAAATGTGTAGCGCGTACCCCACTGAATCGCCCCCCCGGCTTACCAGCTTTCGCGGAAGGAGGCGCCCGCGCCACACGCCCTGGCTTCGGTTAGAGCCAGAGCAAAGGCAAAAGCCCTGCGGCAGCCAGGGCGATCAGCAGCGACAGGCTCTGGAGGCCCGTTTTCCGGTCGGCCAGGCTGAACGAGTAGACGCCTTTGATCAGGTTGTTGCTGGCGGCGGCGATCAGCACGGCGACGGCGGCGACTTTGAGGGGAGTGAGCGTTCCCGCGGCCTGGGTCATTCCCATGATGAAGGGGTCGACGTCGGTAACTCCCATGATGGCGGCGAGAATGTTAACGCCAGCGCGGCCGAGATAGGTAACGGCTAACTGCGTGGCCACCAGCATGGCAACAAAGAAAGCAGCGAATAAGAACGCGGCGCCGAGTTCAAGAGGATTGCCGGGCTCGAACTCACGTTTGATTTCGGAAGCCTGCCCGTCGGGTCGGCGGGACCAGAACCATCCGGTGGCGATGGCGGATGCGGCCAGAATCAGAAAGGCTGGGGCCAGGATCGCTCCGAGCTGACGATTGAACAGAATGAGCAGAAGCGCCAGGCGCAGGTACATCACGCCGGAGGCGATGAGGATGCCACCGGAGAACAGGTGTGGACGCTGTTCCCGCGCGGCGCGACGGGACATCGCTACCGTGGTGACGGTAGAAGAATAGGCTCCGCCCAGGAGGGCGGCGAGCAACACTCCTCCGCGTTCTTTGGTGACCTTCTGCAGGACGTAGCTTCCATAGGAAATGCTGCTCACCGCGACGACGACCAGCCAGGTCTTGAACGGGTTGATGTGAAAGCGGCCAAACTCCTGACTTGGGAGGGCGGGAAGAATGACGGCGGTGAGAAGCAGGAACTTGGCGAAGGTGAGAATTTCCTTGGGTGCCGCGCGTTGGGCCAGCGCTTCTAGACCCGCCTTTAATTCGAGAAGCAAGAGGCTGGCCACGCTGAGGGCGGTGGCGATCCAGAGATGATCGTAGTAGACGAGGGCGCCGACCAGGTAGGTAGTGAGACCCGACATTTCGGAGGTGACCCCGGCGGCCTCATTGCACGAGAGCTTGTGCCAGTAGGACAGCAGCAGGAATCCGCCCACGACCAGGAAGCCTAAAGTCACGGGAAGAAGCTGAGATCCGGACAGGAGCGCGATGGAATATCCGATGAATCCGATCAGGGGGAAGGTGCGAACTCCGCCGAAGGAATAGGAACCCGGCACGGATTTGTGTTCTTCCCGTTCGAGTCCAATGAGAAAAGAGAGGAAGAGCACGAGGACGATCTTCACGGCGTCGGGCGGCAGCCAGTGGTAGAGATTCATGCGCGGTCAGTGGATAGTGTTGTGAGCAGTATAGACCTGCAGTGAATTTAGTGGGGCTGCGGTTGCGTCGGTAAAGAAACAGCAGCTTCCTTACACTCCGCCGTCGCTCGCGCTCCGCCTCTGGTTCGGAATGAACAGAATCATTGAAGAGGGATGAATCGAAAAAGCCCCTCGCTTGCGCGAGAGGCTTTTTCTGGGGGAGGGACTTATGGGCGAGGCGCCCGTGGTCCCCAACTTGGTCCCAAAGCTTATTTCGGCTGCTGCGGTTGATCGACGCTGGCGACCGGGGCTCCGGTGTTGGCGGAGAGTTGCTCCAGGTCGTTCTTGAGGAGGCTGATTTCGACGCGGCCTCCGCTCATGCGCTTGGTCTTGGCGGCCTCATCGGAGGTGGGAGCATTGCCCATACCAACGAGATAGATTCGGTAGACGGGAATCTCATGCTGAAGCACGAGGTAGCGCACGACCGACTCGGCCATCTTCTGCGAGCTCGTAATGGCAACCTGGCCCCTGCCGGCAGAGAAACCCTGGACTTCGATAATGTAGCCGTGCTGACCCTTGACGCTGTCGGCCATGGTGTCGATGGCGTCCTTGGCGTTCTTGCTGAGAGCGGTCTGGCCCGGGCGGAACAGGATCTCCGCCTGATTCTGCGCCTTGTACTGGTCGATGTTGGTAACCACGGTCTCAACGGTCTGGACGCGGGTCGTGGCCTGCTGGGCGGTCTGCTGCGCCATAGTGGCCTTGTTGCTGGCGTCGAGAGCGTGCTGGTCGGCTGCGTCGGCCTTGTCCGAGGCGAGCTTGATGCCAGCCTGGGCGCGCGCGTCGGTGTCTTTAATGGCTCGGGTGTTGCCGGAGGTCAGTTCGTCGAGTTCGTTCACGCGGTCGCGGATGGGCTCAGTCTGCCGCCGGACGTAGCTCTTGCGGGCGAAAGGATTCAGATGTCCCCAGAAACCTTCGCGAGACGGGGGCGCCAGAGGAGCCTTGCCGGTGGCGTTGTCAGCCGAAGTCGCCGGCGCGGCCATGGTCGAACTAGCGGCGGGCGCGCTCTGATCGGTGGTCGAAGTGGTGGTCTGCGCAAGGGCCGGGAAAGCAAGCACGGCAGCCAAGGGCAGGGCGAAAAGCAGGCGGTTTTTCATGATGACTTCCTCCAAGTTAGGGGGTTGATTGCTCCCCCAGGCACGCATGGGCGTGCGTAAAATTTGATTACATCCTTGTGAACGATTCCCCCTGAACGACTTTCTGAACGACCGTTCGAACAAAAAAGACGGCCAGAGGATTTCGCTGGGCCAGTTCCTGGCGTTACGCCGGGATCGAGTAATACCTGGCCTTGAACTCTCGGCGCCCACTGCGGTGGCGCCCATCTTCACACGTTGCTATTACATGTGGGATGCCAAATCGGACGGCGGGGCAAAAGAGCTAAATGCTTGATATCTATAGACATTGTAGTACCGTTGAGGCGGGAAAGATAGGCGGGCGGCGGGTGGGCAGGTAAATTTGGCAAACCTGATATAAAAACTGCGTGGAAATGGGTCGGCGGCGGGGGAGGACTTTTGAGCACAGATCGATCTGGAAGGTATCGAACGCGTTGGACTTGGCTGGTGGTGGTCGCAGGGGTGGCCCTGTCTGCCATGAGTTGGGGCGAGGATTCTGGGCTGCCGTCGTCGAAGATTCCAGGGGAGCGGCTGCAGCAGTACTCCGATCTGGCGCTCACGTGGATGCAGGAGTATTTGCGGGTGGACACGACGAATCCGCCGGGGCATGAGATGCGGGCGGTCGAGTTTTACAAGAAGATTCTCGATGCAGAAGGGATTGAGAATCGCGTGTTCGAATATGCGCCGGGGCGTGGGGATTTGTGGGCGCGGCTGCCGGCCTTGATAACTGAAGAGAAAAGCCCCAGTTCCCATGGGACCGCGCGGCCGATCGTCTTGCTGAACCACATGGATGTGGTGACCAGCGATGCGGCGCACTGGAAAGTTCCGCCGTTCAGCGGGGAGATTCGCGACGGCTACCTGTGGGGACGCGGGGCGCAGGATATGAAAGATGAAGGCCTGGCGCAACTCGTCGTGATGGTGATGTTGAAGCGCGAGAAGGTCGCGCTGGATCGGGACGTGATTTTTCTTGCCGTGGCGGACGAAGAGGTCGATGACACGGGGACGGAATGGTTCATCGCGCACGAGCGCGACTTGCTGGAGAATGCGGAGTTTCTGATCAACGAAGGCGGAGAGAACCTGCTGGAGAATGGGAACGTGAAGTATGTGGGCATTGATGTCGGCGAGAAAACTACATATTGGCTGCATGTGGTGGCGCATGGCAGGCCGGGGCACGGGTCACGGCCGAATCCGGATTCGGCGCCGAACCGGCTGGTGCGGGCGCTGAATCGCATTCTGGCTTACCAGACTCCGTTGCGGGTGCTGCCAGTGGTGGATGAGTTCCTGCGCGATATGGCTCCGTCCGAGCCCCCCGAGCGGGCGGCGGAGTATCGCAACATCAAGAAGGCGATTCAGGACAAGAAGTTTCAGGAGGAAGTAGAAAAGGACGAGTCGTTGAACTTTCTTTTGCGCGACACGATTTCGCTCACCATGATGGGCGGGTCGGAGCAGACCAACGTGATCCCTCCGGAGGCGTGGGCGAATCTGGATGTGAGAATTCTGCCGGGAGGTGATCCGAAGGCTCTGCTGGAGGCGGTGCGGCGGGTGGTGAATGATCCCAATGTCACGGTGGAACCGTGGAAGGGAGAGTTTCGGGTGGCGAATTATTCAGGGACGGATAATGCGCTGTTTACGACCATCCGGGAAGTGTCGGGAAAATATTTTCCCGGCACGCCGGTGGTTCCGCACATCACCAGCGGGTACACGGAGAATCAGATTTACCGGCCGCTGGGGATAGTGGCGTACGGCTTTAGTCCTTATACGGCGACGGATGAAGAGGGGAACACCGAGCACGGGAACGATGAGCGGATTCGCGTGGAGGAAGTGCGGCGGGGGCCGCGGATTTTGTTTGATGTGGTGGCGGAGGTGGCGGGGAAGTGAAGCTGCGTCTAAGTCAGTGGCTCAGGGCTCCGGTGCAACTAAACGCCGCCGGACAAACACGGCGTCTTAAAATCGGGATAAAGCACAGGCGAGGCTTCTCTTGCGGACTCATTTCAAGCCGAGCTCGCCATCGTATTGTCGGATGACCCCGTAGCACTCGCAGGCGGCGTCTTCCAGTTTCTTGCGGTTCACGACCTTCACTGCGCCACGGGTGTACTCGATGATCCCCTTCTTCTGCAGTAGACCGGCGGCCAAAGTCACGCTAGGCCGATCCGTCCCTAGCATGGTTGCGAGAAAATCATGGGTAATGGGCAGCGCCCCTGCATCCACGCGGTCCTGAGTCATTAGCAACCACCGCGCAAGACGCTGCTTAATATCGTGCAGCCGATTACACGCGGCGGTTTGTGCAACCTGCATACTCCGAACTACGGCATAGCGGTTCAACATCAATCGCAGCTGTGGAGTGGATTCCAAGGTATTTTGCAAAGCTCCAACTTTTACCCGAAATCCGTCTCCCGTGACTTGAACCACCGCCCTCAGCGGCCCCCTGCTCAGGCCAACAACCGCTGGAGTTCCTGTAAAGCCCTCATTGCCAACTACGCCGGCTTCGGCGGTCTTTCCATCTTTCATTACGACGACAAGGGAAATCAGACCGCGATTCGGGAAATACGCAAAGTCCAGCTTCTCGCCGGCCTCGTGAAGGACTAGATGGTTTGGCAAGCGGAGGTATTCGAGGTGAGGGCGAAGGGAGTTGTACTCGCTATCGGAGATGGATAGAAGTATTTTGTTGCCTACTGGCTTTCCTGCGGCATTTGTCCGCTCGCCAGATTGCACGATTTGGAGTTCCTTGCGCGCCACGATGCGAGGGGAACCGAAACCTCCTAACACGAGGGGATGAAGTCACCCGTCGTGATGTGCGAAACAGGAACGCTGCTGCTCGCACTATGCGGTGGAGTATACAGGGCAAACCGCGGCGCTTCTGTAGGATGCCCGACAGACCGTCCCAATTAGCGCCTGTAAGATTTGCGCACCATGAACCGGAAGCTGGTGTGGATTGAGCAACAGCGTTTTCGGGGTTTTGGTTGTTCGGAATGTGGCTGGCGGTTCAAACCTGCTGAAACGCTGACCGGCACGTCTTTCAGTGAAATGGTGCGAAACTTCGAGTTGCAGCGCGACAAAGTTTTTACGTCCCATGTTTGCGCCGATCACCCCAAGGAGGGTTAGGTACCCAGGAGGTTTAGGTACCCAGCGGCCCGAACAAAATTCAAGGCACCGCCATTCGCGCAGAACTGCCTCGCATCTCTTCTCCTCCGAATCTCGATGGTCGATGTACCCAGCGATGGTGCTCATTGACTCGGCTGAATCAAGGATCAGTGGACGTAGTTGATGGCAATGGCGGGGGGTGATGGAGTCGGTCGCATTTTTTCCTGCGGGGAACAAACGGGCACCGAGGATTACGCCCACTGTGTTGCTGAAGTTGTATTCGAAGGCGAGAGCCAGGCAGGATTTCAGGAATCAGGCTTCGGAAAATCATTTGTGGTCCTCAAAGTCCCCACTTCTCGCGCAGAAGGCGCGCGAGAAATGGGGCACCCGCTTTTCCCACAGCGCTTCACCTTATCGCTTAACCCCCGCAGTGTTTTTCGTATTGCTCGAAGATAAAGTTGTCGGTCATGCCGGCGATGTAATCGCAGATGACTCTGGGGAGGGAATCTTGTTTCTTCTCGACCCTGTCGCGGTAGTTGTGTGGGAGGGCTTCGGGGTGGTCCATCCAGAAGGTGAAGAGCTCTTTGACGATCCGTTCCGCATCCTCTTTTTCTCCGGACAGCGAGGGACTGTAGTAGAGGTTTTCGTAGAGGAAATTCTTGCTCTGCTTGCGTTCGGCTTCGACTGTAGGGCTGAAGCCGGCCAGACGCTCACTATGGCTGCGGACGTCGTCGAGAGTTTGAACGCCGGCTTGATCGACGCGGGCGCGCGTATTGGTGATCAGGTCGTCGACGAAGCGGTTGAGGACGCGCTTCAGCGTCTCGTTGAATTTCAGTTTTGCCAGCGCGTCAGGATAGAGCTGCTCGACTTCCCGATAGAAGTGTTCGAAGGCCGGAATGCCTTCGCGGATTTGTTCGAGCGAGAGCAGGTGTGCTTCGAAGCCGTCGTCGAGGTCGGCGGTGTTGTAGGCGATTTCGTCGGTGAGGTCGATGAGCTGGGCTTCGAGCGGCGGGCGCTGGTCGAGCAGGTAACCGGCGAGTTCGGGGTGTAGGTGCGGATCATAGTCGTGGGAATGTTTGATGATGCCTTCACGGACTTCGAAGGTCAGGTTCAGGCCGCGGAAGGCGGCGTAGCGCTGTTCGAAATCTTCGACGATGCGGAGGGCGTGAAGGTTGTGGTCGAAGAACAGGCCGTGCACGCGCATGGCGGCGTCGAGGGCTTTTTCTCCGGCATGGCCGAAGGGGGGGTGGCCGATGTCGTGGACGAGGGCGAGGGCTTCGGCAAGATCAACGTTGAGGCCGAGAGCTCCTGCGATCGTGCGCGAGACTTGCGAGACTTCGAGGGTGTGGGTGAGGCGGTTGCGGAAATGGTCAGAGTAGCGGCGGGTAAAGACCTGGGTTTTGGCTTCGAGGCGGCGGAATGCGCGGGCGTGGATGACGCGGTCGCGGTCCCGCTGAAAGTCGTTGCGGTAGGCGTGCTGGAGCTCGGGGAAGCGGCGTCCGCGGGAGCGTTCGACATGCACCGCGTAGGCGGCCAGCATGGGGAGAGTTTAGCAGAGGCGGGCCGCGACCCTCAGCGGCTGAAGCCGCCATTCCTTTGGTGTAACGTTATGGCGCGGCTGAAAGCCGCGCCCTTTCAACGCACGGCCATCCCGGCAGAGACTCGAAACGGTCGTGGCAGAAACCGCGACCCTTGGGGGGTCGCGGCCGGGTCAGAGGACCAGACCCCACACAAGCAGTAGCGGTCTCATTGCTTCGTGGATTCTTCTTTGGCTAGCTTTACTTTGGCGGCATCGAGTTTTTGCTGAACCTTGGCATAGGCCTCAGTGTCCTGCTCGGCGGGAACAGTTTTGCTCCATTCCTGCACTGAACGTTCCCAGTGGGCGGCAGCGAGTTTCAGGCGGCCGGTTTTCTGGTAGAGGTCGCCGAGATGCTCCTGGACGGTGGGGTCAGAGTTCATGTGAGATTCGGCCTTGGTCAGATTCTCTTCCGCCTGATCGTATTTGCCGAGCTTGAAGTAGACCCAGCCGAGTGAGTCGAGATAGGAGCCGTTGTTGGGGTCCAGCGCCAGGGCCTGTTTGACGTAGTTGAGAGATTCCTCGAGCTTCACTCCGCGATCGGCATTCATATATCCGAGATAGTTCAAAGTGGCGGCGCTTTGCGGATCGGTGGGTGAGGTGGCGGCCAGGACTTTTTTGAACTCGGCTTCGGCCTGGTCAAACATTTTCTGGTGCTGGTAAAGGTCGCCGCGGAGGAATTCGACGTAGCCTTTGTCGTCAGGCTTGGTCGACAGTTGCTCGGCCTTAGCGAGAGCTTCGAGGGCCTCGTTGTATTTCTTAGAGCGCGTGTAGATGATGGCGAGACGGATGTAGACATCGCGATCGTCGGTGCCACCCTTGAGCATGGAGCGGATGTCGGCGATGGATTTGTCGGCGTCCCCGGTGTCGGCGAGTTGCGCGTCGAGGACCATGCGAAGATCGCGATCGTCAGGCAACTTAGCAACGGCTTCTTTCGCGACGGCGGTGGCTTGCGGCCACTGCTTGGCTTCGCGATAGGTGTCGATGATTTCCTGATAGCCCTGGCGGGTGTTTTCGTCGCCCAAGGGCAGCATTTTGCGGAAAGTCTCGACCGCAGCGGTGTAGTTCTCCTGCTCGCGATAGACCGTGCCCAGGCGCTCGATGAAAATGGCGCGGTTGTTGCGGTCAGCGCTGCTGGATCCGGTTTCGCTTTTTTCGGTGCGCTTCACCAGGTCCTGCAAGAGCTTGATGGCGTCGTCGTAGCGGCCCTGCGCCTGGTAAACGGCGGCCATGTTGTAAGGCACGTCCATGGTGTCGGGGACCAGCGTGTCGGCGCGCTTCAGGCTTTCGAGCGCGAGATCGTACTTGGCCTGGCGGCGATAAATCTCAGCCATGCGGACGTAGGTTTGGGCGTCTTCGGGATTGGAGTCGGCGATGACTTTGTATTGTTCGAGCGCGAGGTCGAGTTGACCGTCGTTGAGCAGGTTTTCAGCCAGGCCGCGAATGGCGTCGAGGTTGTCGCGATCGAGAAACACGGCGTGGCGGAAAGCCTCGATGGCGTTCTTGTAATCCTTGCGCTGCTCGTAGGCCGCGCCCAGGGCGGCGTACAGTTTGGCGGAGCGAGCCGAGTCGGGGATGGCGCGCAGGACCTCTAAGGCGTGCGCGGTGTCGCCCTCGTCGGTGTAAAGCATGGCCAGCGTGGTGACAGCCTCTTCGGAATTGGGATCGAGCTTGATGGCGATCTTTAATTCAGCTTCGCCTTTCTGAAGATCATTGTTCAGGCGATAGAGGCGGCCGAGAAGAAGGTGATCGTCAACGCTGTCGGGATCAAGCTTCACGATCTCCTGGTATTGGTCGATGGCCAGCTTCAGAATATTGTCAGAGCCGGAACCGCCGGGCATGTCGCCGAGCGAACGCAGGTAGATGCGGCCGAGAAGCTTGTGGGCTTCCAGGTTCTTGGGATCGCGCTTGATGATGTCTTGCGCTTCTTTGACGGCTTCGGCAATGCGGCCGGTTTTTACGTAGAGCTCAGCCAGGGCGGAGGTCAGGAATTCCGACGAAGGGTCAGCATCGATGGCGAGGCGGTACTCCTCAGTGGCCTTGGCGGCGAGGTCGCTGCGGCCGTAGGCGGTGACCATTTCCTCGTACATGTGCGCCAGGGTGTAATGGTAGTAGGCGGCGGCCTTGTCGACTTTGCGCGGAGCAGATTGGCTGGGCGGAGACTGGACCGAAGAAGACTGGGCCGGCTTGGCATCGGGAGCGGAGTCGGATGGAGATGACGTGGCTTGGCCGACCGCTGCGGACGCGGCGATCACAATCGTCATCGAAATGGTAAATAAGGGACGAAAAATTTTATTCATGCTGGACCTGAGTGCGCTCCCGCGCGTTTCCGAAACCTCAGCTGAATTGGATGCAAAGCCGCCGGGGGAAAGGTGCCTTTATTCTAACCCGAGGACCGTCAGGATGGAAAAAAACACAGCGGGGACTGGGAAAGTGGGCGAACCGGAGGTACAGGTACCGTGGTGAATTGTTGCATGATGAATTTTGATTGCTGATCGCAAGCGCCTCGGCGCAACAACCGCCAAGACCGACACATATCTTTACAATCGGCAATCAATAATCGGGAATCAACAATTAGCTCAGTGGCGGAAGTGGCGAACTCCGGTGAAGAGCATGGCGAGTCCAAGACGGTCAGCGGCGGCGATGACTTCGGGATCGCGCTGCGAGCCGCCGGGCTGGATGATGGCGGTGGCTCCGGCGCGCGCGATTTCTTCCACGCCGTCGGGGAATGGAAAGAAGGCGTCAGAGGCGGCGACTGTGCCTTTGAGTGGGAGTTGAGCTTTCATGGCGCCGATTTTCGCCGCGTCGACGCGAGACATTTGGCCGGCGCCGACTCCGACGGTCTGGCCGTCGCGGGCGTAGACGATGGCGTTGGATTTGACGTGCTTGCATACTTTCCAGGCAAAGAGCAGGGCGCGGGTTTCCTCGGCAGTGGGCGGGCGGCTGGTGACGACTTTGAGGTCGGCGTCTTGCAGGGGGCGGAGGTCGGAGTCTTGCACGAGCATTCCGCCGGAGACGTTTTTTAGAACCCACTTCTGATTGGCTGCGGTTACTTCGACGAGGCGAAGATTTTTCTTGCTGGCGAATTTTTGTTTCGCGGCCTCGTCGAAGCCTGGGGCGGCGATGACTTCGAGAAAGAGTTTGTGCATTTCCTCGGCGGCTTCGGCGTCGATGGGGCGATTCACGCCGATCACGCCGCCGAAGGCGGAAACGGGATCGCATTCGAGAGCGCGCTTGTAGGCTTCGGCGAGGGTCTTGCCGGTGGCGGCGCCGCAGGGGTTGGTGTGTTTGATGATGGCGACGACAGGCGTGTCGAAGGCGGGGTCGTTGAATTCCTGAGCGAGATCCCAGGCGGCTTGCAGGTCGACGATGTTGTTGTAGGAGAGTTCCTTGCCTTGGAGTTGGCGCGCGTTGGCCACCCCGACAGCGGAGCCGTCGGAATACATGGCTGCCTTCTGATGGGGGTTTTCGCCGTAGCGCAGGTCTAGGGTTTTGTGGAAGGTGAGGCGCAGGGTGGGCGGGAACGCGGTCTCGGGCTGCAGTTGAAGAGAGTCTGGGGCGAGGCGTTCGAGGGTGGAGGCGATGGCCGAGTCGTAGGCTGCGGTGGTGGCGAAGGCTTTTTGCGCGAGGCGCCATTTCGTGGCTAGGGACAACGCGCCGGCTTCGCGCTGCAGTTCGTCGGCGATGGCATCGTAGTCGGCGGGCGATGTGACGATGGCGACGTCGTGAAAATTCTTGGCGGCGGAGCGGATCATGGATGGGCCGCCGATGTCGATGTTCTCAATCAATTCCTCGAAAGCGACTCCGGGTTTGGCGGCGGTTTTCTCGAAAGCGTAGAGATTGACGACGACCATGTCGATGGGCGCGATGCCATATTGGGCGACGGCGGCAACGTGTTTCGGATCTTCTCGGCGATGCAGGATTCCGCCGTGGACCTTGGGGTGAAGCGTTTTGACGCGGCCGTCGAGCATTTCGGGGAAGCCAGTGAGTTCGGAGATGTCCTTGACCGTTATGCCGGAGTCGCGCAGAAGTTTGGCGGTACCTCCTGTCGACATCAGTTCGATGCCGAGAGTGGAGAGCTTGCGGGCGAAATCGGCGAGTCCGGTTTTGTCGGTGACGCTGAGAATGGCGCGCTGAATACGGGCAGACATGCAGGGCCTCGGATGAGTGGGAATGAAGGAGCGACCGAAAATTCTATCAGTAATTGGGAGAGCTCTCCTTTGCATGTCAGCCGGCGCGAGATCCATCGCTGCGCCTGAAAAACAGCTCGGCTCAGGATGACGCCTGGGAGAATGGGCTGCTATGACAGCGGGAGGCGGCCATTCTTAAGGAAGGTCCACGTCGAGGGCGTAGAGGTCGCGCGTGCTGAGGTCGCGAACGGTGAGGATTTCGCCGTTGGGCGTGACGCTGTAGGAGACGCCGAAGATTCCGGCAAGGAGGAAATCCGGGTACTTCATCACTGTCTCCGTGGTGTTGGTGGAAAGTTTCAAGCGGTAGACGCCGCCGTTCTTGCCGGGGCCGCTGAAATACATGGTGCTGAAGTAAACGTAATGGCCGTCGGAAGACCAGCGCGGGTAGTCGGCAAGTTCGGCGAGAGTTTGGACGTTGTGCGTAGCCACCTCGTAGAGCATGAGTTTTTGCGTCAGGTCTTCCAGGGCCACGACCTGCTGGCCGTCGGGAGAAATCTGGCCCCAGTAGAGGCTCTCAGATGCGGGGAGGCGGGAGACCTGTCTGGACTTCAAATCCAAACTGTAGAGAGCGCGGTCTGAGCGGGCTTCATTGGAGCCGGAAAACAGGATCGAGTTTCCGTCGGACGCCCAGGAGGGATAGGTTTGGCGATCGCTGCCGCTGCCTTCCGGGACCGCTAGAGCTGGAAGGCCCCCGTTGCTCGATATCAGGTAGATCTTGGGGTGAGCGCCCGGCTGCCGGGAGCCCTGGAAGGCGATCTGGGTTCCGTCAGGAGACCATTGCGGGCTCAGGGCGCGCATCGGGGGAAATGTCAACTGGCGGCGCTCACTGCCGTCGAGGCGGCTGCGTACCAGAACGCTGGAGGGGAACTCGACGTAGGCCATCCACTGGCCGTCGCGGGAGAAGGCCACGTGGTCTGCGGAAATGCCCTTGGCGTAGGGAACGAACTGGTGGGCGGAAGAATCGTAGCGGGTTAGTTGGCCGCGCAACTGTTCCCCTACGGCGAAAACGCTCTTACCGTCTTTACTCGGAGCCGGCAGATAAAAAGTCAGGGGGCCGGCCGTGATCTGGACGGGCTGGGGATTGACGCGGTGCAGCAGTTCCTTCTTTTCACGAATGGCCCAGACGTTTCTGGTTCCGTCGCCCGAGGCGGTATAAAAAAAATAGCGTCCGTCAGGAGTCCAACCGCCGGGCAACACTCCGGTAGAAACGATAGAGTCTGGCAGCACGGGGGCGACCGCGTGAGTGGCGAGGTCGGCCTGCCATAGAATCGCGGTGTTGCGATGCGGGTCGGCGACGGAGAAGCGCAGGCGCTGACTGTCGGGTGACCAAAGGAGATAGAAAGGCTCGCCGGGTAGAGTGGTCAGCTTTCTCGCATTGGTTCCGTCGGGGTCGACCAGATAAATGTCGGACCCGATGGCGCAAGCGATAGCGCGACCATCAGGAGCCCACGCCACCTCGCGAGCGCGCAGGTCTCCGACGGGGCGTGGCGAGCCCGAGGGTACGGCAATGCGCCACACGCTGGGCAAGTTATCGCCCGAATCGGGAGAGCGGCGTTTGTCGGCTAGATTGACAACCAGGAACTCGGAGCCGCGGGGAGAGAGGTCGTCAACGTCAATCTGGGGGAAGGCCCGTTCCACGGAAAAAACTTCCCCGCCCTCCGGGGACACGTAGCGAAGGGCGCGATCCTTTCCATCCCATGCGCGGAAGTAGATGCGGGGACCGTCGGTAAGAAGTTTCGTGTTATGAACCAAAGTGCCGAGTTGCGTGAGCTGGCGGATTCGAGTCACGGTGGGAGGCGGGAGCATGGGACGGAAGATCACCGCGGCCACGAGGGCTAGTACAACGGCCAGGGCGTACCAGCGCCCTTTGGCGGATGCAGGCGGGGGGAGTGATTTTGGGCCTAAGCTGGGCGGTCCCGAGTCGATTTCTTCTTCGATGACGATGTGGGTCGTCGACTGGACGCCCTGGAGTACGAGATTGCCCGGAGAAGTGACTGGGACGGGAGCGGTTTCAGTGATGGTCGGAGCGATGGTTGGAACTTGGCTGGTCGCGACCTCGGCGGCGAACTGGTAGCCCACTCTGGGTATGGTGACGATGAGGCCGGTGTCGCCGGCTTCTTCGGCGAGGACCTTGCGCAGGAGAAAGACATTCTGGGTGAGATTGCCTTCTTCGACGAAGCTTCCGGCCCACACGACTTTGAGCAATTCCTCCTTGGGGATGACGCGGTTGGGGTTGTGGGCAAGATACAGCAGCACGTCGAAGGCCTTGGGAGTCAAGATGACGGGCTTGCCGTCGCGAAACAGAGCGCGCTTGTTGGGATCTAGCGTGAATGAGCCGAAATGATATAAGGACTTCATTTGCCGGCACTTAGAGAGTCATAAGAACTATTGATAATTCTTGACTGCGCGCTTGAGGACTTCGCGACTCGGCTGCCGTTAAGTGCTGATGTAAGGAAGCGCCAACCTGGCTGCCAGAGAACAGGCGCACTTTACCATTGCTGGCAGGTGGGGGCAAGACATACGCGAGGTACGCATGGGGTTGCGAAGGCGAGTGGAGATCACGATCCAGAGGCGCGAACTCGCCGTAACCCGAGGCGAGCCAGTGGCTGTGACGGAGCGCTGCCCAGTGTGTGACCGCGAAGTCAATATGATGCCAGTGGAACTGGCGGCAAAATCTGCCGGGGTTTCTCCCCGGATCTTATATCACTGGATCGAACAAGACAAAGTGCACTTTCGCGAATTGAGCGACGGAGCGGTGCTGGTTTGTGAGACTTCCCTTCCCGGCAGATAGATGGATGCACAGTCAGGGACGGGGTCGAAATCTGTAGCGAAGCCGGTTCTGGGGATCGGCAAACTCCCGAAGAAAGTGGGTAGGGCGCAGGGCAACCATGGAACAGGAACGGCATTCAGGTCTCGGTTGCACCGAGCATATCGCGCGTGCTGCTGGTGAGTGCGCCGTATGCGCTGGAGGCTGAGGTGCGGAATCCTTGGGGGGATTCCGCCCTCAGCCTTTCGCGAGAGCGCGGGCTGAGTGAGCAACCTGAGAGTAGGGGTTCCTTGCTTTAGGTTTTCGCTTTGGCTTTGAGTTTGACGTGGCCGTTGGCGATTTCAACGGAGTATTCGACGTTTTCGCAGTGATACTGTTTGCGGATCTGTTCGGTTTTCTTTTGGACGAACGTGGTGAACGAGTCGATGCTGCCGGAGACACTTTCTCCGGCTTTTTTCTTGGCGGCGATCAGGGTGTTGTAAAGGCGCTCGACCTGTTCACGCTCGGCCTGGTCGACGCTGTGCAAGGTGAAGGCCTGGGATGAGGCTGCGCCGGCGGCTGCCGCGGCCGCAGCATGAGTTACGCCGTACACCGGGTGATGCGCTGCTTTGTGCTCATCTTCGGCGACTCGAACTCCCTGGACCGAGAGGATGGCGTCTTGCGGGCGGCGATACCCTTCTTCGCGAATGCGGGACTTCTTGCGCCACAGGTCGCTGTAAATGGCGTAGCGCTGGGCCATTTCGTTGTAACGGTAGCGCTGCGAAAAGTTCATGCGTCCGCCGTCGGAAAACTTGCGCAGCATGCTCAACACCTTCCACTCAACGTCAGTGGGAGGGCGCTTTTGCGGGTTGCTGAAATAAATCTCGTACTCGATTTTCAGACGGCGCAATTGCGAGTCGAGAACATTCAGTTCCTCGTCGGTGGTCACACTTGTCTCCATGCACAGTTTAGTGAGGAGGGGACGCGGGGGCGAGGTGCCTATGGGTCACCGAGGGACATGGTACGAAAGTAAGGGGAGCTCGGAGCTTCGAGCTTAAAGCTCTGAGCGACCCAGAGCAGAGGCTCGTGCAACGGCGTCTTTGTCGACTGGTGCCTTGGAGGTTGGATCGGCAGCTTCGTAGAGGAACCGCTCTCAAAAAACTCGGGGCTCACAGCTCGTAGCTCTCAGCTCTCTATTTCGAATTCGACGCCATTTTCTTGACCATGGCGAGAACCAGTTTGCGATCGCTGTCGTTCAGGCTGGTGGAGTAGCGGCGAATCTGGCTGAGGAAGCGGACTTCGTCGTCAGAGAGCTGGGGCAATCCCTTGGAGCCGTTGCTGTGGCCGGGCTCGGCAAAAAATTGCGACAGCGGAAGTTCCATGGCGCCGGCTATTTTTGAGAGCGTGTCGAGCGACGGAATGGTATGGCCGTTTTCGACGCGCGACAAGTAGCAGCGCAGCAGGCCGGTCCGCTTTTCGATGTCGCCCTGAGACATACCTTTTTGGAGCCGGTAGTTGCGGATGGTCTCGCCGATATTCATGGTTGGGAGCATGTGAGGATGTGCGCCATAGTAACCAGATCAGTACCGTCTGGCAAGTAGGAAATTTGTGCCATGCGAGGGACATTGGTGCCATACGAAAAATGAATGCGAGTAAGCGGCGGTTCGTGGGCAGGAAGAGGATAGCTTAGACGGCGTATAAGGAATGATGCGAGGGAATGCCGCGCCAGGCATGAGGTTTCGATGGCAGTGCAATTTTGCTGCGGCGTCGGTGCCATCGCCAGAAATCTCGCATCGAGTTCTCGAATGAGACGTTCTAGCCGAAGTGTGATCAGGATTACAACTTCAACTCCAACTCCATGTACAGGGCCCCTGCGATTGGATTCGCGCAGTACGGGGCGATCTCGCGAAACCCGATTTTGCGGTACATGGCGACGGCATCTTTCATGACGGGCTCTACGGTGTCAAGGCGCATGCGGTGGTAGCCGATGTGGCGGGCCTCGGCGACGATGCGATCGGCCAGAGCTCGACCTAAACCTTTGCCACGAAATTGAGGACGCAGGTAGAGGCGCTTCATTTCGCAGATGCGAGAATCGAGCGGGTGCAGAGCGACGCAGCCGGCGAGCTGGCCTTCGCATTCGGCTAGCAGCAAGCGGCCCTCGGGCGGGGCATAATCGCCGGGAAGGCCGGCGAGCTCTTTGTCGAAACTTTGAAAGCACAGACTGAAACCGAGGGACTGGGCGTATTCGAGGAAGAGGTCGCGGGCTTGAGCAATCTGGGCGGGCGTTTCGGCTTGAGTAAACGCAAGAATTTTTACCACGGAGGGCACAGGGGACACAGAGGAAGCTGGAGGGATTGGCTGCTTGGCTGGCATTTCCTTGGTGACCTGTGTGTCCTTTGTTCGTGAAGATATTGGAATCTATCCCATCAGCATGCCGCCGTTTACGTTCAGGACGTGGCCGGTGATGTAAGCCGCATCGTCCGAGGCGAGGAACGCCACGGCGCCCGCTATATCTTCTGAAGATCCTACTCGCGCGAGCGGAATCTGTTTGACGGCGGCTTGTTTGAACTCGTCGCTCAACACGGCGGTCATGGCGGTTTCGATGAAGCCGGGGGCGATGGCGTTGCAGGTAATGTTGCGCGAGCCGACTTCGCGGGCGATGGCCATGGTAAGGCCGATCAGTCCGGCCTTGGAAGCGGAGTAGTTGGCTTGGCCGGCCTGGCCCATCTGGCCGAAGATGCTGGTGATGTTGATGATGCGTCCCCAGCGCTGCTTGAGCATGGAACTCATCACGGCCTGGATGCAGAGGTAGGCGGAGGTGAGGTTGGTTTGGAGGACGGCGTCCCAGTCGGCACGCTTCATGCGCATGACGAGCTGGTCGCGGGTGATGCCGGCGTTGTTGACCAGGATGTCGATTTTGCCGAACTGCGCGATGGCGGCTTTCACCGTGGCTTTGACCTGATCTTCGTCGGCGACGTCGAGAGCGAAGGCTGCGGCTGTGCCACCGGCGTTGGTTATTTCGCTGACCAGTTCGTTCAATTTTTCCCGATTGCGGGCGGCCACGGCGACGGTTGCGCCGTCTTTGGCTAGGCGCAGGGCTACGGTGCGGCCGATGCCTTGTGACGCGCCGGTGACGAGGGCTACTCGTCCTGAAAGGGACATTAGGGTTCTCCCGACTGCTTGGATGAATGACTGCGGTGGAACGCCAGATTATACGCGGGGGGAAGGTGGCGAGAGAAAGTGGTCGAGCTGCGCTCGACGATTGGGTCCCGCGGAGGTTCGTATCAGGCATGCCACCCGTTTACAAAGTTCACTTCTGGCTATAGCCGCTGTCGCGCTAAGCCTCGGCGGCTAAAGCCGCTACAACCCGCACGCTTTTTGGCGGCATCGCTAACGCGATGCCCTGATACGGATCGTTTTCATCAACATTGCCTCATTCCCCTCCGACGAATCGCATTGCTAATCCACAAGGGGGCCGCGTAACATTCCAGCACTCATGCCACAGACTGTGACGAATGACGCAATCCCGATGTCCGAACCTTCCAACAAGAATTCATCCCAGGTGATTCCGATCTCGAGCGGATCGGGACATCGATCGACGCAGAAGGCGTCGGCTGGCGAAGGTCCCGTTGCTCCAGAAAAGATAGAAAAGACGGAGAAGACGGATGCGCTGGCGACCGTGCGATCCGCCGAGCCTTCGACCGAAGTGTTTGCCGTGTTTGGCGTCGAGCCGGAGATTCAGGCTTATGCGATGGCCAAGTATTCGCGATCGGCGCTGTCAATGAAGGAGTCGCTGCGCGAGATCAGCACGCAGAAGGCGGAGAAATTTCTTAACACATTTTATTTTCAGTACGGGCACCGGTCGATTGCCGACCTGGCGCATATTGCTCTGGCGGTCGAGAGGCTGTCGATTCTGGCGGCGATTGAGGTCGCCGACGAGCAGCGCTGGGATGGGCAGGAGCGATCGACGCGGTATCAGGACTTCAAGAAGAGTGGGTATTACGTTCCCGATTTTGGTGCGGATGACGAAGCGCGCAAGCTCTATCGCGAGACTCTGGATTTCCTGTTCGCCGAGTATGAGGCGCTTTCGGCGCACATGACGCAGTACTTGATCAGCATCACGCCAAAGCCGGCCGACTTCAAGCAGGAAGCGTACGAGCGGACTCTGAAGGCGCGGGCGTTTGACATCACGCGCTATCTCTTACCGTTAGCCACCAACACCTCTTTGGGCGAGATAGTCAACGCGCGCACACTGGAGACGCAGGTGGCGCATCTTACTTCTCATACTCATAAAGAAGTAAGGACGCTGGGCGAGTCACTGAAGAAGGCGGCGACGGGAGCTGCTTACAACGTCAACGGGGAATCCTTGCGCGATCTGGTCGAACAGATTCGGGCGGTGAATCCTGAACTGGGTGCGCGGGCCGAGGCGGAATTGCTGCGCGAAGTGCGGGTCGCGCCGACGCTGGTGAAGTATGCCGATCCGAATGAGTATGAAATGGCGACGCGGCGCGAGTTGCGGCAGGCCGCGCAGGAATTAATGGCCGATGAGCCGCTGGCGCCGTCGAAGGCGATTGTCGATTTGCTGGATGAAGAGCCGCTCGAAGTGGAGATTGCGACGACTTTACTCTACGAGCACAGCCACCATTCTTACCGGCAGATTCGGCAGGCGGTGCAGGTGGCGGGCGAGCGGCGGCGGCGCGAGATTATCGATCTGGGGCTGCGGCATCGCGGGAAGCATGACGAGATGCTGCGCGGCTTCCGCGCGGGGCAGCAGTTTCGCTTTGACATTCTTATGGATACGGGCGGGTTTCGCGATATGCACCGGCACCGGCGGTGCATCCAGGTGATGCAGGGGTTCACCACGCAACACGGGTACGAGATGTTGCTCGACATGGAAGATGCGGGCGTGCGCGGACGGTTCGAGGCCGCGATGCGGCGGGTGCAGACGGCGGTGGAAAAGCTGGCCGGGCGCGGGACTCCCGAGGCCGAAGAGAATTCGCAGTATGCGATTCCGCTGGCGTTCCGCAAGCGGGCGCTATTTAAGATGGACTTTGCCGAGGCGGTTTACATTTCGGAGCTGCGGACTACGCCGGCGGGACATGTATCGTATCGCAATGTGGCGTATGCGATGTATGAGGCGGTGGCGCGGAAGTATCCGGCGCTGGCCAAGTATTTTCGTGTGCATGATGTGACGGCGCCGGTGGATTTGCTGCAGCGGTAGGGCGTGGAGCTAAGATTCGCGCACCGTCGCAGGGGCAGCCAGAGAAATCATTATTGCCACTGTGAACATCAGAAGCACGGTGGGCAGGGGATGGTGTTGCCAAGCCGATCGAATTTCGCGAAGCCACGCAGCGGCA
Organism: uncultured Acidobacteriota bacterium; assembly: GCA_963755795.1. Lineage (GTDB taxonomy): Bacteria > Acidobacteriota > Terriglobia > Terriglobales > Acidobacteriaceae > Sulfotelmatobacter. Next base: position 123,958 of record CAVWLI010000018.1, on the reverse strand, counting down.
TAGAAAAAATATGCCCAGTAAAGAGAGACCTGTAAGAGCTCCCGCAAATTCAAAGTCTCGTTCTCGGGGCCGCTGAGGCCTGAAGGAGACAGGAGGGTTATCAGGCGACCCCCTCGCCGATGAATTCGTCCCACCAAGCCAAAGGTGAAGGCAAAGAGAGCGACTAGAAGCGGGACGGGGAGTTTTGCGACCATCGAAGGATAACCTCAGATGCTACGAAAATGTTAGCGCAAACTTGGCCCACTTCCAATTTCAGAAGACAGGGGTGCAGTGAGCGCAAGTCACACTTCTCGGTGTCGTCCTGAGGGAAGCGAAGAGCCTGTGCTACTTGCCGACGGTTGCAGAGGTCCTTCGGCCCGCTGAGAACGCGGTCCTCAGGATGACAAACCGATTAGCATTGCCCATTTCGGAACGTTATGCACAACATTTTCAATAATTCGCCTTTTCTTCGCTTCGGTCTGTATGTATAATCCGGCCAGATTAGATTTCATTTAGTTCGGCACTCATAAAGGAGCCACCCCATGGCGGATGAACGCGGTAAAGCGATTGAGATGGCGTTTGCACAGATTGAGAAGCAGTTCGGCAAGGGATCGATCATGCGGCTGGGGTCGAAGGAGGCGATCGTCCCTATCGCGGTGATTCCGACTGGGTCGATTTCGTTCGACGCGGCGCTGGGCGTGGGGGGCTTTCCGCGGGGACGCGTGATTGAAGTGTTTGGGCCGGAGTCGTCCGGCAAGACGACCATTACGCTGCAGGTGATTGCCGAGGCGCAGAAGACCGGCGGCATGGCGGCGTTCGTGGACGCGGAGCATGCGCTTGATCCCGGCTACGCCAAGAAGCTGGGCGTGGATGTGGACAACCTGCTGGTTTCGCAGCCGGACTACGGCGAGCAGGCGCTCGAGATTACTGAGACGCTGGTGCGGTCCAATGCCATCGACGTGCTGGTGGTGGATTCGGTGGCGGCACTGGTGCCGAAGGCCGAACTGGACGGCGAAATGGGCGACAGCCACATGGGGCTGCAGGCGCGGCTGATGTCGCAGGCGCTGAGGAAGCTGACCGGGACGGTTTCGAAGTCGAGGACTTGCCTGATCTTCATCAACCAGATTCGCGAAAAGATTGGCGTGATGTTTGGCAATCCCGAGACTACGACTGGCGGAAAAGCGCTGAAGTTTTATTCCTCGGTGCGCATCGACATCCGGCGCATCGCGGCCATTAAAGATGGTGATGTGGTCACCGGTTCGCGCACCCGCGTGAAGGTGGTGAAGAATAAAGTGGCGGCGCCGTTCCGCGAGGCGGAGTTCGACATCCTTTACGGGGAAGGAATTTCGCGGGAAGGCGATCTGCTCGATCTGGCCTCGAACAACAACATCGTCGAAAAATCCGGCTCCTGGTACAGCTACAAGGGCGAGCGGATTGGCCAGGGGCGCGAGAATGCCCGCCAGTTCCTGAAAGACAATAAAGACGTGATGGCGAAGCTGGACATCGAGGTGCGCAAATCGCTGGGATTGACGCAGGGTCCGGCGCAACCGGCGGCCGCGTCTGCTCCGACGAATGGAGCCGCGACTGGCCGGGTTACGACGATGCCTACTGCGGCAGAGCCAGTGAAGGCGCCGATCGTGGCGGCAAGGCGCTGAATTCGTTGCCACCGGGCGCGGCGATTGGTCGCTGCGCCCGGGCCTCCCTTCCATACCGTTCTTCCATATTTGCTACGGTGTGTTCGACCGCCCGATTGCCATTGTTGCTCCTACCCGCATAAAATCTTCTATTACTGCCTCATTGCTCCAAACGCTGAACCCACGGGCTTTCTGTGAGGACGATTGAATAAGGGCATCGCGGTTTATCCCGGTTCGTTTGATCCGCCCACCAATGGGCACCTCGATCTGATTGAGCGAGGCAGCAAGATGTTCGAACAGCTGGTGGTCGCGATTCTGCGCAACTCGGAAAAGACTCCGATGTTCAGCTTGGCGGAGCGGCTGGAGATGCTGCGACAGCTCACAGCCGATTGGGACAATGTTCGCATCGACACGTTCGACGGCTTGATGGTGGAGTACGCGAAATCGATCGACGCCATGTGTGTTTTGCGTGGCATTCGCGCCATCAGCGACTACGAATACGAGTTGCAGATGGCATTGATGAACCGCAAACTCGAGCCCACACTCGAAACGGTTTTCATGATGCCGGCCGTCAAATATTCTTACGTAAGTTCGCGGCTGGTGCGCGAAGTGGCGCAGGCCGGGGGGCCGGTGAAGGATCTCGTCCCTGATGCGGTGGAACAGAAGCTGCGGGAGAAATTGGATCCTGCATACAAACTTCGCGATACCGAACTCATCGAAGTCCCGAGGAAAAGGAAGAGGAAGGCATGACCACGGCAACCACAGAAGCGCTGAGACTTACGGAAAGAATCAATCGCATCGAACCCTCCGCCACGATGGCGGTGGTGGCCGAGGCGGATAAGCTGCGGCAGCAGGGCATCGACGTGGTCGACTTCGGCGCAGGCGAGCCGCATTTCGCCACGCCGCAGCACATTAAAGACGCAGCCATCGCGGCGATTCAGGGGAATTTTACGAAGTACACCGCCGTGGCCGGCACTGCGGAGTTGCGCGACGCCATCGTGCACCGGCACAACGTTGACTTCGATTCCGACTATCGCCGGGAGGAAGCCATCGCCTCGACTGGCGGCAAGCACGCACTGTTCAATGCGATTCAAGTTTTGGTGGATCATGGCGACGAGGTGATTCTGCCGGTGCCGTATTGGGTCTCGTTCAAGGACATCGTTCGTTACGCCGGCGGGAATTGCGTGCTGCTGGAATCGGATGAGGCGCAAGGTTTTCGCGTGACCGCGGATATGGTCGCGCGCCTGATTACGCCGCGGACGAAGGTGATCATTCTCAACTCGCCTTCGAATCCATCAGGTGCGGTGATGAGCGCGGCGGACATGACCGAGGTGATTCGATTGGCGCACCAGCGCGGGATCTGGGTGCTCTCGGACGAGTGCTATGTGTATTTAAATTACGCGGCCAAGAATTTTTCAGTGGGGTCGCTGCGCGAATACAAGGAACGAATGGTGGTACTGGGATCGCTGTCGAAGACATACGCGATGACGGGCTGGCGGATGGGATACGCGCTGGCTCCGGCGGCTGTGGTGAGCGCGATGTCCAAACTGCAGAGCCAATCGACCTCGAACCCGACTTCGATTGTGCAGAAGGCCGCGGTGGCAGCGCTGAAGGGGCCGCAGGAGTGCGTTGAGCAGATGCGACTGGAGTACATCGAGTTGCGCGACCACGTGGTGAAAGGGCTGCGCTCAATTGCTGGCGTGCAGTGCACGCTGCCGGAAGGCGCGTTCTACGCTTATCCGAATATTTCGGCGTTTTTTGGCAGGGACGGGTTGAAGTCCGCTTCTGACGTGGCGGGGCGGCTGTTACGTGAGGCTCACGTGGCTACCGTTCCCGGTGAGGGCTTCGGGACCAGCGAACACATTCGTGTGTCGTATGCCACCTCGAAGGCGGAACTCGACCGCGGGCTGGAGCGCATGCGGAACTTTTTCTCGGCGCTGTAAGGCGCAAAAGCATCAGAATAGTTCGGTTCGGCAGAGGGCCGTTCCATTTTGTGGGCGGCCTTTTTCGTGGGTACGAGTTTGGTATGGGAAATCTTTATCCATTGTTGATGCTTCCGGCCTTTGATCCACGTCCGTGGGGCACGCGCGATTTGTCGCCGATTTATCCCAATCACAAGTTCGAAGAGAAGATTGGCGAGGCGTGGCTGAGCGGGGACGACTGCAAGGTTGCGAACGGTCCGCTCACGGGAAGAACGCTCTCACAGCTGAGTGAGGAGTATCAGCGGGAACTGGTCGGCGAGGCGGCGCGTGATTCAAAAAGTTTTCCGTTGCTGCTGAAGTTTCTTTTCCCTCACGACAAACTTTCCGTGCAGGTTCATCCCGACGATGCGCAAGCGCAGCGTGTCGGGCAGCCATGGGGGAAAACCGAGTGTTGGTACATCGCGCACGCGAGACCGGGCGCGCAAATTGCGTTGGGTTTGAAGTCGGGTATTACTGCAAAACAGTTCGAAGAAGCGATTCATCAGCAGCGGGCTGAGGAAGTTCTCAATTGGATGAATGTTTATGCAGGTGACATGATCTATGTCGCCGGCGGCACGGTGCACACCCTGGGGCCGGGATCGATCGTGGTGGAGACGCAGCAGCAGTCCGATACGACGTATCGTCTTTATGATTTCGGGCGTCCGAGAGAGCTGCATCTGAAAGATGGCATGGCGGCGGTGAAGGAAAGAGTGAAGTCGGGAAAAGTGGTGCGGCCTGCGCCGGAACAGATGGACGGCGGCAAGAACCGGCATGCTCCCCTGGTGGGCGCCCCGTATTTCGTCGTTGATATGTTTGAGGCGAAGGAACCACTTGAGCTTTCCACGCACGACGACACGGGACGGAATTCGGTACAGATTCTGGTCGCAGTGGAAGGTTGCGGAGTGATCGAGGCGGAAGGAATGGATCCGGTAACGCTGGCCAAAGGCGACGCGGTGGCGGTTCCCGCAAGCGTTGGTAAGTTTGCGGTGCGACCGCAATGGGCGTTGGAGTTTCTGAGGGCGTATGTTCCCGGCAAGCCGCTGCCCGAGCCTGAAACCAGGATGTAGCGTTCTTTTGAAATTTGCGATGAGAAAAGTGCTCGGTAAAATCCTTGGCTAAGACATCCAACTTCAATCCCGTAATCCTGGCAGGAGGGCGCGGTACGCGCTTCTGGCCGCTCAGCCGCAAGAAACGCGCCAAGCAGTTGCTGGCCCTCGATGGCAAGCGGACGATGATTCAGCAGACCGTGGCGCGACTGTTGCCGCTGGCGCCTGCGAAACAATTCTGGATCATCAGCAACCAAGACCTGCGAGCGGCCGTTGCAAAGCAACTTCCGAAACTGCCGATGGCACAGATATTAGCCGAGCCCGTGGGGCGGAATACGGCTCCGGCCATTGGCTTGGCGGCATTTCTGCTATTGAGGCAGAATCCCGAGGCGGTGATTGGCCTGTTCCCGTCAGACCATGTGATCGGCGACGAGCAGCGCTTTCGCCAGACGTTGCGGCGCGGAATTGGGATCGCGGCGGCAGGTGAAAACATTGTGGTACTGGGAATCCGGCCTAATCGAGCGGAGACCGGGTACGGTTATATCGAAGCGGGAGCGGCGCAGGGTGATGCTCTGCGGGTGCGGCGTTTCACCGAGAAACCTGACGCGAACAAGGCCGCGGAATTTGTTGCAGCGGGAAATTACTTCTGGAACAGCGGAATGTTCTTGTGGAGCGCGCGCACGCTCGCCGCTGCACTGCAGGAGCATCTGCCGAAAACGGCGGCTGTGCTGGAAGAAATCGCGGCAGCGTTCGGGACGCGCAAGTTTGCCGCGACGTTTCGAAAGCTGTATCCGAAGTGCGAAAACATCAGCGTGGACTATGCCGTGCTGGAGCCGCGCTCGGCGAAGGGTGAGCGAGCGGGAAATATTTTCTGTCTGCCGGCCGATTTCGGGTGGAACGATCTGGGTTCCTGGACGGCGCTGCACGAGCATCATTGCAGCAAGGGCAGTCCGCCAGACGAGAATCTGGTAGCCGGTTCTGGCGTCTATCTGATGAATGCTCGCGGCAACTACATTTATGCTCCGGGGAAGTTCGTGGCGGCGGTGGGCGTGAGCGATCTGGTTGTGGTGGAAACTCCGGATGCTCTGCTGATCACGACCCGGCAGCACGCTCAGGATGTGGGCAAGGTTGTAAAGTATCTTGACGAGAAGAGGATGCATAAGCTTGTGTAAGCGGAAGTCGCTGATCGTTGTCTGATCACAGCACCGGAGAAAATGGCGCAAGAGATCAAGTTCGGAACCGACGGCTGGCGGGGAATCATCGCCGATGATTTCACGTTCGACAACGTGCGCCGGGTCGCTGGCGCCATCGCTTCCTATGTATTGAAATACGAAGAAGCGCAGCGGGGAGTGTTCGTGGGGTACGATGCGCGTTTTGCTTCGCCGCGGGCGGCGCAAGTCGTTGCCGAGGTGATTGTGGCAGCGGGCATCCCGGTCAAACTGGCCAACGATTACACGCCCACGCCCGCGATTTCCTTCGCGGTGAAGCAACAGGCAGCGGCGGGCGGAGTGATGGTTACGTCGAGTCACAATCCGTGGAACTGGAACGGGGCGAAGTTCAAAGCCAAATTTGGTGGGTCGGCCACGCCCGCGATCATGAAGAAGATCGAAGAAGAACTCGCCGCGCGTGCGCTGCCGAAGGGAACCAAGGCGACGGTTGAGGAAGTCGATTTCAAGAAGGGTTACGTCACTGCGGTGTGCAATTTTGCGGACATGGACCTCATTGCAAAGACAAAGTTCAAGTTTGCTGTGGACGCTATGTATGGCTCTGGACGTGGCGTTCTGACCGGAATCTTTGCCGAACGCGGAGTGCAGTACGTGGCGATTCGGCAGGAGTTGAACCCGCTGTTTCCCGGGATCAATCCCGAACCAATTGAGCCGCATACGGCGATGCTGCAGGAGACGGTAGTTCGCGAGAAATGTGATGCGGGTCTGGCCACCGACGGTGACGCGGATCGGGTTGGCGCGGTTGCAGAAGACGGAAGCTTCGTGGACTCGCACAAGATCTTCTGCGTGATTCTGCGCTGGCTGCTGGAGCGCAAGAAGTGGCCGGGCGACATAGTCCGCGGGTTCAATACCACGCGAATGATCGATCGCATTGCCGCAAAGTATGCACGGAAGCTGCACGAGACTCCTATCGGGTTTAAGTACATTGCCGATCTGATGATGGAGGGCAACATCCTGATGGGAGGAGAAGAATCGGGCGGCATTGGCTACTCGAGATTCTTGCCCGAGCGGGACGGGGTGCTGAACTGCCTGCTGCTGGCTAATGTGATGGCGGAGGAAGGCAAGCCGCTCGGGCAGTTGGTAGCGGAGTTGCAACGAGAGTTTGGCGCGCACTATTACGGGCGCCGCGATCTGCACATTCCGGAAGAGATGAAGCAGGGTGCGATTCAGCGCGCTCGGGCAGAGAATATGCAGAGTCTGGGGCGATACCGTGTGATTAAGAAAGAGTACCTGGACGGGGTGAAGTTTTTTTTGGCTGCCCCGACTAACGGAGATGGAGCGGAAGCGTGGCTGCTGTTCCGCGCGTCCGGGACGGAGCCGCTGTTGCGGCTCTACTCGGAAGCTGCGTCGCCAGAGTTGGTCCGCGAACTTCTGACCGCAGGCGAAAGCTTCGTGAGAAATCAGTTTTAGCGATGCATAGAGACATCATGGCAGAAGATCTGACTTCGGTTCAGACCGATTCGCCCGTGGCTCACCGCTATAACCGGATTCGCCGGTGGCTGGGCATCGCAGACTTCATGGTGGGCTTCGTGTTTCTGATTGTCTTATTGATCACGGGGTGGTCCGCCTGGTTGCGGGATCTCGCGATCAAGTTGGTAGGTCAGCATTATTCTTTGAACCTGCTGATTTATCTCGTGCTTCTGCTTGTGATCAGCAAGGCGCTCGGCTTTGGCTTCGACTATTACGGATTCCGGCTGGAGCGTGGATTCAAGCTTTCGACGCAGAGATTCCGCTCGTGGGCATGGGATGAGGTGAAGGGTTTTTTGGTCGGATTGGTGATGGGCGGTGTGGTGGTGGAACTGTTGTACTTCACGATCCGTGAATGGCCGCAGCAATGGTGGGTGATCGCCTGGGTGCTGTTCATGGTGCTGTTCATCGTGCTGGCCCAACTGGCGCCGGTCGTGCTGTTTCCTATCTTCTACAAGTTCGAACCGCTCGACAACGAGGACTTGCGGCGTCGTTTGGTGGTGCTGAGCGAGCGTGCCGGGACGCGCGTGCGGGGCGTGTACCGCTGGAAACTTTCAGAAAAAAGCAGAAAAGCGAACGCGGCCCTGACTGGACTGGGAGCGACCCGGCGCATCATTCTGGCCGACACGCTGCTCGATAACTACACGCCAGAAGAGATCGAAGCGGTGCTCGCCCACGAACTCGGGCACCATGTGCATCGCCACATTCTGAAAAGCATTTTGGTACAGGCCATAATCACGCTCTTCGGTTTCTGGGCGGCGAACTGGGTCCTGCATTACTCGGTGGACCAGCATATGTTCGAGGAGTTGTCGGACTTCGCCAACCTGCCGCTGCTGGCGCTGGTTTCAGTGGTCCTCTCATTCTTGCTGATGCCGGCGCTCAACGCGTATTCGAGGTTCAACGAGCGGCAGGCGGACCGGTATGCCTTCGAATCCATCGCCAGTGTTGAGCCGTTTATCTCATCGATGAATAAACTGGCGGAGCAGAACCTAGCGGAACGAACGCCCTCGAGGTGGGTGGAATGGTTTTTCCATTCGCATCCCGCCATCTCGAGGCGTCTGGCGGCCGCGAAAGAATGGGGCCACAAGCACGAGATGCATCCCCAGGCGTGAACGGCTGCTGAGAGCGGCTCTGGTCAGCGTTCTCGCAGAATCTCGATCACCCGCTGAAGGTCTTCTTCCGTGTCGACCCCCACGCTGTCGTAAGGCGTTTCGCCGACGTAGATTGCGATTCCATTTTCCAGAAAGCGCAATTGTTCCAGACGCTCGGTTTTTTCGAGCTGAGATTCCGGCAGGGTTACGAAACGATCGAGAGCGTTTTTGTGGTAGGCGTAGAGCCCCAGATGCTTGAAGTAAGCAGGCCGCGTGACGTCGCGATCATAGGGAATGGTTGCGCGCGAAAAATAGAGTGCACGCCCGGTGAGATCTACGACCACCTTCACGGCGTTGGGGTTCTGGATGTCGGCCTCGGCTGCGGGAGTTATCAGGGTTCCGACTTGCGCGGCCGGATTCTCCATGACCTGCAGTAGAGTCGCGATGTGTTCCGGCCGTGTGAGAGGCTCATCTCCCTGGACGTTGATGTAGATGTCCGCGTCCGTGCGGCAGGAAATTTCATGCACCCTCTCGGTGCCACTGCGGTGCGAGGACGAAGTCATTTCTGCCTTCCAGCCATGTTCCCGGCAGACTTGCAGGATTTCATCGGAGTCGGTCGCGATGAACACGTCGGCGAGCAGTGGCGACGAGCGTACAGCTTCGTAGACCAAACCGATCAGCGGCTTGCCCGCGATTTCGCGCAGCATCTTGCGCGCCAGACGGGTGGAGGCCAGACGCGCGGGGATCACAGCGATCGCTATAATGGGGGTTCGGGTCATCGTGATTGTGACTGTAAATTGAAGTTAAGCAAGACTGCGCGCTGGCGAATTAGGGTGCGCATCGCTCCCGCATGCTGGCGGTAGAACCGTGAACCGAGGAACATGCCGCAGAGTATATCTGGGTCGAGCGAGTTTGACCTATTTCGCGGGCGCTCTTAGAATCACAGATTGGGAATTATAGATTGGGCGCAGCGGAACGACGCCTCGCTTCCAAGCTGCGAGAGCCGGGAGTGTACCGGCGGCAAGGTTCTTTTCGCGTATCCTCCCGATTTGCAGGCAGTGGCGGCGTAGCTCAGGTGGTTAGAGCGACGGTCTCATAATCCGTAGGTCGTAGGTTCGAGTCCTACCGCCGCCACCAGATTCCCGAGAGCCGCAGCTGGCAACTTCGCTCAAAAACAAAACTTTTCATGCAAAACAAAACGTCCCAGACTCATTGAGTCATGGGACGCTTGTCGAACAGCCCTCCCCCGAAGTCTGCTCATGAACAGACTATCGATTGAGGTGGCTCATGGGAATGGCTCGGATGGGCTATTAAGGAAGTGATCACTAGACAAAGGTATTAGGGGCGCCGGACGGGCGACCGCGGGTTGCAGATTGAGCGCTGATGAGTTCGAAATACGCTAGAATTCAGGCGCCGGGCGGTCGCGCGCCGGGGAGAGACTTTGATGGGGGACACCGAGGTCGGTCGAGCCGGAAAGATCCGCGACAGCGCGATGATCGACGAAATTGACATCCTCTGGATGACGGCGGGCCTGGGCTGCGACGGGGACACCATCGCGATGACCGGCGCGACGCAGCCGAGCATTGAAGATATTGTGACGGGCGCTCTGCCCTGGACTCCGAAAGTCAGGTTCTACAATCCTTTTTTAGCCTACGAAAATGGAGACGATTTTGTCCGGCCTTTTCGTGAAGCGGCCGAGGGGAAATCGGGAAGACCCTTCATTCTGGTGGTGGAAGGCTCCATCCCGAATGAAAACAATAAAACCGAAGGATATTGGGCTTCGTTTGGAACCGATCCGCTGACGGGTCAGCCAATTACGACTTGCGATTGGATCGATCGGCTGGCGCCCAAAGCGTGGGCCATTATGGCGGCGGGGACGTGCGCAACCTACGGTGGAATTCATGCTATGGAAGGAAATCCCACCGGTTGCACGGGGCTGCCGGATTATCTTGGCTGGGGGTGGAAATCGACCGCGGGGATTCCGATCGTGTGTGTCCCGGGGTGTCCAGCGCAACCGGACAACATGATGGAGACGATTCTCTATCTTCTGTATATGACGAGTGGGCGGGCGCCGATGATTCCGCTGGATGAGGCGCTGCGTCCGACGTGGTTGTTTGGCGCGACACTGCATGAGGGATGTGATCGCGGTGGATATTATGAGCAGGGCGAATTTGCTGAAGAATATGGATCTCCAAAGTGCATTGTGAAGCTCGGATGCTGGGGGCCGGTGGTGCAGTGCAACGTGGGCAAGCGAGGATGGATGGGCGGAATTGGCGGATGCCCCAACGTGAGCGGTATTTGCATTGGGTGCACGATGCCGGGTTTTCCCGATAAATTCATGCCGTTCATGAATCAGCCTCCGGGTTCGTTGCTTTCGGCACAGGCGGTGCAGTCGTACGGGCGGGCGATTCATGCGCTGCGCCGGTTCACGCAGTCGTCTCTGAATAAAGAACCGAATTGGAGAAACCGGAAGATCACACCGTCGCTGTAATGGTGGATGAAATTCGGAGTGTGGTTCGATGGGTACTTTCTGGAAGGCTGGCGATGGCGCGGGCAGCGAGGCCGTTTCTCCGGTGGCAGGGGAGAGCGAACTCAGCGCCGAAGCTGCGGAAGCTATCTTGAATGAGCTTGCCAGCACATATTTGAACGACAAGGATATCGCCAGATCTTTAGGCGCCGTGCATCATTTGGTGCAGGGGTTTGATCAAGCTTCCGTTTCGGACGCACACCTGCCGAACCTGGAGGCTAAGTACCGGGCTCTGGTCGAGCAACTCCCAGCGGTTGTATTTATGGCTTATCTGGATCGTGGTATCGGCGAGGCATATGTGAGTCCGCAGATCGAAGCGACGCTGGGGTTTTCGCAAGCCGAATGGCTCGAGGATCCGGTGCTGTGGTACCGGCAGGTGCATCCCGAAGACAAGAACCGCTGGAGTATGGAAGCGGCAGAGATGTTTCTTTCGGGCAAGCCGTTGCGGTCTGCCTATCGCGTGATTGCCCGTGACGGACGTGTGCTGTGGTTTCACTGCGAAGCCCGGATGATTCGGAACGCGGAAGGGCGTCCGTGGTTTATTCATGGACTTGCTTTTGACATTACCGACCTGAAGCGCACGGAAGAAGCTCTGGAAGACGAACGGAGCGTAGTGTCGGGAATCCTCGACACGGTCGGGGCATTGGTGGTTGTGCTGGATCGCGAAGGCCGCATCGTGCGGTTGAATCGCGCTTGCGAGCAGATGACCGGGCAGAATATTGAAGAGGCTCGCGGTCAGCACGTTTGGGATTTGTTTGTGGCGCCGGAGGAAAAGGAACAGTTTTGGACGATGTTCCAGCAGACTTGCGACAACCAGTCGCGGGCCGAGTATGAGAGTTCGTGGGTGGCTCGCGACGGAAGCCAACGGACGATCGCCTGGTCGGCTGCGGTACTGCCCGCCGCCAAACAGATGCCGATGTACGTGATCGCTTCGGGAATTGACGTGACCGCGCAGAAGCGCGCGCAGGTACGGTTTCGAGGTTTGCTGGAAGCGGCGCCCGATGCAGTGGTGGTGGTGAACCAGAAGGGAAAAATCGTTCTGGTGAACGCGCAAGTGGAAAAACTGTTTGGCTATCCCCGACAGGAACTGCTGGGGGAAGAAATCGAAAAACTGGTGCCGAAGCGTTTGCGAGGAAACCATCCTGCGGATCGGGCAAATTTTTTCGCGGAGCCCCGCGTGCGGCCGATGGGTGCGGGTCTGGAACTTTACGCCTTGCACAAAGATGGACACGAGTTTCCGGTGGAGATCAGCCTCAGTCCGCTCGAAACCGAAGAGGGAGTGCTGGTTTCGAGCGCGATCCGCGACATCAGCGAGCGCAAGCGGCTGGAAAAAACTGTGCTGGAAATCAGCGAGAGAGAGCAGCGTAGAATCGGGCAAGCCTTGCACGACGGGCTAGGACAACACTTGACCGGCATTGCATTTCTGACCAAGGTGCAGGAGCGTAGGCTCGCGGAAAGTCATAGTCCGGAGGCCGCGGACGCGGCCAAGATCGTCCAGTTAGTGAACGATGCAATCCGGAAAACGAGGGAACTCGCGCGGGGGCTGCTCCCCGTGGTTTCGGATGCCCACGGTTTGATGTCGGCATTACGGCTCTATACCTGCGAAATCGAAGACCTGTTCGGAATTGCGTGCTGCTTCCAGTGTGAACAGGCAGTATTGATTCACGATGCCCCGATGGCTACTCATCTGTACCATATTGCACAAGAGGCAGTGAACAACGCAATCAAGCATGGACGGGCCAAGAACATATTGATTCATCTTTTTGCCAGCGAACGTCAGGGAACGCTGATCCTTAAGGATGACGGAGTCGGCATTGAGCGTCCATCCACACCGCAGCCGGGAGTGGGGCTGCACATTATGAATTATCGTGCCGGCATGATCGGCGGGGACCTGGAAATACACCGGGAGCAGCCGCGAGGCACAGCCGTAACATGCCGATTCCCGATCACGGCGGTTAAGGATTAAGAGGCAGTCGATGAACCAGAGTGCGATCGCAGCGAAAAAAAACAGGGTCTTCGTGGTCGACGATCATCCGATCGTGCGCCAGGGGTTGGCATTACTGATCAATCGCGAACTGGATCTAATGGTCTGTGGCGAAGCAGAGGACGCGCAGACGGCGGTGCAGGCTGTCGCAACCGCCAAGCCGGACATTCTGGTCGTCGACATTTCGCTGAACGGGCCGGATGGTCTGGATTTGTTGAAGGACATTCGAACCCGGCATCCAGAACTGCCGGTTCTGGTTCTGTCGATGCATGACGAGTCGGTGTATGCGGAGCGCGCGCTGCGCGCCGGCGCGCAGGGCTACATCATGAAACAAGAGGCGACGGAGAAGGTGCTGGTCGCCTTGCGACGCATTCTGAGTCGCGAAATCTATGTGAGCGAGCGCATCGCCAACCGGATGCTTCAGCGTTACATCGGCGGGGTCAGCGCGGGGAGACCCTCTTCGATTGCAGACCTGACGGACCGGGAACTCGAAGTCTTCCGACTGATCGGCGAGGGGCATTCCACGCGGCAGATCGCGGAAGAACTTCATATCAGCGTGAAGACGGTGGAATCCTACCAGGCGCACATTAAGGAAAAGCTCTCTCTACGCAGCGCTCGCGAACTGGTGCAGCACGCGATTCAGTGGAGCACCAACGAAAAAGGCTTCTAGCCCTTTCGGCGCCATCATCGGACAAACCCCTTCGCACGCAATTTCCCTTAGAGATGTAGGGGAAGTCCTTAGTACCGTCGCAGTGTTTTTGTGGCAAGAAAAGGAGGCTCCGCCTGCTTGTGGCAAGCTACCAATTTTATTGATTCTAACTATCGAGATTTCGGTGAGATGGACGCATACGACTTCCACCGGATTTTTCTGAAAGAAAATCATATTTCGTTGCGTGCATTGCCGAACATCCGCCGATCCTAGCGCACGAAATGAACGGGCCCGCGCGATAACAAAAAGCTGAAAGGAGACCGAACCATGGCAACGGAAACAATTCCGTATGGTCGCGTCACGCAGCATCCCCCAGCCGTTTCGGAGGTGCACATCGTCTGGATCACAGCTGGACTGGGCTGTGATGGAGATTCCGTTTCGATCACCGCGGCAACCCAGCCTAGCATCGAGGATGTATTGCTGGGAGCTATACCAGGGCTACCTAAGGTCCACCTGCACAATCCTGTGTTGGCCTATGAAAACGGCGACGACTTTCTCAAGTACTGGTATCTCGCGGAAGAAGGAAAGCTCGAACCCTTTGTTCTGGTTGTCGAGGGATCAATTCCGAACGAGAAGATCAAGAAAGAAGGGTATTGGGCGGCGCTAGGGACTGATCCCAGCACCAAGCAGCCGATCACGACTAATGAATGGATCGACCGGCTCGCGCCCAAAGCGACGGCGATTATCGCGTGCGGAACCTGCGCTACTTATGGCGGCATTCACGCGATGGAGGGCAATCCGACTGGAGCCATGGGCCTCGCGGATTACCTCGGTTGGAACTGGAGTTCGAAGGCCGGTCTTCCGATCGTGAATGTTCCTGGGTGCCCGGTTCAGCCCGACAACTTTATGGAAACCGTGCTCTATCTGCTGTATCAGGTGGCCGGACGGGCACCGATGATTCCGCTGGACGCGCAGTTGCGGCCAACCTGGTTATTCGGGAAGACGGTGCACGAAGGCTGCGATCGCGCTGGCTACTACGAGCAAGGTGACTTTGCTGAAAGCTATGGTTCTCCGAAATGCATTGTGAAGCTGGGTTGCTGGGGGCCGGTAGTCAACTGCAACGTGCCCAAGCGCGGCTGGATGGCCGGCATTGGTGGTTGCCCCAACGTGGGAGGCATCTGCATTGGGTGCACCATGCCGGGATTTCCAGACAAGTTCATGCCGTTCATGGACGAGCCGCCGGGCGCAAAGATTTCTTCCGCGGCAGTGGGAGCATACGGACGTGCGATCTCTGCGTTACGCACCATGACTCAAGCCACCTGCAATAAGGAACCGAAGTGGCGGCATCCGCGTGCGGAACTCACGACCGGCTACCACCCTAGATCCTATTAGGAGACCGACCGAGCGACCACTGAGCAATTAGCGAGAGGAGCGATTCGAAATGAGCACGATTACTGCGCCGACCAAAGAGTCCGCCACTAAAGGTAAGAACCTCGTCGAGATGAACTGGGATCCGATAACGCGAATCGTGGGCAGCCTGGGCATCTTCACCAAGATCGATTTTGCCAATCATCAAGTGGCAGAGTGCCACAGCACGTCATCGATTTTTCGCGGGTACAGCATCTTCATGAAGGGCAAGGACCCGCGGGACGCCCACTTCATCACCAGCCGCATCTGCGGCATTTGTGGCGACAACCATGCGACCTGCGCTACGTATGCGCAGAACATGGCGTTCGGGGTTCGCCCTCCGGCGATAGCCGAGTGGATTGTGAATCTCGGAGAAGCTGCCGAGTATATGTTCGACCACAATATTTTTCAGGACAATCTGGTCGGCGTGGACTTCTGCGAGCAGATGGTGAAGGAAACTAATCCGAAGGTGTGGGCCAAAGCGCAGACGACGCCGGCGCCGCACTCGAATCTGCACGGGTTCCGCACGATCAGCGACATCATGGTAGCGCTCAACCCGTTTACCGGGAGCTTTTATCGCGAAGCGCTGGTCATGAGCCGCATGACGCGCGAGATGTTCTGCCTGATGGAAGGCCGGCACGTGCATCCATCCACTTTGTATCCGGGCGGAGTGGGTACGGTTCCGACCATCCAACTCTTCACTGACTATATTGTGCGCCTCATGAAGTATGTTGAGTTCATGAAGAAAGTCGTTCCGCTGCACGATGACATTTTCGACTTCTTCTACGACGCTTTGCCGGGATACGAAGAAGTTGGGCGGCGGCGTGTGCTGCTCGCCTGTTGGGGTTCGTTTAACGACCCGGAGCATTGCGACTACACCTACAAGAACATGACGGAGTGGGGTCGCAAGATGTATGTGACGCCAGGGGTGGTCGTCGACGGAAAACTTGTGACTACGGACTTGGTTGACATCAACCTGAATATTCGGATTCTGCTGGGCAGCTCTTACTACGATGACTGGAAAAATTCCGAGACGTTCGTGAAGTCCGATCCACTGGGCAATCCGGTGGATAAGAATCATCCGTGGAATCAAACCACGATTCCGCGGCCGCAGAAGCGGGATTTTGGTGGCAAGTACACTTGGGTGATGTCGCCGCGATGGTTGGATAAGCGCACAGGCGACCACTTGGCGCTCGACACCGGCGGCGGCCCGATCGCCCGGCTGTGGGCCACGGCTCTCGCCGGATTGGTGGACATTGGCTATATAAAGTCCACCGGAAGCAGCGTGAAGATGTATCTGCCGAAGACCACTTCGCTGCCCGAAGTTGAATTCGAGTGGAAAATTCCGAAGTGGAGCAATGCGATTGAACGCGACCGGGCACGGACTTATTTCCAGGTGTATGCGGCCTGCGCCGCGCTTTACTTTGCGGAGAAGGCGCTGGAGGAGTTGCATTCCGGACGGACGAAAACCTGGAACGAATTTAAGGTGCCGGAAGAAGCCATCGGATGCGGATTCCACGAGGCGGTGCGGGGAGTTCTGTCCCATCACGTCGTGATTCGCAAAGGCAAGATTGCGAATTATCATCCGTATCCGCCGACGCCCTGGAATGCCAATCCGCGTGATATCTATGGCACGCCGGGTCCGTATGAGGATGCGGTGCAGAATACGCCGATCTTCGAGGAAAATGGTCCCGACAGGTTCAAGGGGATCGACATCATGCGGGCAGTGAGGAGTTTCGATCCTTGCCTGCCCTGCGGTGTGCACATGTATCTGGGTGACGGAAAGGTGCTGGAGACGCGCCATTCCCCCATGTTTGGTCTTCAGCCCTGACGGTTGCCATGGGAAGGGCGGGGGCGTCCGGTTCAGGCGCGGATCGGATGAACTTCCGCTCCTTTTTCCGAAGGGAGGATTGTGATCGACGAAAAAGACTTCCAGCAGCAAGTGCAGAAAATCGGCGATCTGGTACATGACCTGGAAGCTATTGCGGATCCCGCATCGCGAGCCGCCGCAAAGCAACTGGTGCAGCTATTGATGGAACTGCACGGTACGGGACTGGAGCGAATTCTGGCTATCGTTTTTCAGTCAGGCGACGCAGGCCATCGGATCATTGATGATCTGGGTCAGGATCGACTGGTGAGCAGCCTACTGATTTTGTATGGGCTGCATCCTGAGGAGTTGCAGACGCGCGTCGAGCGGAAGTTGCAGGAGATCGATTCTAAGCTGCATAAGATGGGTGCGGAAGCGAAATTAGTCAGCGTCAACGGCGGCGAGGTTCGGGTTCAGGTCAAGCTGGAAGGCCACGGCTGCGGACCGACGAGCGGGACTGTGAAGGCTGCTGTGGAAGAGGCGATCTATGAGGCCGCCCCTGACTTGACGTCGCTCAAAGTTGAGGGACTGGAGTCACCGGTGGAGTCTGGGTTCGTCGCAATCGAGAAACTGCTGGGATCGACGCAGCTCGGTGCTTCATCCCTGCCAAGTTCGTCCACGATTCATTCGACCGTGTTGCTCAACGAAGGCATGGACTGAGAGTTGCTGTGATCGCCGATCATGACGAAGACGGAACAGCTTCGGGAGACATCGCAGGCTTTCGAAAGTCTGCGCCGGTTCGCGCGGAAACCGCAGCGCGATGTGGAGAAGTGCGAGATGTGCGCCGCCGAGCTGGGTTCCGGACATCCCCACCTGATTGAGCTGACGCAACGACGGCTGCATTGCGCCTGCGCCGCCTGCGCCATGCTGTTCAGCGGCAAAGCCGGTACAAAATATAAACGCGTTCCGCGCGACAGCCGGCTCCTGGCGAATTTTAAGATGACTGACGCCGAGTGGGACGGCTTGCTGATTCCCATCAACCTTGCCTTTTTTTTTCAGAACAGTGTGGACTCGCGGGTGAGCGCGCTCTATCCCAGCCCGGCGGGAGCGACCGAGTCGCTGCTGCCGCTGGAGGCCTGGAGTTGCATTGTTCAGGCCAATCCTGTGTTGAATCAAATGGAGCCTGACGTCGAAGCGCTACTGGTGAACCGCGTCGGCCAGGCGCGAGGGTCGGCTCCGGCGGAGTATTACATTGTCCCGATTGATGCCTGCTACAAACTAGTCGGCCTGATTCGCATCCATTGGCGTGGCTTGTCGGGAGGCACGGAAGTGTGGCAGGAGATCGGCGATTTTTTCGCGGATCTCAGATCACGTTCGCAAGTTGTAACTGAGGAGACGCATGCCTGATCTGAGCTTCAAGATCGAAGGCGCAGAGGTGGCCAAGTTCTCAGCCACTCCTCTGATTGCGTTCAAGTTGCGTGTGAGCAATGCGAATCCAGCCGAGACCATACACTCGGTTGCGCTGCGCAGCCAGATTCAGATTGAAGTTACGCGCCGGCGGTATACGCCAGAAGATCAGGAGAAACTGCGCGACTTGTTCGGCGATCCGGACCGCTGGAGCCAGACACTTCGCAACCTGCTCTGGACTCATGTGAACGTGAACGTGCCACCATTTCGGGGTTCCACGGTGGTTGATCTACTGGTGCTGTGCACATTCGATTTCAACGTAGGAGCGACAAAGTATTTTCACGGACTCGGCGACGGAGATGTGCCGCTATGTGTGATGTTCAGCGGCACGGTTTTCTACGCGGCCCACGGGGAGCCGATGCAGGTGTCGCCGATTTCATGGGAGAAGGAAACGCGCTTCAGCATGCCGGTAAAGGTGTGGCGCGACATGATGGATTCGTATTATCCCAACACCGCGTGGTTGTGCCTGCGTCGTGACATCTTCGAGCGGGTTTATGAATACAAGGTCCGGCACGGGATTCTGACGTGGGAGCAGGCGCTCGAAAGCATGCTGCAGGCGGAAGAGGCGGTGCAGTCATGAATCTGGCGCGGGTCGATCAGATTGCGAAGGCCGTGCTGTACGAAGGTTACATGTTGTATCCCTACCGGGCGTCGTCTATAAAAAACCAGAAGCGCTGGAATTTTGGAGTGGTGTATCCGCAGGCTTACAGCGAGGCGCAGGGCGGCGAAGAGGCGTGCAGCATGCGGATCGAGTGCTTGGTCTCCGGTGAGGCGGATTCGATTTTGGAAGTAAAGCTACGGTTTCTGCACCTGCAGACGCGGTCGATGCGTGCGCCGAATGAAATCAGGGCGGGTTCGCTGCCGGATGGATGGCAGGAGGCGGTGGAGCGGGAAGTGAGCCTGCCAGAAGTCGCTCTGGGCGGCCCTCTGCAGGGGACCAGGTGTCCTTTTGCGTTTCCATCGCAGGCGCGGGTCGAATCCGAACGCGACGGAGTGATCGAGCGCAGGCAAGAAGCGATCGAAGGAGTGGTCGACGTTTCGGCCGAGACCAGCGGGGAAGATCTGTACCAGGTGAGCATTCACGTACGGAATGTCACGCCTGTGGAATCTGGCGGCGCCGACCGCGATGTGGCATTGATGCAGTCCCTGTTATCAACCCATGTAATTCTAGGTGTGACAGAGGGTGAATTTGTTTCGCTGCTGGAGCCTCCGGCAGAATTGCAAGATCTTGTCGCGCAGTGCCAGAACGTGGGCGCGTGGCCGGTGCTTGTCGGCGAACCAGGGCAGCGCGAAACGCTGCTGGCTTCGCCCATCATTCTTTACGATTATCCGCAGATTGCTCCCGAGAGCGCTGGTGATTTGTTTGACGGTATGGAGATCGACGAGATTCTGTCGTTACGGATCTTGACTCTGACGGACGAGGAAAAGCGCGAGATTCGCCAGTCAGACGATCGCGCCCGCGAGATTCTGGATCGGACCGAGGCGATGCCGGTCGGAGCAGTTCATGAAACTGCACGGTGCCCTGCGCGGCCTTCGCCAACTCAAGGAGGGCGCTTCGTGAACGAGTGGGAATGGCAGCTGCTCGAAGACAAGACGACCGTAGACCGACTGGCGATCGCGGGCGTGGAAGTGCGGGTGGGAGATCGTGTGCGGTTGCGTCCGCGGCTGGGCGGCGATGTGCTCGATATTGCGCTGGCCGGCCAAGTCGCTGCTCGTCGAGAGCATTGAGCAGGACTACGAAGGCAAGAGCCACGTCTGCGTAGTGCTGGATGATGACCCCGGGCGGGACTTGGGTTTGCTGCGTCAGCCGGGGCACCGGTTTTTCTTTGATGCCGCAGAAGTGGAGCCGCTGCCGGCGGAGCTGGCTCGGCCGAAAGCTCAAACGCAACAGGCGCGCGTGCTGGTGGCCGGCATCGGAAACATCTTTCTGGGGGACGACGGATTTGGAATCGAGGTGGTGAAGCGTTTGGCGGTGCTCGAATTTCCCGCCGGAGTCCGCGTCGTCGATTTCGGCATCCGGGGCCTCGACCTGGCGTATGCGCTGCAGGATGGATACGAAACGACCATTCTTGTGGATGCGTATCCGCATGGACAGGCTCCCGGCACGGTTTCCCTGGTCGAGCCCGATCTGAGCAAACTTGACGAACCTCAGCAACAGGGCGTCGTCGAGGCGCACGGGATGGACCCTCTGAATGTGCTTCGAATGGCGTCGGCGATGAACGGTGGCTTGAAGAAAATTCTGTTAGTCGGCTGTGAGCCCGCCAGTTTCGGAGGCGAAGAAGGTCGCATGGGGTTAAGCGAATCCGTCGAGGCGGCTGTCGATGAAGCGGTGAAACTGGTGCGGTCAGTGATCGACAGAATTCTGCAGAAACAGCAGTAAGAGATCAGAGGTCATTTCGAAAGGAGATTATCGTGGCGGAAAACAACAACCACTCCGATTCAAGCACTGACAAGGATACTCTTTACATGCTCGGTGGCGTGGCTTGCATTGTGTTTGGCGCCGGGCTGATTCTTTCCAATCCGATTGTTCGGCGTTATCTGGGGCAAATGGGAGTCGGCAGCGTGGTGCAAGGCGCATTGCCTGACTTGGATCGCTATATAAGACTTCGGTCGATGTAACGTTCGCAAGCAGGTGGGCCCCAATTTCTGGGCGAGAAAGGGGGACTTTCACCGTCGATCTTGAAGTTTGTCTTGACGGTGTGAACGATCTATGACACCGCAGCACGAAGGAGTGGTTCAATATGCAATCGATCGAAAGGCGAGTCAGTTTACCGTGCAAGCCTTCGCCAGCGGGTTAATCTCAGCAGTTGCGCACAGCCCGAAGATCGCGATTCGGGGATACACGGCGAATGTGAGCTTTGTTCCGGGCACTCTGGCGGACGCTGCGCTGAAAGTGGTGATCCAGAGTTCGACACTCGAAGTTCTGGACGAACTCAGAGACGCGGACAAGCGGGAACTCCATCGCGTGATGTACGACGAGGTGCTCGAAACGAAGAGATTCCCGGAGGCGGTATTTGAGAGCTCCAACATTAGTGCAGACCGGCTCAAGGAAAACCTAAGCCGAGTGAATGTGGAAGGACGACTGGCTCTGCACGGCGTCACGAACAGCCATTCGTTCTTTTCCCAGGTCGCTTTCGGGGTTGATACGTTTCGGGCCTACGGGGAGTTTTCATTGCTGCAAAGCGATTACGGAATCCGCATTGCCTCGATCGCCGGGGGGACACTCAAGCTGCAGGACGAGCTTAAGTTTTCTTTTTACGTAGTAGGCCGTAAACAAGGTTGACCTATAGGAACGTTACAAGATGGGCCGAACCCAATGGACGAGGGAGATAGCGCTGTGCATGCAACGAAAATGCTGCTGGAGGATGCTTCCGTTCACTACGTAATCGACGCCAAGGGGAGCACGTTCGTCGCTCAGGCGTTTGCCGCGGGCTTGCTGTCTGCCTTTGGACACGATCCCAGGATCGCGATCCGGAACTTCGGCGGTGACCTGAGGTTCAATCTGACGGGCTTAACCGTCGACGACGCCCGGTTGAACATCAGCATTCAGGCCGATTCTCTGGAGGTGATCGGCGATATCAGCGAAAAGGATAAGCAAGAGATCCATCGCAAGATGTGCGAGGAAGTGCTGGAGACGGATCGCTTCCCTGAAATCGTGTATGAGTGTTCGCGAGTGTCGGCCAGCGGCAGCGGCGAGCGCTTCTGGGTGGCGCTGAATGGGGAGTTGTCGTTGCACGGAGTGACCAGGTCCGTGCCGGTTTCGGCGAGAGTGGTCATCAACGGAAGCTCAATACGGGCCACGGGAGACTTTTCAGTCCGGCAGAGTGACTATGAGATTGCTGCGGTTTCGGCGGCGGGTGGAGCGATCAAGCTCAAAGACGAAGTCAAATGCACGTTCGACATCGTGGCCCGCAAGAGCGAATGACCTCGAAACTGACTCTTGATTCTTTTCCCTTCCCGCAAACTTCAGAAATGCACGCCCGTTTAATGGATTGGCAGTGCCGCGACCCTCGATGTTTTACTTGAGGATGCCCCCGCGCAGTACATCAGTGTTCTTCAATGATATCTTGGTGAGTGAATCGCCAGCCGTAGCCGCTCAACGCACTCATGGACATTCTCGAGAATCTTTTTGAGCAGCGCTTCCACTCGCCAGTCGAGCGCGTGCAGCCGTTGCAGGGGCAGCTGGGCGGATCGGGGCGGAAGATCATCCGGCTGGCGGGCGAGAAGATCAGCGCGATCGGGATTCTCTACGACGTGCGCGAAGAGAACGTCGCTTTTCTGGAATTCTCCCGCCATTTTCGCAAGCATGGTCTGCCTGTGCCGGAGATTTATGCCGAGGACTTGGACCACGGCGCCTATCTCGAGGAGGATCTGGGGGACACGTCGCTGTTTGAATTTCTTTCAAAGAATCGCACCGGAGAAACAATTGCTCCGGCTGTGGTCGAGGTTTATCGGAAGGTTATCGCAACCTTGCCGCGCTTCCAGGTCGAGGCGAGCCGCGACTTGAATTACAAGGTGTGCTATCCGCGCGAGAGTTTCGACCGGCAGTCGATTGCGTGGGACCTGAATTATTTCAAATACTACTTTCTGCGGCTGGCGGGGATTCCGTTCAGCGAACAGGCTTTGGAAGACGATTTCAGCCGGTTAACGAAATTCCTGTTGAGCGCCGGGCGCGACTACTTCTTGTATCGCGATTTTCAGTCACGAAACATTATGCTGCGCGATGGGCAGCCGTATTTTCTGGACTATCAGGGCGGGCGCAAGGGCGCTCTGCAGTATGACGTTGCCTCTCTTTTGTACGATGCCAAGGCCGACCTGCCGCCGGAACTGCGCCAGCAGTTGCTCGATCATTATCTCGACGTGCTGACCGGATTCGTCGATGTGAAGCGCGAAACGTTCCTGCAGTATTACTACGCTTATGTGTACGTTCGCATCATGCAGGCGCTGGGGGCTTATGGGTTTCGCGGATTCTATGAACGCAAGGCGCATTTCCTGCAGAGCGTGCCGTACGCGCTGAAGAACCTGCGCTGGCTGCTGCACCATGTCACGCTGCCCATCGCGCTTCCGACGCTGACCGACGCCTTCCATAGCATGCTGGCCTCGGAGAAATTGCAGGGCCTGCCTTCCGAGGCAGACAACCTGGTCGTGCGGATTTTCAGCTTCTCGTTTCATCGGGGTTTGCCGAAAGATGAGAGCGGCAATGGTGGCGGGCCGGTTTTCGACGGCCGCTGGTTACCGAATCCCGGACGCGAAGAGCGTTTCAAGTCTCTAACTGGCAAGGATGCGCCGGTGATCGACTATCTCAATCAACAGGAGAGCGTGCATCGGTTTCTGAATCATGCTATGTCGCTGGTGGATGATCATGTGAGAGTGTGGCAGGAACGCCGGTTTAAGAATCTGATGGTGTCGTTCGGGTGTACTGGCGGACAGCATCGCTCGGTGTACCTGGCAGAGCAAGTGGCGAAGCGGTTGCAAGGCCGGAGTGGAGTCGAGGTCGTCTTGACTCATCGCGAGTTGGAAAGAATGGCGCAGGAATCGTTGGGCGCGGAGAAGCCAGCGCTCGATCGAGTCGAGCGGCATCGAGCCGAATCATGAAGGCGATGATTCTGGCCGCGGGGCTGGGAACGCGGCTGCGGCCGCTCACCGACGATCGTCCGAAGGCCCTCGTGGAAGTGGCCGGACGGACGATGTTGGAGATCACGCTGCGCCGGCTGCGGGAGTTTGGCGTTCGCGAAGTGATCGTCAATGTGCATCACTTTGCCGACATGGTTGTGGAGTATCTGAAGAAGAATGCTAACTTCGGGATGCGGATTGAAATCTCGCGCGAAGACGAGTTGCTCGACACCGGTGGCGGGCTCAAGAAGGCGGCCTGGTTCTTTCTGCGAAGATTCCAGCCATTCGGACGAGCCGTTTGTTCTACATAATGTCGATGTACTGAGCACGATTGATCTCGACCGCATGGTGAAGTTTCATCGACAGCATCAAGCGCTCGCGACGTTGGCGGTGCAAGAGCGTGAAACGTCGCGATATCTGCTGTTCGACGAACATGATGAGCTCTACGGACGGCGAGCGGGGCGCGATCAGGCGCAGGAAGTTGTCCGGCCGTCGAAGAAAACGCAGGCGTTGGCATTTTCGGGTGTGCATGTGATTTCGCCGCGGCTGCTCGCGAGAATGGACGGAAACGGGGCCTTCTCGATCATTACTTCTTATCTGAGCCTAGCCGGGGAGGGTGAGAAAATCCTCGCGTTTCGTGCAGATGAGTACTACTGGCGCGATCTTGGTAAGCCGGAGAATCTGGAGCAAGCCGCGGACGATGTGAAGGAAAAGCGTCTTACGCTGTAGGCGGAAGAAAACGTATGAGCGTATGAGGCAAGGAGTTTCCGCTTGCAGCCCCGCCCCGGCTTCGATACCATCGCTGCACCTCAGGAGCTAACTGTGAATAGCTGCTATCTACACCGAATTCGTGTCATAGTCTTGGGGGTAGGAATTGTTGCACCCTCTCCGGTGTGGAGGGAACCAGTGAGCTGAGCAACACGAAATCTTGAAGGCTCCCGAATCCCGCCCCGCCAGAAACGCTGGCTCGGTGGGTTTTGCTTTTTGCGTTACTTTTTAAGAGCCGAGGAAGGTCGCATGAAGGACAAGACGAACATGACCGGCGCCAGCATTCTGTGGGAGTGCCTGGAACGCGAAGGCGTCAAAACAGTATTTGGATACCCGGGTGGGGCCATTCTGCCCGCGTATGACGCGTTGAAGGGCAGCAAAATTCACCACATTCTGGTGCGCCACGAGCAGGGCGCGACTCACATGGCGGATGGATATGCGCGCGCCAGCGGGCAAGTCGGAGTTGCCGTCGCCACGTCCGGACCGGGCGCGACCAACATGGTCACCGGGAATTGCCACGGCCATGCTCGATTCGTCGCCGATCGTTTGCATCACCGGACAGGTGGGGAGCAAGCTGATCGGGTCCGACGCGTTTCAGGAGACCGATATCACCGGCGTGACGCTTCCCATCACCAAGCACAACTATCTGGTGACGCACGCGAGCGAAGTGGCGCGGACAATTCGTGAAGCTTTTTATGTGGCGCGCTCCGGGCGGCCGGGGCCGGTGCTGGTGGATATCACGAAAGATGCGCAGCAGACGACTTGCGAATTTGACTGGGAGGCGGCTAAGCCGCAACTGCCGGGGTATCGTCCGGATCTGTCGCCGGCAGCGAAAGAATATGAGCAGGCGCTGGAATTGATTCACAACTCCAAGCGGCCCGTGATATTGGCTGGCCACGGCATCATCATTTCGGGGGCGATGAACGAAGTGCGCGACTTTGCCGAGCGCGCGGGCATTCCAGTCGCGCTCACGCTGCTGGGCATCGGCGCCTTTCCGGCCTCGCATCCGCTGAATCTCGGCATGATGGGCATGCATGGTGAGGCCTGGGTGAACCATACGATTCAGGAAGCGGATCTGCTGCTGGCTTTCGGGATGCGCTTCGACGATCGCGTGACTGGCAACTTGAAGACCTACGCGTCGAATGCGAAGAAGATTCACATCGAGATTGATCCGGCGGAGATCAACAAGAACGTGAAAGTGGATGTGCCGCTGGTCGGTGACCTGCGCGAAGTGCTGCATGAATTGCTGCCGAAGGTCGAGACGATTGATCGCAGCGAGTGGCTCGACTCCATCGACAAGCTGAAAGGCGATGCCGCGGTGCGCGACATTCAGAACCTGCCCGACAGCGGACATCTTTATGCGGCGCATGTGATTAACGATCTGTGGCGCGAGACTCGTGACCGTGAAACTGTAGTGGTGACCGACGTGGGCCAGCACCAGATGTGGGAGGCGCAATACTACAAGCATGAGAAGGCGCGCAGCCTGATCACTTCCGGAGGGCTGGGCACGATGGGCTTTGCATTGCCGGCGGCGATCGGCGCCAAAGTTGCGCGGCCGGAGGCGGAAGTGTGGGTGGTCGTCGGCGACGGCGGCTTTCAGATGACCTTGTGCGAACTTGCGACCATCGTGCAGGAGAAGCTGAAGGTCAACATTGCCATCATCAACAACGGTTTTCTGGGCATGGTGCGGCAGTGGCAGGAATTTTTCTACGAGCGCAATTACGCGGCGACGCCGCTGCTGAATCCGGATTTCGCCAAACTCGGCGAGGCTTATGGCATTCGCAGTATGACGGTAACCGAGCGCTCGCAGGTGGTGCCGTCGGTACGGGCGGCGCGGGAGCATGATGGGCCAGTGCTGATTAATTTTTGCGTGGAACAAGAAGACACGGTGTATCCCATGGTGGCGGCGGGGGCGTCGTTGCACGAGATGATTCGGCGGCCCAGCAAAATTGTCGAGACGGCTGAGGATGAGTAGAGAAGCTAAGTAAAGACGACGAGTAGACGGCGAAGAAAAACCAATGCTGAACACTTACGTGGTGTATGTGGAGAATAAGCCGGGTGTGCTGACGCGTGTGGCGTCGCTGTTTCGCCGGCGCGCTTTCAATATTGATTCGTTGACCGTGGGCCGAACCGAGAAGCCAGAGGTCTCGCGCATGACGATCACGGTCGAGGCGGACCACGACCAGGCGCGCCGCATCGAAGCCAATCTCTACAAGCTTGTCAACGTGCTGCTGGTCGAAAACATTACCAAGCAGCCTGCGATTATTCGCGACTTAGCGATGATCAAGGTCGCAGCCACTCATGAGGCTCGGTCGCACGTGCTGGAACTGGCCAGTGTTTTTCGCGCGCGCGTAGTGGACGTTGCTCCCGAATCGCTGACCATCGAAATTACTGGCGCAGAAGATAAGATTGACGGCCTGCTCGAAGTGCTGCGTCCCTACGGTGTGCTGGAAATGGTGCGCACCGGAATTGTCGCGATGCGGCGCGGCAAGTCTTCTGCGCCGGGGTCGAATGCAACCAACAATGAGGATGTAGCGGAAGAGGATGTCTCGCACTCGGTGTAGTCGACGAATTTGGCCTCAGCGCCGAACTCTAATCCATTCTTAGACTTACAACCACCCCGTCAGAGTCTGTTTTCTGGACAATTCCTGCCATTGGCCCTCTGGTCTCGTGCAAGTTACCGAAGTTTCTTAGAAAATCCCTAAACCATTGTTTCTAAATACGTTAGCTGGTACTTATGAGAATGGCTGGATATCCCTCCAGCCGCAGTGTGCTTACCGAATGACTGGTGCAAGCGGCATCGCTATAGGTCTGCCTGCGCACTCGCGCTCGTGGAGAGGACTGTCTCGAGCGGCCAAGCTGTACATCAGCTTGATCGTGATCGCCGGATTCGGCACGCTCATCTACGGTGGAATTCACCAGAGCAGCAGGAATATTGCCGAGTTCATTTGCTATTTGGGAATCGCCATTCTGGCGTCGCGGCTCAAGGTAAATCTGCCTGGAATTACCGGCACGCTGTCTGTGAATTTTCTGTTCATCCTGATTGGCGTGCTGGAACTCAGCTTAACCGAGACGTTGATTCTGGGTGCGGTGTCGATGCTGGCGCAGTGCCTGTACCCGGAACCACCAAAGGCGATGCAGGTGACGTTCAATGTGTGCGCCGGATCCATCTCGACGGCGCTGGCGTACCTGGTGTATCACCACCCGTGGGCGAACCTGCTGATCGACAACCGGCCAATCCTGCTGGGTGTGTCGGCCACGGTGTACTTCATTGCCAATGCGGGCTCGATTGCGACCGTGATTTCGCTGACCGAGCGCCGGCCCCTAACCCGCATTCTGGTGGACTGCTATTTCTGGTCCTTCCCCTACTACCTGGTGGGAGCCGGAATCGCGGGAACGATCGCGTGGCTCAACCACACTTTCAACTGGGAAACGTCGTTGCTCATGGTGCCAGCGGTCTATCTGATCTACCGCTCGTACCGTCTCTACCTCGGCAAACTGGAAGACGAGAAACGCCACGTCGAGGAAATGGCAAACCTGCATCTGCGGACCATTGAGGCGCTGGCGCTGGCGATCGAGGCCAAGGACCATACCACGCACGAGCACCTGCAACGCGTCCGCGTCTATGCCATCGAAGTCGCGAAAGAATTGGGCGTGGAGGGGCCGGAGTTGGAAGCCCTGCACGCCGCCGCGCTCCTGCATGATATCGGCAAACTTGCCGTGCCGGAACACATCATCTCAAAGCCGGGGCGCCTGAGTCCTGAGGAATTCGAGAAGATGAAGATTCACACGTTAGTTGGCGCAGAGATTCTGGAACGCGTGCGCTTCCCGTATCCGGTGGTGCCCATTGTGCGTGCTCACCATGAGAAGTGGGACGGCTCAGGTTACCCCCTGGGATTAAAGGGAGCGGAAATTCCTATCGGGGCGCGCATCCTGTCGGCGGTCGACTATCTCGATGCCCTTGCGTCCGATCGCCAGTACCGGCGCGCCTTGCCGCTGCGGGAAGTCATGCAGAAGCTGTCCGCGGAATCGGGCAAGTCGTTTGATCCGAAAGTTGTCGACATTTTGCAGAAGCGCTACCAGCACCTGGAGCGGCTTGCGGTGGCCAAGTCGTCGCAGGATCCTGCAGGCCCGCTCTCCACATCCATCAAAATCGAGCGCGGCTTGGAGCCCGCGGCCGGCTTTGAGAGCGCAACCGCGCAGGATTATGCAGGACGAGAAACCACTTTCTTGTCATCGATCGCAGCGGCGCGGCAGGAAGCGCAATCGTTGTTCGAACTCAGCCAGGATCTGGGCGCGTCTCTCAGTTTGACAGAGACGCTTTCCGTATTCTCGGTGAAACTGAAGCCGATGGTGCCGTACGATGCCATCGCCATTTACATTAAGCGTGAGGAAGAACTGGTTCCTGAATATGTGAACGGAGACAACTACCGGTTATTTTCTTCGCTGCGGATTCCCCTCGGGCAGGGACTCTCGGGTTGGGTAGCACACAATCGCAAGCCGATCATCAACGGGAATCCGTCCGTGGAGCCGGGATATCTGAACGATCCGACGAAGTTCAGCACACTGCGCTCTGCCTTGGCAGTGCCGCTGGAGGGCGTCTCGGGAGTGATCGGTGTTCTCGCCCTTTATCGCGCAGAACGCGATGGTTTCACCACCGATCACCTGCGCATTCTGCTCGCGGTCAGCGGCAAAATGGCGCTGTCGATCGAGAACGCGCTCAAGTACGCGCAGGCAGAAAACTCGGCGATTACCGACTACCTCACCGGCCTGCCGAACGCTCGCTCGCTGTTTCTGCAGCTCGACCGAGAACTGGCCCGTTGCAAGCGCGACAATACGACGTTGACCGTGATGGTTTCTGACATGGACGGATTCAAGCAGATCAACGACCGCTTCGGGCATCTGGAGGGCAATCGGGTGTTGCGCCTCTTTGCCCAGGCGTTAAAAGACAGCAGCCGCGAATATGACTACGTCGCGCGCATGGGCGGAGACGAATTCGTGGTCATTGCCCCTGGGCTTACGGTTGACGCGGCTAGCAAGAAGGCAGAGCAGATGCGTGCCCTGGCCCGGCAGGCAGGCAACGAAGTTTGCGGAGAGGACATTCTCTCGCTGAGCGTGGGGCGCGCGCTGTTTCCAGACGACGGCAACGATGCGGAACAGCTTCTGGCGGAAGCCGACCGCCGCATGTATCTGGAAAAGCAGAAGGAGCTTTCCTACAAGGACCGCCGCTCCCACCCGCGCATGAAGTGCCGGGTCACCATCGAACTGCAAACCGAGGCGGGAGGAGCGCCGCTCTTCGCCAATATTACCGACGTGAGCCTGGGCGGCTGCTTTGTGGAAACCAGCACCATTCTTGCACCGGGCACGAAGATCAAAGTGGGATTTTCGATGGACGACCCCGGCCTGACGGCGGAGGGAGTGGTGGCCAGGCTCGATCCCGGCACCGGCGTCGCTGTACAGTTCCGCGAGGTAAACCGGGAAGGCCGCGAGCGGATGTTCAAGATTCTCGAGTTCGTGCAGAAGACGACCACGTTTTATAACAACCGCTACCTCGATAGTCTGACCAAGAGTTAGCGTGACCCGGATCTAGGCTGATCAAGATTTCGTCTGGCAAGAATCAAATCGTGAGGCGGTAGCGGGAAAGATCTCAGCCTTGGGTTCGGGCGGCAATTCTCAGTGCCGTCGCACGAACGATCGCGGCGGCAATCTGATCGAGCGGCAGAATTTTATCGGCAAGCCCGCTCCTAGCCACTAGGCCGGGCATGCCCCAAACCACGCTGCTGGCTTCATCCTGCACATAGATCTGGGCGCCTAACCCGTGCAGAGCCTCGCAGCCCTTGAGGCCGTCGTGTCCCATGCCGGTGAGGACCACGGCCAGCGCAAGCGCTCCGAATGTGCGGGCGACGGAGTGGAAAAGCACATCCACCGAGGGCCGGCAGAAGTTTTCCTTCGGGCCTTGATGCGTCCTCAGGTGGAGAGATCCATCTTCCTGGCTGAGTACCATGTGAAAGTCTCCGGGAGCGATCACCGCACAACCCGGTCTCAGCGGTTCACCGGAAACGCACTCCCGCACGGGCAACGATGACTTCGCCGAGAGGCGTGACGCCAGCAAGGATGTAAAGATTCGTGGCATATGCTGCGCGATGACTACGGGCACGGGAAAGTTTGCCGGCAAAGCGGGCAGAACCCGCGCCAGTGCATCCGGCCCTCCAGTGGAGACGCCAATCGCCACAATTTGTACCGGGGATCGTGGCGAACGGGAAACGGTCGCAGGCGGCGCCTGCGCGTTCGGCTTTGCCGCCGGGGTAAGTTTGTTGCGCACTTCGGGTAAATGGCAAAGAGCACGAATCTTTGGGAGGAGTTCCCGGGAAATGGCCTCGAGAGTGGCTGTCAGGTCGACGCGACTGGGTTTCGTAACGTAATCGGTAACTCCGAGTGACAGAGCTTCCAACGTGACCGCAGCTCCGTGCTCGGTCAGGTTACTGAACATGATGATGGGAACGCAGGAATCCTTCTTGCGCAGTTCCCGAACGGTGGCGAGCCCGTCCATTTCAAGCATTTCGAAATCGAGAAGGACAATGTCGGGCTTCAAGGCGGAGAATTTCGCCAGCGCAATTCGCCCGTTCGGGGCGGTACCTGCGACCTCGAGGTCCTCGTCCTGAGCGATCGCCAGGGATAGTGCACTGCGAACCACCGCAGCATCATCGACCAGGAGCACTCGCTTTTTGACGGCTTCTCGCAATTCGGTCTCTTTTTCGGGAGCTCTCTCTTAGTTGCCAGCGTAGGGGGCCATGTTCTTAAGTGCCTGCATCGAGAAGTCCGGGGATGGCAGAGCGAACAATGGCGGGCAGATCGAGCAACTCGGTGACATGCTGCTGACTGACGAATGAGCCTAGCACGCCGGCGCGGGAGCTGAGCGCCTCAACTGCACCGTGCTTCTCCACAATGTCGACGATGCGATCCACGATCAGGCCCACGGTGCGGCTTCCCTCGGAATAGACCACCACGTGGATCGACCCCGTGATCGCCTGCTCGTCGTCGTCGCGGGTGGCTGGAATGATTTCCGACAGGCGCAGCAGAGGAATGATCTGTCCGCGGTACTGCATGACTTCCTGTGTACCTGCGTGCTCGACCACGGTTCGCGGGAATTCCTCGAGGCGCGCCACCATGGCCAGCGGAATGGCCACCCGCCCCTCCAGCCCGTTCTCGGCCAAGAGCAGTGCGTGTTCGTCCGAGGCTCTCTGTGCGCCCGCTTCGCACCGCCCTTCGGCCGGACTGGGCTGGTTCGCTTCTGTGATTACCCTGGCCTTCTGCGCCAGACCCAGCACGTCGAGTATCAGCGCTATCCGGCCGTCGCCCATGATGGTGGCGCCCGAGAAGGCGTTGATCCCCTTCAGCTGCTTGCCCAGTGGCTTGACTACGATTTCCTCGGTGTCGGCGATTTCATCCACGACCAGCCCGAACTGCCGATCTCCCGCCTGCAGTACAACGATGTTGACCGGAGAGGAGCTTGATTTTCCAGCCTCATCCAGGACTCGGACTCCCAGCTCCCGGTCTAGATAGACCAGGGGCAACAAGCGTCCGCGCAGGCGATAGACGGGAGCGCCATGGATCAGTTCAATCCCTTTTCCGCTCTCCGAAGAATTCAAGCGCACGAGCTCTGACAGGCTGACTTGCGGTATGGCATAACGTTCGCCCGCGCAGGTCGCGATCAGCGCCGGAATAATCGCCAGGGTCAGTGGAATCTTTACGCGCACTGTGGTGCCCCGTCCGGGCGTCGAGCGCACATCGACCGCACCTCCGATTTTCTCCACATTGGTTTTCACCACGTCCATGCCAACGCCGCGCCCAGATACTTTCGTAATTTTTTCGGCGGTGGAAAATCCGGGAAGAAAGATCAGGTTAAATACGTCCATCTCGGGCATGTGGGCGGCCTGCTGGGCGGTGATGAGGCCGCGTTCAATCGCCTTTTGCCGGATGCGGTCGCCGTTCAATCCGGCGCCGTCGTCGCTGATTTCAATGTTGACCTGGCCGCCTTCATGGAAAGCGCGCAAGGTCAGGGTTCCCGTCGCCGCCTTGCCCGCGCGCTGGCGTGCCTCGGGTTCCTCGATGCCGTGGTCCATACCGTTGCGAATCAGGTGGGTGAGGGGATCCTTGATGGCCTCAATGATCGTCCGGTCGAGTTCAGTGTCCTGGCCCTCCATCTCGAGCCGGACTTGCTTGCCGCAGCCGACGGCCAGATCCCGCACCGTGCGCGGAAGTTTGCTCCAGATATTGCTGATCGGCTGCATGCGGGTCTTCATGACTTCTCCCTGCAGTTCGGTGGCGATGAGATTCACGCGCTGGGAAACCGCCTGACATCTTGCGTCCTGCAGGCTGTTCGAAAACTGCAGCAACTGGTTGCGCGCCAGCACCAATTCCCCCACCAGATTCATCAGGCGGTCCAGAAGAGTGATGCCAACGCGTATAGTATCCGCCGAGTCTGGGTTACGCGACTCCACCGTCTTCTGAGCCGCGAGGACGTCCTCGCGGCTGGCCGCTCCCTGGGCGACAAGAATCTCGCCGATCTTGTGTCGGCCCTGTTCCTGCATCTCCAAGGCCACAGCAAGATCTTCGGGGCGTACTTGCCCGCGCTCGACAAGGACTCCTCCGATTTTGGTCGGGTCAGGGGAAACCTTCGCGAGCTTGGGTTTGCGCCCTGGCTTTTTCGGTTTTGTGGAAGCTTCTTTTTTCGTGGCCGCACCGTGCTTTTCGGCAGTGGGTTGGGGCTGAATCAACACCTCGGGAGCCGAACTGGGCGCTGCCGAGGTAGACGCGCCCACAAGCTCGTCCTGCAAATGCGCGAGCAGTCCGACAAGAGCCTCATAGTCTTCCTCGCCATCCTCGCCCGAGGCTTGGATGGCGGCGAGCATGCATCGAACCGCGTCCACCATGGCGAGCAGACCGCTGGTGATTTCCTCGTTCAACGCCAGTTCGCCGTCGCGCAGCCGGGAGAGCAGATTTTCGCCCGCGTGGGTCAGCTTTTCCAGTCGCGCAAAACCCAGGAAGCCGCAACTTCCCTTGATGGTATGGATCGTCCGAAAAACGCTGGCCAGAAGCTCTTTGGAGGAAGGCTCGCTCTCCAGCTTTACGAGTTCCTGGTCCAGACGGTCCAAGTTCTCGGTGCTTTCGCTGAGGAATTCCTTAACGATATCGTCCATAATTTGCACCGCTGGCGCCTGCCTTCTGTCTCTACGCCACATCGGCATTCTGGGAGACAACTTAAGTTCAAGCTGGTGTTTGCCGCGCCTGGCGAGGGAGCATGGACGCGCTTGAAGCCTGTGCCCTGCCCCCTTACACTGGAAGCATGCACGTGCACGCTCATGGCGCGGGCGGTCCCACGCGGGTTTTGAAGATTTCGCTCGCCGTGACCCTGGCCTACATCGTGCTCCTGATTGTGGCTGGGATTCGCGCCCACTCGTTGGCGCTGCTCTCCGAGGCCGGTCATAATCTTTCGGATTTCCTCGCGCTTCTGCTGTCGCTGGTCGCAGTCTATTTTCAGTCGCGTCCGGCCAGTTCCACCAAGACCTACGGCTATCATCGCGCCGGAGTGCTGGCGGCACTGGTCAATGCGACTTCCCTGGTTGCGGTTTCGTTCTTCATCTTTTACGAGGCTTTCCGTCGAGTGCAGCATCCCGAGCACGTACAGGCTAGCGTAATGATGTGGGTTGCCGCTGCGGGCGTGGTGATGAATGGAGTGATCGCGCTGCTGCTGTATCGGTCGGTGGCGCACTCAAGCAAGGGTTCCGGCGGCGACGTAAACATCCGCAGCGCACTGCTGCATGAAGTGGGAGACACGCTTTCGACTACGGCCGTGATTGTGGGGGGCTGGGCCATCCTGGTCACGGGGAACTACTGGATCGATTCTGCGCTGTCGTTCGGCATTGGCGTGCTGATCCTATGGTCGGGTTTCGGCATTGTGCGCGAGACGCTCAATATTCTGCTGGAAGGGACGCCGCGGGGCATGAAGCTGGAGAAGATCGAATCCGTCATCCGTGCAATCGGCGGGGTCAATGACGTGCATGATCTTCACGTCTGGAGCATCGGATCGGAAACGCATGCGCTTTCCTGCCACATTTCGATCGCCGACATTCCTCCGTCGGTCAGCGAACGTATTTTGCGCGACGTAAGGGAATGCCTGATGCACGACTTTCGTATCGTTCATACAACGATCCAGTTTGAACACGTGGTGTGTGAAGTGGCGCACGGTTGCGTAATTCCGGTGGGTGAGAGCGAAGAGCACCACCACCATCACAGCCACTGAGATCGGCCGGGCTGCGATCCAGGCTGTTGATCGTAGATCTCTCGCACTCGCTCAATCGTGTCTGCGTCTTCCGCCGACTTATCGGGCCGAAGCCGGACGATGCGTGGAAAGCGCAGCGCATATCCGCTCTCGTGGCGGTCGGATCGCATCATGTTGTTGAAAGCGACCTCCAGCACGATCTTGGGCTCAACGACGCGCCGGAATCCCTGATCTTCAATCGTGTGGTCGAGGAACCACTGCGTCATCTCGGCGATCTCCACGTCGGTTAATCCGGAATAGGCTTTACCGATGTTCACCAGCTTGTCTTTAGTCGTCACCCCATCCGTGACCCCATCTGTATCCCAGACTGCGAAAGTGTAATCGCTCAGCACGCCGACGCGCTTGCCGTGCCCGTACTCAACCGCGGTGACGACGACATCCAGCGTGGCCAGTTCCCGCTTCATCTTCAGCCACGACTTTCCCCGCTTGCCCGGCGTGTAAGCCGAGCTGAGGTCTTTGATCATCAGCCCTTCGTTGCCACGCTCCTGCGCCGCCGCAAAAAGCTCTTCCAGTTCCTCGGGCGATGAAGCCCGATATACGGGCGCCCGTATAGCTACGGCTGCCGCCGATTCCTCGTGCTTGCTGAATATCAATTTCCCCTGTCCTGTTTTCCTCCGTGTTTCTCTGTGTCCTCTGTGGCGAAGATTGTTCGCCAGTAGTTCACCGAGAAGGCGCACCCTCTCGCGCAGAGGTCGATCCATGACCAGCTCGCCGCCCACGTACAGAACATCGAACGCTAGAAATGCGACCGGAACCTCGCGTTGCAGCTTATCGCTGACTTTCTTTCGTCCCAGCCGCTGCTGCAGAACGTTGAATGGGCGCGGACGGGACGCCGGATAATCCCAAGCCACGATCTCTCCGTCCAGAATGGCGTCCTGGGGCAATCCAGTTAGCGCATCGGGCAACTCAGGAAACGACTCGGTGATCTCGTCGCGCGTGCGCGAAAAGAATCTCACCTCGCCGCCTGCAACGTGGGCTTGAGCGCGGATGCCGTCATACTTGTCTTCCACGGACGCTTCCCCGAAGTAACTCAGGCCCTCCTCCGCCGAATCGATCGGGCTCGCCAGCATGAATCCCAGAGGATGGAACATCCGCATCTTCGCTTCGGCTAGCTTGCCTTCAGACGCCAGTCGAACCACGTCTCCGATATCGCCCACGAGCATGTTGGCGTGCTGCACTTCTGCCAGCGTTCCTCCGTAGGCTTTGGCAATCGCTTCCTCCACGAGGCTCTCTTTCAGTCCAATGCGCAGGTCGCCAGTCATGATTTTTACGATGTACTTGGCCTCGAGCGGAGCCGCACGCGTGAGCAGATCGCGCCCGATGGCCGTCTTTGTGGCTGCGCCGCGTGCCGCCGCCATCCGACGAAACGTCGATTCCACTTCCAGTACATTGAGACCCTGACCTGCACGTTCAGGAAGAACTTCGCCAGCGACTGATCCTAAGTCTCCGTGGCGGCGATAAGCGGCCGCCAGTTCGTCTTCATTTTTTCCCGACAGTTCGGCCACAATCCGCCACAGCGAACGTCCTCCCATTTGCAGCGTGGTCTCTTCCCAAGCCGGAAACGCCCGCCCTGAAAGGAAGACCGCCGACACGGCGGCCTCATCGGTCGTGCGCGACTTCAGATAGTCTGCGACGATGCCCACCTTGAGCAATTTCTTGGTGGTCGCCGCAATGGCTTCGCACGCTGTGGCCAAATGCTGCATGCATCTCCGATCCTGGCGCGCCATCCCGCGGTTCCAATTGCCTTGCCTCGGAAATCCGCCGGCCCTAACTCTCGCGCTTGCTGCGACTTATCGGGCTCACAACCCCATCCTAAACGACTCTCAGCCTGTGGTACCCTAGAAGGTGCGCCGCGTCCCAGTCAGGAGCATCCAATTAGTCGTGCGTAGACTGCGAAATTACTTGCGATTCCTCGCTGCCGTGCAACTTCTACCCGCTCTCGAAAGCGGGGAGGAAACACTGGTCGGCGGGCAAGCCGTGCTCGAGGGAGTGATGATGCGATCCCCGCACGCGTGGGCGATCGCCTGCCGCAAACCATCGGGTGAAGTTGTGACCATGAGCGAACCGCTCGAGCGGCCTTCCGACAAGCATAAATGGATGGCTTGGCCCATTGTGCGCGGCGTCATGACGCTCGGCTATGCCATGAACCTCGGCTACCGCGCCCTGCGTTTCTCGGCGAACGTCGCCATTGAAGACGTGATGCAGGGCGAAGCGGATGGGCGGTCAGCCGTCGCAGTTGCCCCGGCCGCGGAAAGTCCCGAACAAACGACCAAGTCCCGCGAGAAGGCTGCCACCATCAGCAACTGGCTAGCTGCCGTGAATATTCTGATCTCTCTGGCTTTCTTTATCTTCATGTACAAATACATTCCGCTGCTGGCGGCGACGGAGCTGAAGAAGATGGATCCCGCGCTGGGCGGAAGAATTATTTTCAACCTGATCGACGGCGGTATCCGCCTGGTATTGTTTCTGTTTTTTATCTGGGGAGTGTCGCTCTGGAAAGATATCCGCCGGGTCTACGAATATCACGGCGCCGAGCATAAAACGGTTTTCGCCTTCGAGAATGGCGACCCGCTTAACATCACAGAGGTGCAGAAATATTCGACGTACCATCCACGTTGCGGCACCAGCTTTTTGATGACGGTGATGCTGATCTCGATTGGCTTTTACATGCTGATCCCGTTCACGACGTTCTGGGCGCGATTCGCCTCGCGCATCGTTCTGTTGCCGATCATCGCGGGAGTTTCGTATGAGATCATCCGCTTCGCAGCCAAACACCGCGGATCGCTCTTCGCGCTGATGACTGCGCCCGGATTGTGGCTGCAGCGGATCACGACCCAGCCTCCGTCTGACGAGATGGCGCAATGCGCGATCACCGCCCTCGACCAAGCCATGGCTCTGGAAAAAGAGCGCGGCGGCGAGTTGGTGATTGCCTAGCGGTCCCGCCGCGAATACTTTCTCTCCGCCTCCTCCCAACATTACAATGCCGTAGAGACATAACTTTTTACGTCTTTCGCCTCCGATACGGAGCTGCGGCGCGAGCTGAGACATAGCCAACAAAAACTAGCAAGCTATAGTCTCTACGAGATATTCCAATGTTTGAACGACTCGACCAAATCGAAGCCCGCTACGAAGAGCTGAACAGCGCTCTGGCATCGCCGGAGATTGTGAACGACTCGGCGAGATACCAAAAAACTGCCAAGGCCCACGCTGAAATTGCGCCCATGGTGGAAAAGTACCGCGAGTACAAGGATCTGGCCAAGGGCATCCGAGAGAGCAAGGCGATGCTCGCGGAAGAAAAAGATCCTGAGATGCGCGCCTACGCTCAGGATGAACTCGACCAGCTGGAAGCTCGCGTCGGCGCCGTCGAGGAAGACCTGAAAGTTCTGCTGCTGCCCAAGGATCCGAACGACGAAAAGAACGTCATTCTGGAAATTCGCGCTGGCACTGGCGGAGACGAAGCTACGCTCTTCGTCGCCGAGATTTTCCGCATGTATACCCGGTACGCGGAGACGCAGCGCTGGAAGGTCGAAGTGCTTTCGTCCTCGGAATCGTCTGCCGGCGGACTGAAAGAAGTGATCGCCATCATCGAAGGCAATCGGGTCTTCTCGCAGCTCAAGTATGAAAGCGGGGTGCACCGCGTGCAGCGCGTGCCGGCTACCGAGCAGCAGGGGCGCGTCCACACTTCGGCCGTTACGGTTGCGGTGCTCCCGGAAGCCGAAGATGTAGATATCAAGATCGAAGCCAAGGATTTGCGCATCGACACGTTTTGCTCCTCTGGGCCAGGCGGCCAGTCCGTGAACACGACGTACTCGGCAGTGCGCATCACGCATCTTCCCACCAATACGGTCGTGAGCTGCCAGGACGAAAAATCACAAATCAAAAACCGGGAAAAAGGCATGCGGGTGTTGCGCTCGCGACTCTACGAAATTGAAATGGAGAAGCAGCAGCAGGCGCTGGCCAAGGAACGCAAGGCGATGGTTGGATCCGGCGACCGGAGCGAGAAGATCCGTACTTACAATTTTCCGCAGAACAGGCTGACCGATCACCGCATTGGATTTACCATCCACCAGCTCGAAGCTGTGATGGACGGAAAATTACAGCCGCTCATCGAGGCGCTCACAACGTACTACCAGGCTGAGAAGATGAAACAGGAAGCGGGAAGCGTGGTTTAGGGGGAGCCGCGGGAATAGTGGCCCGCGAAGAAGTGAGTGGGATTATGCCTGGGCTTGATAAGACGCTGGCTTCGGTTCTAGCCGACCGTTACACCGCGAATGCGGCGAGAGTCCGCGAACTCGCCGCGCCGCTGCGCAACGATCAGTTCTGGCAAAAGCCGTTCCCCTACGGAAATAGTATTGGCCATCTCGTTCTGCACCTGACCGGGAACTTGAATTACTACATCGGTGCGCAGATCGCGAAGACCGGATATGTGCGCGACCGGCCGCGCGAATTCAACGACTCGAATCCTCCCGCAAAAGAGGACGCGCTGCGGCGTTTCGATGATGCGGTCATGATGGCGCTACGGACCATCGGTGTGCAATCGGCCGAAGATTGGTCGGCAGAATACTCGGGGTCTGGTACCGACGCCACGACCCGCCTTGCGATGATTCTGCAGTGTGCGGCGCATATGCAACACCATATTGGTCAGATGATCTATCTTCGCTATCAGTGGAAGCAGACACACCCCAGTCAGGAATAATAAGAGACTTGCGAAAGAATGCAGCTCAGGAAAAGTTTTACATCGGCCGTAGCTCGTCTCACTGCCAACCAAGTACCATCCCCACGTCTGAACGCCGAGTTGCTGCTCATGTTCACGTTGAATTGCGACCGCGCTTACCTCTTCGCTCATCCTGAGCTCGAACTTTCAGCCGACGAACAAACTCGGTACGAATTTGCGCTTGCCGAACGGACGCGGGGAATGCCGACGCAATACATCACGGGACATCAGGAATTCTGGGGCATGGATCTTATCGTGACGGCGGCCGTTCTCATTCCGCGCCCGGAGACTGAGCACATCATCGAAACCGTGTTGGAACTAGCTTTGGCGGAGGGGGCGGACGGGCAAGAGTGCCCGCACCACACGACCCGCGTGCTCGATGTTGGAACGGGTTCCGGCTGCATTGCGCTGGCGTTGGCAAAGGAATTTCCTGGCGCTGAAATTCATGCCAGCGACATCTCGGCGGATGCCCTCGAAATCGCTCGCGCCAACGCTGCTCGACTTCAGTTCGAGAACCGCATCCAGTTTCATCAGGCAGATCTTTTTCAAGGGCTCGACCTCACTGACCTGGACCTGGTCGTGTCGAACCCGCCGTATGTTGGCGAATCGGAAGAAGATCAGGTTCAATTGGAAGTGCGCAAGTTTGAGCCGCGCCGGGCCGTGTTTGCCGGGGCCACTGGGACCGAGATCATCGCCCGGCTGATTCCTGAGGCTCACGCCGCGCTGCGTCCAGGCGGATGGCTCATCATAGAAATTAGCGGCACGATTGCAGACGCGGTGAAACATCTGCTAAGTCGCTGGGATGAGGTATGCATTAGTCCGGATCTGCAGTCGATCCCGAGGGTCGCACGAGCGCGGAAGCCGCTGCGCTAGGCCGTGCTACCGTCGCACGGCGGCTGGCAGAATTTCTTCGACATCGATGATCTCAGTCGGATAATTCCCCGTGTAGCAAGCCGAGCAATACGAAATGTTCTCACCCTCACCGCAAGCTTTCTTGAGACCCTCGAGCGAGAGATAGGCCAGCGAGTCGGCACCGATGTAGTCGCGAATTTCGCTGATCGATTTGTTGGCGGCAATGAGCTGTTTTTTCGAAGGCGTGTCCACGCCGTAATAACAGGGCGAAATAGTTGGCGGGCACGAAATGCGCATGTGGACTTCCTTGGCCCCGGCGTTGCGGATCATGCGCACAATTTTCCTGCTGGTAGTGCCGCGTACAATCGAATCATCGATCAGTACAACGCGTTTGCCTTGCAGCAGAGAGCGCACGGGGTTCAGCTTGAGCTTTACGCCAAAGTCGCGGACGCTCTGGCTGGGTTCGATGAAAGTGCGTCCGACGTAGTGATTGCGAATCAGGGCAAAACGAAACGGAATGCCGCTCTCGGCCGCGTAGCCCACAGCGGCGGTTACGCCAGAATCGGGCACGGGAACCACCAAATCGGCCTCCACTCCGGCTTCCCGCGCCAACTGGCGCCCCAGTTCTTCGCGGCTGGTCTGCACGGCGCGGCCGAAGACAACACTGTCTGGACGCGAGAAATATACATGCTCAAAGATGCAGCTCGACTGCGGCTCGGCCGTCGAGTAGAACCGCGAGCTTATTCCTTCTGGCCCAACAACGATGAGTTCGCCTGGCTTCACGTCGCGCACATAATCGGCGCCGATCAAGTCGAACGCGCAGGTCTCGGAGGCGAAGACGATGGTGTCGTGCTTTTGTCCCTCCAACGCTGCGATGCGGCCCATGGCAAGCGGCCGGAAGCCGCGCGGGTCGCGGACCGCGAACACGCGGTCGTTGCTCATCATCACCAACGAAAACGCTCCCTCGACGCGTCGCAGCGCGTCCGCCACTGCTTCGGGCAGCGTGTGTTCCTTGGAAAGAGCGATCAAATGAACGATGACCTCGGTGTCGCTGTTGGTCTGAAAAATCGAGCCCTGACTTTCGAGGCGCGCGCGTACGTGCTGTGCGTTGGTGAGGTTGCCGTTGTGGGCCACGGCAATCGACCCCTTGTTCGATTGCACCAGGATCGGTTGCGCATTGAGCAGAGCAGAGTCTCCGGCAGTGGAGTAGCGCGTATGGCCGATGGCCAGCATGCCGCGCATTTTCGACAGCACATCTTCGGTGAAGATGTCGGCCACCGAACCCATGGCCTTGTGCGAGTGGGAAGTCAGCCCGTCAGACGTGACAATCCCGGCGGATTCCTGGCCGCGATGCTGCAGGGCATGCAGACCCAGGTAGGCCAACTTCTCCGCTTCGGGGTGGTTGAAGATCGCCACCACACCGCACTCGTCGTGAAATTTGTCGGAAGAAAGCATTTCGCTCCTGCTCTATGGCTTGTAGTTATTGCCTTACTAATTCCAGATCCGTTCGCAGCGCCGCTTCCACCGCCCCTTCATAAGACGCATTCAGCTCCGAAATCTCCGCTGAGATCATGACCTTACCGTCGAGCGAGATCTCCAGCCGGCCCGGAATCGTCTCTCCAATCTCATCCGCGGCCGCGCCGCGCTTCGCCGCTATTTCTTTGATTTGTGCCAGCTTATCCCGGTCGCAAGAGATTACGATCCGGCTTGCGTCTTCTCCAAACAGAACAAACTCTCCCGGAAGCCCGCTGGACGCAAGGTTCACGCGTGCTCCTACGTTTTTCGGGAATGCTTTTTCAGACAATGCGACCGCTAGTCCGCCATCGGCGCAATCATGTGCGGAATCTACCAGGCCATGCGTGATCAATTCGATGATAGCCTTCTGTAACCCGACCTCTCGCTCCAGATCGAGTTCCGGCGGATATCCCCAAAGTTTGCCCAGAACTTCCTTCGCGTACTCCGACGACCCGAACTCGGTCTCTGCATCGGTGATATCGCCCGCGTCTCCCGCGCGCAATAGCACAATCGCGCGTCCCGGCGCGGCGAAGTGCATTTTCGCGGCTTTGTGCACATCGTCGAGAATTCCCACAACGCCAAGCACGGGCGTGGGATAAATCCCTTCGCCCAGTGTCTCATTGTAAAAACTGACGTTGCCGCCGGTGATGGGGATTTCCAGCTCTTCGCAAGCTTTCGTGATTCCGTCAATGGTCTGCGAGAACTGCCACATGATGTGCGGCTTTTCGGGATTGCCGAAGTTCAGGCAATTGGTTGCGCCTACGGGAGTCGCGCCCGAGCACGCAACCTTGCGCGCGGCTTCGGCGACGGCGTGCATTGCTCCCAGCCGCGGATCGAGATAACACCAGCGCCCGTTGCCGTCGAGCGCCATCGCCAGCCCGCGCTGCGCCCCGCCTGGATTCGAAGGTTTAATGCGGATCACTCCGGCATCGCCCGCTCCCGGGGATTCGACCGTGTTGGTCTGCACCATGTGATCGTACTGCTGCCAGACCCAGCGCTTGCTGCAGATATTCGGGCTGGCCAGCATTTGCTCGAGATCGGCAGTGAAATCGTGGGTCTTACCCAGTTTGACGCTTTCCGGCATTTCGCGCGGCACCGGCGGTTCCCATCGCGCCAGCGGACGTTTGTATACCGGAGCATCGTCCGTCAGCGCCGGATTCGGAATCTCGGCCACAACCTTGCCGTGCTCAAGCACGCGCAGTTTATTGTCTGTTGTGACCTTGCCCACTTCAACCGCGTCGAGTCCCCATTTTTCGAAAACGCGAAAGACCTCGACCTCGCGGCCCTTTTGGGCCACAAGCAGCATGCGCTCCTGTGATTCGCTAAGCATGATCTCGTACGGAGTCATCCCCGTTTCACGTTGCGGCACGCGGTCGAGTTCGATTTCAATCCCCACGCTGCCGCGTCCGCCCATCTCGCAGGTCGAACAAGTCAGACCCGCTGCGCCCATATCTTGAATGCCGACGATCGCGCCGGTCTGCATGGCTTCGAGGCAGGCTTCGAGCAGAAGCTTTTCCAGGAAGGGATCTCCGACCTGCACGTTGGGGCGCTTCGCTTCCGAAGCTTCGCTGAATTCTTCGCTGGCCATGGTGGCGCCGTGGATGCCGTCTCGTCCGGTCTTGGCTCCGACGTAGATCACCGGATTGCCTTCGCCTGCGGCCTTGGCGTAGAAGATTTCATCCTTTCGCACCAGGCCGAGCGCAAACGCATTCACGAGCGGATTGCCCGAGTAGCAGGGCTCGAACTTAGTTTCGCCGCCCAGATTCGGCACCCCGAAACAGTTGCCGTAGGAGGCCACGCCGCTGACCACTCCCTCCAGCACGGAATGATTCTTGTGGAGTTCTTTTTGAGAGACACCTTGGGATGCCGTGATCGGGCCAAAGCGGAGCGAGTCCATGACCGCGACCGGCCTGGCGCCCATGGTGAAAATGTCCCGCAGAATGCCGCCTACGCCGGTGGTCGCGCCTTGAAACGGCTCGATGAACGACGGGTGATTGTGGGATTCGATTTTGAAAGCACAGGCCCAGCCGTCGCCGATATCGATAATGCCGGCGTTTTCGCCCGGACCTTGCAGCACGAGCTTGCTGCGGGTGGGCAGGCGTTTCAGGTGAATGCGCGACGATTTATAGGAGCAGTGCTCGCTCCACATCACGCTGAAGATGCCGAGTTCGGCGATGGTGGGCTCGCGGCCGCCGAGGAGGTGCTTGATCTTCTCAAATTCCTCGGGCGTGAGGCCGTGCTGTCGGAGAGTCTCCGGGGAAAAGGCAGAAGTCAAAGAGGTCGCCATGGGAGGAGTTTCTATTGTCGCATTTTGAGGCGCAGGAGGGTAGCCCGTGGTAAAACGCGCGGCGTTCCCTGCCCGGCTCTCCTGCTACGATTCTGGAATCTATGAAATC
The DNA here is from genome assembly GCA_963755795.1 of uncultured Acidobacteriota bacterium. Classification (GTDB taxonomy): domain Bacteria; phylum Acidobacteriota; class Terriglobia; order Terriglobales; family Acidobacteriaceae; genus Sulfotelmatobacter. The sequence continues at coordinate 79,513 of CAVWLI010000018.1, read as the reverse complement.
GATCGTCGTAGGAACGGCAGGGCACATCGACCACGGAAAGACGGCGCTGGTGAAGGCGCTAACCGGGATCGATGCCGACCGACTGGAAGAAGAGAAGCGCCGCGGCATCACCATTGACCTCGGCTTTGCGCATCTCGACTTGGCAGGTGCGAACGGTGAGCCGTTGCACATCGGCTTTGTCGACGTACCAGGGCACGAGCGTTTTGTGCGCAATATGCTGGCGGGCGTGGGTGGCATCGATCTGGTGCTGCTGGTCATTGCGGCCGACGAGTCGATCAAGCCGCAGACCCGGGAGCACTTCGACATCCTGCAACTGCTCGGCGTGCAGCGCGGCCTCACGGTGCTCACCAAGTCAGACGCAGTGGATGCGGAGACGCTCGATGTGGTGCGGTTGGAGGTGGAAGAGTTTCTGCGCGGGACTTTTTTGGACAACTCAAACTCAGACAACGCAAAATCGATCGTTGCAGTGAGCTCGCTGACCGGTGATGGGCTGGACGATCTGAAACACGCGCTTACCGCTGTAGCGGGGGAAGTGCAACCGCGAGACTCGGGCGCTCTGGCCCGTTTGCCTGTAGATCGCGTGTTTACCATGAAGGGATTCGGCACGGTTGTGACCGGAACGCTGGTGGCGGGAACGATCCATCGCGAAGAAGAGCTGCAAGTATTTCCCACTGGCCAGAGAGTTCGGGTTCGTGGAATGCAGGTGCACGGACAATCGGCCGACGCGGCGGTCGCCGGCCAGCGCACTGCGTTGAACCTGGCGGGAGCCAGCATAGACGATCTGTCGCGTGGCATGACGCTGGCGCAGGCTTCGACATTTACGGCAACGCGTCGCCTGGATGTGCGCCTGAGCTTGCTGCCCTCCGCACCGCGGCCGCTGAAATCCCGTGCGCGAGTGCACTTCCATTCCAATACGATGGAAACGGTTGCGGAGATCGAGCTCCATGCCGTCAAGCAACTCGCTCCAGGCTCGCAGGCTTTCGCGCGGCTGAAGCTTCCCGAGCTGGCACTCTTGCTGCCCGGAGACCGGTTCATCATCCGCCAGTTCTCGCCAGTCGTAACTATCGGCGGCGGGGTTGTGCTCGATCCGGCTCCAATTCTGCGAATGCCTGGACACGAAAGTTTCCTTGAGATTTTGGCGGCCGGCAATCCGGAACCGATGCTGAAAACACGCATTGCGAGGCAAGGTCACAACGGGATCCCGATGTTGCAACTTGTCGCCGAAACTGGGCGGACCAGGAACTTCATTGAAGCGCGACTCGCCGAGGCAGTGAAAGAGGGGCACGTGCTGCGGATCGCCGACCTGTTGGTAAATGATGCTGCAATCGTCGGCCTCCAAGAACTCATTCTGATTTCGGTCAAGGAATTTCATGAAAGAAACCCGCTGGTGGGCGGGATGGCACGGGAAGCGCTGCGCGAGCAGGTGAAAGCGTCGTCGGAAGTCTTCGCGGCGGCGCTCGATCGGCTGTCTCGGGAAAAAAAATCGAAGCCGCTGGCGATCTGGTGCGGCTGCCGGGGTACGGTGTAGTCATGAAGGACGAGGAGGCCGCATCTAGGACGCAGATCGAAGCGGCGTTCGCGGGGGCCGGCTTGAGGGTGCCCGCTCTCCAGGAAGTGATCGCCGGCCTCAAAGTGGACAAGGCCCGCGCTCAGAAGATCGTCACGCTGCTGCTGCGGGACAAATTGCTGATCAAGGTTTCGGAAGAACTAGTATTTCACCGGAGCGCGCTGGAGGGGTTGCGCCGGCTGATCGCGGCGCAGAAAGCACGATCTCCGAAGATGGATGTAGCCACGTTCAAGGAGCTGACCGGAGTCAGCCGAAAGTACGCGATCCCGCTTCTGGAGTATTTGGATCGTGAGCATGTGACGCGGCGGGTGGGGGATGCGCGGGAAATTCTCTAGCAGATTGGGGATTTTAGTAATTGAGTAATTGAAAAACGCAGCGGGCTCGCTCTTGAAATTCCTCAGTGGCTAGATTCCTCAATTACTCAATCTTTCAGATCTTTTCTTCCGGAAATTCCAGTTCCAGCCCCAGCGGGTCGGTAAAGCGGTTGGTGAGGTTGGCGAGGCCGGTCAGCAGATGGATGTCGACGATCTCCGGTTCAGAGAACTGCGTTTTCAGGGGCGCGAAGTCGACGTCTCCGATGTCGTGCGGCGTGCGCGTTAATTTCTCGACGTAGATGAGTGCAGTGCCTTCTTTTTCGCTGTAGAGCGAATAATCTCCGGCTTTGAGTGCGGACCAATCCTCTGCGGTCAGCCCGACCCGCTTCGAAGCCGCCACATGATGCTGGGCGCAGTAGTGGCATCCGTTGATGAGGGAGATGCGAAGGTAAATCAATTCATAGAGCTTGCGATCGAGGGAGCGCCCCACGCTGGCGTAGAAGCTTAGAAAGTTCTTAAGCATCTCCGGACGATGGGCGAGCGCTTTCTGCGCGTTGCCCGGCTTGCCACGCAGTGCCTTGTCGTAGATCTCCTTAACTTCAGGTGAGGCTGTTTCTTGGGCAACCAGACTAATACGAGCCATACGGTCCTCCAGGGTCAAAAGCAGAACAGTCAATCATAGATGAAGGCTGGTCGAAAGGCTGCCCAACCTGAAGCAACGCTGCGAATTGCCGATAGAGCCTACGTGAAACCCGGTTGCGGCTGTCAGAGAACTGCGGTTGGTTCGCTTACTTCGAGTCACGCCACGCCGATCGTCCAAGGAAAACCTGGCCGGGACGGGATTCGCGGCTTCAAGGAGGCTGGGAGCTTGGATGTACCGGCGAATGAGGAGTCTAGATGGGGAAACTGTTTTCTGTGATCTTGTTGTTGTTGATGGCGCCCCGAGGCCAGACGCAAGCGGGCCCCGTGCAGGCCGAGGACTCGCGCATTCTGACGCTCGAGCTGGCATGGAACCATGCCGTGCAAGGGAAAGACGTAAAAGCGGTGGAGATGCTCATTGCGCCGGAGATGGTCTACGTCGAAATTGACGGCACGCTGATGAATCGGGCTGAGTACCTCGCCAGCGTGGCATCTCAATCCATACATGCCGAGCAGATCTTGTGCGAATCAATGACGGTACATGTCTACGGCCCGGTCGCGATCGTGAGTGGAGTGTATCGCGAAACGGGCGCGCAGAATGGGAAGCCATATTCGCACCGCGAGCGGTTTATCGATACCTGGGTGCTGAGGGGTGAAAATTGGTTGTGCGTAGCCAGCCAGTCGACTCTCATCGGACGGTGAGTGCAATGAGAACGAGAACCATGATTTTGCTTGCGCTGATGGCTTTCGCTGGAACCCCGCCAGTCCGCGGACAGCAGAGCCCCGAGGCCGATGCGGAGTCGAAACTCGTTGCCATGGAGCATGTGTGGGCGCAGGCCTACATGTCCAAGGACCCGAAGGCGCTGGCCAGGATTCTGGACGATGGATTCGTGTGTGTCAGCTCCGACGGCGGGCTGCATACCAAGGCGGATGTCCTGGCAGACGTAAGCGCCTCCCAAACCCTGGAACTGTTGACAGAATCGATGATGGTGCGGCTGCACGGCGACACCGCCATCATCACTGGAATTTTCAAGACAGTGGGCGTGCAGCATGGCAAGGCATTTACGCGCCACGAGCGTTTCGTGGACACATGGCTTTACAGGAATGGGCAATGGGCATCAATTTCAAGTGTCGTAACTCTCACTCGCGACTGAAGCCTCTCGAGGCGTTGCGCCTTTTCAGCGGCTTGGTGGTCGGGGTGGCGCGCCTCGTCCGGCCGATGGGCTTGCTGTTGATCATGGTCTGCACGTTCCCAGTTTTCTCGCAGGAGATCAATCAAGGCGGCACCGCCGCCGCCCTTCGTGAACTCGAACACGAATGGGTGGAGGGCCAGTCGCACAACGACAACCGCGTCCTGGATCTGATTTTTGATAATTCTCTGGTCTACGTCGAGTACGGCAGGCTGGTGACCAAGAGCGAATACCTATTGAGGATCAAGGACGCACACCCGCAAATCAGTCAGATCGTGATGGAACCTATGATTGTGCGCACGTTCGGAACCACGGCCATCGCAATCGGAACCTATCGGGAGCGAGATCTCCAGGGCGCAAAGCCGCAGGTGAGGCGCTGGCGGTTCGTGGATACCTGGGTGTACAAAAAACGCGGATGGGTGCTGGTTGCGGCCGCAGCCGCTCCCGTGACAGAAAAGTGAAATGTGTGCCGCGCCGCGACAGTTCCCTCCGGGCTCGCCATTCGTGTATTCTGCGCATTCTCTTTCAGATCCTGGCTTATCGCGTCTCTGCAGCAGCCTGAAAAGCTCACACGCGCAGGCCGATCCGATGGAAAGAGCTATTTTGTCAGACCCGAGAGGAGTTTCGGCCCTGCCCCTTCAAGTTCCCCTTCGCATTCGTTTTACCACCATTGATAACGCGCCACTGCTGCGGACTATGATTCGCGAGTTGGCCGAGTATGAGGGGGAACTCGACCAGGTGACCATCCGCGCCGAAGATCTGGCGCGGGATGGATTCGGCGACCATCCGCGTTTTCGCGCATTGATCGCCGAGTGGGATGGGCAGCACGCGGGATATGCTTTATTTTTTCCATACTATTCGACCTGGACGGGCCCAGGATTGTTTCTGGAAGATCTGTTCGTGCGGGAGTCGTTTTGGAGTCGCGGCATCGGGAAAGCGCTGTTGGCCGCGGTTGCGCGCATTGCGGTCGACGAGCGCTGTTACGGCATACACTGGGAAGTGCTTGACTGGAACGAGAAGGCGATTGCCCTGTACATGGAACTGGGAGCGACTTTCGCGATCAGTGGAGAGCGGTGCTTCTTACCGATGAAGCATTGCGGCGGCTGGCAGAGAAGGCGCAGTGACAACTAAGAAAACAATAAAGTCACCGATCGGCAGGTCAAGTGGCCCTGTGCGTTGCTTTGCGAGCCAGGCGGATTGGGCGAGATGGCTGGACAAGAATCATCGCGACTCTGAGGGCCTGTGGTTGCGGCTGGCGAAAAAGGGATCGGCCCTGCGATCGGTGACTTATGGCGAGGCGTTGGAAGTGGCTTTGTGTTACGGATGGATCGACGGGCAGAAGCGAGGCGAGAGCGAGATGGCGTGGCTGCAACGATTTCTCGGGCGATCGCCGAACAGCGTGTGGTCGAAGATCAATCGCGAAAGGGCTGTTGCCCTGATCGCACGCGGTCGAATGAAGGCTGCGGGATTCGAAGCCGTTGAAGCTGCAAAGAAAGCCGGAAGGTGGGACGCAGCTTATGACTCGCCGAAAGCGGCTGCGGTCCCGGAGGATTTTCGGGTGGCTTTGAACGCGAGTTCGCGAGCCCGGAAATTCTTTCATTCGCTCGACGGCGCGAATCGATATGCTGTCCTGTTTAGAATTCAGACAGTGAAGAAAGCGGAAACGCGCGCCCGAAAGATTCGTGAGTTTATCGAAATGCTGGAACGGAACGAGAGAATTCACGAGCCGCGAAAAGCCCGCCTGACAAAATAGCGTGTCGAAGTCGACAGAATGGCAATCATCAAAATCATAGGGGCGGGACTGGCTGGGTCTGAGGCCGCGTGGCAATGTGCGCGGCGCGGCATGCAGGTGGAACTGTTCGAGATGCGTCCCGTGCGCGCGACCCCGGCGCACCAGACGGGGGACTTCGCCGAACTGGTGTGCTCGAACTCGCTGAAATCCGATAGCGAGAATACGGCGCCGTGGCTGCTGAAGGAAGAGATGCGGCGCGCGGGTTCGCTGCTGCTGCAGATTGCGCGGGAGTGCGCGGTTCCGGCCGGTCACGCCCTCGCTGTGGACCGCGTTACATTCGCGGCTCGGGTAACGGAGGCGATCTCGCGCGAGCCGCGCATCGCAATCAAACGAGAAGAAGTCACGAAGATCGATGAGCGAGGCGGAGTAACTATCATCGCGGCCGGGCCGCTTACTTCCGATGGGCTGGCTGCGGAGATCGCGCGACTTAGCTCGCTGGAGTCGAAACCTGAGCGGGCGAGTCGCCCACTGCCACACGATCCTGCTGGTCACAGTTCTTCCATTCAGAATCCACATTTGTATTTTTACGATTCGATCAGCCCGATCGTCGAGGCTGACTCGATTGATATGGGGCGAGTGTACATGGCGGCGCGGTATGACAAAGGATCGGCGGATTACATTAACTGCCCGATGACGCCGCAGGAATACGACCGCTTTTATGATGAACTTCTGACGGCGCAGTCGGTCGAGGAGCGCGAGTGGGAAAAGCTGAACTACTTCGAGAGCTGCCTGCCGATTGAAGAGATTGCGCGGCGCGGTCGCGACACTCTGCGCTTCGGCCCGATGAAGCCGGTGGGATTGATCGATCCCCGCACCGGCAAGATGCCGTATGCGGTGGTGCAGTTGCGGCAGGAGAACCTGCGGGCGGATTCCTACAACCTGGTGGGATTCCAGAATCATTTGAAGTTTGGCGAGCAGGCGCGCGTGCTGCGTCTGATTCCGGGCCTCGAGAGCGCGCGCTTTCTGCGCTACGGGCAGATTCACCGCAACACCTACATCAACTCGCCGACTTTGTTGCGCGAGACCTTGCAAATGAAGTCGCATCCGCAGGTCTTGTTTGCCGGGCAGATTTGCGGGGTCGAGGGCTACGTGGAGTCGATTGCCACCGGACTCCTGGCCGGAATGCACGCTGCCGCGCTGAGTTCGGGAACCGAGATTGAGGCCGCACCGCGGTCCTCGGCTTTCGGCTCTCTGACTCACTATGTAACCCATGCCGATGCGAAGAATTTTCAGCCGGCAAATATCACTTTCGATCTGCTGCCTCCGCTGGAGAAGAAGATTCGCGATCGCAAAGAACGGCATCGGCTGCAGTGTGAAGCCGCGCTACGGGAATTCGACGGGTGGATCAATCGGGTCGCAGCAACGGCTGTGAAGGCCTGAGTCGCACGAGGCGCATCCGAGCTTCTCTCGCCCCCACCGGGGTCCGAGGACGTGTCGCACACAGCGGCCCCTCTCGTTTTTTCTGCAACAAAAAGCCTGTCAACTGCGTATCAACCGGTAAGCCGGCTCCGGGGAGATTACCTTCTGTCCCCGCCCGCGTCCAACCAAGTGTTATGACGGTGCGCGATCTCATCCTCGATGTTCTGCGTACTTTGTGGTCGCACAAGCTCCGGGCATTCCTCACGATGTTCGGGATTGCCTGGGGGATTGTGTCGATTGTACTGATGGTGGCCGCTGGCGAAGGGCTGCGCAAAGGCCAGGAAGCCCAGGAGCGGAACCTCGGCAAGGATGTGATGATCGTCTTCCACGGCCGCACCAGCCTGCAGGCGGGCGGCCTGCATGCCGGACGCATAGTTCATTGGGAGGACCCGGATGTCGCGGCTGTGCAAGCGGACGCTCCGGACTGCGAGTACGCGATCCCCGAGCTTGAGCAAGACACGGTGCGCATCCACTCCAACTTCAACAATGCGGCTTTCACAGTCACGGGATCGTATCCGCAGTTTAGCTACATTCGCAGTCTCGATGTCGGAGCCGGGCGGTTCTATGACTGGGACGACATGCGGGAAGCGCGGCGTGTGGCATTTCTCGGTTCGGAGGCGGCGAAACAACTGTTTCCAGGGCGCAATCCCGTGGGCGACACGATCTATCTGAATGATTTTCCTTACACCGTCATTGGCGTGATGGCGAAGAAGAAACAGGATTCCAGTTACGACGGCTGGGATGTGAGCAAAGTCTTCCTGCCCTTTGCGGCAATGCGAAGGGATTTTCCCGACAAGCCTCCTGGGACCAATTCCACGTTCGATCAACTTCTGGTAACGCCGAAATCGGTCGACCAGCACCTCGACTGCAAGCGCGAAGTGCGCGTGGCGCTGGCCCGCATGCACCGCTACGATCCCAACGACAAGGAAGCCTGTCCGATCTGGGATACGGTGCAGGAAGCGCAGGCCTTCAAGACGATGACCGATGGAATGAAGTTTTTTTTGGGAGCGGTTGGAATCGTGACCCTGCTGTTGGGCGGCATCGGCGTAATGAACGTGATGCTGGTTGCGGTACGGGAGCGGACGCGAGAGATTGGCGTGCGTAAAGCCATTGGCGCGCCGGCGGGGACGATTCTGCGGCAATTCTTTATTGAAGCCCTGATCATCGCGTTGTTGAGCGGAGGAATCGGCCTGGGTGTGGCGTTTGGATTCTGTGCGTTGGTGAACCTGTTGCCGATGCCCGATTTCTTTGCCGGGCTGATTCCGAGTTGGAGTTCAGGCTTAATTGCTGCCGGGCTGCTGGGAGCGATTGCCGTGGGCGCGGCGCTGTATCCGGCACGAAGAGCGGCGTCGATTGATCCGATTGAAGCGCTGCGGTATGAAGCAGGTGGGTAGAATTGCTGATTGAAATCATTCTCGAAGCCTGGATCGCGCTGAAGCGGAACTTGACCCGCAGCTTCCTGACGATGCTGGGGATCGTCTGGGGCATCGCGACCGTGACTCTGCTGATCGCCTATGGCAACAGCTTCCGCAGCGTGCTGGTGCATGGTTTCGACGCATTCGGCAAGAGCGTGGTCATCTGCTGGCCGCAGCAGACCAGCGAGCAACCCGGCGGTCAGCGCGCCGGGAAGAAAGTCGTCCTCGAGCAGGCCGACCTGGACATGGTGAAGCAGACGGCTCCGCTAGTGAAACATGTGTGCCTCGAAACGGTACGGCGCCCAGGACTTGCCTACGGGGACCGCATGGTGGGGACCGCGCCGGTGCGCGGAGTTTGTCCGGAATATGGCGAGATGCGGAACGAAGTCCCGTCGGAAGGCCGTTGGATCAATGCCGAGGACGAACTCGAACGGCGGCGCGTGATCTTTCTGGGTGGACGCCTCAAGGAGGAACTGTTCAGCGGGCGCCCAGCGGTGGGCGAGACCGTGCAAGTTTCAGGCGTACGCTTCACCGTGATTGGCGTGATGGCACGGAAGATTCAGCTCAGCAATTACTTCTCAAGCGACGATGACTCGTCGTGGATTCCGTATTCTGCGGCGGGCGATCTTTGGAACACGCGTTATGCGGCGGTGATGGTATTCGAGCCGATCGCACCGCAGTTCGAAAAGAAGGCGATGGCCCAGGTGCTGGCGGCTGTGGCGACGCGACAGAATTTCTCGCCCGACCGATCCCAAGGCCTTCCAGATGTTCGGGCGCGATGAGTTTCGCCCGGTCATCGATGGGCTCACGATCGGATTGCAGGTGCTGCTGACATTCATCGGGACATTGACTCTTGGCATCGGCGGCGTGGGCGTGATGAACATCATGCTGGTGTCAGTGGACGAACGCATTCGCGAGATCGGCTTGCGGCGTGCGCTGGGAGCGCGGAAGCGTCACATCAAAATGCAGTTCCTGGCCGAGACTCTTCTGATCATGCTGATCGGCGGAGCCATCGGCGTGTTGCTGTCGTACCTGATCGCGTGGTCCGTCGGCACGCTGCCCATGATGGGACCTTTATTTGAAGACGATTCCGGGCAGGGCGACATTCATCTTCGTATCTCGATGATGACTGTGATTCTTTCCGGCGCGGTATTACTGATCGTGGGGGTGATCAGCGGTCTGGTACCAGCGATGCGGGCGTCGAAACTCGATCCGGTCGAAGCGTTGCGCTACGAATAGAGATCAGCGGCAAAGGATCGGCTTACGAAACGCGACACTCGTCTCACTTTTTTGCATGGGGCCATGAAAACCTGCGGCCCACAATACATTTCACAATGAGGTGGTCGGTGGAACGAGTCGTCCCAACCCCCACGCCAAAATTGAACTCCCACTCGGGAGCGAAATCAATATCAATGGCTGGGACAAATTGCTGCTGCTGGTCACGCAATGCATCAAAACCTGTCAGCGAACCGTAGGAGGCGTAGTACTCCAGCCCGCCCGCGATTTTCCTGGTGAAATCGTAACTGACCTTCGCGTTGGGGGAGAATGTAACCCCTTGATTCACACTCGGTCCGTGAAACGAGCGGTCCAGCGCGGGATTGAAGGCCAGGTACCAGGAGCCGATTTTTTTGTCGATGATGGGCCGAATCTCCCACGTCCACGTATCGGGCGAGAACGCAGCACGCTGGTAGCCGATCTCGTTCGACAAGCTCACACCCACCGGCCAGTGCCACTTCTCGGGCACGCGCACGCGCGGGCGGACGTGATCGCCCACCCACTGCCACCCGTCGTTCGGCTGAATACTCGTAAACAGATAGAAGCCTACCTCGGCCCAGTCGTTGATTCCCTGCGTGATTTCGAGGGTTTCGTGCTCGGCGTGATTGGTGGGCAGCATGCCGTCCTGCACGGCTTTGCTTCCGTCCACGGTGAAATTGGAATGAATCTCAACCATGGTCGAACGCGGCAGAACAGTGTCGGAACCGTAAACCTGGATTTCGTAGTTGTCTTGCGCGTGCGCGAGCGGCGCCACAAAGACCACGGCGAGAAGCGCAAGAGCAAACACAGTGGGTCGCGGCGAGCGAGTCATGGTTTTGGAGGCCGCTGGTCTGGCATCGCGACCGTTCCTTCATAATGCACGGGATGCGTCGCAAGACGCAACCTCGCGGCTCGCACAATTCAGCTTCGGTGCACAAGAACGCGGAACTTGAAGAGCTCGAGAGGTGTCTGATGTTGCAGACACGCGCGTGCCTGAGAGGAGCAACTTCCATGGCGTTTTCAATGGCAGGCGGAGGTGCGCGCGGTCCGCAGATTAACGTCACACCGCTGATTGACGTGCTGCTGACCCTGATCATCATGTTCATGCTGGTGGTGGCGATCGATCCGGAGTATGGAGAGAAGGTGCAGATTCCACAACCGCCCAAAGATCCAACGTCCACGCCCGAGCCTGAAGGCACCGTAGTGATCCAAGTGGTGTGGACTTCGAAAGACGCGCCGCCAACCGTGAAGATCAATCAGGACGATGTGCGCTGGGAGGATTTAGAGTTGCGGCTGGGGCAGATCTATCTGAAGCGTGCCGAGAAGGTGGCCTTCGTTCGTGGCGACGCGGACGTGGATTTTCTGTACGTCGCCGACGTGATTGATTTGGCACATCACGCGGGCGTCCAGCGCATCGGTCTGCTGACGAAGGGGCAGGAGTTGAGCGGGGAATAATTTCTTTCCCTGTTCAAAAGGTTGGTTACGCCGGTGGCATTCCATCGATGCGGCGTGGGTAGAAAAATGGAACTCGTGCGGAAGCTGCAAAAGCCGCTGAAGGTGTTCACCGGTATCGACACCACCGCGTTCGCTAGCGTGCTGATAGTGGTGGTGTTCATCCTGTGGATTGCGGAAGCGGCCAAACCAATGGTAGCTCGCGGCGTCAGCACGGACCTTCCCTATATGTCGCACCCTGTCTCGATGTCGGGTGCGCTTCGGGAGGAAGCGATGAAGATAACGATCCTGCGTGACGGCCAGGTCTACTTCGGTAATGACCCAATCTGGTCGGACGACCTGGTGCAGAAGATTCAGGATCAGCTAAAGGATCGAGAAGTGGAACGAAAGGTTTACGTCGTCGCAGACGTGCGAGCACGCTGGGGCACCGTTAAGATGGTGCTGGGCCAGGTGCGCTCCGCCGGAATCATCCGGGTTGCATTCTTGGTGGATCAGCGCCGGGGACCAACGATTACGCAGTAAGCGTCGGGTCCGTCTAAAACGGATCGACGAGGCGCTTGGGCCGACCATCGTCTCGGCCTACGAATTCCTCGCTCGATTCTTGATCCAGATCGGCGTTCCTACAAATCCGAAGGCCTCGCGGATCTGGTTCTCTAGAAACCGCTGGTAGGAAAAGTGGAGCTTTACGGCGCGGTTAGTGAACAACACGAATGTTGGCGGGGCCACCGATGCCTGCGTCATATAAAGAATCTTCACACGCTGCCGCATCGGAACCGACGCGCGCTCGAAATCCACCCGCTCGATAAAACGGTTCATCTGTGAAGTGGTCACGCGCTTGCGGCGCTCCGTCGCAACTTCCTCGAGCAGAGGGAAGATCTTCTCCGTGCCCTTGCCAGATTGCGCGGAAATAAACACAATCGGCGCATAATTCAGGAACTTCAACTCGTGGCGTAGTCGTTCCTCGTAGGCGTCGCGGTCGCCGGGACGCTTGCTCTCCCGCATGCGCTGAGCTTTCGTCGGCCGCGCCGATGTTTCTTTGCCGCTGACCTTCCCAGGATTGATAACCAGGTCCCACTTGTTGACCACGATGATGATGGAGCATCCGCTCTCATGGGCGTATCCGGCGATCGAAGCGTCGAGCTGGCTTACGCCTTCAGTGGCATCAATGACCAGCAGCGCGATGTCAGCGCCTTCCAGATGCTTGCGCGCCATCACTACTGAAAGTTTTTCGGCCATGAGGTGCGTCTTGCCCTTGCGGCGGATGCCTGCCGTGTCGATGAAGCGGAAGCGGCGTCCGTTGTGCTCGATGATCTCGTCGACCGCGTCGCGTGTGGTGCCGGGGATCGGCGAGACGATCGCCCGATCGGAGGACGTCAGGCAATTCAGCAGCGTCGATTTGCCCACGTTTGGGTGCCCGATGATGGCGACCTTCACCTCGTGAGCGTCTTCGGTCTCTGTCGTCGGTTCCTCGCCCGTGGGTTCCTGTGCGGTCTCCGTGTCAGAAGCTTGCCCTGAGCGAAGCCGGGTTGCCGCCTTTTCTTCCGGCAGGCTTTCAAGAACCGCATCGAGCAGATCATCTATGCCGCGCCCGTGCTCCGCGGAAGTCGGAAACATCTTTTGAATTCCGAGGCGATGAAAGTCGTCGACCAGCGACGATTGTTTCTCGCTGTCGACCTTATTCACGGCCAGGAACAAGGGCCGGTTTGCCTTGCGCAGCAACCGCACCAGTTCAAGGTCGGGACCGGCGAGCTCGGTGCGTCCGTCGATCACCATGATGATGGCCGCGGCCTCGTTGAGCGCCACGCGGGCTTGCCGATAGATTTCCGATGGAATCAAATCTTTTTCTTCGGGCAGAATGCCGCCCGTGTCAACGATGCGCAGCTGGCGCCCTCCCCACTCGGCATCGCCATACAACCGGTCGCGGGTGATCCCCGGTTCGTCGCCCACGATGGCGCGCCGCGACCCAACGATGCGGTTAAAAAGGGTGGACTTGCCCACGTTGGGGCGTCCTACGATGGCGATAGTAGGAATGCCGGCTGCAGTAGTGGCGAGAGTGCTGGACGAATTGTAAGTGGGCTGAGTCAAAATTGAGTCTTGTGGGGCGGGCGGACAATGCGCCGCCGCTCCATGGCCGCTGCCTGGTGGAACTCGTATTATAGAGACTCTTGGCCTCGTCGACTTCAAATCGGGTGTTTCCTAGCGGCAAAGACGCGTCGCCGCACCAATTCTTTGCTCCCGGTGGAGTGCTATCGCGCACACATCCGGCGTACGAATTCCGCCGCGGCCAATTGCAGATGGCGCAGTCCGTCGAGCAGGCTCTGGAAGAAAAGCGTCATCTGATCGTGGAAGCGGGCACCGGCACGGGCAAGACGCTGGCTTACTTGATGCCCGTAATCCGCTCAGGCAAACGCGTCATCATCTCGACCGGTACGAAGAATCTGCAGGAGCAGCTCTTTTACAAAGACGTCCCTCTTCTCGAGCAGGCGCTCTATGGGGAAGGGTCAAGCTCCCATCTTTCGGTTTGCTACATGAAAGGTCGCAACAATTATTTGTGCCGCAAGAAGCTGTACGGCCTCACCGATCAGCCGGTATTGAGCGGCCTGGAGGAGATCGAGCAGTATCGCGACATCGCTGCCTGGGAAAAGACGACGAGCACGGGCGACCGCGCCGAACTAGCGGAGCTGCCCGAGGCCAGCGTGCTTTGGCATAAACTCGACGCTCGCGCCGAGGCTTGCATTGGCCAGAAGTGCAGCGAGTTTGAGCGCTGCTTCATCACTGAAATGCGCCGCAAGGCGATGGAGAGCGACATCGTCATCGTCAACCATCACCTGTTTTTCGCCGACCTCGCCATCAAGCTGCAAGCCGACGGCGCGCCCGATGCGGGCATTCTGCCGGAAGCCGCCGCTGTGATTTTCGATGAGGCGCACGAACTGGAAGACGTTGCCGGCAACTATTTCGGCATTTCGGTGAGCAATTTGCGCGTAGAAGATCTGGCGCGCGACGTCGAGAATTCGCTGCAGCATCACCGCATGCTCTCGGCCTCGCTCTCAGGGTCTTTGGGAAGTTTGCGGGAACGCTCGCAATTCTTTTTTTCCTTGCTGCCGCCCGGGGATGGACGGTTTGCGTTCGATACCCGTCGTGAGTTTTTGGAGGAAAACGGAGACGAGTTTGTCGCCTTGAATCAGTCGTTGACGCGGCTGGCCGGTGAACTTGAGGGCCTGCCGCAGAAGCCGGAGGAAGTTTTCAACTTTGTCCGCCGCACGCAGGAGATTCAAATGCAGCTCCGTTTCGCGCTGGAAGCGGAAGATCGCAACACTGTCTTTTGGATTGAACGCCGCGGCGGGCGGGGACGGGCAAATTCACCACAGAGACACAGAGACACAGGGAGGGCCAAGGAAAACTTCCCAGGTCGGCAAAACGTCTTTCTGCAGGCAACGCCGATCGATGTTGGACCCATCCTGCGCGAGCACCTGTGGTCGAAGTTGGAGTGCGCTGTGCTGACGTCAGCGACGCTGGCGGTAGGCGGCGGATTTGAATATATCAGGCAGCGTCTCGGCCTGGAGCATGCACGCGAGTCGGTCCTGCCCTCGCATTTCGACTATGAGAGCCAGGCGCTGTTCTACGTGCCGCCAGACCTGCCCGATCCGCGCACGCCGCAATTCACGGCGAAGGCGGCAGACCGTATTCGCGAGCTGCTCGAAATCACGCGCGGACGGGCATTCGTCCTCTTCACCAGCTATGCACAGATGAATGATATCTATCAGCGCCTGCTAGGCGAAGTCGAGTTCCCCATGCTGCGACAAGGCGACGCGCCAAAGAGCGCGCTGCTCGAGGAGTTCCGCCTGACTCCGAACGCGGTGCTGTTCGCCACGTCATCGTTCTGGCAGGGCGTGGACGTGCAGGGCGAGCAGTTGAGTTGTGTGATCATTGACCGATTGCCGTTTGCGGTGCCGAGCGACCCAGTAATCGGGGCGCGCGTGAAGGCGATCGACGCCGACGGCGGCAACGCATTTTTTCAATATCAGGTTCCGGCGGCCGTGATCACGTTGAAACAAGGCTTTGGAAGGCTCATCCGTTCGCTGCACGACCGCGGACTCCTCGTGCTGCTCGACAACCGCATTTTGAAGAAACAATATGGCCGCGTCTTCATCGAGAGCTTGCCGGCGTATAAGCGGACCACAGATATGCGAGTGGTGGAAGAGTGGTTTGACGCAGGCTAGTCCGCGGGGTTTAGCTCGACAGCAATCGCATTCCGGATGCCGCGGCACGCTTGTCGAAGGTGAAAACGTGTTCGCACCCGGCGCTGCAGCCGCATCGCTCGATCAGACAGTCGGCGAAATCGGCGCGGCTGGTGCGAAATCTAGTCAACGCTTGCGAAACGGTTTCCTTCTTCTCCAGGACGAGTTCCTTGCTGCGTAGCAACCTTTCGAGGACTTTCTCGATTTCCTGTTTGTCGAATCGATAAGAGAACTGGAGCACCCAGATCAGTTCCGCGATAACCACCAAGGACAAATATCCGGGAGCATCCGAAGACAGAGAATCTATCAGTCTGGCCGCCGCCGCCGTCTGCGCCGGGTGGTCTTCGGCGATAAAGCGAACGAGGACATTCGTATCGAGGCCGGTCATAACGATCGTGAAGCACCCTTTGCGATGGCGCGATCCATTTCTTCGAACGACACCGGCTTCTCGCGCCTACCCCGCGCCATTCCTTTGAGCTCCTGGATCGACCCGGTAGCGGGGATAATCAGAAACTGCCCCTTCTCGCTTTCAATAAACTCAATGCGATCACCCACATCCAACCCCAAAGCACTACGTACCTGGGAAGGGATCGTGATTTGTCCTTTCGCGGTGATTTTTGCAGATGCCATTGAATGCTCCTTACATATTTGCGACTTCCTTACATTGTAGTAAGGATCGCTCGAGTTTGTCAACCTCCTTTAGGTGCTATTGCGCTATTCAGAGTAAGGAATCACTCCCACCACAATCCCCGATGGCTCCGCTTTCGTGTGATACACGCGCTCCGTGGCCTTCACAAAGTCCGTCGGCTTGGCGTCAGGGATGTTTACAAAAGTTTGCGGATTGCGATCGGTGAGTGGGAACCACGAACTCTGAACCTGCACCATGATCCTGTGCCCGCGGCGAAACGTGTGGTTGATGTCCTGCATGGTGAAATTGATCTCTTCCACCTTGCCGGGCGTGAATGCTTCTGGCTTCTCAAAGCTGTGGCGAAATTTCCCCCGAAAAGGCTCACCGCGCACCAGTTGCTGATAGCCACCCATGGTGAACGACGGAGCACCTACGTCTTTTCTGGGTCTATCCCGATCGTCGGGCCGTGGCGCATCTTGCTTGCTATCTGGATAATCCGTGGGATAGACATCAATCAGCTTCACATCCCAGTCGGAATCCGTGCCACTGGTCGAAACGAATAGCCGCGGCGAGATCGGTCCGGCAATCGTCACGTCGTCCTGCAGCACAGGCGTCTCATAAACCAGCACGTCCGTGCGGCTGTCAGCGAAGCGCTGGTCTGAGAGCATATATTCCTGAGGCACATTCATCGCCGCGTAGTTCACGAAAGGCACAGGCTTGGCGGGATCGCTCACGTATTCATCGTAGGACCTAGCCTCTGCCGCGGGCGTGTCAAATGACAAGCTTCCATTGGCATGGAAGTAGAGAGTTTTCGGCTCGGCATTTTTCGGCGGCCACGCGGAGTATTGCCGCCATACATTTGTGCCAGTCTCGAACACGTAAGCTTTCGGAAGTTTGGCATCGCCATTGCCTTTAAGATATTGCTCAAAAAACGGGAAGAGAATATTTTTCCGGTAATACTCGCCGGTGCTCGAGGCGAAGTCCACGCGTCCGAGGTGTTCCCCGTCATAACGCGCCCAGCCGCCATGTACCCAGGGCCCGACCACTAGCGCATTGAAGATTCCGGAGTTGTTTTTGTCGATCGAATGAAAGGTTGTGAACGGACCCTGCAGGTCTTCGGCGTCGAACCACCCGCCCACGGTCAGCACGGCACAATGAATGTTCTTCATGTGCGGAGCCAGGTTGCGAGCTTTCCAGTAGTCGTCGTAAGTATCGTGGTTTACCTGGTCGTCCCAGAGCCAGCTCTTGCCTTCCAGATACTTCCGCAAATTCGAGAGCGGCCCGGTTTGCAGATAAAACTCGTAGGCATCTTTGGTTCCCCAGTCAAAGGAATCGGAATTCTTTGCCGGCAGCTGAGGATTGCTCTGCGGTTTGAAAAAGGCGTAGAACCCGAAGTTCGCCGCAAGCATGAAAGCGCCACCGTGGTAAGCGTCGTCTCCCATGAAAAGGTTTGTCATGGGAGCTTGGGGCGAAGCCGCTTTGAGAGCCGGATGCGAGTCGATGATACTCGCCGACGTGAAAAATCCCGGATATGAAATCCCCCAAATCCCCGCATTTCCGTTGTTGTTAGGAACATTCTTGAGCAGCCAGTCGATCGTGTCGTAAAGGTCGCTGCTGTCGTCCACGTCTTTGCTCGACTTTTTGGCGTCGATGTGCGGACGCATCTCAACAAATTGCCCCTCCGACATGTAGCGCCCGCGGACGTCCTGGAACACAAAGATGTAACCTGCCTTGTCGAAGTCTGGAGAGGGGCCGAGTTGGGTGCGGTACAGGTCGACTCCGTAAGGGCCGACGCTGTACGGGGTGCGGTCGATCAGAAACGGGTAGGGACGCGAACTGTCCTTGGGCACGTAGACCGACGTGAACAGGTGAACTCCGTCGCGCATCGCGATCCTGTACTCGTACTTCGTGTAATGCTCTTTGACGTCGTACTCCGGCGCGTCGGGCCGGTTTTGGGCCCAAACGCCAGCCGTCAAGCTCAGGATGAAAAGCGACACGACCCAGCATTTCCGCAGCATGCCTGCTCCTTGGGGATGGAATAGCAAATAAGGCAAGCTACATTCCGCAGCGAGCGGAGTCAAGCGGCTGCTTGCACCCTCATTCCAGCGGTACAATATATGTTTCGCCATGCAGCGCAGGTGGGCCCTGTATCCACGGCCCGGCTGCCGGGGGACCATGTTCGAAGTCACGGTTGAAGACACGTTTGCCGCGGGCCATTACCTGCGCAATTACAAGGGCAAGTGCGAGAATCCGCATGGCCACAACTACAAGATCCGGGTCACGCTGGCTGGCGCGGAACTCGACAAGGCCGGCCTGCTGCTCGACTTCAAAGACCTGCGCGAGGTCATGAAGCACGTCATTGAGCGCCTCGATCACCAGATGATCAACGAGATCGAGCCGTTCACCGTGATCAATCCGTCGGCCGAAAATCTGGCTAAGTATTTTTACGATGAATCCAACGGGAAACTGAAGAGCGTAACTAACGGGCGCGTAAGAGTGAAGGACGTCACGGTCTTCGAGACCGATACCACGACCGCGAAGTACAGCGAATAGCCTTGGTACAACGCAAGGTCGGGACCGGCAACCGCGGCGGGTAACCGTTTTCCATGCAGATCACCGAAATCTACAAATCGCTGCAAGGCGAGTCGACTTACGCGGGCTTAGCCTGCGTCTTCGTACGGCTCACGGGATGCAATCTGCGTTGTACGTGGTGCGACAGCGAGTACACCTTTCAGGGTGGCCACAAAATGGACATCGCAGAGGTTCTGAATGAGGTCTCGCATTTGAATCCGGGCGGTGGACTGGTGGAAATCACCGGCGGCGAGCCCATGCTGCAGGAGCGGGAAGTCGTTCCTCTGATGCGGCGCCTGCTCGACGACGGTTACACAGTGCTGCTTGAGACCAGCGGAGAGCGCCCGCTGCGGAACGTTCCGGCTCCGGTTATCAAGATCGTTGACGTGAAGTGTCCGGACTCGGGGGAGGCCGCGTTTTGCAGGGAGAATCTCCAGGCTCTGGCCGCTCACGACGAAATCAAATTCGTTCTCAGCAGCCGCGCGGATTACGAGTTTGCGCGCGATTTCACTCATCAGAACAATCTCGCAGAGCAGGTGAATGCCATTCTGTTTTCCCCAGCCTTCCGTAAAGACGCGACCGGCGCCCGCGACAGCTCACACTGCCTGCTTGATCCCCAGGAATTGGCGGAGTGGATGCTCGCCGACAACGTCCCCGCGCGGCTCAGCCTGCAGTTGCACAAATTCATCTGGGACCCGGCGGTGAAGGGAGTGTAGCGAACCGATTGATGAATTTCTGATTGTTGATTGTTGATTGAAAGCCAAAATAACGTCGTTCGGATTTCAATCAACCATCAAAAATCATCAATCAACAATATTTTCTTGATGCCGACCTCGAAGCGATCCCGCGCAGTCGTCCTCCTCAGTGGGGGTATGGATTCCTGCGTCTGCGCCGCGCTGGCGGCCCGCGACTACGAGGCGGCCGCCGTCCACATCAGTTACGGCCAGCGCACCGAGGAGCGCGAACGGCAGTCGTTTCTCGCCATTTGCCAGCGCCTGAAAATTCACGACAAACTCATGGTCCGAAACGAGGCGCTGCGCGCCATTGGCGGCTCGGCGCTGACCGACGATGCGATTGCCGTGCCCACGTCGGAGGAGGTTGGCCAGAGCGTTCCCGTCACCTACGTTCCTTTCCGCAATGCTCATTTCCTCGCGGTTGCCGTAAGCTGGGCCGAGGTCCTGGACGCGGAAAAGGTGTACATTGGCGCGGTTGAGCCTGACAGTTCGGGCTATCCGGATTGCCGCCCGGCATATTACAAGGCATTCAATGAAGTCGTCAAAACCGGCACAAAAGACGGTCTCATCGAAATCGTCACCCCGCTCATCGCCATGCGGAAAACCGATATTGTTCGCCTTGGCCTTGAACTGGGTGCGCCCTTCGATTTAACTTGGTCATGTTACAGCCGCGAGGATCGGGCTTGCGGTGTCTGCGATAGCTGTGTGTTGCGCCTGCGCGCCTTCGCGGCGGCGGGAGCGCAGGATCCAATTCCCTACGCAGCGGGATAGATATTTGTTGGACAGCCGATCTCGACTGGGGTTTCAGGAATCGGCCAGCAAAATTCGACTTTGCCGGGAGGCAAAATGAAAAAATATTTCGTAATTCTTCTATTCGCAATTCTGGCGGTTGGCTTGTGTCTTCCTCCGGCCTTCGCTCAGGCTACAGGAACGGTCAAGGGCACCTGCAAAGACGCTCAGGGCAATCCCATTGTTGGTGGTGTTGTGGTCTGGGCCAACCAGGATAACGGTCAGAAATACACAGTCAAGACCGACAAGAAAGGGGAGTATTTGTCGCTCGGACTCACCACCGGCAAGTACAACGCGACGCTCTACAAATCTGCGGATGACCAGAAAGCCGGCAAAGAAATGGACCATGTCAACGGGTTCACGGTCCATCTCGACGACAACACCTACGATTTCGACCTGAAGAAGGAAATGGAAGAGAACGCCAAGGGCAAGGGCCTTTCCCCCGAGCAACTGAAGCAGATGCAGGAGCAGCAAGCCAAGGCGGAGAAGGAAAAGTCCACCGTAGGCAAGCTCAACGACAAATTGAAAGCTGCCAGCACCGCAGCCGAGGGCGGCGATTACGATACGGCCATCGCGGCCCTGACTGAGGCGACTCAGATGGATGCGACCCGCGACCTGATCTGGTTCAAACTTGGCGACTATTACCGCCTGTCTGCGACCAAGCAGACCGATCCGGCAGAAAAACAGAAACGGCTGGACTCTGCCGTCGAGGCTTACCAGAAGGCGGTGGATATCAAGAAGTCCGCGCCAGCAGAGAAAGATCCGGCTGCGGCGGCCAAGAATCTGGCCGCGTACTACAACAATCTGGCGGATGCTTACTACCGGGCGAAGAAAATTGACGACGCGGTGAAGACCTACGAATTGGCGGCGCAGACCGACCCGTCTTCAGCAGCCCAGTCGTATTTCAATATCGGCGCCGTCCTCACCAATTCCGGCAAGCCGGATGCCGCCAATGCCGCATTCGACAAGTGCCTGGCCGCCGATCCCAATCGCGCCGAAGCCTATTACCAGAAGGGCCTGAATCTCCTGGGCAAAGCCACCCTGCAGGGTGATAAGACAGTCGCCCCTCCGGGGACGACGGAAGCCTTCCAGAAATACCTGGAACTCTCGCCTACCGGCCCGAATGCCGAGAGCGCCAAAGCCTTACTGGCGAGCCTCGGTGCTTCTGTGGAAACCAGTTATGGCACGAAGAAGAAGCCTGCAAAGAAGAATTAGTTACCTTCGGTAATCCGGGCGAACATGGGCGGCCTGTAACCGGGGCCGCCCTTTGTGCATCCGGACAGCCCCGCGGTGGTTACTAAAGTCTATGTACTTACTGTCCTTCGCGCCCAGCCCGCGGCGCGGTACAGTTAACTATCTGAGTTTTCTTCCCATTCTGTGGTGCGTGCGATTCCCGAGGTGTGAGGACGAATGGCAGCACCAAGCATTGCTCCGATTTCCGTCGCATTAGAAGGTTTTTCTGGAACCGGCAGAGTCGCGACTCCGGCTCTGCTCACCGCCATGTTGCGCGCCGCCGAAAAAATCAGCGACCTGATTTTTTCCCCGGGCCGTCCACCGCAGGTGCAGGTCTACGGCCAGATGATCCCCGTGCAGGTCCCCGGGCTCACCTTCCTTACCCCCGATGACACGCGGCACATCGCCGCCGACCTGATTGGCGACAACAAGCAGGCCATCAACACTCTGCGCGAGCATGGGGCCTGCGATGTTTCCTACGGCATGGCGGGAATGGCCCGGTTTCGGGTCAACATTTTCATTCAGCGCGGCAGTTGCGCCGTCGTGATGCGTGTCATTCCTACCAACATTCCCGACTTCGCATCGTTGCGACTGCCCCAGCAGTTATCCGATGTGACCAAATTGCGAGATGGAATTGTCCTCGTTACTGGAGCGGCGGGCTCGGGGAAATCGTCCACCCTGGCGGTGCTGCTCGACAGCATCAATCGCGAGAAGTACTACCACATCATCACCATCGAAGATCCCATCGAGTTTCTGCACAATCACAAGTGCTCTACGATTCACCAACGGGAGCTGCACAGCGACACTCCGAGTTTCGCCCACGCGCTGCGCTCGGCCATGCGCCAGGCCCCGAAAGTCATTCTTGTCGGAGAAATGCACGACCGCGAGACCATTGAAATCGTGCTGGAAGCGGCTGAGACAGGTCACCTGGTTTTCTCCAGTCTCAACACCATGGACGCTTCCAAAACCGTGGAGCGCATCGTCAGTTCGTTCTCGCCCGCGGAACAGCAGTCGGTGCGCGAGCGCTTCGCCAAGGCATTTCGCTACATCATCTGCCAGCGGCTTATCCCCAAACAGGATCGCAGCGGACGCATTGCCGCCTTCGAAATCCTCAAAGCCAATGCCCGCACTCGCGAATGCGTTGAAAAAGGCGAGCGCGAAAACAAGAGCCTTCTCGACGCTATAAAGGCTGGCAGCTCTGACGGCATGCAGCATTTCGACGGAGAAATCGCACAACTGGTTCAGGAGCGCCTGGTCGACCTTGAAACGGGGCTGTCGTTCGCCAGCAATCCAGCGGTTCTCGGCCAGGAATTGGCGCGGTAGTTCCCCAGGAAGATGTTGAACTGCGGTGCGAAGCCGTTCTATTTTCCCGCTCCGGCTGCCCGATGGTGAAGCCGTTTGGCCGGCTGCTGTTGTTCCCTGATTGAGGTTGTGGGTTCGATCTTGAATTGCGCGACCACGGTGCGCAGTCGGGTTGCCATTTCCGCCAGTTCGGTTCCTGCCCGATGCGACTCCTGCGCGCCCGTCGACGCTACTCGTGCTGCCTGCACGACACCTGCGATGGTGCGGGTGATCTCTTCCGATCCTCTGGCCGCGTCGGTTACGTTCCGCGTCATCTCGTTTGTGGTGGCGCTCTGCTCCTCGACCGCCGCGGCGATGGTGCTCGAAATGTCGCTCATCTGGTGGATGATGTCGCCGATGCTGGCGATCGCGTCCACCGCTCCCTGGGTGTCCGTTTGGATGGCCGTGATCTTCCGGCTGATGTCTTCCGTTGCAGCGGCGGTCTGCTTCGCCAATTGCTTGACTTCGTTGGCGACCACTGCGAACCCTTTGCCCGCCGCTCCGGCGCGAGCCGCTTCAATCGTGGCGTTCAAAGCCAGCAGGTTGGTCTGTTGGGCAATCGAGGTAATGACCTTGATGACTTCTCCGATTTCAGCGCTCGACTGGCCAAGCTTTCCCACCGTGGCGTTCGCGGCTTGCGCCGTTACCACGGCGTTTGAAGCGATACCGGCAGCGGAGTGAGTGCTGTTAGCGATGTTCTGGATGGTTACCGTCATCTCTTCCGCGCCGGTGGACACTCCCTGCAGGTTCAGACTGACCTGCTGCGTGGCCTGCGAGACCAGGTTGGCCTGGCCGGTGGTTTGCTCCGAGTTAGCGGCTATGAGCTGGCTGCTGAAAGAAAGTTTGTCGCTGGCCTCGGACACATGCTGGGCGTTTTCGGCAATCGCCTGGATGATGTTCTTCAAATTCGTGTTCATCTTGTTGACCGTTTTGGTCAAGTCGCCCAGTTCATCATCGCTCACGACTTCAAGATCCGCACGCGTCAGATCGCCCGCCGCAATGGCTTCGGCCTGGGCCAACACACATTGTGTGGCTCGGGCGAGGCGGCGGCTGATGAACACCGACAACAAGGTACCAACCGCGAGGGCTACCATCGCCAGCACGATCGAGTTCAGGTGAAGAGATCGGTTCTCCGCATCCAGGGATCGTTGGTTTTCCCGGAGCAGCAGAACGGCCGAATCGGCCATTTCGCCGAGAGCCTTCTTGATCTGATCGTTGACCACCAGCGTCTTCACTTCCATTTCCGCCCCTGCCGCAATGACGCCGCTCTGTTCGCCACTCGATGTGCTCTGCACAATCTCGGCCTGGATTTGCCGGTACTCCGGAACCAGCCGGTGGATCTCAGACAGACGGTCGAGGTTTTCCTGTGTGTTCCATCGGGTGGAGAGTTCGTCCAGCCGGGCAAGATCTTTGTCGATGTCAATCCAGGCTGCATCCAGAAGTCTTTGCGCCTTTGCCCTTCTAACAGGCGAGTCTGCGGCCAACACCGTCTGCCGGGCTTTGCTGGCCGCTTGATTCATATCGCGCTGCAGCTCGCGGCTGGCAGTGAGCGTGGGCACGCGAACCTGCAGGATTAGATCTTCGGTTCGTTTCACTTTCTCCGACTGCTCATAGGTGATGACCGTACTGCCCACCATGAACGTCAGGATGATTCCAAAACCCAGGCCGAGTTTCTTCCCCACGGTCAGTTTCATTGGCATCGCTCTCGTTTCGTCGGCCCGCCGGGGCGAAGGGTCACCGGTCGAAATAGGTGCGCTTCATTCCTTAACCACGTCATTGCGAGTACCAAGACCTGAGGCGGCTTCGCGGAAGCAGGCATTGTTTATTCAGAATGTTGGTTCACAACCTGCCAATAGAAATTCCTCCTCGGGCTGGTCTTACTTCATATCGGCGCATCCGGGGCGATCATTACAGATTCCGTGACCCTTTGGAACCGTTCGCTTCGAGATGCAATCCGAGGGCTCCGCAGCAGGGAGGGAGATAATAAATTTGGAGTTCCTAATTTAGAGACTCCGCGAAGCCGCGCCTTCGCTCCTCTGACGTATCATTTGTCCATGTCCCTCGCTCCTGCCGCCTCAACTGTTTTGAGCTTTGAAGCTGCGCGCCGCGTAGTCGAGGAGCGGGCGGCGCTGATCCGCGCCGTGCGCATTCAATCCGGTGGAACCGAATCCCTCGATCCGCTCGCTGCCGCGGGCCGCGTCCTAAGCGAGCCCGTGACCGCCGATCGCGACATGCCGCCGTTTCCGCGCTCTACCCGCGACGGCTACGCCGTGCGATCGGCGGACTTGTCCTCGCTCCCCGCGACGCTCGGAGTAATCGCTGAAATCAAAGCGGGAGAGAGGCTCGACAGGATTCCCGCCCATATTGGCGGCGGGCAGGCTGCCTCCATCATGACCGGCGCGCCGGTTCCCGCCGGTGCTGACGCGGTGGTCATGGTCGAATACACATCCCAGCGGGAGCACCAGGTCGAGATCACCCGCAGTGTTGCGCCCGGAGAGAACGTGGTTCCGCGCGGCGCTGAAGCCCGTGAAGGCAGCGTCTTGCTCGCCCGCGGCCTGCGTCTCAACCCGGCGGCCATCGCCCTCGCAGCTTCAGTGGGCAAATCGCGCGTGCCCGTTTACCAGCGCCCGCGAGTCGCCGTGCTCACCACCGGCGACGAGATTGTGGACATTGACGCTACACCGGGCCCCACTGAGATTCGCAACTCGAACAGCTTCTCGCTAGCCGCCAAGATTCAACAATCCGGGGGCGAACCTGTATTGTTGCCCGTTGCCCCCGACACGTTGCAAGGACTTCGCCCTCTGATCGCAGAGGGCCTGAAGTCCGATCTGCTGCTGCTGACCGGCGGCGTCTCGATGGGCCGTTATGATCTGGTCGAGCAAGCCCTGTCGGAAATGCACGCCGAGTTCTTCTTCACCGGCGCAAAAATCCAGCCCGGTCGCCCAGTCGTCTTCGGCAAATGTGGCGCGGGCACTCCTGCCGTCGAAAAGCCATCCACCTATTTCTTCGGCCTGCCCGGCAATCCGGTCTCGACCATGGTGACTTTCGAACTCTTCGCGCGCCCCATACTTGAGGCGCTAGCCGGCCAGACCGCACGCAACCTGATATTTCTTCACGCGCGTCTCAAAAAAGAGATCCGCACCAAGACCGGCCTTCAGCGTTTTCTCCCTGCCCTCCTGTCCGGGGAGTTCGATCAGGCAGAGGTGGAATTAGTCTTCTGGCAAGGTTCCGGCGACATCGCCGCCGTCGCTCGCGCCAATTGCTATATCGTCATTCCCGCCGACCGCGAGTGCCTGGCAGCCGGCGAATGGGTCGCGGTGATGAAAACCGATTGTTGATTTCTGACCGCTGCTTGCTGATTGAAATCTCGCAGCCCGGCGCCGTCGACTTTTAATCATCAATCAACAATCATCAATCGGGCTATTACACCCGCGACCATCGTCTCCACCGCGCTCTCCATGTAAGATAGAACTCGCATGCCGAAGAAACTCTCCCATTACGACGGCGCGGGGCGCGCCCGAATGGTCGATGTCTCCGGTAAAGCCCCGACTCGGCGCGAGGCCGAGGCCAGCGCCTTCGTTGCCCTCAGCCCTGCCGTGCTCGCTGAGTTGCCCAATAATCCCAAAGGCGATCCGCTGGAAGTGGCCCGTATCGCCGGCATTATGGCCGCCAAACGCACCGCCGAACTGATCCCCATGTGTCACCCGCTTCCGCTGGCGCTCGTTGATGTCGATCTGCGCCTGTGCGAGAATGGCGTCGCCATTGCCTCCAGAGTCGCCACCACCGCAGAGACCGGCGTCGAAATGGAGGCCATGGTTGCCGTCAGCGTATCCGCTCTCACCGTTTACGATATGTGCAAGGGCGCGGACAAGAGTATCGAGATTCGCGACATTGTGCTGGAGCGTAAGACCGGCGGAAAGAGTGGAGAATATCGGCGGGCGAAGTAACGGGCCGCAAATTTCATGGCAAATAACGTCAAGCTGTTGCTGGTGGACGACAATCCGATGGTGCTGGCGATGTTGCAGCATGCCCTGACTCCGCTGGCACAGGTCACCACTGCGACTGATGCCGCCGACGCCCTGTTGAAGGCCGTCGACGATGCTCCTGATCTGCTGGTGTGCGATTATAAAATGCCCGGCATGGATGGCCGTCAGTTAGTCGAGAAGCTGAAGAGCCGACCGGCTACCGCCAATTTTGCCACCGTATTGATGGCCAGCAAGGCCGACATTGCGGAACGGCTGTCGCCGGTGGACGCTGCCGATGATTACCTGGAGAAGCCATTCTTCCTGAAGGACGCCACGCGCCGCATCAAGCGCCTGATCGACCGCATCGCTCTTGAAAAGATGTCGAAGACTGCGCCCAAGGATGGCGTGGTTCGGGGCAGTCTCACGCAGATGAACGTGATCGACCTGATGCAGTCGCTCGAAATGGGGCGGAAAAGCTGCCAGCTTTCTCTCAGCAACGAAGGCGACAACTGCGAAGTTTTTTTTGCCGAAGGTCAAGTGAAACACGCGACCTACGGAGCGCTCGTAGGCGATGAGGCCGTGTTCAAAGTGCTGCGCTGGACGGGCGGGAATTTTCAGCTCGACTTCGAAGGCAAGACCGACAAAGAGACCACGCAACTCAATACCCAGGGCCTGCTGATGGAAGGCCTGCGATTGCTCGACGAATCCTCCCGCGAGGGCGGTGCAGAGCCTGAGGCTGAGACCGCGCCCGCGGAGACTGCACCTCCACCTTTAAACGCCCCCAGTGTGCCAGCCGGCGCCGCCGGCCGAGGCCACAGGGACGAAGAGGAAGATGTGCTCCTCGATGGCTGATCTTTGATGGCTGATCTTTCAACAACTGAGCCGCGGGAACTCACTGCGGCTGTCGTGACGGTGAGCGATTCCTGCGTTCGCGGCGAGCGCAACGATCTTTCGGGGCCGGCGGTGGCGCAGCTTCTGCGCAAGCTTCACTTTTCCGTGAGCGTGATTGAAACAGTTAGCGATGATCCCCTCCCAATTCAAACTTTGCTGATCCGGCTGGCGCGCGAGGTGCGGTTCGTCGTAACTACGGGCGGAACGGGGATTGCCGCTCGTGACGTAACGCCCGAAGCCACCAAGGCCGTGTGCGATCGTTTGCTCGACGGCGTGGCCGAACGCATGCGCAGTGAAGGATCCAAGAAGACTCCGTTCGCCGCGCTGAGCCGCGGCGTGTGCGGCGTGCTTGGTCGTGCGCTTATCCTGAATCTGCCGGGAAGCCCCACGGGCGCGGTAGAATCGCTGGAAGCCGTGGCGGAGTTGATTCCACATGCAATTGATTTATTGAGCGGCAAGACCGAGCACAAAAGCGCCTAGGGATGTTTCTCGCCGACCAGCTTGCCCGGTCCCAGGAGCGCCCGGCCCGGAAAGACGTCGGGCACCATCTTGCCTTCGTCAATCACCACCGTCCCGCCAACCAGCAAATAATGCACTCCCACACTGGGCTCCATGGGCTTTTCGAACGTAGCGCGATCGGCGATCGTCTGCGGATCGAAGACCACCAGGTCAGCGTCGGCGCCTTCCTGCAAGCGACCCTTGCGGTGGGCAGCGGGCGTGGAACGCTCCAGCATTTGAGCCGGCATCAGCGTCATCTTGCGCAGCGCTTCCATGAGAGTCAGCGTCTTTTTCTCCCGAACATATTGCGCAAGAACGCGGGAATACGTGCCCGCGTTGCGGGGATGGCCTTCGGCTCCGTCGCTGGCGATCATAATCAGCAGGTTGGGAATGACAGCGTCGACGATTTCTTGCGTGTTGGAGAAAATCAGAACCCACTGCTGTTTGCCGGAACTATGCAATTCGTCAAAACGCTTTTTGGTGAGGTGCTCTCCGGTATCGGGAATGACAAGGTTGCTGTAGTCGATGCCGAGTTTTTCGCGCCATCCGGGATTGAAAACGGCAGAGTTGATGGCGGTCATGCCGGCAATGTAGGGATACGCTTCAGTCGTCACGTCGAGGCCGTGGGCGCGAGCTCCTTCAATCATCGAGATGCATTCGAGTGAGTCGCGCAGGCATGTGCTGTTGATATGAACAATGTGCAGAGACGCGCCGGTGATAGCAGCGGCTCCGATTACTTCCTCGGTGGACTGGATGGCGGAGCCAGGCTCGATGCGCCCGGCGCTGCGCATGTGGGTGTAGACCGGCAACTTTCGTTCGGCCGCAACCCGAAACATGTCGATGACTTCGAGCCGCGAAGCTCCGGGAGTGTATTCGATGCCCATGCCGACACCCAGAGCGCCGGCGTCAATTTCATCGCGCAGCCGCTGCTGAATGCGTTCGATCTGCTCGGGCGTGGCAGGCTGATCGGTGGCCGCTCCGCTCTTTGGCAGGATGGTTCCTTCCGGCAACGGCGCTCCGAAAATCAGGGCGCGCGCGGCGACGTGGCTGGCAGTCGTCCCGTAGTGAATGAGTGAGCGTCCTTCCTTCGCCTTCAGGAACTGCGCCACGTCGGGGGCGCCAATCTCCATTTCGAGAGCCGTGGTCACTCCGTCGAAAGCTTTGACGCGCTGGCTGGCAATGTCCTGGGCATGCTGGTGCAGGTCGATGAATCCCGGCGCCACAACCAGTCCGGCGGCGTGGATGATGCGCCGTCCGCTGAGCGGAGTGGCCGAGATACTCGCGATTTTTCCGTCCCTGATTCCGACGTTGCGCACAGCGTCAAGGCCGGTTTCAGGATCCATGACGCGGCCGCCTTCGACGACGACGTCGTATTGTTGTGCAGCGGCGAGCGTGCTGGCGACAACAAGCGTGAAAGTGATAATCAGGTTGCGCATGAGGGCTCCGAAGTTAGTGATGGAAATTGCGATCATAACAGGCTCACGCACACATCCTTTATGGTTCACGTACACTAGTGGTTTCCTTGAAGAGCATCGGTCACATATTGGCGCAGTACACCGCTTGGATCATGGGCCTGTTGACAGTGCTCGGGATCTGGGGGCCGTTTGTGATCGCGTTCGCTGACAGCGCCCTGTTGGGCATGCCAGTGGATTTTGTTGTCGCTCGATACGTATATCTGAACCACGCGCGGCTTTTGATCTACGTCGCTATGGCGTCGCTGGGCTCTGCACTGGGCAGCATTCCTTTGTACATCGTGGGCTACCTCGGCGGCGAGAAAGTGCTGCGCAGGCGGATTTCTGAAGAGCGCTTTCTGAAGATTCATCGCTCGTTTGAACGGCACGAATTTTGGGCGCTGATGTTTCCGGGGATGCTGCCTCCACCGATGCCTTTCAAGATCTTTGTGCTCGGCGCGGCCGTGTTTGAGATGCGCTTTCGCGACTTTCTGGTGGCGATTTTCCTGGGTAGGTTCGTGCGCTTTCTGGTTTTGTCGACCCTTGTACTTTGGTTTGGCCCAGAGATTGTTGAGCATTTCGGCGGCGTAGTGACGCGGCACTGGCCCTGGGTCGTCGCCGCAATTGTGGCCGGGGTTCTCCTGTGGTTTGTAATGCGCCAGAGAAGAGCCGCTGCTGCGCAGCCTGGACAGTAACTACGATACGGGGAATCGTGATTCTTGCCGTTATCCTCGATGCCATAGTTGGCCCGGTGTGAAATGAAGCGAATGGTTCCCCGCATCGTTGTCCTTCTCCTGCTGAGCACCTTCCGTCCGTTTCTGCTTGCACAGGTTGCTCATCCGCCTTCGCCGAATCGTCCGCAGGAGTATGGGTTCGCTATCGTTGCGGCTTATCCCCATGACACGAGCTCATTCACGCAAGGCCTCGCGTATCGCGATGGCTTCCTCTATGAAGGCACGGGCCGCGAAGGACAGTCCTCTCTTCGAAAAGTCCGCCTTGAAACGGGAGAGGTTACCCAGCAAGTCAATCTGGAGCCTGACCTCTTCGGCGAGGGCATCACCCTGCTCAACGCCAAAGTAATCCAGCTCACATGGAAGTCGGAAATAGGCTTCGTCTACGATCTGAACACGTTTCGTTTATTGCGCAGGTTCTCGTATTCGGGCGAAGGATGGGGCCTCGCCACCAATGGCCATGAACTCTTCCTGAGTGACGGAACGCCGGAAATTCGAGTGTTGGATGGTGAGACTTTCCAGGAAAAGCGCCGCATCAGAGTTCACGACGGCTCGACTCCGATCGATCAACTGAATGAATTGGAATTTGTGGAAGGACAGATTTTCGCCAACGTGTGGCACAGCAACCGCGTCGCCCGGATTTCTCCGCAGACCGGCGACGTCGTGGGATGGATCGACCTCACCGGACTACTGAGCCCCATGTATCGTCTGGAACCGGAAGCCGTGCTCAATGGCATCGCATACGATGCAGTTCGTAAACGCCTGTTCGTTACGGGAAAGCTGTGGCCGAGAGTCTTCGAGATCAAACTCTCTCCGAAAGCTCACAGGTAAATCTTCTTCGTCCTGATCCAGCAGGACGCATGGGGTGATGACTATGCGGCTGCCGTGTGGTCGCCCGACCTGCGCAGCCAACCCGACAACATCTGCAGAACTACGGGCGTGCCAAACATTGCCAGCGAGCAGAACAGATCGCTCTCCGCGGTTCCGCGGAAGAATGGAATTCCAGCGGCGTAAGAGGTCATGAGCCCCGCGATGCTCCGGGAATACAATTGCGGCATCGCCGCCCAAGCGGCGAAGTTACTGATCACAAAGAACGAGACGGAACTCGTCACCGCCGCGCCCACTACACGCCAGAAACCAGCTTTTTCTCGCAGGTTCGTGCCCAGCCACAGAATCGCCGCATACCAGACCCAGATGATCAACTGGTCCCAAGAGAAATGGTAGGCATAGATGTACCTAGTCAGGACAACATCGGTTGCCGCCACCAGAACCAGCGGGATCCACATCTGGCGGCGCGGGCCGCGCGCGCCGAA
The DNA here is from genome assembly GCA_963755795.1 of uncultured Acidobacteriota bacterium. GTDB lineage: Bacteria > Acidobacteriota > Terriglobia > Terriglobales > Acidobacteriaceae > Sulfotelmatobacter. Next base: position 48,088 of record CAVWLI010000018.1, on the reverse strand, counting down.
AAACAGAAGCGAAGCTGCCAACGGCGTGAAATGCCAAGCATGCGGCAGAAAGCGAATGGCAACGGCCAAAAGGACAAATAGATAGGGAAGCATTATCACCTCGGGAGACGAAACTCTATTCTGGGCGCTGGCGAAGCCGGAGTCAAGCGCGGACCAGGGGAGCGCGGATTTTTGAGACGGGCGACGCTGTGAGTTCACTTGGTTGTTCCCCGCATTCAATTTCTGGCTACCGCTGTCCGGGTTCCGGAACCACGACCTGGCCGTTTCCCTTGTCGTAGACATCGCCAACAACATGCAGGCTCTGGTCAATTTCCACGGCGCGGCTCAATGCGCCTCGACTGCGGCGGCCTGTCAATGAACTCGTTATTCCGGAGTAACGCAGGTCCCGGAAAAGCACGATCCAACCCTGCTGCGGAGGCTGAAGCGTTTCGGTCTCTGTAATCGGATACTGCGCCCAATCCAGAAACACCCGTCCTACATAGGAATTCTTCGCGGCGAGAGTGACGGGTGTTTCTTCCGGCTTATATCGAATTTCCATGCGCCCATCGGGATCGACCTCCGGCTCCAGCGAATTCACCGGGGCCAGCGCGAAGAATGCGGGCGTTTCGACCACGCCATCCCAATGAAAGGGATCGATCCACTTGGGATACGCCGAAACCCGCAATGGGTCGGCTCCGTTATAAGTGCGAGCTTCCAGAGCACCGACGGCGCGTCGGTGTTCGAAATCGCGCAGCCCCCACAGCAGGACGACTCCAGCCAGCGCGAGCGTAGCGGCGACACGGCCTCGGGGCCGGCGACGGCGTGCGCCAATCTCTTGGTCGATCATCCCGAACAGCGCCGGGACGACCAATCCCAGAACCAGAAACACGAACATCACCGGCTCGAAGATGAATACGATGTCCCACGAATACCACTTCTCTGAAAACGGCCAGAAAGGCCGGATGCCGTAGTTGTTGGTGAAATCGAGCAGAATGTGGCTAAGTCCCGCCAGGCACGCGTATAGGAAGAGCAGCCCCCAGCGTGGTGGCAGCTTAGCATCGTTGACCTTCCGGCCGCCCAGGCGCCAGATCAGATACACGAAGCCAACTACGACCACAGCGTCGAGCGGCACGCCGACGAAGGAATGAGTGAATCCGCGATGATGGGCAAACCCAAACGCCGGACCGCGAAAAGCGCCGATCACGTCCAGGTCGGGGGCTTCGGCGGCGAGCGTAAGCGTGAGCGTGGCCAGCGCGGTCTTGCGGTTGAGTCCGGCACGCCCCATGCACGCGCCGGTCAGGAAGTGGGTGAGAGGTTCCAATCGCTTCGAGGAATTCTATCGTAAACAATTCGTTCTGGTCGCAGTATCGAGCCCTGCGCGGTTCAGCGCGGCGGCGCCAGCAGGTTGAGCGCGTTCGGGACGACGGTGATTTCGACCGGCAGCGTGCCCAGCAGTTCGCCATCGGCCTCAACGTAGATCTTGCGCCGGTCCATCGCCCGCTGATCTCGAGATGCGCCGGGCTCTCGATACTGGCATGCGACTCTCGTACTGTACGCGAGGTCGATCCCCGGAATCGTCCAGCGCAGCCGCAGCAGTCCGCGCATCACGTACGTGAGATACGCCAGGCGGCTCGCCGTGCGGCAGCAGACCAGCCGCATGTCGTCCCGATCGAGCGACGCTCCCGGAGCCAGTTCCTGAACGACGCCGCCAAACTGGCGGATGCGCACGGCCATCAACTCGGTCACCTCTGCCTGACGGCCCACGTCCGACCCGGTCTCGGAGTACTCTGCCACGAAGCGCGGCATGGGATAGGTCAGCCACAGATTCCAGGCCTTGGCATAGTAAGCTGCCATCCCCATGCGCTGCTTGGTCCCGCTGTGGAGTTTGTAGAAAAGATGCGCGTCGACTCCAATGCCGGCCGCAACCGCGAAATAGCGCGTCTTGGGGTTGCCCCGTAGATCGATGCAAGCCACCCGCCCAAGCGCGATGCGTCGTGGCTGGTAGTGCAGCGACGCCTTCGCCGCCGCTATTATTTTGAGAGGAAGATTCAGGTCGTGCGCCAGCGCGTTGGCCGTTCCGAGCGGCAGAACTGCCAGCGCGGCGGGCGAGTTTGCCACGACTTGGGCGATGTTATGAATCGTCCCATCGCCGCCGCAGGCAAAGATCGTGTCACAACCAGACTCGAGGGCCAGCCGAGCCTCGTCCCCGGCGTGATACTTCGACTCCGTGGGCACCAGTTCCGCTTCGACGCCGCCGTCTCTAATCACTGCGAGTGCGGATTCCAATTCCCGCTGGCGCCGCTTGCTGCCGCCGGAATCCGGGTTGTAGAGCAAGGCCGCCTTGCGCATAGCGTCGTCGGAGCTGGATTGTCGAAGCTCGATTGTCGAAGCTGGATTGTACCTGAGCAGGATTACGCAGAGCGACGATCGGAGGTAACCAGAAGTGATCGGCGGCGGGTGATTTTAGATGATCAGCGGGAGCCCCACTCCCACATCCCGAACATGGCTTTCTGAGGTAACGGGTGCCCGATCTGGCGGGCGAGCATGGTGATCTGGCCGCGGTGGTGGGCGTCGTGCGAGATCAGATAGCCGAGAAATCCGGCAGCATCCGGTCGAAAGCCCCGGACTCGCCCATCCGTCTCAAACCCGCGGCTCAGCACGATGCATAGAGCATGGCGGCTGGCTTCCAGCCCACGCATGGCTTGCGACGGCGTGACCGTCGCGCGATCGAGTTGCTCCGGAATATCCGCTGCTTTCGCCGCTTTCAGCCACATCACGCGCACATTATGCATATGCGCAACGATGGCGGCAATGGTGCGGCCCTTGCCCTCAGGCGGCTTCGCCCTCCAGCCTGGAGGTGGAAGATGGTCGATCAGATAAAGGTTAATGCAGTTGTTGGTGTTGAAGGCGTTGAGCAACGCAAGTGGAATTTGACGGAGGTATGGATTTCCAATGGCGACCGCATCGGTTTGATCCAAACTCTTCGGCATGGCTCGCAAACGAAGGCGGGGTAAGGCTTCAGTTTTGCATCGGGTTGACCGTTGCGCAAGGGCATGTTTTCCACACCCGCTTCGGCAGTTTGTGCCACATGGGCGCAAAAACACAACTGTACTAAAGAACAGTTTCGGACGGCGTGCGAGGGTTTGCTCGGACCTCTTTTGCATATAATCTTTCTGCGATGCCTGCCCTAAGAGACGTCGACAAAAAGATCGAGGCTCTGCGCGAGAAAATCCGCCGCCACGAGCATTTCTATTACGTCCTCGACCGTCCCGAAATCAGCGACGCCGAATTCGACCAGCTGATGCAGCAACTGAAAGATCTGGAACGCGAGCATCCCTCCCTTGTTACCCCCGATTCACCCACGCAGCGCGTCGGTGGCAAACCCCGTGAGGGATTCGTTAAGGTCGCGCACTCCTCGCCCATGCTGTCGCTCGACAACACCTACAACGAGGAAGAACTGCGCAACTGGGAGCGTCGCGTGCACGAGCTCACCGGCCGCAGCGACGTTACCTACGTCTGCGAACTGAAGCTCGACGGCATGTCGCTCGCACTGACATACAAAGATGGCAAGCTGGCCCGAGGTGTCACGCGCGGCGATGGCTCGGTCGGCGAAGATGTGACCCTCAACGTCCGCACCGTGCGCTCGATCCCGTTGTCGATTCCGAAGGAGCGGCTGAAGAAAGCCGGAATCCCGCCGGATTTCGAAACCCGCGGCGAACTGCTCATGCCCACCGCGTCGTTCAAGAAAATCAACGAAGAACGGGAGCGCGCCGGCCTGCCGACCTTCGCCAACCCTCGCAATTTCACCGCCGGTACCGTTCGGCAGCTCGACGCAAATATTACGGCGGAACGGCGCATGGACTTTTTCCCCTACATCCTGCTGGAAGGCGGCCGTACGTATTTCGACTACCACTCGAAGACACTCAGCGCCCTCGAAGCCGCCGGATTCAAAGTCAACCCGAACCATAAGCTGGTGCACTCCATGGACGAGGTCTGGGCCTTCATTCAGGAGTGGGAAGCCAAGCGCGATTCGCTGCCCTACGAGATCGACGGCATCGTCGTCAAAGTCGACCGGGTCTCCTTGCAAGACGAACTCGGCTTCACCGGCAAAGCACCACGCTGGGCCATCGCCTACAAATACGCCGCGCGCGGCGGGGTCACGAAACTGGAAAACGTTCGCTGGCAGACTGGCCGCACTGGCAAACTGACGCCCGTCGCAGAATTGGCGCCCATTCCGATCGGCGGGACGACCGTTCGCAATGCGACCCTGCATAACCTGGACGAAATTCGCCGTCTCGGCGTGAAGATCGGCGACTGGGTTCGAGTCGAGCGCGGCGGCGATGTGATTCCTAAGGTCGTCGAGGTCGACAAAGGTCATCCCCGCGGAGAAAAAGAAATCGAGGATCCCGTGAGGTGCTCGGTCTGCGGAAGCAAAGTGGTCCGCGCTGAGGGCGAAGTCGACTACCGCTGCGTCAACGCCGACTGCCCGGCGAAACTTCTCGGAACCATACTGCACTTCGCCTCGCGCGGCGTCATGAACATTGACGGCATGGGCGATGCCCTGGTCACCCAACTCACCGAGCGCGGCCTGGTGAAAAACGTCGCCGACATTTACAAGCTCACCAAAGCCGACCTGCTCAGCCTGGAGCGCATGGGCGACAAGTCGGCGCAAAACGTTCTCGACGAAATCGAGAATTCAAAGAAGCTGCCGCTGGAGCGCGTAATCTACGGCCTCGGCATTCGCATGGTCGGCGAGCGCACCGCTCAATTCCTGGCCGAGCACTTCGGATCGATGGAAGCCCTGGAGCAGGCCAGCGTTGAAGAATTGCAGAACGTCGACGAAATCGGCCCCCGCATCGCCGAAAGCATCGTGGAATTTTTCAGCATCCCTGCCAATCGCGACCTGATCAAGCGGCTCGGGAAAGCCCATCTGACCCTTGAAGGCAAGAAAAAAGAACGCGGCACCAAACTCGCCGGCAAAACCTTCGTCCTAACCGGCACGCTGCAGAAATACACGCCGCGACGAAGCCAAGAAGTTGATCGAAGAGGCGGGAGGCAAAGTGACCGGCTCGGTCAGCAAGAAAACGGATTACGTCGTAGCCGGCGCCGATGCAGGATCCAAGCTGGTAAGGCGAAGGAACTGGGCCTGGCTGTGATCGACGAACAAGAAATGGAAAAACTCGCGGGCTAACCTAAGTATTGTCATCCTGAGCGAAGCGAAGGACCTGTGCATCTGGCCGGGAGTTCATAGGTCCTTCGCGGCCCAAAGACGCCGCTCAGGATGACACCCCGCTTCGGTCGGCAACTACCCCATCGCCGCCCGCATCCTGGCCCAAGTCACATCCAGCGTCTCCGGCAGCACCCGCGTCTCCCCGACGACCGATACGAAATTCGCATCCGCCACCCACCGCGGCAGCACATGCATGTGAATATGCCCCGCGATCCCCGCTCCAGCCGCCTTACCAATATTCATCCCCAAATTAATTCCGTCCGGCCGGTAAAGCTCGCGCAGCACCGATTCCATGCGCTGCGAAAGCGCCATCATCTCCTGCGCCGCCTCGACCGGAAGTTTCTGCAACTCGTCCAGATGCGCGTACGGCACGATCATCACATGCCCCGGCGTGTACGGAAACGCATTCAGAATGACGAAGCAATACCGTCCGCGATACACGATGTGCGCCTTGGCGTCATCTTCCTTCGGCGCGTCGCAGAACACACATCCGCCGGTTTTTTCCGTGGACGAGACATAGGCATAGCGCCACGGCGTCCAGAGATAATCCATAGCAGGGCAGGTTAGCAGATGAATCGGATGTTTCGAAACCCTGACGCTGAAACACTGGCTGTAACATGTGCACTAATTTGCGTTTGACACTGTTCGCGCGCGGTTGCTATAGTCGAAGAGTTCCCATTGGACGCGGGTTCTCTGTGAAAACGTCCGACAGCTGGGATTGTCCAAGCTCACTCGCCAGGGTGGGCCCACCACAACCAAACGACTCGTCCAGCAGTCCGCAAAGCAGGCCCCGCATCCCGTCATCAGAGAGGCATAACCTTGTTCGACGAGACCACCGCCCACAACTCCGAATCCAACTCCGCTGTCGTAACTGAAGAACCGACGACAGAGCAGCAACACCAGCCCGAACTGAACCAGGCTGCCGCCTCCACCGATCGTCCTCATTCAGAAGAGACGCACGCGTCCGCCTCCGTCGAAGAGAAGGCCGAAGAAAAAGCGGACGAAAAGACCGCGGACGAAAAGACAGCTCCCGTCGAGGACTTCGCCTCCGTGCTCGAGACCTTCACCACTGAAGCCGAAGAGGCGGTGAGTGAAGATCGCGTCATCAAGGGCACGGTGCTGAAGTTGACTGCGACGCACGTGGTCGTCGACATCGGCGCCAAGTCGGAAGGCATGCTGCCGCTGGCGGAGGTGCTCGATCACGAGGGCAAGCCCAAGTTCAAGCCCGGCGACGAGATCGACGTGATGCGCGACAAGGGTCAGGCCGAGGAAGGCTACATCAACCTCTCGCACCAGAAGGCGCAGCGCATTCACGCCTGGGAAGAAATCGAAAAAGCTTACAACGAGAAAAAGCCGATCAACGCCGTTGTCGTTGACCGCATCAAGGGCGGCCTCACCGTCGACATTCTCGGCGCGCACGCTTTCCTGCCCGGCTCGCAAGTCGACCTGCGCCCCATCCGCAATCTTGACGGCATGAAGGGCCAGACCCTCGAAGTCATGGTCATCAAGCTCAACAAGAAGCGCGGCAACATCGTCGTCTCCCGTAAAGACCTGCTCGAAGGCGAGCAGAACGAAAAGCGCTCCAAGACCCTCGAGCACCTCGAAGAAGGATCGGTTCTCACCGGCGTAGTCAAGAATCTCACCGAATACGGCGCGTTCGTCGACCTCGGCGGCCTCGATGGCCTGCTCCACATCACCGACATGTCGTGGGGACGCCTGACTCACCCGAAAGATCTCGTCAACGTCGGCGACCAGATTCAGGTGAAGGTCCTGAAGTACGACAAAGACAAGCAGCGCGTCTCGCTGGGATTCAAGCAACTCACGCCTGATCCCTGGCTCGACGCCGAGCATCGTTATCCCGAAGGCGCGCACGTTGGCGGACGCGTCATCAGCGTCACCGACTACGGCGCATTCGTCGAACTCGAGCAGGGCATCGAAGGCCTGGTCCATGTCAGCGAAATGACGTGGTCGAAGCGCATGAAGCATCCTTCGAAGCTGGTCAACGTCGGCGATCAGGTCGAGTGTGTCGTTCTCAACGTGAACCCGACCGAGCGCCGCATTTCGCTTGGAATGCGCCAACTGGCGGCCAATCCGTGGGACTCGCTGCATGAGAAGTTCCCTGTCGGCATGACGGTCGAAGGCCGCGTGCGCAACCTGACTGACTTCGGTGCCTTCATCGAAATCGAAGACGGCATCGACGGCCTGGTCCACGTCAGCAACCTGAGCTGGACCAAGCGCGTGAAACATCCTTCAGAAGTTCTGAAAAAAGGTGACCGCGTCAAAGCCATCGTGCTCGCCATCGAACCCGACAAGCGCCGACTTTCGCTCGGCGTGAAGCAACTTCAGCCCGACGTTTGGGAGTCCTTCTTCCAGACTCATCACATCGGCGACGTTGTGAAGGGTAAGGTACTGCGCGTAGCCGCGTTCGGCGCGTTCGTCGAAATCGCGGAGGGCGTCGAAGGCCTGTGCCACAAGTCCGAAGCCGCCGACGAAAACGGCCAGCCGCTTACGTCTGGAGCCCGGCTTCGAGCACGACTTCAAGATCATCAAGATGAGTCCGGAAGAAAAGAAAGTCGGACTCAGCATCCGCGCCGTGGGCGAAGAAGCCTCGCGCTCGGAAGTGGAAGCCTACAAGCAACCCGTTTCCAGCACCAGTTCCACCATCGGCGAACTGATCAACTGGAAGCGCGCCAGCAACGAAAACAACTAGAGTCACCACGGCCCTGTCATCCTGAGCGAAGTAGCAGCTTCGCGAAAGCGAAGCTGCTACGCAGTCGAAGGATCCCTACCCGCACCTATAAGCCGACACTCTTCGACTCCCCGCGCTTTGCCCCTCCCGCCGGCCTGTTCTAGAATCATTCGTTTGCACCTGCGCATCTCTTCATACTGAGAACCGAGGACTAATCCATTGCCCGACACCACCTACGACATCGCCATTATCGGCAGCGGCCCCGCCGGATACACCGCTGCGATCCGCGCCGGCCAATACGGCCTGAAAACCGCGCTCATCGAAAAAGACGGATTCCTCGGCGGCACCTGCCTGCACGTCGGCTGCATCCCGACGAAAGCCCTGCTCTTCAACGCCGAACTCTGGGATCACCTGAAGGACGCGAAAGAATTCGGCATCGAAGGCGTCGACGCCCGCAAACTCAACTGGGCCGCGGTTCAAGAGCGCAAAACAAAAATCGTCACGAAACACGCCAAGGGCCTCGAGTTCCTGATGAAGAAGAATAAAGTCGACACCGTGAAAGGCTACGGCAAGCTCACCGGCCCCGCGCAAAACGGCGTCTTCACCATCGAACTGACGAACGACAGCAAGGCCAGCCATCTCAAAGCAAAAAACATAATTCTCGCCACCGGTTCCGAAGCCCGCATGCTGCCCGGCCTCGAGGCCGACGATCGCATTCTCACCAATATCGAAATCCTCAGCCTGAAAGAAATTCCGAAATCACTTGTCATCGTCGGCGCCGGAGCCGTTGGCGTCGAGTTCGCCTCGATCTACCGCTCATTCGACACCGAAGTGACCATTGTCGAAATGCTGCCGCGCCTCGTTCCCGTCGAAGACGAAGAAGTGTCCAAGGAACTCGCGCGCGTCTACCGCAAGCGCAATATCAATTTTCACACCGGCGCGAAAGTTGACAAAGTCGAAAAGACTAAAACGGGCGTCGCCGTGACCATCACAGTCGACGGTAAACAGCAAAAAATCGACGCCGAAAAAATCCTGATCGCTGTCGGCCGCAAGCCGCGTTCAGAAAACATCGGCCTCGAACGCACCAAAATTAAGCCTGACCGCGGCTTCCTCAAAACCGACTCCTGGATGCAAACCTCCGAACCCGGCGTCTACGCCGTAGGCGACATCGTGCTCGGCTCTCCGCAACTGGCCCACGTCGGCGCCATGGAAGCCCTCGTCGCCGTCGCCAAAATCGCCGGCAAACCCGCCAAGCCGATCAACCCCGAGCACATTCCCGGCGCCACGTATTGCCATCCTGAAATCGGCAGCGTCGGCCTCACCGAAACCAAAGCCCGCGAAGCCGGATACAACGTGAAAATCGGCAAGTTCCCCTTCACCGCCAACTCGCGTGCCAGCATCGTCGGCCAGCACGAAGGCTTCATCAAAATCGTCAGCGACGCCGACTACGGTGAAATCCTCGGAGTCCACATCATCGGCCCCCAGGCCACCGAACTGATCGCCGAAGCCGTCCTCGCCATGGAACTAGAAGCGACAGTCGAAGATTTAATGTGGACGATCCACGCCCACCCCACGCTGGCCGAGGCCATGCTCGATGCCTCAAACAGCGTGTATGGAATGGCCATCAACGCATAAACTTCTTTGCCATGGATTCGCGCGCATGCGCACAGATTTAAATCAAACCTGCACTGTCATCCTGAGCGCGCTTCGCGCGAAGGACCTATGCAATTCCTCGGTGGCCCTCCGTGTCCTCGTGGTTAAGCTTGTCGGTTTATGCGAGACCGCATGAATCCGTGGCGATAAGACTTTGATCTCGATCCTCCAACTCGGCACCATCGACTACGCGGCGGGCTTAAAGCTGCAGCAGCAGCTAGTCGCCCTCCGCAAAGAAGAAAAAATCGGCGACCTCCTCCTCCTGCTCGAACACGCTCCAGTAATCACGCTAGGCCGCAACGCCAAAGCCGCCAACGTAATCGCATCCCCAGAACTCCTAGCCCGCCGCGGCGTCGAGCTCGTCGAATGCGACCGCGGTGGCGACGTGACCTTCCACGGCCCCGGCCAACTCGTCGGCTACCCCATCTTCGACCTCCGCGCTCATGCTCGTGGAGCGGAGAAAGATTATGCCGCGGCGGACGCCCCGGTCCACCGCAGCAGCGCCCCCACCGCCGAACGCAAGCACCTCGGTGCAGTCGATTTCGTCCGCCGCCTCGAAGAAGTCCTCATCCGCACCTGCACCGACTTCGCCATCCCCACCAAGAGAGTTGCAGGCCTAACCGGCGTCTGGACCGATCCTAATATGTCGATCGATCCGAACCCTTCCGCGCACCCCAGTTCATTGTCATTCCGAGTGGAAGAGAACGATTCGAAGAATCGTTCTCTGGAGTCGAGGGACCTTGTGGTTTCTTTGCCCCCCGAGGCCAAACTCGCCGCCATCGGCATCCACATCTCGCGCTTCGTCACCTCCCACGGCTTCGCTCTCAATGTGAACACGGACCTAAGCTACTTCAACCTGATCATCCCCTGCGGCATTACGGCAAAGCCCGTAACTTCCATGCAACGTGAACTGGGTAAACAACTCGACCTCAACGCCGTTTCCGAATCCATCTCCCGCAACGTCGGCGTCGTCTTCCAAAGCCAAATCCTCTGGCTCGAAACTCTAGACGCCCTGCTTCGCCCAGCAGTCTCTTCTTGAAGGAAGATGGGAGTTAGTGGGATCATCGGCTGTCGCGTCATGAAAATTCAATTAGTTGCGCTGTTAGCCGTGCTCCTAGCCATACCCTTACATTCTCAACAGAGTCCCGCCTGTAAGAGTAATCCGAGAGTCGTCGGTCAGTGCTTCACGATTCACGGACGAGTGCGCGTGGTGAATGGAGCCGGCATGGTCATTTGGCACATCGGAACCGATCGTGGCCTGGAAGTTGAGGACGAGGAACTTATCCCAGCCAACCTCGCCAAGACTATGTACGGGAAAGGTGACGCCTACGGCCGAGATGTCTTCGGCGATTTCGACGTGTGTCCATTCACCAAACGCAAGGACGGACAAATGCAGATGGTTTGCGTAGAATCAGCCAGCCATCTGGTCGTCAGGGATAATACGCACTGAATGTAGCCCTAGCCCTCCGCCCCAATCTCGCGATACCATCAATATCGCGCCCAAGCGCCGCCTTCCATGGGGAATAACAAGAAGAAATCCAAAGCAAGCTCCAACGGCAGCCGCCCAAGCAATGGATCGCGTTCCACCACCTCTCGTGGAGCGGCGGACGCCGCCGTCCGCCGGGTCGAGCCAAGCTCGACTGCCAATCCTAACCAGCACCTCCGCACCTACTCCATCCCCGACCACCGCCTCGAGCACCCAGACTTCACCATCCACCAAGCCGTAGAAAAAGATAGAGACGGCACCGAACACGTCCGCTACGAAGTCACCGGCAATCTAGACGCTCCCGTCCCGCCCATCCGCGACTCGAAGTATCTGAGCAAGCAGCAAGCCATCGAGATCTACCGCTTCATGCTGCTCAATCGAAAGATGGAAGTCGCGCTCGAAAATCTCTACAAGCAAGGCAAAGTCGTCGGCGGAGTTTATTTCGGACTCGGCCAGGAAGCCTGCTCCTGCGCCTCCGCGTACGCGCTCGATAAGGACGACTGGTTCGCCCCCATGATCCGCAACCAGGGCTCGCTTCTCGTCCGCGGATTCGCTGCCCGCGACACCATGATGCAATACATGGCCAAAGCCGACTCGCCTACGCGCGGCCGCGACGGCACCAGCCACTTTGGCGACATCGAAAAGCGCAACATGGTCTCGCCCATCTCCATGCTCGGTGATCTCATTCCCGTCATGGCTGGCGTGGCCCTCGGCGCTCGCCTGCAGGGACGCAACCTCGCCGTCATGACCTACATCGGCGACGGAGGCCAGTCCACCGGCGTCACCTACGAAGGCATCAACTTCGCCGCCGTGCAAAATCTCGGCCTCGTGCTCTTCGTCGAGAGCAATCTCTGGGCCTACTCCACTCCGTCCGACATGCAGTACCGCTGCAAAGACCTCGCCGAACGCGCCATCGGATACGGCATCCCCGGCATAATCGTCGACGGCACCGACGCCTGCCAGGTCTACGACGCCGCCCGCGAAGCCGTCGAACGCGCCCACCGCGGCGAAGGCCCCACGCTGATCGAAGCGAAAATGATGCGCATGAAAGGCCACGCCATCCACGACGCCGCCGCCTATGTGCCAAAAGAAATGTTCGACTTCTGGAAAAAACGCGACCCGATCGCCCGCTTCGAGAATTATCTGGTGAAAGACAAGAAGTGGCTGAGCCCGAAAGAGAATCAAGCGCTGATTGAAGACGTAGAAGACGTGATCGAAGCGGAACGAGAGATCGCTGTGAACTCCCCGATGCCGACGCCAGAATCCGCCGAAGGCGGCGTCCTCTGCGAACCAGGCTGCCACGAAATCAAACCAAAATACGGCATGCCAAAAGTAAAGAGGAGAACCGGGAGCTACAAGCAAACCGAAGCCGCAGTGCATCTGAAGTAGAGGAAGTGGCGTGCGCTCGCATCGTCAAGCTGTGGATATCATGTTTGCTTGTCACAGACTCGCATCTAACGTTTATGAAATGCTCCCTACGCATTGTCATCCCGAGCGAAGCAGAACGATGAGCGAAGCGAATCGTTTTGCGCAGTCGAGGGACCTTGTGCTCAGCCGGGAGCGGCTCAAATGCGCGACGAGTACATATACTACTTATACATAATGCAAAGCACCTCAAGACGCGCTCTGTACATCGGCATGACAAACAATCTGCGCAAGCGTGTGTGGCAACATAAGAATCACAAGTTTGAAGGTTTTACCGACGGCTACAATTGCACCCGCCTCGTATACTGGGAGAGTTTTGATGACGTGGCGAATGCCATCGATCGGGAGAAACAACTAAAGCGCTGGCGCCGCGAAAAGAAAGAGTGGCTGATCGAACGAAAAAATCCAGCGTGGAAGGACTTGGCAGCCGACTGGTATCCGACGGAAACGCAAGGTCCCTCGACTGCGGTGATCGTTCACTCCGTGAACGATCATCCTCGCTCGGGATGACAATGTTGTATGCGCTGTCGAGGGTTCAAGGGCGCTACTGCACACTGTCCCGAGCAAAGCAAGACGATGAGCGGAGCGAATCGTTTTGCGCAGTCGAGGGACCTTGTGTTCAGCGTCAAGATCGTGAACCCTTAGAACCCTGAAAACTATGCTCCTAACCTACCTCGAAGCCATCCGCCAGGGAATCTGGGAAGAAATGGACCGCGACCCCTCCGTCTTCTGTCTCGGCGAAGACATCGGCATCTACGGCGGCGCCTTCAAGGTCACCGACGGCTTCATCGACCGCTTCGGCCCCGAGCGCGTCATCGACACGCCCATCGCCGAGTCCGCCATCGTAGGCGCGGCCTTCGGAGCGTCGCTCACCGGCATGCGCCCCGTCGCCGAATTCCAATTCATGGATTTCATCGGCTGCGCCTTCAACCAGATCAGCAACATGGTCGCGAAAACGCACTATCTCTGGGGCGCGCCCGCCCCGCTAGTCCTCCGCGGCCCCAGCGGCGGATACGTCCACGGTGGCCCCTTCCACTCGCAGAATCCCGAGATGTGGTTCGTCCACAATCCCGGCCTCAAAGTCATTTGCCCCGCCACACCCTATGACGCGAAGGGCCTCATCAAAGCCGCCATCCGCGACAACAATCCCTGTATCTTCTTCGAGCACAAATATCTCTATCGCCGCATCAAAGGCGAAGTCCCCGCGGAAGATTACGTCGTCCCCATCGGCAAAGCCAACATCGTCCGCGAAGGCCGCGACCTCGGCATCATCACCTACGCCGCCATGGTCCACACCGCGCTCGAAGCCGCCGACATCCTCGCAAAAGAAAATGTCGATATAGAAATCCTCGACCTCCGCACCGTGTCGCCGCTCGACCGCGAAGCCATCGCAGTAACCGTAAAGAAGACCAACAAAGTCATCATCCTCCACGAACACGCCCGCACCGGAGGGCTCGCCGGAGAAATCGCCGCCATCATCAACGAGGAAGCTTTCGACGACCTAGACGGCCCCATCGTCCGCATCGCCGGCCTCGACAGCGCCATCCCGTTCTCCCCACCGCAGGAACTTCACTACCTGCCGAAAGTAGAAGACGTAGTCCGCGAATCCCGCCGCCTAAAGGCGTATTAGTATCCATAGGAAGCACCGTGGAAGAGCGGCCCTTTAGGGCCGCGAAAACTCGTCTCCTCGAAACGGCTTTAACCCCCGCGGGCGCTAACTAGCGCCCCACCCCGCCTATCTGCAAAAATATCCCTAGAGGGCCTCATGGGAAAATTCCTACTTGGTGCAATCGTCACGCTCCTGATCCTCATCCTCGGCGGACTCGGTTTCGCCATGCTCGGTTTCTTCAAAACAACCGCAAACGTTGAACCTCCTCCCATGGAACACCACCTGATGATGGGCGCGGTCGACGCTTCCATGGAACGCCACGCCCCGCGCGTCACCGACCCGCTCACCCCCACCGATCAGAATCTCGAAGACGGCATGAAGCTCTACACCATGAACTGCGCCCTCTGCCACGGAGGCCTTGACCACAAGCCCTCGCCCCTCGCCACGTCCTTTTACCCGCCGCCGCCAAATCTCATTACCGATCCACCTGACGACCCCGAGTGGCACATCTTCTACACCATCCGCACTGGCGTCCGTTACACCGGCATGCCCGCCTGGGACAAAGCTCTCAGCGAACAGGACATGTGGAAGATCACCCTGCTCCTCTCCCACCTCGACAAACTCCCGCCCAACGTGCAGGAATACTGGAAAACAAACTTCAACATCGCTCCCACCACGAACGACGAAAAAAAGGAAGGCGACAAGAAAGAAGAAAAAGACAAGCACGACCACCACTGACATCGAGGGAAGGGCGCGGGCGTCTCTAAAAAGGGAACTCGGGCATGAACTACCGATCGCAGTAACGTGGAAGAGCGGCGCTTCAGCGCCGCGTCAGCAGGCCCCCCCGTAACCAGGGCTTTAGCCCCTGTGGGCGCGAGAGTCGCTATAATATCCGTTTGCGTCTAACCTCGTTTCGGGTCCGCACAGTCATAGGAAGGAAATCATGCCAACTGACATCATCATGCCCCAGATGGGCGAATCCATCGTCGAGGGCACGATTACCAAGTGGTTGAAGAAGCCCGGCGACAAAGTCCAGCGCGACGAACCCCTCTTCGAAATCTCCACCGACAAGGTCGACGCCGAAATCCCCGCCCCGGCCTCCGGTGTTCTACAGGAAATCAAAGTCACCGAAGGCACGACAGTCGGCGTGAACACCGTCGTCGGAACAATCGCCGTAGACGGCGAAGCAACTGCCAAGCCGGCCTCGCCCGCGCAAGAAAAACCCGCTGCGAAGACCGAAGAAAAGAAAGCCGCGCCCGCACCGCCGCAGGCCGCCAACGCTCCCGCGCACGAAGACGAAGAAGAAGCCCGCTCCTCCCCGCTCGTCCGCAAGATCGCTCGCGAGCACGGCGTCAGTCTCTCGCAAATCACCGGCACCGGACTCGGCGGCCGCATCACCAAGCAAGACATCATGCAGTTCATCGAGAGCCAGGGATCTGCGCAACCGGCTCCCACCCCCGCATCTCCCGCTCAGCCCGCAGCCGCCGCGCCCCGCCCCGCAACTCCAGCACCCTACCCCGGCGACCTCGTCCCCATGACGAACATGCGCAAGCTCATCGCCAAGCACATGATCGAGTCCCGCCGCACCAGCGCTCACGTCCACTGCATGTACGAAGTGGATTTCACCCGCATCGTCAACCTCCGCGCCAAACAAAAATCAGGATTCGAGCAACGCCACGGCGCCCGCCTCACCTTCATGCCATTCTTCGTGCGTGCCGCCGTCATGGCCCTGCAGCAGTGGCCCATCATCAACGCCAGCCTCGAAGGCGACAACATCCGTTATCACCGCCAAATCAACATGGGCATCGCCGTCGCGCTCGACTGGGGACTCATCGTCCCCGTCCTCAAGAACGCCGGCGACCTCAACTTCCTCGGCCTGCAACGCGGCATCACCGATCTCGGCGAGCGCGCCCGCACCAAGAAACTCAAGCCCGAAGACGTCGAGGGTTCCACCTTCACCGTCACCAACCCCGGCCAGTTCGGCGCCGTCTTCGGCCTGCCCATCATTAATCAGCCGAACTCTGCGATCATGGGTGTCGGCGGCATCACCAAGCAGCCCTTGGTCATCACCGACAAAGACGGCACCGATTCCATCGCCATCCGCTCCGTCGTTCATCTCACTCTCGGCTACGACCACCGCCTCATCGACGGCGCCATAGCCGACCAGTTCATGGCCCAGGTGAAGAAGAATCTCGAAACCTGGAGCGAGGAAGTCGGCTAGCGCTGGAGAGAAACTAGAACTGGAAAGAAAATGAGTGCCCCATTTTTCGCGCGCAGTTTGCGCGAGAAGTGGGTCTTGATTCCCGCCGGATGCTAAGACTGCTGGCTGACCACAGGAGCTTGTCCAGAGCTCTTGGCCCACGTCGAAGCGTTCAAACACTCCACTGTCCCGTCGATGATTTTCGAAATCCCATCCTTGAACTTGTCCGGATCAACAATTTCCCGCGCCGCGACGGCATCAACGGTGGCCAAAGCATTTTCCAGAAACGACATCGCGGCGTCCTTTTTTTCCGCCCCCGATTTGCTGCCGAACAGCCCTTCAATCCCGCTCACCAGTGCGGGGATGAACGAGATCCCCCTCAATAGTTGATTCAGAAAATTCATACCGTCCTCCTTTGGAAGATTTTTTGTGTCAGCGAAACCTTGAATTCGTTGGCCTGAGTCAGCGCCCACGAAAGCATGCCCGGCATGTCCATTCCGCTCGAATGGGCGTTCGCCAGCGTGGTTGATGCTGGCGGGGTTTCGTTTTCGGCTTGGTGATGATTGTTGTGCTCGGTGTGCTCATGGTCGGCCCTTAGTCGTCGTAAATTGCGGTGATCGAAATTGTCTTCACTTGAATTGTCCTGATGTGATCAGTCACGGTGCGAGTTGTCTCGCAGTTGGTCCCGTTTCGCGGATGGCTTACTCGTGTTGTCATGTTGCTCGATCATGCGTTTGAGTTCGGCTTGGCCCTCGCGCAGTTCGCCGACTTGCACCTCGGTCCGTATCCGTCCTTCTGTATTCGTCGCCTCGATCCTCTCCAGATTCACCACTCTCGCCTTCGTGGTTTCAATGTCCGAATCGCGCGTTGAGGTGTTCCGCGCATCCTGCAGCACATAGCCCGTCAGAGATAGCGCGATCGCTCCGATCGCCACTAACGTTCGGCCGTCGAACGGCAGGCGTTTGCCCTGATCCCGAGCCCTCCCGAGCTCGTTCGCGACGGATTCCCGCAGGGCCTCGGTCATCTCGTGCATTTCGGCCAGTTGCCCCAGGACTTCGAGTTGAAAATCCTTGGCCGTGTACGGCACGCTTCGTGACTGCTTTGCACCGCTGCTCGCCGCCCGAATGCTCCCCGAAAGGTCGTCGCTGTTCATAGCGGATAATCCACGTGCAGCGCGGCCGCATACCGCGAATACCGCGGCGGCGACGAGTTGTCATACAGCCGCATGAAATAAGTCTGCGTGCGCGCCAGCCGCGCGAGACTGAAAGTCTGCGTGCTGAACCGTCCCAGCAGATTCCGGTCGTTCGCAACTCCCCAGCCATAATCGTGTAGACGAACCTCAATCCCGCCTCCATTCGCGGGAGCCACTCCCGCATCCACCGATACCGTGGTCGAACTTACCTCCGTAATCTGCGCCTCCGTCAGGTTCGCCAGGTAGTACGATCCAACCTGCGTCGTCGAAAGCTGCACCGGCACATCCTGTAAGGGAACGGTCGTCGCACTCGATGCGTCCTGCAGCGCCAGCGGCGCCGCCAGGTCGTTCGCAAACTCCATCGTGTACATTCCGCGATCATCCGCCAGATCGGCCACCTCAATACTGACCGTCCGCACAATCGCGTTAAAGACGGCGCTCCGCGAGGGCACATTCACTGCAACCGCATCTCCCGGAAAAATGTCGGCTGCCGCGCCCGGCAGAAAGTCACTCCATGTCTCATAGGTACCCGTCCACGCCTGCCCAGTCGCATCGTCCAGAATCGCCAGCGCCGCGTTTTCACAGTCTGCTTGCGTTCGCGCACTCGGAGCCTTCATCGCCCTTACAATCCCCCGCACTCCGTCGTCTGCTCCGCTTTGCAAACCGGCAACACTCGCGCGATTCACCACCTCCGCCGCCGCCCGTCCAGACCCGCGATAACTTGCCACGATCAGCGTATTCAACACCGGCACATACGCTGGATAAAAATCCAACGTTGTGGAACTTGCAATCTCGCACTCCCCACCATTCGACAGTGACTCCACCAGTTGCGTCACATAACTAGCGCTCGGCAGCGCCGTTCGCACTTCCGCCAGGGCGATGTGGGTTGCGTACGTGTATGCGATGCTGCATTGGATGCTCGTCGCGTTCACCAGCGCATACGTACAAAATCCCGGCGCGTTCGTAATCACACCGTCAAAAAGCACCGTTGCCGGCGCCACCATCGTTGCCGGATTCGATGGATCAATATCCTGAAGCTCGAGCACCAGCCTCACATCCGCCACCACCGCCGCTCCCCCTAACCCGCTCCCCGCCGGATGCACCGAAGAGTGATACGTCTCTTCCGACCGGTACACTTCCATCGAATAGATGTAAGTTGTCAAAACGTACCGGTGTCCGGCAGTCGTCGCCACCGCGGATCCAGTTGGCACTCCACTGATGAGCGCCCGTATGCTTGATCCCGATCCCGACGGTGTAACCTGAAATCCCGCCAGGCACCCCGCGGCAGAAATTGCTCCCGCATACAACCCGCCCAGCACTCCCGTCGAAACCCCCGTGAAACTCACATCTCCGTGCTGCAACTCCAGCGCGCCGCCCATTTCAATCTGCTCAATGAATGCCACTGAGGTCTGCCCGTCCTGGCCGGTTCCTCCCGCCACCTGCAGCGTTTGCGACACCACCGAAACTGCCGACGACGGATCATTCACCACCCACGTGGCCGCATCCAGCCCCGGGCCCACGTATTCCTCATCAATCAACGCCGGTTTGCTCTGCTGGAACGGTTTCTGTGACAAATAAAATCGTACTGACAATCCGTCCCCCACAAAGTAATCCCGAACATAGGCCTGCGGCTCAAGCAGACCGATCACCATGACATCGTTCACCAGCATCTTCGGGCAAGCCAGCTTCAGCCCCGACGGTGAGAAATTCGCATCACTTTCGTCGATCGCATACGTCGCCGCTCCCACCGCAGCCAGCACTAGCGCCCCATTCATCGCTCGATAACTCGCCCGAGCCGCGAGCGCAATTTCCGCCGCATGATATGAAAACTTTTTCTGCGGATTCACCACATAGTCAGCCAGAGCATCGTCGCTCTGCACCGCACTGGTGTCGAAAACTCCCGGCAGCAGATCCTGCGCCAGCTGCTTTAAAGCCGCGCCCGCACTCCGTTCCGCAAACGGCGCCCGGTTCGGCAGCGCCTTCTGATCGAGCAAAACTTCATCGCTCTCTGCGATCAAGTCGTAGCGATACACCGCGCCCTGCTCGCCCCATCCCAGATCTTCAAATTGAGGCGCCTGCGTCAAGTATCCCGTAAACACGAAGCTCCCATTCGTCTTCGCCAGAACCACCCGCGCGCCCATCGCCGGAACCACGAATCCCGGTGCACTCCCCAAGAAACTGCATCGCAACGTAGAAGGCTGGTTGAGCTTCCTCTCGACCCGCGGCGCCACCGTCCCATCCACCACGGCCGTATAGTCAATCGGCCCCTGCCCCGACAAATTGTCAATCATGAGTTTCATATGAGTTTTGAAAACAAGAGTTCGTCACGGAAAACGCTACACGCAATTTCGAGCACCACTGCCCCACTCTTCCTCTGTGTTCCGCTGTGTGCTCTGTGGTAAAAGGTTTTTCCGATGGCTGATAGTGAAAGGCCGAGAGCCGAAAAGCTGACAGCTGTCTCAGTACACCGCCGCCATCCCCGACGGGAAGTAACTGCGATAACACAAAACCGCTTGCCCATCATTCGTGTCGGTGAACGGCAGCGCCAGAAAAGAAGCCCGCAGCGAAACCGCCGACAATGGTTTTTCAATCGCCGCAAGGTCTTCCCGCACAAATTTCCCCGCCAACTTGCTGGCGCCTCCCGGACTCGGGCTCAACCGCGGATAGTAGAAACACACCCGCCCGCCCGATTCCTGTTCCGCCACAAACAACGCCGACCACTCCTGAAAGAACGACCCGCCTTCACGATCCACAAACGCGATCACCACCTGTGCCGCCGCCCCCGCCGCCGGTACTCCCCCCACGAGCGGTTGCGCCAGCACAACCGATGTGGCCGTCACCTCCGCCACTCGCCCCACATTGAACGTCACCCGCCGCACATAGTTCGCATCTTCATTCACCGCCGCCGCGCTGCTCACATACGCTGCCGCGATCCCGGATCCCACGTATCCAGTCTGTTGTTGATAGTCGACATCCACCGCAACCAGGGAGCCAACCGAAAATGCACTTCCCACGCCTGTCCCAAAGACCAGTTGGCTCGCCGTCGATCCTGCCAGCACCGCGACTCCCGGCGCCGGAGTTCCTCCCGAAGGCGCCGGGGTAGTACTCCCGGCCAACGGCGCGAGCACGTTCATGTGCTCTGACCCGCCTGCCAGCGCCATTTGCAGCTTGCCCCACTGGCGAAAATCAAATCCAACCCGCGCTTCCAGCGAACCACGAAACTGTCCCGACGGCAGCGCCTTCGTCCCAGATCGCACTACCCCAGTCGGCGTCTCATACCAACGCTCAAAGTTTTCCACCCAACCTAGATCCAGCCATGGCGCCGGAGGCGAGTTCAGCGCAAACACTCCGCTCAGCCCCGGATCGAAAATCGTCGGCGCCTCCGTGACCCGGTTCACCGGAGCGAAGTACGCCCGCATCTGCCGCGTCACCGGAACCATCGCCGCTCGTAACGGAGTCGTGCTCATAGAAGCGTTACCTCCGAGAAGAAGAAAATCGTCAGCCCTGCTCGCCGCTCCACGCGACCATCTTGATATGCCTGTTCATACATTGCCCGCCGCACCGCTCGTCCTTGATAGGCCGTCGTGTTGTCTTCCACGCCGCTCGTCGTCGCTTCTTGAAATTCCGGTTGCCCCCAGAAAACGCTCGTACCCAGGTCCGCGCTCGGGGACTGCGTGTAATCCATCTTCTCCGTATTCGGCGGCTGGCAAATCCCCAGCAGTTCGTCATCGAGTTGTCCCAGCACCCGCCCGCGGTCCACCATGCTCGCCACCGTACCCAACGTGTAATAGGAAATCACGCACGCCAGGCTCATCAGCGCGCCGTCGCCCGCATTTCCATCCACCACCTTCGCCGTGCCCCACTCAATGTAAAAAGCGTTCGGCTGCGGTTCTGCCGACGACGGCGGCAGATTCTCCACCACCACAATCGCCGGCACCGTTGCCCCATTCAGCGTGATCATTCTCGCCGGATTCAATCCCGCCAGCCTCTGCTGCAGCGCCAGAAAGAAACTATCCTTCGCAAATTGCATATAAACCAGCTTTCAACTCGGCATTCTGCCCGTCGCTAAAATCGTCGCAGCCGCGGGTTCCGCATTTACTCCGTGTCCGTCTGTGCCCTCCGCGGTTAAAGGTTTTCCCGACGGCTGCCAGGCGATAGCCGCCCCTTACTCCACCGCGGTCACCACGTAGAAATACGCCGTCCCCGCGAAACTCTCCGTGACGACCGCCTCCACGTGAAACAGGTCGCCATCGAACATCATCCCCAACGCAGCGTGGAACAATTCTTCCGCCGTTCCCATCCCGAGGGTCGGCAACTGTGCATCAATCGCTGACGCCGGCAGCGTAAACTCGATCCTTCGCATCGGCCCGAAATTGCCAGTCGGTAAATTCTGGGTCACCACCGGAGCGATAATCACGTTCTGCACTCCCGGATCCACCAGGCCCAATTGCCCCGCCGCGTCGTTCGCCGTCGCTGTCGCCGGCAGCAGCAGCGTCACCTGACCTCCGCCCAGCGCCGTCAACATCGCATTCGCCGCCCGCACCAATGCCGCCCCACAAATCCCGTTTCCCATGATTCCTCCCATGCGTGTCGCGGACCTGTCCCAAACGAAGTCGAAGGAACCCTTGCCCGCGGATCCATCCCCAAGCTCGCTATCACGATCCCTTTTGCGCCACGTACGGCGCCAACAAACTGCGCACCATGTCATCCATCAGCGTGGGCCCGAAATACTGCAGCCGCAGTTGGTTGATCTGGTTCGACTGCACGTTCAGCCCCGGCGTGTTCTGCGCGTTCTTCACGATCTGCGCGCAGGCCACCTGCACCGGCGTCGGAATCGTCGCCCACCCCGCGTTGTAAATTACGTCCACCTCGTTGAAAAAAAGTCCCAGCGCATTCACCGGAAACGTCAGCTCTCCGCTCTCCCCCCAAATGTCAATCGTCGTCGGATCAATCGCCGTCCACGATTCCCGGCAATGCGAACACCAACGCAAACTCCAGGCTCATTTCCGGAAACGGCCACTCCCCGCGCCGCGGAATTCCATACCGCCCCTGCAGCGTGACAATCGGTGTTGTCGCCGGAGCCACCGTCACCAGCGGCAGATAACTCAGCCGCACCGTATTCAGCTCCGGAGGCATCTTCAGCCGCTCTTCGTACTGGTTCACTCCCAGCGTCACCCGCCGGCAGTGTGCGTCGATAATCGCCGACGCCGCCGTTACCCACGATGGGTCCGTCGCCGCATCCAGCCCGTACGTCAAATAATCCGTCGCTTGCAGATAATTCATACCGCGCCTTTCATTACCGGCATCGGTGCTCATCAACCCGCACCGGGAAGGGGCACGGCTTCAGCCGTGCCAACAAGAACTGAAATGTCGAGCGGCTTTAGCCGCTGAGGTCGTCCAGAAAAGAAATAGCTCGAGAATCAGCCGCCAGTGGTCAGCGAATTTCGCTGCGGATCGGTCCCGACCACCTGCCCGACAGGCAACTGGCCGCTGACCACTGGCAACTGCCTTAGTCCGTCACCTTCACTTCGTAGTGCGCGAAGTTCGCCCCCTTCACCACCGGAGCCCCAAACTTCACCACCACCTGTTGCTGCGTCAACGCACTGGGCAGTCCGAGCTTGAACACTCTCGGATTCGGATCGGTCAGCCAGTGGTACTCGATCAGATCCTCGGTCACGATGTACGCCGGTAGCACCGCTCCCGATCCCAGCGTTCCCGTGTATCCCAGCGCCCACTCCGGAATCAGCGGCAGATCGCCCGCCTGCGTCGACAGGGCCTTCACCCGAAACCCGGCCGTGATCTCCACCGTGTTCAGCACCACGTTGAACTGCGCCTTCATCTCCTGGTCGATCAGGTCCAGGAGCATCGGGTTCGCATAAATCGCCGTTGGCCGCACCTGGTACGACGCATTCGCAACCATCTGCGCGACTGCAGTCCTGAACGTTTGCACGATCGTTCCGGCGCTTTTCGCCACCGTCACCGTGTTTCCGCCCGCCTCGATCTGCCCGATCGCCCCGAAGTACTGCGTCGTCGTCGGCGCACTCAGCGAGGTGTCTGTGCCGTTCCACAGCGCCACGTCGTGAGCTCGCATCAGTCCGTCCACAGCGTCGGCCAGGTCCTTCGCCTGCAAATACGCGAACTGGCTCTGCTGTGCCGTGACTTCCAGATCGAACAGGTTGTAGTTGATCTGCGACACCAGCGCCTTCAGCGGCACCGCCAGTTCAATCCGCGTCGGCGCTTGCGTGGTCGGTGCGATGTTGCGCGGGTCCATGAAGCCCTGCGCCGCCGTAGGAGCCGCAATCGCCGTCTCCTCAAAGAATCGCGAAGGATGCCCAGTCGCCGGCACCTGCTTGATCCTCTGTCCGAACACCCCGCGCCGTCGCACGATGTCAAAAATCTCCGTCTGATAGCGTTCCACCTCCACCGCACCCGGCCCAAGGAAGTCCGCCGCCGCCATCAAATCCACAAATCGTCCAGTCATGTTTTCTCCTTATTTGATTTTTGCTCGATCGAAATTCACATCCCGCTGCTGTTTGAAGCGTTTTAAAGGCTTGTCATCCTGAGCGTAGGAGCTGCTTCACGAAGTGAAGCAACTCCGAAGTCGAAGGACCCCTATCCCAACCCCACCGTCGAAAACTCCGCAGGTAATTCCCGCCAGAATCTCGAGAAACCGCAAAGCGCCCCAAAATAAAAAAGGCACGACGAATGTCGTGCCCCGAGTCCTCTGGGTGCCCCCACCCTTGTCGCGCCCTCTGCGACAGTGTAGGGGCTTTGACTTTCTTCAACGAAAACCCAAGCTAGAAGTCCCTACTCGATCATCCCCGCCCGCGCCAGCTCCGCCTTCACCGCAATCCGCTGCTCCACGCTCAAGCTCTGCAGCGTCTTGTCCAGCACTCCCTTCTCGATCTTCTCGCCGCTAGTGTCCGTGCCGCTCTTCGCCAAAATTGACGACACCATCGGCGGAAGCGTCTTCCGCACCATGCGCGCCGCCTGCGCCTTCAGATCGGTATTCGATTTCTCCAACTCCGCTACCCGCTCCTGCAATTGCCGCGTCGCCTCGTGATTCACCGGCTCGTACGACGACCGCTCGTCCACCGCCGCCACAATCCGGTCGACCTTCGCATTCAGCGTTTCCTGCTGCGCGTCCAGCCGCCCCAACACGCGATCCAACGATTCAGCTGCACTCGCCAGCCGTTCCGCCGTCGCCATCAACTGCTGCACCATTTCTTCCTTCATGTCTTCCTCCTTCGGAATCTCCCCCCGCAATGCCCTCTGTCATCCTGAGCGGCGTCGTTTGCCGCGAAGGACCTATGCACTCCCATGCGCCTTTCAAAATGCGGGCCAGCCTACCCGCCTGCCGCCAACTCGATCCACGTATCTCGGTATGCCGCCTTATCCTTCCGCAGAATTGCCGCCCCGGTAAACGTCACCTTCGTCAGCGTCCACACCCGCTCCCGTGTGTCGGTCACCAATACGTCGGTCACCTCAAATGACATCCCCAACTCTCCCGCGCCGTCTGACTCAGCACGCAAAATGGCAGGCTCCGCACCGCAACTCGTGCCTTCCCGTATCGCTGCCGTCAGACTTCGAATCCGTTCCACCGCGGCTGCCAGCGACGCTCTCAACCTATTTCCTTCCATCCCCGGCGCCGCAATCCCCAATCCTGAAGCCGCCGCTCTGCCCCCCGAGGTCCTGTGTTCAAAATCCGAGGTACGAGGTCTGACGTCCGATGTAGGCCGGCTCTTCCTCACTTCCTCCACAATGTCCGGAAAATCCTTCGCATACAGATACCCGCCCACCTCCAGATTCCGCCCCACGACATCCGCACTCGTGATCACCCCCACCTTTCGCCGCACATCGTGCCGGTCAAACGATGGGGCATAATCCAGCGCCATCCCCAACAGCGACGGCAACGCCGCCTCCGCCGCACCCTTCGTCAGCAGCACCCGCCGCCCCTTCGATCCCGCCGGAGCCCGCTGCGAAGGTTCATCCACCACCGTCAATACCCCTCGAAACCCTGCTCGGTTGGGATGCCCTTCCACCTTCGGCATCGTCACCGCCATGCTCTCCAATGCAATCGTCATCCTGTCCCCCGCATCCTGTTGAACGTGTCATCCTGAGCGAAGCAGACGAGCCGACAAGGCTCGCCTGCGCAGTCGAAGGACTCCTACCCGTTTTCATCAACCATGCCGCAGAAAGGAGTTCTCACGAATTGCCCCAACTACGTGAGCTGAAAAGCTCGCCTACCCCTCCATCTCCCCCAGCCCCCGCATCCGCCTCACCTCGTTCACCGTCAGCACTCCGTTCTGCAGCAGAATCTGCTGAATCTGCGTCTCTTCCAGCGGATCGGTCGTATCCAGCTCCGCAAACACAAATTCCAAATCATTCCATCCCAGCTTCTTCGCAATCGCATCTCGCGTCAGCGATTCCGCCAGCAACCGCGCCGTCGGCACAATCGCCTGCCGGAACGCCAGGTCGTTGTATTCCTCCGCGGTGGAGCGATTCACATCCCGCTCCACCCCGAGATAAAACGGAGGAAGGTCGAAAGCATCGGCGATGACGCGCAGCAGAAATTCCTGCCACTGCAGTCGTAAGTCTGCATCGGTGCCTCCACCGAACCTCAGCACCTCCGGTTTGCTTTCGGCCGATAGGATGGGCACCTTCCCCGTGCCCTCGATCTCGTCCTGCCACCACCGGATCAACCGCTCATGATGTTCCGGCGTCAGATCCTGCAGCCACAGCGCATACTGCACCACCGTATTCGACGCCAGCCGCGACGCGTACCGGTGCGCTCCCATAAAAGAATTGATCGTCTCAAACGCCACTTCCAGCCGCCCCAACCCAAACGGCGTGAACGTCCGCGGATTCAGCCGGATATAAATCAACTCATCATCATCCAGCTTGATCTGCGAATTCGCCCCCGACTGATCGTTCACCTGCATGTAGCGTTGCGAAGTCGGCGACCCGTCCCAATCCAGATTCATCCGGATCGAAGCTCCATCCACCGGCCACAAAACCAGCGGCTTCGCCGCGTCCCCCGTCGCCTGCACCTCAATCGCGCCATACCCGCCCACGATGATATCTTCCAGCACCTGCTCCGCAAACGTGCGAAACGAATCATCCGGATTCGGCGCATCGAAGTTATCCGTCAGAAGCCGTATCCGCTCCACCCCATTCGGAATCGCCTCCAGCGCATACCCCTGCCGCGGCTGCACTCTCCACCGCATCCCCGCAATCCGATCCTTGATGCAGTTAATCGCCCGCCGCGCAATCGGAATCTCCGAAAATCGCCGCAAGTTATATGGCGTCGGTTTCGGCATCGCATCATTCAGCGGCCCGTAAGAATTAAAGATTGAAGGCAACGCCGAAGTCCGCCGCCTCTTTTCGATTTGCATTGAGGAGTTCCCCGCAGACACTCCCGCCACCCGGCGCCACGCGCCGCGTACCGCCTCTGTAATTTTCATGATTGTTTTCTCTACCTTAGAAATCCCGAACAATTCCCGAGGGTGCCCCATCCTAGCCGCGTTCTTTGCGGCTAGGGTGGGGGTTTCGATCTACGCGATGCTCCTCAGTGCCCTCTGCGGTTAAACCAGAATCCGTCCAAGAAAAAAGCCCCGCCGCGGCGGAGCTCATGTTCCACCCAATATCCAACTCATCCCATTGTCACCCTGAACGAAGCGAGGGACCTGTGTTGCCGGGATTTCGACTGTCCTCCGTGCCCTCTGGGGTTCGCTCTGTCAACGTCTGAATAACTAAGGTTCACGTCTTCCCAAAGCTTGCTGGATCGGCAGATAATCACATATACTGATAACTGGATATACACTATCTTAACGAGTGCCTCAATGCCCGACACTGAAGTCACCCGCCTAACCATCTCCTGGTCCAAGGACACCGACCTGGCTTTGCGCTCCCATCTCGGGGCTCAGGGCCTCAAGAAAGGTGCACTCTCCAAGTTCGTCGAGGATGCCGTCAAATGGCGCCTGTTTGATCAAACCGTCACCAACGTCCGCAAACATTTCGCCGACGTCCCCGCGGACGAACTTGACAACATGATCGCCGAAGCCGTCGCGGGCGTACGCAAAGACAAACGGAACAGGCGCAAACGCCGCTCACGAAAATAACGATGCGCCTGGTAGTCGACACCAACGTGCTTCTTAGTGCCTTGATGTCGACCGCCTCCCCATCTGCACAAGTCCTTGCCCTCTGGCGCGCCCGCAGATTCGACCTCCTCACTACATCCGAGCAACTCGACGAAATCGCCCGTGTCACGCGCTATCCAAAAATCCGCGCCCGCCTTCCTTCGCCCCTTGCCGGACGCTTGGTCAACCGCCTTCGCGACTTGGCCATCGTCGTCGAAAGACTTCCAATGCTGAGACTGTCTCCGGACCCCGACGACAACTATCTGCTGGCGCTCTCCGAAGCCGGACACGCTCACTTCCTCGTAACCGGCGACAAGCCGCTTCTCTCCCTCAAGTGTCACCGATCAAACTCGAATCGTGACTCCTGTGGCTTTCGTTGCACTGTTGAAGTAGCCCGGCAAATCATGACACAGGTCCCGCAATTCCCCGCTGCACCCACCGTGATCAGCCTTCCAAGACATGCCCAACAAAAAAGCCCCGCCGTAGCGGAGCCAGTATTTCTGCTCAACATCCGAATCGTCCCTATCGTCATCCTGTGCGAAGCGAAGGACCTATGCATGCTAGCGCACCTAGTCCGTCGAGGTGCTGAAGATCCAAAGCAGCCCGGTCCCAATGCACCCAACAACAATAGGAAAGATCAACCGCGGCCGTCCCATCAAACCGAACATCAGCGCCGCCAGCAAAGTACGAAACACGGCTCTCACCCAGAACGAGACCCACTGAACCTGGTGTGCCACTCCCACGCCATTTCGCCAGTCGGCCCCAGGCATCAACACCATCAGCACCGGCCATAGCACAATCACTAGCGAAGACAGAACTAACGACACAAGGGTCGCACCCTTACGCCACCCAAACGGCTCTTCGCCCACCGGAGTGAAGAAGCAGACCCACCCGTAAATCAACGCCACCGGCGCAAGAAAAACGAGAACGGTCGCAACCACATTCACAATAAGGCTCACACTCTTAACTCCCTCCGCGCCACTTCCGCAATCAACGGCATCTCCGCCGCCGCTGCAATCCGAATCCGCTCTTCCTCCATCATGCTCAAAGCAAACTGCACCGCATCCTGACTCCGATCCACATCATCATCAATCACCGCCGTCAACGCCGGCGTCACCCTGGTCCTCTCGGCCATCAACGGCGCAATCTTCGGATACCGCGCCGCCAGCGTCACCGCCGTCTCTACTCCCGCCTTCAGCGACACAGCGTGAAACAACTTCATCTCTGTCCCCGAGTTATACCCAAAATCAAATGTGAACGGATCGCCCTTCGTATAAGGCGCCGCCGGCACCGGGTTCAAAAACTTCGCCACGCCCGCCAACTCAAACGCATCCCGCATCACCCCCAGTATCCGTCCTCGCCCCGTCAGCACCCGAGTCGATGCCACCTTCGCCTCATCCACAAACATCGACGCCACCGTTTCAATCTCGATCGCCGGCGTTTCCGTCACCACCGCCATCGGCGCAGAAAGCTGAATCACATTCGAGAACGAATCCTCCATCCTCTTCAACAACAGTCGCGCGATCCCTGATCTCTCCCACCTCAGCCCGAATCTCCCGCAACATCGCCTCAATCACTTCCACATCCGCCTGCGGATCCAAACATCGCACCCGCCGCCAATCCTTCGCAAACCGCACATCCGCAAACACCGCTCCGTTCGCCCCATCCTCCACCATCAACACCCCAATATTCACAAACTCCTGCCGCACCGCGTGAGGCACATACCGCAGCAAAAAAAATTCGACTTGTCGTGAATTCCGCATTCACTTCGTGAACCTTCGTGTCCTTAGTGGTTCAAGCTCTTCCTCGGTGTCCCTCAGTGCCCTCTGTGGTTAATTTCTTGCCTCTGACTTAAGCCTGCTCCCTCCACTCCGGAAACGGCCGCCGCGGCGAAATCCGAAACGCCTCAATCAACTCCCGCACCGTCCCCCGCCGCGCAATCAATGTCCGCGCCAGCCTCTCCAACTCGTCCCACTCCCCGCCATACCACTCCGGAGGAATCTCCCCCGCCAAACTCCACACCACATCCTCTTCCATCTTCTCCACCCGCGACAGCCACGGCTCAAACGACTCCCACCCCCGCACGCTCTCATACACTTCATTCCGCGCATACACCCCGCGCAGCGGATAATCCGGAAACGTCCACTCCCCCGCATTAAAACAATATCCCTGGTCAATGAACGACGCCGTATACTTCCTCTCCCGCAGCTTCTTCCAGAACGCCGCCTGCCGCCCGTTCGCGTTCCCCGTCCACTTATCCAAAACCAGCATCCCGACAAAGTCTCCAGATTCCGCACTCGGTCCAGCATCTCCACCGGAAGATAATCCAATACCTGCCCCTCCAGCGGACTCACGACATACCGCGACCCAAATTGTAGTCCCGCCTGGCACCGAATCGTGTTGTGCGCCAGCTGAATACTCAACTCCGGCGTATGCTCCACCAGCCACTCATCCACCTCCACCACTTCGGTCATCGGAACCGGAAGCCCCGCGCGCTCCGCCAACCGCGTCGCCAACATCTCATTCGCCAGCACCCGCAAATGCTGCGGATTATTCCGAAACTTCACGACGTAAAAGTTCCCATCCGAGCAGCGCATCAAGTGCCCCTGCGCCCCGCCCCGCATCCGCCGCACGTGTTGGACCGCTTCTACCAATTAATTTCCGACGGTGCGCCCCACCCTCGTCACGTTCTTCGCGACAGAGTGGGGAATTTGACTTCCATCCACAAAGTCGAACATCTTACCTCACCCACCCCAGTTTCCGATGTGACGAATGAACATCCCCAAGAAAACCGGGTGCCCCATTTCTCGCGCGTCTTTGGCCCGAGGAGTGGGGATTGGGACTCCCTCGTGTGTTCCACACCCGAAGGCCCAGGGTCTGAAGTCTGAAATCCGAGGCCCGACGTCCTCTTCCTCACCCCACCACCAAACACCCCATCTCCACCGCCCTCTTCTTCGCAACCCTCCCCGCATCCTCCCGCCGCACCGCCAGCGCAATCGCCATCGCCATCACGCAATCGTCGTGCGCTCCCTCGGCCGCCGCTCCATGCCCATCGGCATGTCTCACAAACGTCTTCAGCTCTCCCAGCAGCCGCGTACTGCGAAACAACTCCGGCTGCGCAATCAGCACCGCCGCCAAGTTCTCAATCATCGCCGGCCGCGTCACCACCGACGTCAACCATCCCTCCTGCCCGCCCTGCTGAAAAATATTCTCGTAATGCAGATCCTTCAAATGCGCCAACACGCCGTACCCATGATTATTCCGTTCCACCGCCAGCAGCGCATTGTGATACACGTTCCCCAACGCCGCCACCCTCCGCGCCAGCTCATACGGGGGAAAGTGCCCGTGCAACTCCGCGCACTGCAATCCCATCGTCCGCTCAATCACCTGAGCGCACGCGTAATCCCCATCCGACCCGCCGCCGGCCGCGTCCACTCCAATGATGTAATCCCACTGCCCCGCTTTATTCGGCGGGAGCCAAACCAGCAGCCTGCCATTATCCTGCGATTCCATCGGATGTCCCGCATGCGCCGCAGCCGCCTCAATCGCCGCCATCTCAAACACGCATTCCCCCGATGCCAAAAAGCACGACACCGGATCCTCCGCGTACTCCTGCGCCGCCTGCCCTCGCATTACCTGCCATCGCGAACGCCGCCAGGTGATCTGCTCCTCAGTCAACCCGTGCCGCGCCACCAGAACTTTTTCTTCGTCAGAAAGCGGATGCACCGTCCGCTTCGTCACATCCTCTTTATATGACGCCTCGTACCACCACGGAAAAAAGTGCTGCGTATACCCCGTCTCCGCCGCCTTCTGCCATTCCTCGTAAAAAATTCCCGATGCCCCGTTCGCCGTTGACTCCAGCACGATCTCTCCATCCGGAACCACCGCCGCCCGCAACGATGCCAGCGTCTCCGCTCCTCCGCGGGGCCAGCGGGAGACCTCCGAGCAATGCAAATTATGGATAGTCATCCCGCGTCCCGCGTTGTCATCCGCCGTTTCCACTCGATACTCGCTGTCGAGCTTCGGAAACACAATCTGGCGAATGTTGGAGCGCGATTTCATCAGCGCTCCCCGGCGCACCCGCGCGTTGGGCAGTTTCTCCCAGAAGCGGTGCACGATGTTAAATATTGCCTGGGCTGATTCCTCGCTATGCGCCACTTGCACGGTCAGCGTCCCCGGCCGCGTAATCGTCTGCACGAAATACCGCGCCGCAATATATGTTGTGATCCCCACCTGCCGTGCCTTCAGCACAATATTCCGCTTGCTGCACCGCCGCGAATACTCCTGCTGTGCCCGAGTTCAACTTCAAATACCGCACTCCACCCTTCTTTACGCGGATCCTCAACAGCTTCCGGATCAGCAGATCCCGCACCGTCTCCTCCCCCGCCGGCCATCCAGAAACGCCCCGAATTGTTCCACCAACTGCAAATCAGTAAACACGAAAACCCTCTCTCGATATCTGTCATCCCGGGCGGAGCCGCACCAGTCGCGCACGCGGCCGATACGGCGAAGTCGAGGGAATATGTTTTCCATCACAAAACCCGCCCGGGTGCCCCATTTCTCGCGCGTCCTTTGCGCGAGAAGTGGGGACTTTGACTTTCACAACCAATCCGCCCTACTCCAGCACTCCCGCCGTAGCCTACCTCGCCGGGCGCCCCATCCTGGCCGCGTTCTTTGCGGTTAGGGTGGGGATTCTGACTGCCGCTACTTCAGCACCCCCGCCGTGGCCCACCGTGCAACTTTCCCATGCAAATGAATCTTCAACCCCGCCGTCGCCCGTCCAATTCCGCGTTCCCCGTCTTCGCTGTCAACGTCGCGTTATACGAGCCACAAACTCGCTCGCCGTCAAAGGAAGTCTGTAGGCGCCCCATCCCAGCCGCGTTCTTTGCGGCTAGAGTGGAAGTCGCAGCATTCGCGCTCACCAAGCGGCACAATCGCCGCCAACGATTGCACTTCCGAAAGCACAATCCCCACCACCGCCGTGATCTTCGCCTGCGTCGCCGCATCCTTAATATGCAGCGCCGGCAAGCAGCCCTTGCAGTTCGCCTGCACTGCGTTGATCGCCGTCTGAATCTGGTTCAGTATCCCCGGCTTCGCCGTCGCATCCGCCTTCTGATACGCCGCGATCAGCGACTGGATCAGCTGCAGGTCCGCTCCCGCCTGCGTTCCCGCGTTCTGAATCGTCTGCAGATCCGCCGCCGAAACGCTCTTCCCCTGGAGCGCCGCCACCAGCGCCACAATATTTGCCGCCGCCGGAATCAGCGCCGCCACAATCTGCTCCGCCTCCGCAATCCAACCCGTCGAACATCCCGCCAGCGTAATGGTCACGCACAAGACGAGCCCCAATCCCACTCGTCCAAAACGATTGCTGTTTTTCATTTCTCCTCCGTGATTGCTCTTAAACTCTTCCCCTTCAAACACACCTCGACCCTCGCGACTAAAGCCCAGTCACGCCCTCACACCCTGACTTGTTGTGGAACTGCTGCGCTAACTAGAAGCCGTCCCAGGAACCGCTTTGAAAGGGGCTCGGACTACAGCCGAGCCCGTCAGGACGGCCGAGAGTGCGGGCTCCAGCGCCTGAGGGTATCTCGAACGTTGCACTCTTGATTTGATTATCAGACGGCTTCTAGTGATCGGCATAAGGTCCCGTCAATCCGCAAGCGCTCCCACAGGAATAGATATTCCGCGTCTCGGCCGCGTCGATCGCCGCCGCCGCGACGCCCAGGTCAGTCCCGTCCGATGCCTGGTAAATTCCCCCGCCCGCGTAAAGACTAGCCTTGCTGTTGCAGGCCGCGTCTCCTGCATGGCAAAGCCGGTACTGGTGCCAGTCATTCAGAATCAGCGGAAAGGAGCTCGTGCTCATCGCCCCCAGAATCCCGCTGCACGCTCCAACCGTCGGATCATTGCCGGAACAGTATGCACTCGGCGTCCCGTACAACGTCGCCGGAGTTGTAGCCACGTGCGTGCCGCTGTATTCCGTGTAACAAGCCGCCATCCCACCCGCTCCCGCTGTCCCGTGTCCCGGACACGTTACCGCTGCGTCCCTCCCCGCGAGCAGGGTATTGTTGAACACTTCGGTGGTCGCATCCAGCGCCTTGGTCTCACTCCGCGTTCCCTCGGCAAAAGTCGAATTCACTCCTCCGCCCACAATAATGCTGTTCGTGAACGTCATATTCCGCGCAAACGCGTAAGGATTCGTCCCGCCATTCGACGAACTGGAAGGATCGTTGAAATAACTCGCATTCGTCGCGAAATCGCTGTTGTGAGTGAACGTAATGAAGTTTGGCCAGCCCTGCCCGTTGTTGTACGAACATCCTGAAGTCGTCGCGTTCGCCGTACCGGCATTCGCATACACGACCGTCAATCCATTCACCAGTGTCCCAGCCAGCGCCGGCGCCCCCAGCACTGTGTTTCCTGTATCGAATGTCGCATCCGTGCAGCCATAAACGTTCACCGGATCTCCCACATTCGTACTGCTCACCGTCAATTCCGGAGAAGTCGACGACGGCAACGTCAGCGTGACCAACGTTCCCGTCGCATCTCTCTGCGCAGTCACTCCCGACCACACCGCAGAGGTTCCAGTCTGAGCCATGCGAAATCCGTATTGTGGGCTCACCCCGCTGCATCCCGGCAGCGTCACTCCATATCCGTAAAGCAGATTGTTCGCGTACAGTTGAAATTGCGTAGGAAGCGCCGTGCCGCCCCCATCTCCGCCCGCGCTGTTCGAGCGATACCCCAGACTCGGTCCGTTGCACGAATTGCGCAGCACGTTGTTCGTGATCGTCGTGTTCTCGTCGATCACCCAATAATTATTTCCCGAACTATTCGTGTTGTCAGTCTTGAAGCTGATCGCAGTTCCGTTCTGCGCTCCGCTATCGTCCACGTTCTCGACAATGTTCCCATCAAATAGATAACGCTCTCCCACCTTCAACTCGTGCCCGTTTTTCCGAACGTAGCCGTTCGTTCCGCCGTTGGGCTTGAACCCAGCCGCCGCCGCCAGCATCCACGAGTACGGATACGTGTACCGGTTGCCCCGGTCTTCCACGTCCGTACACCCGACGAACCCGGCAATCGGTATCTGCGCACCTTGCCCGCCGCACAGCGCTCCGCTCGACTGCCCTTCGAACCAATTGTGGACAATCTTGATCTGCTGCGCCAGCAGCAGCGCAATCCCGTGCCCCTCCGCTCCAGGCCTGATTGCACGGTCCATGTAGTTGTAAGCCAGTGAGCAATAAATGCAGTCGTTCAGCGCCACGCCGTTCGGCATCGCATTCACCCCTGTCGGGTAACTCGTCGCCACTCCTCCGCTGACCGGCGCATCCGTCCAGTCCCCATGCAGATAGCTGTAAGCCAAATGGATGTGCGACGGCAGTTCGCTCACCATCGTCTCCGCGTTCTGCCCGGTAGCAAATGGCGCCGCTGGCCCACCCAGTCCGGCTTGCGGTCTGAGTTCCGCATTCAGAATTGCGTAATGATGAGGCCCAACGTTATTCCCATCCCAGTTCGCCGTCGAAATCGCATTGCAGTTGCTCGACGTGCATTCCACCGTCCACATCGACGCGATGTCGTCATAGGCCGATGTATTCGTCGCCGTCCCGTTTGCCAGCGCAAATGCACCCGCCGATACAGCGTTGACCGTCGTCCCCAGCTGATAACTCAAATTCGTCCCGTTGCACCCCAGATTTCGTATCCCCGGCTGCGTCGATTCTGAAACATTGTCCTGGATTCCATGCGAGCAAACCGTCTGCCCCGTCGGCAATGGAACCGTGCTTGTAAGAACAATGAAGTTGCTCGACACGTCCCCCGCCGTTTGCGGCAACGTCAGCCCGTTGCTCCCGCTGTACAACGCCGGAGGAATCGCAATCGTCGTTCCGCTCCCATTCGCCGTCCGGCACGATTCCGCATCATTCACCGCCTGCTGCAAGCTCGCCTGGCTGCCCGCCGTGTACGGCCCATAGTTTGTGGCCCCACACGTCCATCCCCCGCCCGTGCCCGTCGACGGAAAACTAATCGTATTGCTCGTCGTTCCCGCCCGTTCGTTCGAGTTCACCCAATTCTGCGGAAGCTCCACCAGCCCCAACGACTGGAAACCTCCAATGTGTGTGGTCCCGGCTCCCGTGCCCGCTCCATATCTCTGCGAGAGGTAAGCGCTCGCACCCACATCCCACGCGCCCAACATCGACCGGTTCGTTCCGTGCAGATCAATCGGATACCCCGTCACCACTCCTCGCCCCACCGTCGGCGAATTCGCTCCTGCCACCGCCAGGTTCACTGCCGTACCCGTAGGATTCTGCAGCCACCGCGTCGTTCCGCTGATCGCTGTCCCGGAAGTCACGGCACTCGCGAGCCCCAGGTTCGTCATCCACACTCCACCATTCGCCGTAATCGCATCGAGCAGATATCCCAGTTCCGTGTTGCTGATGTCTGGCGTCGAATCCCCGCGCGAGTTCCAGTGCGTGAAGAACCCATAAGGCGCGCCCCACGCCGCCGCCCGAAACACCAGACTCGCCGCCATCTGATTGATCTGCACCTGCGTCAGTCCATGAATCTGAATCGCGCCCAGGCTCGTCAGGTTCTGAACGTTCACGCCGTTCGAGTAAAGAGAATTTGCGCCCAGCGTCTGGTTCGTCTGGTCCTTCATCGATAGGCTTCCCCGCGCAGCGGTGTACCCCGCCGCAGCCGCATACGGCTCGATTGTCGGATCCTCGATCCCTGCAGGGTACACATAGAACGTCTCGGTCAATCCAGTGACGTTGCTCTGAATCGCCGTAATCGACGACGCCATCTCGTCCGGTTCCAGCTTCGTCGGGTCGTACACCAGCTTGAACACGGCGGTCTTGATGTCCTGCGCCGAAACATTCGCCAGGTTTGTCGTATGCGTATTCGGCCGCACCAACGGCCCAATCCCGTCCTGCGACACGACCGTCCCGCCGTTGTCCTTGCTCACGGTGTAATGCGGCACTGAAGCGAGGTAGTTCAACAGGCCAGTCAGCGTGTTGTAAGCCGGGGCGGTCAGGTCGATGCTCGGGATGCTGTCCCCCGACGCTCCCGTCACCGTTGTTGACAATGTATTCCCGGAAATCGTCAGCGTCGCCGCCGTCCCGCTCCCCGTATATTGCATATCCAGCGCCGGGTAGTTCGGGCACGTCGTCGGCGTGCATGCTCCCTGTGGATCCGTGGTCGTCGAATAATACTGATGCGACCACGAATGCGAGTCGATCTCGTTCCCAGCCGAGTACCAGTTATTCACGCTCACCCAATCGACCGTGTACGACGGAACCAATGCCGCATTGAAATGCAGCGCCCGCGAACTGAACATCGTCAAGAAAGTGTTGATGTAAGCTTCTGTCCCCGGCGACGACCCCACATCATCCACCGTGAACGAAAATCGCGCTGGATACGTCTTGAAATTAACTGCCACCGGCGGAATCAAGGATGAAATATTCCCGCTCCCCGCAATTCCCCCCACCACATCACTCGTCGGAAACTGCGCCACGTTGTTCCCATAAAAGTGCGAATACGAATACGTCACGTGATTCGCGCCGCTCGTGTTGTCCTTCAACCCCGTGTCGCGGTTGGCATATCCCCGGCAGTTCTTCACGGTAACCGCCACCGCCCCGGGATCTACTTTGAATCCGTCATAGTTCAGATTCGCGTCATCATCCAGGAATTGAATACTGGTTCCGTACCCCGCACTCACATTTACATAGAACCCCAGTGGCGTGGTTCCATACGGAACCATCCCGTCCACTTCCATGTTCGCGAACACCAGGTTGTCCGACGCCCCCGTCACACTCACGCCCATGTAATCAAAGTTCTGAATCTCAATATGCTGAAACGTGAGCCAAGACTTGCCAACAATCGACACCACCGCCAGTCCGCTCGCCTGCCCTACCACCGGAATGATCGAGCTGTAGTACGCGGAAGGAAGTGTTCCGTTCGGCGAATACAAATACAACGTCGGATACACCACACAGAAATCCCCATACCCCAGAATCACTCCAGCCGTCGCACATCCCGGATTCGCGGTCCGCTTCCTTCCCCACACGCTGCCCAGCTGCAAATTATTGATCTGCGGCGACGCAATCGCTGTCGACATCGTCGTCGTATAAATGTTCCCTGAGTTATGTGTCCAAGTCGCACCCACTAGGCTGATCACCGGCGTCAACACCGGCGCCGCCCCCGTCCCGTACGCGTCAAAACTAATCGGGCTTCCGCTCGTTCCGCTCGACGATGGTATGAGTTGTTCATTCCACACCCCGCCGCGCTGCAACAACACACTGTCTCCTGGATTCAACGTGATCGAACCGTTCACGTAACCCAGCGTCTTACAAGCGGACGCCGCTG
This sequence comes from uncultured Acidobacteriota bacterium, assembly GCA_963755795.1. Taxonomy (GTDB): domain Bacteria; phylum Acidobacteriota; class Terriglobia; order Terriglobales; family Acidobacteriaceae; genus Sulfotelmatobacter. Next base: position 10,139 of record CAVWLI010000018.1, on the reverse strand, counting down.
TCGTGCACCCCGCCGCGTCCGTCCCCGAATTTGACACATAATAAGTCGTCGCCCCGGCCACACCGCACCACAACAATCCCAACACGCACAACGCGGCCTTCGTCATTGTCATCCCGAGCGCAGCAGGACCGTGAGCGAAGAGAACCGCACTGCGAAGTCGAGGGACCTCGCGTCTAACGCATTCACCACCGGCTGGGTCACAACCGGATTGGATCGGAATTCTCACTGCCATCTCCTCCTGCTTAAACTTTTGATCAACCTGCGCACACGCCAGTGCCATCGTGACGACAAACCGTCACGCCATCTGTTCTTAACTTGTGTCGGAAGTTGTAGCGAGATCTACTTCACAACCAGCCCAGGAATATTCGCGCCCCAGCTCCACACATCCGCCGGTGCCGTGAAACTGGCAAGCGCGCCCCCCGAAGTCGTCCCAGCGGTGGTCGCGTTTTGGAATGTGATGTCACTGGTGCTTGAGCCTCCCGTTATCGTTGCGCACGAGGTAGCGCAGTTCGTCGTCAACACAACGTAATATTTCCCCGGCTGCAAAGTCCTGTTGGTTCCCTGCGACCAATTCAACGTCCGCGCGCTCGCCGACGGCGAGAATGTCGTACCTGCCGTCGCTCCAATGTCCAAAATGATCTGCCCCGCTGAATACGGTCCGCCGGTGGCGTTGCAACTGGGCTGCCCGCACGCGATCCCGATGTCGTATAGGTTCGCAGTGTTGTCGGCCGCAAACGCGTAATAAGCCACGCTCGACGTTAGCAACGGATACGTCAGCACCACGCCCCACATCTTCACCGTATTCTGTGAGAACGTTTCGCCAGTGCCCCCGCGCACCGCCGTGATCCACGGCACCGGATACGGTCCCGCCAGAACTCCGCTATCCGTCACCGTCGCAAATCCGGTTGCCTTCTCATAGTCACCCGATGCCAGACTGCCAGCCGGACTCACACTTGCCACCGTGTTCGGAAACGCCGTCATATTCGCCGCACTCAATGCCGGCGCGTTTTTCAGCGTCGGAGCCGTCGCCGCCGAACCCGTCCCCGTCAACGTCACCACCTCGTCACTCGCCGCCGTATTGCCCCCCAGCATCCCGGTCGCCCCGGCCGCTGTTTGGTAAGGTATGGACCCCACACTTCCGCCAGCGACATTCGTACTCGTCGTGGCCGTGCCGGCATTCCCCGTAGTGCTCTGATTGAGCGTCGGAATATCCGCCGCCACGATCGCCCGGAAACTCGGAACTCCCGCGCTCCCCGCCGGACCCGCAAAGAAATAATTCGCCGTTTGGCTCGGCAGCGTCGGCACCGGTTCCGTCACCGTGCCCGTGAAAGTTGGCGACGCCAGTGGCGCCGCGCCCGTCACCTGCGCCACCGAGTAATCGCCGCTCGTTGCTGTCACCGCCCCCGTGCGCCCGAACACGGAAGACACCGCGCCGCCTCCGCCGCTCCCCGTCGCAATCTCCTGCGGCGTCCCGCCATTCGCCGAAATATAAAAGTTTCCGTCGTTCGAAATCCCAATCGAACTTGTTCCCGCCGCCGCCGCTGCCATCGGAGATCCTGGAATCGGAGTATCCGCCACCCACGGCCCCGTCAGAATAAGCTGTCCCCCAACGGTCAGATTCCCGCTGAAAGTTCCCGCCGCCGCCGTGACGCCCCCGCTGAACGTTCCCGCCATCGCAGAAATCCCTCCGCTCCCCGCATAGTTGAGAATCGTGCCGCTGTCCGTCAGTGCGCTGTCCCCGCTCACCGCCGCCGCGCTCGTGGAGTACATCGCCACCTGCGTCGCCACGCCGCTGTTCACTGTCCCCGATCCGCCGCCTCCTCCGCTTCCGCAATCCGACCCAGTGCCCGTCACAACTCCCGTGTTGCTCACATGCAAACATTGCACTGCCCCGGTAATTCCCGAGAGCGTCAATCCAGAGTTCAACACTAGCGGGACATTGAATGTTTTGCTCGCAGCCGTCAGGCGCTCAAGGTAACTCGTTCCGTTCATCGTTGAATTGATGTAGAACGAAATCGCATTTGGATTCGTGAATGACAGATTTACGTTGCCGGGCAGCGTGGTCGAATTTGTGTTGTCCGTCCCGATCCCCGTATCGCACGCGGTCGAGGTCACGCGCGGATTGTTGGCCGCCAGCGTCTGCTGCGACGTGCAATCGGCCAGAGTGATCCAACTCATGCCGGTGTTGAAATTCCCGCCGCTCACCCCGCTTAGCGGGCTGGTAAACAGTATCTTTCCTTTGGAATAGGCCGGAACGCCCCCGCTCTGGTTCGGCTCATAAAACAACCAGGCCGTGCTTCCCGTGTAAGAGCCTGAAGCTTTGGGCGAGTCGATGTGGGCGTAGGTGCGAGTCTTGGCGGGGAAGGCGTCGGTTGTGACTGGACCATATCCATTCAGTGCGCTCAGTCCGCCACTCACTGCCAGTGCATTCGAATTAACGCTCCCACTCTGATAGTTCAGCCAGGAGTTAGCCTGCAGAACAAAGCTTCCCGGAAAGAACGCGAATGACGGGACGCTGCTTGCCCCTCCAACCCCAGACCCTCCGCTTGTCGGAGTAAGCACCGTATACGACGCGGTGTTGGCTGTCACGGTATCAGCGTAAGAGCATTCCAGCGTCGAACACTGGGCCTGTGCAACCGAGACTGACCCACAGTTAGTAGGAGAACCGCCAACACACGCCGCAGTTGTGGGCGCATTCAGCGCATCCGTGGATCGCAGCACGGTGTAAGTCGTGGTATTTACGTCAATCGTGCGCGGCCACGCCACATTGCACGTCGTCCCGGTGGGCGTACAGTAGCCGATCGCAAGCGGCGCGCTCGGCCCATTTACTGAGTCAGTCACAACCAGATAGTAGTAGTACGTCGTCGAACCGCCACTGGCAAATGTCGCCAGGGCGCCGTTGGGTCCTTCGCCCCCCGTCCAACTGATCGGGGCGCCATACTGCATGACTCCCGCAATGGCTCCCGGATACATTGGGTTTGTGCATGATCCCGCTTCTTCGTAAACATTGGTGTAGGTTGCGCCGCCGTATCCCCCTTTTACCAGACTGTAGTTCGAGCCCCACATGCTGTAACCCTGTATCACTGTGTCCGACACCGAAAGCGTGTTCCCGCTGTAGGAAGTAATGCCGTTCCCGCTACAGTTCAGCGTCAGGTCACTCTGCGCGATCTTGACCACGGCCGGGTTGGTCCCAAAGCCTCCCGGGGCGTAGACCACTTGGCCGCAGTAGTCTGACCCGCAGTGGCCCACAAACGCGGAAAGGTGCGTAATCATCAAGTCTTGGTCGTTCAGCACCACGATGCCGTTGTTGATACTGCCGTTGTACGGGCTATTCGCGAACGCAACCCCATCGAGTACAACCTTGAAGCCGTTGTCTTCAATGAAGGCGTATTCCCAGCTCGCGTCGCCTGCCGTTGCCTGCGATGCCTTCGAGCATCCCGCCGCGGCGTATTGAAATTGGAGTCCAGAGGCCGCGCTCACCTGATGAATGCCCCAGTAGAATGGATCGCTCGTGAATTGAATATCCACGAAGTCTCCCACGGCAAAGGCGTTGGTTGCGGAGATTGTGGCCACATTCGACGAGCACGCGGTATTGGTGATGCTCGCGCCCGTCAGGTTCAGCATCGGGTTAAAGCGAACGTCCCTGATGCTTACGTTGTCATTGTTTGCGTTCGGTAGAACAATGGCCGCGCGCTTGTGATCGAGGACAATCACCGCGCCAGCGCCGTCAATCACGCAGTTGCCGCACCGCACAAACCAGGGCGCGTAGAAAAAAAACGGGGAGGAGTTACTGCCACCCACTCCACCGCTGGGCTGAAGAACGATCTTCGAGTTTGCGTTTGGAGCGCTGGTTGTGTTGGCATCCACTCCCGCCTCGGCCGCGCCCCCAGTGGCCGATTGCACCGTATACCCGGCAGGGTGCGTATTGAGCGAGACGAACGTAATCGTTCCCGTCGCGCCGCCGGATGTACAGGTTCCGCCCGTGACTACCACAGCTTCAGGAGTTCCCGTTCCCGCAAGGTACACGTAGAACGGGAAGATGGCTGATGCGGAAACGTCAATGCCCACCGGGCACGGAGTTAAGTTAACCGTATTCCCGCCAGGGGTCACTAGATTGTTCGAGGGGGATTGGCTCCAGTTGTACTGCGAGGCGTAGCGAATTCCGGAAAGGTTGTTGACAGAGAACTGCGTGCCCGCTGCCTGCGTAATGTTTTGGCTGACCCCAGCACCCGGACTGGTCGAAACATTTCCCAGCCCACACCCGCCCCACGTTCCATTGCCCAGCAAGCAACTCGTTCCACTCGCAGTGCCCGTTCCCAATTCGCTCGCCGGCACCAGTCCCGCAATCAAACTTGCTTTCGAGGCGAGCCCCAGGTCTACATATTGTTTAGTCGCGGCCTGTAACGGTGCCGCCGGATTCGCCGGCAGGGTGATCGGCCCCGTCATCGTTCCTCCCGCCGTCGGTAGGAAAGTTCCCCCTCCCACATTCGACACAGACTGATCCACGTAGCCTTTGCTCGCCACATCTCCCGAATTCGTCGGCGAAGGCACATTCGGCGACACATTAAAAATCTTCGCGCCCGTGATCGTCTCGGCGCCGCTCAGATGCACCACCCCCGCCAGCTGAGTATTCACGTACTGCATCGACACCGGCTGCGCCGCACTGCCCGATCCCGGAGTTGTCCTCACCCCCGCCAGGTCCACCGGAGAAGTCGTCGGCACCACCCAATACTCAGTTTTCACTTCGCCGGGCCCAATCTGGTAGACAACCGTGTAATACACGCCCGCCGGAGTCGCTCCTGCATTTGGCACCAACGCCACGCTGAGCGCCCCATTCGCTCCCAGCGTCGTGTTCGTCGCCCCACCCGCCACCGCCGCCCCGCTCGCCGTTACAAACGCCGGCCATGTGATGATCAGTGTTCCCGAAGCTGTGCTCCCATTCGCCAAATAAACCGTATCTGCAACCGTAGTCGTCGCCGGTCCGCTCTGAGGAACAGGTTCCGCTCCGAAAGCCGAAACCCGGAAGCCAGAAGCCACGATCACCACCGTCAGCACCCAATAAAAAAGCCGCCCACTAGGGCGGCGGCCCGCGTCAAACATCGTCTCCTCCATCCATCTAAATTCCAATGCCAGTGTGGAGCGGACACTCCTGTCCGCTGCTTTTCTCGCCTCACCAATCTCCCCAAAAAGCTATGGGAGCCCGCAGGCTCCCATCTCCCGACCTAACTCATCAACAAAACATCATCTCGACCACCACGGTCGTCGCGCCGACAAGAATTTGCCATCCCGACCGTCAAACAAAAACTGTTATCGTCAAGAAAATCTGTCATCCCGACCGAAGCCGGAGCGAAAGCGACGGCGCAGTGGAGGGACCTGCTTTTCTCTGCAAGCCCAAACCCCTAAAATATCCGCCCGCCCTCCAGAAACTTCTCCACACTCTCCACATACACCGCGGCAAAATCCGCCGCCGGACGCCGCACCTCAATCAACTGCATCGCATCGTCCATCCCCCATCCCATCGCTCCCAGCAGCGCCAGCGCCATCATCGGCGCCCGGTGCACTCCCGCCGCGCAATGGATGAACACCTTTGCCTCGGCCCCTTCCAGCGCCGCCAGCGCAAAGTCTACGCCCCGCCGGAACAACTCCGCCGGCTTCTCCTCGAAATCGTCATCCGTCGGATTCCACAGCACCTCGATGCCGTGCTCCATCCCCAGCGCCGTGTCGTCAAACTCGATCTGCATGTCGATGATGTGCGTGACCCCCGCCCTCGCCACCTTCGCCATGTTATCCGACGTCCAAATCCCGCCCCCGACCGCAATCCGGTCGGTCAACCATGTAATATCCATCCCCGTCCTGTGTGCGGCGGACACTCTTGCCCGGGTGCTCGGGTGCCCCATTTCTCGCGCGTTTTTTCCGCGAGAAGTCGGGATTTTGCCTTCCGACCTCGGGCCCACCCAAACCGCCACCGGTTCTCGTCGCACTGCTCTGCTCCTGATTCTACGGCATTGCCAGACTTCTGAATTTTCTCATCGTACCCGGGAAAGATTCCGAAGTAACCGTTCCGCTTCCCGATTAATCTGCATCGCTTACGCAGCCCCAGACGCATTTCGTCCGGGGCCGCTCGCACTCACGCCAGCACCGGATCCTTACCCGCGTCATCGCCTTCTGGTTCAGCCTCACAAGTCTTTTCCATCGGCGCAACCCGTTTCTCCGTGCTCTCTGGCTCGTCTTCTTCGTCCCGTCCGATCGGCTCCTCGGGCAGGTTCAACCGGTGCAGTAAAGTTTTCGCCAGGCTGTCCTCTTCAGCACTCGCCTGGCTTCCATCCGTCGATGCCGGATAGATTTCCGCCATCTCAAGTAAGTACTTCACCGTGGCCAGCTGTCCCTTCTTCCCCTCGTCGATCACCGCCCGCACCATCACCGCGGCCTCCCAATCCACCATCTGCGCAATGTCCTTCCTCACCTCCACTGGATCAAGCGTCTTCTTCCCCCTCTTCGCATCCGTTTTCTTCCCCGCTTTTTTCGCGCGCGTCTTGCTAGCTGCCTTTTTCTTAATCATTCGCCCCAACTCAGGTCACCTTGATTTTCCCCAACCCGCCTCCAAAACGTCGAAGGCGCGCCCCCAAGGCGCGCCCTCAACTAGAGAATTTCTTTTTTTCACTCTATAAATTAAGAATATCAAATCGCATAGGGTAAACCGGAAATTTTTCAAAATTTATATTTCCCATCCTCGCAATCACTTGCAGAGATTTCGCTCTCCAGACCCCCTTGACAAGAATTTTCCCGATTCGAGACTACCCGCTCCATCAACCCAACCTCGACCAAAATGTCGCTGAACAAGTCCAACACAATCGGAACATACGTCCGCACCGTTCTCTCATTGCACCCCAGCAGCCTCCCAGTCGCCTCCAGGTCATGCTCCTGTAAAATGTGCCGCGCAATCAGCTGCCGCGAAAACTCATCCAGCCGGTCCAGACACTTCTCCATGTCGTGCACGAAGATCACACGATCTTCAAAAGTCACAACCGTATACGCGGTCACTTTCGCTCGAAAGAATTCCGCTCCCAGCATTGACGGCAACCGCCCCGCCTCAATCGAATACCGCAAGTACCGTCGCAACATTCCCACCGTGCGCCCCCGGTAAATACGCCGTTCCCGTTCGCGATCCTCCTCCTGCCGCCGCTGCAGAGCAGCCACAGCCTGCGGCCCCATGTCCTCCATCGCCTCGCCCTTCGCCGGAAATTGGTGCGCCGCCAGATCCTCCACTGCCGGTGTCTCACTCCGCGTTCGCCGCCGCGAATCGTCAGCACTGGCATAAATTTCCGCTGCCTCCGCTTCGATCCTGATGCCCGCGATCCGGGCGCTCATCCCCAGGTCGCTCATGCCACACCGCCCGCTTCAAAATCCAGAGCATCAAGATCCAGATCGTCATCACCCGGAGCCTCAAGTTCCCCCGCACCGTCCTCCGCCACTTCGAACGCATACTCCTCGACCGCCGTGTGCGGACGCACCGGCAGAATGAGCCTGCCCCGCCTCTTCCTCGGAGCTGGCAAGTCCGCGACTTTCGCCTGACACCGGTCGCAGTACACGATTCCCGCGCCTCGCTCTCGCACCCACAACCCTCCGCAGTGCTCGCAATATTTCAATTCCATACCCACTTCGTTGCCTTCGCCTTCCGGATTGCGTCTCATCACTCCTCCGTCTATTTTCAATTTGGAATTTCCGCCTGCACTGCCCGCGCTATTCCGCAAATCGCGAAGGCCGAACGCCAACAAAAAAGCCCCGCGGTCGATCCCGGCGTAATTGCCGGAGCCGAACGCAGGGCTCGTTTCTCTTACGACGACCTGCTTGCGCTATTTAGTTTTATGGATCTTTGGGAGAATTAAGCTCTAGAAACTGAGTTCTAGAAAAATGGCCTTCTAGAAAACTGTTGCTATCGCCCCCCCGCCCCAAAACCCGGCGGCCACTCTGTTTGCCGCTCACTACCTCGGCGCCTAAAGTTTCTGTGCGCCCTATTCGTCGGCTCGCGCCCCCTGCCGCTGCTGGAAGTAGCCCTCCTCGTACCCCGACTTCAGCACGCGTCCGTTTTGCATCACTACGCTCAGCCGTCCCGTGAAGCGCAGCGACAGCAGTAAGTGCTCCATGGATGCCGACAATACTTCGGCCGACTTCACCTTCCGCCGAAATTCGCCGAACTCTTTTTCCTCATTCGCGTTTTCCGTTTGATTCGTTTCTTTCCTGCCATAGAGCATATGGGCCCCTACAATTCGGCGATCCTATAACTGTGAATTTTCTCAGTCAAGGTTGGATACACAAACCCAACCTGTGGAAATCTTCTGGACTCGGCACCACGCAATAAACCGGTGCTATACTCCGCCCATGAAGTTCAAAATCCTGCAAGATAACCTTCGCAAGCTGCTCTGGGAGCGCATCGAAGCAGGAGAGCTTTCCGGTCTTCACCTTGCCCAGCAGACCGGATTCAAGCAAGCCCACATCTCCAATTTCCTCAACCGCAAGCGCGGCCTCAGCCTGGAAGGCATGGACAAAGTCCTTTCCGTGCAGCATCTTTCGGTGCTGGATCTGCTCGATCCCGCCGAGGTCAACAAGCGCGCTTCCATCCTGCCCCCCAGCGCCGACGAATTTGAAAACGTTCTGCTCACCGACGCCTCTACCGCCGCCACTCAGCCCCTCATCGCCACCATGCACGTCAAAGACATTCTCAAGTTCAAGAAAACTTTCCTGCACAAGCTGAAAGCCGAATCCGACGGCGACCGCTCCGCCTGGCACCGCTTCGTGCTCATCAAGCTCGACGCCCGGGAAGCCACCAGCATGTATCCTCGCCTCATGCCCGGGGCAACGCTCCTGATAGACCGCCATTACAACGCACTCAAGCCGTATCGCAAAGGCGAACTCAATATGTACGCTGTTCTGAAAAGCGATACTTGCACGGTCAGATATGTCGAAGTCGCCGGAAATGAGCTCATTCTCCGCCCCCATAACCAATCTTCGCCCATCGAAGTAGTCGCCTTGGCAGACGGCAAACGCCCCGCCGATTACCTGGTTGGCCGCATCTGCCATGTCAGTTTGGAAGCCTAGTCGCGATTCGCGAGCGGCAGGTTGAAACTTGCAATCTCTTGTAATCCGGCGCGTTGCCATCCTGAGCGAAGCGAAGGACCTATGCACCTCGCCGCCTCGGGCGATGCAGGCCCTTGGGGACGACGCCAAGGCGGTCTACTTCTGCGCCGCGCTCGGCCCCTGAGAGTTGTAAGAGTAAATCACCTGTTCGGCATAGATCACTTCCGTCGACCACCACCCGAAAATGGCCGCCGCCGTCAGAATCAGGGAGACTAAGACGTAGCGCCGCCAAGGTTCCTTTTGCCAGGAATACATCGCCCCCTTTTTTTTCACGGCGTCGGTTTCCGCCGCTGGCCGCCTCCAAACCAACCACGCTCCGCCCAGGCCCAGCAGCAACAGCGTGTATTCCATATATGGCGGCTCGGCAATACCGCGGTCGAAAAAATGATGCAACAGGGCGAGCAAAGTCAGACCAAGATAAATGCCCGGGAACACGGCCAGAATCCAGCGCAATTTCGATCGAGGATTTTCGCACCGCACCTTCGCTCCCCAGGCAAACAGGCACAGCGAGAATCCAATCACGCCATTAAACCCGGCGCCGCGAAGCACGTTGACCTGGTCGTGCAACTGCCTTAGCCGCACCGTATAGTCCGCGCCTTTTTCCATGAGAGCGTTTTCCTGCAGGCCGAAAATATTGGTCGCGGTTTTGTACAACCAGTTATCCGCCGCATCGAGTTTGTAGTGAACCACCCAGCTCAGGGTTTGCTTGCACAGAAAGTCCTGGGGCGACGTCCGATTCTTAAAAGCCCGGATCTCGCGAGTGAGAGGGTCGGCCGCGTCGTCCACAGAACCTGCCGTGACCTGGCTCTCTGTATCGTGGCTGCCACCGGCAACATGCAGCAAATCAGTGTTCTGACAATAGACACTGGTCAGGATGCGCTCCTCATTCACGCCCACCCGCAACAATAGCGGCGGGTCGGTTGGGAACTCAACGTGAAGGTCATCGTCGTTGAAAAAGTCCTGTGCAATGCGCGAGATCGCCGAGCCCAGCGAATAGGTGATCG
>CAVWLI010000017.1:0-89675 GCA_963755795.1 uncultured Acidobacteriota bacterium | reverse complement strand
GCCCGCCGGATGCGGATCTCCCGCCGCCCGAATCAAGAGCACCAGCGCGCTGCCCGCCGACCACGGTCCAAGAAAAGTTCCGAACACGCCACGGGCGGCAATCACGGCCCGCAACAACTCGGTTTCAAAATATTCTGACGCCAGGTCGGCCACAGCCATCGGCCCCCAGCGCAGCAGCCGAAACATATTCCGCTTGCCCAGCTTGCGAATCGCGCGCCCCGTCTTCAGCATGCTCCACAAATCGCCGCTGCTAGGATGGTCAATGTCAGGCGGCGTGGTCGCCAGCGCTTCGCCAATCACTTTGCCAATCTTCCCCAGCGATTGTGCGAACTCTAGATACTTCGCTGCATCCTTCTTGGAAAACGCCGCGATCTCCTGCGCCGATTTACCCGCATCCTGATAGAGCGAAAGCGCGCGCCCGTCGGGCGAAAGCGCCGTCACACAGACTTCCGGCGTGATCAGCCGGAGGCCATGCTTCTCGAGTTGCATGTCGCGCAAAACGCTCGGCAGAATCGGCCCTGCCGCGTGGGCCAGTGTCGAACAACGAAACCCAGGATGAAATTCATCCGTCACCGCAGCTCCGCCAACCTGCGCGTTGCGCTCAAGCACCAGCGGCTTGTACCCGGCCTTAGCCAGATAAAATGCGGTGATCAGCCCGTTGTGGCCGCCGCCAATAATGACGATGTCGCGCTGCGTTTGACGAGCTTGTGTTGGACTCGCCATGTCTACGCCGCCCCCTTGATGTCTTTCAAAATCTCCAGCGCCGCGAGCCGTCCGTTCGCGCCCATGATCCCGCCGCCCGGATGCGTTGCCGATCCGCACATATACAAATTCTTGATCGGGGTGCGGTACTGCGCCCAGCCCGGCACGGGACGCAAAAAGAAAAGTTGTTCCAGGGAAAGCTCACCCTGAAAAATGTTGCCCTCGCTCAGTCCCCACTCGCGCTCCAGATCAAGCGGCGTGATCACCTGCTTGTGAAGAATGATGTCTTTGATGTTCGGCGCGTACTCGGCAATCGTGTTCACCACGGTGTCGCCAAACGCTTCCTTCTGATCATCCCAAGTAAGGCCGGGACGCAGCTTGTAAGGCGCATACTGCACGAAGCACGACAGCACATGCTTTCCCGGCGGCGCCACCGACGGATCGGTCAACGAAGGAATCACCATGTCGATATAGGGATGCCGCGAGAAGTTGCCATACTTCGCGTCGTCGTACGCCCGCTCCATATATTCGACCGACGGCGAAATCGAGATCGCTCCGCGCAAGTGCGCGCCCGGTCCGGGCATGCATTTGAAATTCGGCAGCCCGTCCAGCGCCATGTTCACCTTGCCCGAAGAACCGCGGAACTTGAAGCGGTTCACGTCTTCCAGAAAATCGCCCGGCAGATGCTGCGCTTTAATGAACTTCGTAAACGTCAGCCGCGGATCGACACTCGAAGAAACCACGTCCGCGTAAATTTCGTCACCGTTCGCGAGCACCACGCCCTTCGCTTTACCGTTCTTCACAATGATCTGCGAAATGCCAGATTTCGTGCGGATCTCAACCCCAGCCTCGCGCGCCGCATCGGCAATCGCATTCGAAATCGCGCCTGTGCCGCCGCGGGCAAATCCCCACGCGCGAAACGCGCCGTCAATCTCCCCCATGTAGTGGTGCAGCAGCACGTACGCTGTTCCCGGCGAGCGCACGCCCAGAAACGTTCCAATAATTCCCGACGCCGACATCGTCGCCTTCAACACGTCGGTTTCGAACCATTGATCGAGAAAATCGATAGCCGACATTGTCATCAGCTGGACTTGATTGTATTTGTCGTAGCTCGACATGCCTTGAAATCGCCGTCCGATAAACAGCAACTTCATCAGTTCGCGCGGATCGAGCGTGGTCGGATCCGGCGGCACCATACTCAGGATCGGCTTCACGAACCGGCACATCGCCTGCATCGCCTTGCCGAACTCGTCGTAAGCTTCAGCGTCCACCCGCGAGTGGCGGGCGATTTCGCGGTGAGTCTTGCCGTGGTCGTTCACACGCCACAGATAATCGCCGCTGGGCATGGGAGTAAACGTGCCATCGAGAGGAAGAATCTCCAGGCCGTGGCGGGGAAGATCGAGGTCGCGAATAATTTCCGGCCGCAGCAGTGACACGACATAAGAGCACACCGAAAACTTGAATCCCGGCACAATCTCTTCCGTGCAGGCGGCGCCGCCCAACACGTGTCGCCGCTCGAGCACTAGAACTTTCGTGCCCGCGCGCTGCAGATAGGCGGCATTGACCAGGCCATTGTGCCCGCCGCCGATCACGATTACGTCGTAAGAATTGGAACCAGCCATTCGCTTTTAGCTCCTAGCTTTCAGCTGTAACGTTCGCTTGTAGGGAAACGCAATAATACTCGCGCAAGGAAGCAGGTGGAAGAGACGATCAGAGCCCGCTGGGAAGGACCGTCCATTGGAGAAGGCGGCGCATATGGATGCTCATTCTAGCCGATTGCGGGTATGATTGTCGCGCTCCACTTTGAGAAGCAGAAACGAATAGGAGGCCGTCGCAATGAAAACGTTGCTCGTCACTTTGTTTATGGTGGTTGCCTCGCTTGCCGCGCACGCCGGCGACCAGCCGAAACCCGTATTCTTAGTAACGAACTGCAGCTTGAAATCGGGCTCAATGATTCTATCGGCGTTCAAGGAGGCTCTCCAGAGTTCGAAGAAATACGAACTCGTGCCCAACCTGAGCGACAACGGGAAAAATGATGTCGTGATTGAGCTCCGGATGATTTGCGAGGAAGATAAAGGCGATGTTGCGGTCGCCAGCGTTCTTGGGTTTGCCAAGTGCTTCGGGCCGAAGAATGGTCACGTTTCGGTAAATGGCTCAACTCTGACTGCCCTCTCATCCGAGCCCGGTATCGAAACGCAAAGCGGCACCAATCTCTTCAAGGGATTCGAAGATACTTTAGAGGCGATCAAGGATCAAATGGTCGTGCTGCAATGACCTTGTAGCGCGCTGCGCTCACGCACAAGGCATTCGTTGTTGCTGCGTCCGATCACATCTGCATATATAATCCGTTTCGGCGTGGTCACTTAATTCGAGGTCAGCATTTGCCCATCGGAACCGCATTTCACGAGAGAACCTTCCCGCTCTGCCACAGCCTGAACTATCGCGAGTGGTCCGGTTATTACACCGTCAGCGTCTACGAAGTTCATCACGAGCATGAGTACAACGCCATTCGCAATGCGGCCGCGCTCATCGATATTTCGCCGCTCTACAAATATCTGATCACCGGCAAAGACGCGACCCGCCTCGTGAACCGCGTTATCACCCGCGACGTTAATAAAGTTAAAGTCGGCCAGGTAATTTATTGCTGCTGGTGCGACGAAGAAGGCAAGGTCATCGACGATGGCACCGTCTCGCGTCTCGAAGAAAACGTCTATCGCTGGACCGCCGCCGACCCCAGCCTGCGCTGGTTTCGCCAGAACGGACTGAACATGGACGTGCAGGTCGAAGACATTTCCGAAAAAGTTGCGGCGCTTGCCCTGCAAGGTCCGACCTCGGCCAAGCTGCTGAAATCCGTTGCCGAAACTGACATCGCGAACCTGAAATACTTCCGTGTCACCCGCGGCAAAATCGCAGGCGTTCCCGTCGACATTTCCCGCACCGGCTACACCGGCGATTTGGGCTATGAAATCTGGATGCCCTGGAATGAGGCCGTGAAGGTCTGGGATGCTCTCGCCGAGGCCGGCAAGCAGTTCGATCTGCACGCCGCCGGCATGCTCGCCCTCGACGTCGCCCGCGTCGAAGCCGGACTACTGCTGATTGAAGTCGATTACACCAGTTCGAAAAAGGCGCTGATTCCGTCGCAGAAGTTTTCGCCCTACGAACTCGGCTTCGCGAAAATGGTCCATCTCGAAAAAGAAAACTTCATCGGTAAAAGCGCCCTCGAGCAAGACGCGAAAGACGGCGTGCCCCGTCAACTGGTCGGCCTGGAAGTCGATTGGACCGACATCGAGCAACTCTACGACCGTTACGGCCTCACCCCGGCCGCACCAGCGCAGGCCTCGCGCGTCGCCGTCCCTGTCTACTCCGGCGAGAAGCAGATCGGCAAGGCCACCACCACGAGTTGGTCGCCCATCCTGAAAAAATTGGTCGCGCTGGCCAGCGTCGAAACCGAGTACGCGAAGCGAGGCACGTCGCTGCAAATGGAAATCACAATCGAGGCCATGCGCCTCAAGACGAACGTGAAGGTGACGAACCTGCCGTTTTTCAAGCCCCCGAGAAAAACTGCGACCCCAACTTAACTCGCGTGGCGGCGGACGCATTCGTCCGCCCGCGCGTCGGAAACCCACGAAACCCGGACGAATGCGTTCGTGGCTACGTGATTTCTCTTAGCCCGCGCGCAGTTCGCCGTTTTCCCGCCCAGTAAATCCAAGCCCCAACCAGCACCAGGGCCCCCGTCCCACCCATAATCTTAAACAGCGCCAGCGGCTTGTTCGGCTCATCCGGCTGCGGAATTAGCGATAGCACAATCGTCAGCTCCGTGGTCGGAAATCCCACGGTCGCAATCAACTTAGCAATGACAGTTCCCCCAGGCACGCAAATTGCGTCGGGCCCCGCCGGCTCGCGCTGCAGTTTCATCATGGCTGCGAGCAAATAGAGATATGGAATGAAATAAGTGATCACACCCATGCTGATCAAAGCGTCATAAGCACCCTTCACGCGCGGTTTCCATTGCAGCCTTCCGGTTGCTGCGTTTCCAATACAAATACCACGGTACGCCGATCAGCACGATCGCCGTTCCCCAAAACGCCTGGGTAGGCCGGGTGATGATCGTGTTCAAAGTCCACGCTGTTCCGATCAGCACGTAAATCGCGGGCAGCCACGGATATCCCGTGCACCGGTAAGGGCGTGGAATCTCCGGCCGCTTCCAGCGCAATAAAAACATGCCAATCACTGTCAGCGTGTACGACAGCACCATGCCGTAGATCACATAGGTGTAGAGCTGGTCGTAGCGCCCGCTGAGTGTTAGCGCCGCGGCCCATACTCCCTGACCGATCAGGCTGAACGCCGGCGTCCGCCACTTGGGATGGATCACCGCCATGCGCTTGAAGAAGACGCCATCCTGCGCCATGGCGAGATAAACCCGCGCACCCGAAAGCGTGCATGTGGCCGCCGCGCTGAAGCACGAAATCGCGATCATGAGCGACAACCACACCGCGGCCCGCGGCGAAAACAAGGCCGCTGCCGCCGCGTGCGCAATGGTTTCGTGTGCGGCGATTTCCTTCAAGGGTAGCGCGTACATGTAGGTCAAATTCATCGCGATGTAAATCACGCCCACCACGACCACGCCCAGAACCATAGCCAGCGGCACGTTGCGTCGCGGCTCCTTCACTTCCCCCGCCACCCAGGTGATGTACACCCATCCGTCGTAAGCCCAGAACACCGCGATCATGCCAACTCCTAGGGCGGAGATCAACTGAACCGGCCCGAGTCCCATGGTCAGGCCAACGCCGTGCGCGTGAAAGTTCGACCAATGTCCTTTGCCGATAGCGAATCCCAAAACGACAAACGCCGCCATGGCCGTAAATTTGGTCCAGGTGGAAACATTTTGCAGCAGGGCGCCCCAACGCAGGCCCACGACATTCACGTAGGTGAGAATCGCGATCAGCAACAGGCCCAACAAATGGGCGCGGGTTACGACAATGCCCGCGAAAGCAACGACCACGTGATCTTGAGATACGACCGGAAACACCTGGCCCACATAGGCCGCCGACGCCACCGAAAGGGCTGCGATGGTCCCGCCATTGGCCACGCTGAACAGCATCCAGCCGTAGAGAAACGCGATCAGATCGCCGTAGGCCTCGCGCAGATAGATGTACTGCCCGCCCGAGTCGGGAAACATGGAGCCCAACTCGGCAAACGCAAAGCAAGCGCAAAGCGAAATCAGCGCTCCTAGCACCCATACCAGCAAAAACAGCGCGGGCTGCGGTAAGGGCCCGGCAATATCTTTCGCGGTCAAGAAAATCGACGATCCGATGACGCCGCTGACCAGCAGCAGCACGGAATCGAGCAATCCGAGCCCGCGAACCAGCGTGGGCTTAGACTCAGAAGACGGAGCGTCGCCAGGCACGGGCGGGATGGGTTCCATTATCCGATCCCGAGTTCGTCGGGCGATTCCAGCGCGGTGCCGCAACGGCGGCAGATGACCGAAGAACAATCTCCGCAGGTGAGCGGATCGTTTACTTCTTCCGCGCAATTCGGGCAATAGAGAGGTCCGTGGTCGGGTTCCGGTTGTGGATTCTTAGGGCGTGTCGCCATGAGGAAGAAAACTGTAGCACAAGTCGTCGTCCTTCGTGCTCCTTCGTACCCTCGGGGTTATAGAATCTAAATCAACCACACAGGACACGAAGGTTCACGAAGGAAACCCATGCCGGACAAACCGCAAACTCCCGACGAAAAGCTGCAACACGAATTCAACCGCTGGGCCGCGGCTGGCGAAGGCGAGAAGATGGAGCGCCATCATCTCGACATCACCGAGAAGACGATTCGCCTCATGAACCTGCGTCCCGGCGAGCGCGTGCTCGATCTTGGCTGCGGCTCGGGATGGGCCACGCGCCTGCTAGCCCGCCTGGTCGGCGAGGGCCCGGAAGGATTCGGCCAGGTCGTCGGCCTCGACGTGGCTGACGAAATGGTCCGCCAGGCCCGCGAAGCCTCAAAAGATTTTGAAAATATTCTTTACGTCTGGGGATCGGCGCAGCAGATTCCCTGGGAAGAAAACTTTTTCGACAAAGTCCTGTCGGTGGAGTCGTTCTATTACTACCCCGACCAGGACCGCGCGCTCATGGAGTTGTTCCGCGTGATGGCCCCACGGGGCCGGTTGTTCATCCTGATCAACCTCTACAAAGACAACCCGTATTCACTGCAGTGGGTCGACAAGCTGAAGGTCCCGGTGCACGTACGGTCCGCTGCCGAATATGCTGAACTCTTCAAGAAGCACGCTTTCGAAGACGTGCAGGCCGTCCGGATCCCAGACGACACGCCCACTCCCGACGATTACAAAACCAAGTCGTTCAACAGCCTTGACGATCTGCGGGCGTTCAAACGCGAAGGCGCGCTGCTGCTGATGGCCTCAAAGCCCGATCTGCGTACCCCCCTCCCAGGCTATACGATTTATTAGTAGCGTAGCCGTCCGGGTCGTCGTGGTGGCGTCTCGCGGCCTGTGCGATCGGGACGCCCGCGCGGCGGGCTTTACCTCACGCCTAGATCGAACTATCGTCGTCATCGTCCTTGTCGCCGTGGTTCAAGTCCTTGACCGGGCTCAACGTGCGCCCGTCCTCGGCGTGATGAATCTCGATCCTGCCATTCACATTGTTCACCTTGATGCGCGTGCCGCCAGTGCCCAGCTCTCCGCGCAGATCGTGGCCGACAAACTGGCGATGATTCACGTGCAGCCCGAAATCGTTGCTGATTCCACCCGAAACCGTGCTGGCCTCAAGCTCTGCCTTCGAGTCAGAAGGGATCGTCAACTCGACCGATCCGTTCACCGAATTCAGCTCCACCGATTTTCCGGCCAACTCGTCGAACCGCGCATCGAGCTTCCCATTGATCGTCGACAACCGCGCGCGTCCAGCCAGATTGTGCGCATCGAGCCGCCCGTTAATGAGGGAGGCGTTCACCTCTCCGCTCACCCCTGTCACGTCGAGCGCTCCGTTGATCAGCTTGATTTCATCCAGCCGGACCGTGCGCGGAACGGTCAACGTGTACTCAACGCCGGCAGGATTATTGTGCGAGCCCCAATTCCAGGTGTGGTCGTGGTCGGGATACTTAGTTCGAATCGAGATCGTATCCGCGGTTGCGTTAATCTCGATCTTTGCCTCATCCAGCCGCTCTTTCGTGTCAGCGTACTTCACCGCGTCCACTTTCACTTCGTTCCGGTCCCAACTGGAGATGTGCACGTCGCCGTTGATGTTGTCGAGTTCAACGCGGCCATCAGCTGTAATGGCGTAGGTCTGATGGAACTCCTCGGTCAACGCGCCGCCGTGATCTGAGGCCTGCGCTCCGAGCGCAAGCGCGAGCAAGGCGCAAACGGTTCCCAGGATAGTTCCAAACCAGTTGGCAGAATGGCGATGGCGGTTCATGATTCCCTCCGTTTTTGAAGGGTTAGACGTCAACAAATGGAATTGGTGAGATGTTGGCCCTAAGAAAAGTTTTGCTTCAGAGAGCTTCCAGGCACGACCTTTTTTCCTGCCTCGGTGACCACGAACATCGCCAGAATCGCCATCTCCGGCTCAATGGGATGCCGATAGCGCGGAATGCAATACACAAAGTAGTACACCGCCGGATACAGTAGAAACAGCCAGAACAGCAGGCAGGCGCCCGGTTTTCGCAGGCGTAGAGCCCTGCCCAATCCCCAGAACGTGAGCACCGACCACGCCAGGAACAGCGAATTTTTCGCCGTGCCGATCCACTCCGGCTGCGTATCTTTCGGCGGACCTGCCCAGAAATAGACGAATCGCCGTACGCACAGTATCGCGAATCGTCCATAGTCCGCGCGGATATAGTCGAGCGCCTGCCGCTTGCGCATCGCGATATAAGGCAATTCTCCCATCGCCTGAAATTGCCGCATCGCGTAGGGATCGTGGGTCGCGTCCAAATACAGCATCAATGTGCCGTCGGCGCCGTTGCCGTTTCCCAGCCGCAGTTCTGCGCCGAAGTTGTCGCGCATGAAAATAAATTTGCCGAACGTCTGATAGTTTCGCACCAGCCACGGCGCGATGCAGGCCAAGAAAACCACCGATGCCAGCACCACTCCGGCGAACGAAGGCTTACCGCGCCGCGCCCGTTGGTACCACGCCCACAATCCCGCAGCCGGCAGAAACGACAACAGGGAAGTGCTGCTCAAGGTCGTGACGCCCCACAGCAGCCCGAACTGAAACCAGGGTAACCAGCCCTCGCGATCTTCCAGCGTCAGCGCCAGCCAGAAAATCGTAGTCAGCAGCAGCGCCGCCAGACTCGTTTCCCAAATCGCGCGCGTGCACCAAAAGATAATGTTCGGCAGCAATGCCCAGGCCCACGCCGAACCCACCGCGACTTTCTCCGAAAAGATCCGCCGTGCAATCAGAAAAATCGGAATGCAGGTCAGCGCCGAAAAAATGCTATTCAAAGCCAGTAGCACAAACGCCGACGCCTTGGAATAAACCCCAAAAACAAGAAACACCCCCGCCGTCAGATAGGGGTACAGCGGAGGCTCCCACGCCGTCGGCCCCGTCGAGGGACCAAACGGATTGCTGAAGCCGTGCCCCGAAGCCAGAGACGCCGCGATACGCCCCATTTCCCACCCGAAGCCAAAGTTGTCGTCCGTGTTCTTGAACCGGTAGGTGTGTCCCATCACGATCCATCCGACGCGCACCAGCAGCGCGATCGCGGCGATCCATGCCGGCGAGGCCCACGCCGGTGAAGTCCGGATGCTCGCAGGCGCGAGCGGACCGGAACTTTGTGCGCGGTGGGAGCCCGCCCGTGAGCCAGATTCCATACGTGGCTCTATTTGTAGCTGAGGGCCGCCCGACGGGCAAATTGTCCACCTTCGTACTCGAACGCGAGAATGACCTACCCGATCCGGTAAAATACAAGGTTGCCCTGGACGCACAGTTGATATCTGATCTCATCCTGACCGCGGCACTGGCTGCATGGACATCGACTGCGCCCAAGGGCGGCGTCGTGCCCTACATCCGCCAGCATTTTTTGGACACGACTTTTCGCGGGCTCTACCGTGCCAATGCATTCGACGTTGCGCTGCTCATCCCGTATTTCATTGTCCTCATTCTGCTGGCCGGGTACGGAGTGCATCGCTACATCCTGGTGTACTTGTATTACAAGCACCGCAAGAACGGCACGACCGCGCCCGCGACGTACTTCCAAGAGTTGCCGCGGGTCACGGTGCAACTGCCGATTTTCAATGAGCAATACGTTGTCGAGCGTCTGCTGGAGTCGATCTGCAAGCTGAAATATCCCAAAGATAAACTGGACATCCAGGTACTCGACGATTCCACGGACGAGACCGTCGACGTGGCGCGAGGGCTCGTCGAGCGCTACGCCGTCCTGGGCAATCCCATCAGCTACCTTCACCGCACCAATCGCGAGGGCTATAAAGCGGGCGCGCTCGCCGAAGGCCTGAAGACGGCGAAGGGTGAGTTTGTCGCGATCTTCGACGCCGACTTTACTCCGCCGGAAGATTTTCTGATGCGCGTCATCCATCACTTCAGCGACCCAAAAATCGGGATGGTGCAGACCCGCTGGACCCACATCAACCGCAATTATTCCTTCCTCACCGAAGTCGAGGCCATCCTGCTCGATGGGCACTTCGTGCTCGAGCACTCCGGCCGCGCCCGCACCGGACTCTTCTTCAACTTCAACGGCACCGCCGGCATGTGGCGCCGCACGGCCATCGACGAAGCCGGAGGCTGGCAGCACGACACACTAACCGAAGACACCGACCTCTCTTATCGCGCGCAACTCAAAGGCTGGAAATTTATCTATCTGCAGGATGTGGAATGCCCCGCCGAACTCCCGGTTGAGATGACGGCCTTCAAGACGCAGCAGGCGCGCTGGGCCAAGGGCCTGATTCAGACCGGAAAAAAGATTCTGCCGCGAGTGCTGCGCAGCGATGCTCCGCTGCATACCAAGATCGAAGCCTGGTATCACCTGACGGCCAACATCAGCTATCCGCTGATGATCATGCTTTCGGTGCTGCTGCTTCCCGCCATGATCATTCGTTTTTATCAAGGCTGGTTTCAGATGCTCTACATTGACCTGCCGCTGTTCATGGCGTCGACGTTCTCGATTTCCAGTTTCTACTTGGTTTCGCAGCGCGAACTCTTTCCCCGCAGTTGGCCGCGCGCCCTGTTGTATCTCCCGTTCCTGATGGCGCTGGGAATCGGCCTGACCATCACCAACACCAAGGCCGTCATCGAAGCGCTGATCGGCAAGGAGAGCGCGTTCGCACGAACGCCAAAATACAGCGTAGTCTCGAAGCAGGATAGAGTTGGCGCCACCAAGTACCGCAAGCGACTGGGATGGGTCCCGTGGCTCGAACTTCTAATCGGAACCTATTTCGCCGCCACGGTCTACTACGCCATCGACAATGAAAACTACATCACTGTCCCATTCCTGCTGCTCTTCGTCGTCGGCTACTGGTACACCGGATTGATGTCGTCTGCTGCAAGGCCGCTTCGGAGGCGCATCCCTGCGCACCACCACCCACACCAAGCCGTTCCCGGTCGGAGTTTAGTCCGCATGCGACGGATGCTATTCCGCAGTAATAGACGGCTCATTTACAATCCACTCGCTGAAGCTTCTCATTCGCAGTTTCGCGTCGCCCGGAATGAGGATGCTCCGCGATGAGGATGGTTTGAAAGGAGGATGCGATGCTCCCCGCGCGCAAGATTCTTCGCTCCGGCGCTCTCGCAGTCCTGTTGGGATTGATTCTGAGTTGCGGTTCGGCCCACGACTCCGACGAATATTTTGTTTTGGTCTCAGCAAATCTGCAGTTGCCCTACTGGAAGGCCGCGGGCGCAGGCTTCTCCAATGCGGCCTCGCAGATGAAAGTTCGCTCCGATTTCACCGGACCCACGAATTATGATGCCAAAGCCGAGCGCGATGCGCTGGACCAGGCCGTACAAAAAAAAGCGACCGGCATTCTGCTCGCCGTAACCGACCCCGACCTGCTTAAAGACAGCATCGATAAGGCCATAGCCGCCGGCATTCCAGTCATTACCATCGACTCCGACGCTCCCTCGAGCAAGCGCCTGTTTTTCATCGGCACCAATAACTATCAGGCCGGCTTCACCGGTGGCCTGCGCCTGGCGCAGGAACTCAAGGGCAAGGGCAACGTCGTAGCCTTCACTATGCCCGACCAGTCGAACCTGCAGGACCGCCTGCGCGGATACAGAGACGCTCTCGCTAAAACGCCGGAGATCAAAATTACCCGCGTAGTCGATATCCAGGGCGACCCGCGCATCGCCTTCGACACCGCAACCGAGATCGTCGGCAAAGAGCGCGACAAGGTCGACGGCTTCGTTTGTCTGGAGGCGCAATCCGGCAAGGAAGTCGCCGGCGTGCTCAACAGCTATCACGTCACCGGAAAAGTTGTGATCGCGATGGACACCGACCAGGAGACGCTCGATTGGATCCAAAAAGGCGTGATCGCGGCCACCATCGCGCAGAAGCCCTACACCATGGCCTTTGTCGGCATGCAGTCGCTCGACAATCTCTATCACCACAAGCCGTCTTCGCTCGACACAGACTGGTCAAAAGACAGCTTTTCCCCCGTCCCAAGCTTCGTCGACACCGGCTCCGCCATGATCGACAAAAGCAACGTGCAATCGTTCATTGAGGCAGGGAAAAAACTGGCTTCGGCGCCCAAGTGACGGTGATACAAATTGAGGAATTGGGAAATTTAGAAATCGAGCAATTGAAAACCGAAGCTCCTGTTGTCTTTGATCTTAAATTCCCCAATTACTGAATTTCCCAATTGCTCAATGTCCCAAGACTCAATGCTTACGAGATATATTCCCGGATGTACTCGTCCTTGCTGTGCGCCAGCTGCCGGACGTCGCCGTCGAAGATGACCTTGCCGTCGCGTAAAACCAGAAAGCTCATGGGCACATCGCAATACTGGCCGCGCGGCAGTACGCGCACCTGATTGGTTTGCGGGTCGAACTCATGCGTGGCCAGCGTGAAAGCGTCCTGCAGGCGGTGCGTCACCAGCAGGGAACTGGTGCGATAAACATCGCGCTGCTTCATGATCAATTCAACAATGGTATTGGATGTGACCGGATCGAGCCCGCCGGTCGGCGAATCATACAGCAGCAGCTCCGGCTGCGCGATGATGGCGCGGGCAATGGCCACGCGCCGCCGCATGCCTCCTGAAAGTTCTGAGGGAAACATGTCGACCGTGTGCTCCAATTCCACAAAGCGCAAAGACTCGCGGACGCGCGCGTCAATCGAGTCGTCGTAGACGCCGTGCTCTTCCATCAGGCGGTAAGCGACGTTTTCCCGCACGGTCAGCGAATCGAACAACGCGCTCTCCTGAAATACCATGCCCAGATGCCCGCGCAACGGGAACAAGTCTCGCTCGCGCATCTCTGTGACTTCGTTGCCCAACACGGTAATGCGCCCAGAGTCCGGCGGCAACAGTCCCAGCGCGAGCTTTAGAATCGTGCTCTTGCCTGATCCCGCCACGCCGAAGAGCGCCTTGGTTTCTCCGAATGGCAGCTGGAACGAAACCCCGCGCAGAACTTGATTGTCCTCAAAGGCGAGATGCACATCTTCAAATATGATCGCGGAACCCGACCGCGGCTCGGTCACTGCGGCAGCGTGGTCGATCGGCAGAGCGGGCGGCGCAGACATGCGATTACCTGTATTGTTTATCTGTAAGACAGCACAGAGATCAGCAGCTTGGTGACAAAAAAGTCGGTAACCAGGATAAACACGGACGCAGCCACCACCGCCTGCGTCGTCGCGCGGCCCACGCCTTGCGTTCCGCCCCGCGCAGTCATGCCGTAATAGCACCCGATGGTCGCGATAATAAAGCCGAACAACACCGGTTTCAGCAATCC
This sequence comes from uncultured Acidobacteriota bacterium, assembly GCA_963755795.1. Classification (GTDB taxonomy): domain Bacteria; phylum Acidobacteriota; class Terriglobia; order Terriglobales; family Acidobacteriaceae; genus Sulfotelmatobacter. The sequence goes on along the minus strand of CAVWLI010000017.1, from coordinate 76,080 downwards.
CATAAAAACGTCCTGAAACACCAGCGTCTGCCAGGCATTGGCCCAGTACTGCCGGGCATTGAGATTCAGGAACAGCTTGGCCACAAAGAGGCCGCCGGCCAGTCCCACCAGGTCGGAAATAATGCTGAGAAAGAACAGCATGAACACGGTCGCGGTCACTCGCGGCGTCACCAGCTTTTTCATCGGATCGGTGCCGAGCGCGCGCATGGCGTCAATCTGCTCGGTCACCACCATCGAACCGAGTTCGCTGGCCATGCCGGAAGAATTGCGTCCCGCGACCATCAGCCCGGTGAGCACCGGACCCAGTTCGCGGATCATGGAAGTGGACACCAGCTCGCCGATCAGAGTGATCGACCCAAAGCGCTGCAGCGTATTGGCGGTTTGCAGCGCGAGCACGCCGCCAGTGAAAAAACCGGTCAGCACCACGATGGGCAGCGACCCCACGCCGATCAGGTCAGCCTGCTGCACCATGTCGGCAAAGTAAAAAGGCTTGCGAAACAGGTTGCCGATCGACTGCGCGGCCAGCACAGTGTAATCCTGAACCGACTGGACCTTCTCTTTGGCAAACTCCGTGGGCGAGGTGAGTTCCATGCGATTCGGAAGGCCAGCCATCGTGGGCGACGCACCGGCTTGACCGAACTATAACAGAGAAGCCGTCAGCAATCAGCCGTTCAGTCGTCCAACGGACGACTGCGTACGGTGTTGTCGATGAGCATAAACGCCTACGCCTACCCAAAAATTGCCTCAGTAGACCCCTGCTTTGACGGTGCTGTCCTGGTTTGGAACATACGCTGAAATTACATCAGGACTTTCCTTCAGCCATGGCGGGTATTCGCCAACGGCAACTAGCCGTCCTCGCAGTCCTTCCAGCACCTGCTTTAGTTCATCAGGTGACTCTCCCGCTTCATGGCGAAGCAAGCACTGCTGCGTTGCCATCCGCGGGTCCAACTCCAGAACGAGAAATTCCGAACCTGCCGGTATACGGCTCAGACATCTGCCTATGAATTCATCATCAACGCGGCCACGTAACGGGAGCTGAGGCGTTCGGAACGCCGTTACGCTCGTCTCAGCCTTCAGCTGAGCCAGCCTCCCTCTCAGCGCTTCGAACGAGGTAAAAAACTCGAAAGACTTGTTACCCGCGGCACGCGAATAGCGAACGAGGATCATGATTTCCGATTGGCTGCGCAACCAGCCCTCCAATGTCTCGAGAAATTGTTTGTCGCCAGTGGATGCGAGAGTTGCGGGGGCCCCCTCAACCGCGCCCATGATCGTTAGAATGCACCCCGCGACAACTAGCATCAGCACAAACCAGACGCTACCGTGGAAGTGCCAAGCTGCAAACCCCGCATACAGAACGTAGGGTCCTAAAACGAGCTTCGGCAGTTTGCTCCACGGAATCCACCATTCCCAAGGAAGCCACCACGTTACCACCATAGGGGCGAGGGGTATAACGGGAATCGCAATCAGGACATCAAGCGTCGTCATAAAGTGGAAGTTACACCGCCTGATGAAAATCGCGATTAGGTTCGTCGAACGAGTCGCGAAAACCGCCCGGGGCGAGAACCTCTACCCGCGCCCCTTCTTCTTAATCTCAATATTCAGCCGCCGGATTTTCTGGTTCAGCGTCGACAGCGGCACATGAAACCGTTCCGCGGCTTCAGTCTGGTTCCAGTTGCAGCGTTCGAGCATGTCGGTGATCACGCGGCGCTCGACATCTTCGACAATCTCGAATAACGACGCGTCCGACGGCGGATCGTGCAGGGTGAGTGAGGAGCCGCGTCCCATCATGGAATCCGGCAGCAAGTCCATGCTAATTTCCAGTCCGGACGACAGCACGACGGCGCGTTCGATCACGTTCTCCAGTTCGCGCACGTTGCCTGGCCAGGAGTAGGCCATCAGCGGGCGTAGTGCTTCAGGAGTAATGCGGGGCGTGGGTCGCGCGTTTTCTTCCGCATATTTTTTCAGAAAGAATTCTACCAGCAGCGGGATGTCTTCCTTGCGCTGACGCAGCGGCGGAAGCTCGACCGTAATTACGTTGAGCCGGTAAAAAAGATCTTCGCGGAAGCGGCCTTCGCGCACCATATGCCGCAAGTCGATGTTGGTGGCGGCGATGATGCGCACATCCACCTGAATTTCCTGAATCCCGCCCAAATGCATGAAACGCCGGTCCTGCAGCACGCGCAAAATCTTAGCCTGCGTTTCCAGTCCCATAGTGGCGATTTCGTCGAGGAACAGGGTGCCCTTGTCCGCTACTTCGAATAAACCTTTTTTCGACGCGATCGCGCTGGTGAACGCCCCTTTGACGTGGCCGAAGAGCGTCGACTCGAGCAAGTCGGTAGGCATCGAGCCGGTGTTCACCGGAACGAACGGTTTGTCGTGGCGCGGAGAGTTGAGGTGAATGGCCTTGGCTATGACTTCCTTGCCCGTACCGCTCTCGCCCTGCAACAGCACGGTCGACCGGCTGTTGGCCACCTGCGCCACCAGGTCAAAAATCTTCAGCATGGGCTCGCTCTTGCCCACGATGTTTTCGAAGTTGTAGCGCTGCTTCAGAGCGCGCTTGAGCTGGATATTTTCTTCCTCCGCCCGCCGCCAGCCGACCGCGGCCCGCACATCGGCGAGAAGTTTTTCGTTATCCCACGGCTTCTGAACGAAATTCGCCGCGCCCGACTGCATGGCCCGCACCGCATTTTCCACCGTGCCGTAGGCGGTAATCATGATCACGGGCAGGCGAGCGTCGTGAGAACGAATTTCGGCAAGAATCTCCATCCCGTTGCGCCCCGGCAGGGCGAGATCGAGCAGCACCAAGTCAAACGGATGGTCCGCCATCTGCGCCAGGCCATCCTCGCCGCTCACCGCCGTCTCCACCTCGAACGCTTCCATCTCCAGCAGCGTCTGCAGCGATTCGCGAATCTCCGCCTCGTCGTCAATGATCAGCACCGAACCCGACGACGAAGCACTGCCGTTCGTCGTTCCGTTCGCCGTGCTATTCGCTGTTCCGGCGTTCACCGTGCCGCGCGCAATGACTGCTGCTTCAGACATGCACTGCCTTCCTGCTCAGCGGAAAATCCAGGGCAAACGTCGTCCCGGCTCCCGGATTGCTTTCCACCCGAATCTTCCCCGCATGTTCCTGAATAATGCCGTAGGTCACCGACAATCCCAGCCCCGTCCCGCGATTCTGGCCCTCTTTCGGCGCAGTCTTCGTCGTGAAAAACGGATCGTAAATGCGCTGAATGTGTTCCGGAGCAATGCCCGACCCGGTGTCGGAAACCCGCACGCTCACCATCTCGCCGTTGCTGGTCGCCACATTGATTCGGCCGCCGCCCGGCATGGCATCTTTGGCGTTGAGAAACAGATTCAGAAACACCTGCTGCAGCCTTCCCGGATTTCCCTGAATGGGAGAAATGCCCGCGGTCAAATCGGAGTGCACCTGGACTTTAGCGATCTTGAACTGATGCTCCAGCAACGCGAGCGTGTCGGTGATGACTTTGTTGACGTCCACGTCGGCGAATTCAGTGCCGCTGGTGCGCGAAAAATTCAGCAGGTTGTTGACGATTTCCGACGCGCGGAAAGTTTGTCGCGTGATCTTATCGAGCAATCCCGACTTCTGCGGATCGCCCTGCAGTTGCTTGGCGAGCATCTGCGTGTACGACGAAATCACGGCCAGCGGCGTGTTCACCTCATGCGCCACGCCCGCGGCCAGCAGACCGATCGACGACAGTTTGTCCGCCTGCGAAAGCTGGCCTTCAAGTTCCACCCGCTCGGTAATGTCGTCCATGATGACCAGCCGGCCGATCACCTGGAACTTGCGCGTGACCAGCGGCGCAATCGCCACGTTGACCGTGCGCGTCTCGCCCGCTGGGGTCTGCAGCCGGAACTTATAGAGGTTGTTGATTCCCGGATTCTGCCGCACGCGGTAAAACTCTTCCACGAATTCCGCCGGAAAAACGCCGCGCAGCGGCTGCGTTAGAGTCTGCCATCGCGGCATCGCGTACATCACTTCCATCTGCGCGTTCCAGCTCTCGATGCGGTCTTCCATATCGAGCGCCATCACGCCCACATTGATGGATTCCACAATATTTTCGTTGAAGTCTTTCAGCCGCTCGTACTCCGCCACTTTCTGCTGTAGTGACGCGTAGAGGCGGCCATTCTGGATTGCGATGCCGAGATACCCGCCCAGAGTCTCCAGCAACTCAATGTCTTCGCTGGAAAGATAATCTCCCTTCGTGGTTTTCCCCAGTCCAAGCACGGCCACGGTTTTCTGCTGCGCGCGGCACGGAATGTAATAGTTCAAATCCAGCCGGGCAATCGCATCCTGCGATCCTTCGGTCTCGCGCGGCACCTGATGCGTGTTCTCAAAGAACATGTGCCCCGCCGGCTCCGGTCGCGGAGCGCTCAGGAAAGTCAGGTCGAGCCTTCCCATGGGATTCATGCCCATGGATTTGGCGACTACAAAATGTTCGGTCTCCTCATCGCGCAGGAAAATCGCAATGTGGTCGACAGCCAGCGTCCGCGACAGCCGGTCGAGCACCGACGAGAGCAGCGCGTTCAAGTCCGTTTCCGAACCGAGTTCCCGGCCAAACTCCAGCAGCGTTCGCCGGTAGTCATACACCGTGCGGTAGAAGGCATGGTCCACTCGTTCCTGAATCCACTTCCGCACCGGATCAAACAACAGCGCGGTCACCACCATGGCCAGAATCAAACCAATCGGTCCGGTTCCAGGCTGCTGTCTTTGCACAAGCGTGGCGACTCCGGCGACCAGCGCGAAATACAAACCCACGACTGTCGCCGCCGCCAGCGTGTAAACCACCCCACGCTTGAAAATCAGGTCCACGTCCATCAAGCGGTAGCGGAAGATGGCATAGCCAAAGGTCAGCGGCAGCAGGCACAGCGACAGCACCGACAGCTTCATCCACGTGCCAGGCAACGAACCCATCAAATAGGGAATGACGTAGAACAACGTGTAAGGAACCACGGCCAGAACGGTTCCGCGGGTGACCCACTTCAGCTGCTGCCGCAGGATGGTCGTGCTCGCGAGCCGGTAGCTGTTCCACAAAACGGCTGCGGCCGCAACGAACAAGATCGCGCCGTAAGCCATCTCCTGGCGGTCCATGTCCCAGCGCAGGTATCCACTGGCCTGCGCCAGCCGCAGGGCAAAAATATGCCGCGCCAGAAGCAGGGCACCGGGAACGTAGACCAGCGCCAGCAGCCACGGACGCTGGCGCACGAATTGCCGCTTCTCCGGGAACGTCAGAACGAAGTGCAGGAACAGCGCCGGCTGCAACACCCAGGCCACGATGTTGCTCCAGTAAATGGTCCAGTCAAAGTCGTTGAACTTGCCGGTGTACTTGAACGAATACGCGATGAACGAGACCAGGCAGAAAATGTAGAAATGCGTGGAACCAGGCGCGGTCCAACGCCGCAACAGCACATATACGCCGATTCCCAGATAAATCAGGGCAATCAGCCGCAGCCAATTGTTCAGGGAACGGTCGGCGGGAACCAGAATGACGTTGGAATCGAGCGCGACCGAATCACGGATGAGCGAATAGGTCGCCTTCGCCCAGATACCCGTGCGGTAAAGCTGGCGCACCAGCCCCGGTGTGCCTTTTATTTCCTGGCCATTGACGGCAGCTAGCTCGTCGCCTGCCTTAATGCCGGCCTTGGCGCCCGGTCCGCTCGGATCAACGCGGTCGGCCACCAGGTGGCCGTTGTGCTCCACCCACCAGACGCCATCGTCCGGCGCGCTTGAGTTCTGCTCGGTCTGGAAATTGAAGCCAGCAAACACCACCGCAGCCACTGTCAGTAAGAACAACAGGACTGCAACAAAACGAGCTTGGCTTTCCCGATTCATGGGCTTCGGCAGCGTCTCTCCACTTGGCCTTGGCGCCGTGGCAGACGTGTCCCACCGATCCTTTATGAGCAACTTCGCTGCCACGTCAGTTCCCATTCCCGGAAGGCTAAGTCCATTATCTAAAACCACTTCCGAAATTATAGATGCATTTTCGAACGCCAACTATGTATTTATGGATGTTTCTGTGAGATTCCGTATTAGTTTCCCCTTGCGATTCTTAGGCTTAAGCGCACCTCGCTCGTTTGAAGGATTCACCCCCGCGTGGGAATATGATGACGAAGAGGCCGCTACGGGATGTTGAAAGGACTAAGGAAGTCCCAATGATTAAGGCCACAACTACGACTCACGCAAGCATACTGGCGTTTTTCGTTGTTATGGTCCTTCCAGCTGCCAATGCTGCGGCCGTGAATTCCAGCAAAGTCCGTTGCGGCAATGTGGACCAGGTTTACCTCTACTCGACTCCCGACAAGAGCCTCAAGCTGCCGGCAGTGCTGCTGCTCCACGGTGCGGGCGACAAGGCGGCGAACATGGTGGATGCCTGGGAGCGGCTTGCGGAAAAGCAGCAGATCGTCCTCCTCGCTCCGCAACTGCCGCTTGACCCCAAGTTCGAAGATGTGGCGCCCGGCGTTTTCCGCTGCGTGGTCGAGAACGCCAAGCAGTTGGTCGGCATCGACCCCCAGCGCGTCTATCTGTTTGGGAACTCCATGGGGGGTTATCTCGCCTTCGACGCCGCCATGTTCGAATCGCAGTACTTTGCAGCGGTCGCGGTCCATGCCAACCGCATTGCCGACGAATATACCGGCATCGTAGCCCGGGCTCAGCGCAAGACGCCCATCGCAATCTACATCGGAGATCACGATCAGTTCTTTTCCGTTCAGAGCGTGCTCAAGACCCGCGACCTTCTGGTTAAGTCGGGATTTCCGGTTCACTATGTGGAATTCGTGAACCATGATCACAATTATTATGCCAAGTCGGACGAGATCAATGCCGATGCCTGGAAGTTCATGAAAGCGAATTCTCTGACCAAGTAGCTCGCCATTCTCCGCTTGTCGTACTCCAATATTTTCCGCGCCATTATTCTTCCGCACCATGAAACTTTTTCCTGACCGAAAGCTCTGATCAACGCGCGACTGACCTCCCGGCGCAACGACGGTCACCGCTCATACCGTCGCCCGCGATGAGTAGTTGCGCCAAATCGTCAAGTCGATCCTCGTCAAATCTAAGGAGCTTTCCCATGTTCAAGACGTCGCACCTCCTACTTCCCGCAGTGTTGGCAATGAGCGCACTGTTGCCAGCCCGTAGCCACGCCCAAACCGGCAGCGCCGCCGGCGCAGTCTTCGTCATGACCAATGCAGCCGACCACAACGAAATCATCACTTACACACGAGGTACGGATGGATCGTTACAGGAGCGCAGGACTTTTCGCACGGAAGGTCGTGGCAGCGGCGGCGTCACCGATCCCTTGGCTTCGCAGGGATCGCTCACCCTCAGCCAAGATCACTCATTGCTTTTTGCGGTGAACGCCGGCAGCGGCGACATCTCGGTGTTTCGAGTTCAGGGCGCATATCTTGCCCTCGTGGGAAAAGTCCCGTGTGGTGGCAGTGAACCGGTCGCAGTAGCCCAGCACGGAAACCTTGTATACGTAGTCAACGCCGGCGGATCGAGCAATCTGCAGGGCTTTTACCTGCACAAGGACGGAACGCTCAAGCACATTGACGATTCCACAGCTTATCTGAGCACCGGCAATTCGGGAGCCTCGTCGTTGGCCTTTAGTCCTGACGGCCAGTTCCTTCTGGCGACCGAAAAGCTAACCAACAAAATCGACGCCTTCCACGTGCAGATCAACGGTACCTTGGCCCCAATCGTAGTCAACTCAAGCGCTGGCCCGGGGCTGTTCGCCGTGCTGTTTGCTCCCAACGGATCGGCAATCGCCATTGAAACCGGCCCCGCCGGAGCGACCGACGCTTCCGCGGTCTCGTCTTATTGGGTCGAAGCCAACGGCAGTCTTTCAGCCATCAGCACGAGCCTGCCAACCCTGGGCGCGGCAACCTGCTGGCATGTCATCACACCCGACGGCCGCTTCGTTTACACGTCGAATGCCGGTAGCGCCACGATTTCCGGCTTCGCCATCGGATCAAACGGAACTCTGACCGCCCTGCCCGGGACAATCGCAGGAACCAACCCAACGGGGAGCACAAATATCGACCTCGCCCTCAGCGCCGATGGCAAGTTCCTGTTCACGCTGAATTCCGGCACGGGAACAGTCAGCATCCTTGGCGTCGATGAGGATGGCACGCTTACCAGCCTGGGCGATGTGGACGGGTTGTCTGCCTCGGCCGGCTTCAACGGAATCGCCGCATTCTAAGGCGACTTGAAAAATTCGCCAGCGATTCGGGTGCCCCATTTCTCGCGTCCTTTGCGAGAAATGGGGCGTTTGATCTGGATCGACCCGGACTTCAGCGGTCTTCGGATCTAGCCCCGCTCGACCCTAACCCGCCTTCCGCTCGTCCTTCTTAGGAACTTCCAGCTTGGGAACATCAGGCTTGGGAACATCGAGGATCGGCTCATCGTCCCACTCAAACGACAGCGCCCGCGCCGTCGTCTCAATCGGCTCCAGTTCCGGAATGTCTTCCGCCACCGACGCTCCCAATTCGGTGAACTTGCGCGCCGAAACCAGCACGCGGTTTTCCAGCGACCCCACTGCTTGGTTATACGCTTCGACCGCGCGATCCAGATTCGTTCCTACTCCCGTAATGTGTCCCGCAAGTTTTCGCAGCCGCTCGTGCAGTTCTTTTCCCAGGGCGCTGATCTGCTGCGCGTTACGCGCCAGCTTTTCCTGGTTCCATCCGTAGGCAACGGCCTTCAGCAGCGCGATCAAAGTTGTGGGCGAAGCCGGAATCACCCGCTGCAGCACGCCCTGCTCAATGAGCGTAGGATCCTGCTCCAGCGCCGCGCTGAAAAATGTTTCTCCGGGCAGAAACATCACCACAAATTCGGGCGTGGCCTCGAATTGCTCCCAATAATTCTTGCCGCTCAGCGTCTTCATGTGGTCGCGTACTTGCCGCGCATGATTGGCCAGGCAGACGCGACGCGCCTCTTCGTCGGTAGTTTCGAAGGCATCCAGAAACGCCTGCAGCGGCGTCTTGGCATCGACCACAACATTCTTGCCGCCAGGCAACTTCACCACCAGATCCGGCCGCAGTCGCCCGCTTTCGCCGATTACGGTTTCCTGCTCGGCAAAATCGCAATAGGGAAGCATCCCTGCAATCTCAACCACCCGCCGCAACTGAATTTCTCCCCAGCGCCCGCGCACATTTGGCGTGCGCAACGCGCGCACCAAGTTCCCAGTCTCCGATTGCAACTCTTTTTGCGTGCTGATGAGCGACTGCACCTGCGCCTTCAGATCGCCGTAAGCCTCGCCGCGCGCAATTTCCATCCGCTGAATCTGCGCGTCTACTTTGCTCAGTGACTCGCGCACCGGCGTCACCAGATCGGCGACCGCCTTCTGCCGGGCATCGAGATCGCCCTGAGCCTCGCTCTGAAAGCGTTTCAATTTCTGCTCTGCGATGTCCAGAAACAACGCACTGTTGCTCTGAAGCGCATCGCCAGCCAGTGCCTTGAAGGCATTTTGCAAGTCCGCGGCGGCGCGCTCACTGCTTTTTGTCAAAAATTCGATCTTTTCGTTGCTGGTCTTTCGTTCCGATTCCAGAGCCGATTCGAACCGCGCCCGGCTCTCCACCAAGCCCCGCTGATCCTCCAAAAGCCGCGCCAGATCAGCCTTCTCGGCCGCTAATTCCTTCTCCGTCAAGGACAAGCGCTCCTGCAGCGCAGCCGTGCGCGAACGCAGCGCCAGCCAAGCAAGCAAGCTGCCAAACAACAGGCCAATGACCCCACTGATCCCTAGTTCAATAGTCACAAGTAACTACTCGACCTTTCTTCCAACCCCTAGCCTAGCACCAGCAACAAAGTTTGCGCCGAGACGAACTTGAGTCGGAGGCGGCTCGAGTGAACAGATCCCTCCCAGGATCTCGTTGCGTGGGGCGAACTTGGGTGCCCAAACTGGATGCATAGAGCTACCCGACTATTGTTGGCGTTCCTGCTGCTACCAGGCGCCACGACCATAGAGCCAGCAAACCGCCTGATGGCCCAAGCCGCCCCCGGGACTGCCGCCCAACCATCCCAGAAAGCCACTCTGCAGCCCGCCGCCGCGAAAGCCGCTGACATCCCGTTTACCGATTACGAGCTTCGTAGCAAAGATTTCGAGTTTCAGAGCGAAGACCAGCTTCTCGCCTTAGCCAACCAGTCGCGCCGTCAAGCCGGAGCGCCGCCCCTCGCGCTCGACGCCGGACTCGCGCAAGCCGCTCGCAAGCACGCCCGAGCCATGCTTCAGGCGCATCAACTCTCCCATCAATTTGACGGCGAGCCCTCGCTGCCTGTACGCCTGGCAGCCACAACGAAACTCCAACTCGATCAGGAGGGAGAAAACGTCGCGCTCGACTACGACGCCGCCCACGGCCACGAACATCTCATGCTCTCCCCGCCACATCGCGCCAACCTGCTCAACCCCGCCTATAACGTGGTCGGCCTGGGCGTGGTTCGCAGCGGAGACCGGCTCTACATTGTGCAGGACTTCGGCCACGCCCTCCCCAACTATTCCCCCGCCGAGGTGAAAGACCGTATCGCGCAAGCCGTAAGCCAGACGCGCCGCCAGAACGGACAAGCGGATCTGCCGCGCCGCGATTTACTCGTGGCCGACCAATCCGCCTGCTCCATGGCCGAAGCTGACAAGCTCGGAACCTCCCCCGTTCATAAACTCGCGGAACATGCCACGGTTCTCACCTACACCAGCCTCCATCCCGAAACCCTCCCCACCGGAAGCAACCACGCCATCACCAGCCGCAACCTCCACAGCTTCTCTGTCGGCGCCTGCTACAGCCGCACCGAAACCTACCCCACCGGCGTCTATTGGGTCGTCCTCTCACTGGAGTGAGCCCCAGTCCGTCTGCGATCTTCTCGACATCAAAAAAATAGCTCTGTCATTCCGACCGGAGCCGGAGCGAAAGCGACGGCGCAGTGGAGGAACCTGCTGTTCGCCGTCGGATAAAGCAGCGGGTCCGCCAGGTGAAGTCCTTCTCCGCGCCACTACAACCGACAAAACTCCGCTCCGTGTTTGCAAAGAACTGTAAAATAACTGGCTTTTTTCCCCCGTCTGCCCCAAGCTAGATTACGTCGCCAGTTCGGTCAGGTCGCCAGTTTTGGCCCGATTGACGCGCGCCCTTGGGTTCCTTCCATACTGGCCGATTCGCTAGAATCCCTACAGCTTATCTGTCTGGAGATTTTCTCGTCATGCTTCGAAGTGGGATTTCCTTCTCGGCCATCAACATCGTAATTCTCGGATGCGCTCTGGCCTATCCGGCCGCGGCCGCCGCCCAGCGCCACGGGGGAGGTACCAGCGTTGGTGGCGGAATTAACGGCAGTGTTTCCGGTTCCAATCGCCCGACCGGAGTCGACGAAGGGGACACTTTAAAAGACTTTCACCAGGTTCTCGCCGTGCAGGCCACCAGCCAGCAAGTTGCCGAGTTTCAGGCGCTGGTGAAAAATACTCAGGCGGCGCAATCTCAAGTGCAATCGCTGCTCCAGCAACTTCGCAATCAAAACGCTGCCGCGGATTCCGCCCCTCGCAACTCGCTCAACCCCACCCTCGAAGACACCCGCAACCGCACCAGGAAATTCCAGGAAGGATTCTCTGAGGCCCAGAAATCCGGACTGAAAGAGGTTGCTAAGCGGCTGGCCAAATCCGACTCCGACCTTGAGCAGGAAGAAAAGAAGTTGGATCAAAGTTTCGACCTCAAGGCTCCCGCCCCCGATCTCGCCGCGCACGCCGAGTCTGTCGACAAGGCGCTCGCCGATTTCTTTAACCAGCAACTCGCGCTCGGCCGGGAAATGAGCATCACCTTGGCCAACGCCCAGGATGTGGCCTTCACTCTTCCTCGGGTGAAGAGCATGGCCAGCATTGGCCGTCAAACCGTTCCAGTCGCCGTTTCGGGCGCGCTTTCGCAGATCGCGGCCCAGGGCGGCCAGCGCACGTTTCAACTCGAACTGGTCGCCGATCTCTCTCAAATGCAGCAGAACATCACCGACCTCATGCGAGCTAAACTCGAAACGTCTGCCCCCTGCGGGGAGCACGTCGCCGTTCGCCAGGCGAGCCTAACACCATCGGCTCCCGCGAGCGTTCTCACGATGTGGTTGCACTACGAACGTTGGATCTGCACCGGCGGGCCGCGAACCGCGACCGAACTCGCGGAAGGCGACGGCAAAGCCGAGTTCAAGCTCACCACCACACTGGACCCACCGAACACGCTGAGAGTATCGGCCGCCTTCACCCGCATCGATGCCAGCGGCATGTTCGGCGAAGCCCTGCGCTCCGGTTCGCTGGGAGACGATTTACGCGATCAGGTCGCCCAATCGGTTCAGTCGGCAGCGCACACCGCATCCGATTTTAAGATCGCCCTTCCGCCCGCGATCCAGAACTCCGCCACCCTCCAAACCGCCAAGTTCCAGGACCAGGGCGTGGGCGGCCTGATCGTCGTACTCGAAGGCCGCATCGAACTCTCCAACGAACAAACCGCGCAGCTGGCCAGCCAGCTGAATCAAGCCTTATCGGCGCAAAGCACTCCCGCACCGGGAACGACGCCGTAACCGATGAACCGGACTGGAAACCGAGAACTGAGAACTGAGAACCGAGAACTGCTCTGTGCTACTCTTGCCCTGCCCTCGTCTGCGGTTCCATCCATGGAATCCACGGCACAAACACACACTCACCCGCGCCAGGTCCGCATCGGCACCGCCGGCTGGTCGTACAAAGACTGGGACGGCATCTTCTATCCCCCCGGCATGCGCCGCCGCAAGCTGCATCCCCTGGAATATCTTGCGCGCTTCTTCGATACCACCGAAATCAACACGTCTTTTTACGGACCGCTGAAGCCGGAACTGGCCAAGCTCTGGTGCCGCAGAGTCGAAGCCGTCAATCCCGGATTCCTCTTCACCGCCAAGCTCTATCGCGCCTTCACCCACTCCCCGCTCGCGGTCATGGAGCCCACTTCCGCCGCCACCATTCGCCCCACTGACGAAGACGAAGCCCGCACCCGCGAGGGCCTGGATGTTCTCGCCACCGAAGGCCGACTCGGCGCGCTGCTCATCCAGTTTCCCGTCTCGTTCAAAAACACTTCGCTCAACCGCGAATATCTCGACCGCCTACTACGTCAGTTCATCGAATACCCGCGCGCCGTCGAAGTGCGCGACTCCAGTTGGAACAACCCCGAAACCCTCGCGGCTTTCGCGCAGAAGAATGTCGCCTTCTGCAACATCGATCAACCCGTCCTTGGCAACTCGCTCGCCCCCACCGAACACGTCACCGCGCCCCTCGCCTACGTGCGCCTGCACGGCCGCAACTACAGCGACTGGTTTGTCGATAAAGGGCCCGATTCCGATAATCGCAACGACCGCTACAACTATCTCTACAACGAAAGGGAACTCGCGGGCTGGAAAGCCCGTATCGAAAGCGTTGCCGAGCGCGCCCAGACCACCTACGTCATCACCAACAACCACTTCGAAAGCAAGGCTGGAGTCAACGCGCTGGAGTTGAAAGCCATGGTTACGGGCAAGCGCGTCCACGCCCCGCCCACGCTGATCGAGAAATACCCCGAGCTAAGAAGATTCGCCGACCCCATGAAAGATGGCGATCCCGCGCCCGGCGGTCAAATATCACTGCTTGCCTGATGAGCCGCCAGCCGCCCGAAGGAACTGGAAGTCGCGAATCACCACCGACTGATGTTTCGCAGGCGTCTGCCTGAAACACCACAGATTGATGCCCACCGGCGAAGCGACTTGCGGGATGTTGGCCGAATTGGACGAGTAGGTTTCAGTCTTGATGACGTCAGCCACGATTCCAATGGGGTGGACGCCTTGCATGAGTGTGAACACGATGTGATCCGAACTCCATTCCATGCGCGCCGTGGTGATGTTGTCGCCGCTCACGCGGAAGTTGTCCTCCCAGGCTGAAACGCCGTTTGGCTTGCGGTTTCCGGTCGAAGGATAGACTGTGAAGTCAGCGTTGCAACCCTTACACGTGTTGTTCCACTGAGAAAATTCGATGTCGATTTCATTCTCCGCGTCTATGCCAATGTGGTGTGTGGGACCGTAGGTGAACAGGCCGAGCACCGTCGTCGGGTCCATGTCGTAGACGCCGCCCTCGACCACCCACTGATAAGTTCCGAAGCCCATCCGGTCCGTCGTGAATACCTCGGAGGCCGTCCATTTTCCATCGTGCCGGATAATCTGGAGATGAAGATGTTGGTCGGCATCGATGATCACGTTCGCGGGATCGCCGTGCGCGACGCCCGCCATTCCGCCGCTGGTGACCTTCCAGTCGTGTCCCGCCCAGGTGATGGTCTGAGCTTGCGCACATGGTAGAAGTAAGAGGAGAATCGCGCCCACCGTCGTCCGAACCGCTGTCATTCAATCTCGCCTCCTGACTCTTATGACCCATAGGCAACCGCACGAATCCAAAATACGACTCCGTCGTTTACAAGATTCCCTCCTGGGAATCACCATATTCTCAGTTCTCCTGACCGCAGGTCGAGCTTCAGGTTGTGCGACGGCGCCAATCAATCGGCTGCTGCCAACTCACCACGTTTCCAGGTAGTAGCGCGGAGCCCGCAAGCCGGGCTCGCCGCTTTTTGCCCTCAGGGATTGCTGCAGCAGCCCGGTTACTTCCCGATCGAGTGCGTGGAGTTCTTCCGTGCCCACGTCGGTAAACCGAAACGGCTGCAGAAAGCCTCCCTCGCCCTCGCCTCGCATGGGAAACATCATCTCGGCGGTGGTCCGCACTGCACCGGAACTTAGATAAATGGTCAGCTCCACCCAGGCGCGCTCTTCCAGGCAAGTCGCAAGGTCCAACAATCCCCCCGAGATGGAGAGTTGCCGCAGCTTGGCGCGCACCTGTCGTCCGTTCTCCAACCGAACCACAGCCGAGATGGTCCCACGAAGACTCGCGCGCGGGGCTCGTCTAAGCGGCCGGCGCTGAAGAAAATGAGTCATGACATATTTCCAATGTTTCGCTTGGCGCAGCAAGCCACAATTCACCCAGGATTCGCGCGAAAGACTACACCTGTGCAATTCGTGCGCTGCGCAAATTCGGGTTGGACGGCTGCACGAGCAACCGGGACGTGCGGCGCATTATCGCCCAGTCGTATTCGTAAGCTGTTCCGCAAGCCAGGCAGATCTGGTAATGACACCCATTGTCGCCGATGCGCGGCCAGGAGAAGCGGTGCGCGCAACCTTGCCGAAGAAGCAACTTCAAGAATTTCACGAGCTCCCCTTATTCCGGTTCTTCCATTGATCGAGCCAACGGGAGAAAAATGGTTTGTGCTGATTGCCCAGCAACCCTTGCAGCTTGGACAAAAGAATGTTCGGTGGTTGCGACTTCGTCAGAAACGAGTCCACTGAGCGCAACTTCTTTTTCGGCAGCGGTCCGTAGGCAGATAACATCATGATCGGAACATGCGAGTTGATGCTCTTCATCTTCTCGGCTATCACATCCCCGCTCATTCCTGGCATCTGATAGTCCAGGACCACGGCATCCACGTTGCGCGAGCTAAACAGCTTCAGCCCTTCGTCTCCACCGCTAGCTTCCAGAACCTTATAGCCGTTTTTTTCGAGCAGCATCTTCCGGCCAATGAGTCCGTTCCAGTGATCGTCAATACAGAGAATGGTTGCTTTGGCGCGAGACATGACTGTGCACAGATCCAATCAGGCCAGAGTGGATTCGTTCAGCTGCGACTTCCCGAAAGGAAGCCACGGTGGCCGAACTACGAAGTGGTGGGCAAATTGATTCTGAATCCGGCGCCGCGCATTTTCAAATTACGAACGGCCACTCAGGGAACAGTTACCTGAGCCAAATTGGGAATCGGCGCGCAGGAAGTTCAAACTCGATTCGAGTCGAACCGCGAGTCCCGAGAAGACTCCCAGGAACGCAGCGTAAATCTCACACCGGCAACACTCCGGCTCCCACCGACTCCACCACGCAGGTGCGCTACTTATGAAATCTCTGGCGCACCTTCTTCCAATCTTCGGTTGAGAACAGGCGCGGCCCAACTTCGATGAGGCGTGGCGTCATATTGAAAACGGCCACTCGATTCCACGGCCTGCCGTCCCGCATTCGAAGGCCCTTCTCATTGAGATCACTGACAACGCTGGAGTAGGGGAAGTCCTGCACCAGCAGTTCCATCATCAGCATCAGCGTCCTGTTCTCGATGGGATCGACCTCCAGCCGCAGGCCATCGTCCGAAATGCGCAGTCCATACGGGATGTCCTCACTGAATGCGCCCTGCGTGGGAGTTTCCGACTCAGGCAACTCGCGCCGCCATTCGATCGATACCATTTGCCATCCCGCTGTCGTGCGCTGTCGAATCACCTCGGGACTAAACGGCCCGGAAACCACATCGCGAATCCGTTCAAAATGTGCCATGGCAAGGCTCCGTCTAGACGTTCTTCGAACTGGCAACAGGCAATTCACCAGCCGAAACCCTGGACCGGCTGCGAACCTCTCAAGTACTTCCCGGCATTGAAATAGTCGAAGGCTCTGCGGCCAGGCGCAGACCGTCTGCTTGTCCATTTGTGCAAATCGTTGTTCGCTTTTGGACGGTTCGCCTTTGGACGGTCGCTTCTTGGTCGGCCTTCATGACGACGATGCTTTGCCTGGCTGAAGATCAGGCCGTCGAACTACTCAGCAATAATTCGTCCAGGCGAGTGGGTTAGGGCTGGGCTCCCACCAGTCGCATGTATTCACTCAGCGTCACGAAGCGGTAGCCGCGCGCTTTGAGAGTTGCAATCAATTCCGGCATGATCGCCGTTGTCGTCGACAGCTCATGGAAGGCGAGAATGTGCGTGTACACTCCACGCCGTTCCCGCTGTTCCACCTGTTTCAGCACCGCATCCACTAAAGAAGGCTTGGGGCAGTCACTGGCTTTTCTGGCGCACAGATAATCGAGCGAATTCACATCACGCAGCGCCATGGGGTTTTCTTGCGAGATGGTCAGCAGGTGATAGCCCTGCCGCTCCAGGTCGAGGCGCGCGTCGTCGGAAATCATCCAGTCGGGAGGTCGCACATAGTTCGGCCGAGTGCCGGTGACCGCCCGGATCGCTTCCGCCCCTCGATTCACGTCCGCGATTACCCATTGCTCTCCTTGTTTTCGCTCGGCACTGCGCAGTTCAATGTGGCTATAGGTGTGGTCTTCCAGTTCGTGGCCGCGTTGTACTAATTGCTCGGCCGCGTCGATGCACGTGATTCCCACATTCTCTTCGTAACGCCGATCTCCCCAGGTCTTCGGCGAGAGCCGCCATCCCACCACAAAAAAAGTCGCCTTCACGCCATTTTCGTCGAGCACGTTCAGCAAGCTCAGACCACGGTGATCCCCAGGGTGATCGCCGCCCTTACTGCCAAACAAAACATAAGGTCGCGGCCCATCGTCAAAGGTAAGTGCTATGAGCTTGTCGCTCGAAAAGACGACTCCAGCATTCAGGAACAGCAGCAGGGCTGCAGCCAGAGCTTTGCAGGCTGTGCGGACTTCGTGGGATGACATCCGGTCTCCAGGGATGACTTTCGCCATCGCCTTAATTATTAAAGCCGATCCTTCCTGTTGCTAATTACCTTTGTGGATGGCCTGTCGGACCACCGGCGCGCGCGAGCGGGCCCGCGCGAGCAACCCACGGAATGAGGAATGTCGTAGAATTTTCCAATGTCTGTGACGGTAGAAATGCACAACACCGCCGACGCGCAGTCCCGGCGCGATCTAATCGCAATGATTGAGCACGTCCTCGCGGACCGGCTCGGAGACTGGCGAGTAGTCATCCTTGGCTCGCAAGGCAACGATCGCTGGGAGATGCAGATCACCGGTCCGAACGCCTTCGAGCGCTCGTACACCCTTGAGGGCACGCTCGGACAGCATGAGCCCAGCACAGTGGCCTCGATCATTGCGAAGATGTTGCCCAGTAAAGGCTGATTCGAGGAGTACTTTGAGTGCAGCGAATCGTAAGATGCGGGGAATGGGATCCTGAGTTCGTACATCGTTCAATGCCAGCTGCGCACCATTGGAGAGAGTTTACCTTTTGATTACCCCACCCCCTGCCCCATGCGCATCCAGTCCATTGGAATCATCAACTTCGGTGAATTCGACAACTAGCAGCATATAGTAGTTGACGCAGGACGACAGTATTTCCACAAACCTTCCATATATCCACAATTGACGCATGGCGCCATTGCCAACCGGGACGATACGCAAGCTTGCGCACCGGGCGGTCAAACTGAGCCACCACCTAAGCCGGGGGACAAAGGGATTCGCCGGTTCCAGAAGTCAAGGGAGTGCGATTTAGGACCAATCAACTCGCAGCAGGGGTCGCATTCATAGTGAAAGCCTTCACCGAACGGCTGCAACTAAATTGCTAATTGACAGCGGGACGACCATAGAACATAATTCCGGCTGCGTTTTGGGCACGTCCGCCCTTCCCCCCATTGCCCGGAGCCTCATAAACGACCTCGGCTTCTTGGTTAAGCAATCAGTTCAATGGAGGAAACATGAAAGACATGACAAAGCTAGGAACAGGCGTTCTTCACCTGGGAATACTCGCGGTCCTAGGCGGCGCGCTCTGCACTCTGGTCCCATCTGCTTTGGGTCAAACGGCAGCGCCGGAAGCGTTACCGGCTCACGAATCGGCCAGCGCTGGGCAATTTGGCTGGCAAAGAACCGTCGAAACCACACCACCGGAACAGATCGTCCCGGCCGTGCAACCCGAAACCACGCCATGGGGAACGCCCGTTCTGGTGTCGCCAGCAAACGGGACGGCGCTTTACCACTACCCTCGTACTACAACCCTGATATGGAACCCCGTGAGCACTGCGGTTTCGTATCTGGTGGAGTCCGCATACTTGTTTGGCACGACCTGGACTGCCTACCCAGAAGTCACCGTATCGGGCAACACCAATTCCTTCTACACATTCAATTTTGTTGGCGACCAAAAAGGCCGTTGGCGGGTGACTGCGTTCGATGGAACGAACTACTCGGCCCCCAGTGCGTGGTGGACCTTCTCGTTCAACACCATTCCTCAAATGGAGACGCCCATTCTGACCACTCCCGCTAACAACATAGTTTTCGACCACTATCCGCGGACCATCACCCTGTCGTGGAAGATGGTACCTGCGGCGTCGGGCTACTATCTGGAGATAGCTTACTGCCAGGCCGGAGAGATTGATTGCGTGAGTTACCCAGCCGTCACGATAACGGATCCATTAATGTCCGATTACACTTTCGGCTTTATTGGCGCGCAGCCCGGCAAATGGCGCGTCACCACACTGGCTAGTCCTCCTTATCGTAATTCGGCTGCTAGTGGCTGGCGCTGGTTTACTTTCCTTCAGTAAGAAATGACTTGCGGTTTGTTGCTTTAAGTGAAGCGACGAGCAGATCGTGGGACGGGATGTTTCACTCCGAGGAGAGAACATCCCGTCGCCTCACTGGTTCTCGTTTGGACAGCACCGAGATCGTGCTCGGAACAGAGGCCCGCTACATTCCAATCGAAATGTTGCAAGAGGAGTGTGTGAACAGGCAGGCTTACGTTCGGTGCCAGATTCCTAAGAGCCGGAGGTTGGCACCGCAGCTCTCTGCAACGGGAGCACGACAGCGAAGGTAGTGCCTTTGCCGAGGGTGCTGGAGACGTCGATGCGGCCGTGATGGTCTTCGACGATGCGGCGGGCCAACGACAATCCCAGGCCGGTGCCGTCGCCTTTGGTGGTGTAGAAGGGGCGGAAGATGTTGGGTAGATGATCGGGGGCGATGCCGCGACCATTGTCGGAAACTTCGACGACTGCGGCGTTTCCCTGGTGCCTGACAGTGACCGTAATCTTTCCAGTATGGCCGCTCGCTGAAGAATCGAGAGCCTGCAGTGCATTGAGTAGCAGGTTGAGCAGCACTTGGTGAATCTGATCGCCGTCATGCTCCACTTCGGGCAGGGTGGAGTTTTTGTGTAGTTCGATCTCAACAGACTTTGCCATTGCCTGCTGGCGGCCGAGCATGACGGCATGTTCGACGGTGGTATTCAAATCGCTCTTGCGGACGGTGGGCGGATGCGGCCGCGCAGTTTGCAGCAGGTCGGTGACGATGTGATTGATGCGGGCAATTTCCTGGCGAACGTCTTTGACCACGGCGCGCGCCGGGCTGGTTGACGGCAAGTCGCGGCCAATGATTTCAATGACGCCGGCAATCCCCGCCAAGGGGTTGCGGATTTCGTGGGCCAGTCCGGTGGCCATTTCTCCGAGAGTGGCCAGATGCTCGGCGCGCGACATTTGGGTGCGGTGCAGGCGTTCAATTTCGGCGCGGCTTTCGCGCAGTTGCACCACCATCTGGTTGAAGTTGCGGCCGAGGTCACCGATCTCGTCATTGCGGTGAGAAAAACTGACGGCTACGTTCAGATCGCCACCGCCGAGTTGCGCGATTTTCTGCTGCAGTTCGACCATTGGGCGCTGCACGGTGTAGGTGAGCACGACCAGCAGTGCGCCGCAAATCGCGACTGCTCCTGAACCTGCGACCAGGAGCACGAGATGACGTTCGGGATCGCGCCAGGAGAGCGTGGCGAGAAGAAACAGCAACATTCCGCCGAGGAGCACGCAGGCGATCGGAACCAGCGCCTTGATCTCCCATGTGATGCTTAGCCAGGGCGACTCGGGATCCTCTGCCGCAGGGGCCTTCGCACGATCATCGGCTCCGGTTGAAATCGGGTTGGCCAGCGCAGCTGCACTCGAATACGCCGTACTGAAAAAGCCGGTACGGAAGCGCGAAGCGGCGGGGACCTCTTCAGCCGGAATATGCCGATCCAGTGGTGGCGTCATAGTCTCAGGCATACGCATGCAATCCAGGCAATAAATAAGTGACGCCGAAGAAGGTGAACATCACCACCGCGAATCCCAGGATGGCGAAGTAGGCGGCACGGCGTCCGCGCCAGCCGCGAGTGATGCGCATGTGCAGATAGCCGGCATAGACCAGCCAAGTAATCGCCGCCCACGTCTCTTTAGGATCCCAATTCCAATAGGAGCCCCAGGCCCGGTTAGCCCAGTAGGCGCCGGCGGCGATCATCAGGGTGAGTAGGGGGAAGGCAATGCAAATTGTTTTGTAAGTGATGCGGTCGAGCGTGTCGGCGTCGGGGAGAAGGCGTTCGAGATCGGCGCGCCGCCAGAGCAATAGGAGATAGAGAAGATTGGCGAAGATACCGCCCACCAGCGCGGAGAGAATGAACGGGCTTGCCGCCAGACTCGTGGCGTACAAGCCGTCGGCATCGAGGGAGGGATATTGTCCGCCGCGCACGCGCACCAGGAAAAATGCCAGGGCCAGGATTTGCAGCAGAATGCTGACGAAGACTGCGCGATCGGCCACCGCCAGCAGGGCTGCATTCTTCTTGATTCGCGAAAGGGCGAAGAGTACCAGCGGAGCCAGCACAGCGGCGAAGACCAGAAGCATCAGCCAGCCGAGGTCGGGAATCGTGACGAAGAGCCTGACGCCGCGCGAGACGAACACTTCTGCTTTATTTTGAGCGTTCCATGCGATTACGTTGAGGCCGCCCCATTTTTCGAAACGGGTGAGGACCGCGCCATAAATTCCGACCGTGAATATGCTGGTGGCGGCCAGAAACAGTTCCGTCTTCACCTTGTCCTGGATCAGGAACATCATGGCCAGCGCAAAGCTCAGCGCACACGCTGCATAGGCCAGCATGGCCAGGGTCACGTGGACGTGCAGCCAAGTGGATTGAAGTGCCGGAACCAGCGGGCGAACTTCGCTAGGCAGAAGCTGCATCAGGATGACGCCGACAATCGCAACCGGCATGGTGACCGTGCCAATGACTTTCACGCCATAGCGTTTTTCCGCGATCAGGGTGAGCGCAGCTAAAGTCCACACAAAACTCAGCAGCATTTCATAGATGCTGGCGAACGGAGGATGTCCGGCTTCGTACCAGCGATGGGCAACGGCCGCGGTGTTGGCCAGCAGGCCTGCCCAGGTCATGAGGGAAGCGTACTTGATGTAGGATTCAGTCCCGGTTACGCCAAAGCCCAGATATAACGCTCCCGCGCCCGAGTAGAAAACCAGGGCGGCAAATAAGAAGTTGGCTTCACTCAGAATATTTCCGCTCTTCGCCACATTCAGAAAAGCCATGAACAGCAGGAAAGCCATTCCCAACCCCACCATCACGATCATGGTGGTTCCGGTCGCGGGATGCTGTTCAACGTTTGCGCGTGCCATACATTTCCTCCGTTGCCGGACTCAGCGTCCGGCGATGGTTGTTCTAGAGATCGTTGCTACATCCGGCGGCGCAGCCGAGGCCATTGCGGGCTTGAGTTCTTTCTGAATCTGCTCGACCACAGTTTTGAACTTCATTTCGAAGGCGTCGCGATTGCGGTTGGCCGTGCCGCCAACCCACAGCACCGTGCCGCCCTGCGCGTCGCGTACCGGGACAACCCAGAAGCGCATGTGAACCACATAGAAAACAAAGGTCAGGCCGATGGCCATGAGCACGACTCCGGCCCACACCGCCCACTGGCCGGGTTCGTGCGAAACCTGCAGTCCCGTGTAGACACCGGTCTTCAAGTCTTTCGGGTCGAAGGTGTAGGGGGAGGATGCGTTCTCGTCGATGCCCGGCATGGGAGGCAGCCATACATTCACGCTGCTATTCGCTTTCTTTGAAGTCACGATGATGTGAACCGCGGGATTCACAATGTCTTTGCTGCGGGTGAAGACCCGGCCGTCCTCCACCACGAAATCGGGGATGAACTCCACCAGTTGCACGGTGGTGTCGGGGTCGAGCGGCACGGTCTGGTTCATGGCGAGAGAAATTTGCTGCGGAGTGCTGGCGACGTTGTTGGCTGGAGTCGCGTCAAGGATCAGTTGATCGAGCTTGCCGGTGCGGCCGTAACTGGCCTGATAGAAACGGAGCCCGTGATAGACCAGCGGATCGTTGACCACGATTTCTTTGCGGGAAATTTCTTGTCCGCCGTCCACCACCGCGAGCTTCGACCAATATTTCTTGGGCGTGCCGTCGGCATAGGTTTCCTCGCCGGTTCCGTCGCAGCGGATGGAGAAGGGAATCGTCCGCAGCGAGCCGTTTTTCATTTCGATCTGGTTGCTGGCGGTTCCTGGAGTCAGCATCAGGAATCCGCGCCAGCCATAGAGCGAGTCCACGATGAAGCCGGTAAAGATCAGAAGCAGGCTGGCATGAACGATGTAGACCGCCATCTCGGAGATGCGGCTGCGCTCCGAGAACAGCGAGAAACTGTTGGTGCGTACGATGCGCTCTGTTTTTAGTCCAAGGTGCTTGAAGGCGCGTTCGGCGGCGCTCAGTCCGAGTTCTTCGTCGTTACGGGCGAGCGCAAACTGGGCCTGCATGGGCAGAGCTTTGCGGAAGTTTTCGTCGGGACTCTTATAAGGACGCGCGAAATATCGCCAGGCGTTGGGGAAGCGCTGCACCGAGGCGGCGATGATGCTGAAGCACACCAGAATTAACAGAGCTACGAACCAGCGGGTGTGAAAAACGTCGGTGAGGCCGGTGGCGTCGAGAAAGCGCAGCATCGACGGCGAATAAGCGCGCTCCATATCGTCGGCGTCGGTCATGGGACGTTGCAAAATAACTGTGCCCGCCGCCGAAAAGATGACGACCAGAATAATGAGAACGACTCCGGTTTTGATGGAACTGAGGGTCTGCCAGATTTTTCGGGGCGCCGCGAGCAGTGACAGTGGCATGACGTTCCTCTTCTCACTTGGAGCAATGCACGTTCCGCGCCAACGTTGGGATTTGCCTTGAAGTCGTGTGTTATCAACGGAGTGAGTCTGAAAGAGGGGGTCGGTCGAGCGGCTCGCGTGAGCCATAACACTCATTCTTGCAAGGGTTTGCTGCGATTTCACCCACAGGGGAAAGCGTGTGATTTCAATCACAAATGGCTGCAAAATAAGGCGGAACCACTTGGCTTCACCGCGCAACAGAAGCGTGCGTGATTTCACCGACTGAGTGAGGCAGAAGGCCCATTTTGGAAACGTTCAGTCCGGCTCAGCAGAATCTTCTCCGGTCACGCAATAGATTGGAAGACGAATTGTTGCAATAATTTACAGCCCGGTAAAAATCTGCGGTGCTTTCGAGTGCGGAAGGCGAGGATCGTGCAAGTGCAACGGTTGGCAATGGTCCCAGTATTTCAAAATCGTACTTCTATGAGCCGGAACGCAAGCATCGCAGCCCTCCCCCGTTTCTCTTGGCTGGCATTCTTCTTCGTGATTGCAGCAATGCCAGCATGGGCCAAGGAACATCCGGTTCCGCTCGACAAGAATGTGGATTCGGCGAAGTGTCTCGAGTGCCACGAGGATAAGACGAAGGGCAAGGCGGTGCATTCGGCGATTGCCACCGGCTGCCTCAGCTGTCATGAAGTTCGGGTCAATAAAGACGTCACGCGGATCAAGCTGATCACCTCGACTCCGCAGGCGCTTTGTCTAACCTGCCACGCCGACAAAGACGCTTCCACTCTAAAAGGGACGGTGCATCCTCCGGCCGTGCGCGACTGCATTAAGTGTCACGACCCGCATACCAGCGACAACAAGAATCAGTTGCTGAAGCCTGAGTCGGGCGACAAAAGCCAGAATCTTTGTCTCGAGTGCCACACCCAGGGGTTGAACGTTCCGGAAAAAGGCAGCCGCCATGCTGCGCTCGATATGGGCTGTGACACCTGCCACATCACCCACAAGACCGGAGAAGTGGGTAAACCCGAGTTTGATTTTCATTTGACCAAGGCCGCTCCGGCGCTGTGCGTTGATTGCCACGACGTCAAAGACGCGAGCCTGCAGAAGGCGCATCACAACCAGCCTTTCGCCACCGCGGATTGCACCAGTTGCCACGATCCGCATCAGTCGGCCGTCCCCAAGCTAATGCGGCAGTTCCTGCATCCTCCGTTCGCCGAGAAATCTTGTGACACGTGCCACGCGCCGGCCAAGGACGGCAAAGTAGTCCTCGTGCAAGCCGACGTGAAGTCGATCTGCGTCACCTGCCATAGCGACGTGGCAGAGAACATTGAAAAGGCGAGAGTGCCGCATCCCGGCGCGGCCGGAGAGTGCACTGACTGCCATAATCCGCATGCCAGCCGCCAGCCCGGCCTGCCCAGGACTAATGCAGTTGACATCTGCCTGACCTGCCACAGCGACCAGGCCGAGCAGGGCAAGAAACACTTTCTGCATCAGCCCGCGTTCAAGCAGGGATGCGCCACCTGCCACGAGCCCCACGGCGGCGACAACGATCACTTGCTGCGCAGCAAGAGTACGAACGGACTGTGTCTGGAATGTCACGGCCCTGACGCGGAGCCGAAAAAGCTCGAAGCCGAGCACCTGCTCACGATTTTCAACGGAACCGTGCGGCTGCCAGAGGATTACTTCACCAAGAATAAAGTCGTGGTGCTGCCCATAAAGTTCGGGCGCGGGCATCCGATCGCAGGCCACCCCATCTCCGATGTAGTTGATCCCTCGAACGTCACCAAGATAATCGCGAAGATCGACTGCCTATCCTGCCATCAGCCGCATTCCTCGGCGCAGCCCGACCTGCTGGCGAAGGACCAGGTGAACAACGCGCAATTCTGCGCCAGCTGTCACAAGGATCTGACGAAGCGATAGTTGCAACCAGGAAGTTTGCGGGGAGAAAGTTCGCATGAGAGACGTCGCAGGAGAACCAGGAGAACGAAGATGAGGAAAATGAAAAGCATGTCTGCCATCAGCGCGGGCTCAGCCGACCGTCGCCCGCGACTTGTCGTGTGTCTTATGGTCGGCCTGGCTCTGCTGGCGCCCATCTCCGCATTTGCCGGCAAAAAGAAGACGGACACGGCCAAGAAGGTTCCCGTCATTGATTATTCGAACATTGTGTGGCCGAATCCTCCGGCCATTGCGCGCATTCGCTACACGGGATTCTTTGCGGCGGAAAAGATCTCGCAGGTCGAGGCGGGGAACGACAGCAAAAAAGCGAAATGGATGGACCGCCTGGCGGGCACGCAGCCACAGAGCGAAGCAAAGGTGTTGTACCAACTGGCCGAGCCCTACGGCCTCGCAGTCGATTCCAAGAACAACCTATACATCGCGGATCAGAAGGTCGGCGCCATCTTTATTTTCAACACCGAGACGCACGATCTTGACATGATCAAGAACAAGGCGCACGCCCACTTCGTCCGCATCATCGGGCTGGCCATGGACGACAACGATCGTCTGTTCGTGTCCGACCCTGGCTTGCGCCATGTTCTGGTCTTCAACCCCGCCCATGTTGCGGAGGATGTGATCACTGAGGGACTGGTCGAACCCGGCTCGCTGGCCATCGATCGCGAGAACCGGCTGCTTTATGTGTCCGACATCGAGCTTGATCAGGTGCTGGTGTATGACGCCGACTCACTCAAACTGCTGCGCAAGATCGGCACCACCGGACACCACCATGAGCTCACCAGTCCTGGAGATTTCGCCAGGCCGTCCGGACTGGCGGTCGATGCAGAAGGCAACCTCTATGTCTGCGATACGCTGAACAACCGCGTAGAAATCTTTGACGCCGACGGAAAATTCATCAGCACGTTCGGCAAGGCGGGCGATGGCCCGGGATACTTCTCGCGGCCCAAAGGGGTCGCGATCGACAGTGATAACCACATCTGGGTTGCCGACGGCGTGCAGGACCGGGTGCAGGTCTACAACCAGGACGCGCATCTGCTGATTTCATTCGGTGGCCACGGCCTGCTGCCGGGCCAGTTTCAGGGGATCGTGAATATTGCGACCGATAAGAACAACCGCGTCTTCACCTCGGAAATCTATCCCGGACGCGTGCAACAATTCCGCTACGTGACCGACGCCGAGGCTGAGCAGGCGCGCAAGGACAAAGAAGAGCAGCGGGCCAAGAAAGCGGCGGGCAACAAAGAGGTTGTCCCACTGTCGCCGCCCGCAGCGCCGGAAGCCAAAGTCCCGCCCAGCAAGTAGCCGAGATGAAGATCCCATCCGTCGAGGACGTGGTTGCTCCGTCTCTGCCGGCGGCAACGCAAGAAAATTCCTCACACCGATTCTTGATGCACGGATAGCGCGCGGTCGGCTGCTGAGTTTTGCAACAGCTCTGTTGCGGTTTCTTACAACTGGGTAATTTGACCAAGCGGGGCCGCCAAGTGGTTGTTTTCCCCCAGTGTTGAGGAGTTTTCCAGAGATCTGCTGTCGGGTGCCTCGAGCTTAAGATTAGTTAATTCAATAATTTACAAGAGATTCAAGGAAATCGCCGGCGGCCTGGGGTTTCGGGCGGCCAGTTGCACTAACAGAAGCTGAGAGGCGGCTACGCCGAGTGCCCAGGCACAAGACGCAGCCCACGGCCTAAGCCTCTGAGAGTTTATTAAGAAGTGGCAAAACATTTTTCATGGAGGTCGTGGAATTTTATGAAGAAAGCGCTTTTAGTTGCACTGTTCGTTCTGGCGGTCGGGAGCTTCGCGATGGCGCAGAACTGGTCATCGCCGGTTGACGTACTGGGCGCCCACAATAATAACGGCCGCGGCTGCGCTGGATGTCACGCACCGCACAGCGGCTCTTTCGGTTCCGGCCACGCCGGCGCCGCTGATACTGGTAGCTATGCATTGTGGGGACAGGACGCCAGCCCCCTGTACAGCAAGACGATCGCATTCGGCGATGGCGGGAAATATACCGAAGTTCTGCCTGCCAGCATCTCGACTGGGTCGCAAGAAGTTGGCGGCATCCTGCTCTGCCTGAGCTGCCATGACGGCAACGTCACGGCCAGCAACATGATGGTCAACCAATCGTACGAACAGCGGATCGGCCTGCTGACGAATACCTCGTACGGAACCGGTAAGATCCCCACCCTGCTCGGCAACGACGGCACGACGGGCGGCAACTACACCAACGACCACCCGGTGGGCCAGTTGGCGATCATCAGCACTGGCAGCGGCTTGGTGAACACTGCTGGCGCACTGACAGTAACCCCCGGCTCCCCGTATGCTCAGTTCGTAGCCAACTATGGCTGGCCAGCACTGGCGCCTGGGAAATGGTCTAAGCCCTATGGTCTCACCGCCACAAATGCTCCCTACGTGCTCTGCACCACTTGCCACAACCAGCACGTGATGACTGTCTATACGGCCAGCGCAGCCAGCCCGATCGCGGGAAATGCGACCGGCTATTACGCCACCTATTTCTTCGTGAACGGCCCCTACAACCCGAACATCAACAACGTGGCCAATACCAATGCTCCTTCGACCACGCAGTTCTGCCGCCAGTGCCACTTTGGCGAGTCGAACGAAGCCAACAACACCAACAACATCACGACGGTCTTCCAGTAGACGTTGGATGATGTGCAAGAAGGGGAGAGGATCGACTCTCCCCTTTTTTATTCGAGCCGGTCACGAGGTGAGTAGAAGTTAGCAAGCGAGGAACCGAGCGAGGCAATATGAAATACCAACTCTCCATCTGCGGATTTCTGGCACTGGCACTCTCGGCGGCATCAGCCCAAGTGGCTTCGCATACGCCGACCGTGCTCACAAACACCGCGTCTGCCCAGACCTCAACCTTGCAGGCGAGTGAGAAGCCGGTTGCCAGGGTTAACGGTGCCGTGTTGACCGATCGGGATCTGCTGCGCGAGATGTACACCATCTTTCCCTACGCGCAACAGCACAACGGCTTTCCCAAAGCGCAGGAAGCGGAGATCCGGCAAGGTGCGCTGGAGATGATTATTTTCGAGGAACTGGTGTATCAGGAAGCGGTGCGGCGGAAGCTGACAGTTTCGCCCGAAAAGCTGAATCACGCCGCGACCGAATTTCGCGGCCAGTTTAAGAGTCCGGACCAATACCAGCAATACCTGCAGACTGAGATGCAGGGTTCCGAGCAAAAACTGCGGCAACAGATGAAGCGCTCGCTGCTGATTGAGCAGGTTCTGAAAACCGATGTGGAAGATAAGTCGGCGGTTTCGTTGGCCGAGCTTCAGGCGTATTACGCCAAGAATCCGGGGCAATTCCAGCAGCCGGAGTCTTTCGGGTTCCAGAGCATCTCCATCGTTCCTCCGCTGAAGGCGACGCCGGATCAGGAAAAAGATGCCAGAAAGCGGGCGGAAGCGGCGTTGGTGCAGGCGAAGGCCGCCAAGACCTACGAGCAATTTGGATTGCTGGCGGAGAAGATCTCCGAGGATGATTTCCGGGTGAACATGGGTGACCACAAAGTTGTGACGGCCGACAAGTTGCCGCCGCAGGTGGTTAAAGCTTTGCGGGCAGCCGGGCCGGGCGGCGTGAGCGGGCTGATCCAGATTGAAACCGCATTCACCATCGTGCGGGCGACTGCATTTACTCCGTCGCGCAAACGCCCGTTCGCCGAGGTCAAGAACGATCTGAAAACGAATTTGCAGAAGAGCAAGTACGACAAACTGCGGTCTGGCCTGGCGAAGCAATTACGGGCAAAGGCTAGGATTGAGGAAGTCTAATCAGCGTTTTGTGATGCTGAGAGAAACGAAGGACCTGTGCAATCTTCCGCCGATTGCACAGGTCCTTCGCTTTGTACAGGTCTTTGGTTTTGGACGACAGCGGCGCTGTTCGGGCGGTTGTGGATTTCAACTCGCAAGCCGGGTGATATGCCGCACCGGCGCGAATTTCAGCTCAAACCCTCCCTCCTAATGAAGGCGTAACGATATTGTTTTCAACAGATTGGAAAGTCCTCATTCGCCGCGAGTTTGGCAACTGTTGTGCCTCCTCAACCAGTAAGTGCAAGCGGGTTTTCTGAGCCTCTGGCCAGAAGGGTAGCGGCGAAAATGCAGGGCAGGAATGTCATCCTCGGACTCGCGGTGCTGATGATGGCGCAACTCGTCTGCGGGCAGCAGCCGCAATCGCAAACTCCTGAACTTCGCATCGGCGAAAACACCAGGCTGACGGCCGGCGGCCTGTTTAGCTTCGGCTACAGCGGCGATTATGGCAACGACATTTCCTCGGACCACGGATTGACCGGGGGAATCGACGGCAAGATCTCGGGCTACTACTACAACCCTAATTTCTTGTCGTTCACGGCTCAGCCCTACTACAACCAATCGCGCGACGACTCGACCTATCAATCGCTGACCGGCGCGACCGGAATCAACGGGACTGCGAACTTCTTCTCGGGCAGCCATTTTCCGGGATCGGTGAGCTATCGCTACGACCGCAATAGCACCGGGACTTTTGGAGTGGCCGGACAGCCCAACTTCACGACCGTGGGAAAGGGCGAGGGATTCGCGATCAATTGGAGCGCATTGGTACCGGACCTGCCGACTCTCACGGTGGGGTATTCGCAGGGCGGAGGCAGCGGCACGATTTACGGCACAAACGAGGAAACGACTTCGAGCACACGGCTGTTTAACGTGCGCTCGGGCTACCAAATCGCGGGATTTCGTCTGAATAGCTTCTACGACCGCAACAGCTTGAACTCTAAGTTCCCTGAGTTTCTGGCAGGACAGTCGGAGTCAGTGCAGGATTCGACAGGAAATGACGTGGGACTCGGAGTGCAGCACGCCTTGCCTCTGAGCGGCCAGTTTTTTGCGAATTTCGACCGGTCATCCGCCGACAGCAACTACTTCTCGAGCACGGGGCAGAATTCCGATGCGTCGCACTACACCGATGACATCGTCAACACCGGCGCCACCTTTCACCCCACGCAGAAACTCTCGCTGAACGTCACCGAGAATTACACCAGCAATCTGAACGGGTACCTGGCGCAGAGCCTGAGCCCCAGTGGAACCATCGTACCGGGAATCAACCTGGGATCGGGCGCGCACTCCTCGACCCTCGGGGGAGGCGCGAACTACCAGATCACGAACAATCTGGGGGTGTCGTCACAAGCGACGTATTACGACCAGGAATATTTCGGAAAGACTTACACGGGTACTTACCTGAGTGGAACGGTGAACTACGGAAAACGGATTTTCGACATGTTCACCTTTTCTGGTTCGGTGATCGACAGCAGCAACGGCCAGGGCACGAATTCGGTGGGTTTCATCGGCAACGTGAATTTCTTTCACCGCTTCGCGGGCTGGCAAACCTCGGGCGTATTCAGCTATGCCCAGAACGTGCAGTCTCTGCTGGTGACGTACACGACTTCGTACTACAACTACAGCGCGAACGTGCGCCGCCGTTTGCCCGCCGGACTAAACTGGACGGCGGCCTTTAACGGCAATCACAGCGGGCTGACCAACTACCAGGGCACCAACAGCAGCAGCCAGGCCTATTCGACGGCCTTGGGATCGCGCAAGTTCACGCTCACGGGCGACTACACGCAGTCGACCGGGATATCACTCCTGGGTGCTGGTGGATTGGTGCCGGTTTCTGCAACGCCGGGTGTGAGCGACTTTGTCACTTTTGGCGGATCGAGCTACGGTGGGGGAATCTCGGCGAACCTGGTCCGGCGACTGGTCATTGCGGGCAGCTTCACCCGGGCCATCAGCAACACTTTGGGTTCTACTGTCTCGCACAACAATACGGAAATCTTCAACGCCCAATTGCAGTACCATCTACGCAGGATCGGCGTACAGGCCGGCTACACGCGCTTCACGCAGGGCATCAGCGCGGCGGGAGCGCCGGCCAATACTACCTCTTACTTTGCTGGAATAACCCGATGGTTCGACTTCTTCTAGGGCAACGACGCAGGTCAGCGTGGCGCACGGGCCGGATCGTTGCCGGACTGGCGATGTTGCTGGCCATGACGCTGGCGATTTTGCCAGCGCAAGCGCGCACCGCGAAGAGTCGCAAGGAAAAAGTGCAGCCGACGGCGCCCGATTTGCTGATGGACGGCGGACGGAAACTCTCGTTCGAACGCAGCTTCAGCCTGGAACGCGAAGTCAATCCCAAGCGCAGCTTCTGGACCCGAGTGGTGGATGTGATCGCGGGCCAGCCCGACTTCCATTACCTGGTTGGCCCCTACAGCGTGGTTACCGATTCGCACGGGCGCATCCTCGTGACCGACCTGGCGGCGGGGGGCGTGCACATTTTCGATTTAGTGCAGCAGAAGTACAAGTTCCTCTCGCGGCGGGATGTGGGGAAAGATCCCATGTACACGCCGCAGTGCGTAGCCGTGGATGCACAGGACAATATTTATGTGACCGATTCTCTGGCGGGAAAAGTTTTTGTCTTTGACCCCAGCGGCAAGTATCGCCGTGTGATTGGAAGCCTGAAGGGCGGCGAAGGATATTTCAAGCGTCCCACGGGAATTGCGGTCGATTCGACGGCCCAGCGCATTTACGTGACGGATACTCTGCGCAACAAGATTTTCGTCATGGACATGCAGGGCAGCGTGCTGCAGACCATTGGAAAGACGGGCACCGCCGAAGGCGAGTTCAACTATCCCACCGAGTTGCGGCTGCATGGAACGGATCTGGCGGTGGTCGACTCCATGAATTTCCGCGTGCAGGTTTTTGACCGGGCGGGCACGTTCCGCTACGCCGTCGGAAGGATCGGCGATGGCGTGGGATGGATGTTTCGGCCGAAAGGAATCGGATTTGATTCCGAAGGGCATCTCTACGTTGCCGACGGCGAGTGGAGCATCGTGCAGGTCTTCGACGAACAGGGGCGGTTGTTGTATTACTTCGGCGGAAAGGGAACTGGAGCGGGACAGTTTCAATTGCCGGCCGGACTGCAGATCGA
Organism: uncultured Acidobacteriota bacterium; assembly: GCA_963755795.1. Classification (GTDB taxonomy): domain Bacteria; phylum Acidobacteriota; class Terriglobia; order Terriglobales; family Acidobacteriaceae; genus Sulfotelmatobacter. The sequence goes on along the minus strand of CAVWLI010000017.1, from coordinate 43,495 downwards.
CGCGCACGATCGCATCTACGTGGTCGATTCCTTCAACCGGCGCGTGGAAGTGTTTCATTACTACGGAATCGCAGCTGCAACGGACGGGGGGAAACAACCGTGAAGACTCGCCCGTCAGTTGCCTGCGCTTTCCTGGTAGCCCAATTTCTGGTGACCCAGATTTTGATAACGCAGAGTTTGATCACCCAGAGCTTTGCCCAAACGACGCCTCCGCCTACCACGGATGTGCTGGGGATGCACAACCTGTCGGTATCGAGTGGCGCGGCGGTGTATTCGCAGGGCGGCCTGGGTTGCACGTTCTGCCACGCTCCGCACAGCGGAATCGGGGGCATTACTCCGCTATGGAACCAGAAGTTGTCGCAGAGTTCGTATGTGCCGTATACCAGTTCGACCGAAAACACTCAGGCCACGCAACCCACGCTGGGAGGAACGAGCAACCTGTGTTTGAGTTGTCATGACGGCACGGTGGCTGTCGGACAATCGGCGGCATACGGGCCGTTGCCGGTGGTCGGATCGATGAATGCGGCGGATTCGTTCGGCACCACGCTGACCGGCTCGCATCCGTTCAGTCTGGTGCTGCCGATTAAAGACGCAGCGAACCTGGTGGCGTCGCTGGCGTCGCAGGGCAAGACTGCCGATCCCACGGGCGCGGTGAAGCTGGTCAACGGAAATATCGAATGTACCAGCTGTCACTCGGCGCACATTCAGGCGATCGACAAAATCGCTCAGAATTTTCTGATACGAGACAGTTCGAACGGGCAGATGTGCCTCGCCTGTCACGATCCCAACCGAGTGATGCAGGGACAAATCAATCCACTCGCCGGCTTCATCAATAGCGTACATCAGACGGCCACCAATCAGGTTTCACCCGATGGCCACGTCGGCTCTTATCCGACCGTGGGAGTGAATGCCTGCACCTCGTGTCACATGTCGCATAATTCAGTTGCGCCCGCCCGGTTGTTGCGTCCAGCCACGCCGGCGGCTCCTTCCTATGATCCGGTTACGCAGAACTGCATGACCTGTCACGCGGGCGGAACGTATGTATCGCCGGCGGCTCCTAACATCATGAGTGAAGAGACGAAAATCAGCCACCCGCTGCCGGTGGGAGTAAATTTCCACGACGCCGCCGAGGCTCCGCTGCTGAACCACAATCGCCACGCCACCTGCGTGGACTGCCACAGTGCGCACGCGTCCAATGCGGAAGTGACGTTTTCGGCACCGCCAGCGATTCGGCCTCCGCAGCAGGGCGCGACCGGAATCAGCGCGCTTGACGGCATAACCCCGGTGATTCCGGCGGTGAATCAATATGAAACCTGTCTGCGTTGTCACGGCAGCAGCATGGGCAAGCAGCGGCTGCCGATCTTCGGCTATCCAGCCATTCGCGTAGTTGCAGCGCCGGACCCGCTGAACGTGATGCAGGAATTCGCGTCGACGGCGACCTCGAGCCATCCGGTAACCCACGTGAGCACGTCTCCGCTGCCGCAGCCCAGCCTGCTGGTGAATATGTTGACTGAGGCTGGCCTGGCTTCCCCGCGGTTGGTGGGCAGCCAGATCTTCTGCACCGATTGCCATAACAGCGACGACAATCGCGAATTCGGCGGCACGGGCCCCAACGGTCCGCATGGGTCGAAGTGGAGTCACCTGCTGGAGCGGCGCTACGAATTCAGCCAGGCTCCCGCGCCGGGACAGCTAGTTACGAATCTTTATCCAAATCCTGATACCAGTGTGGATGGACCGTTTGCACTGTGCGGAAAATGTCACAGCCTGACCCAGATCCTCGCCAACACTAGCTTCGTCCAGCACAGCCTGCACGTTTCGCAATACGGATTCAGCTGCAGCGTATGCCACACCGCTCACGGTATGGGCGCCAATTCCCCGACCTTCACCGGCGAGCGGCTGGTGAACTTTGACGGCAATGTGGTGGGGCAGAACGGCGCCAGTCCGATCGCCTACAACCACGCCACCAACACTTGTACGTTGATGTGCCACAACACGGCGCATAATGCGAATGGATCGGTCACTGAGTCTGGCCAGCACCCAGTCAAGGGGCGGATCAAGTAAGGCTGAAAGCCGGAGGCAGCCTGCCCTGCTGGAGCTCATGGGCTGATTCAATGACGAACGATTGAGCCAGCGTGTGGGGACAGGGTCAAAACACTCCTTCAGGGCGGGGGAATTCACCGATGCGGCTCTTCTGCGCTGGCAGGGGCTTTCACTGACGCGAGATAAGCGACTGAAAGCAAAGAGAACTCAGTCGTTGCATGCGCATGTTGTTTTTGGCAAGACTTGTGCATGCACCACAGGCTGTGACGTGTATCTGCGCCTGCACTTCGTTTTTCCGCCGCATGACGAGTTCCGCTTCCCAGCGGGATATCGGAATGCGGGGGACCGGCAGGGCTGGGCGATGTTGGATTCGACGCCGTGGTTAGGCCTACGGAATCGGATTCGGTCCAGCCCTGTATCGTGAAAGCTCGCGATTGGAAACACGCGTCAAGTTAGCGTGGAGAGAACATTCTCAGACAAACATTCAACGATGCCTTCACCTGCAGACTCAGCGACCGCGAAGATCAACCGCCCTGGGCGGGCGAAAAGTTACTGGCCGCAGATCGCCAGCGCCATCCTGGTGCCGATCGTGCTGCTGGGCCTGATTGAGGGAGGGTTGCGCCTGTTCGGCGTGGGATATACCACTGACCTCACCGTACGCTGCACGCAGCAGGGCCGTGCCGCTGCCTGCTACAACCTGTTTTTTCCGGCGCCATTTTTTCCGCCGGGCATGATTAAGACGCCACAGGCCTATGCGATTCCCGCGGAGAAACCGCAGGGAACCTTTCGAATTTTTGTGCTCGGAGAGTCGGCGGCTATGGGCGACCCCGATCCGGCATACGGTTTCAGCCGCTATCTCGAAGTGATGTTGCGCGAGCGCTTCCCCGCGATAAAGTTCGAAGTTGTAAATACCGGCAGCGTGGCCATCAACTCCCACGTGCTGCTGCCCATCGCGAAAGGACTGGCGGAACAGCGGCCAGACCTGTTCATCATCTATTCAGGCAATAACGAAGTCGTCGGACCCTACGGCCCGGGGACTGCGCTTACGTCGTCGGGCATGAGCCTGCCGGTCATCCGCAGCAGCACCTTCGTGCGCTCCACCCGCATTGGCCAACTGCTGACCAAGGTCGGAACACAGAAGCGTGAGTGGGGCGGGATGGAGATGTTTCTCGACAAGCAGGTGCGCGAGAGTTCGCCGCTTATGAAGTATGCGTACCAGAATTTTGAGGCCAACCTGCGGGACACCGTCGCGGTCGCGCGCGGCACGGGAGCGCGGGTGATTGTGAGTACGGTGGCCACGAATCTGAAAGACTGCGGGCCGTTCTCTTCGCTGCATCGCGAGAACTTAGGGAAGGATGAGTTGCGTTCCTGGACGGCGCTGGTGCAACGGGGCGCGGACCTGGAAAATGCGCGTTCTTACGACGAAGCGATGAGGGCTTACCAGGCCGCGACGAAGATTGACGACCAGTACGCCGAACTCGAGTTCCGAATGGCGCGCGGCCTGTGGATGCTGGGAGATTATGCGGGCGCCAGGGAGCACTATCTCCGGGCCCGCGATCTCGACACGCTGCGCTTTCGCGCCGACAGCAAAATCAACGACATCAATCGCTCGGTGGCGGCGTCCTCGGGAGCGGAACTGGTCGACGCGGAAGATGTTTTTGCCAAAGCCAGCCCGAACGGAATCATCGGCAGTGAGCTCGTCTACGAACATGTTCACCTGACGCCGCAGGGCAACTACCTGCTAGCGCGTGCGATGTTTCTGCAGATCGCGAGCAAGCTGGCGCCGGAGTCGAATATTTCGCTGATCGAGGCCGACGTTCCTTCCGAGGACGCTCCTACCGAGAGTGAGTGCGAGCAACTGCTGGCGTTCACCGGGCATGACCGTGCACGCATCACCAGAGAAATGTTGCAGCGCCTGCAGAAACCGCCCTTCACCAATCAACTGAACCATTCTGACCAGGTGTTGCGGTTAACGCTCGAGGCGCAGGATGCCGGCGAAAGTCCAGATGAAACCGCGGCGCAGTATGAGTGGGCGCTACGCAAAAATCCAGGAGATCGGATTCTGCATTACAACTACGGGCTGTTCCTCTTCGAGTTGAACCGCACGGCTGCGCTGCAGCAATTCAGCATGTCGCGGCCGTGGGATGGGTTCCCGGTGTTTGCGCCGGACGGCACGCTGGTGCAATAGCGGCTTTCTTTCCTAAAGAAGTTGCGAATCCGATACGAAGACCCGCCCGGCGACGGCTTCTCGAATCGCGTGCGGCAGATCTGAAGCGAGCCGCCTTTTTGCGACAAACCCGCTGCCGCCGACCTTCAGTGCGGCCGTCATGAATTCCACGTCGGCCGTCATGTAATCCATGTCTACGCTGAAGAAAACGATTCCTGCGTGGCAGTCGGCAATGCGCAACCGCTGGGCTACTTCAAGGCCGTTGAGCCCTGGCATGGCAATGTCCAAGACAACAACATCGGGAGTCGCAGTGGCGAGAATGGCGAGAGCTGAGTGGCCGTCGGTGACCGCGCCGACGATCTCAAAGTTGGGCCGGAGCACTTCGAGGCAGAGCGCGAGAATTTCAGGGGTGTCATCAACCAACAGGACGCGGGATGGCTTCAACAAGACTCCTCAATAATGGCGATTATTTGCTGCCAAGAAAAGCGCTCAGGGAAAGGCTGCGCGCGAACCGATGTTTGATAATGTAGACGATGTAAACGCAAAGACGCAATTGACGGCGGTCACCGTCATCGGTTACTGCTGGGATTGTTGTTTAGAACTTGTTGTACATGAACTGCGCCGTGCTGGCCCCGTGCGTGAGGGTCACAATGAGCAGAACAATGAATGCCAGCGCGTAGAGCGGAGGAATCCAAAACCAGCGCCAACGCGCTGCCAGAGCAACCAATCCCGCGCCTTCTTCCGAGGTTTGCGTGGCGGTCGAATGGCGATCGAGGGCGTCGATCACGAACAGCACGATGGCATAACCCACGGCCACAGCCGCCACCAGCCCATAGAGGCTGCCACTGAGAAAGTGCGAGCCATAGCCGAACGGCGACGCGACCGCCGAGAACATCTGACGGGCGGTGGTCGTGGAATTTGCGCGGAACATGATCCATCCCATGCTGATGAGAGCCATGGTCACGAGCCAGGAGATGGGCGTCCAGAGAATGGCGGGAGCGTCCCAATCGAACCTTTGCTTCGCCTGTTGCACCTGACGATGAAGAACCAGGAGCACTCCGTGATAGCAACCCCATAATAAGAAGAGCAGGCTGGCTTGGTGCCACAAGCCGAATAAGACCATGGCGAGCACCAGCGCGAGATTGCGCCACCAAACTTCGCGGCGCAAGGTTGCCAGCGGAAGGAAAACGTAGTCGCGAATCCAGAAGGATAGCGACATGTGCCAACGCGTCCAGAAGACCGAGGCGCTGGTCGATTGAAACGGACGAGCGAAATTTTCGGGAACGGTAATCCCCATCGCTTTGGCAGCGCCGATGGCAATGTGGGAGTAGCCGGCGAAATCGAGAAAGAGCTGCAATCCGTATCCCAGAGCCAGACACCAGACGTCGGGGCCGGTCCAGTGCGCGACGCGGTCGAAGCCGGAAGTGATGCCGTCGCCGCCGAGGATTCCTTGCCCCAGCAATTTGGCCAGTTGTACCATGAGCACGCCGGTAGCGATGCGCCGGAGTCCGTGCGCGATGTCGTCCCAAGAGGTGGGTTGCTCGGAGCGAAATTGAGGCAGCATGTCGGGCATGCGGCAGATTGGGCCGGAGATCGTCACCGGAAAGAAAACCATGTACAGAGCAAACTCTACGAACGATGGTTCGACTTCCTCTTCGCGATAAAGATCGAACAGGTAACTCATGGCCTGAAAGGTCCAGAACGAGAGCCCCAGAGGCAGCGCCAGGTGGGAGAACCTCTGGAGCGACGAGAGAGGAATGCGGAGCGCAACTTCAGGAAGGTATTTGAAAGTACCCAGGAAGATCAGGCTCAAGAAAATTCCGAGAAACAAAACAGCGCCGGAAGGCTTGCGCCGCAGCCACTGGCCGACCAGGAAGTTCACGACAGTGGAGGTGAGAAGCACGGCCGCGAACCACGGTCCCCAGGTGAGGTAAAGGGCGTAGCTAGCGATCAGAAGAACGCTCTGCCGCACGCTTTGTGAGCGGGTTCTGGTAAGCGCCACTACACAAAGCAGAAACAGCAGACAGTAGGCCAGGCCTTGGAACAACGTTCCTCCTTAACTTGCGGTCGACCGGTGGGGAATCGGCGGTCCCGCCCGGAGACAGCGAACAAGAATAAAGGTCCGATTCGCCAGTTACAACAACACTCGACGCAATCGAATGCAATCGATTGAATGCAATAATGTTGAGTGCAATTCCGCAATCTCATCGAAGCGCTTTACGCGGCTCCCGCCGGCCGTCCGTTTGTTACTGCGTGGATTGACGAGGATGAGCGGGAGTCGGTGACGTTCGCTGAGTTTCGCCGCCGGGCTCGTGGACAGGGGGCTGTGCTTTCGAAACATGGTGTGACCGCGGGCGATCGCGTCGTGATCATCATGCCGCAGGGCATCACCGCGATGGCCACGTTTATTGGGGCGATGATGCTGGGTGCGGCGCCGACGTTTCTTGCCTACCCCAACTTCAAGATCGAGCCGGATAAATACCGTTCGGGATTAGTTGGAGTCACTGCGAATCTCGGGGCCAAGGCGGTTGTGATTGACCAGCAATTTCCTGACGACATGCTGGGCCATGTAACTCTCGGTGCTGAGGCGAAGCTGTTGCGCGCCGCAGACTCTGGGGACGAGGGTGGAGAGCCAGAGCTGCAAATTCCGCAGATTGACGCCGCGAGCATCGCGTTCATTCAACACTCGGCAGGCACGACCGGACTGCAGAAGGGAGTGGCCCTCACCCATGCGGCGGTGCTGCGGCAACTCGGCCACCTCGCGCAGGCCTTAAAGATTGACCGGACCGCCGATCACATTTACAGCTGGCTGCCGCTCTACCACGACATGGGGCTGATCGCCTGCTTCATGCTACCGATGATGTTGCACATTCCCGTGGTGATGCAATCACCGCTGGATTGGGTGATGCATCCGGAAACCATGCTGCAGATCATCGACGAATACAAGTGCACGCTGGCATGGCTGCCGAATTTTGCGTTTCAGTTCGTGCCCCGGCGCACGCCTGAGAACCTGCGGGCGCAGTACGATCTGTCATCGATGCGCGCGTTGATCAATTGTTCCGAGCCGGTCCGCGGCAACAGTATGCTTGAGTTCCAGACGGCCTTCGCGGACGCTGGATTCAAGGCTGCGGCCCTGCACTCGTCGTACGCAATGGCCGAGAACGTATTCGCCGTCACTCAATCGGAGATGGGTCAATCGGGGAATGGCCGGCCCTCGGGCCCGTCGCGCCTCTGGGCCGATGGTCCGCAATTTCGCGGCGCTCATCAGATCGTGCCAGTCGCGGAAGGAAGCGTGGGCGCGGTTGCGTTGACCTCGTCGGGACGGTTGCTGCCTGGGCATGAAGTTCGGATTGTGTCGGATGCGGGCGCGCTCCCGGGTGGAAGCCATGTCGGCGAAATTCATGTTGGCGAAATTCTGGTTCGCAGCGATTGCTTGTTCAGCGGATACTACAATCGCCCTGACCTCACGACTGCGGCGATCGTCGACGGCTGGTACCACACGGGCGATCTTGGCTTTTGTCTGGCGGAGGAACTCTATGTGGTTGGCCGAAAGAAAGACCTGCTGATTATCGGCGGCGAAAATATTTATCCGCAGGACATCGAGGAAATTGTCGGTGGCCATCCCGCGGTTCACGACGGCCGCGTGATCGCGATGGGCGTTTACAACCCCGAACTCGGGACGGAAGACATTGTGGTTGTGGCGGAAGTGGAACGCGAAGAACTTTTGGCCAGCGCGCTGGAGATCGAGAGCGAGATTCGAAGCCGCGTGGTTGCGGGTATGGGAGTCGCGATTCGCAGCATTTTTCTGAAGCTGCCAAAGTGGATTGTGAAGAGCACCGCGGGGAAGGCCGCGCGTTCCGCTACTCGAGAGAAACTTTTGCGCGAGCATCCGGAGTTTGGAGTTGAGGCTTAAAGTTGAGGCTTAGGAGAGGAATGTCCGCTTGACCGAGGAAGCGCAGCAGATGATTGAACACATTGTCCGGCTCATCCGCAAGCCGGGCGTGACCCTGGATGAGAACAGTCCGCTGGTGTCGTCGGGACTCATTGACTCCATGGCACTGGTCGATCTGCTGCTGAAGCTGGAAGACCTCACGCACATGCGCATCCCGGCGGGTAAAGTCCAGCCAAAAGATTTGGACACGGTCGCGAAAATGTTCGCGACGGCGCACCGGGTAGGGAAGCCGCGCAAGTAGCAGGCCTCTTCTGCGCAGTTCGCCACTAGCAGTTCACGACGACAGGTGCGCCGTTACAGAGGCCGGCGCTACCGAACCCTATAGCAAATAAGGTTGTCATTCCTCCGTCGCTATGAAGTAGAAGCGTTTGAGGCGGGGGATCAGATTTCAATGCTATCGCTGACTTCGCATCGCAGCGGGGTCTAAATGCAGGCTGATCATGGCGTTGGTCTCGGCTTCTTCGAGCATTTGATGGTGCTCCCATTCCGGCCGCAACACCATGGCTTTGACGTGGAAATGCGATTCCTTGGCAGCGTCATCGATGCGAATGAGCATTTCGTTCTTCTGCAGCCGGAATCGAGTGAGTTCGGCCAAGGGCATGAGCTGCTCGGAACTCTTGCCGCTGATGACGTAGACCACTTTGTCGCCCAGCAGAACATATTCGGGACACGACTCGGCGGCTTCGGCTTTTTCTCCGCCGGCCATGACTGCCATGAATGCGTGCTGCGGGCCCAGGCAATCCGCCATGCGCATGCGGACGATGGTGCCTTGCTGGGGGGTGGTTTGAGCGGTCAGAAGCGGGGGAAAAGCCAGCGCGAAAATGCAGAACAGCCTAGGTTTCGAGAACAACGTGCGTTTCATAGAGCTCCCAGTAACCGAGTTTAGTTTGGATAGAAATATCCGCTTCGGCTGCGAAATTGCAGGTTGAGGTTGTGGGTGGGAAGAATCCGGACGGTATGGAATCCGGGGACTTGGCTCGGCATCCGGTAGCTAACCGTGTAACTTGCCCGAGAGTCTTCAAGAATTACTTGCAGGGCGTGACCGGCCTGGTTCGGCGGAAAGTAACGGCCTCCGGTAGCGCTGGCAAGAGTGCGCAGAACCGCGGTGCCAGGCGAGGAATCCCGGGGGTTGTTCTGGTCGATGCAATCCAGCTGGACATCACTTCGGAGCGAGGTTTCGACGGCATCGTCGAGGGAGTTGTGGCTGATGGTATCGGAGCCGTCCGAGAACACGATCAGGACTTTGCTGGCGTTGGCGTCGCCATGAGTGGAAAGAAAGTTCGCCGCGAACAGGATGGAGTCGTAGAGCGGCGTCAGCCCACGGGCCCCCGCGGCCGGAAGTTGCTCAGCGGCGTGGGAGGTGCGACAGTCTCCGGCGCAAAGCAGAACGGGTTCGACACCACGGAAAGTGAAGGTGGAAAGGTTCGCGTCCGGCAGTCCAGCGTGCGGCAGTCCAGCGTCGGGCACACCAGTGTCGGGTACACCAGCGTCCGGCTCACCCGCGGTTTGGGAAACGAGTTCTGCGACGTCGGCCATTTCCTGGCGGAAGTGGGCGGTGACGGATTCGCTGGCATCGGCCAGAATGGCTATTTCCAACTTAGGCGAGTCGGAGCGGGTAAAGCTTTGAAAATTGCGGACGAACACATCTTTGTCCACGACCGCGAAATCGCTGGCCTGCAAAGTGGCTACAGCGTGATTGTTTTGGTCAGTGGCAGAAAAATTAATTCGGACTTCGGTGACTTTCGCACGAAAAGTGAAATCGGCGGAATCGGCCGCCAATCCCGTGGAAATTCCGCTACAAAATAGCGAAAGCGCGAGCAGGGGCCAGGGACGCCGACGAGGTAGAGATGTCGCCACGCCAACTACATCGGCCTCTTGGAGAGAACTTTAGATCGCGTCTGGTTACGCCCGTCATTTACGTTGGCGCGACGCCGCTTGACACGAGTTTGAGTTTCGAGCCGAGCGGCTCGGCTAAGTATTTGCTCGTGCCGTGAATCAATGCGTTCTCAACGGTGGAATCAGCCAAAGCAGTGTGTGACTACGATCACAATCCCGAGCGACCCTTGTCACTGCCCACGAGGAGGCCCCGTTCTCTAATGGAGGTGCGGAGAGAACGCGCTGGGGACAGCAGTTCTTCGCACTACTCCCCGACAAAAGAGGCCGGCAATGGTGAATGACGACGTGGTTAAGTGTCCGCTGTGCGGTGGATTCACCCATATTGAGAAGGCTGAACTGCTGGACGCATTGAGAAATCCGCGGCTGCGCGAGCAGGTCGAACGGTACATCACGGAATTACTCAAGTCCCCGGTGGAGGAACTTTCGAGCGTGGGCGCGGCGCAGGCGGGTCGTGACTTCCAAAAGGACGTTCACGGCTGGAATCCGTGTGTGCCCATGTGGCGGCGAAGCCCGAAGGAGTAGTTCGCCCCGTGGTGTGCACGGGCGAGGAGACGCAGCAAGCTGCGTCTCTACGGAATCCGTAGGGAGGAAATTATGTTGATCAGCAAGCAACAGGCGCTTGATTACCACAACGGGTCTCGCCCGGGAAAGATTGAAGTCACTCCCACCAAGCCCTGCCGGACGCAGCGCGATCTCAGTCTGGCGTACACGCCGGGCGTGGCCGAGCCTTGCCTGGAAATTCAGAAAAATCCGCAGGACGCTTATAAATACACGGGCCGCGGCAACCTAGTCGGGGTCGTGAGCAACGGAACGGCGGTGCTTGGGTTGGGCGACATCGGAGCCCTCGCCGGCAAGCCGGTGATGGAAGGCAAGGCCGTGCTGTTCAAACGCTTTGCCGATGTGGACGTGTTCGACATTGAAGTCAACAGCAAAAATCCGGAAGAGATTATCAAGCTCTGCCAGTTGCTCGAGCCTACGTTCGGCGGCATCAATCTCGAAGACATCAAAGCTCCCGACTGTTTCCAAATCGAAGAGGAGCTTCGCAAGACGATGAAGATTCCCGTTTTCCACGACGACCAGCACGGGACGGCGATCATCTCGGGCGCGGCGCTGCTGAACGCGCTCGAAGTCGTGGGCAAAGATATCAGCAAAGTACGTGTCGTTTTCAATGGAGCTGGAGCGGCCGGCATTGCCTGTGCCGAGCATTATGTCCGGCTGGGGGTGCTGCGCGAGAACATCGTCCTCTGCGACACTAAGGGCGTTGTCTACAAGGGGCGCAAGGATGGCATGAACAAATATAAAGAGCGCTTCGCGCAAGATACGCCGCTGCGCACGCTCGCCGAGGCTCTGGCCGGTGCCGATGTGTTCGCGGGACTTTCGGTGAAAGGCGCAATCAATCAGGAGATGGTGCGCTCCATGGCGGTTGACCCGATCGTGTTTGCCATGGCCAATCCCGACCCTGAGATTACTTACGAAGAAGCCAAGGCCGCTCGTCACGACGTCATCATTGCGACTGGGCGTTCGGATTATCCGAACCAGGTCAACAATGTTCTGGGCTTCCCGTTCATTTTTCGCGGGGCGCTTGACGTGCGCGCTACGGCCATCAACGAAGAGATGAAGCTGGCGGCCACGCACGCGCTGGCCGATCTTGCCAAAGAGGATATTCCCGATTCGGTTTGCCGAGCCTACGGTGTGCCCCACCTGCAGTTTGGCCGCGAGTATCTGATTCCGAAGCCGTTCGATCCGCGAGTGCTGATGTGGGAGGCGTCGGCCGTCGCTGAAGCGGCGATGCGCAGTGGAGTGGCGCAGGAGCCAGTCGATCTCAACACTTACCGCGCACAACTCGAACGCCGGTTGGGTAAGGCCTACGAAGTCTCGCGCACCATGATTCACAAAGCGCAGGCCAATCCCAAGCAGGTTGTGTTTCCGGAGGGCGACAACGAGAAAATTCTGCGCGCCTGCCGGGTGCTGGTCGAAGAAAAAATCGGGTATCCGATTCTTCTTGGAGATCCCGCCAAGATTCAGACTCGAGCCCAGGAGTTCGGGGTGGATCTTGAAGGTATGAAGATTGTGGATCCGGCGGCGTCCGATCATCACGAAGCTTATGTGCAGGAGTTGTTCCGGCTGCGGCAGCGGCGCGGAGTCACGCTGCAAGAGGCCGAGACGCTCATCAATAATCGCAACGTGTTTGGCTCGATGATGGTGCACATGGGCGACGCGGACGCGCTGGTTTCCGGCGTGACCCAGCATTTTGCCGACACCATTCGTCCGGCGCTGCAGATTGTTCGCATGCGCGAGGGTCTGCACCGTGCCTCCGGATGCTATGCCGTCATCACGCGCAAAGGCGAAGTGTTTTTCCTCGCTGACGCCAGCGTGAACATCGAGCCGACGGCCGAAGACCTGGTGGAGATTGCGCTGTGCACGGCGCACATGGCGCGCCGCTTCGACGTGATCCCACGAGTGGCGATGCTGTGCTTCTCGAGCTTCGGCGGCGTGGACCACCCCATTTGCACCAAAGTGCGCAAGGCGGTGGAACTGATTAAATTTGCCGATCCGACGCTGGTGGTCGACGGAGAGATTATGGCCGACGAGGCGCTTTCTCCAGAGATCATTGAAGAGCAGTATCCGTTCAGCTCGCTGAAGGGCGGGGCCAACGTGCTTATTTTCCCTGACCTGGCCTCGGCTAACATTGCGACCAAGCTGGTGTCGAAGATCGGCGGCGGAGAACTCATCGGCCCGATCCTGATGGGGATGAGCCGGCCGGTGCATGTGCTGCAACGTACTGCGACCGTGGAAGTCGTGGTGAACGTGGCGGCGATTGCGGTGGTGGATGCGCAGGAAAATGATACGTACGCGCATCCGCAGGTTCACGTTTCGGTTGAGCCCGAACTGGTGGGCGAAGACTAAGAGACTTGCGGGCGGGAGCGAATCCGATTCAGGAGAGCGTTGTACAGGAGGAATCCGCGCATGTCGACGCTTTGGAAGTCGCGGTACGCGCAGCGAACGCTGGGGATCAAAAGCTCGGCAATCCGTGAACTTCTGAAGGTGACGCAGAAGCCGGAAATGATTTCATTCGGCGGAGGCTTGCCGGCTCCCGACGTTTTTCCGGTGAAGAGGTTCGAAGAAGCCTGCCACAAAGTCCTCACCGAAGACGGAGCGCAGGCTTTGCAGTACGGGGCTACGGAAGGTTACGAGCCGCTGCGCGAGATGATCGCGCGCAACATTGCCCGCTACGGCATTGTCGCCAGCGCCGAGAACGTGCTGATCACATCCGGCTCACAACAGGCGCTCGACCTGATCGGCAAGCTGCTGATCAATCGCGGCGACCGCGTTTTGGTCGAGGCCCCTACCTACCTGGGCGCTTTGCAGGCTTTCAATGTTTATGGAGCGCAGTATGTTTCGGTTCCGGTCGATGACGATGGATTATTGACCGAACAACTGGAACCTTGCATCCGCTCCGGCGTGAAGTTCGTGTACGTGCTGCCGAACTTCCAGAACCCAGCGGGGGTCACGCTGTCCGAAGGACGTCGCCACCAACTGATCGTGCTGGCGGACAAGTACGGCATTCCCATTGTAGAGGATGATCCATACGGGAAGTTGCGGTACGAAGGCGAGCATATTCCGCCGCTGGTGGTGCTCGACCGCGAAAACCTGCGGCGCGACAACGGCTTCACTCTAGGGAACGTGATTTACCTGAGCACATTCTCGAAAACGCTGGCGCCGGGAATCCGGCTGGCGTGGATTGTTGCGCCCGAAGACGTGATCAGCAAGCTGGTGCAACTGAAGCAAGCCGCCGACCTGCACACATCGACGTTCAATCAGTATGTGGCATATGAAGTTGCGCGCGACGGCTTTCTCGACCAGCACGTCAAGTTGGTTCGGCAAGTCTATCGCGAGCGCCGCGACGCCATGCTGCAGGCGTTGCACGAATATTTCCCGCATGAAGTGACCTGGACTCATCCCACGGGCGGGTTGTTTCTCTGGGTGACCATGCCCGAAGGGACGGACTCGCAGGTGCTGTTCCGCGCAGCGCTGGCGGAAAACGTGGCGTTTGTTCCGGGCGAGTGCTTCTACGCCGATAACGGCCATGAGGGCGGCCGCCACATGCGGCTGAACTTCTCGCATTCACAGCCTGAGCAGATTCGCGAGGGGATCCGGCGCTTGTCGGTCGCTGTGAAGATGCAATTGCGCTCTGCCTATTTGACCCGATAAGTCTCCCGTTGTGACCTCAATCACATTTTCCGGTGACGCGCGGCACCGCGAGATTGGTGCATCGCGCTCATGCTGTAAGTGCCCAGAGTCTGCCGACTCGGGCCTTGGCTGACGGCTGAAAGCTGAGAGCGGTTACGGGAGGTGAGCTGATGACGGTCACAATGTTCGTTACGTTGGTCGTGGTGGTGCTGGCGGGCGGCCTCTTTGTTTTTCGCGCCATTCCAGGCATCCGCGCCTACTTTGATTATCGGGGAAGGCGTCTGATCACGTGCCCGGAGACCCACCAGCCTGCGGCCGTCGACGTGGCCGCCGGAGAAGCGGCCGTGGGAGCGTTCCTCTCGGAGCCGACGCTTCGGCTGAAAGAATGCTCGCGCTGGCCGGAACGCCGGAACTGCGGCCAGGAATGCCTGCAGCAGATCGAGATCGGTCCGGAAAACTGTCTGGTGTGGAATATCGTGGCGCAGTGGTACGAAGGGAAGAGCTGCGCGTTTTGCCACAAGCCGATCGGCTCTTTGCATCATCTCGATCACGCGCCCGCGCTGCTAGGGCCGGATTCGAGGACTGCGGAGTGGAGGGAATTTCGCCCCGAGCAACTTCCGGACGTCTTCGCCACACACCGACCGGTCTGCTGGAACTGCCACGTGACGGAGACCTTCCGCCGCCTGCATCCCGAACTGGTTGTCGACCGCCCGTTTGAGCCCAGACGGACGATGTAATGGGCTCGGCGGTCCTGCTAGGGAGTTTCGCCGGGCACCTGCCCGCTTTGCGCCAGCCCTTCGTAGCGAGGCAGACTGGCCTTCAGCCGCGCCACTAATCGGTCATTCTTCTGCTGGGTCGCCAAGTCCAGGGCGCGACGCGCGGTGGCCACGGCCTGGGAGTAACGTCCAGTATCGGAATAAGTGGCCGCCAGCATTTCGAGAATTGCGGGCTCTTGCATTCCGGAAAGCTTGGCCGCTTCTTCGAACTGGACGACCGCCTCCGGAAGCGCGCCTTTTGCGGCCAGAACGCGTCCGAAGTTGTAGCGATAGTCAACGGCTTGGGGAGCGAGAGTGACGGCTTTCTCCAGGTGCAGCACGGCATCATCGAGCCTGCCGGAGCGGGCCAACGCGACTCCAAGGCCGTTCTGTGCACTGGACGATTCGGGTTGCAGCTCGATGCCTTTATACAACTGCTGAATCGCCTCATCCAGACGGCCGCTCTTGGCGGCCAAGGCGTCGCCGAGATTGACGTGGGCGGCTCCGTTGTCTGGGTTTAGTTCGACCGCTTTTTCGAATTCAGGAACCGCTTCGTCGATCCTGCCCATTTCCGCCAGCGCGCTTCCCAGGTTGTTGTGAGTTTGCGAACTCGCAGGATTGAGTTCGACCGATTTCCGGTATTCCGCGATGGCTTCGGCGAACTTTCCGGTCGCGACCAAGGCCGTCCCCAGGTTGTCGTGTCCGCGCGGATCTTCCGGAGCCAGCGCCAGCGCCTGCTTCCAGGCGGGAACCGCCGCGTCATACTGTTTCTTGTCGGTCAGTTGCACGGCGACGTCGAACAGGCGGTAGAACTCGGTGGCAGGGGCGTCAATTTTTTCCAGGCCGCCGGGAGCGATGTTCATGAATTCGGGAATGTTCACGGCGCGGTTCGACTCGGTTGCATGTTCGATGAGAATCGCGGGCGTGTCATTTCCATTCTCATCGATGTGAGTGAGATACATCTGAGTGTAGAGAGACGGAGTCTTCGACGAGAAGACCAGCCAGCGGCCGTTGGGCGACCAACTGTGCCACGAGTTCATACGTTTCAGATTGCAGCCCAGCGGACGTTCTTTTCCACCTTCGAAGGGCACGATGTACAGGCGGCTGTCGGGACGCATCAAGAGCCCGTTCTTATTGCGGACGAAGACGAGCCATTTGCCGTCGGGAGAGACTTTAGGGAAGTTGTTGCTCATCCCATTTTCGGAGGCGCCGACAACGCGCTCTGCCTTGCCGCCTTTGCCGTCATTGAACGGGATGCGGTAGAGGTCGTACTGCATCTGGGTCTCGTTGGGATCGTTGGCGTAGAGGGCGCGCGGACGGCCTGTCTCATAAGGATCTTTCGCGACGCCGCGCGAGTAGACAAGATATTTGCCGTCGGGACTCCAGAAGGCGCTGGTCTGCACGTAGTTTGGGTCATCGGCTCCGGGCAAGACCTGTAACTTCCCGGTCTCGCGGCTGTACCAGGCCAGCACGCCGCGCGTGGGAAAGAAGACCTGACCGAAGCCGTAGTCTTTATAAAAGCCGTTGTAAAGCCGGTCGACTACTCGCCTTCCGCGATCGCCTGGTACTTCAATCGAGTTGACGACGTACTTGCCATCTGGTGAAACTTGCGACATGAAGCCGTAGCGCTTCTGTGCCAGTTTGTCGCTGAACGCACTCCAGTGGATGACGTAATCGTTGCTGATGGAACTGACTTTATGGATGGGAATGAGCCCGTAGAGTCCTTTGTCGTTCTGCGGCCCGTCCACGTCGATGCCCAGCGTCTTGCCGTCGCGCGCAATGGAATGGCAGTTGGCGCAGGTCGGCAGCCCCGTCATCACGACTTTGTTTTCAGGACTGGACACGTAGCGCAAGCGCCACTTGATTTTGGGCAAGACGGAATCGGGCAGCGGCTTGATGACCCCGCGCTCGCCTAGTTCCGGCGGCGATGGGATGAGAGGAACATCGCGGTAGAAAATCGGAGCCCCGACGGGGTCTTTGGAGGTTTGAAGATTGACTTGGCCGCTCGATACGGACTCGACCGCATCCTTACTGCGAAGCCCGGTGAGGGTGACGGTGGCTGGTCCCTTGACGGAGTGCTTCTTGATTTCGGACCAAGTCCTGGCATCCGGCTGCCAGGTGTGCGCGGCTTGCTGCTCGGGAGTAAGCGTGGGCGAAACGTAGCCGGACAGGCTGGTGTCGAGTTCGCCGAGCTTCATCTTCTCACCCTGAGACCACAACTGGAGACTGTGCGAGCGGTCGGCGAATGTTATGTCAACCCGCCACACCGTGGCAGCCGGTTCGGCATCGCGCCACTGGAACGTTGGAGCGATAATGTCGGGAGGAAACACGGATCCCTGCGACGGATAGTCGACGATGATTGGGCTGACAGACGAGGGCGGGGCGCTGGCATATAGCCCAACCGCAAGCACGGCGGCGGTTAGCGCCGCCAAGATCCATTTCATAGCGTCTCCCCGTCGAGCGGTCCAGGCTGTACCTGGGTTTCTGCAAAGCTCTACGACTGAGGGAGATATTAGGGAGAGCACGTCGACTATGCTGTGATCGCAGTCACAGCGGTAGGGCGGGGCTTGCAATTTCGTCGCTAATCCGCGGGATTCAGGGGTTACTCTGCGAGGCGGCCGCGCTGCTGTTCCTTTGAGAACGCTTGGCCGGTAGCGTGTATCAGTTACAGCACCGGGGTAGCGACCTGCTCGCTCCCAACTGCATCTTACTGGTAGAGTGAGAGAAGGTCCTTCGCTTGTGACGCAATCGGGGCGCGGAAATCATCCTGGAGTAAGTGAGAACTGAATTATCGAGTCTGGCGGACGATTCGTTGAATCTCAGCAACTACAGAGGCTGGCATGCTGGCAGGGGAGCGGAGTCTGTTTGCGGAGAATGGGCTGCGAACACTAGACCCGCAAGATCGCCTTGGCCACATGTCAATCAAATGGAACTGGAGCCATCATCAATTTGAATTTGAATTTGAATTTGAAACTGAGCTATTTAGCGCGCGTAGGCCTGCTGACTTTGTCGATCTTATGCGCTGCCGTTTTTTGCGCAGGTCAAAGCGCCACGGATACTCAAACATCAGACCCAGCCCAATCCGCCCAACCGTCCGCGGCCAATCCCCCCACGGCCAGTTCTTCGGGGCAGCATAAACCCGGAGACCAGCCCGCTGCCCAGAACCCTCAGGGTCAAAACACCCCGGTCCAAGATACGAAGAAGGAAGACCCGAAGAAGAACGAACCGGATGTTTTACGTGATGCCGAACTACTTGACTGTGGATGGCCAATCAGAGGTGAAGCCAGTCTCCTGGAAAGAGAAGTTTTCCATGGCCGCAAAAGGCTCCTTCGACCCCTATGAGTTCACCATCGTCGGCATTGTGGCGGGCCTTCACCAGGCGGCAGATACCGACGCGGGGTTCGGGCAGGGATTCGAGGGATACGCGAAGCGTTATGGGGCGGCTTTCGCCGATCAGGTGGATGGCAATATCATGGTCGGCGGAGTTTTCCCCACGATCCTGAAAATAGATCCTCGCTATTATCGATTGGGCAGGGGGCCGTTCGCGCGCCGCTTTGGTTATGCCATCGACCGTATTTTAATCGCTCGGAAAGACTCCGGGACTCACACGTTCAACGTTCCCGAGTTTGCCGGCAACGCTACGGCGATTGCCATTTCCAACGTCTACTATCCCGCCGTCGATCGGAATTTTTCAGGGAATATCAACAATTGGGGAACCCAAATGGGTCTCGACGCCTTCGGGAATGTGCTGAAGGAGTTCTGGCCCGA
Organism: uncultured Acidobacteriota bacterium; assembly: GCA_963755795.1. GTDB lineage: Bacteria > Acidobacteriota > Terriglobia > Terriglobales > Acidobacteriaceae > Sulfotelmatobacter. The sequence goes on along the minus strand of CAVWLI010000017.1, from coordinate 24,726 downwards.
TATCCACACCTCGTTGCAGAAGAGACACGAGCGCCAACTGCAGAAACAGCGGCAGAAGGCCCAGCCGAAAACACCGAAGTAACTCTCCGATCCGAATTCCACACTTACCCGTTTTCTGTGGCTGGCGTGCATCCAAACGCCGATTCGAGCAATCCAATGCAGATTGCTGAACTAATTGTTTGAAAAGTACGGCCGATAGGGCCAGAGCGGGGAAATACCGATGTGGGGGGAGACTTGAAAGCGATTCGATTGGTCTGCGTGGCGGTAGCGGTGGCCGGGATATTGGCAGCGGCATCTTTACAGGCTCAGGAACCGGCGAGCGCGCGAGAACAGCCGCGAGAAGGAACGGCAGCGTCGGGTCTGGACGGTGTTGCGGTTACCGATATTTCGCAAGGCCAGGACCCAGCGCCAACACCCGGAACCGCGGATGGAAAGACCTCCGTACCCGACGCGCCGAAGCCTCAGGTCAGCTCTTCCCAGGGCAGCCCTTCGACGCCAGGTAATTCCGATCAGGATTATGGGAAACAAAACAAGAGAATTCTGGGGATCATCCCCAATTACCGTGCGGTCAGTGCCAACGCCCATTTGCCTCCGCTGAATTTCAAGAGCGAACTCTGGCTGGCGACCCAGGATACGTTCGACTACTCCGATTTCATTTTCGTGGGAGCGCTCGCGGGAATTGACATGGCTGGCAAATCGCAGCCGACCTTTGGGCAAGGCGCTGAGGGCTTCGGTAAATACTACTGGCACGTCTTTGCCGATACCGGCATCGAGAACTTCATGGCGGAAGCGATCGTCCCCGCGGCGACGCGAGAAGATCCGAGGTATTACACGATGGGCAGAGGCGGATTCCCTAAGCGGACCGGTTACGCGTTAGGCCGGCTGTTCATCACCCGGACCAACTCGGGAAAGAACACTTTCAATCTGTCGGAGATCGTGGGAGCCGGAGGGGCCGCGGGGATCGGCAATGCGTATTATCCAGCAGAAGCCAACCCTTGGGTGAAAACGTACCAACGTTGGGGAACGCAGGTGGTTCTGGACGGTGTGTTCAACGTGGTAAAAGAGTTCTGGCCTGACATCAATCGGAAGGTATTTCGCGAGAAATACTAGCTGTGTCGTAGTGATGTGGCAACCATTACAGGGAAAAACAGGCGGCTCGCAAGAGCCGCCTGTTCCTGTCCAGGTGCACTGAAACGCTAGAAGTGAAACCCCAGTTGCGCGGTGAGCGCCCGCGGAGTCACGTAATGCGTGCCGCTGAATGTGGAAAGGAAGTTGTAGAGAGCATACTTGTTGGTGACATTGATCGCCGTCAGGGTGAGACTCCATCTGTAATGCTCGTCTTTGAACAGGTTGTCGTCACCCAGTGCAATGTCGAACAGGTTGCGGGGTGCGATGCGCGGCGGATTGTGATCGTCGTTCTCGGTGTTCGGAGCCGGCACTTGAAGAAGACTGGAACCGAACTGCCCTACGGGGCAAGCAAGTGCCGCGACGCCCGGAACGCTAACTCCAATAAGGGTAGTCGGGGTAGCCCGTTGCGCCCCACAGAATAGGCCGGACTGGAACTCCTGATCCGCCGTAAGAGCAGTTCCGAACGAATCCGTCAGTTGGATATAGTTTGTGCCTCCTACCGTTACCCCTTGGGCGCAATTGCCCCCGAAGCAAGGTGTTTGCCCGGCCACAAGGCCGCTGTCATATCGCCAATTGAAGCCAAGCCACGGGCCGCGCTTCCAGGGCTGATATTGAAGGTGGGTCGTTTGGTTGAACTTCTCGTCGTGGTCGATGCGGAACGGCGTACTTCCACCGCTGAAGGCCACCGACGGAACCGCACCAGCGCCGCCGATCTGCGGAGTGAAGAAACGCGCGGCCACGCTCGAGAAAACGACTAAGGCCGAGAAGCCATGGAGATCCGGCACGCTCACACGCACAGCATATCCAGGAATTTTTGAGTTGTGCCAGTCAATCGGAAATGTGATCGGCGTTGCTCCCAGCACGCTAAAGTCGTAAGCATTGTGGGTGTATTTCCAAATGTAATCTCCGCTTATGACCGCATACCTGCCGAGCGCCTGCTGCACGCCAGCATGGAAGTCATTGCGGTAACCGGGATTGAACGGTGTCGCCCCCGCTGAAGCCGGCTGAGAACAGGCAAGAAGGGGATTCAAGACTGCATTAGCGCAACCGGTGCTCGAAAGCACAAGATTTTCATTGAACGGACTCTCCAGTGTGCGGGCATAAGAGACCCGGAGCACCGTATTGGTCTTTTTGATGTTGTAAGCAGCGCCAACGCGAGGTTCGGCCTGGCGAGCTACCACAAGGCCGTTGTAAAGATCGCCACGAAGTCCCAAGTTGAAGGACCAGTTTTTTACGGTGATCGAATCCTGAATATAGAGGGCGAGTTCCTTTATGTCTGTTTGCCCGTGAAATGCATACAAGCCGCTGGCGGCGCCGGAACAGCCGTCGGCCGATGATGGTGTTGATCGCGTCAGATCGTAGCATCCGAGCAGTGAATCAAAACCGGGATTAGCCACGAATGGAGTCGGATAAAGCGCGGTGTTGCTTGAGGTGGAGCTGGCACAATTGCCAGGGTTATTCACCGTTGGATTGCCAACAAATACGGGTACGCCGTTGGCGTCCAGGCACGGTGCGTTGAAATTTGGGTCGATGATTCCGAGGTTGAAGTTTTCCCTGAGAAACGTCTGCTGATACGTAACTCCCGCCTTGATGTTGTTGACGCCTACCACATGGGTGACATTCGCGAGCACCCCCGTGTTCGTGAGTGTCCGGTATTGCGAGATCGTCTGCTGCTGCAGATTCGGTGGGCCGAGGTCCGCAAACGGGTTGTTGCTCGGATAGTAATTGTAACCATCTCGTCGGACGAAGCCGCCGAAGGTAAACACGGTGGTCGGGTTGATCACCCGTGTCCAGGTTGGAGCGATGTTAAAGGTGTCGATCTTCGATCGCTGGTCTGCAGGACCGACCGGAATGCCATTGGGACCAAGCCCGTTATTGCTGACGGTAACGCCGTTCCACGGCGTCGCGTTCTGCGAGTCATACGAATTAGGCGTCTGGAACCAGGAGCGGCTAAAGCCGAGATTCAGATGGATCGAGTCATTGGTCGAGAGTTGGTAGTCCACCCGGTCGAAAATATTTTCTTCGTTGCCTTTGTCGTGCGTCACCACAAATTCCGGAGGGTCCAGGAATCTCCCCGTATTCAATCCGTTCGCCGAGACGAAATTTCCCCACTTATCACCGCCGTAAGAAAGGTCAAAGCCGATATTCGACGAGCCAAACGACCCGTAGGAAGCATTGACGCTGCCATGTGGAGTTTTTGAGCCTAGGCCTGAGCGAGTGGTCGCGACGATCACTAAGCTTGTTTTGCCGCCGTACTCCGCGGGTGGAGCTCCGGGAATCACTTCGAGTGACTCAATGGAATCTAGAGGAACCTGGTTTGAAAAAACCTTGCTCTGCTGATCGGTAATCGGCTGGCCGTCTACCGAAAATGAGTTCGAAGCGTGGTCGCCGAGTCCGTGAAAGAGACCATTCGAATCTGCCGAGACCCCAGGCGAGGCCAGCGTGACCAGCGAACTTAACGAAGAGGACTGACTTTCCAGTGGCACCTTGTTGAACAAAGCGCGATCCACGTCGGTGTGCCCAGTTGGATCATTCTCCACCAAATCGGCGCCGGCTTCGACCGTCACCGACGTCGTCGAACCCGAGACTTGGAGACTGACGCTGACGCTGACCGGCACGACGGATCGGACCTCTACGTCCTTGGCACTCTGCGCGAATCCGCTTGCGCTTGCAGCTAGGTGATAGGGATTGAAGGGCACGTTGGGGAAGCTGAACTTCCCGGCCTTATCCGTCGTGGTGAAGCGGTCAAATTGGCTGACCGGGTTGTGAATTTCAACGGTTGCGTTGGGCACGACGGCTCCTGTCGGGTCAAACACGGTTCCGTTGATAGAACCTGAACTTCCGCCTGATTGGGCCGAGGCTGCGCTGATTAGGAAGGTGAGGGCGAAGATGGCGATGAAACGCCACTTATGAGAAGCAGACATTGATTCCTCCTGGATGAAGAAAGGCAAATAGGGAATTGGCCGGAATTGAACGGCAAGAGTCGCCGTCCAACCGGATGACTTAAATTGTGGGAATCCCTACAGGGCAGGAGGACCACGAATCCCAAGGTTCGAGAAATCGAACCGGGTCTTCGCAATGACATCTTCTTCGCGCAGCAGACCGATGGCGGCGAACACCGGAGCGGTCCGGGCAGTACTCACGGTGGGGCTGGCGCTGTGTGCTACCACGCAGATCGAGCAGGAAGCGGATTCCGTCTGGTTGGGGTGAGTGTGGGTAGACTCCGCCGCCACCGTCCACAACATCAGGGACAGTGCAAGCCACGTCGACCATTTCACCCACAAACGCATAAACTAACCCCAGACCACGAGTTTCTTGCTTTGGATTAGACTCTGTTCAGCTTATAACGGTTATCCGCCGCAAGGCAATGATTGGCAAGTTACCATAGAAGGCTGTCCGTCTGGAAGCCGATGGCCCGCCAGATGGACGTATTTCTTAAACGCGAGGGAAGCATGTCAGAACCAACCTACGAAGAACTGAAAGCAAAACTGTCTCAGCTCGAAAAAGAAGTCGAAACCAAGAAACGCAGTGGCGACCTGATTTTTAAAGTCGGCGAAAAAGGCGGAGTCAGCGTCTACGGCCTGGGCCGCTTTCCGGTTACTCTCTACTACGAGCAGTGGAACCGGCTGCTCGGCGCCGCCAACGAAATCAAGGCATTCATGGAAGAAAATAAATCGCGGCTGAAGCTCAAAGAGCAGGGCTAAAAACCGAGTTCTCTGTTCCCAGTTCTTAGTAAGCCTCGGCGCCCTGCCCTCTGCGCCCTGCCATCCTGGGTAACCAACTGAGAACTGAAAAGCTGGAACTGAGAACTGTTTTTCGGTCTATAATGGAAAGACCGTGCCCAAGTACTCCATCGTCGTCCCGCTGCACAACGAGCAGGAGAACGTTACCGACCTCTATGACCGGTTGAAAGCGGTGATGGAGGCGCACGGCGAGACCTTCGAAATCGTGTTGGTGGACGATGGTTCGAACGATCACACGTTCGCCATGCTGCGCGAAATCGCGGCTGTCGACAGTCGGGTGACGGTGGTCAAACTGCGCCGGAACTTCGGCCAGACCGCAGGATTGGCGGCCGGTTTCGACCATGCCCGCGGCGAGTACATCATTGCCATGGACGGCGATTTGCAGCACGATCCCAACGACATTCCGCTGTTTCTGGAAAAGATTGCGGCCGGGTACGACATCGTCAGCGGATGGCGCAAAGTGCGGGTCGACAATTTCTGGATGCGCCGCATTCCGTCGCGCATCGCCAACTGGATGATGGCCAAGATCAGTGGCGTCGACATCCACGACTTCGGCACGACGTTCAAAGCCTACCGGCGCGACATTCTGGAGCAGGTGCCGCTTTACGGGGAACTGCACCGCTTTATTCCGGCGCTGGCGTCATGGCATGGCGCGACCATCTGCGAAGTGCCTATCCGCAACGTGAACCGCGAGCGCGGAGTTTCGCATTACGGCATTACGCGTACTTTCCGCGTGTTCTTCGATCTACTGACGATCCGCTTCCTGCTGCGCTATCTGTCGCGCCCGCTGCACTTCTTCGGCAGCTTTGGCATGATGAGCATTTTTGGCGGCAGCGCGATTGTTCTCTGGCTGGGCGTGGAAAAATTCCTGCGCCATGTGCCGGTCATGGCTTCGCATGGCCCGCTGATGATGGCCGCTCTCGGACTGCTGCTGGGCGGATTGAATCTTCTGGCGATCGGCCTGCTCGGCGAAATGCAAGTCCGCCACTACCACGAGCCCAGTCGCCGCGCACCTTACTCTGTCGACCGCGTCCTGCGTTCGCAAAACGAAGAACACAGCGTTTCGGAGTAAATTCCATCCACAGTTTGCCACTCGACTCAGCCTGCGGGAGGTACCGCTTTTCTGCGGGGGAATATCGCCCGCCACTGCAAGCCGAGTTCGGTGCCCACGATCGTCACAGCAAGCATAGGCCATAGGAACAGGGCAAGGTTGTCGGCGTTGACGTTCATGTGGCTAATCGGTGGGACCGCAAAAACCACTCGTGCGATCACGAAGAAACACGTGGTCGAATAGCTGCGCACGACCCATTGCCGGTGCTGCGCAATATTGTGAGTTCGAGCGCAAAACAGCGCCAGCCCCGTGGTCATGACCCACCAGCCCGCCTGGAATACACCTTCGACGCGCTGCGAGTTCGGAAAATGCACAAAAACCAGGTACAGCGAAATGAACGCCGCAATCGTAACCCCGCCGACATAGAACCGGCCAAGGATCCGATGAAATTGCAGATATCTTTGCCGAATTCTGGTGGAAAACTGCAGCGGCCCCGCAAGAAGGGCTATCAGACCGCCCAAGCCGTGGATGAGTAACGGCCACCGCACCGGGAAAAAGTAGGCCCACTCGGGCAGTGTGTGGTCAAAAATGAAAAGCTCATCTTTGTAGATCACAAAGAGAGTCATCAGGGCGAGCGCGCCAAATAATACATAGCGGGTGCGCGAACGCACCAAGACTGCAGGCGAAGTAGCCAACAGGACCTCCGTGACACTCAACCTCGACGTAGGCCGACGCGGAGGATTGTACACGGTTGCGCCGCGTAATGCGCCGGACCAGACAACAGCAGGCGGTGGTGCTTTGCGGGTGATTTATAGAGTTTTCCTTCGAGAGCCTGCGTCTCCCTCACGGTTTGTGTCCTTGCTGACGGGCGTATAATGTGCGGTTTGGCCTGCTCAGGAGTTTTGTAGTCATGCCGCAAACCACTCAACACGAATTGCGTCTTGCCCGCCGGATGTCGCGGCTGGGCACCGAAACCGCGTTCGAAGTTCTGAATAAGGCGCGCTCGCTGGAGCGTCAGGGCAAGAGCATTGTTCACCTGGAAATCGGCGAACCGGATTTCGACACGCCTGCGAACGTGGTGGAAGCGGGCATTGACGCCCTGCGCAAAGGCTGGACGCATTACGGTCCGTCGGCCGGATTGCCCGAGTTAAGGCAGGCGCTGGCCGACTATGTCAGCCGCACGCGCGGGGTGAAAGTTTCAAGCGACGAAGTGGTGGTGGTTCCCGGCGGCAAGCCGATTATTTTTTTCACGATTCTTTCGCTCATCGACGAGGGAGACGAGGTCATCTATCCCAATCCTGGATTTCCGATTTACGAATCGATGATCCATTACGTGGGCGGACGTGCTGTGCCGATTCAGCTGCGCGAGGAACGGGATTTCTCGCTCGATGTGAATGAACTGGCGGCTCTGATCAATGACCGCACCCGGCTGATTATTTTGAATTCGCCGCAGAATCCTACGGGCGGTGTTTTGGAGCGCAGCGACATTGAGCAGATCGCAAAATTGATTGGCGACCGGAACATCATGATTTTGTCGGACGAAATTTACAGCCGCCTGCTGTTCGATGGAGGGCGGCACTTTTCCATCATGTCGGTGCCCGGGATGCAGGAGCGCACGATTCTGCTCGATGGTTTTTCAAAAACCTACGCCATGACGGGATGGCGTATGGGCTACGGCGTGATGCGCCCGGACCTGGCAGCACACATGACGCGGCTGATGACCAATTCAAATTCCTGCACGGCGAGCTTCACGCAGGTTGCGGGGATTGAAGCCATTCGCGGCGATCAAGCTTCAGTCGATCACATGCGCGATGAATTCCAGCGGCGCCGCGATCGTTTCGTGGCGGGACTGAACAAGATCAAAGGCTTCTCCTGCCGCATGCCGAAGGGCGCGTTTTACGTGTTCCCCAACATCGCGAAAACGGGGTGGAAATCGAAGCCGCTGGCTGATGCCTTGCTGGAGCAGGCAGGAGTCGCTGCACTGTCGGGCACCGCGTTTGGGGAGTTCGGCGAAGGCTACCTGCGCTTCAGTGTGGCCAATTCGCTGGAGAACCTGCAGCAGGCGCTCGATCGCATCGACGAGTGGACGAAGAAAAACCTGTAGCAGGCGGATGAAAAGCTCGATGGCATCCTAGGTATGAAAAGGCGCAGCGCTTAGCCGTATACGCGAACTGCGGCAGTTCGGGGCCGTGCGAGTCGCGCAATGGCCAGCAGCACGGCACAACTCACCGCAAAGAATTCCAGCAGCTTCAAGTTATCTGGCGTTCGTGGCCCACCCATCGGCATATCGGTCCTTACCAGAACTGCCTTCCCGGGAGTTGCAGGATCGTAGTGCACCGCGATGGGCGTCCTCTCGGGATGCTCGTCCACCCACTCTTGCAATTGCTCGAACTGCTGGGCTGGATATTGCGAAATCACCCGTCGCGGGGCGGGCGTGCTGCGTGAATGAACGTGGGACACAATTTCCTCCCCGCGCACGGTGTAGGTGAGGCTGCAATCGATCCAATACGACTCCGGCTTATGGGTGTAGATATCCAAGCCGCATCTCTGGACATGTGCCGTCGTCGTTGGCCATTGCGCCTGGGCGTGTTCCTGCCAGGCCTGAGCCACTGTTACGACCAACGCAAAGACCGTGCACAGCCCGGCAAACAGCCCCAGTACCGATCCGAGTAGCGTGACCCATCCGCGCCACCCTGGCGGATTCTTCGACGTAATTGCCGTCGTCATCGCCACCTCTGCGATCTCCATTCAAGCTACAATGCCACAGTCGCATATTCTCACACATGCGGTGTGTGCAGGCCATGCAGGAGCATTTTTTGTGACAACGGCGAAAAAGAGCAATCCATCCCGCAAACCCCACTCCTCGCGCATCGCCGCACCCGGCTACGGCTTTCCCAAAGGAACCAAGGGGTTGCTGCCGTGGTCGTGGGCGGAGCAACGTCTGAAGAAATCGCACAACTACTGGATCACGACCGTTAAGCCTGACGGATCGCCTCACGCTTCCTCTCCTCACACCATGGTCGTCTGGGGACTGTGGCAGGGCGGGTGTTTTCTCTTCAGCACCGGGAGCAAGTCGCTGAAGGCGCGCAACCTGGCGCGAAACAAGAATTGCATTGTGTGCACGGAACATGCGGAGGAAGCGGTGATTGTCGAAGGCAGGGCTGAAGTTGCCGACGTTGCGGCGCGCCGCAGGTTCCTTCCGGCGTATGAAAGGAAATACAAGTTCGATATGTCGTCAATGAAGGACAACATTCTGTCGATGAAAGAGCCGGTATTTGCTGTGCGGCCGCGGGTTGTGTTCGGGTTGTGGGAGAAGTATTTCCAGAGCAAATCGACGCGCTGGAAATTTGAATAGCCGGAATTTCTGCTCGTTACCTTCGTTACCCCCGTGGCATCTCTCCAGCTACGTGTTGTTGCGAGTCTCCCACCTATAATTTCTTCAAGACATCATGAAGAAATCGCGCCCGAATTCGAAGGAACGATCCGCGCTCTGGATCTACAATCCTGGGCTCGACTTGATCGTGGGCTGTGGAGCTTGGTCCGCGCCACTGCTGCTGCTCTCGTATTTTTCGGCGGCTTCGAGTGCGCGCGCGTGGTCGGTTGCGTTCTACGTGCTGGCGCTGTTTTTTAACTATCCGCACTACATGGCGACGATTTATCGCGCCTACCATCGCAGCGAAGACTTCCAGAAGTACCGCATCTTCACTGTCCACATCACGGCGCTGATGTTGCTGACGCTGCTGCTATCGCATTTTTGGCTGCGGCTCCTGCCCTGGATTTTCACCATCTACCTGACGTGGAGCCCGTGGCACTACAGCGGACAGAACTACGGGCTGTTCATGATGTTTGCGCGCCGGGCCGGGGCCGACCCGGACAAGAGCACGCGGCGGGCGTTATACGGCGCTTTCGTGGTTTCGTACCTGATTCTGTTTCTGGGTTTCCACACCGGACCGTCGACTGATCCGCTGTTTCTGTCGCTGGGAATCCCGGCGGTCGTGAGCCGATGGGAGCAGATCATTCTGATGGTGGCGTTCGTCGGTTTGTCTGTGTATGGGCTGTCGCGGCTGGCGAGCGCAACCGGATGGCGGAAGCTGATTCCTTCACTGACTTTGTTTTCTTCGCAGTTTTTGTGGTTCCTGCTGCCGGCGGCGATCTCGCTGATCAGAAGTTTGGAGATTCCGCAGAACCGCTACAGCTCGGGTGTGCTAGCGGTGATGCATTCGGCACAGTATTTGTGGATCACGAGTTACTACGCGCGCCGCGAGGCCTCGGGCGAAACTTCGGGCGAAGCTTCGAACAAGCCGGGGCGCAGCTGGCGTCCGTTGGCCTACTTTGGGGTGCTGGTCGTGGGCGGGATCGCGTTGTTTGTGCCGGGACCGTGGCTGGCCAGCCGCGCGTTTCATCACGACTTTACCGCGAGCTTCTTGATTTTTACAGCGCTGGTGAATATTCACCACTTCATTCTGGACGGCGCGATCTGGAAGCTGCGTGACGGGCGGATCGCGTCGCTGCTACTCAACTCGCGAGAACGGATTTCAGATGCGGCGGGCGAAGCCGGCGGGCAGTTCGCTGCCGCGGGTCGGTGGCTGGTCGGCAGCAGCTATGGCGCCCGTTCGCTCCGGCTAAGCGCGGCGTTGCTGCTTCTAGTGTGGGGGACGGTCGACCAAGCGCGTTATTATCTGGCGCTGGACACCGACGATTTGCACGATCTGCAACGGGCCGAAGCGCTCGATTCATTCGACAGTTCTCTGCAGATGCGGTTGGCCCACCGGGCGATGGAAGAGGGTCAACTGCAAGAAGCTGAGGCTGCGTGGAGGAGGGCGATGCAGGCCAATCCTGCCGATCCGGCTCCGAGGCAGGGACTGCTGCAATTGCTCATCGATCAGGACCGATTTGATGAGGCTTTCAGTCTGACCGAGGCGTCGCTGAAGTACACACCCAAAGATGCGAATCTGCTGGTAGACCGCGGTTTGCTCGCGCTGCGTCGCGGGCACCCGGATCAGGCTCTGGAGAATTGGGATCAGGCCCTGGCTGCGGACCCGCAACAGAAGCTCGCCCACCTGTACATGGCTGACGAACTCGACCGCGAGGGCAAGGCGCAGGCCGCGGCTTCGCATTACAACTCTTTTCTCGAGCAGGTTGCGCGGCAGCCGGCGCAGGATCGTCCCGCACCCGACAAAGTTATTGCGATTGTGTTGCGCATGGCGGATTGCCAAGTGCATTCATCGCAGACCGAACTTGCGGTGCGGTCGTATCACCTGGCAGAAAAACTGGGGGCACAAACTGGGCAGGCCAAACTGGAGAGCGTGGCTGACGTGAATGAGGCGGCGCTGCAGGCTAAAGCCGGAAAGCTCGACGAGGCGTTGCGGCTCTACCAGCACGCGCTGCAGCTCGACGACTCGACCGCCGACACGAGTGCCAGTGCCGAAGACTGGTACGCCTACGGACGATTTCTAGATGACGCGGGATTCCCAACGCGGTTGGCCTTCGCGTGCATGGTGAAATCGGAATCGCTGAGGCAGTCACTTTCGAATCCAACGATTTCGGGTTCTCTGCTTGCTGCGCGCCAGAAAATCGAGAAGCGGCTCGGCGCTACGGCGGCCGCAGTTCGACGCGATCCTGAGCCGGCTCTGCAGGAGGCGCTGGCGCTTCGCCGCTAGAAAAAGCCGGTGGCAGGCGTGTACGGCATCCGGCGCGCCAATTGACACTGTGGTGGTCCTGCTCAACAATACCTGTATCCCTGCAATTCAATACTTTGTATTCCGAGGAGAACGAGTGTATGGCCGATGAAGGCGATCAGATTCATATGGAAAGTCAGTCGAATGCCGGTAAATGGATTCTGACTGTGCTCGCGATTCTGGTGGTGGCGGGTTCTGCATATGCGCACTACGCCGCACATCTGGCGACGGAGAAACTGGCAAACGATCTGAGCGCCAGCCAGGCGCAAGTGAAAGAGCTGCAGAATCGGGTTGCCGACGCTGAGGCAACGGAACAGACTTTGGGGCGGCAGGCCGGCCTAACCAAGCAGGAACTTGCGCAAAAGACCGCCGAACTGCGCGCCGAACAGAAGGCCACAGAAAGCCGGCTGGAGAAGGAACAGAAAGCGCAGATCAACGCAGTGACGGGAGAACTTTCGGGCGTGAAGAGCGACGTGGGCGGAGTGAAAACCGACCTTGGATCGACCAAAGCCGACCTCGAAGCCACGAAAGCCAAACTGGCAAGCACGATCGGCGATCTCGGCGTGCAGAGCGGATTGATCGCACACACGGCCGGCGACCTCGAGATTCTGAAGCATAAGGGTGACCGCAACTACTACGAGTTCACCTTGCTGAAGGGCGCCAAGCCGCAGCCGGTTTCGACCGTCAGCCTGCAACTGAAGAAGACCGATGCAAAGAAGGGCAAGTTCACGATGAATGTGACCTCCGACGACAAGACGATTGAGAAGAAGGATCGCAACATCGCCGAGCCCATTCAGTTTTACTCCGGGCGCGATCACCTGCTGTTTGAGCTGGTGGTGTGGACGGTGGACAAGAACAAGGCCACGGGATATTTGAGCACGCCGAAGAGCGCTCCGGTGCCGGTGACGGCGAACTAGCAGAGTATCGATCGAAACATAACTGAGAAACAAACCGAGAAATAAACGATGACCGGAGTCGTTTTCCCCGGAGCCAACGTGCTGCTGCAGATTGTGCTGCGCACGGGCGTGATTTATCTGCTCGTGCTGATTGGGGTGCGATTAAGCGGCAAGCGCGAAGTCGGGCAGATGACCCCGTTCGACCTTACGCTGCTGCTCCTGCTGTCGAACTCCGTACAGAATGCGATGACCGGGCCCGATACGTCACTGCTGGGCGGCGCGGTCGCGGCCACTACGCTGCTGGTCTTGAATTATCTGGTTGCTAATGTTGCGGGCGGCAGTCGGCGCTTTCGCAAGTTGGTTGAGGGTGAGCCTTCGCTGCTCGTGCACGATGGTAGGCCTATCGAAGAGCACATGGCACGGGAACACGTCAGTATGGACGAGTTGCACCGCGCTTTGCGCGAGCACGGCATCAATAGCTGTGACCAGGTCGCGCTGGCTGTGCTGGAAGTGGATGGTTCGATCTCGTGCCTGAAGTATGACGAGATCAAATCGGACGCGAGCACGCACCTGGCACGGCGCAAGGGGATTCAGAAGAAGTAGTCGAGATGTTGCTTGCAACACTCTTTCTCCATCTCCATCATCGGGACGCTGGCGGCAGAGACGCATCAAGCTACGTCTCTACGGCGATCATTCCACGGCTACGAATTTCAGACAGACTGGTGACGCTACTTCCAGCACTTTTCCCGTTCGGGTCAACTGGCCGGTTTTCGTGTCGATTTTGAATACGACGATATCGTCGGATTTCTGATTCTCCGCGAATAGAAGCGAGCCGGTGGGATCGATCTCAAAGCTGCGCGGCTCCTTGCCCCCGGTAGGAACGATTCCCACTTGCGTCAGTGTTCCCTTACTTTTGTCGATCGCGTAGATGGCGATGCTGTCGTCGCCGCGGTTGGAGGCGTAGAGAAACTTGCCGGAGGGATGAACATGGATTTCCGCATCGTCGTTGCGGCCGGTGAAACCCTTGGGCAGGGTAGTGATGGTCTGCAGGGTCGTTAGTTTTCCGTTCGCCGCGTCGTTCGAAAATACTGTGACAGTGTGCGCGATTTCGCTGATCACGTATGCGAATTTGCCGTCGGGGCGAAGGACGAAGTGGCGCGGGCCGGATCCGGCGTCGATCTTGGTGAACGGCGGATCATTCGGAGTGAGCGATCCTTTGGCGGTGTCGAATTTATAGACTAACAACTCGTCGAGGCCGAGATCGTCGACCATGGCGAAACGGTTGTCGGGTGAGAGATCGATGGAGTGGGCGTGCGGGCCCTCCTGCCTTTCGGGATTCGTGCCCTTGCCGGTGTGTTGCACGAAGGCGGAGGCCTCGCCGAGTTTGCCATCCGCGAGCACGGGAAAGACCGCGACGCTGCCGCCGGTGTAGTTCGCGACCAATACATATTTTCCGGTTTTGTCGACGGTGATGTAGCAAGGGTCGGCACCACGCGAGGCGACTTCGTTCAGGAAAGTCAGCTTGCCGGTGGCTCGATCAATGGAGAATGCGCTGACGCCGCCGCTGTTCGGGCCCTTGTATTTTCCCACTTCATTCACCGCATAGAGGAAGCGGCCGTTGGGGTGCGGGGCGACGAAGGAGGGGTTGGTAGTTTCCGCGGCGAGGCCTAGCGGCGTAATCTCAGACGTCGCGGCGTCATAGCGGTAGGCGTAAATGCCTTTACTCTTGCTGCCTTCCTCGGTGTAGGTGCCGACATAGAAGAGATACTTGCCTTGCTTTGCCGCGGGTGCGGCGGCGGCGAAAAGCGCAATAAGAATGAGCGTGAGGACGAGCGCGGCTGATCGGAAAGAATGCCGGAGATTGTTCATGGTGATATAGAAACGCATTCTGGAGGATTTGCGCAAGCGGGGCTGGCTAGGGGGTCAATACCACGGGCACCGTTTCGTTATAAGGCCAGATGACCACGCTGGTGGAGTCGCGCCGATGGAACGAGTCCAACGTTACAGGAAAGGCGACGATGATAGTTCGGACAGCGGTTTCGCCGGGCTGAATCTTGGCCTCGGGCGAGAGTGCGGGTTGCGCTCCGTTCTTGAGCGCGGGGAAGGCCTGAAAGTATCGATCGAAGTCGACGGCAGAGACGGCGTCTTCGATGGAGTCTCCACTGGGTGCCTTGATTAAGCCTTGAACGGTGCGAACATACAGCATCTTGTCGCTGGTGTTGCGAATGGTGAAGGTCATGGCGACCATGGTCGTTGTCTGCCCGGGAACCTCAACGGCGACCACGTTGTCGAGCTTGCCTGAGGCTTGCGGCTTGGCGCGCTTCAGAAAAGAAGCGATGAACACCACAACCAACACCACACCGATGGCGATCAGCACAATTTTGGCGGGCGGAAGATTCTTCTTGGCGGTACCGAACTCTTCGCCAATGTGGATAGTTGGACCGGCGGGAACAGCCGGGGGCGCGGGTGGGTTCGGAGGCGGGGCGGGAGTTGGATCGGACATATCGTTTGCCGTACCCGCTGATTCTACGCTTGTCGGGCTATGCCGGACGAGGCGTCCGAGCTCTATTGCTTAATTCCGCGGCCTGCGCGTTTACCAATCGTGCTTCATGGCTTTGGCGAATTTCTGCGCGGGCAGCGTGTTCAGCACATCGTCTTTGGTGAGCCAGGCGCGACGAGCTTGCAGGATGCCGTAGCGAATTTTCTCCATGTGCGACGTGTGGTGAGAATCGGTGTTGATCACGATCTTCACGCCTTGCTGTTTGGCTTGGCGGAGATGCACGTCATTCAGGTCGAGGCGGTCGGGATAGGAATTCAGTTCCATGGCGACTTTGCGCTTCGCAGCCGCGGTGAGGATGGCGTGCATGTCGAAGGCGTAGGCATCGCGGCGAAGCTGGATGCGGCCGGTAGGATGACCGATGATCGAGGTGTTCGGATTTTCGATGGCCTTGAGCAGGCGCTCGGTCATCTTTGCCGGCTCCTGATTGAAGACGGAGTGCACGCTGGCGATGACGAGGTCCATCTGCGCGAGGACGTCGTCGGAGAGATCGAGGTCGCCGTCGGCGAGGATGTCGACTTCGATGCCGGCGAAAATCGTGATGCCTTCGATTTGCTTGCCAGCGGCGCGAATGCGGGCGATGTGCTCCAGCGCGCGCTTGTCGTCAAGTCCGTTGGCGAAGGCCAGGTTTTTAGAGTGGTCGGTAATGGCCATGTACTGATAGCCGCGGGCCTTGGCGGCTTCGGCCATTTCTTCGATCGTGTTCTTGCCGTCGGTTTCGACGGTGTGCATGTGGACGTCGCCCTGAAGATCGGCTTGCGTGATTAACTGGGGCAGGGTGTGCTTCTCGGCCAAGTCGATTTCGCCGAGGTTCTCGCGCATCTCGGGCGGGATGTAGTCGAGATTGAGTTTGGTGTAGATTTCTTCTTCGGTTTTTCCCGCCGACCGGTTTTTGAGTTTCCAGGGATGGCAGACTGTACTCGTTCAGGGTGTAGCCCATCTTGAGGGCGCGCTGGCGCAGGGCCACGTTGTGAGCTTTCGATCCGGTGAAGTATTGCATGGCGGCGCCGAAAGATTCGGGTGGAAGCAGGCGCACGTCGACCTGCATGCCGCTGCGCAGGTGAAAGCTGATCTTGTTGTCACCGCTGGCGATGACGTCCATCAATGGTGGATATTGCGCGACGTAGGCGATGGCCTGCTGGCGGCCTTCTTCGGTGGTGCAGGCTTTGCCGGTGACGAGGATGTCGAGATCGCCGACGGTTTCGCGGCCGCGGCGCAGCGATCCGGCGGGCGTGATTTTGTCGATGCCGGGGAACTTTTCCAGATAGGCGGTGAGCTTCTCGGCTTCCTCTTCCGCGGCGTCGATGAGGAAGCGGCCGCTGATGCGGCGGTAGTCTTCGATGGCTTTGATCAGCTTGGCTTCGTGCTTTTCGCCCATGCGCGGCAGTTCGCGGATTTTGCCTTCGCGCGCCAGTTTCTCGACGCCGTCGACGTCGCTGACTTTGTAGGCGCTCCAGATGAGGGCGATGGTCTTCGGCCCCAGGCCTTGAATCTTCAGCAACTGCAGCATCGATGGGTTGATATTTCTCCAGCAGTTCGGTCTGCACGGCGAGTTTGCCGTCTTTGAAAAGTTCCTGCAGGTTGCGCAGCATGCTTTTGCCGATGCCGGGGATGGCGAGGACTTGCTTGGGATCGGCGATGAGCGCCTTGATCTGCTGCGAATGATTCTCGATGGCCTGCGCGGCATTGCGGTAGGAGCGGATGCGGAACGAATCCTGACCATCGATTTCGAGCAGGTCGGCGGTTTCGTAGAGAATGTTGGCGATGGCCTTGTTGTCCATGGCTAGGGTTGTCCGACTCCTGATTATTCGATTCTTGATAATTCGGCTTTTGATTGCTCGATTAAAGATAAACAAGATTGAGGGGCAGGGCTAGGCCGTCACTCGCTTCAGCAGGCAGAAAAGGCCGGGCGGGTTGGGAGGCGCGCTCACCAGGAATTCCGTTGGGAGCGGCTTGGTGCGTGACTTAAGAAGCCTTGTTTACGTTCGCTGCCTGCGGGCCTTTCTGACCTTCGGTGATTTCGAATTCCACCTGGTCGCCTTCCTGCAGGCTCTTATATCCCTCGGAGCTGATGGCGCTGTAGTGAACAAATACGTCCGGCCCATCCGCGCGCCCGATGAACCCGTACCCTTTCGCGTTATTGAACCACTTGACGGTTCCTTTCAGACGTTCCACGTACCCCCCTCTTTCCGCACGTCCTTAATGGGGGGCCCCAGGACGTGCCCACAGTCAAATACCCACATAGGATGCATTTTGGAGCGACAGAGGTAGGCTGTCAAGCGAATGTATATGCCAAAAAATAGCGAGGGAAGTGCGCGGTGCGGTCTGTCGTGACCTATATGGCGAGTTGGACGCTCTACTTTCTGGCGCTTCGCTTCTTGGCTCCCTGGCACGCGAGACGTGGTCGAGCCACAACACGGAGGAGATGGTTTTGGCATCGCGGATGGTTCCGCGGACGACCATGCGGACGGCGGTCGGGAGAGGCACCATGCGCTTGTAGATGATCTCGTCTTCTTCCGGCTGGGCCTCGCCGGCGCGCAAGCCCGTGGCCAGAAACACCGACATGGTCTCGGCGACGAAGCCGGGACTGGCATAGAACTTCAGAATGCGACGCCACTTGGCGGCGGTGTATCCGGTTTCTTCGAGCAGTTCGCGTTGGGCAGCTTTGAGTTCATGCTCGCCAGGATCGATGCGGCCGGCCGGCAGTTCCCACAAATAGTCGGTGGCCGCGTGGCGATACTGGCGCTCCAGAAGAACGCGGGGTGTCGCGGTTGAATCGTCCACGGCCAGCACGACGACGGAGCCGGAGTGATGGATCACGTCGCGCCGGGCCCGCACGCCATTGGGTTCCTGGACGTGGTCGGTGGTCACGGAGAAAACCGGGCCTCGATATACGGTGCGGGAGGAGAGGATGCCGTTCCTTCTTGGTGGCGGCGGGCTTGTTGGATTTGGCCATGAGAACAATATAAAGCACGGCGTTGGACCTCGGACTTCGGACATCAGACGTCGGACCTCGCACCTCGAATTGTTTGATCCGAACTTTCGGAGAGAAAGCGCTCAGGTCTGAGGTCTGTCGTCCGAGTCTCAATTAGTCCGTTCTGCTATGCTGCCGGGCATGGCCGCGAAGCCGCGAGTCGCGATTGTTGGGGCGGGGAATTTCGGGTCGGCCCTTGCCTTGGCGTTGCGGCAGGCGGGGTATGACATTGAGGCTGTGATTGCGCGTGCTCGCGGTGACTCGCTGCGGGGCGGATCGCTGAAGAGGGCGCAGAAGCTAGCCAACCTGGTGGGCGCAGGCGTGTCGCACGACCTGTCGGGGGTGCGAGCCGAATGGATCTGGTTCTGCGTGCCGGACGCTGAAATCGCGCGGGCGGCAAAGTGGCTCGCCAAGAAAATCGAATGGAAGGGAAGAGTTGCGCTGCATTCCAGTGGCGCGCTCACGAGCGACAAGCTGACGGTTCTGCGCAGACGAGGTGCGGCGGTTGTGTCGGTGCATCCGCTGATGACGTTTGTGCGGGGCTCGCGGCCTACGCTGGCCGGAGTGTCGTTTGCGGTGGAGGGTGACCCGGCTGCGGTGCGCGCGGCGCGGCGCGTGGTGCGGGAGCTGGGAGGTCGCGCGTATTCGATTCGAAAGAAAGACAAGGCCGCCTACCACGCCTGGGGAACGTTTGCCTCGCCGCTTTTCACGGCGCTGCTGGCGACCACGGAGCAAGTTGCGGCGCTGGCTGGAGTGAATCGGAAGGCGGCGAAGCAGCGAATGATTCCGATCTTACTGCAGACGTTGGCGAACTACGCGGCTTTCGGCGCGGCGGGTGGGTTCAGCGGTCCGATTGTCCGCGGCGATGCGGATACGGTGAAACGGCATCTGCGCGTGCTGCGCGGCACACCCGCCGCCGAAGTTTACGCAGCGCTGGCGCGCGCGGCGCTGCAGTACCTGCCGGTCAAGAACAAAAAATCGCTCAGGCAGATTCTGGATTCCTCACGCGATTGAGGCGCGCGGGACGGAGTCGCGAGGTCCAGGCGAGCAGCGCCAACACCGCGAAGGGAAGCGATGCCGCAGTGCGAATGGGCAGCGAGAAAATTGCAGTGGAATTGAAATCCGCAGGGGCAAGCACTGGACGCAGCAGGATCAGAGCAAACGCGGTGATCCACGGCCAGAAAAGTACGAGCGCGCCCAGAGACAGGAGCACGCGGGGAACCAGTCCAGCATCGAGAAACTGCTTGCGATAGCGCACTAGCAGCAGAATTCCGGGAAGGAGAATGAGGTGATCGTAAATCGCCTGCCCTGGGAGAATGGTGATCGTGGTGATGGAGAGCAAGAGAGTGAGAGTCATCCAGAAGACGAAACAGCCGTAGGCGGCGGCGCGGTTGCGCCAGGCCAGCACGATCGCGATGACGATTAACGCCACGGTCAGGACAAAGGTTCCCGGTCCAACGAGGCGCGGTCCAAGGTGCGAAGTGAGGACCTCCGTCACCAGCGGAGGGCGCGTGTAGTGACGGTAGGCCATGACGGTGTGGGTCCAGGATTGAATCCAGTGAGGCATCGCCACGAGCGACGCACCGACCAGGAGTGTTAGCGTCGCGAAGAATCCGAGGCAGAAACCTCGCCGCACTCGCCATTCGTATGCGCTCCAGATCAGAAAATAGAGTATCGCGAGCGCTGTCACTTGCGGCTTGATAGTCGTGATTGCCATCAGGATTCCGGCGAGCAGGAACCGGCTGCGCTGCAGGGCGACGAGGGAAGCGGCCAGCAGAAAAGCCACGATCAGTCCCAACTGCGCAGCAAACAAGGCCTCGAGCGCCGGATAACTCGAGAGCGTGAACAGGAGAATTACACAGATCCAATTCGGGCTGAGGCGCCAGTCAAGCGCGCGCAGCCATAAAGGAACGCTCGCGAACGTTAACGCGGCCAGCACGCCGACAACTGCGATGCGCAGTAGTGCGAAAGGAAATTCAGCCGCCGGCCAGAACAGCAGATCGACGAAGACAGGATAGGGAAATACTCGGCGGTCGACGGGATCGGTTGGCCGGTTCGGATCGAGGGGCCGGCCGTACAGGCCGATCTGGATTTCGCGGGTCATTTCCGGGCTGTAGGGATCGCGGCGGTGGCGCAGCCACTCCTGCGAAGTGATCCATACCTGGTAGAAGTCGTTGCCGAACGAATAGCCGTTCCCCAAGCCCGCCGCCGTCGCGCACCGCCACCACGCGAGGCATGAAGAGGGCTTGGTGGTAATAGATCATCGACACTGCGCCGATCAGGGCAAAACAGAGTGCAAGGCTCGATGAGAACGCGCGGGGTCCGGATTGAGGCGCGGGTGTCAACAAGTAGTTGAGCGAGATTAGAGCACGGGGTGAGAATCCGTGCAAGGATCGTACTGAGCCGAAGGAAGGATCGCCATCCTAGCTCGACGTGAACAAATGACCGAGCTTTTCCTTTTTGGTTTTGAGATATTCTTCGGCGTGCGGGCTGGGAGTGACTTCGCAGGGGACGCGCTCCACCACGTGCACTCCGGCGCGTTCGAGGGCCTCAACTTTTTCGGGATTGTTCGACAGCAGACGCACGCGTGTGACGCCCAGCGCCTTGAGAATTTCCGCCGGGAGGGTGAAGTCGCGGTAGTCGTTCTTGAAGCCCAGGCGTTCGTTGGCTTCGACCGTGTCGAGTCCGGCATCCTGCAGTTCGTATGCTTGCAGCTTGGGCATCAGGCCGATGCCACGACCTTCCTGCTGCTCGTAGATGAGAATGCCGGCGGCCTCGTCGGCAATCATCGAAAGCGAAAGCTCAAGCTGCTGGCGGCAATCGCAGCGCAGGGAATGAAAAACGTCTCCGGTCAGGCACTGGGAATGAATGCGCACCAGAGGCGGAGCGGACTGGATGTCGCCCATTACCAGGGCAACAGCTTCTTCCACGCGGCGATTGCCGTCAGAACCGAACTGCCCGCGAAACCCGTAGATGCGGAATTTGCCCCAACGGGTCGGAAAATCGGCCGACGCGACCTGCTGGATTTTGTTTTCGCTCACGGTTTTATTATAGCGGGAGGGACACACGGCCGGCCCGTGTTCACGCTCGAATCGCTTCGCCTCAACCGCGGGCTTTGAAGGGGAAGATGGCGTCTTGTTTGGAGGGAATCGGGGCGCCGTTGCGCGTTGCGGGGTGAAAATGCCAACTCTCCAGCGCAGCCAGGCACTTGTCATCGATATCGGCGCCAAGGCTGTGCAGCACAGTTTTGCGGACGATTTCTCCGCGTTCGTCGATAGTGATTTCGATAACCTCGTTGCCGCCGTAATCGGGCAACTGCCACGGATAAACTACCGGGTCAGAAGTCTCGATCGGCAAAGCGGGACGAACCTCGTCGCCAAACAATGGGCCGTGATAGAGCGATCCGTAAGTCGGGCCAGCCTGCGCTCCGTGACCTTGGGCTGAAAGCGTTTGAGTTTTAGAATCGTCTTCAGCGTTGCTGCGGGCCAACGGATTCTTTGACGTCAGGGCTTGAGCCGATTGCGGGGATGGTTTAAATGTCAACTTGTTGTGGCTGAGTCGCTGGTGGCGGTAACGCTGGGTCGCGCTGTCAGAGGAACTCTGGCTACTGTCGTCGGGCGATTTGCTGGGCCAGTAGAGCCGCGTTACGGACTTGCCGTTCTGTCCTAAGGCCACGGATGACACGGAGATCAGTTGCGGTTCGGGGCTGTGCAGCAGCCACGCCAGCAATAGCGCATGCAATGCGAGCGAACTGATGCGGAGCCAGCGCTGCCGGCGCGCGGTCGCGGGATTCAGTTGTGCAAACATCCAAAGCTCTCTGTGGCAGGCAGCTTCCGCCGCCGCTAGTGCCCGCCGATAGTGTTAGTTAGACGTAACTCAAAGTATTTCGTCAAGGGAATTTCTTGGGACGCGTTTCTTAGAGAGGAACTCGTAGAAACGAGTCTGGATGTGAGCCGTCCGGTTGGTGCCGAATTCGGATCGCTGATAAAATAGTTGGGCAGCACACCCACCCCCAAAGGGGCTATAGCTCAGCTGGGAGAGCGCATCGTTCGCAACGATGAGGTCGTCGGTTCGAGCCCGACTAGCTCCACCAAATAAATCCCAACAAAAATGCCAGTCTACGATGGGTACACAAGAAAATGTACCCAAATCGTACCCATCTGGGTACAATGATTCCCATCACCCCAAGGGGAATCGGCATCCATGCTTTTCGTTTATTCCCGCCACACTCCCGATTGCGCTCACAAGGATGAGCTCAAGTACCGGCGCTGCCGGTGCCCGAAATGGATTGACGGCTATGTCGACGGAAAGCGGTTCCGGCAGTCCGCCAAGACTCGGAGCTGGGAACAAGCGGAGCGGAAAGCGCGCTCCTTGGAGGATGCTTCCGATCCCGCGAAGCCGCCCCAGCCGAAAGTGACGACCATTGCCGATGCCGTCGACGTTTTCATGGCTGATGAACGTGGCCGCGATCTCTCCAAAGAAACTACGAAACAGTCGAAGACCCTTTTTGAAAAGCAGCTTCTTCCCTGGGCGAAGCACCGGGGCCTGAATCGCTTGCGCGATCTAACGGTGGCCGAACTGGTCAATTTTCGTGCTACCTGGAAGAACAATGGTTTAACGGCAAACCGCAAGCTCTCGCGTCTAGTGGGATTCTTCGCGTTCTGTATTCAAAACGAGTGGCTTAACGAAAACCCTGCGATGAAGGTGAAGCGCTCGGCACCGACTTCACTTCCTACAGGTTGGTTTCCGAAGGCTGAATTTCAGCGAATTGTTGACGCGACCTATGCATATGGCGAGTGGCGAGGCGGGCGCGATTTTCATTTCCGCGCGGATCGTCTTCGCGCTTTAGTGTTGCTAATGCGGTGGTCGGGATTGTCCATCCAAGATGCCGTGACGCTCGAACGTGAGCGGTTGAGCGATGACGGCAAGATTTCTTTGTATCGGGCGAAGACGGGGGTTCCTGTCAACGTTCCCGTTCCTCCGGACGTTGCCGATATTTTGCGCGCCCTCCCGAGCGAAAACAAACGATACTTTTTTTGGTCTGGAAACGGGGATCCCCAGACCGCTTGCAAAGGCTGGCGCCGTTCGCTTACGCGTCTGTTTGAAATCGCAAAGATTCACAGGCCAGACGGAACTCCGAAACGGTGTCACGCTCATATGTTCCGCGACACATTCGCGGTCGAGTTGCTCAACCGGGGAGTGCCGATCGATCGTGTGTCGCTGCTCTTGGGGCACAGCAGCGTCAAAGTGACGGAGAGACACTATGCGCCATTCGTGAAAGAACGTCAGCAGCAGTTGGAAATTTACGCCCGCTTAGCATGGGACGACCCAGTGGTGGAAGCGGCGAATTTGAAGAGTGTTCCTCCAACCGGATCAAAGCCTGCCCCGGCCCAAGTCAACTGAATCCTACCGAATGAGCACCGGTTTTGTGCGGAGGTATAACCGCACGGAATAGTGCATGGCCAAAAAGTTATTGGACATTTGAATCGACATGAACCAAAGTAGTTAACATTTGCAATGGCGCTGTGGGCAAGGGTTTTGGTGCACAGAGGTCCGTTGCGTTCGCCAATCCAGCCTTTGAGCGGAGCAAGGGTACTGCCATGTCGAGGTTCGCTCGGAAACCAGCCAGTTATTCGTCCGCCTTTGGCGCCCCAATCGCGGAAGTGACATTGATCGATCTCTCCAGAGAGAAGCACTACTCAATCGCCGAAGTTGCCAAACTGTGGGATCTCAGCGAGAAGACAATTCGCCGCATGTTTGAGCACGAACCGGGCGTGCTGTGCTGGGGAAAATCTGAGACACGGTTCAGGCGCGGGTACAGGACGCTGCGCATCCCGGAAACGGTCATGTTAAGGGTCCACCGGCAACTACGCATCGCGAGCTGAGGGTCTCTCTGGTCCGTGCGCTTCGGAGAGAGGCAAATTCATTTGCTTCGGCGGAACTCGCTGCGGGGCGTATCGGCGGAGAAATGCACGCCCGAATTCGTTTGTTAAGCGCGAATCGTCATCTTTGCTCATCACCAAGCAAGGTCTGAAACTGCAGCGACTTGTCGGAAAGGGGCTTTATTACCACGCCCTTGCCATTTGTCTCGAGTGTTGTCGGCTCCGCGAAGATGGCGACGCCAAGATGTTCCGACACGAGGTAAATTGCCTGATGCGCCGTGTGAATGTCGTGGGCTCCTTTGGTGCGATGGACTGAGCTCGTGCGGTTTCCATGATTGCGTTGTGAACGATCGGATTAGCGTCCCTAGCGGAAATGATCCATTCATCTTGCGAAAGATCCCGAAGGAAGAGTTCCTTATTGTGCACGCCGGGTGGTCGGGGGGAAGTGCAGCATAGACGGGAGCTAGCGCAAATGGCACAGCCGTGATGCTAGGGTCTGGTGGCGGTGCTGTTACAAATGCCAGGTTGAGTTCTCCTGTTAACACGCCTCTTACGAGCTCGGTAGCGAAGCGGGTTGCAAAGCGAATTTTGAGTCTTGGATACAAGGGCAATCGAATCGCGAGAATAGCCGATAACCAAGCTTGGTCCGCATGAGATAAATGCCCGACGATCAAGACCCGATGACATCCCTCGTTAGCGGCGCGAGCAGAATGAACGGCCCGCTCGGCGTGAAAGACCGCCACGCGAGCGTCTGCCACGAAGGCTCTTCCGGCGTCTGTGACATCCATAACCCGTCCCTTTTCACGCAGAAAGAGCT
>CAVWLI010000016.1:0-14052 GCA_963755795.1 uncultured Acidobacteriota bacterium | reverse complement strand
TCCCCAGCCGGAGACGGCGGTGAAGGCGGCGGTGCGCTCCATGGTGTCGCGGATGAAGCGGAGGTCGGCAATGGCTCCGGGAAAAACTTCGGTGCGCTCGGGAGAGTTTGGTTCGGCGGAGTGGAGATCGACCGGGCTACTCTCGAGGGAACCATGCTCGGCGGAGCGGCGGAAACGCCGGATGCGATGAGATCGCGGGTCGAACATGCGGATAGGGTAGCGGGGCTGGCGGGGGATTGTCAAGTACTTTGCACTGCAAAGAAAGAGGCGGATTTTCGATTGGTTTCATGAATCGAAATTTGGAAGTGAGAACCCCCACCCTCTCGCGACGAGCTCGAGAAGGATGGCGCACCCGATCCACGGTCGAAATCCCCACCCTAGCCGCAAAGAACGCGGCTAGGATGGGCCACCCTCTTCAATTTCCGCCCGCGACTGCCCTTCCTACATCGAGCGCCTCCTGGCGTAACAAAACGTGTGAGATGTTATGTCCTCAGTTGTCGGATGGGTTGGATTTCGGGGCGGCGAAACGCGGGCACGCCGCTTATAATTGCGGCTGCTTCCCGACCTTTGAAGGAGACTTTTAAACATGCGAGCTGCGTCACTCTTTTTATTACTGACCTTTGTGCTGGGATCTACTGCGATTGCAGCGCCGCCGCAGGGCGACCTCGAAAGCCGGAGGAAGGCGCTGAACGATTTACTGGCGGAGCGCTGGGAGTACACGCTGCGCACCAGCCCGACCTTCGCGTCCATTCTGGGAGACAAGCGCTGGAACGACAAGATGGACGATTTCTCGCAGAAGACCATTGACGATGACCTGGAGGAGAGCAAGAAATATCTTGCGCGCTTCGAGGCGATCGACACCACGGGGTTTCCTGAGCAGGAAGTGTTGAACAAGACTCTGATGGTGCGGGATCTGAGGATCGCGCTGGATGGGGCGCGGTTTAAATCCTGGGAAATGCCGGTGACGCAGTTTGGCGGGGTGCACATCGATCTTCCGCAACTGGTGTCGGTGCTGTCGTTCCAGAGCGTGAAGGACTATGACGATTACATTGCGCGCCTGAAGCAGGTGCCGCGAGTGTTTGACGAGTACGCGATCCAGATGCGCAAGGGCATGAGTGACGGGCTGATGCCGCCGCGGATTTTACTGGAGAAAGTAGTGGAGCAATCCAATGGTCTGGCCATGAAAACGCCGGAGGATTCGCCGTTCGCGCAGCCGTTCAAGAAGTTCCCCGACTCGATCGGGGCAGCGGATCAGAAACGGTTGCGCGAGGCGGGGCTGGCGGCGATCCGGGATTCGGTGCAGCCGTCATATGTGAAATTCACGACCTTCGTGCGGGAAGATTATGCGCCGAAAGGGCGAACGGAGCCGGGCGTGTGGTCGCTGCCGGACGGCGACGAGCGCTATGCGTTTCGGGTGAAGGAGAGCACCACCACTAACTTGACGCCGGAGGAGATTCACCAGATTGGCCTGGCGCAAGTGAAGGAAATTGAAGCCAAGATGCTGCAGGTCGTAAATCAGCTGGGCTACAAAGATCTGAAGAGCTTCAGCGCGTCGCTAGCGACGAACCCCAAGGTTCACGTGCATTCGCGGAAGGAGATTCTCGACCTTTACCAGAAATACATCGATCAGATGTATACGAAATTGCCGGGGATGTTCGGCCGTCTGCCGAAGGCGAAGGTTGAAGTGATGCCGATCGAAGAGTTCCGCGAGAAGGAGGCCTCGACGTCATACATGCAGGGGGCACAGGATGGATCGCGGCCGGCGCATGTGATGGTCAATACCGGGAACTACGAAAAAGGCACCACGCTCGACTTTGAAACCACGGCTTATCACGAAGGCGTCCCGGGGCATCACCTGCAAATCGCGATTGCCCAGGAGTTGCCGCAGCTTCCTCCGTTCCGGCAGAACGAGTATTACACCGCTTATACGGAAGGATGGGCGCTTTATTCGGAGCGGCTGGGGAAAGAAGTCGGATTCTTTCAGGATCCGTACAGTTATTACGGGCACCTGCAAGACGACATGCTGCGCGCGATCCGGCTGGTGGTGGACACCGGCTTCCACTACAAACATTGGACGCGCCAACAAGTGGTTGATTTCTTTCACGAGCATTCGGCAATTGATGAAGCTGAGGTGCAGAGTGA
Organism: uncultured Acidobacteriota bacterium; assembly: GCA_963755795.1. Classification (GTDB taxonomy): domain Bacteria; phylum Acidobacteriota; class Terriglobia; order Terriglobales; family Acidobacteriaceae; genus Sulfotelmatobacter. The sequence goes on along the minus strand of CAVWLI010000016.1, from coordinate 11,910 downwards.
GACCGATCGCTATATGGCGTGGCCGGCGCAGGCTTTGGGCTACAAGATTGGTCAACTGGAAATTCTCAAGCTGCGGCAGTATGCCAAGGATCAGCTGGGAGACAAGTTCAGCCTCAGCAATTTCCATGATGAAGTGCTGGGCGCGGGAGCGCTGCCGATGGACGTGCTGTCGGCGAGAATCCACGAATGGGTAGCGACGCAGAAGGCAGCGGCGGCTTCGGGTGGTTTGCAGCCGGAAGGTGGGAGACGGGCGAGCGGCGTCTCGGAGTGATTTCCGTTCGCGTGGAGCGGGCATTTTTGACCGTTGCTTTTGATTTGACTCTGGGTTCTGGGCCCTTAAAAAACAAGATCAAAGGCAAGGTCAGCGGGCAGGAGTGCCCGCTCCACATGAACAGTTCAAAAGGAGAAATGCGTGGGGGCTTGGGGGATGGGAAGTTTTGAGAACGACGATGCGGCGGATTGGGTTGCGGGTTTAGACGAGATTGCGCCCGCCGATCTGACGCAGATTCTGGTTCAGGCGGCCGATGATCCCGCATATCTGGAAGCGCCCGCAGCCAGCGTAGCGGTTGCGGCTGGGGAAGTGGTTGCGGCGCTGAATGGTTCTGCGGCGGAGGGAGCTCCGGCAAAGATTGGTGAGTGGGCGAAGCAGCATCCGCAGGCGTTGACTTCAGAGCTTAAGGCGGTGGCGGTTCGGGCATTGGAGCGGGTGCGGCGGAATTCAGAGTTGAATGATTTGTGGATGGAAGCCGACGGGCTCAACGACTGGATTGCGGCGCTGCGGGAGTTGCAGGGCAGAGTGGGAGCGTAGAGAAAGCGCGCTTACGTCTGGCGGTCGACGCAGGGACGTGGAGTCAATGGTGGGAACTCCCCTGTAATCCGCTGGTGGCACTGGGTTGCAAGGGGTCCTTCGCGTTGCTCAGGATGACAGATGAAGGGTTGTTGTGGCTCAATCTGAGGCTCCCTTAGAGGGAGCACTGGCGACGCACTTCAACTGGCGCGACGATCTTCTATCGGTTCAAAGTTTGCGGAGTGAACGCCGAGTAGCGCAAAGGCCTGGTCCATGGTGCGGACGACGTGCAAGAACGGTTGTTTCGACTCCCCGGTCAGTTGAAACATGCGGGCCAGACCGAATACTTCGGTGCGGGGTACGACAAAAACCCGAGGCCTCCCGGTCAGTTCGAGAACTGGGTCCCGTCTCGCCAGCTGGCGAATGAGCTCGGAGGATAGGCCAACTTCCGTCACAGAAGAGCCGTCCAGAATGGCGGCGCGGGCGTCAGTTGCGATCCAGCATTCTTTGCCCTGCCGGTAGAACTGCTCGACCAAGCCCTGGGTGAGGCGCCCCTCGAAGCGGACCATGAGGATCATGTTGACGGGGTCGAATTCGAATCGAAAATTGCCTGGAGTTTCAGACCGGAGAGGTGGGGAGGATGCCATCGTAAAACTCCTTTGAATCTTCGTGGGACGAGCTTAAAGCGAACCAGCGATAGTGGAAACGTATCGTCCCACGACAGAATAGATTTGACGTTGGCATGTGGTAAATGGCACGTGGGTGCTGGGGGCGTTCACGATCGGGCCATGAACTGACGGGGAGACTCAACATGACAGATCTTGGGCGAATGCTGATTATCTTGGGATTCGTTTTGGTTGTAGCGGGGGTGGTGCTGATGATTATGGGGCGGGCGCATCTGCCGCTGGGACGGTTGCCGGGAGACATCGTTTATCGAGGGAAGAATACGACGGTTTATTTTCCGCTGGCTACGTCGGTGCTGGTAAGCGTGGTGCTTTCGATAGTGCTGTATGTGGTGGGGCGGTGGAGGAAGTGAGAGAGGTTTCGTCGGTTGATTTCGTGAACAAGCCTCGAAAGGAATCAAACGAGAATCGAAGACCCCACTCTAGCCGCAAAAAACGCGGCTAGAATGGGCCACCCTCCGGACTTGATTTGACTTCATCGTAAGGGAGCCGTTAGATTCTTGGGCGGTGGTCGTTTTGGTTCTTTGTTAATTGCAATATCGTTTGGAACGCGCGTCTTTGCCGCTCGGTGAAGACAGGGAAGCGGGTGAGAATCCCGCGCTGCCGCGCAACTGTAAGCGAGGAAACTGTCCTCGGCCACTGGGAGAAATCCTGGGAAGGCTGCGGACTTGACTGGATGGGGTCATCCTAATTTGGATCATCCTTACTCGCGAAGCCAGGAGACCGGCGCGATCCGTCTACTTCAACCTCTTTCGCGTGCAAAGGAGGATAGTATGCGCGTATTCGTTGGCGTTCTTCTGGTGGCTTTTTTTCTTTCTCTGGCCGCTTCCGCGGCCGATCTCAAAGTTAAGGTAGTTGATCCGCAAGGGGCGGCGGTGAGTGGGGCGCAGGTGTCGCTCGACTGTGTAGAGGACGTCGCATTTGTGTGGGTCGTGCGAAGTACTGCTGGAGATGGGACGGCGACGTTCACGGCGGCTTGCTCGAAGCATGGCCGCCTTCAGGTTCTGGCACCGGGGTTTGCGGCGGAAACGGTTGAAGTTTCGACTTCCTCGTCGCCCCATTCGGAGCTCACGGTGAATCTGCGGCTGGCGATAGCTGCGGAAACTGTGGTGGTGAGCGCGACGCGGACTCCTGTGGCCGGCGAAGCGGCGGGCGCGGACGTGGATACGGTGAGCGGAGCGCAGTTGACGACTATGCAGCCGATTGCGGCGAACGATGCGGTGCGGTTTCTTCCTGGCGCGGTGGTGAATACGGCGGGGCAACGCGGCGGGCTGTCGTCGTTGTTCGTGCGCGGGGGCGAATCGAACTACAACAAGGTGATTGTCGACGGGGTCACGATCAATGAGCCGGGCGGGACGTTTGACTTTGGAACGGTGTCGCTGGCACAGGGCGACCGGATGGAATTCGTTCGAGGCGCCCAGAGCACGCTGTATGGAACGGACGCAATGACCAGTGTGCTGCAGGTGTGGACGCGCGCGGGCAGTACCCGGGTTCCGGAATTGCGCTTCGGCGCGGATGCCGGGAACCTGGGAACTGAAAGCGGGCACGCGTCGCTGGCGGGAGCGCGCGGGAAGTTTGATTACAACATGTTTGGGGATCAGTTCAACAGCGAGGGCTCGGGGGTGAACGACGCTTACTCCGATACGCTGGAGGGCGGAAACGTGGGCGCGGCGCTGAACGATGAGACGTCCCTGCGGGTGCGATTTCGCCACTCCAACAGCCATACGGGCCTGCCGGGGGAGTGGAGCTTTAATGGTTACGATCCGTTGGTTCCGGTGAATGGATTTACGGCGCCGTATGAGCCACTGCAGGCGGATCCGGTCAGCTGGTCGCAGCTGAACGATTTGCTGGGCAGCGTGGAGCTGGCGATCAGCGCGCCTTCGGGATGGCAGCATCACTTCACTGGCTTTGATTATCTCTATCGTTATTACGATCTCGATCCGGGCGTCGCGCAGCGGGTGAATACGGTGAATTGCGCTTTCTCCGGACCGCCTGTTCCCTGCTCGATTGATTATCCGTCGAACGCAGTCGACCACATCAGCCGCGGGGGATTTGAATATCAGGGAGACTACACGGAGCGGGCTTCGTCGCGGATTTCGGCTCACACGACCTCTGGCTATCGGCTGGAGAATGAAAATGGATTTGTGGGTGACCTGGATTACGGCGCGCAGAACCATGGGCAACGACTGAACCAGGACGCTTATGTGCAACAGGAGTTGACACTGGGGCGGCTGGGAGTGATCGCAGGAGGACGGATTGTGCACGACAGCGCTTTCGGCAATACCGGCGTGCCCCGGGTTGCGCTGACCTTGCAGGCGCTGCGCGGGAATGAAGTTTTTTCAGGGACGCGGTTGCGGTTTTCGTATTCGACGGGATTCAAGGAGCCGCGACTAGAGGAGACGTTCAACGGATTGCCGGGGGATCCGTACAATATTCCGAATCCGGGGTTGAAGCCGGAACGCGTGCGGGCGTTTGAAGCGGGATTTCAGCAGGACTTTCTGGAGAACAAATATGAATTCAGCGGGACTTACTTCAATAATTTGTTTCACGATCAGATCAACTACGTGACTATGAACGACCCGCCGAATTTTCCAGGCGAGTATGTGAATGTGAACCAGGCATTCGCGCAAGGTGCGGAATTCGTGGTGCGGGCGAAACTGCGGCCGAGGTTCCTGCTGAATACGGCGTATACCTACACTTCGTCGGAGTATCTGGATAACCCTGCGCCTTATGATTCGGTTTATAACCCGGGGCAGCCGCTGCTGCGCAGGCCGAAGCACTCGGCCACCGAGTCGTTGTCGTACCTGGGCAAGCGTTGGGGCGGGAATTTGAGCGGGAGTTTTGTGGGGCGGCGCGCGGATTCCGATTTCGACAGCTTTGGCATAGATCACGCGGCGGGATATGTGCGCGTGGATATGGGAGGATGGTACGCGATCAGGGGGTACGTGACTGCGTATGTGAATGTCTCGAACGCGCTCGACCGGCGGTATAACGAAGTGGTGGGGTATCCGGCACTGCCGGTGAATTTTCGGGCGGGGGTGAGGTTTCGGATTGGGGGAGAGTAGCCGGGACGGCGCTTCGGAAAAGGCAATGCTTTAACATTGCCCTGCGAAAATGACTCCATTATGGTAAAACACTGCAACACTGTCTTCTGCTTGCCGGTTGTTTCCTATGGATGAGAAGTCAAATGCTGCCCGGATTGGGGCCTCGCAGCAGGATTTGACTGGCACCACCGTCGGCCGGCTCCGCGTCGTGGCTCGGTTGGGCGCGGGCGGGATGGGCGAAGTGTGGCGTGCCGAGGATCCGAAACTTCAGCGTACGGTCGCGGTGAAGCGGGTTTCAATGCGGGGAACCGGCGACCGGGCTGAGGCGGCTCGTCTGCTGCGCGAGGGGCAGCGCTTGTCTGCGCTGAACCACCCCAACATTGCGAGCGTTTACGACGTGCTGGAACAGGACGACGAGATCTTCCTGGTCATGGAGTACGTGGAAGGTCAGACGTTGCGGGTGCGCCTGAGCCAGCCCATCAACCTAAATCAATTTTTCGACATTGCAATCCAGTGTGCGGATGCGCTGACGGCCGCGCACGAGCGTGGGATTCTACACAGCGACGTTAAACCTGAAAATGTGATGATCACGGAGTCGGGGCAGGTGAAGTTGCTCGACTTCGGCGTAGCGCGGCGGCTGGCTGGCGGCGGCGGGACGAACGCGGCAGCGACGCAGACGATCTCGGCTGCGGCTCCGGTTGGCGGAACTCCCAGCTACATGGCTCCTGAAGTTCTGGTGGGAGGCATGCCCGATTTCCGAGCGGACATCTTTTCACTGGGCGTGGTCTTTTACGAAATGCTGGGGGGGCGCCATCCTTTCATGGGGGCGACCTCGACGGTGACGGCGGTGCAGATTCTGCAGCAGGAGCCGACCCCGCTCGATAAACTCGGGCGCTCGGTTCCCCCGCCGCTTGCCCAGGTCGTGGCCGAAACGCTGCAGAAAAAGCCGGATGAGCGTTACCAGAGTCCGCGCGAGTTGGCGGCTGACCTGCGCGCGGTTCGGTTGGGATCGCGACCGGCGATTTCGACCGTGCACCGTCTTCTCGGGAAGCAGAACTGGAAGGTTTCGCTGTTTGGAGGCATTGCCGCCACGCTGGTTCTGTTGGCTGCGTTTGTGTTGCGCCACCGCGAGCAGATTTTTCGAGGTGCTGGATCCGCGGCGGCTCCGGCTGTGAAGACGAGGCCGTCGGTAGCGGTGCTCGGCTTCAAGAATCTTACGGACCGGCCTGACAAGGCGTGGCTTTCGACTGCGCTGGCCGAGATGCTGAGGGCAGAACTGGCGTCGAATGGGCGGTTGCGCCTGGTCTCTGGCGAACAGATTGCCCGCGCCAGCCGCGATGTTCCGTGGAGCCTGACCGACACTCCGCGGGAATCTCTGCCGCGCTTGCGAGCGAACCTCGACACGGACTACGTCGCGACTGGTTCCTATGCGGTGGTGGGCGAGGGAGACAAGAGTCAGATTCGGCTCGATTTCCGGCTGGAGGACACCACCGCGGGCGATACGGTTGCGGAAGAGGCCGCGTCGGGAAGCGAAACGGAATTGTTTGATCTGGTTTCTCAGATTGGGGAGCGGATGCGCGAACGCCTGGGAGCCGGCCCCGTCACGACTCAGCAAGGGTCGCAGGCGCGGGCTTCGGTGCCTTCGGATCCGAAAGCGGCGCGGCTTTATGCGGAGGGGTTGAACAAACTTCGCGCGTTCGAAACGCTGGCCGCGACCGATTTGTTGAGTCAGGCAGTGGCGGCCGATCCCAAATCTCCGCAGCCTCATGCCGCCCTGAGCGCGGCCTGGCTGGAACTTGGGTACGATCCCAAAGCTAAGAATGAAGCGCAACGAGCCTTTGAGCTGTCGACCAACCTGAGCAACGAAGAGCGCCTTTGGATGGAGGCGCAGTATCGCGATCTGAATAACGAAGGCGCGAAGGCGGTCCAGATCCTCGGCACACTGGTGGATTTGTATCCGGACAATCTGGATTACGGCTTGCGACTGGGAGCGCTGGAAAATGCCGCCGGCGATCCCAAGCAATCGTTGGCCACGTTCGAGGCTTTGCGGAAGCTTCCTCCGCCTGAAGGAGAGGATCCTCGCATCGATCTGGCCGAGGCGCCCCCGACAGAGGCGTTGGGGGACTACAAGCGGGAGCAGCAGTTAGCGGAGGCGGCCGCGCAGAAGGGGGAGGCGCGCGGCATTCGGCTCGTGCAGGCGCGTGCGCTCATGTATGAGAACACGGCTCTGCAGAAGCTCGGCCAGAGCGACCAAGGCAACGCCGCTTTGGAGAAGGCCAAGGTTTTGTTTGCCGCGACCGGCGATCTCAAGGACTCGGGCATGACGCTGGTATGGTCAGCTGACTTCCTTAAAGCAAAGGGCGATTTACCGGGAGCCCGCAAGCAGGCGGAGGAGGCGTTAGTGATCTTTCGCCAGATCGGCAACCAGCTGTATGCCGGGCAGGCGCTCAATGAGATTGGCATTGTGCTGGCCAACCAGGGAAAACTCCTGGAAGCGAAAAGCTACTATGAACAGGCGCTGCACGCTTACCGCGAGGCGGAGTACAAAGAGGTCATCGGGGACGAACTGGGAAACATCGGGGAAATACTCGAGCGCCTGGGGGATTTTGCCGGGGCGAAAAAGGACTTCGCGGAGGCGATCCAAATCTTTGATGAGGTGGGAGACAAGAATGCCGCCGGGATCACTGAAATTTATCTCGGAGATGCGCTGGCAGAAGACGGCGACCTGCGGGGAGCGACTCAGCACTACGCACGGGCGGTAGACCTGGAAAACGCGACTGGACATAAATCCGCGCAGGCGGCGGCGTTGTACAGTCTGGCCGATGTGCTCATTGCGCAGGATGATCTGAAGCAAGCCAGCGAGAAGTGCGAGCAGGCTCTCGCCCTGCGCCGAGAACTGAAGCGGACTCTATCTTTGACGGGAAGCCTGATCCAGGCGGCGGAGATCGCGCTCGAAGAGGGCAAGGCCGCGGACTCGGAGAAGCTGGCTGGGGATGCGTTGCATCTGATGGACGCGAACTCTCCGCCGGCGCGAGGTGCTGAGGCGAATTCGATATTGGCGCTGGCATTGCTCGCCGAGAACAAACAGCCGGAGGCACACAGTGCCGCGGAACAGGCAATGACCTTCGCGGGCAAAGCCGCCGATCGCGATCCGAAGTACACAGCCGCTCTAGCCGCGACGCGAGTGGAGATGGCTGCGGGGAAATTTGCCGAGGCGCGCAAGACACTCGCACCTGTTCTGGCGCAGCCGAGCAAGGCCGTCTCCGTGCCGTATTTGCTGGAAGCGCGGTTGGCGCAAGGCGAGGTTGAGTTGAGGTCGGGTCAAGCGGCTGCCGCTCGCACGCATATCGGGTCACTCGAAAAGCAGGCGAGAGAGAGAAATTTTCTGCTTATCGCACGTAAGGCGGCGGCGCTTCTTGCACCAGCATCGCGCTGAGCGCATCGCGGATGTCAGCGGGAAAATCCTGCCGACGACGCGCTCACGGATACATCAAAGAACTCCCAGAAGCGGGCCCAGAACAAAGGGCACCCTGAGAAGACTCAGGGTGCCCGATTTACGCCCGGACGGTTAGTTACTTTGAGGTCTCTGCTGTTCCCGCTTCTGGCGTTCTTGTTCCTGCTTCTTTTCTTCTGGCGTCTGTGGTTTTGGCTTCTGCGGAGGCGCTGGTTTGGCCGCCGGTGGGGGCGGAGCGGGCTTCGCCGCCGCTGGAGGAGGCGTGCGCTGCTGCGGACGCTCGCTAGGCAGAGGGGTTTGTGGCCGCGGAGCCGGTTCGGGGCGAGCGGCCTCTGGACGAGCGGGTTCGGTACGAGCCGGTTCAGGGCGAGCCGGTACGGTACGAGCCGGTGCGGGTGGATTGTTCGGGGCCGGCTGGGCCGCGGGCGGACGATTCATCGGCTGAGCGGGCTGAGGTCGGTTTGGGGTCTGATCGACCCGATTGTTTCCCGGACGATATTCGGGTTGTGGTGCTGGGGTCGGAGTGGGTGCGCGATTCGGGGGAGGAGCAACCACAGCGGGGCGCTCGTTCGCCGGCGCGGGATTGCCCGGACGATTCATGGGCTGGTTGCCTGGCTGCTGGTTCATGGGCCGCTGGTTGATCGGCTGACTCATGGGCTGATTCATCGGCTGCCTTGCCGCGGGTGCAGGTTGTGGCGGTCTGGCTGCATTGGGCAGGTTGGCCGGGTGGCCTACATTGGGTGTGGCGGGTTTGCCGGGAGGCGCCTGCCTGACCATGGGTCGGGCGGCGGCGACCGGACGAAGCGTCTGCACTTCGCTTCTGGCTAGCGGCTGCCCGGGATGCGCGGCCAAGGCCTGTTGCTGTTTCGCGAAGGCCACTGGCGGCGGAGGCGGCGTTTTCTTGGCGATGACTTGGCGGTTTACGATCGCAGCCGGAGGCGCGGCCACGTGGCCCATGGTCGCGGCTCGCGAGCCTAGAACGCTTTCGTGAGTGGGGACAACGGCAACGCGTGCGCTGATAGGGGCCGCGGCAATGTCGCGCGCGCTCATCGATACGGCAACCTTCCCAACCGGTTGCGCGCTAGTGAAGGCGTGCTGTGGAACTACCATTACCGCGCCCTGCACGCTGCGGTTCGCGTAGGTGACGTTCGTGATGGTGGTGGTGTTGCGGATTATGGTGGTGTTATAGACGGTCGTCACCTGCGTGACGTTCACCGTGGTATTGCTGATGTTGACGCGATTCACGTAGGCCTGGCTCACGTGGTAGGACGGCACATAGACTTCGCGCGGGCCGAGAGGAAACCATCCTACGTTGCCGCCAAAACCGCCGGGGCCACCGCCGACGAAGACCACCAGCGCAGGGGCATAGACCGCCCGCACAGCCACTGGACCCGAGACCCAGCCCCAGCGTCCGCGTACATTTACCCAGCGACCGTAATGGAAGGGCGCGTAGCCCCACGGAGAATCGTCGACCCAAGTCCATCCCCAGGGAGAAATCCAATCCCAATGACCATCGTGGTAAGGCGCCCAGCCGACGGCGACCTGGTTGGGGAACCAGACGTGGCCGTAGTTGGAATCGTCGCGCCAGTCGCCGTATTGGTCGAGATCTTCGTAGCCGACAACATCCGGAGCAAGATACGCGGACGAGCGCGAAGATTCGTAACGGTGATCGCGGAAGTCGGACCAGTTATCGAATTCGTCGGCGGCGTAAAGGGGCTCGACATCGGCATAGAGCGAGTCGGTGCCGCTCAATGTGCCGCGCTGGCCGGCGTGCAGGCTGAAGCTCTGGCCGTTGCCGGTGGATTCCCCTTCGCCGGCGCGAACGCTGATGACGGTGTAATCTCCGTCGGCACTGGCCTCGATGCGATAGTGGCCGGGTTGGAAAGCGGTAAACGCCTGGTTGGGAGTATCGACTTCGAAGTCGTCCTGGTCCCACAGTTTTCGGATCGTGATGTTGATGGCGCCGGAGGTGAGCTGGATCTGCACCGTGTCGTCATCGAGATTCAGGAAAGAGAAGGTGGTCAAGGGTGCCAGCCGGATCACGGCTGAGCCGAGTTGCACTTCGGCGCGGCCATCTTCATCGGTCCAGAGCTGGTCGCCGGTGCTCATGGGTCGGTTGGGGACGGCCCCGACCCACTCGTTTTCTCCGGCGGGCTGGAATGAAACCGAACCCTGCATATAGCCGAGCCGGGCGACGCGGCTGGGGGGATCGTCGTCTTGAGCGGATGCTGGCTTCGGTAGAGCGATTAAGGCGAGCGTAATCGCGAGCGCTATGTTGCACCAGATTGATTTCTTGAGTGTGTTTTTCATCGAATTTGTTGCCTCCCAAGCTTCTCCGCGAAGGCTCGGGTTCGCGGAATTCCCGTGGAACTTTGTTGCCCGACATCGTGGCTGCGAAAGGGACGTTAAGGAACGGGCCGGACGACCACGAATACTCGAACGCAACGAACAGGCGTTTGCGCTCGGCCGACTCGCCCTGAGTGGATTGTTGGTGAATCAAGGATAACAGGTCGACTGGAGAGTTGTCCTTCGGTTGGCGTTGTTTTGGTCGAGACGGACGAAGAGTGCAGCGGCTAAGCCTGGTGCGAACTGTCTGCCGGTGCGGCATACCTGAAGGCATGCCCTGATACGAACCTTAGCTGACTTTTTGGGGGGCGCGGGGCAGGGGCATGGCGGCGGCGATTTTTGCGCCGAAATACTTGGTGCGGGCGAGTAAAAGTTTTTCGATTTCCACTTCTTTCAGCGGCTGCTGGCGGCCGAGCAGGTGCGTGACCAGGGCGATCTGGGCGAAGTGCTCGACGGTTTCCATCTTCATGTAGGCGTGTTCGAGGGTGTCGCCGTAGCTGACGACGCCGTGGTTCGACATGAGGATGGCATCGTAGCTGGGAACGTAGGGCTCGAGGGTGCGAGCCAATTCCGAGGTGCCGGGCGTGCCGTAGCAGGCCAGCGGAATGCATCCCAGGCCCATGACGACCTCGCATACGAGAGGCTCGGTCAAGGGAATGCCAGCGGCGGCAAAGCCGGTGGCGGTGGGAGGATGAGCGTGGCAGATGGCCTGAATATCGGGGCGCATGCGATAGATAAGCAAGTGCATGCCAATTTCGCTGGTCACGTTGCGGCGGCCGGAGACCTGTTGCCCGTCGAGGTCGACGATGACCATGTCGGCGGGCTTCATGGCGCCTTTGCTGACGCAGGTGGGGGTGACGAGGATGCGGTCGGCATCCAGGCGTACGGAGAGATTGCCATCCATGGCGGCCACGAAGCCATGTTCGTGGAGCATGCGTCCGTAACGGACGATTTCTTCCCTATGTTTGCGCTCCGTAGGCATGGTTACCCTTGGGGGAGATGATAAAAAGCAGGCCGCAGTCTGGCATTGGCATAGTATCAGCCCGCGGGTTGCGGAAACAATCCATAATTTCGTCAAAAATTGGGCGCGGTTTTCGCGGGGATGCGGCGTGGTGGGAGGGTCCGTCCCTATAATCGGGGGCGTGCTGGTTTCCGATTTCCACTTCGAACTTCCGGAAGAGTTGATTGCGCAGGAACCGTTGCCGGACCGCGCCGGATCGCGGCTGCTGCATGTGACATCGGGAGCCGGAGCGTTGGTGGATCGGCAGTTTCGGGAGTTTCCGGAGTTGCTGCGCGGGGGCGATTTGGTTGTGTTCAATAACACGCGCGTGTTTCCAGCGCGGCTTTATGGGCGGCGGGCCGGAGCGGAACTTCCAGAAAGTCAAAATCCCCAATTCTCGCAAAAAACGCGAGAAATGGGGCACTCGCTTGCAATTGAACGCACGAGTCAAAGCCCCCACCCTCTCGCCGAGAACGCGAGAAGTGTGGGGCACCCGACGTCGCCGGGGCGGGTTGAAGTCTTGCTGACGCGGCAAGTGCTGGAGGAGCCGAATGAGTGGGAATGCCTGGTGCGACCGGGGCGGAAGATTGGAGTGG
>CAVWLI010000015.1:0-6030 GCA_963755795.1 uncultured Acidobacteriota bacterium | reverse complement strand
GCGCCCGTTACGACTTCAACGACTGGGTCGCTTTCAAAGCGCAGTTAGACCACACGCAGCGCGAGGGGCTACCCGACCTGGACGGCTTGCATCTCCAGGTTGCCTTTACTTTTTAAATGGGACACGACATGAATGGACGATCCATCTCGATCCTGTTGCTCGTCTTCTTGGCCGGCTTTGCCTTCACCCCGCCGGCAGCTGCTCAGGGAGACTTTGCGGTCGTGGTCCCTCCCGAAAATCCCGTCACGAACTTGAGCCGGGGCGACCTGCGCAAACTGTTGAACGGTGAAAAGCGCATCTGGCCGAATGGCGCAGCTGTAAAAATCATCGTGCGCGCCCCCGGTTCTCGAGAAAGAGCTGCTCTGCTGAAGTTCCTCAACCAGTCAGAAAGCGAGTACAAACAATATTGGACGGGCCAAGTCGTTCGCGGCGAGGCCGACACCGAACCCTTTGTCGCTCCCTCCGTTGGGATGGTTCTGGAGGCTGTCCGGGCCCTACCCGGAGCCATCGGCTTGGTGTATGTCGGCGATGTCAAGCCCGGAGTGAAAGTGATCAAAGTCGATGGGCTATTGCCCGGTGCACCGGGCTACCCGCTTCACTAGAGTTTCCTCGGCTAGGAAGTCCTCTCCACCCACTCCGCCAAGCGGCAGCCGTCTTCTTCCAAAAGAAACGTTCCCACGCCAAAGCATTCGCCGACGATGCGGTGCGACTCCGGGTCGCGCGCCACGCGCGGAATCCATTGCTGGCCCACGCGGTACTGCGCTGCGGTAAACCATTTCTGGGGTAATACCTCCACCAGTCCGGCTTGCGGGTAAAAGACAAACAGCGCAAACGCCGGTTCGTCGTTCGACATCGCTTTGTAGCTTGTCGGGACAATTAATTCGTCCACGGTCGCGAATTGCGCGGGCGTTTCGATCTTGTGCATGCCCGGCCCGAGCGTGACCGGCACTTCGAAATCCGCAACCGGAGCGGTCCCGGAATAAATGCGGTCGGCAGATGGCTTGAACCAGCCCGCGACCTCCGCCAGATCAAACGCCTTCAACTGGTCAGGATCAAAACAGGCCAGCCGAATATTCCGCCCCTCCGGGCACCAGATGCCGACGAAATGCGGCGGCACCAAGAATGGCCGACAGTAAGTGTTCAGCGCAAGTCGAGCCTTGTCCGGTTCCTGTTCAAGGCCGAGTGTGACCAGGTGGGCAATGGGACCCTGCTCGCCGTGATGGGACCAGACGAACTTTTGCTGAGATAAAGAGCGGAACGCAGGAAAAGTCTTCCAGTACCACGGCACCGGACCGACCGTGTTGGAAAGAATTTCGCGGGCGCGGGAAGCGTTGATCCCGGCCATCAGCCGGCCGCCGGTACGCCCGGCCCCTTCACGTGCGTGCGAATGAACTGAACGATGTCGTCCATGGCCGTGCCCGGCTGGAAAATCGCAGCCACGCCGATCTTCTTCAGTCCCTCAATATCCTGGTTCGGAATAATGCCGCCCACCACCACGATCACATCGTCCATCTTGTTCTGCTTGAGCAGGTCCATCACCCGCGGCACAATGGCGTTGTGCGCCCCGGAAAGAATCGACAGCCCGATCACCTGCACATCTTCCTGCAGAGCCGCGCGTCACAATCATCTCCGGCGTCTGCCGCAAACCGGTATAGATCACTTCCATGCCGGCATCGCGCAGCGCGCGGGCAATCACCTTCGCCCCGCGATCGTGCCCGTCGAGCCCCGGCTTCGCCACCAGCACACGAATCTTGAGATCAGCCATCGCAACCATTTAACCACAGAGGCCACAGAGGTTCACAGAGGACAAGCAAGGACCCCCTTGCTTCTGTTTGTGGCTAAACGGTCTTGATGTCCAGACTCCTCCACATATACCAGCAAGCCACGCTGCGATAAGGCTCCCACGCCCGCGCGATCTTCTCCATGTCTTTCGGCTTAGGCAGTTTCCGCTTCTTGTAGTGTTTCTTGATGGCCACCTGCACGCCGTAGTCGCCCGTGGGCAGCACGTTCGGACGCCGCAGCGAAAACATCAGAAACATATGCGCGGTCCACACTCCGATGCCCTTGACCTGCGTCAGATGTTCGATCACCTCGTCATCCGACAACTCCGGCAGCCTCGCAAAATCGAGTTCCCCGGCCGCCGTCTTCGCCGACAGATCTTTCAGATATGCCGACTTCTGCTTCGATAGCCCCACGCCTCGCAATTGTTCATCGCTCAGCTTGAGAATCCCTTCCGGTGTGAGCGGATCACCCGCCAGTGCGGCGAAGCGTTCGAAAATCGTGGCCGCGGCCTTGCCGTTCAGTTGCTGATAAACAATCGATTCGGCCAGGCTGGAAAACTCCGGCTCTCCAAACTCCATGCGGCATGGCCCCACTCGCTCAATAATGCCGCGCAGGATTGGATCCGATTTTTTAAGATGGTTGACTGCTTTTCGCATGCAAATACATGTACCACAAAACTACGCGATAGGCGAATAAAAAACGAATACTCGTTCCGGCTCGACTCACGCGGCCTTGTGTTCACCCTGGCGGAAGTTCTCGATCAGATGTTCGGAGGTGCGCAGCGAGAACGCCAAAATGCTGATCGTGGTGGTCTTGTCCGTACAATTCGGAAACACGCTGGCGTCGCACACGTACAAGTTCGGCACATCGTGCGTCTGCCCAAAGCGGTTCGTCACAAAATTCTTGGGATCATTTCCCATGCGGCACGTTCCGGTTTCATGCAGGCTCCAGCCCGGAATCTCAGGAGTTTCTCCCGATCCTTCGAGCACCCCACCCGCCGCGCGCAGCACCTCGGCGCACACCTGCTTGGAGTGCTCCCACATCTTCAACACATTCTCGTCCCACTCGAAGTGCATGCGAGCCACAGGAATTCCGTACGGATCTTTGACCTCCGGATCGAGATCCATATAGTTCGTGTCCGAGCGCAATGACGGAGCTTGAATTCCAAAACTGATCGGCGAAGGATACCTCCGCTTAATCTCGCGCTTGAACGATGATCCGAAACCGTCAACCTCATTGGCGAACCAGGGAAACTCCGTGCATCCACCGTCGGGATAGACGGAATACCCGCGGATGAATTTCTCTTCATGTGGATCGTTCAGATTCTGCCAGCGCGGCATCCACGCAATCGTGCTGTCCGCCACATGATCTGGGAAACTAGGCTGGCCGACCAACTGCGGCAAATATCCTCGCGCCGCCTCGCCATAAAGATGATCGCAAAGGTTACGGCCCAGCTGCCCGCTGGAGTTGGCAATTCCATTCGGCCAGTGACGCGACTTTGAATTCAGCATGACGCGCGCCGATTCAATGCACGACGCCGCCACCACCACCGCGCGCCCGTACACCTCGACTTCCTGCTTCGTCGTGCGGTCAATGTAAGCCACGCCCCTCGCCTGACCGTATTCATCCACCAGAATGTTTTTCGCCAGCGCGTTCGTGCGCAGTTCCAGGTTCTTCGTCGCCTCGGCCTTGGGCAGCAGAAAATATGGCGTCGAAAAAAATGCTCCCACGTCGCAGCCCGTCGTACACTCCCCGCAGAAATGACACGCCGGATGCCCTTCGTGCGGCTGCGTAAGCTGCGCGCAACGATCCGGCAAGTACGGCACACCAACCTTGTTGCATCCCGCCTGCAGAATGAAGTCGAGGCAGCGAAACTTGAATGGCGGCAAGTACGAGCCATCGGGATTGCTCGGCCGATTCTGCACGGTGCTGGCCACGCCAATCATTTGTTCGACCCGCGTGTAATACGGGCTGATCTCATCATGCGTAATGGGCCAGTCCACGTCATAGCCGTCGTGCGAGGCCGCCTTGAAATCAATGTCACCGAAGCGCGCCGAACTCCGTCCCCAGAAATTTGTTTTGCCGCCGACTGCGTTGCACCGCGGCCACATCCATTTTGTTCCCGGCGCAACCGTGAACGGAATCTCGTGGTCCCACGCCGCTTTGGTGTACTCGTTGTCCATGTAGCCGAACGATTCGGCGCGCCGCTTGGGATCGTCGAGCCCGCGAAACTTCATGTCCCACGGCATGCGGTGGTAACGGAAGTCTTTTTCCGGATCGAGCCTGCGCCCCGCGTTCAGGGCGCACACTTTCAGCCCCGCCTCGCACAGCGTCTTGATCGTCATGCCGCCGCCAGCGCCGGTTCCAATTACGATCACATCGTAGGTTTGCTTGTCCATGCTCTCGGTCTCGGCGCTATCAGGAGTGGGCCTGTGAAAGATGCGCGTGCTCCGGATCGCCTTTGTGCGGGCATTCCGGCGACTCAGCGTAAAACTTCAGCGCTGGATTATCCAGTTCTTTGAACCCGATTTCGCTGGTATAGAAGCCGGTCACTGTGAACTCGCGCATCAGGCGGAAGAATTGCACGCCGGTTTCCAGACCCGGCTGCGCCTTACCCTTGAATCCCAGGGGTTCGAGCAGGGAGGTCTGCTGTTCCGGCGTCAGCTCGACAAACCTCTTCCCGTTTGTTTCCTCGGCACGCGCGTTCAGCCACGCCAGTCCCATGCGAAAGGGATATTGCGGCTCAGGATCGCTGGCCACCATGAAGTCAATGAACTCCGCGACTCCCGCTTCTTTCGCGCCCGGAGTCTCATCGCTCGGAATGATAATCTCCGTCAGCCGCTCGACCGTCGCATACTCCGCCGCCGTGAAAAATTGCGGACGATACACCGCAGGCTTGATCTGCAAAGCTGCATTGCCGATATGCCCGCAGGCGAATCCCCACTTGCTGAATCCCGGAAACTGCGCCGCCGCCGCGGCCGTCCCCAGAATCCGCAACACTTGCCGCCGCCGAATTCCTTGTCCCGCCATCGGTTTCTCCGGAAAAGTTTGTCATTCCGAGCGCGCAGCGAGGAATCTGCTGTCCTCGCTTATGAAAGGAACTTCACAGTTTCTTCCACCAACTCCGCCGTCGGCTTATAAGGATCGCCCGGCGCGTCGTACTCAATCGAACAGTATCCCTTGTACCCGTGTTTCTTGAGGATCGCAAAGGCCTTCGCCAGGTCGACGTGCGAGCGCTTGCCATTGTCATCCACCTCGCCGTCTTTCACGTGGCAGATCGCATAGGCATGCGCGAACATCGCTTCCATTGCGCGCTCCTGGAATTCCTCATCGTGGGCGGCCAAGGAATTGCCAAAGTCCGGCAGCGCCCGCAGCCATGGGCTATTCACCTTCTCAATCACCTGCGCAATAAAAAACGGATCCTCGCTGACCGGATTGTCATTTTCCAGATGCACCACAACATTTTTCTTCGCGGCGTATTCAGCCACTCGCGCCAGCGTGTCGGCTGCGCGTCCTACGTCCGGTTTTGAATCCTTTGCGCCGTCGATGTGGGTACGAATGCTGGGCGAACCCAGTGCAGCCCCAACGTCGATCCACAGCATGCTTCCGGTCACGGCTCGTTCGCGCTCGGTCTTGTCCATCGCATACTGGCTGTGTCCCTGGTCGACGGCGATGTCCACGACCGACGAATGGGCTTGGTCCACCGAGGTCCGAAGCTGCTCCAGATATTTCGCATCGGTCGACGGAAAAACCGGGCTCCATGGCTCAATGTGATGAATGTTGAACTTCTCCGCTACGTGCGCCGCAAAATCCTTCAGTTCCATTTGCTGCGATAACGGCACGGTGCTGGGACGCAGAACCTCATCACCAAGCTGGCGATCGATCAATCCATAGCTGAAAGGAAAGGTAAATGAATTTCGACGACGGAGCACGGTTCACCACAAAGAACCTATACAATGAGGAGGATGGGGCCGTTGACCCTACACTCGACTACGATGAAAGTGATCTCATAGCCACACTACATCTGTCTGGCGACGACGAGATCGGTAGCACTATCGTTGTCGAGGGATGTTTCCCGACCACCGTCATTGAACATGACCATGGGGTATCGGTGACGATCGACAAAACCAAAGGCCGTCCTGACATAGCGCGCATCCGTACCCGAGCGATCGAGAGCGGCAAAATGACCATCCTGATCTATCGGCACGATGATGACGTATGCGAGACAACGATATTCGAAGTGGTGGC
>CAVWLI010000014.1:0-21080 GCA_963755795.1 uncultured Acidobacteriota bacterium | reverse complement strand
CGCGGCGCGCCAGCCACACGCCGAGCTTTATGCCGGATTGGTCGAAGTCGGCGTCGGCCTGCTCCCCGGAGGCGGAGGATGTAAAGAAATGCTGCTGCGCGCGGTCGACAGTGCGGCAGCATCGCGAGGCAAAGTTTCCGGCGAAGCGCTTGCCGGCTCCGTCGAAATGATGGAGGCCATGAAGAGAGCCTTCGAGACCATTGCCACCGCCAAGGTCGCCATTTCGGCGGACGAAGCCCGTGGCTTCGGATTCATCTCCGACGCCGACCGAATCACCATGAATCGCGAGCGTGTGCTCTCCGACGCCAAGGCCCGCGCTCTCGAACTGGCCCGCGGGGGATATGAGCCGCCCGTTCCGCGCACCGACATTCCCGCGCCCGGCGAAAATCTTCTCGCCGCGCTCAAGATGGGCGTTTACCTCATGCGCCAGGGCGACTTCATCACCGACTACGAAGTGAAGCTGGGCGGAAAAATTGCCGAAGTCCTCTGCGGCGGCAATGTCACTCCCGGCACGCCGGTGAGCGAGCAGTACGTCCTCGACCTGGAGCGCGAGGCTTTCAAATCGCTCTGCGGCGAGAAGAAAACGCAGGAGAGAATTCAGTTCACGCTGAAGACGGGGAAGACGCTGAGGAACTAGCTATGCAAATCTTCATGCTCCGCACAATATCCGCGATTGTATGGGCCGGTTTGCTGCCTGGGTTGGCACTGGCTCAGTTCGGAACCGCGCCGACTAACTACTATCCATCCAAATATACCGGTTCGACCTTCACCGGTACCGTGGCGGAGGTAAACGGTGAACAAATTACTCTGTCATTCACTAACAAAGACAAGACCGATACTTTTGTCGGACACTTCGAGGCGAGTTGTTCAGTACCAAATGTCAACAAGCGAAGCATGACAGCTTCCGATCTTCCCGTGGGTACCGTGATGACTGCGTTCTTCAACGCCGAGACGAAAAAAGTGAACGGGCAAAAACACAAGGAGAATGTGATCCTCGCCATTTCCTTCAACGTCTGGAAGGGCGAGAAGATTCGTGATGACCAGAAGAAGATTTACTTATGCTCGGCGAGCCCCTACGTGCGATTCAGCGCTTGGTAACGCTGGCACGAGCCGGTAGTTCGCGCCCCGGTTGCTTCGCGTCGCGCATCGGAAAATGATTTGCTATGCGGTTCGTCGAAGGCGAATTTTTGTTTGTCCTGTGCTACAATCGCCTGATGCGAAGACTTCTTCTCGCTGCTCGCTGCGGTCCTCGGTCTGATCGTCCTCATTTCTTCAACCCCACTCGCGAACGCCCAATCCAACTCCAAAAAGACGCGCCTGCGCAAGAAATCGCGCCCGACGTGCCGGATGCGATCGCCGTTCCCGCAGGGCTCGAGCCCGTGCTTTCTCTGCACGCCAAGGGATCGCAGATCTACACCTGCCAGGCGGGCGCCGACGGCAAGTTCGCCTGGACGCTGAAAGGTCCCGAGGCCGAGTTGCAGCGATCGGAAAGATAAAGTGATTGGCCAGCACTCGCCGACCCACTTCGAAGCTGCCGACCTGGAAGCTGAAAGATGGCAGCGAAGTCACGGGCAAAGCCGCGGCCCACGTCGACTCGCTCGATTCGGACTCCATTCCCTGGCTGCTGGTGAATGTCGTGAGCAACGCGGGCAAAGGCCAGCTCGCGAAGGTGACGGCGATTCAGCGCGTCCACACGCACGGCGGCAAGCCCGGTAGACGACGCCTGCGACGAGTCGCACAAAGACGCGGAAACCAAGAGCAGTTACACGGCCGACTATTTCTTTTTTGCGCCCGCGCCGGGGAAGTGACAGCTGCGCGGTTGAAGCCGACGTACGACGACGGGCATCCAATGACGTGCTCTCGACAATGGAGAATTCTTATGCGTGAAGTCATCATTGCTTCTTCGGTTCGTACGCCTGTGGACGCGCCTACAAAGGCACGCTCCGCGCCACTCGTCCCGATGAACTGGCCGCCATCGCCATCAAGGGCGCGCTCGAACGCGTGCCGCAACTCGACGCCAAAGAAATTGAAGACGTCATCCTGGGCTGCGCCATGCCCGAGGCCGAGCAGGGGATGAACGTGGCCCGCATCGCCTCGCTGCGCGCGGGATTGCCGGTGGAAGTTTCGGCGCTGACCATCAATCGCTTCTGTTCCTCGGGACTGCAGGCGATTGCCATGGCGGCCGAGCGCATCATGAGTGGCGGGGCGGAGGTGATCGTCGCCGGTGGCACCGAGTCGATGTCGATGATCCCGATGGGCGGCCACAAGATCTCGCCCAATCCCTGGCTCGTCGATCATTATCCCGGACGCTTATCTTTCCATGGGACTGACGGCCGAGCGGGTCGCGCAGCGTTTGGGCATCACGCGCGAGGCGGCGGATGAATTCTCGCTGCGCAGCCATCAGAAGGCGCTGGCGGCGATTCAGGCGGGAAAGTTCACCGATGAAGTTGTGCCCGTGCCGGTGAGTTTCACCACGCCGAATGGCTCGAAGCCGAAGCGGCAGGAGATTGCGTTCAAAGTCGACGAAGGCCCGCGCGGCGATACCTCGCTCGAAGCGCTGCTCGCGCTCAAGCCGGCGTTTCACGTGAAGGGCACGGTCACGGCCGGAAATTCTTCGCAGATGTCGGACGGCGCGGCCGCGGCCGTGGTCATGTCGGCGGAGCGGGCGAAGGCGCTGGGCATCCAGCCGCTGGCGCGGTATGTCTCGTTCGCGACCGCCGGATACAAGCCGGAAGAAATGGGACTCGGCCCGGTGTTCGCGATTCCGAAGGCGCTGAAAATGGCTGGGCTGAAGCTGGCTGATATCGATGTGATCGAGTTGAACGAGGCCTTCGCGGCGCAGTCGCTGGGCGTGATCAAAGAAGCGGGGCTCGACCCGGGCAAAGTAAATCCCAACGGCGGCGCGATTGCGTTGGGACATCCGCTGGGATGCACCGGAGCCAAGCTGACGGCGAGTGTGATCCGCGAGCTGAAACGCCGCAACGCCCGCTACGGCATGGTGACCATGTGCGTTGGGGGAGGCATGGGCGCTGCGGGAATCTTCGAGAATCTGAACTAAGGAACGGCGCTATAATTTGCTGGCAGGAGGGTTCCTATGACTCTCGCC
Source organism: uncultured Acidobacteriota bacterium (assembly GCA_963755795.1). GTDB lineage: Bacteria > Acidobacteriota > Terriglobia > Terriglobales > Acidobacteriaceae > Sulfotelmatobacter. The sequence goes on along the minus strand of CAVWLI010000014.1, from coordinate 17,974 downwards.
CGCCTTCTCGCTGCCGCGCTGTTGCTGTGTTCTCTGTCGGCGTTCGGTCAGGACCAGCAGACTCAAAGCTCGTTGCCCTCGACTGGGGTCATTGCTGTGCATTTCAAGAAAGGCCCAAGTTTGAACCGGGAGTCTTTCTTTTCTAGCCTGAACCTGCCGACAGCAGCCACGGCAGCGGAGCCCTGGAGGATATTCCCGGACGCTACAGGCTCTCTCGTCACAGGACAAGATCGTCCCGATCAGATTCCAGCGGACCAGCTCAAACTCGAGATTCACGTTCGCCAATTGCTGGAGAGCCAGCTCGACCGCTTGCACGAGGAGAGCCTGACCTGCTACGCCATCCGCAGCTACGTGGTCGCGCGCGATTCCATGGATTCCGACTCCACCCATCCGGCGGGCTATTCGACCTGCCAGCCGGCGACGCGCTATAGCCTGAAAACAACTGAGATTCGCTCGGCAACGGCCGACCGCTGAGCGATCTTTCGTCACAATTTTCTACCTATCTTTACCCGACTGCTACGCTCCTTGACACGGTCCGGGAGTAGTCTGCCATGGGACGCAAAAGGCTCAAGGAACAAGGCATTTCAGGCTCCGGTCGGCCGTTAAGCTTTGGCCAGCAAGCTCGACCAGTAAAGTTCGGTCGGTACGGAGGTGCTGTATGCGGCTCTTCTCTATCGGTTTTGCGGCGCTGCGCTTCACCTTAGCTCTCGCGATTCTCCTGCTACTCTCGCCCAACACATTCGCACAGCATTCGGGAGGCGGCAGCGCCGGTGGCTCGAGCGGCGGTTCTCACGGCGGTTCCTCCGGCGGTTCCTCCTCTTCAGGAAGTTCAGGCAGCCACAGTTCAGGCGGCGGATCGAGTTCGCACAGTTCGAGTGGACACAGCGCGACTGGGCACAGTTCTAGTGCGGGGGCGGCATCGTCGCACTCCGGCACATCTCGCTCCAGCAGCTCTCATTCCAGCACCTCTCGTTCCGATACTTCTCATTCCAACACGGCACGCTCCATCCATGAGCCCAGTAAGGGGATGCAAGGCAAGACAGAAACATCTCACAAACACGGCTTCTTCTCCTTCCTGCGGCACCACGTTCCGAAGCCGGAGCCCAAACCGACGAAGCCTAAACCCGAGCCCAAGGAGCCGGTCGCTGAACTGCGGCGCCCAATCTGCTTTCGAGGCCCGTGTCCGGTCTGTCCTGCGGGACAAGTCCACGGCCGAAATGGATGTGGGGGAAACGTTATCCAGAACCAGATCGAGCGTCGCTGCCAGGCGGGAGAAGTTTGGACGAACGGCGGTTGCTTCCAAGAAACCTGGTATCAGGACGAGTGTGACGGGTTGCGCATGATGATGGAGCAGCAGGCGCAGCGCATGCAAGCAGCGGAACAGGATCGGCAAATCTATTGCGCCCTGGGTCCGTGGCAGCAGTGTTCTGACTCCACTATTTCGGCGGCGAGCGAAGCCGGTTTCTACCGGGAGCTGCAGAACAGATATCAAGCGTGCCAGCGAAGATCGCCGACGCCCCTTCCCCACAGCAGCTTCAGGGTCCCGGACCACTCGGCGGGGTTCTCGTTTGACCCTCTGGGGTTGAGGCTGAGCCATCGCTGAAAGACTTTCGGCAGCCTTCGTTCATAAAGGTGCCATTCTGCCCGGAGCCGCTTTTCAGGCGGAGGGAACGATCTTGCGCGCGGGCCGGCAGAGCGTCCAGCAAAGCTCCCATACAAAATCCCTCACTCGCTGAACTACGCCGCCTTCGGGATGACGCCTTCCAACTGCACCAGTAGCGAAGATACCGGCAAGAAACACCCGCTATCACCGGAGTTTCCCTCCTATCATTCCCTTCCTTCCCGCATTAGAATTGCAGAAGTTCCTTTGGCCGCGGATTCGGCGGTTTCTTTCGCGAGGGAGATACATGGCAACGACTACGGCAGTTCCCAAGACCGGCATGTTGAAAAGCAGGATTTCCGGCGGCAGCTTTTTGCTGGAAACGCGGCAGCCAGAAGACATATTTACGCCGGAAGATTTCAGCGAACAGCACCGGTTGATCGGGCAGACGGCGGAAGAGTTTGCCGTCAACGAAATCCTTCCGAACGCCGAGAAGATCGAGCACAAGGATTTCTCGGTTTCCCGCGATCTGCTGAAAAAGGCTGGCGAACTGGGGCTGAGCGCGGTCGAGATTCCCGAAGCTTATGGCGGACTTGAAATGGACAAGGTCACCGCCGCCGTGATCGCCGATCACATCGCGAAGTATGCCGGCTTCGCCACCACCTGGGGCGCGCACAGCGGCATCGGTATGTTGCCCATCGTGTACTTCGGCACCGAAGAGCAAAAGCATAAGTATCTGCCGCGCCTGGCCGCGGGCGAGATTGTCGGCGCGTATGCTTTGTCGGAAGCTTCGTCTGGCTCGGACGCGCTGAACTGCCGCGCGCGCGCCGAACTCTCGTCCGACGGGAAGCACTACGTGCTGAACGGCGAAAAAATGTGGATCACCAATGCCGGGTTCGCCGATCTGTTCACGGTCTTCGCCAAAATTAATGGGGAGAAGTTCAGCGCGTTCCTGGTCGAGAAAACCTTCCCCGGATTCTCCGTCGGCGCCGAAGAGCACAAGATGGGCATTCGCGGGTCGTCCACTTGTCCAATCATTCTCAACGACTGCAAAGTTCCGGTCGAGAATTTGCTAGGTGAAATCGGCAAGGGGCACGTGATCGCGTTCAACATTTTGAACGTGGGCCGCTTCAAGCTGGGTGCGATGTGCGTGGGCGGAGGCCGAGTGTCGATGGAGAATGCCATCAGCTACGCGAAACAGCGAAAGGCATTCAACAAAGTCGTTGCCGATTTCGGGCTGGTGCGGGAGAAGATCGCCAACATGGCGACTCTGCTGTATGTCGGCGAATCGATGGTATATCGCACGGTCGGGATGATGGACACAGCTTTGGGCGAAGTCGACAAATCAGCCGCCGACGCGGCGCGGCAGACGCTGAAGGCGATTGAGGAATACGCCGTCGAGTGTTCGATTATTAAAGTCTGGGGCTCGGAGATGATTGATTACGTCGTCGACGAGACGGTGCAGATCTACGCTGGATACGGATTTGTCGAAGAGTATCCCGCCGAGCGCGCCTATCGCGACGCCCGCATCAATCGCATTTTCGAGGGCACCAACGAGATCAACCGGTTGATCATTACTGGCTTCCTGCTGAAGCGCGCCATGAGCGGGCAGTTGCCGCTGATGCCTGCCATCAAGAAACTGATGGACGAAGTGCTCTCGGGTCCGTCGATTGCCGAGGAACTCGAAGGCGCCCTGCCCGAAGAACGAAAGCTGGTGGGGCAGGCAAAAAAGCTGGGACTGTTTGCCTCTGGCGCGGCGACTCAGAAATATATGCAGGCCATTCAGGATCAGCAGGAAATCATGGGCGCGATCGCCGACATGACGATTGAGGCCTACGCGATGGAATCGGCTGTGCTGCGCGCGCAAAAGATTGTGGAGGCCAAGGGCGAAGCGGGCGCGGCGCTGCCGATTGCCATGACCCGCGTCTATCTGTCACAGGCTTTCGAGAAAGTCGAGTCGGCGGCGCGTAAGGTGACTGCGGCGGTTGCCGACGGGGACATGCTGCGCACCCAACTTGCGATTCTGCGCCGGCTGGCGAAATACGAACCGTTCAATACCATCGAACTGCGCCAGCAGATCGCACAGAAGATGATCGAACGCGGAAAATATACGTTGGTGTAACTGCGGCTGCTGTTCGCATGTCCTTCACCTCTTCGATGGGAACTGGGAGATGAGACTTCGGCGGAGAACGGCGACCAGCGCTGCTTTACTGCTGCTGTGGCTGGCAACGGGATGCGGGTCGGGCTCGACGAAATCGCAAACGCCTCCTCCCGTCATTACCGCACAACCTTCTAGTCAGACCGTCAATAGCAGGCAGACCGCGACGTTCAGCGTGGTCGCCACGGGAACGTCTCTCGCCTACCAGTGGAAACGAGGAACCACCAGCATCCTCGGCGCGACCGCAGCCAGCTACACCACGCCCGCCACCAGTGCAACCGATAACGGATCCCAGTTCGAAGTAACCGTCAGCAACCCAGGAGGCAGCGTCACCAGCAATGCCGCGACGCTCTCGGTGAATTCCACGCCACTCATCACCATTCAACCTGCCAACCAGAGTGTCATGGTGGGGGCGACGGCCACGTTTAGCGTCACTGCGGCCGGCACAGCGCCTCTGAGTTACCAATGGCAAAAGGGAAGCTCAAATATTTCTGGCGCAACATCGTCCAGTTACACGATGCCGGCCACTGCCCTCACCGACAACGGATCGCAGTTCGACCTAGTTGTCAGCAATTCCCTTGGGAACACAACCAGCAACCAGGCGACGCTCACTGTGACGCAGACGGCTGCACCGGTCGACGTCGTTACTTACCAGTATGACAACGGGCGCGACGGCGCCAACCAGGCGGAAACGACGCTCACGCCTGTCAACGTCAACTCCACCACGTTTGGAAAACTTGGTTTCTATACCGTCGACGGCCTGGTCGATGGGCAGCCGCTTTACCTCTCGCAAGTCAGCATTCCAGGGAAGGGCACGCACAACATCCTCTACGTAGTAACCGAGCACGACAGCGTTTATGCTTTCGACGCCGACAGCGGAGTGACTCTGTGGCAAGTTTCTTTGCTCGGCTCCGGAGAGACGACGAGCGACAATCGCGGCTGCTCGCAGGTCACACCGGAGATCGGCATCACGTCGACTCCAGTCATCAACCGCGGCAATGGGCCCAATGGCGCGCTCTACACGGTGGCGATGTCGAAGAGTAGCTCGAATTATTTTCAGCGCGTGCACGCGCTTGATCTGGTCACGGGAGCGGAGTTGTTCGGCGGCCCCGTCACGGTGCAGGCCACCTTCCCCGGCACGGGCGACGACAGCCAAAACGGAAATGTGATTTTCAATCCCGCACAATATAAGGAACGAGCGGGGCTGCTGCTTTCGAATGGCGTGCTCTACACCATGTGGGCCTCGCACTGCGATGACCGGCCCTACACCGGATGGATCCTCGGATACGACGCGCTGACGCTCGCGCAGACGCAGGTGCTCGACGTAACTCCAAACGGGAACGACGGCGCGATTTGGATGTCGGGCGCCGCTCCGGCTGCAGATTTGAATGGGGATATTTATTTGCTCGACGCCAACGGCACATTCGACACCCAGCTCGATGCCAACAACTTCCCCATCAAGGGCGACTTCGGCAATAGCTTTCTCAAGCTTTCCGCGCCGCCGATTCTGACCGTTGCGGATTATTTCACCATGTCGGGAACGTTTGCCGAGTCGAATGCCGATGAGGACCTTGGGTCGGGCGGCGCAGTGGTGTTGATGGATTTGACTGACAACAGCGGGCACGTGTACCAGTTGGCTGTGGGCGCGGGCAAGGATTCCGTGATCTATGTCGTGGATCGCAATTCGATGGGGAAATTCAACTCCACCTCCGACAACATCTACCAGGAAATTTCGGGCGCGTTAGGCGGTCAGGTATTTTCCAAACCAGCCGTCTTCGACGATACTGTCTATTACGGAGCGGTGGGCGATTCTATTCGCGCATTTCCGATCGCGAATGCCAAACTGTCAACCACGCCAAGTTCGAAGTCCAGCCACACGTTTGCTTATCCCGGCACGACGCCGACGATTTCAGCCAACGGTTCGAACAACGCGATTCTCTGGGCGGTGGAAAACAGCAACCCTGCGGTGCTGCACGCCTACGCTGCCACGAATCTGGCGACCGAACTTTACAACAGCAATGAGGCGGCCAATGGTCGCGACCACTTTGGAGCTGGCAACAAGTTCATGGTTCCGATTGTTGTGAATGGAAAGGTGTTTGTCGGCACGCCTAATGGCGTGGCGGTGTTTGGCCTGCTGCCATAATGGGTGGAAGTGGTCATCCGATCTTTTCTCTGAGACGCATCCTTTGATACAAATGTTTCGATGAAAATAAGAGTGGCAGGTTGCGCATTAATCGCCTTGACCGCTGTCCTAGCAACAACGTCTTTGACGGCGCAGTCCGGTTCAGCCCCGCCGCGGGATGCAGCGACCTTCGATCCCGACGGTACCGCACACATCACGCGCGTCGTTCCCATGCCGGCGACCATCAGTCCCGAAGCACAGAAGTGGCTGGAATCACTCGCCCAGCAAAAAGTGGGCCCGCCGGAAACCTTGGCCGAACGCCGCACTCACACCGACGCCTGGCGCACAATGGCCTCCGCCGAGGCGCGCAAACGTTATCCCGTGAATGTCGAGGAGACCAGCATCGCGGGCGTGCGCACGGACATCATTACACCGCTATCGGGCGCAGCGGGCAACCGCGTGCTGATCAATCTGCACGGCGGCGGATTCAATTCTGACTCGGGCTCGCTGATTGAGGGTATCCCCATTGCGAACCTGTCGAAGACTAGAGTTGTGTCCGTTTATTATCGCCTGGCTCCGGAGAATCCGTTTCCAGCTGCGGTCGATGATGTGGTTGCGGTTTACCGGGAACTGCTGAAGACTTATTCTCCTCGTGGCATCGGGATTTTCGGCACGTCGGCGGGAGCGATTCTCACCTGCGAAGTCGCAATCCGCCTGAAGCAACTCGGGCTGCCGTTGCCCGCCGCGCTCGGAATTTTTTCCGGTCTCGCAGATTTCAGCCGCGTCGGCGACTCCCGCCAACTGTTCGCGCTGAACGGTCTTCCTGGGCGGATGGAGCCCATCGATCCCAATCATTTGCCGGACGATCAATATGTCGGCAAGACCGATCGTAAGGATCCGGTCTTGTCGCCGCTTTTCGCCGATCTGCATGGCATGCCACCCAGCCTGCTGGTCACCGGCACGCGCGACATCTTACTAAGTGACACGGCGACGCTGCATCGCGCTCTGCTGCGTGCTGGAGACGATGCGCAACTGGTCGTATTTGAGGCGCTGCCCCACGCTTTCTGGTATCACTTCCAGTTGCCCGAGACACAAGAAGCGCTCGAGCTGATGGCGAAATTTTTTGACGAAAAGTTGGCGCGATAGAATCCTCCAGACCTATCTATGGACAATTCACAAGAATCCGAACGGGAGAACTCATGATCCGAAGTCGTTTCCAGCTTGTTCTGCGCTTGGCGTCGGTCCTGACCGTGCTGGGCGCGCTTTCAGTCGCCGTTCGCGCCGACGTCACGGTGCCAGCCTTGCTCGCGGATCACATGGTGGTGCAGCGCGGGCTTCCTGTGCACGTCTGGGGGATGGCTGCGCCGCATGAAGCGGTTTCTGTGACTTTCCGTGGAGAGACGAAATCGTGCACTGCCGACGACGACGGCCGCTGGAGCATCTATCTTTCTCCGGGCGAAGCTAGCGGCCCGTTTCAGATGAACATCAAGGCGACGAACACGATCGCACTCACCGACATTCTGGTAGGCGACGTTTGGGTCGCCTCGGGCCAGTCGAACATGGAACTACCCATGACTGCGCTCGCCAATGCGCAAACCGAAATCGCTGCGGCGCAATATCCTAAGATTCGCCTCTTCATGGTGAAACAGAAGCCTGCCGACTACCCGCTGGAAGATGTCGAATCGAAAGGATGGGCTGCGTGCACGCCCGAGACCGTAGCCAGATCCTCCGCCGTGGCCTACTTTTTCGCGCGCCATCTGCAGCAGAAGCTCGGCGTTCCTATCGGCCTGGTCGAGTCGTTCTGGGGAGGGACTGCGGCCGAGTCGTGGACCAGTCTGCACGCGCTCTCTGCCGATGCCGCGCTGATGCCGGTTTTCGCCGCGCGGGCCAAAACTCTGGCGGAGGAATCAACCACGGTTTTACGCCAGCAGCGCGAGGAACGCGAATTTCAACAGGCGGTCGAGCAGGCCAAGGCTGAGGGCAAGCCGCTTCCTTGGCGGCAATGGCATCCGGATTTCGCGGCGTGGGCGCCAGCGGCGCTCTACAACGGCATGATTGCGCCGCTGACGCCGTTCGCCATTCGCGGCGTCATCTGGTACCAGGGCGAATCAAACTCCGGACCGGAGCGTGCTCAGCTCTATGCCCGGCTGTTTCAGACCATGATTCGTGATTGGCGCAACGCGTGGGGCGAAGGAGATTTTCCGTTTCTGTTTGTGCAGATCGCTAACTGGAATACCGCGCCGGAGGCTCTCTGGCCGGAGGTGCGCGATGCGCAGCGTCAGGCGCTTGTGCTCAAGAATACCGGCATGGCGGTCACCATCGACATCGGCGACGCCGTCGACCTTCATCCTAAGGACAAGCAGGATGTCGGACTGCGTCTCGCGCTGGCGGCGCGCGCGATTGCCTTTGGGGAAAAGATCGAATGGTCTGGGCCACTTGTCCGCCAGGTCACGCAGGAGGAGCATGCGCTACGCGTCTGGTTCGATCATGCGAGCGGACTGATGGCGAAGGGCGCGGAACTTACCGGCTTTGAAGTCGCCGGTGCGGATGGAAAGTATTCTATGGCTGAGGCCAAGATCGTGGGTGAATCGGTGATCGTATCGAGTTCCGCAGTGCCGACGCCGGTTTCAGTTCGCTATGGATGGGCTGCGAATCCGAACTGCAATTTGTTCAACAAGGAAGGATTGCCGGCATCACCGTTTCAGGCGCCGGAGTGACGGCGTGGCAGGAAGTCAACTATTGGCTCACATTCTCTTCTGGCACGAGAGCGTAGCTGACGAATGCCAGCTGCTTGCTGTCGGGTGACCATGACGGAACGTTGATGGTTCCCTGCCCGCCGAACAATTTCGCCAGAACTGTGATCTTCTTGTCTATCGGCAAGCGACATGAGCCGCAGCATCACATCTTTGTTTTCCGGATGGCCGGTCACGTCGGCCCCATAGGTGAGGAAGACCATCCACTTTCCGTCGGGGGAAATGTGCGGGAACCAATTGTTCAGGTCGTCGGAGAAGACTTGTTCCTGCTCGCTGCCATCGGACTTCATGCGCCAGATCTGCATGTGGCCGGTGCGCTCGGAGTTGAAGTAGATATATTTTCCGTCTGGTGAATATTCGGGGCCATCATCGAGTCCCTTGGCCGTGGTCAGCCTCGTCTCATCGCCGCCAGCGGCGGGGATCGTATAAATATCGAAATCGCCGTCGCGCTGGCCGACAAATGCCAGCGTCTTGCCGTCGGGCGACCAGCCATGCCAGTACGACGGGGATTTCTGCGTGATGCGCCGCGGCGCGCCCCCGCCGATGGGAACAATGTAAACCTGTGATTCGTGACCGCCTTGCGAGTTGTCGCTGATGGCAAGCTGCGTGGCGTCGGGCGAAATGCCGTGATCGTTGTTGCAGCGGTTCGCGATGCCGGTGTCGATTACGACGGGCTTGTCGCTGCCGATGGCGAGCCGCTCGATGTGGCCGTCACGGTTAAACAGAAATGCTCTCCCGTCGCGCATCCAGTTGGGGGCCTCGAAGCGTCCGGGCGCGAGATAAGCGACGCGGCGGTCGGCAGAATCGATCGCGATGGTTTCGAGCGTGCTGTAGAGAATCGGCTTTCCGTCAGCAGCGGCAGCAGGTTGCCTTAGCTCGACGTTGGAGAATACGGCTTTTTCGACGACATCCTTGTCGTGCGAGCACACGCCGAGACCAACGTAAAACGTACCCTGCAGGGGAATGCGCAGCCAACCTCCGGCGACTTTGGGCTCGCCGTCATCGCGCCAGCGACATGTAGACGTAGTCTCCGCGCTTGGCGATGCGCAGACGTTTCGGAGCCGACAGGTTCGATTGAATCTCGCGCGTCACTGCGCCCTTCTCGTCGCGAAATTGCAGTGAAGTCAATCCGCTGGCGTGCAGCGCGACGTCGGCGTAAACAGAATCGGCGTCCAGGCTCTGCCGCAGCATCAGCACAGCTTTCTTGTGCTCGTTGCCAGTCTTGGTCAGGAAGGAAATGTCAGCGGTCAGCGTCACATCGCCGGAAACCTTTTTCCATGCGAATTTAAAAGCGTCGGCGGTGAGCCACATGTTTTCGCCGCTGCCGCTGATGGTGTAAGTTCGCTTCGCGGCATCGTAGTCGACCGAGCCCGCGTGCAGGACTGTGCCCACATCGGAGTGCCCCTCGAAGATTCCGACTGGAGAACCGGCGCTCTGGGCGTAAACGCGTACGCAGAGGAGAGAACAACTGCAAACGACCAATGTAATAAGAGGCAGCAGTCTGCGCATGAATTCCTCCGTTGACGGCGGTGATCAGAATAGGATCACTGGGGCATTGTAAACGGGATCGACTGCACACTGCTGGGCGAGGTTGTTTCCCCCGGAAATTCGAGTGCGAGCAGAACCTCAGGGGCTAAAGCCCGCGGACTCTGCGAAGGCTAGCGGCACGGCTGGAAGCCATGCCCTTCCCGAAACCAATTGATGGGAGTCGTCCTCACCTTCTACCAATCTCCGGGCGCTTCTGGTACAACGTCTGCATGAAAGCGATCCGAGCCCTCCTCAACATATCTTTCTGCGCCATATTTCTCTGCGCGCTGCTTTTCGTCACGGGCGTCGCAGCGCAGCAGACTGCATCCCCGTCGGCGAATCTTGCACTGACTCCGCCCATGGGTTGGAATTCGTGGAACAAGTTTGGCTGCAACGTCAGCGAAGACATGATCAAGAGCATGGCCGACACCGTGGTGAAGTCGGGCATGAAGGACGCAGGATACATCTACGTCAACATCGACGACTGCTGGCAGGTGAGCCGCGACGCAAATGCCAACATCGTCGCCGACCCGCAACGCTTTCCGCACGGCATGAAGGCGGTGGGAGATTACATTCATTCACTTGGGCTGAAGTTCGGAGTTTATTCCGATGCTGGATCGAAGACCTGCGCCGGCCGTCCCGGAGGGTTGGGTCACGAATATCAGGACGCGCTGCAATACGCGGCGTGGGGCGTCGACTATTTAAAGTACGACTGGTGCAACGCGACTTCGCAGGACGCGAAGGCCTCGTATGCCAACATTCGCGCGGCTCTTGACGCCTCCGGTCGGCCCATCGTGTTGAGCATTTGCGAGTGGGGCACCGCCAAGCCGTGGCTGTGGGGGAAAGAAGTTGGAGGAAATCTGTGGCGCACGACCGGGGACATCCAGGATCGCTGGGGAGGTTCGCAGAAGTGGCCCGACGGCAGTTGTTGCTCGAATGGAGTGCTCTCCATTATCGATCAGCAGGTCGGCTTGCAATCTTATGCGGGGCCGGGACATTGGAATGACCCGGACATGCTGGAAGTCGGCAACGGCGGAATGACGGACGTGGAGTATCGCTCTCATTTCAGTTTGTGGGCGCTGCTGGCGGCGCCGCTGATTGCGGGCAATGACCTGCGCAATATGCGGCCGGAGATTCACGACATTCTCACGAATAAGGAAGTCATCGCAGTGAATCAGGACGCGCTCGGACGCGAAGGCGAGCGGGTTGCGAAAAACGGCGACCTGGAAGTTTGGGCAAAGCAAATGAAAGATGGCAGCCGGGCGGTGATCCTGTTGAATCGCGGTGGAACAGAACAGCCGATCACCGCGAACTGGGAGGATCTCGGTTATCCCACTGGGGTCAGCGCTGCGGTGCGCGACTTGTGGCAGCACAAGGATGTGGGAAAGTTCACTGGGAAGTTCTCGGCCGTGGTCGCGTCCCATGGCGTCGTGATGATCTCGGTCAAACCTTGAAGATCTTCACCACAGAGGTCAGGCCGATTTTTTCAGCTCTTCCATCACGCTCTGGATCAGCTCTTTCGCGTCGGTCAGGCTCTTCATGATGATTTGAATGTCCATGACCGGCTTGCCCGGCCAGCGCTGGCTCTGGCAATAGACGCCGTGCTGGCCAACCAGCGCCATGGCGTCGGTGATGGTGTCCATGGTGACGGCGAGTCGCCCGCGGGGCACGCCCATCATGGTTTCGTAGTGTTCCAGTTCTTCCTGCTTTTCGTCGAATACCGGCATCGAACGATTGTAACTGCACGCGCCGATGGCGCATAATGGCTGGGCCGCTGACTTATTCTTCGTTCACGCGTCAAGACCTTGGCATTCAGCATCCGAACTTTTGTATTCCAAGAGGAGAGATCATGCAAAAACGAATCGCCTTACTCATGTTCACGATTTTCACCCTCACCTTGTTCGCTTCGGCGCAGGCTAGTCCGCCGGCGTCGGCGTCCTGCGACCTCGGCATGGGCAAAACCATTAAGACAGACTATTCCAGCCCGCGACTGAAAGGCCGCAAGATGGTCGGTGATCATGACCCTTACGGCAAAGTCTGGCGGAACGGCGCCAACGCGGCGACGACTTTCGTGACGAGCGCTGACATCGTGGTGGGTGGAACGAATGTGCCTGCCGGAAGCTACACCTTGTTTGTTCTCCCCACGGCAGAAAAGTGGACTCTGATCATCAACAAGAAGACCACAGAGGGCGGAAAGCCGATATGGGGCATCCCCTACAGTTACGAAAAGGATGAACTCGCCCGCATCGATATGAAGATGTCCTCGCCGCCATCTCCGGTTGAGGACTTCACGATCGCGTATGACAAGACCCCCACAGGATGCACGTTGCGCGAGGAGTGGGACACTACCCGCGCCACGGTGGACATCAGAGCGAAATAACGTATCGTATCCGTTGGAAGAGAACCTGCAGGAGGGTCTTGCTGAAGTAGCTTTGCTTGAAAACCTTCGTGCACGTTATTTGTTCTGCTGCCGCAGCGCGTCGGCGGCTTGCTGCGCTTCGACAAACTCAGGAGAGATTTTCAGCGCCTGCCGGTAGGCGTTCAACGCTTCCGGCAGATGCCCGGCCTGCTCTTCCGCGCGGCCGAGTTCGAAGTATCCCTGGGCGGAAGGTTGCAGGTCTGCCGACCTCGCGAGATCGCTGATCGCCTCGTCGAGCTTGCCTTGCTTCTGCGCCAACAACCCGAGGCCGCGCCAGGCATTGAACTGAGTGGAATTGAAACGCAACGATTGCTCGAAAGCTCCTTTGCGCCAATTCGTCTTCTCCGAGGGCACGCTCGGCCGCACCCAGCTTGACGTAGGTTTGCGCTAACAGACCAGGATCGGAAGTCAGTTCGATCGCGGCCTCGTACTCGGCTACCGCCTCGCGCATCTGGTCGTGGTGCTGAAAATAAATTCCGAGATTGCTGCGGCTCATGGGATCTCGCGGATTAATGCGAGCGGCCGCCTGGAAATGCGCGTGCGCTTCCTCTTCTTTGCCTTCGAGAATCAGCGCTCCGCCCAGATTATTTTCAGCGACGAAATTGTTTTCCGTGACCGCGAGCGTGTGTGACCAAAGATCAGTGTTGCTCTGCCAATATCCGATTTGGCGATGCGTGGCTAGCGCGAGACCGATGAGGATCGCCGCCGCTGCGATTGCAGGCCAGAACCCGAGTTTCTCTTCTTTCGTCCAGTCGGCGACGCCGAATGCAATCATCACGAAAATCCCGATCAGCGGAATGTAGGCATAGCGGTCGGCCATCGCGGCTTCTCCCACCTGGACCAGGCCGATCACTGGAACCAGCGTTCCCAGAAACCACAACCAGCCTACGAGCAAGTAACGGCGAGCGCGGAATCGCCACACGATTGCGCTCACTGCGATGAGCACAGCAGCCGCGACCATTACTTGCCACGCCGCCAGCGAACCTCCGGGATGCGGATACATGGGCGCCAGTCGCGCGGGCCAGACCATCTTCCACAGATACATCGCGTAGGCCCAGATCGCGGTCGCGATGCGCGCGCCGAATGAAACCTCGGTGGTCGTCCGAATCGCGCCTCCGGCCTGTTGCGCCTGCATTGTGATCACGGCGCTGGCGGCGGAAAGCGCGAGCAGCGGGAGTTTCTCGACTACGAGGCGCCACCATGAAAAAGTGGGTAGCATCACGCCCGTTTCCATTTTCGCGCTGCGCACTCGCCTCAGCGGCCAGTAGTCGAGCAACAGAAGAACAAACGGCAACGTGATGACCATCGGCTTGGACGCGAGCCCGGCGGCGAACAAGGCAGCCACCGCGAGATACCGCTTCCACTTCGCCTTGCGCGAATACCAGCCGTATGCCCAGATCGTGAGAAAAAAGAACATCGTGCACAGCACATTCTTTCGCTCCGCCACCCACGCCACCGACTCCACGTTGATGGGATGAATCGCAAACAGCGCCGCCACAAACAGGCTCGGCCCTAACCGCCCCGTAGCCCACATCAGCAGCAGAAAAAGCAGCACGACATTCACGGCATGCAGCAGGACGCTGGTGAAATGGTGCCCGACCGGATTCAGCCGAAACAGCGAACAATCGAGAGCGTGCGACATCCAGGTGAGCGGATGCCAGTTCGCCTGCTCGGCGGACGTGAGCGCCCACTTGAACGTGTCGGCCGTCAGCCCCTGCCGAACGTGCGGATTATTGACTACGTAGCGGTCATCGTCGTAGTTCGCAAACGGGTGACTAGTGACCGGGTTGTAGAGTGCGAGCGTGACCACCGCAAGCAGCAGGCACACCATTGAATTTCGCTTTCCAGGAGACGCGAACATGGTTGGCGCATTGCTGGTGAGCGCAGGTTGTTTTGAAGTAGGCAATATCTGGATTTAACCACAGAGGGCACGGGAGAGCACAGAGGAGGAAACAGCGAAGGCACTGGGCGAAGTAACTGTCGATTTTGCGATGGTCGATAGTGATTGAAAAAACGCGACGCCAGCGTGGAGATTTCAATCAACAATCAGAAAACAACAATCGAGAATTACAAGGCCGGCTTCCACCGTAAGACTGGCTTGCGGGCCGCCGCGGTCTCATCCAGACGAGAAACCCGCGTCGAGTGCGGGGCGTCGAGCACGGTCTGCGGGCCCTCCTCCACCTCTTCGGCAATGGATTTCATCGCGTCGATGAATAGGTCCATCTCTTCTTTCGACTCGCTCTCGGTGGGCTCGATCATGAGCGCTCCGGGGACAATCAGAGGAAACGCCGTCGTGTAAGGATGGAATCCGTAGTCGATCAGACGCTTCGCGATGTCCATGGTACGCACACCTTTTTTCAACTGCAGCTTGTCGCTGAATACGACTTCGTGCATGGTCGGCGTGGAGTAGGGCAGATCGTATGTGCCTTCAAGTCCTTTGCGAATGTAGTTGGCGTTGAGCACCGCATCTTCGGTGGTCTGGCGCAGGCCGTCCGGGCCGTTCGCCTGAATGTACGCCAGCGCGCGCACAAACATTCCGAAGTTGCCGTAAAAGGCGCGCACGCGTCCTACCGACTGCGGACGGTTGTAATCGAACGCCAGCGTACCATCCGGCTTCGTGGTCACCACCGGCTTCGGCAGGAAAGGTTCGAGAGCTTTTTTGATGGCAACCGGACCTGACCCGGGACCGCCGCCACCGTGAGGTGTGGAGAAAGTCTTATGCAGATTCAGGTGCATCACGTCGACACCGAAGTCGCCGGGGCGAACTTTGCCGACCAGCGCGTTCATGTTGGCGCCGTCCATGTAGAGCAGGCCCCCCTTGGCGTGCAGAATGTCGGCTATCTTGTGGATGTCCTGTTCAAACACGCCCAGCGTGTTCGGATTGGTCAGCATCAGCGCGGCGACATCTTCGTTCATTTGCGCCGCGAGAGCCGCGATGTCGACCATGCCTCGCGAGTCTGACTTCAAGTTCTCGACTGCATAGTTGACCATCGCAGCCGTCGCTGGATTTGTACCGTGGGCGGAGTCCGGAATCAGAATTTTCTTACGCGCATTCCCTTTGGACTGGTGATAGGCGCGAACCATTAGCAGACCGGTCATTTCTCCGTGCGCTCCGGCGGCGGGCTGCAGCGTGATCGCGTCCATGCCGGTAATTTCGATGAGTTGCTCACTCAGCGCTTTGATAATCTGCAGCGCGCCTTGGGAAATCTTTTCCGGCTGGTAAGGGTGCCCGTTCGCGATTCCCTCCACCCGCGCAACCGCCTCGTTCACGCGCGGATTGTACTTCATGGTGCACGAGCCAAGGGGATACATGCCGAGATCAATGGCGTAGTTCCACGTGGACATACGCGTGAAGTGGCGGATGATTTCGATCTCGCTCACTTCCGGCATGTTGCCGAGATCTTTTCTCTCCGACGCGCCCAAAAGCTGCGCTGTATCGACTTCCGGCACATCCAGCGGCGGCAACTTCCAGGCCGCCTTCCCCGCCGACGACTTCTCGAAGATCAAGCCCTCGTTCTGGTTGACCTGGAGCGTCGCCTTTCGAATCACGGGCTTCATCGCGCCACCTCTTCCACATCCTCTTCCTTGGAAGACCGCACCGAGCGCTCGCTCTCGGCGACCAATCCGACCGCGGTGTCGATTGCGCTGCGCGTCGTCAATTCGGTGCAGCACCAGAGCGAGGCGTTCCCCAACTCGGGATAAAACTTTTTCAAGGGTAAGCCGCCGACAATTTTGTGTCCCAGCAATCGGCCGTTGATAGCGTCGGGATCTTCGCTGGTCTGAACGACAAACTCGTTGAAGCGCGGCGTTCCCGCGAACAAAACTTTACCGTGCTTTGTGAACTGAGTGGCCGCATATGCGGTCTTCGCCAGATTCTGCTTCGCCAATTCTTTTAGGCCCACTTTTCCGTACACCGTCATAAAAATGTTGACCATCAGCGCGACCAGCGCCTGGTTCGTACAGATGTTGGAGGTCGCCTTCTCGCGGCGGATGTGCTGCTCGCGCGTGGCCAGCGTCAGCACAAATCCGCGCCGGCCTTGTTTGTCGACGGTCTGGCCGACGAGCCTGCCGGGCATTTGGCGAACATATTTTTCGCGGGTGGCGATAACGCCGCAATAGGGCCCGCCGAATCCGAGAGGCACGCCGAACGACTGCGCTTCCATGGCGATGATGTCGGCCTCGCGCGGCGGTTCCACGATTCCGAGCGAAACTGCTTCGGCGATCGAAACCACCAGCATCGCCCCGTGCTTGTGCGCGATCTCGGCAATCGCTGCGACATCTTCAATCGTGCCGAAGAAATTCGGCGACTGCACCAGCACGCACGCGGTTTCCGGCGTGATCGACTTCTCCAGTTCTTTCAGATTCACGCGGCCATCGTCGCCGAAACCCGCGACCGAGAGCGGCATGCCCTGATGCGTCGCATAGGTCGCGAGCACCTCGCGGTACTCGGGATGCAGGCTGCGCGCCACCACCACCGACCGGCGGCCAGTCAGGCGGACCGCCATCATCACGCCTTCGGCGGCCGCCGTCGAACCGTCATACATCGACGCGTTCGCCACTTCCATGCCGGTGAGCTCGCAGATCATGGTCTGGAATTCGAAAATGGATTGCAGCGTGCCCTGCGAAATCTCCGCCTGGTACGGCGTGTAGGCGGTGAGAAACTCGCCGCGCGAAATCAGCGAATCAATAATGACGGGGCGGTAGTGAAAATAAGCGCCCGCGCCCAGAAAGCTGGTGTAGCCGCCGTCGCCGTTCTCGCGCGAACGCTGGCGGAAGAAGTCGACGATTTCCGACTCCGCCATCTGGCGCGGGATATTCAGGTCGCGGGTCAGGCGGTATTCGGCGGGAATCGGCGCGAAAAGTTCGTCGACCGAGCGTATGCCAATCGCCTTCAGCATGGCTTCACGATCGGCGGGAGATTTCGGTAAATAGCGCATAGGAAGTCTTTAGATGTGCCTCAATGTCATTTGGATTGAGACCGCGCGGGCATGAAGAGGAACGTTGAATCGCTCAAAAAGCGGCGTCGGACCTCGGGTTTCGGACCTTGGCAAGACACGGCAGAAGTCCAAGGTCTGATGTCTGAGGTCAGGTGTTTCAGTGTCCCGCCTCTTCCGCCACAAATTTCTCGTAATCCGCGGCCGAGAGCAGGCCGCCGAGTTCACCAGGATTCTTCAGCGTGAGCTTGAGCATCCACGAGCCGTGGGCATCTTTATTCACGTTCTCGGGTGATGTAGCCAAAGCAGCGTTCACTTCGGTCACGGTGCCCGACGCGGGCGCGAACAAGTCTGATACAGCCTTTACCGACTCGACCGTGCCGAACGTCTTGCCGGCGGTGAGTTCAGCGCCAACTTTGGGAGTCTCGACGAACACGATGTCGCCCAGCGACTGCTGGGCG
>CAVWLI010000013.1:0-12369 GCA_963755795.1 uncultured Acidobacteriota bacterium | reverse complement strand
GCGCGGCCAAGAGAGCATCCATGCCGTAGCGATCTCAGCAGGCATCCGCCGACGGCGCATCTCCGTCCGCCTTGATAGCGCCGAGTCGGCCGTCGAAACCCTCCGCAAGCACATCCCCCGACCAGCTGGCGAAGTTGTGCACGCTGCTGCCCTGACGGACACAACGCGGTCACGGCCAAGCCGCAGATTCGCACTTCCCGTACCCGATCTTTCCTTCGGTGCCAATATGGCCCCATTCATCCGGGGAGGGGAGAACCGATGAACCGCGCTCCGGCATTTCCATCCGCCTGCCCTCTGGCGGTCCTGTCATGAGCCAGCCGCCGTGCAGCCCCGAGGACCCGGGACAGTACCCTCCGCCCCCGGCACCCGAGCCGCCCGCGGCCCGCGCCTTCGCTCCCGGCTACGGGCCCCCGCCACCCGAGCCGCTGCAGCCCCGGGCGCCCCGCCTCCCGGCTACGGGCCCCGCCTACCCGGCTACGGGCCCCCGCCACCCCAGCCGCCGCCAGGCCCCCCGTCGCCGAGAAGAACACCAGGTCCCTTGTTGCCATCATCGGGGGCTTCGTCCTGCTCGTCGCCATAATCATCATCGTCGGCATCGCCGCCAGCGGCCATGAGACCGTAGGAGGTGGCGCGCAGCCCTCCGCTGCGGCCCTCCCGTCCAGTCTGGCCAGCGGTGCCCCGAGCGGCGGTGCCCCGAGTGGCGGTGCCCCCAGTGGCGGTGCCCCCAGGGCGGGCCCCCAGCGGCGGGCCCCCGGGCGGGCCCCCGCGCGCCCCCACCTCCTACCCAGACTGCACCAGCCACTCCTGCATTGCCGCCTACCTGGACCAGAATCTCATCGGCCTGGTCGCCTTGGACAATGCCGTTTCCACCAAGGTCACGTGCTACGTGTCTACGGTGGTCTACTACGCCGCTGCGGGCACGTACTCGGCGGACTGCACGGTGGATTACTCGGATGGGAGTTCGGCGTACGGGACCGGGAACCTTCTCGCCTCGGGCGGGGTGACGTTCGAGCCGTCCTAGGGGTAGGCGCCCGCGCGGGCCAAACGTCACACCCTGAGTACAGGCGTGGCTTACTGCCCATACGGTTCTCTGAGCCCGATAGCACCACAAGGGGGATGACATGAGGTACATCGCGCTCGTGCTGCTGGTTGCCGTGCTTGCCGGATGCGGCACCGGTGGCACGACTCAGAGTTCCGCCGCCAGCTCGCCCTCAGCAAACGCGGCCGGCTCCCGAGTGCTGCGGCACTCACCAGCGGGCAAGCTGTGAGCATTTGCCAAGACCTGAAATCCTGGCTAGCTGCTGCCATGAACCAAGACACGCCTCGGTTTTCCGCGCAACTGGAATCGGACGAGACTGAGGCGAGCAACGCGAACAGCCAGTTGGGTACCGACCTGACCGGGCTGGACGAAGCGCTCCAATCGTCCAACTCCCTAGCGCTCGACCCGTGGACCGGGGGAGGGGGAGCAATCGGCCTATCCCCGAGCAATGGACAGTTTCTCGCGTATGACTGTTCGCAGGTGGGGGTGACGGTCCCGTCTGAAGGACCCGCCGAGAATCCAGCGAACTATTAGAGCGGCTCTCAGATCGATGCGGTGGGATGAGCCACGGGTAAGCCTGTCTACGGTACGCACCCAGCAGTCACGCTCCGAACTCCCGGTGCTCCAGGTGCGGCAGCGGCACCAAGAGGCACAGAGTCAGGCCAGATAACCGCCCTGGCAGGTGACGGCATATTCCTGGTTGCCTCATCAATCGGGGCTCAGGATCCCCCGCCACCAGTTGACGCGAGCCAGTACAAGCAAGCGATGGAGACATTCAGCAGGCCGGGAAAGACCTGATCAGGCTTGACCAGCCGAACGCGAGCCAGTCCGCCCAGGATGCGGACCTGACAGCAGCCGGGAACGCTCTCGATAAGGCAGGTAGCGCCGGCCAGGGTGCCCCATGGGGGAACGAGATATGAGAGCCCGCTATATCGCTGGCAGCGTTCTTCGGCGAGATGTGTTATTCTAGTCGACACGCGCCGCTCTGCCGGCACCACCATCGGTGCAAACAGGCCGAAGGGCGGCAGCTCACCCAGCCGGAACCTGGCGTCCTGATCTGGCGCACACCATCCGGCCGCAGATACACCACCGCGCCCAGCGAACACCCGGTCTAAGCTCTTCCCTTGGGAAAGCTACGGAGTGCGAGGTCGAGCCCGGGCGCCGGGTCACCCGTCACGAATGATCCAGCGTGCGCCGGGCCGACGGTAGCGTCCGGGTACTGACGACTAGCGGCATGGAGGTATGACGATGGCAGTTGACACGTTCCTGGCCTACGTCGGGGTGTATGACAACGTGGCCGACGCCGACGCCGATTATGCAGCGGTCAAGGAGCTGCACACCAAGGAGAACTTGATCGACGCCTATGACGCCGCGGTAGTCGAGCGCCGGGCGGACGGGAAGGTCAAGATCACGAAGAAGCACGAGACACCGACCCGGGTCTGAGCCAATCGGTGTTCAATTTCAAGAACCTGGAAAAAGAACGAGCAGCTTCTGAAAGCGTAAAGGCAGCGCAGTTTACTTACAAAGACGCTCGCGAAATGGTCGTGCTCGCGGTCGGCAACGCCTATCTCGAATCGATTGCCGCCGCGGCTCGCGTAGAGACCGCCCAAGCCCAGGTCACCAACGCGCAAGCTTTGTACGGCAAGGCGGCAGACCAGCTGAAAGCCGGACTCAGCCCGGCCATCGACGCCCTACGCTCGCAGGTCGAGTTGCAAACCCGCCAGCAGCAACTCATCGTGGCCCGCAACGATCTCGCGAAAATGAAATTGAACGTGGCGCGAATTATCGGATTACCTCCTGGCCAGGAGTTTGTGCTCACCGAGAAGGCTCCGTATCAGGCTCTGGCCGCGCTTCCGCTTGACACTTATCTGCAACGCGCCTACGCCGAACGCGCCGACTATCAGGCTGCTCTGGCGCAGGTGCAGGCCGCGGAACTTTCGCGTAGGGCAGCGGTGGCCGGGCATTATCCCACCGTCGACCTGGCGGCCAATCTGGGCGACATCGGCGTCGCCCCCGGCCAGTCGAACGGTACCTGGCAGGTCAACGGCGGCATTAACATCCCCATCTTCGCCGGCAATCGGGTTCACAGCGATGTGCTCGAAGCCGACGCGCAGTTGAAGCAGGCGCGTTCTCAACTGGGGGACCTCCGCGGCCGCATCGACTACGAGGTCCGCACCGCGCTGCTGGATCTGAACGCCGCCGCCGAGCAAGTTGAAGTCGCCCGCAGTTCCGTCGATCTGGCGGAACAGGCACTTGCTCAATCGCAAGACCGCTTTACTGCCGGCGTCGCCGACAACCTGGAAGTGGTGCAGGCCCAGGAGTCCGTGGCCAGCGCTCACGAGAGTTATATTGAGAGTCTTTATGCCCACAATCTGTCCAAGGTCGAATTGGCGCATGCCATCGGCGATGCGGAAGAGGGCGTCAAACGATTCTTGAAAGGCAATCAATAAACGTTATGGAGCAAACCACACAAAGTCCGCCCACCAACGTAGAGAGAACGGAAGTCGAAAAGGCGCCGAGCAGCAACAAGCCGCTGCCCTCCACCGAGGAGGATTTCCACACCCGGCCCTCGCGCACCCAGAGCTCCGGCTTCCGCATCGGCGTCGTGATTGCCGTGATTGTTCTTCTGGTTGTGGGCTTCTTCGCCTATCGATATTTCACCAGCTACGAATCGACCGACGATGCCGAGGTCGACGGCCATATTAATTCCATCAGCGCGCGCATCTCCGGCCACGTGATCAAACTCAACGTCCGGGACAATCAATTTGTGCAGGCGGGAACCGTGCTGGTAGAAATCGATCCCGCTGACTATCAAGTTGCCTACGATCGCGCCAAAGCGGACTTTGAAGATGCGCAGGCGGCGGCTATAGCGGCGGGAGTAAGTGTTCCCATTACCTCGGTCAACACCACCAGCCAGGTGTCGGCAACCGAAGCCGACGTCAACAGCGCCCAGGCGGGTATTCAAGTCGCGCGGCAACAGTTCGAAGCGGCCAAGGCCGAACTGCAGGAAGCCGAAGCCAACAACGTGAAGGCGCAGAACGATCTCGTCCGCTACAAGCAACTGGTCGACAAGCAGGAGATTTCCCAGCAGCAATACGATCAGGCCACGGCCGCGGCCAAGGCCAGTGCGGCCGGCGTGGAAGCGGCCCGCGCCAGCGCCGACGCAGCCCAGCAGCAGGTTACGCAGGCTCAGGGAAAACTCGTTCAGGCCGAAGCCAACCGGAGCTACGCCAACACCGCGCCCAGGCAGATGCAAGTCACGCGCGCCCGGGCCGCATCGGCCCTGGCGCAGGCGCAGCAAAAGAAGGCTGATCTGGACCAGGCTGCACTCAACCTGCAATACACGAAGATCATCGCCCCGGTGAACGGAGTGGTCAGCGATCGCACGGTGGAAGTTGGCCAGAATGTCGTGCCCGGCCAGGAACTTCTGAAGGTCATCAATCTTGACGACGTGTGGATTACGGCGAATTACAAAGAGACGCAGCTTCGCGAAATGAAGGTTGGTCAACGCGTTAGCGTTGACGTCGATGCTAATGGCAGAACATATAATGGCAAGATTGATAGCTTCTCCGCGGGCAGTGGAGCCCGCTTCAGCCTGCTGCCTCCGGAAAACGCCACCGGAAATTATGTGAAGGTCGTGCAGCGCATTCCGGTCAAGATCGTGCTCGATCCCGGAGCGAACAACGATCACCAGTTGCGCCCCGGCATGTCGGTAACGCCGAAGGTCTGGATTCGCGGAGCTCACGAATAATGAGCGCGGCGACCGCAACCTTGGGTCACGCCGACGACACCTGGCGTCCCGCGTTCAACCCGTGGATCATCGCAATCACGGTTACCCTGGCTACGTTCATGGAAGTGCTCGACACCTCCATCGCCAACGTCGCTCTTCCGCACATTGCCGGCAGTCTGTCGGCCGGGCAGGACGAAAGCACATGGGTCCTCACTTCTTATCTTGTGTCTAATGCCATCGTGCTTCCGCTGAGCGGCTGGCTGTCGTCGATCATCGGGCGCAAGAATTTCTACATGGGCTGTGTCGCCCTGTTCACCGTGAGCTCGTTTCTGTGCGGGCTAGCGCCAAATCTGGCGACGCTGATCATCTGCCGCATCCTGCAGGGCGCGGGTGGCGGCGGACTGCAGCCCAGCGAGCAGGCCATTTTGGCTGACACGTTTCCGCCCGCCAAGCGCGGCATGGCTTTCGCCGTCTACGGCATGGCCGTTGTTACTGCTCCTGCGATCGGCCCGACCCTGGGGGGATGGATCACTGACAACTTCAGCTGGCGCTGGATTTTCTTCATCAACATCCCCGTCGGGATTCTGTCGATACTTCTGACCACCAGACTGATTCAGGATCCGCCCTACTTCAAGCGCCGCAAGCTGAGCGAAACTCACATCGACTATATTGGGCTTGGATTTGTGGCTCTGGGGCTGGGAGCTTTGCAGATTGTTCTCGACAAAGGTCAGCGCGACGACTGGTTTGAATCGAATTTTATTGTCACGCTTGCGCTGATTGCCGCGGCGGCCTTGATCTTCGTGATTGTTTGGGAGTGGAGGAATAAAGATCCCATCATCGATTTGCACCTGTTCCGCGATCGAACTTTTGGCGTCTCGAATTTGTTGATGTTCATGCTGGGATTTGCCTTGCTGGGCAGTACCTTGCTGATTCCACTCTTCTCGCAAACTCTGCTCGGTTACACGGCGCAGCAAGCAGGTTTGGCGCTTATGCCGGGTGGCTTCACGATCATTCTTTTGCTGCCGCTGGTTGGCTTTTTGCTTTCCCGGTACACTCCGCGATGGCTTCTGTTGTTCGGTCTGCTCATGCTGTCGTTCTCGCTGTTTCACATGACCGGCTTCGATCTGCAGATCGATTTCCGAACGCTGGCCATGGCGCGCGTGATCCAGGCTGCGGGGATGGCATTTCTGTTCGTGCCGATTAATACGGCGGCGTATGCATTTCTTCCGCGCGACAAGAACAACGCCGCTTCCGGCCTGATGAACCTGGCGCGCAACATGGGAGGCAGCGTGGGGATTTCCGTGGTCACTACTCTGCTCGACCGGCGCAGCCAGGTGCATTTGACTTATTTATCGAGCCATTTGAGTGCGTCCAATCCCGAAATGCGGTCTCGACTGCAGGCGCTTGGCGCTTTGGTGCAGTCTCATGGCGGCGGACCGCCGGGATCGTCTCCTGTGCCTTACGCAATTATCGAGGGCGCGGTGGCCCGCCAGGCCGCGATGCTGTCCTACATCGATTGCTTCTGGTTTCTGGGAGTCGCCATTCTGTGTATGGTTCCGATGGTCTTTCTGATGAAAAAGTCGAAGCCCGGTGGAGGAATGGCAGTACACTAAACAACGTTATGTTTCGTCTGATCACCCTCGAGCGCGAGTACGGCTGCGGAGCCGCCAACATCGCGCAGCAACTGGCCGCCCGGCTGGGCTGGAAACTTTGGGACCAGTTGCTCACCGAAGAAATTGCACGGCTGGCCAACGTGGATAAATCAGCGGTAAGGCGTTGCGACGAGCGCTTGGATAGCCGAATGCACCGCCTGGCGAGGTCGTTTTGGCGGGGCAGTTACGAACGCAACTCCGCGGCTCTGGGAAGCGAGATGTTCGACGCCGACTGCATGATGGAGATGATGCAGAAGACCATGAACACAATCGGGCGGGAAGGGAATGCGGTCGTGGTCGGCCGCGGGGCGCCGTATCTGCTGCGCGAGAATCCCGACGCCTTCCATGTGTTTCTGTACGCTCCGCGCTCAGAGAAAATCCGGCGCATCATGGCAGAGGGGCACAGCGAGGAAGATGCCGCGGAACAAGTCGATTCCGTCGATCGCGAGCGTGTTGCCTATGTGAAACATTATTTCAATGCTGACTGGCCCACGCGCTCTCTTTACCACGTCATGCTCAACACGGCGGTGGGGAACGAGCCGGTGGTGCAGACCATCCTCGACACCATGCATCTGGTCGAAGGCCGACCTAAGGCCACGGACTACGAGCGTCCGAGCGTGCCCGCGTCTCAGCGGTGATCCGGAAATGATCGTGTTGCCCGCGAGCGAAGTTCGTCAGGCCGCGCCCTCAGCGGCTAAAGCGGGCTATCATTTCCGCCCACTTGCGGCGCGGCTGAAAGCCGCGCCCTTTCAAAGCACTTCAAATCAACGGAGCCTACGGTCTTCCCGCTCGCTGCGGGGCAGGACAGCACTTCTCCTCGCAAACATCCTGCCGCGGTCCGAGCGATCCTAGAGCGCGCCGTTCGGCTCCTGGACTCGTGCGTTCAAGAATCAGCTCGCGAATCATCGCGATGAACTTGGGATGCACTCCGACCGTTCTTGCCCGGACCATGGGCAATGCCAGCGAATCGCAGAGCTGCTTCGCCTCGATGTCGAGGTCATACAACACTTCCATGTGGTCGGAGATGAAGCTGATCGGAGCCAGCACAACCGCGCTGGCCAGATTGCGCGCCTTCACTTCGCGCAGGTAATCGAGAATGTCGGGCTCGAGCCATGGCTGCCCGGGCGCTCCACTGCGGCTCTGATAGACCAGCGCGTCGTTGGTGACGTCGAGCCGGGCCGAGACGAGCTTTCTGACTTCCTCCAGTTGATGAACGTAGTCGCAGGCGTTCGCCATCGAGAGCGGAATGCTGTGGGCGATGTAGACCAGTTGAGCATTGTGCCGCGCGTCGGCTGGAACTTGAGCCAGAGCATGGCGCAGCCGTTCTTCGGTTGCTTCTACAAATCCTGGGTGATTAAAAAACGCGCGCAGTTTGTCGATCTCGGGCGCGCCTGCGCCAACTTCGCTCTGGGCGCGAGCAATGTCTTCGCGATATTGCCTGCATCCGGAATACGAGCTGTAGGCCGAGGTCACGAATGCCAGAGCGCGGCGAACGCCCGCCTGCTTCATCTGCCACAAGGTTTCCGCCAGCATGGGATGCCAGTTGCGATTGCCCCAATAGACAGACAGCTTAGGGCCGTGCTGGGCCAGTTCGCTCTGGAGAGCGGCGATCAATTCACGGGTCTGCTGGTTGATGGGGCTTTTACCGCCGAAATGGTAGTAGTGCTCGGCGACGGCCAACAGGCGTTCACGCGGAACGTTTCTGCCGCGCAGGACATTTTCCAGGAAGGGGATCACATCGTCCGAGGATTCTGGACCACCGAAGGAGACAACTAGGATCGCGTCGTAATTCATGAGTTCAGGATGGCCTGTGGATATCTCACGAAAAAAAATTATTGCATAGCGTTGGAGACGAGGTTTTGGCGAGGCTCGTTTTCGGAAAAATTACAGGTTGAGAGGGTACCCCCCTCCCCCCCCTCTGAAAGGCTTGAGGGGCGCGGGTTTTGCAAAAGGTGTCTGCAAAATCCTGAAGGCCAAGGGGTTAGAGGTCAAAATCTTGATAACAGACGACTTGGGGCCCTTTCTGAAGGCTAGTAATCGATCGCCTCCGCCTTGAGTATGATCCTCTTATTCTCTGCTTGAGGTCAAGGTCAGATGTCACAAGTGAGAGTTGGGCGATTCGTGGTGAATGAGTGATGTGGCGATTTATTGCCAAGTGCGATGAAAGTCTCGGCGGACGGTAACCTCT
Source organism: uncultured Acidobacteriota bacterium (assembly GCA_963755795.1). Taxonomy (GTDB): domain Bacteria; phylum Acidobacteriota; class Terriglobia; order Terriglobales; family Acidobacteriaceae; genus Sulfotelmatobacter. Next base: position 3,760 of record CAVWLI010000013.1, on the reverse strand, counting down.
AGCGATAGATGTTTGTCGAATCCCTCTGGTAGTGATTCGCGGACTCGCATCGGCTTGGGCGAATCCGTGGCCAAAGGCTCGGAGATTTATGGCAAAACCGTAGTTCTGTCCGAGATGCGAGTGGAGTCATGGTCGCCCTCCTACGGAAGCGGAAACTGGTTATATACGGCCAACGTCAGCGGCGGGCTGGAGAGCATAACGGTTCCGCTGGCGCTGATGGCGCCGCTGCTGTTATCGACGTTCACGATCTCAATGCTGCTGGCGGCGGTGTCGGCGACGTACAACTGGCTGCGCGACAGGGCCGAAAACGAGTCGAAGGCCATGCCGCCGCTGGCAGTACCCACGGAGACGGGCGATCCGATCGGCGCCAGCACTCCATTGGTCGCGATATTGAACGCCTGTACGGTGTGATCGCCGGTATTGATCACGAATAGTTGGTTAGCTTTTGGGCCATTTAGAAGCGTGCCCGGACCTTTGCCCACAGTAAATGGAGATCCTGGAATCGGAGTCAGCGCGCCGGTTGTGTTATCGATGCTGAATCCGGCGATCTGGCCGGCGTTCGACAAAGAAACGAACAAGAATTGGTTGCCGGTGTTGTTCGCGGTAATTAGCTGATACGAAGGCCCAGCGTTCGCAGCGGTAGCGAACGGCGAGCCGGCGATCGGGGAAAGCGATCCATCCGCGGCGACCCCAAACGCGAGAATTCCCCCGTTCGGGTCGCCCGCATCGGAGGCATACAAGGCGCCGGAGTTGCCGAAGAAAGCAGAGGCCATCTGGGTTGGAGCTATGCCCGCCGCGTACGGTGAACCTGGCAAAGCAGTCATCATCGAGGTCCCGGGAGTGCTGTAGCCGACAATCGTCCCGTTCGGTTCGCTCGCGTACAAGTTTTCGAACGGCCCGGCTGGGCCGACCAAGATGCTGTTCGGACCACCCGAAGCAGAACTTAGTGTGACCGGCGAGCCAGGACCCGGCGTGAGAGCTCCAGTCCCAAAATCAACTGAATCCACTACGACCTCGTTCGACGAGCTGTCAGCAAACAAGAGCGCCCCATACACGCCGGAGGTGCTCTGCGAATTGGCGGGTCCAGCGCTGGGAGCAATCGGGGTCAGCGCCCCGGTGAGTCCAATCGAAAAGCCCTGAATCTGATTGGACGTAGTGGTCGCATAAAGGAATGGAGTGTCCTGAGCGGAGGGACCACAGGCGAGGCCGCAAAAACGGGAGCCGCTCCCGCACCCCAAGAACGTCATGCACAGCCCTACGACCAGAAAACATGTAAAGAACTCAGATGAGCGCTTCGCCATACTGGCCTCCCTGGAGCAGACAACTATTGCACTGAGCGTTTGGAACCCAGCACGTTTCGGAAGGTTGTCCGACCCGCCGATTTTCGCCACAGGGTATTAGTTTACAGGGCACTTGCGACAGGTGGGGTTCCTGGATACGTATGATCGCCGACATGATCCCAGAACGGGTATTCGTAAGGTAAGAGGTCCGAGTAAAGCAATGTAGCTGACAAGTAACCTGCCTGTCAGACGGCATTTGTAAATTCTCACGGGGCCGGATCTAGGGGAGTGTTTTGCCGGCTTTGGCGCGCAGGGCGAGAAGCTCCAATACGACCTTGTTCTCGGCCTCAGCAAGTTGCTCGACGGATTGGCCGTTGGCTTCTTTCAGGACGCCATCGATGACCGTTTGCATGAGTTCCGGCGTGACATCGGGCATTTCGAGCTTTCTCATTTGGCCGGCGAAGCCGTCCATGAAAGTTTTCACAAAATGTTGGATTCCGCCGGGGCCGCCGCCTAAGTGCCACTGCAGGCTGGGGCCCATCACGCCCCAACGAAGGCCGGGGCCGTAGCTTACGGCGATGTCTGCATCCTCGACACTGAGGACGCCTTGCTGGATGAGGTAAAGGACCTCGCGGTAGAGGGCCGCTTGCAGGCGGTTGCCGACGTGGCCGGGGACAGCCTTGCGCAAGCGGATCGGCTTCTTTCCGATCGAGGCGTAGAACGCCATGGCTTGATTGATGACCGCCTCGGACGTTTTTGCCCCGCCAACTACTTCAACCAGCGGAATCACGTGGGGTGGATTAAAGGGATGACCGATCACGCAGCGCTCGGGATGATGCTTACAACTCGACTGAATGACATCCATGGTGATGCCGGACGCGCTCGATGCGAGGATCGTGTGCGCAGGGGCGGCTTCGTCCATCTGGGCGAAGACCTTGGCTTTCAAGAGCGGGCGTTCGGGAACGCTCTCCTGGACCCAGTCGGCCTTTGACACTGCCTCTTTTATGTCGGCGGTGAAGGTTAGTCGATCGCGGCTTGCGCCCGAAGCAAGGCCAACGTCGGTGAGTAACTTCCATGCTTCATCGACGCAGCGGCGTAAGTTGGCCTCAGCGTTGGGCGCGGGATCAGTCGCGATGACGTCAAGCCCGCTGGCCAGATACTGCGCCGCCCAGCTGGCGCCGATCAGGCCCGTGCCGACGATGGCTATGTTGCGAATCTGCGTATCTGCCATAGAGATGTAGCGGGCATTCTAGCAGGCTGCAGTGAAACCCCTATCCATCGACGTGATCTCCGTCAGCGGCTAAAGCCGCTAGGATTTGCAATCGCTTACGGCGCGCCTTGAAGCCGCGTCCTTTCAAAACTGACCGCGGACGGAGTTTTTCAGCAACCTGCTAGGTTGCGTGATTTTAACGGCGGGGGATGTGGTGCGCCCGGAGAGATTCGAACTCCCGACCTGTTGCTCCGGAGGCAACCGCTCTATCCAGCTGAGCTACGGGCGCGCACGGGTAACTACAGTCTACATGGCGAGGGAAACGGCTTCAACGTCGAGGACAAGATGGTTCGCGAAAGATCGCGAATGCACGTTGCGCATGGTCGGCTGAATTTAGAAAGCGTCTTCGCGCAGGATGGACTGGCGCCTTTGAGGTTTCGGCCAAAGGGGCGCAGTGCAGGGGTAAAGTTCCAGGGAGGGCTTTTCTAGTAGCGGTCGCGCCGGCCACCACCACCGCCGCCGCGGCCACCGCGATCACGTCCGCCGCCACCACCACCACCGCCGGCGCGCTCAGTCTTGGGGCGAGCTTCGTTGACGTTGACGGTGCGTCCGCCGACGGACGATCCGTTGAGAGCCGTGATCGCTTTCTCGCCGTCTTCGTTGCTGGCCATCTCGACGAAGCCGAAGCCGCGGGAGCGGCCGGTGTCGCGATCGGTCATGATGCTCACGCGGTCCACTTGTCCGAATGGCTCAAACAGTTGCCGGAGTTCGTCTTCGTTGGTGTTGAAGCTCAAGTTTCCTACAAAAATATTCTTCACGCGTCTGCCTCTGCATTGAGCTGTCGGAAAAGTGCGAGCAATTCGGCGGACTTGGCAGGTCGGAGGACCGTCCCTGAAAATCGAAACCGGAGCTGGCGAACAGATCGAATGCGGCCAGCAGTATAGCAGGTTTCCCGAAATCAGCTTGTTAAATCGCCGTGAATAGAAGGGCTCGCGGTGGTCGGGGACGAGCTAGCATTCGTATCTAGCACTTCTAGCACTCATCTCTAGCACTCGTCGACCTTCCAGTAGCCCTCGGAGTGAAATCCCATCTGGAGCAGGCGGTTCTTGGGATCGTGGGGCTTGCCGCAGCCGGGGCAGACGAGATAGCGGCGCCAGGCCGTGCCCTGATGATCGTAGTTCTCGGCGACCGCGAACGTTGTGCCGCAGCTGCAGGGAACGAGAAACATACGCAGCGCGGCGCTGGGTTTCGCAGGCTTCTCGGACTTGCG
>CAVWLI010000012.1:0-80685 GCA_963755795.1 uncultured Acidobacteriota bacterium | reverse complement strand
TCCCACGGTCGTATCCAGGCGACCTAGCCGAGAAAAGAAGGCAATGCCGCTCCACCTGTACCCCGCCCCGGGGCGCGCCTGAGGCCGGTTGCGGCAGTCCGTTATAGCCGACTGGGCGAATGTTGCTCTCCACTGTCCATCGCCTTCGCCAAGGCGGCCAACACCTTTGCCTTGAACAGCCAGAATCTTGGCTTCTGGACCAGCGTGCCCTTGATGAGAAGGGGGTGGCCGATTTGGGAGGTTCCGGCATGGCCCTGTCCCCCGGCATATGCTCCGTGCGTGCCGAGAAGCTTGATCAGCGAGCGGGCGATGTGCCGATCCCCTGCCAGCTGCACTAGCGCGCGTCGAGAACGCCGACGACCTGCTCGCCCTTGTGCTGCAAGGTGACCCCAACGTGGCGGTCGTTCAATTGTGGTCGGTTTGGAGCCCAATTTTCCGCTGATCACGACGAGGCGGTCCGGCTCCTTCAGCGCGGACAGGAGACGCGTTAGCGCCTTCGCTGTCAGCGCCGCCTCGCCTTGCGCCGCGAGAAGCGCATTGCGGTAGCCGAGGTAGACGGCAATCCAGGGCCACTCAGCCGGCAAGGGCAGGACGCCATGCTTCAACCGCGAGCTTGCCCACCGCGTAGAGGAGGCCGAACTTGCTCGCGAACCGAGCGTCGTACCCTGAGCCGGCGCGGGCGGCGACTTTGACGAAATGGTCCTGCGACGCCAGCAAAGTTGCGGCGTGATCGTCCGCAAGGAGCACCTCAATCCAGGCCGGCATGACGTGCCCGTAGTGGAGAGCGATCCCGCGCTCCATCCGTCTGGCAGTTCGTAGCGAGAACTCAGCCACATTGCGGGTGCCAGGCGGAGGGACGTCGATGATGCCGCCGCGACTGCTGGAAGGGACACACAGATCGATCAGGCGGACCTGCTCCCCGAGGGATCGGATCCAGCCCTCCTCGCGCGCAATCTCTTGGATCGGACGAGGGCTCGAGCTCAGCCCGAAGGTCGACCATGTCAGGCGCGGCAGGCCATGATCCCGCGCAACCCGCGAAACAACCTTCGAGGCGCCGTCGGGCAGGCTCTGCGTCACGGTCGTGATCGCCCGCCGCAAGGGCATCGAATTCGCCGGTATACTTTTCGACGTCGTCGAATATGGCGCCGACCTCATTGCGCGTATGCAGGTACTCCTCGAGCCCGCGGCGGGAGAAGTCCCACTTCGCCGCGGTCACCTGGATCTCCGGAAAGGCTGGCCGCGATGGCGTTCGCCAGGGTCTTCCCCGAAGCGCTGTCACCGGCGAAGTTGATGATCGCGGTCTCGCTCACGGCGGGTCGCCAGCGCGGGTCGTCGGACTTGCGCAAGAGGATGTAGGCCGGGACGGGGCTGGCGAGCACGGTCAACACGGCGATGGTCGCGAAGCTCGAATACTGCAGAAGCTTACCGACCTCCTCGTTCCAGCCCTCCCGCGTGCCCGTACGTTTGGCCCAAGGTGGAATAATCGTCGCCGAGCCAGAGATATCGTTAGCCGCATCCCCGAGCATCTGCGCGCCGAGAACGAACCCCTTGCCAGTCTCCGTGAACCCGGGCTTCGACGTCGCAATGAGGGGAGAGACGTTCGCGCCGTCGAACAGCTTTTCGATGAACTTGAGAGCGTCGTCGACCTGGCTGGGCAGGGCCGCGTCATAGCTCGCGCAACGTCTTGCGAACGCGCTTCAGCTCGTCGCGCTGCTCAGCCGGAATGGACGCTTGGAACGTGCCACCTCCCCTTGTAGGACCGCAGATGACGAACGACACCAGGTCCGTCAGTTCGTCCTTGACGCGCGTCGTCGACCAGCCGTTGGCAGCGTCGGGCACGACTTTCTTGGACAGCTTCTTCGGCTTACGAAGCTTGGCGGCGGCCAGGTTTAGAGACAGCGCTCGGGAGCTCTCATGCAGGGTCCGACGTAGCTTTCTCCGATTGTCGGCCTTTAACAACTAGTGCATTATGTGATTTCTTAGATCATGATTGGTCCATTCCGAGCGTGATGGCGCTCTTTCAGTTGGTTGAGGGAGTGGTGAGGGGGTGAGAATGTGAGAACGTGGACTTCTCACTTTCTCACCTTCTCACATGTCATGGGGCGAACGGACACGCGTCCGCCCGGCGGTCTGTCGAGAAGCTAAGCGGTCAGTCGGCGGGCACCCCCTTTCTTCGCGCGGCGAGAACGGTTGGCCTTCCGCCGGCGTCCGGCGCGTTGTCGTGACGCGCGGATGGCGCGAGCGCGTTGCAGGCTCGTCGATGTCGACGCCCTTCGTGAGCAGGCGGCCGTGGAGGCCAATTCGGTCGAGGAAGACCAGAAGTTCGACCAGCGGCAGGCCGAGCAACGGCCTGTCCTGCGTGTCCCAGAATGGCCGTCGGCCCGGCCGCGATTTAAGAAACCACTCGCGGCGGTCGAATTGGCTCTTCAGCGCATAAGCCATGACCGACCTGATCGAGCTCGGCTTGATCGGTGCCTTCGAAATTTGCACGGGCTTATCGACGGCGCCCGATGCGTTGATAAGCTGCTCGATCTGCTGCTTCAGTACGTCGATGCGGTCAGAGGGATCCTCAATCACGCCCCAGCAGTGCAGCTGCCAATAGGCGTTCTGCCGGTTCCCCTTGACGTGATTCAAGGAAACGTCGAGAGCCTAAGAAATACCAATCGACGCCAGCAGCGGCGAGGACACTCTCCATTTGCGCCGTGAACGCGGGGTAGTTGACGGTGCTCAAGTGCCCTGCGGCGGACCTGGCCGTAGTCGGGCGCGGCCGAAAATGACCTCATGGTAGCTGCCGCTCCGAGCGGTCGATCTCTATTCCCACCTCGACGCAGAGCCGCTGGACGGCGCGCACGCAGCGGGGGCAGGCGCCACTCTTGCAGGGCTTGGGGCCGCCACAGCGGCGCAGCTTCCGGGCGAGTTGCTGAGCGGCGGGCTGTTTGTGATGTTTCCCGAGCCAGTCGAGCTTGGTGATCAGTTGTTCGCGCTGGCTCGTCAGCTTCCGCGAAGGTCTCGCTGGGACGCTCCCATGATTTGCCCCGACCGATGCGCCAGGTCGGGGCGCCGTTGCCGAAATGCCGGTCCGTCAGTGCCGAGAACAATGCGCGTCGGGAGACGGTCATTCCTCGCCCCCGCTCGTAGACCGCGCTGAGTTTTGCAGTTCATACGCGATGATTTCGGATAATCGGTACCGGACGCTCCGTCCGATTTTCACGAAGCCGATCAGCCGGCCGGAAACCCTCGCGTTTCGCAAAGTCTTGGGAGAGACCTGCCACCGGGCGGCCAACTTGCTGTTCTGTGAGCAATGTCTCGTCCGCAGTGGACGGGGTCGGCTTCTGCTGGTCCCCCACGACGTCACGATTTCGACCGCGCAACGCTCCGCTTCCTTGCGGCGGAGACGTTTCTTTGGGTTTCCGGCGCTGCTCAGTCAGGAGCAGCCTGGGTGGCTCGGGCTCCGCGTTGAGGCGCGAGCCTGTTACCGGCGTGCCTTCAAAGGGCCCCGGAAACGTCTTTTGAGCTAGAGTTGATCCGGCGCTCAGATCCTCGTCTGCCACGAACGTCACGGTCGCGGTGGACTGGGCCAAATTCAGCCGCTCGCCCACGATTTGACGGTCTTGTCTGCGCATTTGCTCCGCTTCCTGGCGGCGCGCGGGACCCTCTCCAGAGCCCGTCCGCGGCTTCCTGCGGATGATCTCAGACGACCGAACTCAGTTTCGCCAAGGAAGGCACGATCGCTCGGCCAAGGTCGTCGCTTCCTTGACAGGAGCGAAAATTGGCGCCTTGGCCGAATTGTGCCGTTGCAGGCCGCGTCACGCGGCCGGGCCGACTGACGACCTTCGGTGTTTCAAGTAGGCTTCGTGCCGATTATGCGGTGTGTCCAGTCACATCCCTGATTGCTTCAGTAAGATCTGGATCACGTTCGCAGCGAATAAGTGCGTCATACTTAGTTTCAGTTTCCGGTTTCGGCACGTTTTCTACAAGCGCAAAATTAAATCGGTACTTTTCATTTAGATCAGCGACAGCAGTGTTATACATCAAGCAAACGCCCCTCAAGTCATCAACTGAGCGAGCTCTTTGCATAATTTTAAGTGGAAAATCCTTATCGTAATGGTCCAGTGGATTAAGAACTGGCATACAGTGGTGAATTCTCATTAGGTGATGAAATACGGCAGTATGCTCTAGTTCGCTAAAGTACTTGAACAACGTTCTTCCCGATATCTTAAGATGTTTCGCTTTACTCAGAGCCTCTCTCATAATTTTACTACCAATCGGTCGTCCGAGGGTAGCAGGAAGTTCGTCCCCGTTGGTCATGTAAGCGCCAATCAACTTTGCTACCGCTTTCGATTTCTCAATTTGACGTTTAAATTCCTTATCAAATTCATCTCGTGGAATAAACTTTCTCAAGCACGCTAGGACCATCTCTCTCTACGGCGAGACAATTCCTTAGGAGCTCTAGTAAGGCCGCAATCGGCTTAAAATTTAGAGTCAAACCTGTCTCGATGTTTTTCAAGGATGGCGTCCGTTTTATACCGAGAGTGTTTTTATATAGTGCGCGCGACGCATAATAATTAAAGAGCTGCAGCGCAGCATATTTTCTCGCAAGTGCGACCATGTCTATTTTCGGCCGAGATCGTTCTTTGATTGTTGGCAGTTGTGTAGGACATGGATAATACAACGAGAATTGGAACGTATGTAGCTCAACTGCTCGCCGAGCCAGTAGTGCGGTGTCGTCGACATCGACATTTTGCAAAAGAAATTTCAGGCCCTCGCGGAAGTCGTATAACTCATTTTTTGAATTGCCTTGTACTATTGTCATTGCCGCATTCCTTATTACGCGTAACTATGTAAACTGTGACAAAACCTCACCTGGACAGTGCAGCTGACCAGGGGTTTTCCGGCTCGATTTGCCGACAAGGGTTCGATCCGGCTTGAGTTTGGCTGACCCGGGTTCGTGCGGACTCCAATTGCGCCAATTACGTTTGAAAGCCTCCTTTACGCCAGCTTACCAGTGCAGCGAGCTGACCAGGGTTGATCCGGGTTCGAGTTGCCGCCTTCCGATCGAAGCGCCTCTGCAGGGCGGGATCGCAGATTACCTTGAGCCAACCCTGAGCTTACCAAATTCCCGCGCATCTTGCGCTCCTTGATTGCCGTCCACGAGGAGGCGAGTGTCGCAGATCTGGGTCGATGGTGTGCGCTATTGGCGATGCACCTACGAGGCTGAGGTTATAGTCCACCATGCGGGCGGGCAGCGGGGAACAGCTTCTCATTTTGTCGGAAGTAGTTCATTGAAAAACTACGACATTCGTCCATCGCGGGCGCAAGGAGATGGCCATGCAGCTCACCACGATCCGGATCGACAAGCCGGACGCGACGAATTTCATCCTCGGACAGACCCATTTCATCAAGTCCGTCGAAGACATCCACGAGACCCTGGTCGGCGCCGTGCCGGGAATCAAGTTTGGGCTCGCCTTCTGTGAAGCTTCCGGCAAATGCCTGGTGCGAAGCTCCGGCACCGATGTCGCGATGGTTCAGCTTGCTCAGAAGAACGCGATGGCGCTCGGCGCTGGGCATTGCTTCATCGTGTTCCTTGGCGAAGGCTATTACCCGGTCAACGTCCTGAACGCGATCAAAACGGTTCCGGAGGTATGCCGGATTTTCTGCGCGACTGCGAATCCGGTCGAGGTGGTCGTGGCCGAGACCGACCAGGGAAGAGGATTGCTCGGCGTAATCGACGGGCTTTCTCCGAAGGGGCTCGAGGGCGAGGAAGACGTCGCGTGGCGGAAGAATCTGCTTCGGCAGTTAGGCTACAAGCTGTGAGCAGCGAGCCCTCGCTTTGAGGGACTATTAATGGCCGCGGTTAGCTTCGTGCTTACGGGGAAGCGCTGGGCCAAACGCTTTTTCCAAAATTGCGCACGCCGGCACCGTGCAAGGAATCTCCGACGAATTAGCTTCGCAACGTTCACTCTGGGTCGGACTGACGCGTTCGTAGCTTGTTTCAGGCACCGTTGCTCCTGGCGCAGCCTCACCGTAGCGAAATCGACGGCTTTCCACGTAGGCGCAAACCGTTCCGGAAACCCGATGGAACGCAGCGAGCTGGGGCCCGGGGACGACGTCGCACTGAAGCCGGCTGCCTGGTAGGCGGCCAAGGCGCCTAAATCTGTTTCTGTCAAGGAAACGGCCGCCTGCGCGCAGAAACCACGGCTTTCCTTGCCAGGACCAGGCAGTAGCGGCCGAGAATGTCCGCGAAAAGCAGCCCGCGGGCCAAAAAGGGCCCCGCGCGCCGCAGGAAAGCGGAGCCAGCAGTGCGCGTGTACCACCCTGGAGTCAAGGGCGACCACCGGAAACCGGCACCATCATCGGGCGACGAGCCACTCCTGAAGAAGAGGAGCTGCCCGCCGGCGCATATGCTGGACGCGGGGGGCGTCTTGCAGGCGGTCGCGTTGCGGCGTGTGGGGGGTGTGGGTCTTTCCCCTCGGCGCAGGCCGCGGCTGATTCCTTCACGATTGAGTGGATGTGGGGAGTTGTCGGGGCTTGCTCATAAATCCGCCGCCCAACGAAATTCGCCAGCGCCTGATCGCGCTCCACAACGATCTCGGACAATCGAACGGCGCCGATTGCCTCGAGCCTTTGCTCAAGCTTCTGGAGGATCATGGGCTGACGTGGGGCGACTGGCCGGAACTGTTCTGCTCGTGGGGGCTTAAGTCGACGACCGCCTCCAAGAGTGTTTGCCGCACGATTCGCGGCATACATGCCCAGATGGGGCGAGGCAGCACGGTCGCGACACAGCGAACGGCTCGCAATCATCTCATCAGAAAGCTCGCTGAAAATCCTTGAGCTGGACGACCGATACTTGCCCGGCGTCCTCGGCGTTGAGTGGGACGAGGCGCATCCTGGGGGCTCTAACGCGGCGTCAACATCGATGTCGGAGCCGTCCGAAACTCCTCCTCTGTTCGATATCATGGTGACGGTTATTTCGGACCGCGTCGAGCTCATGCCTGCGCAATGCACGGTCGCGGCGCTGCGTCAGATCAGCACGCACGTTCACGACCAGTTTTCGCATGCGCCGCGGATAGGGATTGTTGCTGCTGCGAGCGGTTGCGGCAAATCGACGCTCCGTAAGACGCTCGAGGCCACAGTGGCTATTCCCTGGCATTCACACAACGCCTCTCCGGCGGACATCTGCCGCGTGATCGACCGCAATCCGCGGACATCAATCTTCATTGAAGAGGCCGAGAACCTAGACTGGTCGCGCGGTTCCCTCATGCGCGCGATCGCTGACGCTTGCTATGAATGTGACGGCGAGATCGATCGCGTCGACAACGAAGGCAACCCGTACAAGTTCCGTATCTTCTGCCCGTTCGTGTGGGTGTTGCGCGGATCGCGCGACGACATGCCTATGGCGGTGCAGTCGCGCTCCTTCGTCATGATGATGAAGAAGGGCAGACCCGCGGATACGGCTGCCCAAGAACTATCTCGAAGATCCCGATCTCGTCGCGACGCGCAATCAAGCCGAAGCTTTTGCAGCTGCCGTTCGGTCCGGTGCCATTCGGCTCAATCTCGACCCGCCAATCCCCGAAGAGCTTTGTCGCGATCCTCGCCTCGCGGACATTTGTAGACCCCTCATCAGCGTCGCTGATGCCTTGGGCGTAGATGAGAAGGCGCGTGCGGATCTGATCGAGTTTTGCGCCGATCTGCCCAGGGCCGACGTTGGCGTGCAGGCGCTTGAAGACATCGAGAAGGTTTTCGCGTCTCGGCACGAACACCTGTTCACGCTGAGCGCTTGGACCCGAGGGTCTAGTTCGCCTGGTAAGGAACCCGAAACTCCCGCTTTCGATCGGATCGCGAAGAGAGCGCTAGTCGCCGGGATGATCGAGCAGAACCCTTTCTGGGATCGATGGCGCGGCCCCAACGATAAGGGCGCGCCGCATGCGCTGACCCCAGGCGAACTTTCGGGTCTGCTAAGTGGTTTCGACATCACCGTGAAGACGATTTGGCCGCTCCGGCGCCAGCCGGGCGATCGGTCTGTAGACGGGTATTACCTCTCGCAGTTCGAAGTCCGTGTGGGCCGAGCACTGCTCTGAGGATCACACATCCACGCAAGCCAATCGGATTCATAAGGTTACGGCGGCGCTAGAGATCCACAAGCGGGCCACACACCGCCAGAAGAGAAAAGGAGAAGGACACGATGGTGAATGATCTTGCCCCTTCGCGGCGCGCCGCCGTCGACGCGTTTCTTGAGCGGAATCGCCAAGCCATAACGGCTGGAGGCCGCGGCCGACTGATCTTCGCGCTCGACGCTACCGCAAGCCGGTCAAGAGACATGGGATCGCGCGATCGAGCTTCAGGCTTCGATGTTCGCCGAGGCCGGGAAGGTCGGCGGGCTTCAATTCAACTTATTTTCTTTCGCGGCGCCGAATATCAGGCTTCGAATTGGACCACTAATGCGCAGGTGCTTGCCGCCAAAATACGCAAGATTTCATGCGTAGGCGGCACAACTCGATGGGGCCGGGTTCTCGGGCATGTTGGTCGAAAACATGAGCAGAAGCCGTCAGCGCCGTGACTATGAATGGCGATTGCTGTGGGGAGAATTGACCCCGCTTTACGACGGGCGACGGGGCTCGCCCCCGGTGGTCGTGTTTGCGCAGCCGAGGGCGAGCGCGGTCCGGTGAGGTGCAGGCTTGGTTGGTCGTCCGGCGCGAGTTCTTGAAGCGCCGGCTCTCGTGACCGAGGGACGTGCACGGGTCAATCTCGGCCGAAGCCGCGGGGAGGAACGATCAGTTGCTGGCGTTCAGCGAGCTCGAGGTCGAGATTGCTGCAACGCCTCGGCGGTGGCGCCGTCCTGTCGGTTCGCCGGCAGGGCTTCCGGCCAGGCGGCATACTGGACCCTGCAACTTGGTCAGCTCGGAGACAGCGTCGCGCCAAGCTTCTGGCGCGACTGAGGTGATAGAGGGGTCGCCATATCCGGACTGCCGGCGTTCCCGGACTCCCGAGCGGACGCGAACAGCGCGCCTGGCGCTCGGACGTCGGTCATCGGTCACTAGCCGAGCGGCTTGGCTGCACGGTCCTCTCCGCAGCCTGACGTCACGAACGCCCGGTCATCAGACAACGCTCGGGCGCGGTTCTTGAGGCCAACTCTCGTTGAGGGTCTCGACGACGTCGCAAAGAAGGGTGAAGAGCGACGAGCAGCGCCGTGGTCATATTGGGATCGTTGAACACGCTCGGCGCATCCGCCGAAGGCGCGATCGGTGGCGACGCCGTAAGTCGAAGTGCGCTCGTCAGCCAGCTGACGAGGTGAAAGTGAAGCTGGCCGCCGGCCTTGGCATAAGGCAGTAGCCGACTCGTCGAGGACCGACGAAATCCATGCGGCCGAGATAATCAGGCGATCGCGGCCTGGCGCCGGCGCGCGGCTCGACTCGACTGGTTGACGCGCCGACTGGAGAGTGAGAGAAGCTCTTTCGGGGGCCGTCGGCGCGCTGCGAGGCTCGGCGCCGCGGCGGATCACTACAATATGTCTTCCGGTCCGGTTCCGCCGCTGAACAGGCGTTGGCTGCTGGGCGATGATGCCGCCGCCGGCGAGATCGCGATCGAGTGGCCTACGTTGGTCGGCATGTCCTTGGAGGCGAAGTCGTCTAGGTCCTTGGCGAGCGTCAGCTTGCCGTGATCTGATACTTGATGGCCGGCCTCCTTCTCGAGATCTGGCGGTCAGAGGTCGGCGACGAAGCGCTGCGGCTCGTGCTGGCGCTTGAGCCGGTCGCTAACGTCTCATCGTAGGCGGCCTTCATGCCGTATAGCTTGAGCGCGCATCATGTCCGGACTTCGTCCGCTCTCCATCGTCAGGCGCTCCTCGAGAAGGCGTCGTAGCGGGCGCAGTCGGCGAACGGCAGCCTGGCGCACGGCTATCGCGGCGGGGGTGTGGATCGGCGGCGCGGGGCCGGAGCCCGCCGCCGCGCCAAAATGTTTCCGAGACGACGTCGGCCGAATGTACGCCCTCGGCGACGCCTGGGCGCAGGCCGCCTCGGCCGCCGGCAGACTCGTCGGAGAGCACCGCGGCGAGAATCCTGGTCAAGTCCGACAGCCTCGACACATTTCCGGTCCGCCGTCGTCGGAGCCCCGAGTGGCGCCGGCTATGCGGTCCAATGGCCGCAGGCGGCACCCAGTCCCTGAACGGCGCGCCGTTGCGCAGCGCCCCGCGGCTTGCGCGCCAGGGCCGGCACTTAATGCCAGGGATTGTACTCGATCTTGCCGCGGGCGATCGCGCGCGGGTGCTCCGGCGAAAAACATCCCGTCCTGGCGGTTGACGATGGGTCGAGGTCATCCATTGTATGTCGACCCGAGGCGGCCGACCGCGCTCGCGCTCACAAATAGCGCGGTTGTTGTCGAACCGCACTGAGCAAGTCTTCGACACCGAGGCCGGCAACGCATGGAAAGCGTCGAAGCGGACGCCGAGTCGAATCAGCTTCGGACGCTCGTCCTCGAACGCCTCCCAGATCGTCTTTCCGCTCTGCTCGGGGTGAGCGTGCGCCTTGGCCCAGACGAGCACCATCTGTCGACAAGCCAGGCGTTCAACTCGCCGTAGCTCTTGACCCTCAGCCGGGGCGTGAAAAAGCGCTCGGCCAACGAGGCCGGCCTGGTTCTCAACCTGGCCGTTCTCCCAGCCCGCGGCATGAGTGCAGGCGGCTGGCTCGGAGCGGTGGTGCAACACGCAGGCGAGGATCGGGTTCGTCAGCCATGTAGGATCAACAGCTTGTGAGAAGGATACCATACAGTCCACAAGTCAGCCCACAAGTCGGGCGGGGCGTCCGGCGTCGTCGCGGGTCTTCATGCCCGCGCCCGGGCGCCGCGGCGCCGACGATCGGCTTGCGCTGTTGACGACAAAGCCGGCATCGGTCAGGTGTTGAGCCAAGCGCTTGGCGACGATCTCGCGGCAGGGTATCCAATGTATCCAATGAGTAAAACTTACACATTCTCTTTGCTTATGACGGTATTGGCACTCGTCGGAGGGTTGATACTGGTTGCTCTTCCTCCATATTTGGGATCCGTATTTGCACCCAGTCCAATTCCTCAGTGGGTGTGGAAACTTTGTTTCTATGGTGGCGGTTTGGTGGTCGTGATATGCTTAGTTGTTGCGATCTTTATGTTGTTTTGGCCTTCAGAGGCGGAGGCGATACTGAAGTCTCTTCATTCAGGTGGTCGTGGAGGTTCCGCGAAAGTCGCCGGTCGATATAGCGGCGCAGAAGGTGGCGTTGGGGGAGAGGGCGGACTTGGCTCGGGAGCCCCGGGTGGAGATGCTGAGGTCGTAGGAGACTATTCGTTTGCTCGTGGCGGGGACGGCGGCAACTCTGGCCAGTTCAATGGGCGTGGCGGGCGCAGAACAATTAGTCAGGGCGAGCGCCTCAATCTTCCTACGGCTCTTTGGTCCTTTGGCCATGGAGGCGCTGGCGCTAACGCACCTGAGTACAACAGACGCCTAAGAATTCTGACCCGAATTCGAGTAGAATATATTCGAGCCTTTCCTGGTGACGCGGTTTTCATTGATGCTGGCATAGATCAAGTTCCGACGCGGTGGGTGAATAAACGCCTGAAGGAAATGGGTGAAGCTTGGCGAGTGAGCCCGGAATTCAAGGATGGAGGATATGAGATGCCTCCGCTTAACTAACGATCGGCCGACCTCGAAATGGAAAGGGAGCCCTGAGACCCCCTGCGGTAGTGCGGGCCGTGCTGCGCTGAAACGCACATTTTTCTCACGCGAAACCGTTTTGCGATAGAAGCCGCGTGGTATAATCCTTGCGCTCGAGAAGCCCGACCTCAAAGAAGGATGAGGAGAAATGAACAACCCGGAAGGCCCTCACGGCGCGACGATGCGCGAGAGGGCGGAGACGGAGGCTGCGGAGGCGCAACTGCAAGCGGTAAGGCCCCGGATCTCACTGCTTCACCACATGGCGGCAACGCAGGCGATGCTGATCGGGTTTACGGTGACGCTGCTTGATGGCTCCGCGTACAAAGTCGCACAGGGCGACGCTGTGTTTACGGACGGACTGTCTGTCGTGATTGACGGTCGGAGGCGATATTTCCCCCTCACGGCGATCAAAGAAATCCTAGTCCACAACCCGGGCGATGCCTAACCTCCACGGGGCGCCGTCGAGCCGTCCATGATCCGCATCGGCATCACTGAGGCCGCCCTCGTCGCCATCGCCAAGACCCTGCCGGAAGGGACCGTGTTGGGCGTAGACCGACGCCGCGGGCAATGCTTCATCCACCTCGAGGAGGCGATCGTCGACAAGCTCACGGCGATGCGCGGCGCCGGCGAGAGCTACAGCGATGTGATCTTGCGGCTGGTCGATCTGGATCCGCGTCAGGGTTAGGGCTTCGCCGAGCGGGCGAGGTGGTGGTGGCCTTGCCGCACTGGTGGGCTAAGGCGGCGTCGGCAGGACATCAGTTTGTTGAATTCCACTCGGAACATTCCCCAACAATTTGCGTTCGATTTCGGGCGGCTTCCGAGGAGCGAACCCACTATGGATACCCTCGCCAACGCCAGCACGCTCATCGCGGCCGAAAAGGTGCAAGGGGCCAAAGTCTACAGCGCTACTGGTGATAGTTTAGGCTCGATCGATGACATAGTGATCAACGAGAAATCCGGGAACGTGGCTTACGCGATCATTTCGGATCGAGCCTCCCAAACAGGGAACCACAACAGAAAAATTCTGGTCGTGGACGTCAATGTCCTTCAAATCCTGTCATCCTGAGCAAAGCGAAGGACCCCATTCACGCCGGAGGCGCCACAGACTCATCAGGGCGTGCTCTCGGTGACCGGCCAGATTGGAAGCGCGATGAAGGATCACGAATATTTCGTCTACATCATGTCCAGCCACTCCGGCACGCTCTACATCGGTATGACGAACAGCATCTATCGCCGTGCCATGCAGCATAAGAGCGGCGAAATCGACGGATTCGCCAGCAAGTATCAGTGCACCCGCTTGGTCTACTACGAGAGCTTCGATGACGTTCACCGGGCGATCGGAAGAGAGAAGGAATTGAAAGGCTGGCTGAGGATCAAGAAGATTGCTCTGATCGAATCGAAGAATCCGAGGTGGGAGGACCTAGCCGAAAAGTGGGGAGCTAAAATGCTGTTCGTCGGCGAATCAATGAAAAGTACATAAGCGTGCCGTCTCTAAATAAACCCACCATCTCTAAATAAACCTGTCATCCTGAGCAAAGCGAAGGACCCCGCATCAGCTTGTAGCTGCGATGTCGCGTCAAGGCGTCCTCACGATACTCCCCGCAGCATCGTGAGAATGCCTCGCATCCTCTATGGCAGTTCCGAAGGCAGCGGGGTCCTTCGCTCCGCTCAGGATGACAGAGATTTGGGACACACTCCTGTCCGCCGCCTTTGACGTTGTTCCAGATGTTTGATCGACACCGCAGGAAGAGAGAAACCGTGAAGGGCACGACTTCCAGTCGTGCCAATTCCGCCAGTCACTGAGGAACCCGCCTCTCTGAAGCCCATCGGATGAAAACCCTGAACTGCCCCCGGCCTAGACTAGGGAGGGGTGCTCTTTGCCCTGACTAGTGCGAGGCCGCTCTTTGCAATAGCGGCCGCCCTAGCATAGAGTGAGAGCGCCTATTGACATGCGTGACCTCTTTCCAGGCTATTTTCACCGCGAGCCCGGCGTCGCCGTTTGGAAAGAGTGCATATTCAGCTTCGACGCGAATTTTCTCTTAGATTTCTACCGATCCACTCCGCAACTCCAAGGAACCCTTTTCGGAATACTAGGAACCGTCAACGACCGATGCTGGTTAACACACCAAGCGGCCTTGGAGTACTACAGGAATCGCGAGACAGTTATAAGGGAGAGCTCGGACTCATACGATCGAGTTTCGGGCATGGTGAAAGACGCAGCGAAGAGTATCGAGAACGGATTGAAGCAGTATCAAAAGCACACGGCAATCGAGGTGGAGAAAAATAGCCACGATTGTCAAGAAGGCCGCGGCGGATGTGGAGAAACTGCTTCAAGAGCTGAAAAACAAACACCCGAACCACTCCAGGAAAGACGAAATTGAAGAGAAACTGACGAAGCTATTCGAGGGCAAAGTCGGCCAGCCGTACCCGCCAGATTTTCTCCAGACCGTCATCCAAAAGGCAAGCCAGAGATTCGCGGAACGAATCCCTCCGGGTTACAAGGACGAGCACCAAAAGGAGGGAAACCGGCGTTTCGGAGACGTGGTTTTATGGTTCGAGCTGTTGGACCTAGCGAGGGAGAAAAAAAACCTCTAATATTCGTCACGGCGGACGCGAAAGAGGACTGGTGGACCAAAGAAGGACGACCCAGGCCGGAACTGATCCACGAGATGTTTATGGAAGCCCAAGCGACGTTCCATATCTACAAACCCGCGCAGTTCGTTACGAACGCGAACAAGTTTCTAGACCTCCGAAAGGAGGCGAAGTCGGTTGAGAAAGCGGCTACTGAGCTAAAGGAGATCGAATCCCAGCGGCAGAGCAGCCGCGAAACATCCGCAGTCCTCGCCGACTTCCTCAGGGCTGCGGAAACCAACTCGATAGGATCAAGATCGATCTTAGAAATGCTGAACGCCACCAAGCCGGACGCGTCGGCATCGGCGGCCTTTGCCAGTCTGGCAAACCTCAGCAAACCCGATAACAGCGTGGCCGCCTATATTGCAGCCTTGACCCGGCCTGATCCTTCAGCTTTTGCAGCTCGCCTGATAGAACCCAGATCACTACTCTCCGCCCAGATTGAGCAGATGAATAGATCCAACGCTACCGTCTCAGCATATCTGGAAAGTCTCACCAAGCCCGGACCGGCACTCTCCGCACAACTCGAGGAGATGAAAAGATCGAACGCCAGCCTCTCCGCCTACCTAGAAAGACTCACCAAACCCGACGAACCCGATGGCATTTTGAAGACCACCTCAGGCGGCCCCGCAAAGCCATTCGATCTCAACGAGGCCAGCCTAACTGCGGCTGACTCAACCACAATGTCGTCGGCGGCGACGCGTTCCGAAACCAAGAGCACGCCCAGCCCGGACGAGGCCGAGGGCGGAAGCGAAGGAGACGCAAAGAAGTGACTCCCGGGTGCCCCATCCTTTCGCGCCCTTTGCGAAAGGGTGGGAGTTCACGAAACCCGCCGCTCGATCCCCCGCCTCCCCTTCACATGATATATACGATTGATATATACTTTTCTAGAGAGGCACCATGCCCAAACCCGACATCGCCAAACTTTTCCAGAACGGCCGCAGCCAGGCCGTCCGGCTGCCCAAGGAATTCCGTTTCGAGGGAGACCGCGTCCGCATCCGGCGCGTTGCCCAGGGAGTGCTGTTGGAGCCGCTCATCCCGAATACTGAAAAATGGTTTGAGGAACTCGACAAGTTCCGTGCCGAGCCATTTCCGGCGCGCGCGCGCCGCCAGCCCGTCACGCCCAAGCGAAAGATTTTCTAAATGGATTACCTGCTCGATACCAATGCCTGCATCGCCCTCATCAACGGAGAGCCAGCGGCACTGTGGACGCGGATGCGCAAGGCGACGACCGCGGGCGGGCAGATTCTGGTGTCGTCGATTGCAGTATTCGAGTTGTGGTATGGCGTAGACAAGAGCGCGAAAAAGGAATTCAACCGCAAGCGCCTGGAGACGTTCTTAGCTGGCCCGATCCTCGTGCTTCCTTTCGAAGATGCGGATGCCCGCGTCGCCGGCTCCGTACGGGCCGCGCTCGAAGCCATGGGCAAACCGATCGGAGCCTACGACCTGCTCATGGCGGCGCAGGCCTTGCGGCATCAACTCACGCTGGTGACCGCTAACGTTTCGGAGTTTTCGCGGGTGAAGGGGCTGGCTTGGCAGGACTGGGCGAAGGCGTAGCTGCCTTGCGGAGTTCACTCAATGCACCCCAGCCAGCAGAGGCTGCCCCACCCTTCGCGGGTTTCGAAGGGTTGAAACGACAACTGCGTGCGCAACGTTTCTCGAGCGCGAAGCGCGTCCGCCTGGACGGCCAGTCCCCTTTACTTTCAACACTTTAGCCCCGTATAATCCCCCACATCACCGCTAAACCCCAAATTTGCACCATTCGTTGGGATATGGATGCGTCATTCCTGGGGCTGCAATAGGATAGACGTAGTCAAATACCCAGGGAAAAGTGTAGGAATCAGGAACCCAGGTCGGTAAGACCCGGAGCAATTCCCCGGGAGAGCTACAGGTTTTGGATGATACTCTCAGGTTCATCCACGGATGGGGCCAGTAAACGAAGTTAGTTCGCAGGTTGTGGGATAGCTGTAGCCATTTTTGAATGGCCAGCCATCCAATAGAAATGAAAGCCAAAGGCCAAAAGCCAATGGCCAAAAGCTAAAAGCCAGGAGCCAGAAGCTACCATGCGCAAGCCGATTAAGTACGTTGAAAAAGCAGCCGTCATCGCCGCCAAGGGAACCTGGGCGGTATTCGATCGTTTGAATCGAATCAAGCCGAATCCGTCGCCCACGCCGAAGTGGTCGGAAAAGCCGCTGCTCAAGTCGTACGAGAAATCGAAGCCTCCGCTGGGCTGGCCGCGGACGACCGATTCGCTGTGCCCGAAGTGTGTGCCGGAAATCCGGCAGCAGATTCTCGACGGGCACCTGCCGCATGAAGTGCTGATGAATGAGAAGGTCGGCGAGATCAAGGCGCAGATCGTCGAACGCGACGGCAAAATTTTGATGGTGAAAGACTGCCCCACGCACGGCCACTTCGAAGACGTGATGTCGATCGACACCGCGTTCTCGCAGCATCTGGAGGAAGTGTTTCCGGGGCGCGACATTGCCGCGCATAGCGACGAGAAGCTGCATCATCACGGCTCCTCAACGGTGAAGTACGGACGCGGCTCGGTGCTGACGATCGACCTGACCAACCGCTGCAACATGATGTGCGATCCCTGCTTCATGGACGCGAACCAGGTCGGGTTCGTGCACGAGTTGACCTGGGAAGAAATCAAGACCATGCTCGACAACGCCATCACCATCAAGCCGCGTCGGCAGATGAGTGTGCAGTTCTCCGGCGGCGAGCCCACGTTGTCGCCATACTTTTTGGATGCGGTACGCTATGCCCGCAAAGTCGGATACAACTCCGTACAGGCCGCAACCAACGGAATCGAATTCGCAAAGAGCTTCGAATTCGCGCAGCAGGCAGTAGAAGCCGGCATGCGCTACGCCTATCTGCAGTTCGACGGCATCGGCAACGCCGCCAACGCGCACCGCCTGGTCGGAAACTTGTTTGACGTGAAGTTGAAAGCAATCGAAAACCTGCACAAAGCCGGAGTCGAAATCGTTCCAGTCGTGACCATCGTAAACGGCATCAACAACGAGCAGGTCGGAAGAATCATCAAGTTCGCGCTGGACAATCCCAAAACAATCAGCTTCCTAAGCTTCCAACCTGTAAGCTTCACCGGCCGCGACGAAGCCGTAACCGACGATCGCCGCGCCGCCCAGCGCTACACCCTAAGCCACCTGGCCCACGACGTAAAAAATCAAACGGGATTAGGCGAGCCGACCCGCGACTGGTTCCCCATCAGCTTCATGGGAACATTTTCAGACTGGGCCGATCTAATGCACGTCAACGACGTGAAAAACGACTGGGGCCAACTAAGTTGCGGTTGTCACCCGAATTGTGGGACGGGGATGGCGGTGATGATTGATAAGGAAACTAAGGAAGCTGTGCCGGTTACGGCGTTTCTGCACGGGGATCAACTGGCGAAGGACATTGCCAAAGTGAACGACGCTTCGCGCGGGAAGTTCCTGACCGGGCTGGGAATGGCACTGTGCCTGATGAAGAATTACGATCCGTACCAGGCGCCGACGCATTTCAAGTTGACGGACCTGCTGAAGAAGTTCGACAAGAACTATCACATTACGGGAAAAGACTACGGCAAGGTTGGTCCGGACCGCACGGTGGACGATGTGATGAAACGGCGCACGACCGACCGGTGGAACTTCCTGTTTATCGCGGGAATGTGGTTCCAGGATCTGTTCAATTACGACTTCCGGCGGACGGAGCAGTGCATTATTCCGTACGCGACGCAGGAAGGCGAGATTTCGTTCTGTGCTTACAACACGGGCGTGGGATGGCGGAACATCATTGAGAAGATGCACATGACGGCCACGCTGACCAAGTGGTACGAAGAGCACGGGCGGCATGAGATTTTCGCGGGTGGCAAGAAAGTGAATATGGAGATGCCGGAAACGGCCACTGAGTATCTGAACCTCCGCGAAGAAATCGTGACCAACGAATTGCAGCACGATCTGGACAAGCTGGGCATCGCGAAGAATGCACGCGAAGAAAAGGTGCGGGCGCGGGATGCGAAGCAGAAGGCGACTGCGGATGCGAAAGCCGAGGCGCGCGGTCCGCAGATCAACGATGAGGCTTACAACGCACGCATGGCGGCGATGTATCGGGAAGTCGTGCTGAAGGAGAAGCCGGTCGTGGCGGAGAACGGATTCATTCCACTGGGGGCGTTGACGAACCCGAACGGGAATGGGCACGGGAGCGAAATCCCACCCTTCGCAAAGGACGCGAGGGATGGGGCACCCAAGACGGAAATTGCGGAGCCAGTAGCTGGAGACTAACGGCGCTTTTAGCTCTTGGCTTTTGGCTCTTAGCTTAAAACCTAAAGACGGGCCGCCTTCGGGCGGCCCGCTTCTTTTGGGTGCAAGAAATGTACAAATTCGTGACATGGGGCTGACAATGTGACGAGTGCGGGCGGGCTAGCATGGTTGCGGCTGGTCAGAGCAATGTGATTTGCGTGCGGAGAACGCTGCACGGTCACTCCCCTGCCTTTGAACCGGCAACTCAAAGGAGATCCACATGCATCGTCGCACCGCTACTTTCGTACTTGCGTTGGGACTCGCGCTGATATTCGCATCGAGCGCGGCCATGGCACAGTATCAAATCAAGAATCTGGTTTCGAATCAGGTAGGACAGGCCAAGCAGGACGATCCGCTGCTGGTGAATGCGTGGGGGTTGGCGCGTTCGCCGGGCTCGCCGTTCTGGATCAGCGACAACGGATCGGGGTGGTCGACGCTGTACACCGGCGCCGGCGTCAAGCAAGGGTTGCAGGTAACGATTCCGTCGGCGAACGGAAGCGGGCCCGGACAGCCGACGGGAATCGTGTTTAACGGATCGAATGATTTTCAGGTGGGGGGATGGAACGCGTTCTTTTTGTTTGCGACGTTCGACGGAACCATCAGCGGTTGGGCGCCACAATCGAATCCGAACGCGGCAATCATCGCGGTGAACAACTCGAGTACGCTGGCGCAATACACGGGGCTGGCGATTACGAATCACGCGTCAGGGAATTTTTTGTTTGCGGCCGACGCCTGGAATAACAAGGTTGACATGTTCGACGGCAATTTCAAACTGTTGAAATCGTTCACCGATCCGACGATCCCGGCGGGGTTTGCGCCGTTCGGGATTCAGGACATCGATGGGCTGTTGTTTGTGTCGTTCGCGGCGCAGTCGGGCGGCCCGGGCGGAGTGGTTGATATTTACAGCGAAGATGGAACGTGGCTGAAGCAGCTAACTTCAGGGGCGCCGCTGAACCAGCCGTGGGCCTTCGCGGCTGCGCCGAAGAATTTCGGACCGCTGAGCAACACGCTGCTGATTGGAAACGACAACGGCGGAAGTTCGACGATCAACGCATTCAACGTGCTTACGGGGGAATTCGTGGGCACGGTGAAGGACGTAACCGGGAAAGCCATCAAGATCGACCAGTTGTGGGGGCTTGAGTTTGGCGGGGGGACCGCGAAGAACGGTGCCAAGAACCAGTTGTTCTTTACGGCGGGGCCAAACAGCAGTCTGGCGGGAACGTTTGGGGTGATTTCGGTCGCACCGTAAAGGGGTGAAGGGCTCAGCGCGAAGGCCGCCTGCGAGGGCGGCCTTCGTGTTTGTGGCGGCTGGCATTTTTTCTTTTTTCTACGCAGCAGGCGAGCGCCAACCGGCTTGTGCCAGGGCTACGAAGAGGTAGATGTGCGTGGTGATTCCGCTTGCCTGCGAGCTTCGCTCTCCGGCGACGGCCTTCGGCAGAGTGGAATTGTTTTCTTCTTTCGTTTTGTAACGCGGCCCTTGAAGGGCCGCTCTTCCACGTCACTTCCGCTCTCCTGTGTGAGTTGTAGTGGAAGAGCCGGGCTTCAGACCTGCGAGCGTGGTTCAGGAACGAAGGCGGATTCCTAGTGTCTCGCTTTGCGCGCGCGTGGAAACGACAAGTGGTGGGACAGTGGTTGTGGTACAACCTACACTGTTGAAAGGCTGTGGTTTGAAGTACCGGATGGAGGACGCATGAAGCCGCCAGTTCGACATGTCACTTTGCTGCTCGCCTTTCTTTCTTTCGCTTTCGTGTTCGCTGCGCGGCTGATGGAAGGTCAAGAATATGCTGTCGGCGCGGATGTGTCTTTTCTGGGGCAAGCGGAACAGCAAGGAGTAGTTTTCAAGGATGGCGGAGTTCCCAAGCCGAGTCTGGAAATTCTGAGATCGCATGGCTACAACTGGGTGCGGCTGCGGTTGTTTCATACGCCTACTCAGTTGCCCAACAACCTGGACTACACGATTGCTCTGGCCAAGAGCGCGAAAAAATTGGGATTCAAATTTCTGTTGGATTATCACTACGCCGACGATTGGGCGGATCCTGGGAAACAGCCGATACCGAAAGCGTGGCAGGGCAAATCGCATGCGGATCTGGTAAAGGCGGTGTTCGAGTACACGCGGGATACGATTGCGGCGTTCCGCGATGCTGGAGTTTTGCCGGACATGGTGCAGGTCGGAAATGAAATCACACACGGAATGATGTGGCCGGACGGCAAGCTGCCGGAGAATTGGGATAACTTTGCGCAGTTGGTGTATGCGGGGATTAACGGGGTGGACGCGGGGCGGGGAAACGGGGTTCGTCCTAGGATCATGATTCACATTGATCGCGGGGCTGACATGAAAGGGACGAAATGGTTTCTCGACAAGTTGAACAGCTATGACGTTCCTTACGACGTGATCGGGCAATCGTATTATCCGTGGTGGCACGGGAGCCTGAACGATCTGCGGCAGAACCTGGAATTTATGGCGAAGGAATATCAGAAGGACATCATTGTAGTGGAGACGGCGTACAACTGGCAGCCTGGTAATTATGTGAACAAGCCGGCGCCGTTTCCGGAATCGCCAGAGGGGCAGCGGGAGTTTCTCGACGAGTTGAATCGGGTGGTGATGGAAACTCCAAACGGGCGCGGGAAGGGTGTCTTCTGGTGGGAGCCGGCAGTGACGGGGCCGCTGACGATTCGCGGGTTTTTTGACGAGCAGCACAATGCGCTGCCGGTGATCACGGTGTTTGACCGGTTCACGCGAAAATAGAAAGATGTGATAGATTTTCGTTATTTGGGAAGAGCGTCACCACTCTCGCAGGCAGATTGCAGACAGCGTAGTCTGCGCTCCATGTTGACTCGGCTACATCCAGGCCCGACCGGATTTTTTCCTAAGTTGCTTTACTGCGCGATCCTAATTCTGATTCTGCTGGTTTCCTTTCTCGCGTCTTCTGTTTTGGCGGCAGAGAGCCCGCTGTTTTCCTATACCCAGCGTTTGTGGCAAATGCAGGATGGCTTGCCGGAGCAGGTGGTGCAGGCGTTCGCGCAGACGAGCGACCGATATTTGTGGATTGGCACGACGGGCGGGCTGGTTCGTTTCGATGGTGAGAGATTCCTGACGTTCGATCGCGAGAACACGCCCGCGTTCAGCGATAACAACGTCTTTTGCCTCACGGTGGCGCGCGATAACACGCTGTGGATAGGGATGGAGGGCGGCGGGCTGATCCGGTACCGCGACGGAGAGTTTCAGGCATTTTCGGACAAGGAGGGTCTGACCAATTCATTCGTGCGGGTTGTGTACGAAGATAGCCAGGGAAATATCTGGGTCGGCACGGACAACGGACTGTTTCAATTCTCTGGGGATCGTCTGTTGCGGGTGGACAACACGGAGAGAATTCCGGCGATTGCGGTGCATGCCATCCATGAAGATCGCCGCGGTCAGCTGTGGGTCGGTGGGTCGAAGTTCCTGCGACTCGCGGGCAATGCCGCTTTTGAATATAGCGCTTTTGAATACAACCTGGGTGGAGAAGCCAGCCAAAATCGGGTGAAGTCCATTACGGAGACGCGGGATGGAACCGTGTGGGTGGGAACGGTTTCAGGGCTGCAGAAGATGGCTCCAGGGGAGGCGTTGTTCCAACCGATCAAAGAGATCCATGGAACTGTCAGAGTGTTGCACGAGATGTCGGATGGGACTCTTTGGATCGGGACGATCGGGCGAGGACTTCTAATCTATCGCGAGCACAGGTTCTCAGGGATCGCGGTGCCTGATCCACTGCCCAGCAACACGGTGTTGAATCTTTTTGAGGATGTTGAAAAAAATATCTGGATTGGGACGCAAGGCGGGATGTTGCGTTTGATCAAGACTCCGGTGCGGACGGTGAAACTGCCCGATGCGGCGGATTCAGATGCGGAGACGGTTTATCAGGATCGAACGGGGGATGTGTGGGTGGCGGCGGTAAATTTGTTCCGGGTGCACAATGGCAAGGCCGAGCCGTATCGATTTCCGGGCATTGCAGGAGTGAGAGTCCGAAACGTGTTCCGCGATAACGAGGGGGCGTTGTGGATCGGGACCGAAGGTCGTGGAGCGTACCGGCAAATTGGTGAGAAGTTCGTCCATTATTCGACGGAGGAAGGACTGGTCAATAATTTTGTGCGTGCGTTTCTGCAAGGCCGCGACGGCAGCGTATGGATTGCGACCGATGAGGGAGTGAGCCGATGGCGGCGGCAGGGAATTACGAACTATCAGATGCGCGACGGACTGGCCTACTTCAGCACGCGATCGCTGCTGGAGGACCGGCGGGGCGACGTCTGGATTGGAACTGACAGGGGCGTGAGCCGGCTGCATGGAGAGTCGTTTGAAACCGACGGGGCCACGGAGGCGCTCAAGAACGAAAAAGTGTGGGCGATCCATGAAGATTCGGACGGCGGGTTGTGGTTTGGAACGCGGACGGGAGGGCTGTACCGGTGGCGCTCGGGAACGATGACGCGGTATACGGTTGCGCAGGGACTGGCGAGCAATGGCGTCTATGAACTGCTCGAAGATGGAAAGAATAATTTCTGGATCAGCGGGCCGAACGGAATCTCGACGGTCAGCCGGCGGGCGCTCGATGCTATTGCCGAGCATCCTTCGCGGCCGGTGGCGCTGACGCTGTATGGAGTTTCGGATGGTCTGGAAACGATCCAGATGTGCGGGGGGGAAAAGCCGGCGGGAGTGCTGACCACGCAAGGGGAAGTTTGGTTTCCGAGCAGCAAGGGTCCGGTGCGGATCTCAATTGGATCGCCCATGCCGTCGAAACCTGCGCCGGTGGTGATTGATCAGGTGATGGCGGATGGGTTGCAAAAGCCGGTTGGCTCCGGAATTACTCTGGGACCGGATAATGCGAAACTGGAAGTGCACTATGGCGTGGTGCTGCTGAGGTCGCAAGAACGGATTCGGTTTCGCTACATGCTGGAGGGGTTTGACAAGACCTGGAGCGAGGCTTCGCCGGCGCGCGTGGCGTACTATACGAATCTTCCTCCGGGCCCCTATGAGTTTCGAGTGACTGCGTTCGAAATGAACAATCCCGAACAGGTGGCGACCGCTTCGGTGAAAATTGTTCAGGAGCCGCACTTTTATCGGACTGCCTGGTTTCTCAGCGTCATGGTGTTGCTGCTGGGAGCTTCGGTGTGGGGCGTTTACCAATTTCGATTGGGGCAACTGCGTGGCCGCTTTCAGGCGGTGTTGAAGGAACGCAACCGGTTGGCGCGGGAAATGCACGACACTCTTATTCAGGGTTGTGCCAGTGTTTCGGCGCTGCTGGAGGCGCATTCGAGCCTGGCGCCACCTAAGCCCGAGACCAATGATGATCTGCTGGATTGCGCCCGTACCCAACTGCGCTCGACGATGGAAGAGGCGCGGCAGGCGGTGTGGGGATTGCGAAGCATATCGGAGCCCACGACCGACATCGGCTCGTTGCTGGACAAGATCGCGGAGCAGTTTCGTCACGAGTTTGGCGTGCCCGTAGAATGCCGGGTGACAGGGACGCCGTTTGCGCTGGAGCAGTCGGTGGTACATGAGGTGCTGATGGTCGCGAGGGAGGCACTCTACAATTCTATTCGCCACGCTCACCCCAAAAATGTGGAGCTTAGCGTTAGCTTCGAAGAGAATCGGTGTCGGGTGGGAGTGCGTGATGATGGTTCGGGATTCGATCCAGCAATGGTGTCGCGTCTTCCAGAGCACCATTACGGGTTGATTGGGATTAAGGAGCGCGTGGAGCGCATCGGCGGGAGATTCAGCTTGCGTAGCACGGTTGGAGTGGGAACGGAGCTTAGCATCGAAGTGCCGCGCAGCACGGGCGCTTCCTCGAAGCCGGTTCCGGAGATAGCGTTGTGAGGTGGTAGTGCAGTTTGGCTTACGCATCAGGCCGGTTAGGCGGGAGATCCCTTAGGCTTCGCTCAGGGCAGGCTCTTCGCTACGCCTAAGAGACGGCTGCGCTCAGAATGACAAACCCGTGTAGAAGCCCAACTCGTGTAAAGTCCGAACTGCACCACCGCCCGTTGTGAGCGCGGAGCTATGAGTCCAAAGTTATGAGCCCTGCGTTGTGAGCCGAGCATGATGAGCCTCGCGCTATGAGCCAAATCGAAAAAATGAAAGTGATGATCGTGGACGATCACCCGCTCATGCGAGTGGGGATCGCAGCGATTATCAACGCACGAGGCGACATGACCGTAGTTGCGCAGGCGGGAACGGGAGAAGAGGCAGTCGCTCTGTTTCAGCGGCACAAGCCGGATATCACTTTGATGGACTTGCGGCTTCCGGGGGAGATGGGTGGTGTCGAGGCGATCGCGGCCATCCGGTCAAAGGCTCCGCGGGCGCGCTTCATCGTAGTGACGACCTATGACGGGGATGAAGACATTCATCGGGCGCTGGAAGCGGGAGCACAAGGGTATGTCATCAAGGGCATGCCTTACCAGACGCTGGTGGACGCGTTACAAAAAGTGCACAGCGGAGGGCGATTTCTGCCGCCGCCGGTGGCGCGGGCGCTGGCGTCGCGGACTCCGCATTCGGACTTGAGTTCGCGGGAACTGGAAGTACTTCACCTGCTGGTGAGTGGGAACAGCAACAAGGAAATCGCCAATCTTCTGGGCATTACGGAGGCGACCGTAAAAAGCCACGTGAGCGCGATTCTGATGCGCTTGGACGTTGAGGATCGCACGCAGGCTGTGGTGGCGGCTCTGCAGCGCGGGCTGGTTCATCTTTAATTTTAATGCGTTCAATCGTGATGGTTCATTCGTGATGGTCAATCTGTAACGGTCCATCGGTAAATGGTGTGTCTGTGAGTGCCGGGAGCCACGGCTCCTACCCTGTTGTCAAGACAAATACTTTTTGCGGATTCCAACTTTCGTCGGATTCGCGGAGTCTCGCCTGGACATAGGATTCTCGACGAGTAACGGGCGAAGTGTGTACTTACAACTCCCTCAAGTAGGGTTTGCGACCTCCAGATCCGAGATGAGCTGGAGCGCAATCTTGATGGGGAAACAATCTCTGGAGGCTCCGCGATGAGATTCGAGATTCGTCACATTGGACGCATTGCTTTGCTGCTGGCTGTGGGCTTGAGCGCCAGCCTCGCATTTGGACAGAACGCGAACACGGGAGAAATCCGGGGAACAGTGCAAGATTCGACAGGCGCAGTCTTGCAGGGCGTCAAGGTTACGATCACGAACGTGGAGACGGGTGTGAGCCAGGTCTCGATGACGACTTCCGCCGGGGTCTATGACGTCCCGTCTGTGCCAACCGGCTCGTATACGGTCACGTTCTCGAAGGCTGGGTTCAAGGATCTCGTTCGCAAAGGTATCACGTTGGAGATCCAGACGATCGGGGTGGACGCCACGCTGCAAGTAGGGTCGGTGAGTGAGCAGATCATCGTGACCGAGCAGACGCCCCTGGTGGAAACGGAAACCTCAGACCAGCATGTAAACCTCGGTGCCGAGGCGATTCACGCAGCGCCCATTGTGGGCACGGACTGGCGCGCGGAAATGACGCAGCTGATTCCTGGCGTGAATGCGGGCGGAGGAACCGGCGAAGCCGCCGGACAACAAATTGGCATCAACGGCACGCAGTCGTATAACGTGAACTTTCTTGACGACGGATCGGCTGCGACCGCCCCGCGCGACTATAACAGCAGCAACTATTACATGCCGCTGGACGCCATTGGCGAGGTCAGCGTCAATTCCGGCAACGCACCCGCGCAGTATGGAAATGGTCTTGCGTCCATCAACGTAATCAAGAAAGGCGGGACGAACCAATTCCACGGCAGCGGATATGAGTACATTCAGAACACAGCGTTCAATGCCAGAGGCTTCAACAATCAAACCGGAACGAAATCTGTGGAACACTGGAATACCTATGGCTTCAGCATAGGTGGGCCGGTCATCAAAAACAAACTGTTTTTCTTCTTCAATTACCAGCGCAACCCTTCATCAACTCCGACCGGGGGGCAGTACAGTTTCCCCACGGCCGCCATGCAGGCGGGGGATTTCTACGGCGCCCCCGACGCTACGGGTCCGGCCTTTGACCCCAGCACAGGCCAACTACTGGCAACCCCTGATCCGGTGGCGCTGAAGATGCAGACCTACTTCCCCGCGGCCAACGCGGTGGGATGGGCTCCGGGATGCCCGGGGCCGGTGAACGTGGGGCCAGGGGTTCCGCAGACCTGCGTCGACTCCACCGGGGCGCAGTTGCTCACAAACAATTATACGTTCAGCGGATCGAGTCCAAATTTGGCGACGTGGTACACCGGCAAGACCGATTACGACATATCCACCAAGCAAAGACTTTCATTTAGTTTTAACTATTTTCCGGCTGTCCCGTCGTATGTGCCGCACGACCCTCTCTCAAACGACGCTACGTCTTATGAGCAGGGGCATACGGATAATCTGACTGGCCAACTGTCGCACGTCTTCACCATAAGCACGACGATGATTAATGAGATTCGCGTGGGCGGAAGCCGTGAGCTCGATAAATACAAACCGCCTTCCCTGGGAAAGAACGATCCCACGACGCTTGGCCTTGAGCCAGCGTATGGCACGAACGCTCCAGCCAATGTCTTTCCCCATGTTTCGATTGATCAGGGAGCGTCATTCGGCGGCGCGGCTTTGGGCGCTGGCGGCGGTAACGGAAACATCGATGCCGTTCTGGGCGAGGGGATCTACAACGTCGGCGATGTGCTTACACTCATTCGCGGCAGGCACACCATCAAGGTTGGCGGCGAGTTCGACAAGTATTACCAAAACTATACGAGCTGGGGTGATATTGATTCGGGTCACTTCGTATTCAACGGAGGGGTGACCGGCATCCCCTACGCGGACTTTCTGGCTGGCGATGTTTATGGATGGTATGTTTACGAGGCCAACCCGACCAGCGCTCACATGAAGGGCTCGGCGGTGTTCGCCAGCGACGACATCAAAGTTACGCCGCGGCTTACGCTGAACCTGGGGCTGCGTTGGCAAACGCAGTCGGGATGGACCGTGAGCAATAACTTGTTCGGGAACTACGACCCGATCATTCCTGATCCCACGCAGTACGGCGGCGCCTACCCGGGAGGAATTCTGTTCGGAGGGCAGAGCGACAAAGCTTTTGGCGGTTCGATCAGCAACTTGAGCGCGATCCAAAACGGCAACTACAAAGAATTCGCGCCCCGCCTTGGCCTTGCCTGGGCACCTCGCGACAAGTGGTCGATTCGGGCGAGCTACGGGAGTTTTGACGCTCCCCGCGATGCCGAGAATTACACCGACGGCGCGCTTGGACTGGGATTTAATCCGCACAACACAGGATATGGAGGCTACTCAGGCACTCCTCCATTTCAATTGGTCAATGGACCGCCTGCCGGAACCGTTGTCTTTCCGACAGTTCAAACTCTTTCGTCGACAATTCAGAACTACAACAGCGCCGAATACTACCCGCGTAGTATGCCGACTGTCTACGTGCAGCAGTTCCTGTTCAGTGTACAGCGCGAGCTTACGCCCGGCTTCCTGTTGGACACAAGCTATGTTTACACCCGCGGCAGGAACCTGAACTTCGCGACCGATATCAATCAGGCGACGACGCCCGGTTCGACTGCTGTTGGCGGGTTTCAGTGCACCAGTTTTTATCACTGTGGCAACCCGAACCCAGTATTCAACAGTGTCGCCGCTCAAATCTACGATGGGTATTCGAACTACAACGCATTGCAATTGCGTCTTGAGAAGAGGATGTCGCATGGCCTGAGCTTCCAGGCGAATTACGCGTGGTCAAAGTCACTCGACACGGGCACGGGCAATGGTCACGGATCGGGGATTGACATCTATCAGGATGCGTACCATCCCTCAGCCAACTACGGATTGTCGGACTTCAACTCGGCCAACACTTTGATCGGCCAGATCGTTTACGAGTTGCCGTTCGGCCAGGGACGTCAATTTGCTCTTCACGGACCGCTCAATCAGATTGCGGGTGGATGGCGCCTATCCTCCATTTTCCAATGGCACGGCGGGGTTCCCTACACCCCGGTGATCCAGAGTGGGATCGCGGACGGAATTTCCCTTGGGTTGCGCCCATCCATCGACAACGGAGGCGCGACTCTGTATCCCGATCAAATTGGCGATCCGCGAGGATCCCATCACATGGTGGTGCCGAACATAAACCCGCAAACCCACTTTGGAATCGGCGGATGGTTCACCCCCGCCGCGTACGCAAACCCGGCGGACGGGACGTTCGGTAACGACCGGCGTAATACGCTGATCGGGCCAGGATACAGCAACGTCGACCTGAGCCTGGGAAAAGAATTCTCGCTGACCGAGAAAGTGAAGTTCGAGGTCAGGGCCGACGCCTCCAACGTGTTCAATCACGTCAACTATGCGAACCCAGATGCGAACGTTGGCTATGGCAGCACCTTACCGTGTCAGGGTGCTAACGCAGGGCTGTTTTTGGCGGATTGCACCGCCGGCAACAGTACCGGGCCGGCGGGCGGTAACGAAAATATGCGCATCCTGCAACTGGGGGCTCGCGTTTCATTCTGAGCCCGCGCAGGAATTCGATGAACGCATTCCTGTGGGGTGCGGAAGCAGGTTACCTTCCGCACCCCACCGTTTTTTGTGGTTCGCCGAAACGGTGGATTTCGCAGTATCGTTGCTCCATGACAAGGTCTCGACGAAGTAGCTTCCACGAATCCGCGTTTGACGTGGGCACTTCTCCGGTCGTGGTTGTGAACCGGGTGTGGCGCATATGCGGAAGGTTGCTGGTTTTTGTGTTTGGGTTTCTTGCGGGCGCGATTGCGGTTGTCGCCGCGCAAACCGGGAATTCCCGCGCGGCCGAAATTCACGAACACATTCGAAAGGCTGAAGCGTATCTGAAAGCGAATGACCCGAACTCGGCGGTAAAAGAATTCGATGCTGTTCTGACGCTTGATGCTAAGAATGCCGAGGCGTTCGCAAACCTGGGGGTGATTGCGTTTTTTCAGCGCGATTATCAGACGGCCTCGCAGAATTTTCACAAGGCACTGGCTATTGATCCATCATTAGCGAAAACGCGGGCGCTGCTGGGAATTTGCAGAAGGAGGATGGGGGATCCGGCCGCTCGTGCGATGCTGGAAAAATCTTTTGCCACGCTGACGGACAAGCCGTTGCGCCTGCAAGTCGGCAGGGAGTTGGCGCTGCTCTACGACCAGCAAGGAGACCCGGGCGCCACGGCAGCGGTGATGCGGACGCTGGTGGATCTAGATCCTGACAACGTGGAAGTGTTGTTCATGGCACAACGCGTGTACTCGGAGTTGGCGGATGACACGCTGAATAAGCTGGCGGTACTAGCTCCTGGCTCGGCCCGCATGCAACAGGTGATCGCCGAGCGGCTGGTGAATGCGGGGGATGTAAAGGGTGCAATCGATCACTACAGAAAAGCTTTGCAGATCGATCCGCGGCTGCCCGGCGTGCACTTTGAATTGGGAGAAGCCATTCTGCAGTCGGCCGCCGGCAACGCTGGCACTCAGGCCGAAGCGCAAAAGGAGTTTGAAGTCGCTTTGAACGTGGATGGTGATTCGGCCAAGACGGAATGCCAACTGGGAAGTATTGCGTTGTCGCAGTCGCTGATGGATGAGGCCTTGGCGCACTACCAGCGGGCCTATCAGATCAATCCGAACGAGGTGCAGGCGCAGATGGGTCTGGCGAAGGTTTTGATGGTGCAGGAAAAGCCAAAGGAAGCGATCGGGTATCTGCGGATGGCGGTTCAAGCCGACCCGCTCAACGGCGCGGCCCACTATCAGTTAGGGATTGCATATCGACGTCTTCAAATGCAGGACATGGCGCGCAAGGAACTGCAGTTGTCGCAGGAGATCAAGAAGACGAAGGATCAGGTGGAAGAGCTGTATCGGCAGATGAACCGGAAGTCACCGGCGGATGAGGTGCCGGAGGCCGACCACGATCAATCGCATAGTCCATCACAGGACCAATCGCATCCTCAGTAGAAGGACGAATTCATGATTCACCGGTTGCAGGTAGCGCCACAGTCCGCATGGGTTTTGATTTTTATGGTGGTGAGCTTGCTCTGGAATTTGGGCTGCGGGGGATCGTCTGGAGGCTCGCCACCTCCTACGAAACTGCCACCTACTATCGGGAAGGCGTTCGGAGGCGCCAGCGTGGCGTTGAATGGAAACACAACTCTGACGTTCACGCTGTCGAACCCCAACAGCAGCGCGTCGCTGAGCGGGATTGGTTTTACTGATGCAATGCCATCCGGGCTGACGGTGTCTTCGCCCAACGGTTTAACCGGGACATGCGGAGGAGGGACGATTACTGCAGCTGGTGGTTCCACCAGCGTGAGCCTGTCTGGAGCCGCGCTGCCGGCCGGTGCGTCGTGCACTTTCTCGGTGAACGTTATAGGCATGACCGCGGGAGCGCAGAATAACGTGACCAGTGCAGTGACTTCAACGGAGGCGGGGAACGGAAGTACGGCATCGGCGCGGATTACGGTTGTGGGGCCCAGCCAGCAGCCGAGTGAACCTACCGACATCAGTCCGATCAACGGAGATGTTTACTACGTCCTGAACCAGTTGAGCGGATTGCAGGCTGACCTCAACAACAACTCGACGACCGTGGGCGATCACATCGTCCAGCAGCCGCGAAGTTTCACCGACCTGAGCCAGCGATGGGCCTTCACAAAACTTCCGGGCGGATCGTGGCAGATCAGCAACCTTTTTAACCAGCTCTGTTTCGACAGCGCTACGGCGTCGGGCGTGGTGTACGTCGTGCAGAATTCGTGCGCGGGCAATGCGACGCAGCAGTGGACGCTGTTTCCTGCAAGCGGCGGGTACTATGGGATTACGAACGTTAGCACCGGATTGTTGATCGACTTGTATCAGGGATCGACTTCTGCCGGCGCGGTGCTTGACCAGACGCCGCTCTCGGGGTCGGCCTCCGGCTCCCCGACGCAAAGCCAGCTTTGGTTGTTGCGGCCGGCGATCTTTCGCGGCATTGACAATGCTTTGCTCGAGAAACAAGAAGCGGCGCGCGCTTCGACCGGCTTGACATGGTGGAAAGATGCTGGGCAGCCTCTGGACGTGCTTGCCATGCTGAAGAATCACGGCGTCAACATGATTCGATTGCGACCGAGTTCGGCGCCGCCGTATTCCGATCCTTCACAGAGCGGCTGCAGCGGCAACGCCTGCTACGCCGAGACTGACGCGCAGGATCTGGGCCTGGCCAAGCGTTCCAAAAATCTCGGACTGAGTGTGGAGCTTACGCTGCTGTTCGATGGAGGAAGCTCGACCAGCGTACCACCAGCGTGGGCGACCGACAGTCTTGCTCAACTGCAGACCGATATCTACAGCTACGTAAAAAGCGAAATCATGATGTATCGACAGGCGGGTGTGATGCCGGACCTGGTGGCCATCGGCAACGAAGTCGACACCGGATTCCTGGGTTCTCTCGGCAGTCCGACGGGAGCTGACTTCAGGGGTTTTGCGTCGCTGCAGATCCAAGCGCGGCAAGCCGTGGCTGACGCGGCTGCAGACACTTCGATTGGGCCGGCGATTCCGCCGCCTCTGACCTGCATCCACGTCACGCCAGCGTGGAATCTGACTCAGTTTTTCACGCTAGCGAATGAGTACGACATTCCTTACGACGCGATATGCCAGAGTTACTATCCGTTTTTCCATGGGCCTTTGACCGATGTGCAGGCTGCGCAGAGCAATCCGCAGAGCCATCCGGTGGAACAAGATGTGCTGGTCGACGCGTCCAACAACATCGGCAAGCCGATTTTCATCATCGAGACAGGAGAGCACTACGAGAATGGGGATGACTCAAACGATCCCTGGTACACGCCGCCCAGCATCGCGGAGCAGCAGCAATTTCTGCTTGATCTGCAGGGAGTGCAGGAGGGGTTGCCTAACAATTTGGGGATGGGCATTGAATACTGGGATCCAGCTGGGGTGAATGTACCGAGCCTGAGCGGTGGATTTTTCAACGGGGACAACCAGCCGGATGGGATCTACCAATGGAACGGCCTGACGTTGTTTAATAATGCGGACAGTTCAGGAAGCACTAATGTAAATGACCCCAGCTATTCAGAATTGCTTCCGGGCATGGATGCGCTGGGCGGGAATCTTGATTCCACTTTGAGCTACAAGTTTGTCAACCGCAGCAGTGGGAAGATTCTGGCTGTCTACCAAGGATCGAATTCCAGTGGAGCAATGTTGGACGCGGAAGCCGACGGCGGCAGGCCGACCGCGAGCCAGCAGTGGCGAATTACCAGCAACCTGGATGGTTATTTTCAGATCGCCAGTCTTAATCCTGGCGCCGGGAATTCCACCAACGCACTGGACGACCCGGCGGGGTCGACAGTGAATGGAACTGCCATTGTCCAGTCGGCGGCGAATAGCTCTACCGAGCAAGAGTGGAGCGTCGTCTCAGACGGCGGGGGATACTTCAGCTTTGTGAATCGACTGAGCGGGCTGACGCTGGACACGAGCGGAGGGTCGGGTGCGCTGGCCGGATTCGCGGTGCAGGAAGCGGCGAGCAGCACTGCTCAGACGCAACAATGGCAGATCGTTCAAGTGCATTAGCGGTGCAGTGGACTGACGTATGATGTGTCGCTGCTAGTGTCAAGGTTTCAAGTCCACGACGGTTTCGTACTCGGGAACGGCTTGTACTTCGTTCAGTTTCACCACCTGACCAGTCGGGGAAGGGGCCGGGCGAGCGCCGTCGGGAAGGTAAATCGGTGCCCGGTTGCGGAGGGGTAGAATCTTCAGCTCAAGGCGATCCCACTGCTGGCATGGGATTCCGTCGAGTCCGATGAGCCAGGGAGTGCCGTTGTAGAAATTGTCGGTGAGCAGCTTGCCATCGGCGTAGAAGCGCGCCACGTCGCCTTCATAGGTGATGCGGAGGAACATTTTCGCGGCCGCGGGCTCAATACAGGGAACGTGGATCGTCCAAGTGGCTGCAGTTTCAAAATCGGAATCATCCGGAGCCAGAGCGATTTCCGCGCCCATCATTTCTTTGCCCATGCGGGGCGGGGGATCGACGCCTGCGTCCCGGATTTTCTCGGCCTGTGCGGCGACGCGAATTGGTTGTGTGCGGGAGGTGAAACGTTGGAAGATTCCATCCTCGCCGTCGGGGGCGAGGACCGGCACCGCAGGTTCGAGCGGAGGGAAGAGACCCACGGTCTGCTGCGAACGGTCGTTGCTGAGCACATGCAGGTTGTCTTTATCGAAGTAAAGCTGGGCGGCTGACAGGATCAGTTGCTCGCGTTCGCCAACTTTGGCCTTCCAGGTATTCAGCGCTTCTTCACGCGACAGGACAACGATATTTATGTCAGGGCCATTTTTCTGGTGTAAGCGAATTGCGACTTGAGTTCCGGGTTCGATTCCATCGACGTAAGCGACTCCGTGCTCGTGAACGATCTGCCCATGCGGGCTCTCGACGGAAATGCCTTCTTTCTCTTGAAAGGCGAATTCCGGGGAGATGCCCGGCCAGGCAAAGAAAATCAGGGTGTTCGAATCGTCCAGCATGCAGAGCGGCTGCGCCGTCGCGAAGCGGAGGCGCGTTTTGCCGACATCGAGATTTACCGGCCAGATGGTGTACGTTCCGCTGGGGACGGTCACCGGAACTCGCGGAATGTCGACAACGATCGAGGGAAGCTTCAGCTTGACCTGAAAATTCTTATGTTCCGGCAGATGGTAATTGCGCTCGTAATTGTTGATGAAGATGAACCCGTGGTCATGCTGAATGCGAGCCGCGACCCGCGGGGTTAGCGTGTCGCGCTTGCTTTCTGGCATTTGCTCGGGAAAATAAGAAGTCATGGGTGCAAGCGTGGCGCCGAAGTCGCCCAGGAACAGGTTGAGAGCCTTGAGCACGCGGTAGGAGGGATTCATTTGTCCGAACTCGCCGATCGGCGCCTGGAAATCGTACGACTTCACGGGCAGATCATTCGGGTACCCGGTCGCTTGCGATTCCTGCAACGTGCTCTTCTTGCCCTCCGGGTTAGTGCCTCCGTGGAACATGTAATAACCATAAAGGACCACGCCGGAGCCGAGCTTTACAACCTCTATGGCCGCCGTGTCACTGGGGCTTAAGACTGGGCGGCGATGATAGGAAAGTTCCATGCCGCCGCCCATCTCGGCAGTGAGAAAGGGATAGGCGAGATCGAGGGCATCGATGTCGGGGCGAGTAGAGCGCAGATTATCGCCGATGTTCTCTTCGCAGCGGATGCTGGTGAAGAAGTAGTTTGGGCTGGGAGGACGCGGCTCCAGGCTGCGCCACCAAAATCCATCCGCGTAGCCACTGAATACCGGGAGCACGTCGCGAGGCGGGATGACGGCATTGTCCCATCCGGTGATGGAATAGAAAGGGGCGTCCAAGCCTGCGTCGCGAGCGAGTTCACGCAGCTTGAGAATGTGGTCAGCGCCTTTCCCGGGACCACGCGCGCTGTATTCATTCTCGATCTGAACGCCGATGATGGGGCCGCCATCTTTCCAGAGCAGGCCTTTCACCTGCTTGCCGATTTCGGAGTAAAAGCGGCTCACCGCGGCCAGATAAATGGGATTGTTTTCACGCGTGGGGGATTTCTGGATCATCCAATCGGGAATGCCTCCGTTGCGTGCTTCGCCGTGATTCCAGGGTCCGATGCGAATCCAGACATAGAGGCCATTCTTGTTGCAGAGTTCGACGAAATGGCGCAGATCGCGCTGTCCAGTCCAGTCGAACTGTCCCTCGAATTCTTCGTGGTGAATCCAGAAGATATAAGTCGAGATGACCTGGATGCCGCCCGCCTTCATCTTCTGAATCTCGACTTCCCAATCTGCCGCGGGGTAGCGCGAATAGTGGAACTCGCCCATCACCGGGAACCAGGGTTTTCCATCTCGGGTGAGAAAACGGTCGTTGGCAGAAAGCACGTGTCCATCGGGTGACTGCCCGCCAACGGGAAAGGGAAGTGGCGCCGGCGGAAGAGGCTTTTTTGTGGCGTCGAGGACGATGGGAGCGGGACGGTTCTCGGCAAGCTTGTTCTCGCCAAATAATGTTGCCGGCGTGAGCACCACGGCCATGAGCGCCACAGAAAGTGGTACGAAACGGAACCGGAAGGTTTGAGTCACGATGAATGTGTATCTGAGAGAGCACCTGAGAATACAACGCGGACTGGTGGGCGTAATCCTCCGAAGGTTGGATTGCGTGTGATTGACAGAGGCCCGGACGGCGACGAGAACGGGTGTGGACGCCCACACCCGCGCTGGACCGGACTTTCGAAAAAGCGCGACGATGCTGTCGCTGTGAAGGACTTCAGCGAGCCGGAACCGGCGCCGGTAACTGCAATTCCTGCTTGCCTGGGTGAAGAGTTGAAGTCTTGCCATCCCACAGAAGCTTGCCCGAGACGCCGGGCGGCAGAACAACGATCGCTTTCACCGAGGACGCTTTTCCTGAGGAGGTCTCGACCGTATATTCGACCTCGATGGTTCCTTTGGGATGTGGGACTGTGGCCGAAACATGTTTGAGCGATCCCAGATGCGGGGACACGAGAACCGTGGCGAATGCAGGGGACGCCGGGCGAATGCCGGCGACGATGGTTAGAAAATCATAGTTCGGGTGGGCGCTCCAGGCATGAGAGTCTGATCGTGTGGGCTCGGGCTGCTCGGCCCATGTGGTGAGGCCGAGCGATATCATCTTTTGCCATGGCCCCAGCAGGCGCAGGTATTGGTCTCCCATGCCGGCGTGGTCGAGGGCGCGCGCGAGGTAGAAGCGGAAGTAATAGGTTGCGTGAGTGAGGGGTGGAACGGGTCCGGTTGCCGCGAAGCCAGCGTCGCTGGTGGAGAGGATTTTGGTGAGAACGTGCTTCTGCTGCTCGCGAGGAATTACGTCGAGCCAGACGCCGAGAATGTTCGCGTGCTGGCTGTAATGTTTTTGGACGGGTGTATCGGCCAGCAAGCCGAATTGTGGATTCCAGCAAAGCTTGTAGACGGATTGCGCAGCGCGGTCGGCGGAGGCGCGGTAGAGTGCTGCCCGGGTCTTGTCGCCGAAGGCGGACTCCATTTCTGCCGCGTAGCGTAAAGCTTCGACAAACTGCAGGGTGATGGGGGAAGATCCGCCGTCGGCATCTTGCGGGGGCATGCCGAAGTCGAAATCGGAGCCCCAATCTACGAAGGGCCACCAGGGGATTTTCGGCAGGAGACCGTCGGGGCGCTGGCGCACCAGGAACCAATCCAGAACCGACCGCGTGCCGGCAAGCTGCGCGCGGACGAAGTCAGGGTCTGAGCGATACATCCAGAAATCGTGAACCATGCCAATCCAGAGCAGGGAGAAGGTCGGGATGATTTGCCGCATGGAGGTGGGATAGCGACTGAAAGTGAGGCCGTCGGGAATGCGGGAATTGTTGAAGGCGTGAATGGCTTGGCGCGCGAGACGGTCATCGCCGCCGACGGTGTAAGAAAGCAGGGCCTGAATGCGCGTGTCCCCTACGTACTGCATGCGTTCGTAGTAGGGGGTGTCCATATAGGTGTCGTGGGCGTCGAGGCGGGCGGTTCGCCAGCTGATCTCCCAAATCGGCTTCAGGGAATCGTCATCGGACTCGAACTTTCCGCGTTCTTCAAATGGATAGGCAGTAAACCAGGTCTGGATTTTTTCAATGGTCAGAGGTTGATCGACAGTTTCTATGTCGAGTTGCAGATAACGCCAGGTTTTCCAGCCCAGCGGCGTGAATACGCGATGCGAGTTGCCGTCGGCGACGAACTCGTCGAAGATTCCGCGGATGTGCTTGCCGACGATTTCGTTGCGGTTACCCTTTTCGCCTTTGTTGTTAATCAGGGCTTCGGCATAGGTCAGGCGGAGCGTGGCTCCGCGGCCGTCACTGACGGTGAATTCGGGATAGGCCGTGGTCAGATGGGTGTTGTCGAGCAGGATGGTGACCTTGGAATGTGCGGGCACGGTCAATGCATTTGCATTTTCCGGAAAGCCTGAGGGAGCTTCGATGCCGGTTGAACGTACGACGTGCCCGGCCGAACTCGCCGTCATCAGCATGGGAGGCAGCGGGTCGGGGACGAGTTGCCAGTTATTCTCCTGCAGCACGGCGCCGAGCGGAGTGGCGTGGCCGATGGGCAGCGCCTTTTTCCAGCGCTCGCTTGTCCGTCGCCCAGAGGAGCCGGAGTCTGCGGCGTTCCAGTCCCAGTCGAACATGGTTCCGTCGATCCGTTCGGCAGGCTCCGAAACGTAATATTGTTCGCGGACTTCATCTGGAGTGGGGAGCACTTGCACGCCCTTCTCTGCTTCTACATCCCAAGTCTGGTCGGTGTCGGCGAGCCGTTCGGCTTCGCCATCGCCGTGAAGAAGAAAAGCGGTGCGGTCGCTGATCTGGGCGAGCGGGCTGAGCACGCCAAAATTCCAGACCGTAGCGGCGAGGGCATTTTTTCCTGCATGCAGGAAGGGCGCGAGGTCATAAGTCTCAAACCGCCAATGGGCCAGATCGCTGCGCGACGGGCCGGTGCCCACGCGCTGCTGATTGGCTTCAAGCAGGAACTGATTGTCCGCGCTCACATGCACGAAAAAGTGTTCTGGCTTCTGCGCGAGCTCAATCACTTTGCGAAAGTGCAGCACAGATGGGTCGCGTTGTGGGGCATCTGGCGAGGTGATCCATTCGGCGCTCCACATTTTGTTCAGAAGTTCAGGGGAGAGTTTTGCCGTCGCAAGGCTTGGGTCGATTGCATTGATGAAACCGAATAGCGCAACTACGAGTAGAAGTGGCCGGTCTTGAGTTCGCATTCGGTTCTCCGCTTACACGAGTAGATCGGAATCTGGAGGCTTTTTCAATTTTTTGACTGCCTGGGAGAGTGGCCTTTATGTTTTGCGGCGGCGGGTTTTTGGGGTTGGGTTTTCTAAGGCCGCGCTTGATCACCGGGGCCGCCGGCGGCCGCGGCTTCTTTGGAATGCATTCGAATCACCTGGTCCAGAGCTCTAACTTCACTTTCCCTGATTTGGTCGAGGGGGATGTAGCGGGTGCCATCGCCCTCGATAGTGGCGGCCAAGCGTCCCGAAACCTGGCCGTGGCTGGCCCAGTGCGACTCGAGGGCAGGGCCGGGAATCGGCTCGCCCACTTTCGGGATGGAGATGAAGATGACGCGGGAGGTAACGTGAATTTCTTCGCCAGATTGGCTCCATGTTCCCACGGCAAGCCGATAGCTGCGGCGGTAATTGATCGAGACGGGACCCGGCTTGTGCTCCCGCACGAGGGTGCAGTCCAGGCGGTCAAACTCGCCGCCAGGTCGAAAAAGGAGAAGGGTGCCAGGAGCAGAACGATAGGCGTAGTTCTTTAACTTCCCCGGCTGGGCTTGCCAGTCCAGGTGATCATTGACGAATATCGATTTGGCGTCGAGAGCCTGAGGGGAGGAAGGCTGCCCGGCAACGAGGCACAGCGTCAGCAATAGCCAAAGCACAGACCTGCTCCTTTAGCTCACGAACACCTTAACGTGACTCTGCTTCATCCAGTCCAAGTGCAGTAATTTGAGAAGGATTTGCTCGACGCGCTCGCAGATGCAGCCATGGGTATAGTCGCCGGGCCGCTGCTTGCCATGCAAATAGTTGCCCCGAAATGCTTGCCGCATCTCGCCCGCCGGCTCGTTGAGGCAGGCGCGAATGCTGCCCCACTCCCAGCGGGCGTTGTAGTCGTTCCCATCGTCGCCGTGGATGGAGTCGGGAATCTCCTGGATGCCGTAAAAAGGCTTGAGAGTTACTTCGCTGCCATCGATGTGCAAGTCCTTGGCGGCGGCGACGCCACGAATATCGAGACGGATCGTGTAAGTTCCGGCCGGGATGGGTACGAGCCCGGGTCCGGGAAAGCCGCCAGAGAAGACAGGAGAGGCGAGTACCGTCTTGTCATCCTGAAACAGGGTGAGGGTTCCAGTCGCGGCATTGTCGCCATTCACGCCGGTCTTCTTGAGTTCAATCCAATAACCGTTATGAGACATGACATCGGCTCCCGCTTGGAGGTGACACTCGCCATGGTGGTGGCGGAATCCGCCCGAGATTGCAAGAAAACGGCACCCAATATATACCGAAACCGGCGGCGTGAAAAGATGGGAAACGCGAAAGGATGAGGCGGTGCCGGATACGAAGAAGTTAGGTAGAATGATTAGACACACGAGGTGAGGGCGCGTAGCTCAGTTGGTAGAGCAATGCCCTTTTAAGGCATGGGTCGCAGGTTCGAGTCCTGCCGCGCTCACCAAGATTCCAAGGTACTTAGAAGATCGCGGCAGGGGTGATTTCGGGCACTCTCGGACACCCAGAACGGTTTCTATGCAGTTGGTGCGGCGTTTCGCGCTTTAAACCTCTCGGGAAATTTCATCGACATTACCATCTGGACGAGCTTTCTCTGTGCTTTCTGCTAGTCGGCGGAAACCGCTTGTGCGTAGAGCTCCACGGGTCGAGCTGGGGGCAGGATGTTGCTTCTGCTCTTAGTATCCTTCAATTCGCCTTCCACGAAAGCCGATTCGGATCGAAGGATGTCTGTGTCCCAACCGACGTTCCTCCACTTCAACGCGACTAATTCTGAAGATCTCAACGCCGTGACCGCATCGATGAGCGCCATTGTTGCTTCGCGCGGGGGCAACTGTTCGAGAATTTGACGCACGACGTCGCGCGGCAGAATCACGCGAGTGATGGAGATTCGGTTGCTCTGCCGCTCGCCAGTTGAGGCACCGCGGTGGCCAGCGTGCGGCCTTGACCGCAGACGGAGTGCGATCCACGAATTTCCACCGGACCCCCAGAAAGACATCCCATGCCAGTCGCCGCCGAGGAAGGATTGTGAAAAAACCGGCATCAGTCATAGTCATCGGTCATAGCTAAGG
Source organism: uncultured Acidobacteriota bacterium (assembly GCA_963755795.1). Lineage (GTDB taxonomy): Bacteria > Acidobacteriota > Terriglobia > Terriglobales > Acidobacteriaceae > Sulfotelmatobacter. Next base: position 40,276 of record CAVWLI010000012.1, on the reverse strand, counting down.
TAGTGGGAACTGCATCGTTTCTTCTGCCTGGGTATGTATTGATTCCATCCCTTCCAGACCTGAAGCGCCACATCAGGGTCAGCACGATGTAAGAAAAGCCAACGGAGAATCTACAGCCACCGCGTGGGCTAGATACGGCGTCCAGCGGATGGAAGGACGTATCGATTGCCGCTAGGCTTGGCCAAGCCAATATGAGTTCCGGCCTTTCAATCCGCGCAACCCGCAGCAGCAGAGCAGTACCGGACAAGCGAAGGATGATTGGGCAAGAGGAAACAAAATGCATATCAATTTGTGGACTCGTTCACTGACCTTTCGGTTGCTGTTGCTCGCGCTGGTCACGCTGGGAATGTCGGCGGGTGCTCTGGCGCAATTCAGAGTGGCAATCACGATCGCGCCGCCGGCGCTGCCGGTGTATGAGCAGCCCGTTTGCCCAGGCGAGGGTTATATCTGGACTCCTGGTTATTGGTATTGGGATGACGACGCCGGCGATTACTACTGGGTGCCGGGTACCTGGGTAGAGGCGCCGGAAGTCGGCTACCTCTGGACGCCGGGCTGGTGGGGTTGGGGTGGTGAGGCGTTCATTTTCCACGAGGGTTACTGGGGTCCGGAGGTGGGTTTTTATGGCGGAATCAACTATGGATTCGGTTACTTCGGCGACGGTTATGCGGGAGGACGTTGGGACAACGGGCACTTCTTTTATAACCGCGCAGTGACTAATGTGAACGTCACCAACATTCATAACGTTTACAACACGACGGTGGTGAACAGCCCAAGGATCAGCCGCGTGAGTTATAACGGCGGCAACGGGGGGATCGAGGCACGTCCAACGGCTCAGGAAGAAGCGGCGGCCCGGCAGAGACATCTGCCTCCGATAGCGGTCCAAACTCGGCATGTGCAGGCGGCGCGCTCGAACCAGCAACTGCGAGCTTCGGTGAACCGTGGCAAGCCGCCAATCGCGGCCACGGAAAAACCGGGAGAATTCAGCGGGCACTCGGTGATTGCGGCCAAAGAGGCTGGAGCGCCGTACCATCCGCCGGCCAATCGAGGCGCCGCAGAGCATAGGGGCAATGAGCAACCGAATCGGGAAAAGGAAGGTCGTGCCACGGAGAATCGTGCGGCGGTGGAAAATCCCCGCCCCGTCACGGCAGTGCATCCCAGGGATCTTCCGGCAATCGAACACGCTACCGCGCCAAATACTGGGGATGCGAAGCAGAACCAGAAATACCAGAGACAACAGGAAAAGCTCAACGCGCAACAGGAAAAGGAACGCCAGCAACTCCAGCAGAAGCAGGACCACGAACACCAGCAGCTCGCGCAACAGAAGGCGGACGCCGCCAAGACGCGGCAGCTCGAGGCAAAGCACCAGCAACAGACTCAGCAATTGCAGCAAAGACATGCCGCCCAGCGGCAACAGATGCAGCAGAGACAACAGGCGTCGCGCCCCAGCGCGCACCCACCTCACAAGGGCTAGAGTTGCGGAGAACTGCAGGGCGGGGTGTCCGCGAACCTGCGAACGACCCCGCTCTGAACGGTATTTGGTAAGCGCAATTACGGATATTGCTCTGCAATCGACTCGAGGACTTGTTGAAACCTTGCCGAAATCTAGGTGAAGGACTGTATAGACGACTCTCGCTGATGCCCAATCTAATGCGAAATGGCGACTGTGCAAGCTTCCTCCAATCGAACCGTTGAGAAAGCGGGCCGATCGCTTCCGTGGAAATGGATTGGTATCGTCGCGCTTATTATTTTGGCGAGCGTGGCAGGGGCAGTGCGATTGGTCATGACTCGCGCCGAACCAATTCTGCGGGGTCGCGTCATCGAGACCTTATCCAATCGCTTCCATAGCAAGGTGGCATTGGCGAGTTTTCATGTTTCCGTTGTCAATGGGATTGAAGTTTACGGGGATGACCTGAAGGTTTTTGGGGCAACCGATCCTAACCCTTATGAGCCGGGAGTGCAGGCCCTGATCGGAGTTCAGGAATTCCGCTTTCAAACCAATTTGCTAAACGTATTCCGTTCTCCGATGCATATAGGAACCGTGTATGTGAAAGGGTTGGAGCTGAACATACCGCCCAAGGAAGATCGTCGGGAAATGACAACGATGGGTTCGAGAACGCCGAAGATGACCATTTTTGTCGACCAGTTCATTTGCGAAGATGCAAGGCTCGTGATCAACACTTCAAAACCTGGCAAGCCTCCGCTGGAATTTGCCATCGGCAACTTGAGGATGAAAGATATCGGCCCTGGCCAGCCCTTCCAATTCGATGCTACTTTGGTCAATCCCAAGCCAGTAGGAAACATTCAATCGAATGGCCTGTTTGGACCGTGGCGACAGGACAGTCCTGGCGAGACGCCAGTGCAGGGAGAGTATTCCTTCACAAAGGCCGATCTGAGCACGATCAAAGGCATCGGAGGGACACTGTCATCGACCGGCGATTACTCGGGAACTCTGGGCAATATCGTCGTACATGGAAAAACCGAGACGCCCGATTTTCACGTAGCGACCGGCGGCCAACCAGTGCCGCTGCACACCGAGTTTCATGCCATTGTTGATGGCACGAGCGGAGACACATATCTCCGGCCAGTGAATGCGAGCTTTCTTCATACAACTTTTACAGCAAGCGGCTCTGTGGTTCGGGTTTCTCCGCACGGTCACGATGTGGAACTCGAAGTCGTGGTAGATCGGGCGCGGATTGAAGACTTACTCAAACTGGGCGTGCACAACTCTCCGCCGATCATGAGCGGCCCGGTCGAAATGAAGACGCGACTGAGCCTCGTCCCCGGTGACGCGAGTGTGGCCGACCGGCTCAAGCTGGACGGCAGTTTTCATGTGCTGCGGGCGCGCTTCACGAGTGAGAAAGTACAGGGCAGGATCGACTCATTGAGCGAGCGCAGCCTGGGGAAGCCCAAGCAAGCGCAGATGCATGTTGAGGAAGACGTCCCAGTCGATCTGCGAGGTGTGTTTACCCTAAAGGACGGACTACTGTCGTTTTCTCTACTTCATTTTTTGATCCCAGGGACGCAGGTCGACATGACCGGCGACTACAGCTTGGATGGACAAGAATTTGACTTTCGCGGAAGCGCCCGGATGGATGCGAAGGTATCGCAAATGACCACTGGGTGGAAGTCAATGCTGCTGAAACCTGTCGATCGGTTCTTCAGTAAAGACGGAGCGGGCACGGAAATACCAATCAGAATCTCGGGTACGGGATCCGAGCCGCGCTTTGGTTTGAATTTCGGGCACAAAGGCGAACACAAGAACATTGGGAAGAACAGCGACGCAGGTTTGAAGCGCGAATAGTGTGACGACGGTTAGATTGCCTGAAACGAGGAACTACCTATGAGCGATAAACCAAATACCGGCGAAAAGCCAAGTACCACTCTGCCTGCAACGGTCGAAAAGATCATCAAGTCTTTGTCACCGAGCATACCTGAGAAGGCTCAACTTGCCGTGGAAGGGGCGGATCACCTGTATCGGGAGCTTCGCATCGAGAACGCTCTGACCGACGAGAATGGCGACCAGGTGCGCCTGAAGCAGGGCGCCGAGGTGGAAGTCACGATCGAAGCGGAAGCGAGTGCGACGATCCCCAAGAATGAAGGGAATGGCCACGGTAATTCGAGACCATGATCTGCAGCGTCAATCTGTCGTATCGGGCGAGCACATCCTCGGAGTGCTTCATGGGTGTTCGATTTTCTGCCGGATAATACGCAGAAGATGCCCCGACGTGTAGAAGTAAAAAGGCTTTACGGGGGGAGGGCCGACCTGGTTGCAGGTACGTTGGTCATGCATTCACCGCCGCGGCCGCGTCATCGCTTGATTTGTCTCGTCTTCCGCATGCCTGGAGCCACTGTTCCAAAAGATCGAGGACTTGGTCAGGGGGCCTAAGCCACAAACGTGCGGAGGTCGTTCGCCACCGTGGACGCACCAATACGCTCACGCCCCGGCCATTCACGGCTTGGAATGCATGCTCGTCGGTGGTGTCGTCTCCCAGGTAAGCAGTGGGTGTATCTGGATTCATTTCGCTCATGATGGCGCGAACCGTCGCGCCTTTGTTCGCTTGGCGGGCACGAATTTCAGCGCCAGCGTCAAATTCCATTACGGCCAGGCCGGTCTGCTTGGCAATTGGGGTCCAGCCCAGCAGCACCCGCCCCCGAATCTCCGCCCGTTCGCATTCGCTTAAACCTCTCCAGTGAACCGCGATGCTGCCAGTCCTATACTCGGCTGCGTGTTGGAGCTGCTGATAGAGCAACCAATTGTCCGCTGCGGCCAGGGCTTCCAACGTGGCCTGGTCGGGAGGAGAAAGTTCGGAAGTTCCGTCGGGCTTCAGACGCTGCAAGCCGTGAAATCCCCAAACCTCAGGATGAGGTTCAATGCCGAGCAACGGAATGACATCGTTTGCATCTCTTCCAGAGATGATGACCACTCGGGTCTTGCGGAAACGAACGATCTGCTGCAGGACATGGGAAACGCCAGGATAAGGAAGAGCCAGTTCGGGATCTTTTCGGAGCGGCGCGAGAGTGCCGTCATAGTCGAGCATCAGCAGTGATTGGGGCGCCCGGGCAACCGTCTCTATCAGCGTTTCAATCTGAGGCTTGCCGTCCCCCATCGATTCTCCTCCGTCATTCTGCGTCCGGCGGTGGATCACGCGGCGGTCGCGCTCGTGCGGAGTTTCTTTTCCTGAGCGCGCTCCACGGCGTCCAATCTGAGTTCACAGAGTTCCGTGACCAGACTGCCCGCCCAACGGTAAATGTTGTGTTCTCGTATGACCTTGCGCATGTGGTGCACGCGCAATTGCTTTTCTTCCGGCTCCATTTCCAGGGCCACCCGGATGGCTTCGGCAGTCTGATCGGTGTCGTAAGGATTGATCAGCAGAGCGTCGGGCAACTCGCGCGCGGCTCCGGTGAACTGGCTCAGGATCAGCACCCCGCGTTCATCACGGCGGGCGGCGAGGAATTCTTTCGCGACCAGGTTCATCCCGTCATGCAGCGACGTCACGAGACAAAGATCGACGGCCCGGTAGTAGCGCTCGATCTCCTCATGGCTATGATGTCGCTTTAGAAATAGGATTGGCCTCCACTTGCCGGTTTGAAAACGCCAATTAATTCGCTCCGCTTCAGCATCGACTTCCGCCAAAAGGTCGTGATAGCGCTTAATGTGAGTGCGGCTTGGCGAACCGATTTGCAGGAAGGTGAATTTGTTCCGATACCTGGGATACTTCTCCAGAAATCGCTCAATGGCCTGGAATCGCTCCAGAATTCCCTTCGTGTAATCCACCCGGTCTACACCAATCCCCACAAATTCTGCTTCCACGCCCAAACTATGCAGGGTTGCGGAGCGATCGAGGTAGTCGACTGCATGCTCGCCGTTCTCGATAGAGTCATCGTCGACAAGATCCACACTGATTGGGAAAGGGCGGACGATGGTCCGGTGGTTCTGACGCAATACGGAAAAGTGTTCCCAGTCGACTCGCGACTCTACAACCCGGTCCACCGTCTGCAGGAAATTGTTGCAGTGGGACTGAATGTGAAATCCGATGAGATCTGCTCCCAACAGTCCGTCGACAAGTTGGCGCTGCCATGGGCAGATGCCGAACGCATCCGGGTTGGGCCAGGGGATGTGCCAGAAAATGGCGACGCGTGCGTCCGGCCTCTTCTCCTTGATCAGCCGGGGAAGAAGCGCAAAGTGGTAGTCCTGGACTAGTACCACCGGTTTGGCGGTCTCATCGATTTCCTCAAGCACGGCAGCCGTGAACTTGCGATTGACCTCCTGATAGTGCTGCCAGTCTTGTGCCCGAAAGATCGGACGCGTATGAGCGATATGACAAAGGGGCCAAAGCCCTTCGTTGGCAAAGCCGTAGTAGTAGCCCTCTTCTTCTTCTTTGCTCAGCCATACCCGACGCAGGGTGTAGCGAGGTTCGTCCGGCGGCACTCGCAGACGATCTTGTGCGTCTACGACTTCGGCGTCTGCGTTTCCGCTGCCGTGGGCAATCCACGTGCCATCGCAAGCTTCGAGGACTGGCTCAAGAGCCGTGACCAGGCCGCTGGGCGGGACAACTACTTCTAGGGACCTACCGTTGCGCTGGTGAACGTAAGGCTCGCGATTCGACACGACGAAAAGGCGGCCACCGTCCAGCCGAGTCTGGACCTGCACTGCGAGCCGGTCCGCGGTCCACATGGATGCGGAGGCTTCGCGCAAGCGAGCTTCACTTTCTGCGGCGCTGCGTGCCTGAGTGAGACTTTCAGCGAGCGTGACCACCTCCGACGCGAGCGACTTGAATACATCCAGATCGGGCATCTGGTGACGCGATGAGATTCGTCCGAGGCGAAGGGCGCGCATCCACTGCGCGGCGCGGGCGATCGGGCCGGCTATGCTCCAGCGCACGATCAGCAGCGTGATGGACATAATAAGGAAGACCTGGACCAGAATCCTCAGGAACGCCTCACGCCACAAATGAAGGGTCTGATCGTGAATGTAACGAACATCGTGCACGATTGCCAGCCCGCCCACGAGTTCATCCTGATGGTGCAGGGGCAAGGCGAAAATGTGAACCGGATCGTTGCCCAGACGGACGAACGAGCTCTCTCCGTGACCCTGCGACATGGCCTGGGTGACGTTCTGCGGCGTGGCACGGAGGGCTTGTCCAAGCTCGGACGTGATGGCGACAATCTTGCCTTGCCGGTCGTAGACGGCAACGCCAAGCAAATGTTCACGGTTCCCGAAGCGTTGCACCAGTCGATGCAGTCCCCGCTCCGATCCCGCCTCCAACGATTTTTCAACATTACCGGCAACGCTTTCGCCGAGCACCTCGGCTCGCCGTTCCAGATCGCTCCGCAGAGCACGCTTCTCTCCCACGACTTCGTAGTAGGAAAAACCCAGAGATACCAGCGTGATGCCAACAATGAGAGAAACAATGAGCCGGGCACTCAACAAGCGCATAGAGACTTTCCGATTTGCGTCGCTCTAAGCTTAGTGACCCAAAACGCGGCAGCGACATACAGGAATCACCCTAGGATCTCGCAGGAAAACTCCGCGAGCGAGGAGTATTGAGGATGCAGAGCGATAAAGAGTCAAGAGGAAGAAAAATAAAGAGGAATGACGCTAGCAGGCTCTGTTACCGATCCCGGGTTTCAACAACTGGGCAGGCAGGGAAGGGCATCACGCAACTTCCGAGGTGGAACCATCGGCGGTCGCCGGCGCTCGAATCGGCAGCGTAGCGGTTACTGTTGTGCCTGCTCCGTTCGACCGGATTTCCAGAAATCCACCCAACTGCCGGAGACGTTCGCGCATACCACGAAATCCCACGCCGGTTCGACCGGAGGAACTGAGCTCGAGCTGCTTCTCCGGAGGGATGCCCTTGCCTTCGTCTCGCACTGCAACCAGAACGCGGTGGTCTTCCTCATGCACACGGATCACGGCGGAGGTGCCGCCAGAATGGCGGTGAATGTTGGTGAGGCACTCCTGGACCATGCGGAAGATTGCGATTTCCATTTCGTCCGACAACCGGCCGAACTCGTCTGGGATATCCAGGCTGACTTTGATATTGCTCCGCTCCGAGAACCCATCCACGTACCAGCGGAGCGCGGATGCAAGACCAGCCACATCGAGCAAGGGGGGATGCAGCAGATGAGAGATGGTGCGAATTTCCCGGCCGATTTGCTCGACCATCGCGGCGTTCTCGGAAACGGCGCGGGCTCCCAGGGAGTCGAGCTTGTCGGACTGACACTGCACGATGGCAATGTTCATGCTGAGTGCGGCGAGCAACTGGCCCACGCTGTCATGCAGCTCCCGCGAAATGTGCCTGCGCTCTTCATCGCGGATCTGTTGCAGCTGGCTGGATAATTCGCGCAGGTTTTCGGTCGCCAGGTTCAGGCCCGCGGTTCGCTCCTGGACTTTTCTTTCGAGTTCGTCCTGCGCGTTTCTCAGTTGCTCTTCTGTCCACTTGTTCCTAGCGACAGAACGGCGGTTCGCTTCGCCGAGAGCGATAATCAAACTGGAGAAGACGAGGAAACCGATCATTCCAGAAATTTGAGCTTTGGGGTCCTGGAGATTGAAAGAATTGTAAGGTGGCAAGAACCAGTACCAGACGCCGACCAGGCCGATTGAAGCTGCGAGGATGGAGGGGCCAAGTCCGCAGTACCAGGCGGCGAAGACAATAGCGGGCCACAGGGTATGGTAAGGATTGCCGTCTCCGAAAAGAGGAGAGAGCATTTGGCGAAGCCATCGCGCCACAATCGCGGCCACAGTGGCAAGACCGTAGCGACGCACGGCATGAGAGACACTGCCAACTTCTGAACTACGATCAGTGGTCAATCTGGGGCTCATAACTTGCAGAGCATCATCGAAGGCGAATTGTAAAAAAAGAGTCCACTGTCCTCACAATGGTAGTCCACGTTTACCATCCAGGGTGTCGCTTTCAGTTCGTGATTTACGCGTCGCAACTTTGGCGTTCAGGCAAGCCAGCGTTTTTGGATCGGTCACGACTCTCGCGCAACGAAGCAATTCCGTCATCGCCAACTGTCGTCTGCGCCAGACTGGGGCAGTTGTCTTGCGGCACCAGCGTTGCATAAGCAGCTCCTCGGTCTGAAGAAGATCCAAGCTCTGCAGTGTTGAGCCTGTGCGCGTCACCGTTTGCAGCAGCTGCAAGCTACCCAGAGCTGAAGACATCTCTGGCATCTCTGCGGTAGAGCACTCGGGGGTACCTGCCAAGTCTTTCATGGCCTGCCGTATTGCGGCTTGAGCGGCTTCAATCCTGCCGGGTACGCAGGCAAGATCAAGTTCAACCATTTCCGCTGCGTACGACTCCTGCCACGAATGATGGGGCATCACCGGGGGGCCTTTCTTCATGACCGATTGAGCATACCTTCGCCACTAAAATGAGGTGGACTATTTGGTTTCGTCTGTCGTAGCTGCGATGAACGCCTAACCCAGCCGGAAGTGAGCCATCGTTAAACAACGCGTTGCCTGCCGTTCACCGATAGTAGAAATAACGTAGAGCATAAGTATCGCAAAAATATGAACTCAGAAAGATTCCATAGTCAAGTAGAAAAATACATTTGACCTAAATGTTGCTCTCTGGTATTTTCTGCAAAACGCAAGGGGAAGTAAGGGGGGAAGTAACGACATGGGCAATGAACAAAAAACGAAGAACCGCCTGCCAGGATTGAAATATCGCCAAGTTGAGATTTCCGGCCTGAAGAGAGGCAGACACGGAAAACACCACGCGCTGGTTCAGGGCATTGTGCAGGAGTTGGCAACGCTACGGGCGAGCTCGGCCCTGGAGATTCCGCTTGCCGATGTGGGTGGCATCGGCTTGGCGAACCTCCGTTCCGCGGTGCATCGGGCAGCGGCGTCGAATGGTGTGGACATCGAAACAATTGCTGACGATGGTAAGTTCTACGTGTGGAAGGCCAAAGCGAAATAGCGGCTAAGGCCGAGGGGTCTCGTCCTGCCTCACAGAGTCCTTCCGCCCCGACGTCGGGGCTACAGTATCTACCTGATGTTTTGGGATTCGCTGGATTGTGTATGGTATCCCGTAGTTGCGGGAGCCTTTGACCAGATTCCACTGCCCGAGGGTTCCCATCCTCCCCCAGTGGTCCAGACCAGCGGTCGTTCTGCAATCCCGAATCGGAGATCCCCGCCATGACAGTCAATCCCCCAGCGGCATATGGCATGTACTCTCACGACGCCGAGTTTCACGAAGTAGTGCACACGTTGAAACAGTCGGGATTCGACAAAGAAGACATCTGCATCATGATCGCTCCCAGGCATCGCATGGCCACATTCGTTTGCGAGACAAATATCCTCAACGCCGAGCGAAAGGAGGGTGCCGTTGCCGAGGAGTCTATGCGCTGGCTTTTCGAGTTCGGGGCGGTAGTGATTCCGACGGTAGGTTTCTTCATCCGTTCACCAGCGTTTCTTCACGCCCTAGTGGGCAATGACAACTCGGGATGCCTTGCTGGATTGGGTTTTTCTGAGCGCGACGCGCATCGATTCGAGGGGCAACTGCGCGAGATGGGCGTCTTGATCTATGTGGCGTGCACAGAAAGCGCGAATGCGGCGTCGGCGGTGGAGATACTACGCCGAACCGGTGCCAAAGAACCCGGATTGCTGGAACAAGAGGCGTTGATGGAGGCTGCCGTTTGAAAGGGACCGCAGGCCGCGGACCCGAGTCAGTCTTTCTCGAATCTCACCGTCACCTCTGGCCAGACGGTTTCTAGTCAGTCACTGCCCTAATCGGGAGTTCTAGTCAGGCGTTCCAGTGAGTGCTGTTCTCCATCTGTACAATCAGCGCATACAGGAAAGACCCTAGAGTCAGGGTACAGTTTTTCGTGTTATCAGTGTCATCCATGGACCTGAGTCGGTGAATTTTCCGCGTTCTGAACATTGTGAAAACAAATGCTTTGGGCTGTAGCTGATTTCGGCGGTTTGGCCAGCCCTGGTTCGTCCACTCTTGGTTCCTCGGACTCGGCGCCCGGCGTGTGACGACGTCTTCTTGTCGCGGCACCGCGGGGTTCCGCCGCGGATCAGGAGAGCGTAGAAAACCGAGCCATGAAGGGCTTATCACAACGCCAGATCCTCCCCAGTTCCGGAGAAGATGATGAAGAGAAACAATCAAGGCCCGTCGATCGCTGATTCCAATGGGTCATCCGTTGACGGTCAGGGCAAACATAACGGAAGTTCGGCCCTTCTTACTCAGCCCGGTTCGAACGACCTGAGTGTAATTCTGGCCGGCCTGCAAACGATGAGGGATGGCGATTTTTCCGTGCGCCTTCCGGGCGCCTGGACTGGTCTGGCGGGGAAAATCGCGGATACTTTCAATTCCATTGTTTCTGCCAACCAGCAGATGGCAGAGGAACTGAAACGTGTTGGGCAAGTCGTGGGAAAGGAAGGCAGGACTCGCGAACGTGCGCGCTTCCATGAATCGAGAGGCGCGTGGGGGGAGATGGAAGTCTCGATCAATACGCTGGTCGAGGATCTACTCCGGCCGACGGAAGGCGTGACCCGTGCGATCGCCGCCGTTGCGCAAGGGAACCTGACGCAAACTGTGCGCCTGGACGTGGACGGACGGCCGCTGGAAGGCGAGTTCCTGCGTTCCGCCAGCATTGTCAACACCATGATTCAGCAGCTCAGCGTCTTCACCGCCGAGGTGACGCGCGTGGCGCGTGAGGTGGGCACTGACGGCAAACTGGGTGGGCAGGCGCAGGTGCCCGGCGTGGCGGGCACGTGGAAGGATCTTACAGATTCCGTGAACTCGATGGCCAGTAACCTTACGGGCCAGGTTCGCAACATTGCAGAAGTTGCGACTGCGGTCGCCAGCGGCGATCTCTCTCGAAAAATCACGGTCGATGTGCGCGGCGAAATTCTCCAGCTCAAAGAAGCCATCAACACGATGGTGGATCAACTGCGCTCGTTCGCGTCGGAAGTCACTCGCGTGGCTCGCGAAGTGGGCACCGACGGCAAGCTGGGTGGGCAGGCCGTCGTGGTGGGCGTGGCTGGTACGTGGAAAGATCTTACGGACTCCGTCAATGCTATGGCGGGCAACTTAACGGCGCAGGTGCGAAACATTGCTGAAGTAACGACGGCCGTGGCCCGCGGCGATTTGTCGCGCAAGATCACGGTCGATGTGAAGGGCGAAATTCTCGAACTCAAAGACACCATCAACACGATGGTGGATCAGCTTAACGCGTTTGCTGGCGAAGTAACCCGTGTGGCGCGTGAAGTGGGCACCGAAGGCAAGCTGGGCGGACAAGCCCAGGTGCCCGGAGTGGGCGGAACATGGAAGGATCTCACAGACAATGTGAACTTCATGGCCAGCAACCTCACCGGCCAGGTACGCAACATCGCCGAAGTCGCGACGGCCATTGCAACGGGCGACTTGTCGCGAAAAATTACGGTGGACGTTCGCGGCGAAATTTTGCAGCTGAAAGAAACGCTGAACACGATGGTCGATCAGCTCAACCGTTTCGCTGGCGAAGTGACGCGCGTGGCTCGCGAAGTCGGTACCGAAGGTCGTCTGGGGGGACAAGCAAATGTTCCCGGCGTCGCCGGCACGTGGAAAGATCTCACGGACTCGGTCAACTCGATGGCTGGAAACCTTACTGGTCAGGTGCGCAACATTGCCGAGGTCACGACTGCCGTGGCGCGCGGCGACTTGTCGCGCAAGATCACGGTCGACGTGAAGGGTGAAATTCTCGAGTTGAAGAACACCATCAACACCATGGTCGATCAGCTCAATGCGTTCGCCGGAGAAGTGACACGCGTGGCCCGCGAAGTCGGGACGGAAGGGAAACTGGGTGGGCAGGCGCAGGTACCGGGCGTAGCTGGCACGTGGAAAGATCTCACCGACAACGTAAACTTCATGGCTAGCAACCTCACAGGCCAGGTACGAAACATTGCTGAAGTCGCGACGGCTGTTGCCCGCGGCGACTTGTCCCGCAAAATCACGGTCGACGTCAGAGGCGAGATTCTTGAGCTCAAAGACACCATCAACACGATGGTGGACCAGTTGCGCTCGTTTGCTTCCGAGGTGACGCGCGTTGCCCGCGAAGTTGGCACGGACGGGAAACTTGGCGGACAGGCCCAGGTACCGGGTGTGGGCGGCACGTGGAAAGATCTCACCGACTCGGTGAATTCGATGGCGAGCAACTTGACCGGCCAGGTGCGCAACATCGCCGAAGTGTCCACAGCGATCGCAAGTGGCGACCTCTCGAAGAAAATCACGGTGAACGTAAGCGGCGAGATTCTGTTGCTCAAGGAGACCATCAACACAACGGTGGATCAGCTCAACGCGTTTGCGGGTGAGGTGACTCGCGTGGCCCGCGAAGTCGGGACCGAAGGTCGTCTGGGAGGACAGGCCAACGTGCCGGGCGTAGCGGGTACGTGGAAGGATCTAACGGACTCCGTGAACTCGATGGCCGGAAACCTTACCGGCCAGGTGCGCAACATCGCCGAGGTGACCACCGCCGTGGCTCAAGGCGATTTGTCGCGCAAGATTACCGTCGATGTGAAGGGTGAAATTCTGGAGCTGAAGAACACCATCAACACCATGGTCGATCAGCTCAATGCGTTCGCGGGAGAAGTTACGCGTGTGGCGCGCGAAGTGGGCACCGACGGGAAACTCGGCGGACAGGCGCAAGTGCCCGGGGTTGCCGGAACGTGGAAAGATCTCACGGACAACGTGAACTTCATGGCCAGCAATCTAACTGGGCAGGTGCGCAATATCGCTGAAGTTGCGACGGCCATCGCGAACGGAGATCTCTCAAAGAAGATCACGGTCGACGTTCGGGGCGAGATCTTGCAGCTCAAAGAAACGCTGAATACCATGGTCGAGCAATTACGTTCATTCGCGGCCGAGGTAACGCGCGTGGCTCGCGAAGTGGGCAGCGAAGGCCGGCTGGGTGGACAGGCGAACGTGCCCGGTGTGGCCGGCACGTGGAAGGACTTGACCGATTCGGTGAACGCAATGGCCGGCAACCTGACTGGGCAAGTGCGCAACATTGCCGAAGTAACGACGGCTGTGGCGCGCGGCGATTTGTCGCGAAAGATCACGGTCGACGTGAAAGGCGAAATTCTTGAGCTGAAGAACACGATCAACACGATGGTCGACCAGCTCAATGCGTTCGCCGCAGAAGTCACACGCGTAGCGCGCGAAGTCGGCACCGACGGCAAGCTGGGTGGTCAGGCGCAAGTGCCTGGGGTCGGTGGAACCTGGAAGGACCTTACCGACAGCTTCAACGTGATGGCGGTTAACCTGACGGAACAGGTGCGCGGCATCGTGAAGGTGGTTACGGCCGTGGCGAATGGCGATCTCACGCAGAAACTGACTGTGAATGCCAAGGGGGAAATCGCGGCTCTGGCAGAAACCATCAACAATATGACGGGCACCTTGGCCACTTTTGCGGATCAGGTTACGACTGTTGCCCGCGAGGTGGGGGTGGAAGGCCGCCTCGGGGGGCAGGCCAACGTGCCGGGCGCCGCCGGCACGTGGAAAGATCTCACGGGCAACGTGAACCTGCTGGCCGATAACTTGACGAACCAAGTCAGGGCAATCGCAGAAGTTGCAACCGCAGTCACCAAAGGCGATTTAACGCGGTCCATTCAGGTGGAAGCCAGCGGTGAGGTTGCGGAGTTGAAGGACAACATCAACACGATGATTGACAACCTCCGACTCACAACCGACCGTAACACCGAACAGGACTGGCTGAAGACAAACTTGGCGCGCTTCACCGGCATGTTGCAGGGTCAGCGCGATCTGACAACCGTGGGCCGCATGTTGCTTTCGGAACTCGCGCCGCTGGTGAATGCGCAGCAAGGCGTGATCTACCAGATGGAGAGCGAAACTTCGGCGGAGATGGTGTTGCTCTCGGCGTTTGCCGGTGACGGAGAGGATGGACATCTGCGGCGGTTGAAGATTGGCGAGGGTTTGGTGGGCCAGTGTGCGGCGGAGAAACGGAGGATGTTGATTTCCGACCTGCCACCCAACACCATCGCCATTCGCTCCGGTTTGTTCCAAGCGGTTCCGCGAAATGTGATCGTGCTCCCGGTGCTATTCGAAGACCGGGTCAAAGCGGTGATTGAGCTGGCGTCGCTGAGTATCTTTACAGCATCGCAAATGGCGTTTCTGGAGCAGTTGACGGCCAGCATCGGCATCGTACTGAACAGCATTGAGGCCACGATGCAGACGGAAGGACTGTTGAAGCAGTCCCAGCAATTGGCCACCGAACTGCAAGTACAGCAAAAAGAGTTGCAGCAGACCAACGAGCAGCTCGCGCAAAAAGCGCAACAGCTGGCCGAGCAGAACGTTGAGGTCGAACGCAAAAACCAGGAGATTGAACAGGCCCGGCGAGCGCTGGAAGAGAAGGCGAAGGAATTGGCCTTGACTTCGAAATACAAATCCGAATTCCTAGCCAACATGTCGCACGAGTTGCGGACACCGCTCAACAGCATCCTGGTGCTCGGCCAGCAACTCAGCGATAACTCGGACGGGAACCTGACGCCGAAACAGGTTGAGTTCTCGCGCACGATTCATGGCGCTGGCACAGACTTGCTGAACCTGATCACGGATATTCTCGACCTTTCGAAGATCGAGTCGGGAACGGTTTCCGTGGAGGCAGAGGAAGTGTTCTTCGCTGGCATGCTGGACGCACTGGAACGCCCATTTCGTCACGAAGCGGAAAACCGGCACCTCAGTTTCGAGGTGCAGACCGATCCGCACCTGGCCCGGAGTGTGGTCACGGATTCGAAGCGTTTGCAGCAGGTATTGAAAAACCTGTTATCCAATGCGTTTAAGTTTACCGAAGTTGGAGGCGTCCGCTTGTCGGTTTCTCCGGCGAGGAGCGGTTGGAGCGAGGATCACCCGATTCTGGGGAAGGCCGGATCGGTAGTGGCTTTTGAAGTTGCCGATACGGGCATTGGCATTCCGTTCGAGAAGCAGCGCATCATCTTTGAGGCGTTTCAGCAGGCAGATGCCGGCACCAGCCGGAAGTACGGCGGAACGGGCCTGGGGCTCGCGATCAGCCGCGAGCTCGCCGGTCTGCTGGGCGGAGAAATCCAGTTGCGCAGCACTCCGGAACAGGGCAGCACCTTCACTCTATATTTGCCGCAAACCTATGTCGGCCCTTCGCAAGCCAGCGCTGCGGGAGTCGAGAGGAAATCTCTGTCGTCCGTTTCCCCTCTGCCGTTGACGGTGGAGTATCCAGTCGAAAAGATTCCAGATGACCGGGAGAATCTGCAACCCGACGATGCCGTGTTACTGATTGTTGAGGATGATCCTCATTATGCTCGTGTGCTGCGCGACCTTTCGCGAGATAAGGGGTTTAAGGTTCTGGTGGCAACGCGTGGTGCGGATGCGCTGGCCTTGGCTCATGAGTACCATCCGACTGCGGTGTCGCTGGATGTCTTCCTGCCAGACATTCTGGGCTGGACGGTGCTGAACCACCTGAAGCAGGATCCGGCAACCCGGCACATCCCGGTTCAGATGCTGACACTGGACGAAGATCGGCACCACGGGCTAGCACGGGGAGCGTTCGCGTTTGTGACCAAGCCAACTACGAAGCAAGGGCTGGAAAAAGCGCTGGCCCGCATCAAGGAATACTCCTCGCCGCGACGGAAACGCTTGCTGGTGGTGGAGGACAATCCGGCCGAGCAGCTCAGCATCAAGGAACTGCTGGGTTACGACGACATTGACGTTACGGTTGTTTCTACGGGAGCAGATGCGATCGAGGTTGTGAACAAGCACGGGTTCGACTGCGTGGTCCTTGACCTGCGCCTACCCGACATGTCAGGGTTCGATGTGCTGGAGCGTTTCCGTGATGCTCCGTCCCTCGCCGACCTGCCGGTTGTAGTCTTTACCGGCAAGGAACTTTCTCCGGAGGAGGATGCTGGACTGCATTCGCTGGCACGGAGCGTGATCGTCAAGGGAGTGGAATCACCCGAACGTCTGCTGGACGAAACGACATTGTTCCTGCATCGCGTAGTCGCCGATCTTCCGGTAGAAAAGCAGAGACTGCTTGACCGGTTGCACCACTCCGATGATGCGCTGGTGGGAAAGAAAGTGCTGGTGGTGGACGATGACGTCCGCAATATTTTCGCCCTCAGCAGCGTCATCGAGCGACGAGGCATGACGGTGATGACTGCCGGTACGGGACGAGAAGCAATTGCCAAGCTCGAATCGACCCCCGATATAGCCATCGTGTTGATGGATATTATGATGCCCGAGATGGATGGCTATGAAACGATGCAGGTCATCCGGCAGAATCCATTGTTCCGGCGATTGCCGATCATTGCATTGACCGCGAAAGCAATGAAAGGCGACCGGGAGAAATGTCTTGAGGCCGGAGCATCTGAGTACCTGGCCAAACCGGTTAACACCGAGCAATTGCTCTCGTCGTTGCGTATGTGGCTTCACAGATAGCCGACGGTAGCGTGGTGGACTTGAGCTGAGAGGAATACGGCGACTCATGGGCAGAAACGAAAAGGTCAATATCCTCATGGTGGACGATCAGCCGGCCAAGCTGCTCAGCTATGAAGTCATGCTGGGCGGACTTGGCGAGCATCTGATCAAAGCGGCTTCGGCTAAGCAAGCCCTGGAAATTCTGCTTAATAATGACGTGGCCGTAGTGCTCATGGACGTAAGTATGCCGGAGCTCGACGGCTTTCAATTGGCTGCGATGATTCGCCAGCATCCGCGTTTTCAGAGGACGGCAATCATTTTTGTCTCGGCGGTGCACTTGACGGATCTGGATCAGCTCAAAGGGTATGAGCACGGCGCGGTCGATTACATCTCAGTTCCGGTGGTTCCGGAACTTCTGCGCGCGAAAGTGAGGGTATTCGCGGACCTGCACCGCAAGACGCGACAACTTGAAACCCTGAATCGCGAACTTGAGCAGCGCGTGCTGGACCGCACGGACGAGATCGCCCGCAAAGCGGAAATGCTGTTGCAACTCAACGTGGAACTGGTAGGAAAGAATCAGGAACTTGACGCCATTATCCACACTGCTCCGGACATCATCTTTAGTCGTAACGCCGACGGCTCCAGGGATTACATCAGCGACCGATTTTATGAATTTACGGGTGCTGCCCCGGATTCGGCGAATGGGTTCGGGTGGCTGGACTATGTGCACCCCGAGGATCGGCAAAAGGCCATGGCTGATTGGTTGCTCTGCGTTGAATCGGGAGCAAACTACGAAGTGGAATATCGCATACAGGCCAAGGACGGAAATTATCGCTGGTTCCGGGCACGCGCGGTACCGATTCAAAGTGAGGGGACCATCGTCAAATGGTACGGAACCTGTTCCGACATTCACGACAGCAAACTGCTGGAGCAGTCGATTCGTGACAACGCTGCAGAGCTGGAGAAAATGGTCGACCGGAGGACGAACGAATTGCGGCGTCTTTC
Organism: uncultured Acidobacteriota bacterium; assembly: GCA_963755795.1. Lineage (GTDB taxonomy): Bacteria > Acidobacteriota > Terriglobia > Terriglobales > Acidobacteriaceae > Sulfotelmatobacter. The sequence goes on along the minus strand of CAVWLI010000012.1, from coordinate 22,379 downwards.
CATCCGCCTGATGACCATGCAGGATCAAGAGCGGCGCAGAATCGCCCGCGATCTGCACGACGGATTAGGACAAGAACTTGCTGTGGCCAAGATGATCCTGGACAAAATCCTGCTGCAGAAACCTGCGGAGTTCCCCCAGGAAGCCTGGGTCCAGGCCAGCAACATTGTGGATAGCGCAATTCAGCAAGTCCGCACCATATCCCACCTGCTGCATCCCCCCTTGCTGGATGAAGTGGGTTTGCTGTCCGCGCTTTCCTGGTATGTGGACGGACTCACAAAGCGCAGCGGCATCGAAACTTCACTCGACGTTCAGCCTCGCGATTTTCCGAGGCTGTCTCCGGAGGTAGAGACCGCAGTGTTCCGAATTGTTCAGGAGGCACTGACCAACGTCTTCCGGCATTCAGAGGCGCACAAGGTTTGGATTACATTGGCGCAAAAGGACGGGATGATCGTGGTCGCTGTGCGCGACGATGGCAAGGGAATCGGCGAGAGAATTGCTGAGCTGCAACCGGATAGCGTGGGTGTAGGCATCGGAGGTATGAAGCAACGAGCCCACGAATTTGGTGGAGAATTGCGGCTGACCAATACGCATCCCGGAACTCTGGTCGAACTCGTGATTCCCAGCGGTTCGGTGCTGCAACAGCGGAGTGCTTTTCCGGATGGAAGTCAGCAGAAGTTTGTGGATGCAGTGATACGGTAAGAACTATATGGAAAACGAGCCACCAGACGATATTAACGAGCGAAAGGCTGCCGAAGAGATGCGGTCGAGGCTGGCCGCGATCGTCGAGAGTTCGGATGACGCTATTATCGCGAAAGACCTGAACGGGATCATCACCAACTGGAATCGCAGCGCCGAGCGCATTTTCGGCTACACCGAAAGTGAGGTTGTCGGAAGACCGATTACGATCATTATCCCACCCGAATTGCACGCCCAGGAACCCGACATCTTGCACAGACTTAGATCGGGAGAGCATGTCGAGCATTTTGAAACGGTGCGGATCACAAAAGCCGGAGAGCGAGTTCTGGTGTCGCTGTCGGTTTCGCCAATTAGAGATTCGACTGGCAGAATTGTAGGTGCATCCAAAATAGCTCGCGACGTCACCCGGATCAGGCAGATCGAACAGGCACTGCGAGATAGTGAACGAAGGATGCGTTTCTGCCTGGAGGCGGCAAATATCGGAACGTGGGATTGGGACCTCGGAAGTGGGAGTGTGAGCTGGTCGGAAAACATGGAACGAATCCAGGGGCTCAAGGCGTTTTTAGACAGCGTTCGCGACGAAGACCGCCAGCTGGTTCGCGAGGCCATTCAGCGGGCACTCGAGGGCGACAGCGTGTATCACGTGGAATACCGACAAGTGAGGGCAGATGGAAGTCTTGGATGGATGGAGGCGCATGGGAGGGTGATCCATGATGCGTCTGGCTGTCCCAAGAGCATGATGGGCGTGTGCCGGGACATCAGCGAACGCAAGTTTTCAGAACAGGCCTTGCGGGACGCCCATGAGCAGCTGGAGGCGAGAGTGAAAGATCGCACCTGCGAACTCGATCAAGCCCAGGAAAGGTTGCGTACGCTGTCGGCGCGGCTCTTGCAGATGCAGGATGACGAACGGCGCCGGATCGCCCGAGAACTGCACGATACCGCTGGTCAGATATTAGTCGCTTTGAACCTGAACCTGGTTCCGGTGGAGGATGAACTCCGCAAGACGAACTCCGGGCTGGTCGGGCCACTTACGGAAAGCTTGCGTCTTATTGAAGAGTTGTCGAAAGATTTGCGAACCATGTCTCATCTATTGCACCCACCATTGCTTGACGAGGCTGGACTGAAGTCGGCTGTGCGCTGGTATGTGGAAGGGTTTGCCGAGCGAAGCAAAATCGAGGTCGATCTCCAATTGGACCCCAGACTTGGGCAGCAGCCGGCTGAACTTGAGACGGCCATGTTCCGCATCGTGCAGGAATGCCTTACGAACATACACCGGCACTCCGGCAGCACGTTTGCCAGCATTGTCGTCACCCGCAACGTAGACAATGTAACAATGGAGATTCGTGATCGGGGCAAGGGGATGCCGATGCCGATGCCGATTCGTGCGGGTGTGGGCATTCAGGGTATGGGCGAGAGAGTGCGACAGTTGGGAGGACGTTTGGAGATTGAGTCCGGAAGCGGCGGCACGCGAGTGACTGCGATTTTCCCCTCAGCCGTTGCTGCGCCGGATGTTTCTAAAGGAATGGTGAAAGTTGCTTCATAACGAGCCCCGTAGAAAATTTTCATAATGGAAGTAGAATTCCAACCGCGCCCGCTCCGCGGATTCCAAACTGGGTAGTTCGGTTCCCTGCTACGGAGTTTCCCCGATTGCTTTAAGCGGCCACCCGGCCCGAGTCTGTAACTACGAAGACTCTGACTATTGTCCATGCCGTTTAGCTTTTTCGAGCCCTCCTATACTGGAGGCACTGTAGTTCGCCGAAGTTGCCGACCTTCGAGGCACCGTAGTCTCTCGAAGGAAATCCCCTACCTAATCTGGTGTGCGCTGGGCTCGGGTTACAGCGTGAACCGGATGGATCGGCGCACACGGAAAAGCTAGGGTTGACTCTGCAAGACAAATCAAACCGTTGCTCAGTTCGAGCACAGAAGAGGTTCTTCATGACAAGAATTAACTCTGCATTGCCGAGATGTCTCCTGGTGCTCGGTGCTGGTGTTCTGCTCCTCACCAGCGTGGCCTGGTCCGCGGATAACGACAAAGACCGATCGGACATCGACAAACGCATGGATGCGTCGGCCAAAGTTCTGAACGAAATTATGGCGACTCCTGACAAAGCCATCCCCGACAAAGTAATGAATGACGCGAAGTGCGTCGCGGTGATTCCTTCGATGGTGAAGATTGCGGTTGGCTTCGGAGGCAGCCATGGCAAGGGTATCGCCACCTGCCGGACGGAAAACGGCACCTGGAGCGCTCCGGCGCCGATCACCATCACGGGTGGAAGCTGGGGATTACAGCTCGGGGGACAGGCCGTCGACCTGGTGATGATTGTGACGAATGAAGATGGAATGCAGCATCTCCTATCCAGCAAATTCAAACTGGGCGCTGACGCTTCCGCGGCGGCAGGGCCGGTGGGACGTGACGCTGCGGCCGACACGGACGCGAAGATGAGGGCGGAAGTGCTGACATATTCTCGAGCGCGCGGCATCTTTGCAGGAATTGACCTGAGCGGCTCGGTCATCACGCAGGACAAGGACGAAACTCGAATTCTCTACGGGACCTTTGTGCCCTTCAGCGACATTTTGAACGGGAAGGTCCGGGCGAGAGGGGCAAGTGAACCGTTCCTGGCTGCGATCCGGAGATATTCGGGCCAAGCCAAAGAACATGGCGAACTGAAGCCTCCGGCGGGGATTTCAAACACCGCTAGCCGGTGAGCGCGAAGGATCTGAGCATCGGTCGGTGGGGCCCGGCTTGACTGACAGGCCGGTTCATCACTTCAACGAAGGATTTGAACGACGATCGGAGGCTTTCATGTCGCTGATTTTACTCATCGTGCTTGTAGTGCTGTTGCTTGGGGCTCTGCCGGCTTGGCCGTACAGCAGATCGTGGGGGTATTACCCCAGCGGCGGACTCGGCTTGGTGGTCGTGATCTTACTTGTGCTGCTCGTGGCCGGACGACTCTAAAGCCCGGCGGCTTCGATCAGCTTAACTCGAAGCCGGTTCCTTTGTGATTTGGCAAATGGCAGGAGCATCCGGTCCTGCCATTCTTACTCCTGATCGACGGCTGCGCATGCGCCGGATCGGGAAGGTTTTACTGAGGAGCGTCGATGCCGAACCATGAGAGTCTACGCCAGGCCTCTTACGCGCCGTACCCAGTTTCTTCATCTGTGACGCTTGACACTCTTTACCGAGGGCGTGAGCTAACTGCGCGGCCGGCAAGGTCCAGTTCGCAGCTGCGAGAGAAAAGCGCGCTCGCCCCAGAAGCCATCTGGGGACAATTCAATAACTATCGATCGAACGGTCTTATGGGATCCCTGGTGGTACACGTTGTATTGCTAGGGTTGATTCTTGGCAGCGCCATATACGGGCATCAAGTGGTGCAGCAAGTGCGGCAGCACGAGACGGTAATCCTGATCGCGCCTTCGCCCGATACGTATACGCTGCCGGTTGCCAAGAAAGTCGTGAGTGGCGGCGGAGGCGGCGGAGATCATGACCGGTTGCCTGCGACAAAAGGTAGACTGCCGAAACTTGCCATGCAGCAGATCACTCCGCCGACAATTGTTGTCCGAAACGAACATCCCAAGCTTGCCGTGGAGCCGAGCGTGGTTGTGCCTCCACAAGTGCGCGTGGCGGAAAATCACATGCCGAACCTGGGTACCCCGACGGCAGCGCCGATGCCGGCGGCTCCTCCTTCGAATGGAATTGGGTCAGGGGGCGGCATTGGCGCGGGAGCGGGAGGTGGCGTGGGCGAGGGGCACGGTCCGGGTGTCGGCGCCGGGAGTGGAGGTGGAGTTGGTGGAGGTGTATTCAAAGTTGGTGGAGGTATCTCAGCTCCGCAGGCTATTTCGACGCCGGATCCGGTATACAGCGAGGAAGCTCGCAACGCAAAGACGCAAGGTACCTGCGTGCTCTGGCTCATCGTAGATGACCAGGGGCATCCTCGCGACATTCGGGTGATTCGTGGCTTGGGACACGGGCTGGATGCTAAAGCCATCGAAGCGGTAAAGCAGTGGCGTTTTCAGCCGGCCACGAAGGACGGCCAGCCAGTGAATGTGCAGATCAGCGTGCAAGTTGAATTCCGGCTCTATTGAGCTTTGAGACTGTTAAACCTTGAGTTGTTCAGGGCTTCGATATCGCAAACCCTCGGCAAGCGGGACACCCGAGCACCCTGGTGTTTTTTCGCCTGCCTTATGGTGTCTGCTGCTCGTGGCCAGACGCAATCCAAATCAGCGCTATTATCCTAGGAGAATCCTTCGAGCGAGTAGAAGTCTCGCCATGCCTTTACCAATAAACCATCGCATCAGTATTTAACTCCGCCAAGCTGTACAGCAAGTCTGCCAATCAATTACAGGAGCATCCTGATAGGCCGAGCGGCGCGTTGTCGCTAGTCTCGGTCTTGGAAGTTGAATGCTCCAGGAGTCATCGAGAGCACAGACGCACCCTAGTTTGAACGAAGGAGACTACCGTGGCGACTTGCGTGATTTCCGCGACAGCACCCAATGTGATTCCAGCCAGTAACGAAACCCACCGAACTGAATCCGAACGCAGCCTGGTTGAACGCGCACGCAGCGGCGATGAGGAGGCTTTTGCCGCGCTCTTTCAGACTCACAAAAAGCGCGTGTATTCGGTTTGCCTGTTGATGACGAAAGATATGGCGGAAGCGGAAGATCTTACGCAGGAAGCTTTCTTACAGGTGTTCCGAACTGTCGGATCGTTCCGAGGGGAGTCCGCCTTTTCCACCTGGTTGTACCGGGTAGCTGTCAACACCGTATTGATGAAACTGCGCCGTCGCAAGTCCCCGCCGATCGTTTCTCTCGACGAGCCGGTCTCGTCCGAGACACCTTCCCCGCGGCGCGATGTGGGGAGAGCGGACCTGCACCTCAAGGGCGCCGTAGACCGCATCACGTTGCGCCGCGCCATGCAGGAACTCCCCGAAGGGTGCAGGCAGATTTTCGCTCTTCATGAGGTTGAAGGATACCAGCATCATGAAATTGCCGAGATGCTGGATTGCTCGATCGGCAATTCCAAATCGCAATTGCACAAAGCGAAGATGAAAATGCGCGACTTGCTATTTCCGAAGCGGAGGCTGAAGCGGCGGCCGGCTGCAAATCAGGTGTCTAACGCCTCCTCCTTGGACAACGTAAAGAAACCTGCCCGTCCTCAACTTTCACGATTGTGATTATTGATCACCGCCATCATCCCATGCGGGGATTGCTCTGTAATCGTGCTACATCCGAAACGACGGCCTGGCGAAGCGACTCCTGCTTTCCGATTGGCCAGTGTCTCTCGATCAAGTGGTGGGAACGGCCAGAGTGCACTGGCCTGTCATGACCTGAGCGGGCGGCGTCGGAGGCGTAGCCCAGGGCACATTTACGAAATCAAAGAAATCTGCGCTCATGTCGGCCTGGGCTGCGTCACGATTCGTCAACGCGGGCAGACTGAAGCGTTTCTCGATGAGCGCCAGGATGGCCGTGAAATCGTACACCGTGTGCGAAACGAAATTCTTCTTCGCGAAAGGTGAAATCACGATCATGGGAACACGGTAGCCGGTATAGGCGAAATTGCAGGTCCCGGTTCCGAGCTGTCCGGGCGCGTCGCAGACATCGCCCGCCTGCAAATCAACTGGAAGATACGTGGGTGAACTTGGGCTATCCGGAGGAGTCGCAGGCTGCGGCGAGACGTGGTCATAATAACCTCCGGGCTCGTCATAGGTGAAAATCATCGCCGAATCTTTCCAGCTTGGGCTGGCCATCAGAGCGTTGATCAGGGTTGCTGCGTAGTTGGCGCCAGCTTGGACACTGACCGGAGCAGAGGTATCGATGTCGTTCGGATGTTCATCCAGCCCTGCACTCGAGGCCGGCTCGATCAGGGCCACCTGGGGCAGAGTTCCGTTCTGCACGTCGGTCGTGAATTGCGAGCTCGGGACTATATTTTGGAGCAAGCTCGGGGTGGCGAGTATGGTCTGTCCATACGCGAACATGTTGATGTAGGAAAAGCCAGCGAGGCATGCGGAGTCAGTGGCCGCGCAGTTTGTGCCCTGAGGATTGACATAGATTTTCCAAGTGATGCCTGCGCTTTGCAGTTCTTGAAAGATGGTCGTGGTATTGAGAACACCATACGGCGGGGCCAATGGATATGCGTGTCCGCCGGAAGTGGCGGCCATAAGATACATGCGGTTGATCTGGGTACGATCCATGACGGGAGCAAACCAGCGGTCGGAGGTGGCGAAACTGGAGGCCATAAAGTAGTAGTAATTTAAGTCACCGCCGTTAAAATAGCCCATCGCGCGCAAACCGTTAATGTCGTTTAATTGCGGAGTTGACTGACGGGCGTCGTTCGCGGCTGCGACCACGAACCCGTTCAGAGCGGCCGGGCTGGTTCCGATGTTGTCGTTCAAATCCCAATCGACGTGAGCTTCATTCCAGAAGGGGCTCTGCTCCTCGTTACACATAGACGTCATGTGAAAGGAAGTAACCAGGTCGGCAGTATCGGCCGTACTGGCGACACAGTTGATACTGGTCGACAGCGTGGGATTGCAGCCCGGGTTTGCTGGAGCAGCCCCTTTCAGGGGAGCAATTCCGCTGGCTGGGTTGAACTGCGGCAAACCGTCGAAAGACTGATCTGCGATGCCGTTCTGCGCCCAGTATTGGCGCATCGCGCCGAAGTAGTGATCCAACGAACGATTCTCCTGGGCAAAAATAATGATGTGGTTCAGTTTTTGCAGCCCCCCAGTGGACGTCGTAGTCGTGGTCGTGCCAGATCGTAACCCTACGCATCCGACCAGACTCAAGCCAGACAACAGCACTAATCCCAAACTGTATTGAGACTTCATTGCCGAACTTCTCCTATGCAAAAGTCCGACGTTGGATGAAGGTCAGTACCAAGTGGTTGCCATGATCACAGTGGAAGCTGAACTACGGATGCGACGCGGGCCCGCGCTGACAGGTGTGAGCCCTTGGATTTCACCACATTAATTGGAAGATCAGAACTCGCCTCGCGCGGATGCGAAATCAGCATCCCCTTTGTCGTCCCCAGCAAGCCGCGCACTGAGGAACTTCATTATCGATCCTTAAGATGCTGAGTTCGGCGGGCGCTGACTTCGGGTGTTTGCTGTAGTCAACCGAAGTCGTCTTTCCGACATCATAGTTCCGGTGACTTCATGTCGTCGAGCAAGATGTTAAGCAAGGCAATTCCGGTTTTGCTGGCGATCCAGTTGCTCGTCTCCACCCCAGAGCCCAGATCAAAAATAGGTTAACCGACGATTATGGCTTGCGCTGCCGTCGTACGAGCCGAAGTTCGACGAGTAGCCAAGGCTAGGCGGTGGGAATGGTGATCTCGTCTTCGTCCTGCCACTTTTGAATTCTTTCGCCTACCTCGCGAGCAACCGCCTCTGACCGGTGGAACTGGCCGGTGCGTCGCAAGCCAGCCGCTGTTTGCAGGATCTTGATGCGCTCCTGCTGGCGGAAAGACCGGATGTATTCGCGCACCACCTCGGGCATGCTCATGGACACGCCAGCCGCGTAGTTCCGCAAAGCCATCTCTTTCAGATCTTCCGGGGAGTTCAAAGCGAGGAGCAGTTGCTCGACCAGGCTGTCGGCGTCGCCGGGCGTAAAGAAGCGAATGGCAATCCGCTCATGCTGGGCCAGCTCCCGAAAGTCCTGGATGCCCGAGGCAATGACCGGGACCCCGTACTGCGCCGCCAGGTGCGCCACACCGCTGGATCCAGCCGACGACGTGTAAGGCATGACCGCAAGACTTGCATCGCGAAACAAGTCGGCAATCGACTCCTCGGGCACATAGCCTAGAAAACGAATTCGATCGCTCGCGTGGCGTTGCGCTATTGAGCGAACATAGCCGGTAGTTTTTGGGTGATCGCCGCCACCGATTACCAGTTGCACATTCGGGAATGCGGTTGCTAGCCGAGTGAACGCGGCGATCAATAGTTCGAGGCGCTTGTAAGTCCCCCACTTTCCAAATGCAAGAATGCGATGGATTGGATTCCCCCGCCTCGTAAAGTCGGGAGGGTCAGGCTTCCCTGCAAAGATGCCATGGGAACGCACACTGACCTGGCCGCGCCGGTATTTCTCATCCAAAGTTCGACGGTAGCCGGGCATGAGTACGGAGAGCGAGTTGGCGCTTAGGAGTAGATGTGTGGCCAGCCAGCCTCCCGCCCGGTAGAGCAGAGGTGAACTGACGGCAGCATCCTGCAGGTCGACGGTCTCGAATAGCTGGTGCAGCGTCACATGCGAGTGCACTCCGTTCCATCGTGCAGCGGCGGGCGTCACGAGACCCAGCAGGGCCGAAAGGGGACGGTCGCCGAAACTGGCAAACCCTAGGTTGAACCAGGCCACGTCGGCTTTTACACTGCAGATCGCGCGCAGCAGACTGGCAAAGTTGCCTAGCCTTCCGAAGCCCCAACAGCGAACGACCCTAAAGTCGGGCAGTTCATCGGCGGGCGTCGAAAGATAATCTGCCAGCACCGTCAAATCAACGCAGGGCTCTCGCCGAAGTTGATCTGCCACGTGAAAGCCATACTCGTTGAGCGCATGGCGACTCGGCGGGAACGAGGTGATGAACGCAATCTTCATCGCTCATTCGAACGCAACACCAGATCTCGCGAGAGCCGGCCGAGAAGGTGCAAATAATCAAAGGCCACGGCCGCACTGGCCTTGCTTCTGCCCGCCCGGCGAAGACCGAAATGATAGGGAACTTCCAGCACTTTCTGGATGCGCCCGCGGATCAGGATTTCAAGCAGAAGTTTGAAGCCGCTGGTCTGGAAGGTGAGCCCCTCGATGCAGCGGCGACGGATCACAAAAAAGCCGGACATTGGATCGGCAACCCGAAGCTTCTTCTTGATTATCAGAGGCGCTGCCACGAATGTGCTCAGCCGGGAAATGGCGGCGCGCACCGGATTCCAACCTTTGGTTCTGTGATTCAAAGCGTAGCGGCTGGCGATTGCAACATCGGCTCGTTCAACCGCCTTCAATAATTGCGGCAACAACTCAGGGGGATGCTGCAGATCAGCGTCGATCACGCCGAGCAGGTTCGCTCGGGATTGACTCCAACCACACAACACCGCCCCTGCTAAACCTCGTTCTCCCGCGCGCGAAATCAGGCGAATGCGGGAGTCTCGTTCGGTCCAGTCCCGAATCCGTTCCGTCGTTCCGTCGGTGCTTCCGTCATCCACTACCACAATCTCGTATTCATTTTGGGTCTCGCTCAGCGCATCGCTCAGCGCAGTGAGCAAAGGGTCGATATTTCCCGCTTCATTGAGCGTGGGCACAACCAGGGCAAAACCATTTTCAGAAACTCCGGGTTTCATTCAAGGCCTCGCAGTTCAGTAACGCGTAAGCCTTGGATGGCGCTTCGAGATTTGTTGTTGGGACGTTTCGTACCCTACAGCAACTCTGCGTACGGGCTACTGGGCTGGCCCGCGCGAACTTCAGTTTTTTCCTTAGTTGAATCGCGTGCGTCGAGCCGCGAGCGGCTGACGTGGAGACAGATCTCACTTCTGACATCCTCTGTGGCTGCATCCGGGATGATGATCAGCTCCGGAACCAAGTCTCTCAGGCTCAGAAAACTTCGACGATTCTGAAACATGAATTCCAGAGGGTACTCCGGCTTCCTCGCAAAAGCGGCAGGGGGTGATGCGTCCAGGAAAAAAGCCAGGTCGGGAGCCGGTGTTCTCTTCAACAGAGTCTTGGCGTAGGTGCGAGCTCCAAATGACTGGGGATAGATATTCGCGATCTGATCGTAGATATAGCGGTCAAAAATGATAACGTCAGCGGCCATGGCATCTTGACTGGCCAGCAGGCGTCGCAATCGTGCAACATCAAGCATGTAGAACCCCGCCCGCGCCACAGTCAAGTACCATTTCCGAATGTGTTTCTTATTTTTGGGGATGAATGAACCATCGGCGAGGCGATCCGGCTGGTCGCAATGCGCTGCCTGGTAGCCGACTCCGGCGCGTATTTTCGACCCAGCCGCAACGTGGTCCCAGAAACTGAGACGTAACACGCGAAGGCCCCGTTTTCGCAGGCACAAAGAGAGGTGCTCGATCTGCGTGGTCTTGCCCGCTCCGTCGATGCCCGAGAACGTAATCAGGAACGGGCGTGTAACCATGGCCTGCGAATTGGTATTGTGAGGAGCCATTGGTTCGAGAACTGGTTCCAGGGATGAAGGTTCATCGCTGAGTAGCCGGCGACGCGTTCGGCGGCCGCGATGGACTTCTCTCAGATAAGGCGACAGCTGCGCCCACAGCGATTCCAGCTCCCGCCAGCAAACCGATCTTGATCAGGAGTGAGCGATGACCGCGCTGACGGGCAGGCGCCACTGCCGCACCCGCTGGCTGCGCCGCCGGAGCGCCTTTCACAGGGGCAGCCTTCGCTCCGGCGGCCCCTGAGGGAACAGGTGCGGGCGGTTGCTGGTTCGCGGGCACATTCTGAGATTGCGGCGCATCCGGCAGGGAATCGTCCGGGTTCGGGGTGACGGTGTTGGACTGGCTCGATTGCTGAGGGCTTGCCAACAGAGGCATCTCACTCAAGATCAGAAATGCGCCTGCCAATAAAGTAATCGAGAGGCATTGTGAATATCTGCGGCCTGTCCGATTCCGATTCATTTACGTACTCCAACGTTTTTGAGATTCGTTCACAGTTTGAGGATTAGGGCCGTTCTCTGCTGACGTCTGCGGATACGCAAGCGCCTCGGTTACAGAATTGAAAATCGGCGCGACCGAAGAAATGCGCGTAACCTCGAGGAGCACTCGGTTGGCGAGAGATCCCGCAACGAAGAGCACCTGGGTATCCCGCCCGGCCGCTTGCGCCACGCAATCTAACAACAGGTCAATGTCTTCCTGATTCAAGGAATAACAACCAGAGACATTCACAATTACCGGAGACGGCGAAACGCGCAGAGCCGCTAGCAAGTCCTTTTGCAGAGTGCGGCGGCGTCCAGAGCTCGCGGAGCAGGGAAACGGCAGGATGGTGCGAGCAACGGTATTCATAGCTGGACGGTTCAGGGCAGGACCGTTCATAGCTGGACCTGAAGCCACGGCTGTGCCGCGCTGGAGACTGCAGCAGAGTCGCACGCGACGGAGCCGTCTGCGTGCGAGAAAGAATCGGGGGCAGTCTCGCGCAGCGTCGGTTTGCGCGTTGGGTTGAACTTTGATGTGCGCGATTCACGCCGCTGGATCCTGCTTCCCAAACCGGCTGGCTGTAGATCAGCGACTGCGCCCCAGGTCAGATCTTCCAGGTGGCCACCGTCCACCAGTCCATGCCGAATGAGGAGGCCCGGCGCCAGGTAGGTCTGCGGCAGAACCGTGGATCGCTCCACCGTGGTTCCGCAATCCACCACGCAATCGGACTCCACCGACGCAAAGGGACCAATGGTGACGCCAGCCCGGAGGACTGTGCGTGCGCCGATATAGCCTGGTCCGACAAGCCGTACAGAATCCGCGAGCTTGACGCCCTCCCCAACCCACAGCTGCTCGCGAATCTGGGTTCCTGCAGGTCGCATTGCGCAGCACCCGGTCAGGGCATCTCCAACTAACTCCTGCCTTTCCCTCGCAGATAAAATGCGCTTGGCGTATCCGCTGAATTGATAGGGAATTAGCCCACAGTCGACGGCGGAAGATGCACGCTTCTCAGCGCTCCCGCGCAGAGCGCAATGATCTAGCAGGGAAACTCCCAACTGGCCGCGGGAATCGTGGGCCTCGGTTACCGGGTTTCGCCGCTCACAATGAAAGCGGAGCAGATCGCTAAGGTCCATCTCCGCATACGACTTGAGCTTAATCACCAGCAGTCGCTCGACTCCCTGGCGGACAAGCTCATCCAGCGCAGAACCAGCCACGCTCCCGCTGCGAGCGTCGGAGGTAAGCCACAGGCTTTGCACTCCCAGCTTGCGGACGCGCTCGATCCAGGATTGCAGGATGTCATTGCCCAACACCGGCATCCGTGTGGAATAAGTGGAGTAAGACGGTCGCAGATTTGCCAAAGCTGCTGCGGCGTGGGGTTGAGCTTCATGCATTCCCATGAAGTCCTCCATGGCCGGAACTACTACGACTGAACCCAATTCCACGTGCTCGCTCCTTTCCGAATTACCGCCCGGAACCATAACGGCATCTCGCCTGAAAGCTAATCGCGACTGTTCGATCAGCGAGTTCCAAAGCCACGTGTGAGATGTGGAGAATGCGACCCGAAGATGTCTCAAAAACGAAGGTCCAGTATCGCGGCACGATATATCGGGGGAAACCTTTAGGTAGGGGGAACACCTTGGCTCGGGGGGGCTTAGTCCTTCCGATTATTTTTTCGGCACTGTTGGCTTGAGCAGAACCTTTGATCTACGTACAATTCCGGATAATCCATCCTAAAAAGCCTGTAGGGACAACCGCTCTTGCTCCTTACGACAGGAGCAATGTTTATGAGGAAGTTTGTCCTTCTGCTGGTGCTGTGTGCGCCAACTTTGGCTACAGCCAGCGTCTCGGTTTCCGCGCCAGCCAATGGAAGCACGGTAAGTCCGACGGTGCAGTACGTCGCATCGGCCAGTTCTTCATGTCCAAGCGGTGTCTCGGCCATGGGAATCTATACCGCGCCCAATCAACTTGTGTACACCGTGCAAGGCGCCAAGCTCAATACGCTACTCACTCTGAACCCTGGCGTCTACAACACGGCAGTGGAGGAGTGGGATAGCTGCGGCGGAGCTTCGGTGACCCCGGTCACGATCACGGTAGGAAGCGGTGGAAACGTGAGCGTAACCGCCCCGAAGAACAACAGCCCGGTGAGCTCTACGGTGCAGTATGTGGCATCGGCCAGTTCTTCTTGCGCGAAGGGCGTCTCTGCCATGGGAATCTATACCGCACCCGGTCAGCTTGCATACAAAACGCAGGGCGCACAACTCAATACTCTGCTTACGCTGAACCCTGGTGTGTACGACACCGTGGTCCAGGAATGGGATAACTGCGGTGGCGCTGCGACAACTCCGGTCACGATTACGGTAGGAGGCGGCTCGACTTCAGGGGTGTTCACCAATCTTCATCAACAGCCAGGATGGACGGGATATGGCCTGCTGCCGTCGCTATACAACATCTGTAGTTCCTGCACGCCTTCGGGCCCGCAGGTCACATGGGCGATGACGCAGAATATATCGTCGCCGTCGCTCAGCGGAAACTCGACCCGCATGGACATTGGTGGAGAGACGGTCTACTCCGATGTCCTCTGGAATAACCATTTGATCGGGGATTTCTCCTCCCAGGGCATGCCCGACTACAACCACAGCATCGTTCCTAACCTTCACAACTTCACTTATGATGTCTATTTTTACGTTGAAGATCCCGGCGTTTCCCAGGCGCTGGAGTTTGATATCAACCAGTTTGTCGGTGGCTACTCCTATATTTGGGGACATGAATGCCGCATTGCTGGCGGCAACGAGTGGGACGTCTGGGATAATCCCGGTCAGAAGTGGTATCCGACCGGTGTTGCCTGCAATCCGTTGCCAAATGCCTGGAACCATCTCGTTCTGCAGGTGCAGCGCACGTCGGACAATCATCTCTTTTTCCAGTCGATCACGCTCAACGGAGTGACCTCGACTCTGAACTACTACGAAAATCCCACGACGACAACGTGGTATGGCGTGACCGTCAACTATCAGCAGGACGGGAACTACGAGCAGACGCCCTACTCGGTCTGGCTGGATAAACTGAACTTTACCTACTGGTAAGAACTAAGCTCCTCCGCAGGCGCGGCCCGCTCATCAAAAGGGCTGCGCTTTTCTTTTGCCAGCTCGACTCCATGGTCAAGCTTTGGGCTAGCCGTGCCACTTTTCAGGTCGGCCAACTCTTTCAGTTCGAAATTCATCTAGTCTTCGCGAACTCCGAAAGGGGCCACACGATGGTATTTACAAAACTTCGAATCGCGGAGATAAGTGCAGGTCGAGTTGCGAGCTCCTGACAAGGATATCGCGGTTCCTAATCAACTGCGCATCGTAACCCGCACCGGTTATTACTCGGGAAGCAGAACGCCCTGAATGACGTTAAAAAGAACCGACACGTCTTCAATGGGACACGTGTTCGCGTCGAAATGTCCGAGTCACCTTGCTGACGAGTGAGAAGAGATTATGGTGACTCCAGTCGTTCAGGATTGGACGATCAGGAATTTACGGTATTGCGAGCAGGCGACTGGAAACCCTATGGTGAGGATGACATAAGAACACGACGTGAAAGAGGAGCCGATGCCAGGAAAAAAACATCTTCGCGGTGTGAGCGCAAAAGAGCAGAGAGAGTACGAACACATCAAGGAGAGCGCGCAGCATTCTGGACGTTATGGTGACCGGGCCAAGGAAGTGGCTGCGCGAACCGTGCTGAAGAAGCACAAAGCTGCAGGCCATAGCAAGGGACATTGAAGGTTGGGGAATGCTGGGTTCGGCTTGCGAAGCAGCGATTGCCAGCGACCAGCACCCAAAACCGAATCACTTTTGAGCTCCGGACGTAAGGAAGTGCCGATTGGTTCGAATTCTGGTGGTAGACGACAACCCGGCGGTCCGGCACTATCTTCGCGCTCTCCTCGAGCAGCAGACGAGTTGGCAAGTTTGCGCCGAGGCCCGCTGCGGAAAAGAAGCAATCCAACGGGTGGAAAGCAATCCGCCCGACATGATTTTGTTGGATTTCCAAATGCCGGACCTAAACGGCCTTGACGTCGCCCGGCAAATCTCGAGATTATTTCCCGAAATTCCGATTTTGATGGTCACTATTCATCTGTCTAGACAGTTAGCCGAGGAAGCCCGAAGGGTGGGGATCCGCGGAGCCTGCGCGAAATCAGACGTGGGCTCGATCGTCGAAGCAGTCGATGCACTTTTGCACGAGAAAACCTATTTCCCAGCAATGAGTTCCGTCGACAAACTGTAAAATTCCCACGGGGGGGGTGTCGAAAATACAGGATTCCCTGTATTCGGGCGGTAGTAGTACCATGCTAGCTTCGAGTCAAATACTTGGGAGTTGCCTTACTGCCTGCTACGAGTGAGTGAACTCCTGCGCCCGGAGCGAGGCAAGCATGAAACGAGAGCCAGCCGTGAAATCGTGAGAGTGGGAGGTTCCACGGGACTGCCTCAGAGAGCCAAACACTTTATGGCAGTCCGCATACTGCTAGTGGACGATCATCCTATCGTGAGGCAGGGACTACGCACTCTGTTGGAAGGACGGCCTGGGTGGGAAGTCGTCGGCGAGGCGTCGGATGGGGTCGAAGCCTTAGAGAAGGTCGAAAGTTTGCAACCCGACGTCGTGGTGCTTGATATCACGATGCCGCGAATGAACGGTCTGGAAGCCTGCCGGCTGATTCAGCAAAAGCCGAAAGCCTCCAGTCTAGAGGTTCTGGTCGTGACCCAGCACGACTCTCCGCAGATGATGCGTGAGGCCCTGGATGCGGGAGCCAGAGGATACGTGGTGAAGTCGAATGCCGCCCGTGATCTGTTAGAAGCTGTAGAAGCGGTGAGCCAGCATCGCGTTTTCACAGTGATGGCGCGCGGTCCGCAGGCTTCGTGTTGAGTTTCCGAGTGAGTAGCAAGGTCCGAGTCTATGTCCCAGGCAGTACGTGGAGGATGCCATGAAACTGCGAATTCTCTTGGCCGATGATCACGAAATTGTGCGTCGAGGTTTGTGTTCGCTTCTTCAAAAGCACGAGGGGTGGGAAGTCTGCGGAGAGGCGTCCGACGGCCGCGAAGCAGTCGAGATGGCCAAGCAGTTGAAGCCGGACGTTGTGATTGTGGACATTGGCATGCCGCATCTCAACGGCCTCGACACGACACGCCAACTGCTGCAACATGACCCCAACTTCAAAGTCATCGTTCTGACCATCACCGATTCCGATCAGATCATTCGTGAAGCCCTCGACGCTGGGGCGCGCGGTTTCGTGCTCAAGTCCGATGCAGCCCGCGATCTGGTGTCGGCAGTCGAAGCCTTGCAGAGCAAACGGATGTTTTTTACACCACGGGTGAACGATCTCGTGTTGGCGGGCTTCCTGGAAAAGGGCCACGCCATTTCCCGGAACGAGCCTCCGAACTTGCCTACACTGACTGCCAGGGAACGCGAGGTCACTCAACTTCTCGCCGAAGGAAAAAGTTCCAAGGAGGTGGCCACGGTCCTGAATTTGAGCACCAAGACGGTCGAGACACATCGCAGCAACATCATGCGAAAACTGAGCCTGCACTCTATCCGCGATTTGGTCGTGTACGCCATCAAGAACAACATTATCCAGATCCAGATGCCACCGCAGATCCAACGCGCGACGGAAAACACGGTGGCCTGAGCATCATTTCCCCGTCTCACTTCAGAGGGCGCAGTCTGCCGACTGCGTCCTTATGAGGGACGGCCCGCCATATCCCGAGGCATGCTGCCTCCACCGACGAATATTCCGAATATTCCACTGTTTAATATCCCCGGTTTTGACATGCTTTGACATTGGATTTACGTCGAATCCGACGAACTATTAGTCCAACCGGATGCTCCTGTGAGAAAAACTTACATCAGATTCCGTTTGCAGGCCCTCACTAAGATATTGGAATTCAAAGAATTCGAGATTTGGCAACCCCCTTGCTTGTCGAATCACGTTCGCCTAAAGAGAGAGCGCTCAGCTTGCGCGGGTTGGTTGCCGACCTGCGCCCGGCGTGAGCGCAATAGTCTGAGGCCGAAGTTGCTCTTCGATGAAAAATCATGTCTTGTCCTTTCTGGGAGGTGAAGCTTGAGCGATCTTCGAATCCTGATTGCGGATGACCACGAAGTAGCAAGGAAAGGAATTCGCTCCCTGCTCGAAACTCACGCGGGATGGGAGGTTTGTGGCGAGGCCAGGGACGGGCGGGAAGCTGTGGCGCTTGCCGGAAAATTGAAACCAGAAATCCTCTTGCTCGATATCGGTATGCCAAACCTGAACGGGTTGGATGCGGCAAGACAAATCCTCGCGATCATGCCGGAAGCTCGCATCATGATCCTGACGGTACACGATTCGGACCAGGTAGTGCGGGAAGTACTGGCGGCCGGAGCACGCGGCTTTTTGCTAAAGTCCGATACCGGCCGTGATCTGGTGGCTGCTGTGGAAGCTTTGCAACACCGCCGCACTTTCTTTACTTCGAAAGTGGCGCAGATGATGCTCGAGGGTTTTCTGCGTCCGCATAACGAGAGCGAAACCTGCAGCCCGTGTGTTTTGACGCCGCGCGAGAGGGAAGTGATCCAGCTCGTTGCCGAAGGAAAAAGCACTAAGGAGGTCGCCACAGCCCTCAGTCTCAGCGTGAAAACGGCGGAAACTCACCGCACCAACCTCATGCGCAAACTAGACCTGCATTCGATTGCGGATCTTACGCTCTACGCCGTGCGGAACGGAATCGTTCAGGTTTATTGAGAAAACGGGGTTCTTCCCGACCGCGGATCCCGTCCAAGTAAAGCGAGATTGCGCCCTGGTTAGGGCCTTTGCTGGATACCTCACTCAACATCGCCTGCATACACTTGGTGGAGTTGCTGGCTAGAAAGACAAACAGGATAGCCACGAAAAGGAGTGTCGATGCTCTGGACTCTAGCCGTTTTGCTAATGATTCTCTGGTTGTTGGGCATGGTCAGCTCGTACACAATGGGTGGATTCATTCATATTCTGCTGCTCTTGGCGGTGGTCGCTGTCTTGATCCGCCTGATCCAAGGGCGCAACCCGATCGCCTGACTTCACTGCTCGGCAGGACGCCATGCGAGAAATTAAGCGCAG
The DNA here is from genome assembly GCA_963755795.1 of uncultured Acidobacteriota bacterium. GTDB lineage: Bacteria > Acidobacteriota > Terriglobia > Terriglobales > Acidobacteriaceae > Sulfotelmatobacter. Next base: position 3,958 of record CAVWLI010000012.1, on the reverse strand, counting down.
AATTGGATCGTGAAGTCCACGAGAAAATCCAGGAGGAGTTTAATCATGAATAAGGATCAGGTGGAAGGTAAAGTCAAAGATGTTGCAGGTCGCCTCGAGCGCCAGGCGGGTGAATGGACTGGAGATAAAGGGCACCAGGTCCACGGAGCCTTAAAGCAAGTCGAGGGGAAAGTGCAGAACGCCTGGGGCAACGCGAAAGATACCGAAAAGAAAGCAGTCGACAAACAGAGGCCGGGGAAGAACGAGCCGGTCAATGATTCGAGCGAGAATGATTCGAGTGAAAATGACTCGACCGAGACCGCAGAGATTGATGTGCGCTCGCGTCGCAAAGTGAGCTAGTGGTTTTTCGTGCATGCACTATTTAATCACCGGTGATCTCATCGTCACCGGTGATTTTGTTTTGCCTCGGCTCTTCGGTTTCTGAGCGAGCGAGATTCGCTTAACCCTTCGCATCGCCCAAAGTTACATCCTGTGCCTTTGACATATAGGGAAGCTATCGCTGCTCACCAAGGACTCGACAGTATTCGCTGCCTGTCGAAGTCATTCTAAAGTCGAAGCGTGTAGAAAGTTGAGTCCTTCCCCCATGGCATCTAAGATTGCGGGACGCAGCATAGTGGCGCTCTCGCCAGATGATCTCAAACGCGCGTTCGAGACGGCAATGTCCAAGCTTCGTGAAGCTGGCGTCGCTGACCGGAAGCGATTGCAGTATCGCACACCCATCGTTCAACGGGGTATTTCCCAAGCGGATACAGAAGAGCGCGCACTGAAGGACGCTGCTCGAGCTTTGGCTCAGTTGTGGAGGGTGTGAGCGGAGGCGTCTTCGCAACGCCACATCAGATCCGCGACTCGTTCATGGGTCAGTGCTGAATTAACCTGAAGCTGGGCTCGGCGCGGAGGTGACCAGCACCACTTACGGCAAGCCCGATGATGAAATGGCGCGACAGTGATCGCATGACCGATTCTATGATGCGCGGAAGTGGGATGCTGGGAAAGGTAAACCAGCTTGCGCTGCGGCCGTCAAAACAAAATGAAGTCCCGGCCGGGCCGGGACTTCCGATCGATCATTTGATCATGGCATTCGAAAAGAGAGACTAAGAAGCGCGACGTTGACGATCACGATTCTGGTCCTCTTTTTCGTTTTCGCTCTCAGGCCGGCCCTGGCCCGACTTTTTCGGCGGGTTTTGGCTAGACTGGTCGTTGTGTTGGCTCTGCCCATGCTGGCCGGACTGACCACCCTGCTGGCCCTGCCCGAATTGGCCACCCTGTTGGCCCTTCCTCTCCATATCGTCTCCCATAAGAACCTTCCTCCTAAGAAAAGCGCGCGAGATTTTCGGGCGCCTTTGAAAGTTGTCGCTAACTAGAACCTTAGTTGCCTCAAGGGATTGCAAAGGTTGGAAACGGATTGGTTGTGCAATTGGATCACAATTAACTTCCCGACTTGATCGATCGATCAAGCCAAGACATTCAAACACCGCGACAGAAGTAGCGGCCCAGCGTTCCACGATCGTCATCCCGAACATGTGGTCCTGGATCTAGATTCCGCTTCCTCGGCGCGAAAGATGGCCGATGAGTGAAATCAAGAACAGCGCCAGAAAAATAACGAACAAAAGCTTAGCCACGCTCGCAGCCGCAATTGCCATGCCAGTAAAACCCAAAACTCCAGCGATCAGCGCCACCACCAGGAACACGATCGTCCAGTAAAGCATGATTGCCTCCTATCCAGTTGTGTGTGCTGAAAAAAACAGTACTTCTGAATTCAGCGCCCACGAATCCGCGTAAGCCTGTATTTCGTGCTTCCATGCTGTGTAAGCAATACATACGTTGGGAGGGAGCAGATGCCGGTTCTCCCAGTGAACCGGCGTCTGCTCCTTGGGGCGTCTGTCGAGTAGAGCCCGAGAATAGTGCAGAGGGAGAGCCCTGCCCATACGGTAGACTCCGTATTTTTGTCAGGAAAAATCACAGCGCAATTTCCAATGAGTCGATAAACAGTTCGTGCGAAAGATGATGCGAGCTTCCTTACAGGAAATGAGGTATGGACCGAAAAGCGAATCCGAGTAAAAAGAGAACAGTGAAAGAGAACAAAGGGGATGTGAAGGTTTTCATTCCCGATGGTCATCGCTGGGCAGCGGACGATGAGCGCAAGCGATGGAACGTCAATTGCTGTGTGAATCTTGGACTGCTTCGTCTTTCGGAGGTGTGTTGTGAAACGAGAGACCAGCTCTTTAGCCACTGTAGTTTTCCTACTAGTGAGCCTGCCGCTCATGCTGGCGCAGGATCCGCAAACCCAACCGAGCCCTGCGCTTCCGTCCAGTATCCCGGGTCCGCAACTCATCGCTTGGTCGCAACTTCAGAAACCGCAGCCGGTGCCTCAGCCGCTGCCGCCCCCGGACCGGCCCATACCCCAGCCGGGACAGCAACAGCCGAACCCGCCCGCTCAACAGCAACCGCCAGCAGCACTGACTTTGATGGGCACGATCGTAAAGGACGGCACGAGATATGTGTTGAAGGTATCCAGCAACAGCGCGTATCAGCTCGACGACCAAGAAAAAGTCAAGGCGTACGAAGGCAAGCAGGTAAGGATCTCCGGCAGCCTGGATGCTGAGGGCAAGGTTCTCCACGTCACGAGCATCGAGTTGGTTTCCTAAGCATGTTGACGAAGGGGCCAGCGGGAGCATCGGTGGAGGCAGTTCTCGGGCCTCGACCACCACTGTCGACGAGAGCGCGCTTTTGGGTTGAGACGATTGCCTTAGCGAGCGTCATTGCCTGTGCGCTGGCGTTGGCAATTGCGATTCTGGGGCTTCTCGCGGGGGCGGCCGCCGAGGGGTTCGAATCAGGTCAATCGAGATCAGGTCACGCCTCCGAAGCCATCTTTCAATGATGCAAGATGAGGCAAGGCCATCGGGAGCCAATAACAAAAGCCCGCCGTGGGCAGTCACAGCGGGCTTTGCCGAGCCGGCAGAATCGATAGCTCGTTGCGAAAAGAAGCTTACTTGCTCTCCGACGGCGTGATATTCACGATGTGGAGAGTGTTGGTGCTGGGGTCCATGGTGGCGACGACCTTCACCGCTTGCCCTTCGTACTGCTTGGCCTTGGCCTGATCATCCAGCTGATAGGCAGTGCGGGTTGAAGCATCGCGCAGAACCAGCTTGTCGCCGGACTTCGTGATTTTGCCTTCGAAGTTTTGCGCCTGGCTCTGTGTGTCAACCTGCTGTTGTGCAGTGCCGGTCTGGCTTTGCGGCGTCGATGCCTGCTGGGCCGAGAGATTGAGTGCGAAGCTGGCCAGTCCCAGCGCTGCGATAGCTGTCAGAATTCGTTTCACTGTTCCTACCTCCGAGTGTGAGTTTGTAGTTCAAGGTTTGTGCGAGCAAACCGTATTTCTGGACTTGCAAACTCCATGCCAAACTCTTTCCGGCAACTAACACAATGTCATCTCAGTGACATCATTGCCATGCCAGATTTTGTCGCCATGCAGCGCGTGCAGAAACTTCCAGCTCACGGTGAAATTTGTGGTCACGTGATTTTTTCTGAACCCTACAGTGTCCCCCGGATGTTCGCCGAATCGTGCAACGGTGGAGCAGCGCGGGCGTGCAGGAAAATCCGAAAACTCAAAGCTCGAAAAATCAACATCGGAAAATGCGAAGTCAAGTGACGGTTGCCGCCGATGCCCAATGGTTCGGCGAAATGATTCCGTCGCGCTACATAGGATCCCGCAAGCCGAAGTGACATTGTTGCGCGCGAGATCCTTCCCTTCGCCTGAAGAACGGCTCCAGTCAAGATGAGACCTTCGGAGTCGACAAGGGCTCAGGCGGACGGGTGCTTCAGGACCTCGGCCAGGGCACGCAAGCGCACGGCGTCGGCGGGGTTTTTCGCGGTGGCGGAGCTCTCGGCTACCGAGGGCGCCATGGCTTGCAATTTCGCGACGTTCTTGTTGCTCAGGTGCGATTTTTCCGCGCTTTTG
>CAVWLI010000011.1:0-75241 GCA_963755795.1 uncultured Acidobacteriota bacterium | reverse complement strand
GGTACATCATTGCGCTGGCTTACAAGGAAGTGACGCATTCGTATGGCGACGCGTCTCTTGAGATCCCACTCCTCCAGATTCTCATCTTGATGGGATCGAGCATGGTCGGATCACTGCTGCAGTTGCCAGCGGTTGGAGGAGGATCTCAGCTCGCGACGATTCGAACCCTCTCCGGGTTGTTCCGTGTTCCGCCCGAACTCGCCGCCAGTTGCGGGATTCTGCTCTGGCTGGTGACCTTTGCGGCCGTGGTGCCAGTGGGTCTGTTGCTGGCGCACCATGAACGTTTGTCATTGCGGAAGTTGTCGGTGGAGAGTCACCAGGCCGAGGAATCTGACGATGGGCCTCAGCCGCCAGGCTGAGGCATGAAGCTCGAAGGGGATTCAGGCTGGAACTCCGTGATCCGGGGCCGTCCCGGAGTCATCTCGTGGGTACTCCCTAAGATTGCACTTGAAAACGCACACTTCCAGACTGTATACACGCTTAAACAGTGCGTTATAGCTACGTTCAAGACGGTTAGAGCAAGCATAACGACTGACGTTTTTGGGCTCAGCAACATTCCATATCGATAACAAAGCTGTTTATGCAGTTGCTCATCTTTTCTCGCCTAACAGGAGGAAGCATGGTGGTTCGACGCTGCGTCTCTGGGATGGTTGTCCTTCTCTTGATTCTTTCCGTTTCCGCGGTGCTGAAGGCGCAGGATGTAGCCTCCATCACCGGTGTGGTCACCGACCAGACCGGCGCCGTCGTCGCGGACGTCAATGTGACCTTGAAGGATCCACAGACTGGCGTTAGCTATAAAGGCACTACCAACGCCGCAGGATCTTACACGATCAATCAAGTCAAGCCGGGACCCGGCTACAGAATCGAATTCGAACACGCCGGCTTCAAGACGGTTGTCATTTCTGGCCTGTACATGAACGTGGACGCCACGCGCGTGCAGAACGCCCAAATGACTATTGGAGGAGCGCGCGAGACTGTGGAAGTGTCGGCAGCCAGCGAGACAGTGACCCTTGACACCACCGATTCGACGATCGGCAATAACTTTCAGGTCCAGTTCCTGAATGATCTACCGGTTCAATTCCGAGGAACTCCCTCAGCGCTTCTCACCGATCAGCCCGGCGTCACGTCCGACGGATCAGTCACCGGCGCCCGCACGGACCAGAGCCGCGTTACGGTGGACGGTCTGGACGTCAACGACTATGCTACGGGTCAATTTGCCGCAATTGTCGGCGACGCTCCCGTAGATTCGGTCCAGGAATTCCGTGGAGTCACCGGCGGCTTTCTTTCCAGTGAATCGGGCGGAGGTGGAGGACAGTACGAAGTTGTGACCCGCAGCGGCAGCAATGCTTTCCATGGTTCGCTGTCGGAGTACCACCGCGACCGGGGCCTCGAAGCCAACGAATGGTTCAACAACAACGCTGTGCCTCAGGTACCGAGGTCGCCCCTCAACCGTAACCAGTTCGGCGGCACGATCGGTGGGCCTGCCATTAAAGACAAGCTGTTCTTCTTTTTCGACTACTATGCACGTCGAGACATCCTCGCTGGTCAAGTGGACCGGACCGTTCCGCTGGATTCCTATAGGAATGGAACCCTTTCGTACTACAACAGCTCTGGCGGTGTCGGAACATTGAATTCGGCGCAGGTGGCGGCGCTCGATCCCATGGGAATAGGCTTCAACCCTGCATTGTTCGACCCCTCAACCGGGCTGTTCGCCACGCGCTATCCGCACGCCAATGACTTTTCCGGCCAGAGGGGAGATCTGATCAATACCGCCGGCTTCCTTTTCAACGCGCCCACTAAACGAACAGATAACGTTTACGTCGGGAGGGTGGACTACAACCTGAACGACAAGATGAAGCTTTACGGAGTGGGACACGTTACCCGAACTAACGCCACCGAAAGCGCAATTCAGTTTCCCGGCGATCCGGTAACTTCTCCCTTCTACGACCGAAGCTATTCCTGGGTCGTAGGGGATGTCTGGACGCTCAACAATACGATGGTGAACCAGGCGTCTTACGGCGAGGTGTATGAAAGCTACAATTTCCCCAACACGTACAACCCGACGGGCGCGACCCAATTCGGTGCGATTGGCGGAACCGGAGCAGGCGGGGCTATTCTTTCGGGCCCTTACGCCAGTGCCATCAATCAGCAAGGACGGACCTACCCCATCCCGATCATTCGTGACGATTTCAGCTGGGACAAAGGCAAACATAGCTTCCGGTTTGGCGGCACGTTTAAATGGCTCAGCCCGGGCGGATATACCGTCTTGGATTACAACTCCCCAGGTATTGGGCTGGGTGGCAACATGCCGAATCTGGATTCCTCCTTGCGGCCTGGCGATATCGGAGGCGGAAACGCGATCGGGCTGTACGACCCGGCTTTTGCCTTGGCGCTGGCACCCTATATTTCGGTCAGTTCCACCTTCAACTATAACGCCCAGGGCACCGCATTCGCCCAGAGCACCGGCTCGAGAACGCAGTATCGCTACTACGAAACGGAACTCTATTTCGGAGACACCTGGAAGCTTACCCCCAAGCTCACTCTTTCCTACGGAGCTCGCTGGGTGAATTACAGCGTACCGTATGAAATACACGGGATTCAATCCGAGCAGAGCACGGACTTTAAGAGCTACTTTGCGGACCGTCTTGCGCAGAGTGCGGCCAGCCAGTCGGGCAACTTGGCGGTGCCCTTGATCTCCTATGGTCTGGGGGGTAAGGTCAACCATGCGCCGGGTTATTTCAATCCAACCTATAAGAATTTCGGACCCAGGATCGCAGCCGCGTACCAATTCGATCCTAAAACCGTGTTCAACGTCGGCGCGGCGATCCTGTTCGATCAAACGATCGTCAACGCGGTTCAGTACCAGCAGTCGCAATACTCCTATCTGTTCCAGGCCAGCCAGACGGTACCACTAGGAGTTCCGAACGACCCGGAGGCGACGCTGAATGGGGGCGGAGGAGCTGTGAGATTCAGTGGTTTGAACAATCCACCCGCCTTCCCGACCCCGCCTACGATTACCACGCCGTTTTACCCCTTCGTCTCGGGCTCAGGATCGAGCGCGGTGCCATTTGGCCTAGCCAACGGTCAAGCGTTCAACGAGAGCATCGACCCCCACCTGAAGACGCCCTATTCGATTCAGTTCAACTTTGGCTTTGAACGGCAGATTCATGGAGGGTTCATTCTGAAGGCCAGCTACGTGGGCCGACTGGGCAGGCGACTGCTTTCCCAGGTGGATGCTGAGCAGTTGATCGAATTCAGAGATCCTGGGTCAGGCCAGCTGATGTCCAATGCATTTACCAACATTGCGACGCAGCTTCGTCAGGGGGTGGATCCGCTTGCGGTTACGGCGCAGCCTTGGTACGAGAACCAGCTCGGGCCGGGGTTCGGTCAATCCATCGGCTTCCCGAACAACACGTCTATCGTTACTTACTTCCTGACGCCCTACGTAGCCCGCGGCGATTTCGCGGATACTACGGAGGCTCTTGCGCTGTTTGGGCTCCTGCCCCCCAATGTCGGGATGGCAGCTCAATTCTCAGAGAACACGTTTTATAACAATCAGGGAAGCTCGAACTACAACGGATTGCTTGCCACGCTGCATAAGAACACCGGGTATGGCTTGCAGTTTGACCTGAACTACACCTGGTCGCACTCGATCGACAACGTTTCAGTGATCGCCAACGCGCCAGCCATTGGCGGGTATGGCTTTATCTGCGATGTGCTGCGGCCGCGGGAATGCCGCGGCAACTCCGACTTCGACGCAACTCAGTACTTCAACGGGAACTTCATCTACGACTTGCCGTTTGGCAGGGGAAAAATGGTCGCGTCTGGTGCGCCGCGCTGGCTCGATGAAATTGTCGGCGGCTGGACCGTGGGCGGCATTCCCAGCTGGCATAGCGGGAATCCCTACTTTGCCAGCTCGCTTGCGTTCGTAGCCGGCTACGCCAATAATGCCCCCGCCATTCTGACTGGACCCCCGTCGGACGTGAAGATCCACCTGAATGGCGGTAAGGGCCAACCGCTGTATGGCTACGCCAATCCGAGCCAGGCCAACGCCGACTATATCGGTCCGTTGGGCTTCAACATCGGCTCCCGCAACAATCTCCGCGGCCCGGGATTTTTCTCGATGGATCTGCATCTGGGAAAGGCTATTCCACTTTGGACGGACAGGGTTTCCGTGAAACTCGCAGGGGATGCCTTCAACGCGTTCAACCACCCCAGTTTCAATGCGCCGTGTTCGGACATCACGAGTGTCACTTGTGTGTACGGCACCATTGGCGGCACGTCCAGTTCTGCCCGTGTTTTGCAGATCTCGGCGCGAGTGGAGTTCTAATTTAACCCGTCAATCGTGAGGGTGCGGCGGACGAGTTCGGTCCCCGCACTTCACGCGGCATGGGTCACACTCCTGCATCACCGACAAGAAGAGTTGTGAGGGATGGTGGCCCCGGGCAGAGTCGAACTGCCGACCTTCGGTTTAGGAAACCGCTGCTCTATCCATCTGAGCTACGGGGCCATCTGGGCTACGGGGCCAAGGCGAGGTTGCCCCATTATCTCATGTTGATTTCCATGCACAAGTAGGGCGCGAACCTCGTGCGTCGCCCTGTCAGGGCTTCGGGGCTAGATCGTCCAGGGCAAGATTGAGTTCCAGGACGTTGACCCTCGCCTCGCCGAGCAGGCCCAAATCCCGCTGATCCGTATACTTCTGGACCAGGTCGCGAACCGTGGCTTCAGGAAGGCCGCGCACGCGCGCTACGCGCGGAATCTGAAACTCGGCCGCCGCCGGGGAAATCTCGGGATCGAGGCCGGACGCAGATGTAGTGACCAGATCCACGGGGATGGGTTGGCCGGGATTTTCTTGGTGCAGGCTCTTCGCGTCAGCCTGAACGCGATCGATGAGCTTCTGGTTGGTGGGGCCGAAGTTGGTGCCGCCGGAGTTGGCAGCGTCGTATCCGTTGCCGGCGGCGGAGGGACGCGAATGAAAATACTTCGCGGACGTGAAAGGCTGGCCAATGATGCGGGAGCCGACAGCTTCCCCGTTGCGAGTAATGAGCTGGCCGTTGGCCTTGTCTTTGAACAGAGCCTGCGCCAGCGCAGTGATTAGGAGCGGATAGAGCACGCCTAGCAGAATCGTCGTGGCGATGGTCATCAGGAATGCGGTGATGAGATGCTTTTTCATAGGAATCCTCAGGCCGGTCATGCCAGGCCATCATGCTAGGCCAGTCCAGCGGCCGTGATGAGCACGTCGATCAGCTTGATGCCCACGAAGGGCGCGATCAATCCGCCGACTCCGTAGATAAAGAGGTTGCGGCGCAGCAAGGCCTCGGCGTTCATGGCGCGGTATTTCACGCCGCGCAGCGCCAGCGGAATCAGCGCAATGATGATCAGCGCGTTGAAGATGACCGCCGACAGCACCGCCGATTGCGGCGTTTTCAGATGCATGATGTTCAACGCGTTCAGCACCGGGAACGTGACCGCGAACATGGCCGGGATGATGGCGAAATATTTGGCCACGTCATTGGCGATCGAAAAGGTTGTAAGCGCGCCGCGGGTCATCAGCAATTGCTTTCCGATTTCGACGACTTCGATGAGCTTGGTGGGATTGGAGTCGAGATCGACCATGTTTCCGGCTTCTTTGGCGGCTTGCGTGCCGGTGTTCATGGCGACGCCCACGTCGGCCTGGGCCAGCGCAGGAGCGTCGTTGGTGCCGTCGCCGGTCATGGCGACGAGTTTGCCGCCGGCCTGCTCAGTACGAATCAGCTTCAGTTTGTCCTCGGGCGTAGCCTGAGCGAGGAAGTCGTCGACGCCGGCTTCGCGCGCGATGGCGGCGGCCGTGAGCGGATTGTCGCCGGTGATCATCACAGTGCGAATGCCCATGGCGCGCAGTTGAGCGAAGCGGTCGCGGATTCCTCCTTTGACCACGTCTTTGAGGTGAATCACGCCCATGGCGCGGCGGTTCTCCGAAACCACAAGCGGCGTGCCGCCGGAAGAAGCGATGCGCTCGACCGAGGCGCGCACTTCCTGTGGCATGGCCGAACCGTTCTGCTCGAGATAATGCGCGATGGATTCGGCAGCGCCTTTGCGGATCTGGCGGTCGTCCAGATTGACGCCGGACATGCGCGTCTGCGCGGTGAAGGGGATGAATTCCGCCTCGTGAGCCGCGAAGTCGCGGCCGCGGAGGCTGTATTTTTCTTTGGCCAGCACGACGATGGAGCGGCCCTCGGGAGTTTCGTCGGCCAACGAGGAAAGCTGAGCGGCGTCGGCCATTTCGGCTTCGGTGACTCCCGGAGCAGGTATAAATTCGGTGGCCTGGCGGTTGCCGAAAGTGATGGTGCCGGTCTTGTCGAGCAAGAGCGTGTTCACGTCTCCGGCGGCTTCGACGGCCCGGCCCGACATGGCGAGCACATTGTGCTGCACCAGGCGGTCCATGCCGGCGATGCCAATCGCCGACAGCAGGCCGCCAATCGTGGTGGGAATCAGGCAGACCAGCAACGAGACCAGCACGAACACGGTTTGAGGCGATCCGGAATAGATTGCAAACGGCTGCAGCGTTACCACGGCCAGCAGGAAAATGATGGTCAGACCGGCCAGCAGAATATTCAGAGCGATTTCGTTGGGAGTCTTCTGCCGGGAGGCGCCTTCCACCAGCGCGATCATGCGGTCGAGAAACGTCTCGCCGGGGTTGGACGTGATTTTTACTTTGATGAAGTCACTCAGAACACGCGTACCGCCGGTAACAGCCGAGCGATCGCCGCCGGCCTCGCGAATCACCGGGGCCGACTCTCCGGTGATGGCCGATTCGTCGACCGATGCCACACCCTCGACGATTTCTCCATCGCCGGGGATAAGTTCTCCGGCGGTAACGGAAACCATGTCGCCGGCGCGCAGCTTGGCGCTGGGAATTTCTTCGATCTTCCCGTTGCAATCGATGCGGCGGGCAACGGTTTCTGAACGCGCTCGGCGCAGCGTTTCCGCCTGAGCTTTTCCGCGGCCCTCGGCCATGGCTTCGGCAAAGTTTGCGAACAAAACCGTGAACCACAGCCACAACGTGATCTGCAGGTTGAAGCGGAACGCCTCATGCGGACGAATAATCAAAAGAACAGTCGTGATCACGCTGCCAATTTCGACGACGAACATGACTGGGTTGCCCACCATGTTTCGCGGGTTCAGCTTGAGCAGAGAACTCCAAGCGGCGCTGCGAACCAGGTTTACATCCCAAACCGATTTGCGATGGCTGGCCATAGTGTCCTAAAAAGTGTCCGAAAAAAGTGTCCTAAAAGTTTCCAAGGAAGCGTCCTAGAAAGTCTTTCCCACGTGCATGAGAAGGTGCTCGAGAATCGGGCCCAGACTCAGCGCCGGGAAGAACGTGAGCGCTCCCAGAATGAGGATGACGCTGATCAGCAGCATGGTGAACAGCGGAGTGGTGACGGGAAATGTGCCGAGCGACGGCGGAACGTATTTTTTCTGCGCCAGGTTGCCGGCGATAGCCAGCATCGGAATGATCATGAAAAACCGGCCCAGCAGCGTAGTGAGGCCCGTAGCCGCGTCATACCAGGGCGTATTCACCGTTAGTCCCGCGAAGGCGGAGCCATTGTTGCCGGCAGCCGAAACAAACGCGTAGAGAATTTCGCTGAGACCGTGCGGGCCGGGATTCAAGATGCTTGACGTCCCGAAGCCCTTGACCACGGAGATTCCAGCCAATGAAAGAATGATCAGCGGAAAGACTAGCGAGACCAGCATCGCCATTTTGACGTCGTAAGCTTCGATCTTCTTGCCCAGATATTCTGGCGTGCGGCCAACCATGAGTCCCGCGATGAACACGGCCAGCACGACGTAAACGAGAATGCCGTACATGCCAGAACCGACGCCGCCAAAGATAACTTCGCTGAGCATGATGTTGACGAGGGGGACCATGCCGCCGAGCGGCGTGAAGGAATCGTGCCAGCTGTTGATGGCGCCGCAACTGGCGTCTGTGGTGACCGTCGCGAACAGAGCCGAGTTGGCGATGCCGAAGCGAGTTTCTTTGCCCTCCATGTTGCCGCCGGGTTGCATAGTCGTGGCGTGCTGCGCGACGGTCGAGGGATACAACGGATTGCCTTGCGCCTCAGCCCAATACGCGACCGTGACGCCGGCGAGAAACAGAAGGGCCATCGCCGACCAGACGGCCCATCCGTGAGCGGGAGAACCGGTCATCCGGCCAAGCGTGTAGGTCAACCCGGCGCCGATGGCGAAAATGGAAAACAGCTCAAAGAGGTTTGTGATCGGCGTGGGATTTTCGAATGGGTGTGCGCTATTCGCGTTAAAGAAACCGCCGCCGTTGGTGCCCCATTCCTTAATGACTTCCTGCGAAGCCACGGGGCCCTGCGCGATGGTCTGCGTGGTGATCGTGTCCGTGACCGGCTTGCCGCTGGCGTCGACAACCGGCTTTCCGTCAGTTCCGACTCGCTGCACCTGCTGCGGTTCGACCAGCTTCACGGTGTCGTAGGGCTTGAGATTCTGCACGACCCCCTGCGAGACCAGGAACAACGACCCCACAATGCAAAAGGGCAACAGCACCCACAAACAGCAGCGGACGAAGTCAACCCAGAAATTTCCTAGAGTCTGCATCTGACGGCGGGCGATCCCGCGCATGAAGGCAATCGCCAGCACGATGCCCGTGGCGGCCGAGGCAAAGTTGTGAAAGGCGAGGCCGGCCATTTGAGTGAAGTAGCTCATGGTCGTCTCGCCGGAATATGCCTGCCAGTTGGTGTTCGTAGTGAACGACGCGGCAGTATTGAAGGCCAGGTGTTCGGGCGTCACCCCCGAGAAGTGCTGCGGATTGAAGGGCAGCATTCCCTGAATGCGCTGGATCAAGTACAAAACCAGCATTGACACCGCGCTGAACAGCAGCATGGTAGTCGCGTACTCGGTCCAACGCATCTCGTGCGACTCGTCGACGCCGGTGACCCGGTAGAGGAGGCGCTCGATGGGCCTGAGCACGGAGTCGAGAAATGTCTTCTCGCGGGCAAACACGCGTGCCATGAAGATGCCGAGTGGCTTGGTGACGGCGAAAATCAGCGCGAGAAAGACTGCGATCTGCAGCCAGCCATTCAGGGTCATTTCAGAATTTCTCCGGACACAGCAGCGCGTAGAACAAATACACGGTCACTACGGCGCTGATGATGAGCATGATCAGTGATTGCAGGTCCATGATTTCTCCTACCTCAAACTTCGCTCTTACTTCATGCGATCACAAAAGCGCACGTACGCGACTGATGCCGCGAAAAACGCGATCGTGACGGCAATCCAAAGAACATCCTGCATGTGGAATCTCCTCAGGCGGCTATGTGAGCCGCATTGCTGAAATCAGAGAGCAATCCGCTCGTCCGTTCCGTACGGAGTGCGTGGCCTCTCCGCCTCAGTCTTGATTTCTATGAGTTGTCCGCGCCGTCGGGACGAGTTTAACTTTGCAAAGTGAACTTGTACGGCGCCAGCCGGCAATCGGATTGCCTCTTTGACAAAAGCTGCCAGTACGCGTAGCAGAAAAGCCACCGCGCCGATGCACAGCACTGCCAGCGCAACTCTCATAGCGTCACCGGCGCACCTGTCACTAACAACTGTTCTCGACGCATTGTTCATCTCCGCGCGTAAGAGCGGAATCAAGAGTTCATAAAGAATTCGTAAGGAGCGGCGCTCGAGTCATTCCGCAAGACCAAACAAAAAGCGAGGCCAGCACAATTTCAGCAGCCCCATTCCGCCTCGCCCGGCTTGGCATAATACTTGCGGATGCGGCTCGGCTGCGCGGGTATAGTGGCCAACTCGAGGAGCGCCAAACGGGCCGCCGCCACCATCAATTTGCGTTCGTTCTGCGGAGTTCGATCCCACGGAGAGGCCTCTTCCTTCATTCCGTGAGCGTTGCAGTCGCGCGCCAAGGTTTCACGATAGTGATGAAATACCTTTGCCAGTTGTTCCGCAGAAACATCCTGAATCGTTGCCATCGGGCCCTCAAACTTTCTGTGGGGATGGACTGCTTCGGTGCTGTCCTCTCGCCCTCGGATGATTTGATGACGAAAGCCGTAAAGATTGAATAAAAGGTTCGTAGAATGTTCGTAAAAAGGCGGGGCGTTATGCAGCGGCTGAGTGGCGATGACCGTTTATTCCCCAGGTTCGAAGCGGTAACCTACCCAGGGCTCGGTGACGATGTAACGGGGCGAGGAAGCGTCGGGCTCCAGCTTCTTGCGTAACTGGCCGACGAATACGCGGAGATATTCCACCTGCTCCGTGCTTTGCCCACCCCATATAGCTCCCAGCAAAGTACGGTGGTTGACGACCTTGCCGGGACGGCGCGCCAGAAAAACCAGCAGGTCGAATTCTTTGGGGGTGAGGCGAACTTCGTTTCTCCGGACAGTGACTTTGTGGGCGGCCGTGTCGATGCGGAAATCGCCAATCTCGATGACGGCATCTTCCGCCTCGTTGTCCGCCGGAACGCGGCGCAGATTGGCCCGCACCCTGGCCAGCAGTTCATTCATGCCGAAGGGCTTGGTAACGTAGTCGTCGGCTCCGGCGTCGAGCGCTTCCACCTTCTGCTGTTCCTTGTCCCGCACCGAGAGCACGACGATGGGTACTTGCGAAACGGCACGCACGGTGCGGCACAACTGCACACCGTCGATCGAGGGCATCGACAGGTCGGTAATGATCAGGCTGGGTGACCAGTCTTTCATAATTTCCAGCGCCATTTCCCCACTGTTGGCCACGCGAATGTCATAGCCTTGTGCGGAAAGGCTGGTGCGCAGCACGCGCGTGATCTGCGGTTCGTCATCCACGACGAGGATGTGCGGGCGGTCAACCATTAGCGGGCCTCCTGGGTCACGATGTGCACGTCGACGGAGGGCGAGTCCCGCAGGAATCGCTGAATAGCTGACAGATATAGATATCGTTGCCAGCCGGTGCGAGCCGACCGGCCAAAAATTACCTGCGTGATGTGGTTTTCGCGCACCAGTTGAGCCACCCCGTCGGCAATGCTGCGACCAGATCCGCGCACGACGTGCGCCCCGAGATTCTCTGCAAAACGAATATTTTCCGCCAAAGTTTTCTGATCCTCCGGACGTGTGTCGCGGCCGACGTCGACGTAGAAAACATAGAACTCTCCGCCCATAGCTTGCGCCATGCGGGAGCCGCGGGCGATCAAATACTGCGCCGCGGGATTCGAACTAACGCACACACCGATCCGCTCGCGCACCGTGTGCGCCGGCTGCGTGCCGTCCTTGTCGAGAAAGGCGTCGAGGCTGCGGTCGACAACTCCGGTAACCTGGCGGAGAGCCAGTTCACGCAGCGCAATCAGGTTGCCCGGACGAAAGAAATGGGACAGAGCGCGCTGGGCGCGGTCGACGGGATAAATATCACCGCGCTCCATGCGCTTCTGCAGCGCCTGGGGCGTCAAATCGGCGAGCACGATTTCGTCCACGCGCTGCATCACCCAGTCGGGAACCGTTTCTCGAACCTGCACGCCGGTGATTTGCTGAACCGTGGGGCCGACGCTCTCGACGTGCTGCACGTTCATGGTGGAGAGCACATCGATCTTTGCCTCCAAGATCTCCATGACGTCTTCGTAGCGTTTGGCGTGCTTGCTGCCCTCGATGTTGGTGTGAGCCAATTCGTCGATCACGACGACCGCCGGCTTGCGGGCCAGAATCGCGTCGACGTCCATCTCTTCAAACGTGGTGCCTTTGTATTCGAGTTTGCGAGGGGGAATGCGATCGAGTTTGCCAGCCAGCTCCGCGGTGGCTTTGCGACCGTGGCTCTCAACCACGCCGACCACGACGTCTTCGCCGCGGCTGGCGCGGCGAATAGCCTCGCTCAGCATGCTGTAGGTCTTGCCCACACCGGGGGCGTAACCGAGAAAAAGCTTGAAGATTCCCCGCGGCTTTTCCGGTGAAACTTCGTTGAGCCACTCCTCGGGTGTCTTGGTCATTGTGTGCTCATCGCGGTCTGCACGTCGCGTCTGCTCGGCGGGTTTGGTCACCCGCAGCCTATTGTCTTTCTCAGCGCAGGAATTGTCACGTCCATCGTACAATGCGGCTGTGAAAGTCGGGGCCAGAACGCAAGCGCTGCGCTACGTCTATGTCGTTGCAACCATCTGTGCCATCACCGCAGTCGACTTCAGGCTGCACGTTAATCACACGACCGTGGCGCTGATGTTCCTTGTGACCGTGCTGCTGACCTCGGCCTACTGGGGCTTGCGCTATGCGGTGGTGATGGCCGTGGGAGCGACCGCCGCCTTTAATTTTTTCTTTCTGCCTCCGGTCGGGACGTTCACCATCGCCGATCCGCAGAACTGGGTGGCACTATTCGCATTTCTGGTGACCGCGCTGGTGGCCAGCAATCTGGCGGAACGTGCGCGGCGCGAAGCCGAGGGAGCGAAACAACGCCGGCGCGAAGTGGAGCGGCTTTTCGGCCTTAGCCAGCGGCTGCTGGCTTCCGAGAATGTTCTTGAACTGCTGAACGCTCTGCCAAAGTATGTGCAGGAAACATTTTCTGTGGGCAGCGTAGTCGTGATGGCGGCGGATCATCCAACGGTTTACCGTTCGTCGCTCGACGCGCCATTCGAAGAGAGCGTGCTGCGCTCCACATTATTACGCGGGGAGCCCATCACGCAAGGCGGCGTATCATACGTCCCTCTCCGTCTAGGCATGCGCACGGTGGGTGCCGTGGGCGTGACTGGATACGACCTTTCGCGGGAAACTTTGGATGCGTTGGGGAGCCTGGCGGGCCTGGCGATCGAGCGCGCCCGCGCTCTCGAGGCGCTTAGCAAGAATCGCGCCGAGCAGGAACACGAGCGTCTGCGAACGGCATTGCTCGATTCTGTGACGCATGAGTTTCGAACCCCTCTGACCTCCATCAAGGCGAGCATCACGACTTTATTGTCGGGCGCGAGTCTCGACGACCAGGGCCGGCGCGAATTGCTGACTGTTATTGATGAAGAAACTGACCGGCTGAACCGCCTGGTGGGCGAGGCCGCGGAGATGGCGCAACTCGATTCCGGGATGTTCAAACTCGATCTGCAGCCGCACGCGATCCAGGACGCTCTGCAGCCAGCTCTGGAAGACGCGAAAGCTTCGATTGAGAAACATCCAGTGGAAATCGTCGTGGCGCCGGACTTGCCCAACGCGCGAATGGACGTTCAGCGGATTCGCGAAGTGCTCATGCACCTCTTGGAGAACGCCGGAAAATATTCCGATCCGGGAGTTCCGATCAAAGTGACCAGCGAAGTGAAAGGCGAATGGCTGGTGACCAGCGTGTCCGACCGGGGGCCGGGCATCGATTCGTTCGAGCAGACGCTGATTTTTGAAAAGTTTTATCGCGGGCAGCACCAGCGGTACACGGCGCCAGGCACGGGCATGGGGTTGGCGATCGCGAAAGTGATCGTGGAAGCTCATGGCGGCACCATCGGGGTGGTCAGCCAGTTAGGCAGCGGCTCGGTGTTCTCGTTCAGCCTGCCGCTCGGCAAGAGCCGGTAAGCTGATGCCCCTTGCTGAGGGACTCAGAAAATGTGGTGTGTTCGGCATTAGTACCAGCCTCCCGCTAGGCTACAATTCGGGCTGCCCTTTATTGGGCAAATCGTGATTCGCAATTCAATCGCACTTCAATTCTATGACTGCTGAAACCGGCGCCGCTGCAGTGCTCGACGACAAAAAGATTTTCTACAATCGCTTTCTATTGATCGTGGCTGGCCTGGGCGGGCTGCTCTACGGCGTCGACGTCGGCATTGTTGCCGGCGCTCTGCCTTATCTCGAGGCAACCTCCGGGTTCACTGGAGGCCAGCTTTCCACGGTGGTCGCTGCCGTTCTGCTCGGCAGCGTCATCTCCACGCTCTTCGCCGGATTGCTGGCCGACTGGATGGGCCGCCGCACTCTTATGGCGCTGAGCGGCGTGATGTTCGTCATCAGCATTCCAATGATCGCGCTCTCGCACGGCTACGGCTCGCTTGTTTTCGGCCGCCTGTTGCAGGGAGTAAGCGGCGGGCTCATCGGCGTCGTGGTGCCGCTTTATTTGGCCGAATGCCTGACCGCTTCCAGCCGAGGCAAGGGCACGGGGATTTTCCAATGGCTGTTGACTCTGGGACTGGTCATCGCAGCCGGGCTCGGTCTTTATTTCAGTTTTCGGGTGGATCAGGTAGCTAAGCTCGGCGATGCGGCGCGCCTGCTTGATTTCAAGAATCACGCGTGGCGCGGGATTTTCTGGGTGTCACTGCCTCCGGGAATTCTGTTCGTGATTGGCAGCCTGATGGTGGCAGAGTCGCCGCGCTGGCTGCTGCGCCGCAGAAACAAAGATGCCGCCTATGCCGCTCTGCTGCGGTCGCGCACGACCGAGCAGGCCGATCTGGAACTGCGCGAGATGGAAGATGTGATCGCCGCCGAGAAAACGAAAGCTGGTTCCGGCACGCACAGAGAATCGCTGCTGCGGCGCAAGTATGTGATCCCTTTCATTCTCGCCTGCGTGATTCTCGCTTGCAATCAGGCGACCGGCATTAACTCGATCATCGGCTACAACGCCGACATCCTGTTGCAGAGCGGCCTTTCGGATTTCGCGGCGCACTGGGGTTATTTCATTTTTCAGTGCATCAACTTTTCCGTCACTTTGCTCGGCGTGATGCTGGTCGATCGCAAGGGCCGCAAATTTCTCTTGGCGATGGGGACTGGCGGCATCATCATCTCGCTGGCCTGCACAGGGGTTCTGTTTCTGGGTAATGAAAAACTGGGCGTTGACGCAGCCGCGGCCGTGCAGTCGAGAGTGAGTACCGATCAGAAACTCACGTTGACCTATACGCCCGGGCTGGCTGACCAGTTTTTGAAAGAGTCCGCGAGGGCGGCGGCGAACCGGCCGACGTCGCTGGTCGTGATTTACTCTTATGGCGATTTTCGCGCCACCAGCCGGGTGGTGCGTTCCAATGATGAAGCGACTAAACCGATCGAGGTTAATCGTGAAGACAGCATCCCCGCCAACAAAGTCGTGGCGTTCTTCTCCAACCCATTCGGGAACCTCGACGCCGCGCGGACAGCGCCGCTCCACATCGAAAATGCTTTGATCAGTCCCGTACCCGACTCTGGCAACGGCTGGATGGTAGCTATCACGCTGTTTGTTTTCATGGCGTTTTATGCTGTCGGCCCGGGCGTTTGCGTCTGGCTGGCGCTTTCGGAGCTGATGCCCACGCGCATCCGCTCCAACGGCATGAGCATTGCCCTGCTGCTGAATCAGGGCGTGGCCACGACCATCGCAGCGATTTTTCTGCCCACCGTCGGCAAGCACGGATATTCCACGATGTTTTTCGGATTCGCCGGCTGCACCGTGATTTACTTTGTGACCGCGACGTTTTTCCTGCCCGAGACGAAAGGAAAAACTCTGGAAGAAATTGAGGCGCACTTTGAGGGCGCGGGAGCAAGAACGTAAACGCGAAGATCTTCTCTCCGAGTTGGTCTTGTGAACTAGAAGGAAATCCCCACGTTTCGCAGCGAACGCGAGACGTGGGACACCCAGCATTCCGCGGCGGTTTGCTCCTTGCACGAAAGATGATTTACCCTCAGCGTACGTCCCCATGACTCCTACGACATCAAAAACGAACGCCTCAACCCAGATCCTTTCCCACGCCATGCGGCGGGAAATCTATGAGCAGCCCACGGCCATTGCGAAGACGGTGGCGAAGCACCTGAAGGACGACATCATCTTCCCCGGCGAACTGGACGCCATTGAAAGCGCGCTGCTGACTTTTGAAAAGCTGATCATCGCGGCCAGCGGCTCGAGTCGTCACGCCGGCCTGGCGGGCGAAATCATGATCGAAGATCTTTCCGGCGTCGCGGTCGACGTGGAGTACGCCAGCGAATATTGCTATCGCTCGACCCATGCCGCGGTCGATCCCATTGTGATGGTGATTACGCAGTCGGGCGAAACGGCCGACACGATTGCGGCTCAGCGTGAGGCCCTGACGCGCGGAGTGAAGACGGTCGCGATCTCGAATGTTCCGGATACAACGATCGTGCGCGAGGCGGGGGCGGCCTTGATATCGGGAGCGGGGCCGGAATTGTCGATACCGGCAACGAAGAGTTTTACCACGCAACTCACCATCCTCTACCTGATGGCTCTGTTTCTGGCGCGCAAACGCGGACGGATGACGTCGGAAGTCGCTCGCTCGTATCTGCAGAGGCTGATGCGGCTTCCTGACGCGATCGAAGAGAATTTAAGCACGTGGGACAGGCTCGCCGAGCAATTTGGCGGCATTCACTTCAAGGCGGAAAAGTTTCTCTATCTCGGCCGCGGTGTGCACTATGCAATCGCCCGGGAAGGCGCGCTCAAGCTTAAAGAAATTTCTTATGCGCACGCGGAGGGATATCCCGCCGGAGAATTGAAACACGGACCGAACGCGCTGGTGGATGAGACTCTGCCCGTTGTGGTTCTGGCCACCTGCGACCACAGCGATCCGGATTCACTGTTGCGCTACCGGCGAACGCTCGAGGTGATGAAGGAAGTGAGATCGCGCCGCGGGCCGCTGGTTGCGGTTGCCACCGAGGGCGACCAGGAAGTGGCGAAGATCGCGGAGCACGTGTTCAATGTCCCGGCGGCTCCGGAACTGCTCTTGCCCATCGTCGAAGTAATTCCTCTACAACTGTTCGCGTATCACGTCGCGGTCGACAAGGGATATGACGTGGACCATCCACGAAACCTGGTGAAGGCCGTGGTCACGGAATAAGCTGCCAATGCGCTCGTTCGGGTAGCAAGACCGGCGTTAGCTCCGTTTTCCACAGGTTTATTTTGCCAAATGTTCGCCAGTCACCGACAGGGACACTGCTGAGGCAGTAATGTGAACGAGTCTCTGGTCGAGACGTAGGTAGGGCCGATCCTAGGTTCTGCAGCCGTCCATCCTCCCCAAACGACCCCCGGTGAGACAGATTGACCCATGTTTGGCGCTTTGCCGTTGGCACGTCGTCTCTCTGGGCATCTTAGCTCAACAAGGAGATGGACCGATGGAACTGACCGATGCCGCGTCTTCCCTGCTGATTGTCGAAACGTCGGAATGGTTTGACTGGTTGCGAAGAGAACTGTCACTGGGAGGGATCAGTCTCCCGAATGAGGAAACAGCCGTATTTTTTATCGAGCGTGCGCTCCACCTGAGTGATCGAGCGCAGGGCACGTACCGTCACTTGCCAGACGCCTTAAGGTACAAACTGATCAAGGCTTCGATCGTGTACCAATGCTGGGAAAAGCAGAGAGAAATCACAGAGAAGGCAGGCTGGAACCGCAACGCAATTGCTCTTCCAGGGGTTAACGCGATTTCTTACGTTCGTTTGCTGGGCACTAGCGGAAGACATCACCTGATTAACGCTAGCGATGGATTTCAATACGCAATCACACTGCCGGCACGCCTGTGGACCGAAACTCTGCCGGCCACGGAAATGATTTGCAACGAACTGGCGCGCCTCCTCGGCCTACGAGTGCCGGGCGCGGCCGTGATATCCGTTGGCTGGAAACTCCTTCAGCTCGCCGATGCCGATCGCAAAGCGAGGCCCGAACCGAAACGGCATGGATCTGAATTTTGCTGCGGATTTCGATACTTGGGCCCTGAGCGTTATGCTGGAGCACCCGGGGACCTTCGTGGCCGTGGATACCGGAAGCAATTACTCGGCGCGCTGGTCTTTGACATATGGACGCTAAACTCGGCTCCAAGGGAGTTTCTGCCGGCATCTAAAGCGCTCACCGGAAAATCGGGAATAGTTCTTTTCGACCACGGTCACTGTCTTCTCGGGTCAAAATGGAACGAGTTCGAGGATTCCAATCTTCGCTCGTATCCTTCTCCGCAGTGGGCGGCCGGAGGAGTGAAGTCTTTGGACGAACTCTGGCCCTGGCTGCAGAGGGCGTCCATGATGGATTTAAATCCACTCTGGGAAGTTGTTTCCCTAATTCCCCCCCAGTGGTACGGACATAGAAGAGCGTTTGTCGCAGGCGTGCTCGAGAAGCTCTCAGCCAGGAGAGGAGACCTGATCCGCGTCGTTCAATTTCTGGCCCGGAATGGCTATTTCCCGAACGCCGCGATCCCGCCTCAAACTGCGAGCACTTCGAGAGAGGAAGGCGGGACAGTCAGACGTCAGGCCTAGGAACGGCTACGCCAGCTCAAGAGCGACGCTCCCCTCAAAAGCGGTACATGAGCGTGAACTCTGCGAAGTTGTCCCAATGGTGATTGCTCATCTGCTGGCTGGTTAGCAAGGCATTCGTCCGGTCCGTGACTGTGTCGTAAACCCGGTAGACCCCGACTGTTTCGCGCCAGAAAATGTGGGCTTTCGCCGAAGGCGAAGGCACAAAGAACGTGAACAGCGGACCCTGCCTGCCGTTCTGCCAGTTGCTGCCTTTCAACACATAGTCGACACCGAGTCGCAGCGAGAAGTTTCCGCCGCAACCCTCGAGCTGGCAGTGGTTGTGGAAGTAATCCTTACTGCCGCCGAAGGTCGGAGCCCAACTGCTCTTCTTATAATTTGTAGTCGAAAGCTCGCTCCAGCGAACTCCCACTCCGAACGACCACGCAGCGGGAAAACGATAGTAAGCCGAGCCCACGAGCGCTCGATCGTGCCCCTTAGGGTTTGGCTGGTCGTTGTCATTCACTTTGCGGCCGTTGTCGTACTGGCCATTGGCATCCAGTAGAAAACGCTTAGAATCGAGTCGAAGGCCTGCACCGCCAAGCGCCGCAAACGGTGCGTACCCGCCTCCCATTGATTCTGCTCCCGCGAAAGCGTACGGTCGGGGAATCAGATCCTGGGCCAAGAGCAGAGTTCCACAAATCAGCGGGAACAGAACAGCGTACCGTCGCATTAGCCGTCACCAACCCTTTGAGAAGGTATCGGCAGCTAAGCCTCCGTGTTTGACACGATTTGGAGGAATTCAGGAACTAAAGTGCTGGGCGAGTGGTGGTTTGGGTAGGTTCTACGGTGCGGTCGGGCTCAGAGGATTGCCGCCGTTGCAGACGGCCCAGCAAGTGAGGCCAATGATCACTCCCGCGGCCGGCAACTGGACGTACGGCGAATTCATGATGGCGCCCGCTAACGGCGTGCCGGGCTGCTTGATATCTGCCGCTCCACATTTTTCTTCTCGGGACTTCTGCTCGCCTTCGCGGACCGTAACGCGGTTGGAATGGGCGGACTGCTTTGCCTGTCGTAGACTGCCGCGTTCATCGATATTCACATCATTCTTAAGCGCTGATACGTTCACTTTCCCATTGAGGTCGGCAACGTCGTAGTGAGTCCATTCGGCGTTGTTCGCGGGCGTAATCGTGAGGCAACCCACGCGCACCGTCATTCCGCGAGAAGTGTTAACCGACAGGCTGCCGTGATCGAGAACCAGTTCGTTACCCTCAAATTGGACAACGGTCTCGGAATTGATATCGGCAGCCGATCCGCTGCCATCGATGCGGGCAACGGCCGTTTTCTGGGTTTCGATGAGGTCGTCGGAGAACAGGGCGATGGAAGCCGGAGCGGGACTCTTGTTCACCAGCACGCCAACGCCGTCGCTGTGCAATATGGCGAGTGCGGTGTCTTTATCTTGGGCCTGAAAAGAGGCGGGCAGAATTGCGACCATGAACACGCAAACGGAATATCGCCATCTGAACACAGATACGCCCCACACTGTTCCGCACAAACTTCTTCCATGAGCATAACGTGTGGATTTGAAGGCGACTATTGGCTCGTGTGATGCCTCGAAGAGAGATTGGCGGGAGAAATGGCTGGCGCCATCCTACTTCTCGCGCACAAAACGCGCGAGAAATGGGGCACCCCGAGAAGTTTAAGCGCGAGCGAAGTCGATGAATCCGCGTTGCACGTCGGTGCGGATGAGTTTGACGCGCAACCTGTCGCCGACATCGAGCCCCTGTTCGCCTTGAGCGAGGAGTCCCTCGACGTGAGGCTTGCAGAGCGCGCACGAAAGTTCCGTGGTCGGTCGCACCCGTCACAATGGCGTCGAACACTTCGCCAATCCGGTTTTGCATGGCCACGGCGGCGAGCCGCTTCGACATGTCGCGCTCGACTTTCTTGGCGGCGTCTTCTTTCTGCGTGCAGTTGGCGGCGATGGCGGTCAGCTCGGCGTCTGAGTACGGATTCTTCTGGCCAGCCAGCAGGGCCTTGATCATCCGCTGGGTCACCATATCGACGAAGCGGCGGTTGGGAGCGGTGGAATGCGTGTAGTCCTGCACGGCCAAGCCGAAGTGTCCCGGAGCCACCTCGCCGGCGCGCTCCAGAACGTACTCACCGGGGCCGATGAGTTTAATCACCGTCAACGAAACGTCGGCGAAGTGATCGGGATCGGCGGCTTTGCGGCGCAGAAGGAAATCGTTCAGCGCCTTGGAATCGGGCTGGGCTGGAAGTTTCTCGTTCTTGGTGGCCGCCAGTTGCACGATGCGGTCCCAGCGCTCGGGCGTGCGCACGATGCGGCGCAGAGATGATACGTTTTCGAGGAAGCGGGCGACCACGCCGTTGGCGGCGATCATGAAGTCTTCGATGAGCTCAGTGGCACGATTTTTCTGCTGCTGCACGACGTCGATCACCTGATCGTTGAGCGATCAGCGGTTGCAGTTCGTCCGTCTGCAGATTCAGGGCGCCGTGCTGAAAGCGCTGGTTCTTCAGCTTTTGCGCAACCTCATCCTGCAATTTCAGCTGCGCCTGCAAATCAGCGGAAGCTGCGATCTTCGGGCGGCGCGGGAGACGTCCCTTCCAGCCACGCTCCGGTGGAGTTGTATTGCAGTTGCGCTTTATTGCGGACTACGGCGCGATAAACGCTGCGACGACTTCACGACTCCCGATCGAATCGACCACGAATTCAACCACCACGCTGAGACAATCCTGATTCTCGAGCAGAGAGGTCTTGCCGGTGGAAAGTTCCTCGGGCAGCATGGGGAAGTTGCGCATTCCGGCATAAACGGTCGTTGTCTCACGCGCGGCATGCTGGTCTATCGCGGTCTGCTTGGGAACAAACGCATCTACGTCTGCGATGCCGACCATGACTCTCACGTCGCCGTTCGAAACGCGTTGGGCGACTTCGATCTGGTCGAGGTCGCGCGAAGTGTCATTGTCGATCGAAGACCAGAGCAAATTCCGCAGGTCGCGAATGTCGCCTCCCGCCGCGATCTGCGGCGGATGGGCCTTCAGGTCGGCAAGTTGTTGCGGAACCTGGGGAGGGAAATCCGGCTGGAAACCGCGTTGCTGCATGACTTGTTTTGCGATGGCCTGCAGGTCGAGATGAGAGGGATTGGCAGCTGGCATGAACTCCCCGTGCGGAACTGAGATCAACTCAGGCTATCACGCGGCCTGAAGGTAGAGGGCCGCTTCAATACCGCGACGCTAGCTTGGGCGCAGACGCTGAACATCAGCGTTTGTGTAAACGCGAGAGGTGCGGGGCTTGTGGGCCTTCCAGAATGCAGCGGTGTCACCGAGGGGCACTCCGTATCCGCGCTCGTGCAGGAACTGTGCGTCGGCAATTCCAGTGACGCCGGTGTCAACAATACTCGCAGGCAAGGAAGGCGGAAGTTCAGCCGAGGTGATTTCGACTACGTTGGGCACGGGCGGACCGTAATAGATAGGGAATAGATCCGGTTGGCGTGGAAGTTCGGGATTGGCCGCGATGGGTTGATTCTCGACAACCGGTCCGATGGCGGGAAGGCTCGAGATCGCAGGCAGAGGGGCTTCCAGTGAAATCGAGGGAGTGGCAATGGGTCGAGCGAACAAGGACGAGAAAGTCGAGGTAATCAGGTATTGCGGACCGGCGGAAAAGCTCGTGTCTTGGCTAGTGATTTGGTTCGTGTCTTGGGCGGCGGAGATTCCGGCCAGAGCCATCAGTGAGCAGAACAGGCAGGCGAAACGCATTAGGGCCTCCGGGAGGGATCGTTTTTCCCGGCCTTGATTATGCACCGAAAGGGGGCGAATTGCCAGAGGCGCGAGGCTCCAATTCCGGCTTCTGGAGCGGGTTTCAGGATCTATCGAGAAGTGAGACCCCTGGTTAGAAAGGACGCACGACCAGGACGTAGACCAGGATCACGATGCATAGAGACAGAACGAGCAGCGACAGCTTCTCGACCTTCAAGTTGTCTTTGCTCTTGCCCGTGCTTGATTCGGCGTTCATGGTGTGATTCAGTTTGCAACAGGACGGTCTGACGGACAATGGCTCGACCGTGCGTGGCACGGTGGTAACGTATCCAAAGTTTGCCAGCACCGCGGGCGTGGAAATGAGTGCTTCCCACGAGGCGAGTGTGTGCGCGCAAGCGCCTGAGGGCAATGGGCGAAGAGATTGAGGGGCTAGCCTCGAGACCTAGGGCTTGGTCGGCGCAGCCGCAGCAGCAGCCGCAGGTTCAGCCGGGGCTGACGGTCGGCTGTACACAATCTTCTTGGTGCCGCCATCGCAAGTACCGACGACTTTGCCATCACCTTCTTTGTCGTCTTTGGCCATGATTTCAAGCGAGTACGACTTCACATTCTTCGCTTCCAGCTTCTTTGTAATTTCGGCCTTCAGTTCCTCACAGGGCTTGGGCGCCTGCGCGAAAGCGGACGCCGACACGACGAACAGCGCGGCCAGGGTCACGAACGGTCTCATGGGATGGACTCCTTCGAATGGGACGTCAGGTCCCACCGATACGATGTTTACCGCAAGGACGTTCTGAGGACCAGATTACGAACGTGTTCGCCGCTGCCCGAATGGCCGTATCTGGACTAAGAATAGATTTCTAGCCCGCCGCTCCCAGCGCAGCGTTTTCCCTTTCCCGGCGGTTGGTGCGGATGACGTAGAGCATATACAGCACGACGGTCAGGTTCACAATAAACAGAGCACAGCGCAGAAAAGTCAACCCGCGCATGAGTTCGCGGACCTCAAACGGCAGCAACGCGGCGCCGGATACCAGTGCAACCCACTCGGCCCAGGTGCGTCCTTTCCACAGGCCATAGGCTTCGGTGAAGCGGAGCGCCGCATAAGCAAAGGCGATGCGGGCCGCAGCCCACAAGCGCGCGTCGGTGATGGTGTCGGCGAAGTCGAGGAAGAGTTGGGCGGAACGGCGATCGGTGTTGACGTGCAGGAGTGCGAGCAGACTTTCCGCGATAAGCCAAACATCTTTGTGCAACAGGGCCAGCGCGCACACACCCATCACAACCACAAAAATTCCCTTGAAGAATTCGAGCGTGGCTACGGCCCGGAGCACTCGCCGCTGGCGGCGGTGTGAATCAGGCTTGGATCCAAGCGGGCGCATGAAGGCTAGCGATGACCACAGGCAGGGTATCACGGTTGCAACCGCCGGTGCAGTACTTCCCTGCAGTCTTCCTGCCGCGGTTGCAGATGCCGGCTCTTACCAAGGCAAGGGAGAGCAGGTAGGCGCCGTTCCCATCATTTTCTCGTTGCGCGGATAGCGGCTCGCAGTTCGGCTACGATTTCCTGCGATGCCTTGATCGCGGCGGCGTGCTGGTTCACGTTGAATGAGATTGCGCCCACCCTGGCGTGGCCTCCGCCGCCGTAGCGCTCGCAAACACGGGCCAGGTTGACTTCGGGCTCCTGCGGAGCCCACGGATTCGATCCCACGGAAACTTTTACGCGAAAACTACTCTTGCTGAGTCCCACGCTATAGACGGATTCCGGATGCAAGTAGTAGGGAATGAACTTGTTGTAGCCCTCGAGATCGTGATCGGTGACGTCGAAGAAGATGGTCGCGTCTTTGCACTCGGTGCGCTGCTCGAGAATTCCAATGGAAAGTTCGTGCCGCTTGAGCAACGGCGGAAGCAGCGGGGCGACGAAGCGTTCTTCGAGAATCTCGGCTAGAGACTTGGTGGCCAGCAGCGGAATCAGGTTCGGAACAAAGCCGTGATCGGGCGCCGATTCGATGACCATGGTCAGCTTCATGGCGGGCGCTTCCATTTCGACGGCAGTCTTGGCGTTGGGATAAAGTGCGCCGTCGATGATGTCGGTCCAGTGCACCAGATCGGCCAGGGACGAGGGATCGAAGCCGAAGCGCTGCTGCGCGATCATGGCGATGAAGCTGGTGCAGGATTTGAAATCCGGATCGTAGAACTTGCGGTTGCTCTGATCCTGCTCGAAATGTTCAGCGTCGGCGGGCGAGAGGAAAGCGCTCTCGTGATGGTCGAACCACCAGGTAATTTTGGGCGAACTGGAGTACTTGAAGTCGACGATGGCGTTCTCCTCGCCGTCGAATTGCTTTTCGTCGAACAGCGCCCCGGCGCGGTGGACCAGGCCGGTGAATTCAAAATCGGCGTCGCCGCGAATGCGCTCGCGGTAGAAGCGGGAGAACAACGCGGCGGAGGAAGCTCCGTCAAAGCATTTGTCGTGATAGAAGACCCGTACTCGCAATGAATTCCCCAATCCCCAACGAATTCCCGCCAGTCCGAAACACACGCAGCCGGCGTGGAATTGGGACGCGGGTAAAAGCTAATAGGATTGACAGCTTATAGGAAGAAAGTCAAGGGCAGTGCGTTAGGTGCGCGAGGTTTTTGGCGCAGTCAATAAAAGCCCATAACCACGAAGGGCACGAAGTATCACGAAGGAGTTCAGTTGCGGGCGTTCCCTTCGTGCGACTTCGTGTCCTTCGTGGCTAACGGTGCTTTCGATTCCTACATCGCGTTGGCTTGCTTTTCCGCCAGATCGCCGATCACAGGCAGCTTCCACATCTGTCCGCCGTTAGCCTTGATCAAGAGGAGTATCCAAACCACGACGAAACCAACCCAAACCACCATCCCCAGTAGCATTACGATGAGATGCCCGATGATCGGGACGATGCTAGCCGCCACCGTGAGGATCATCAGAATGATCCAGATGCCGATTGCAGCCACGTGTAGAAAGATGTTCTGCCACGCGTGAAAGCGCACGAACCGGCTCTTGTTGTAAGGTTCCATGACCAGAAAAATAATCGCCGGAATGATGGTAATGTAAGCCAGCATTCCCGCCACGTTGTCCGCCATGCCTCCCGCGCTTGCGGTGGCCTGAGGTACAGCGGGCGCGGTTGCGACGCGACCCGCGCAGGCAGCGCAAGCGGTGGTTCCGTCCGCGATCTGTGCTCCGCACACACTGCAAAATGCCATAGAGGTATCCTCCTAAGAATCTTTGGGAGCGAAGGATGCAAATGCTGCAGCCCGCGCCGGACCCACGCCAAGCGACGCTGCGGCAAAGTATCAAAAAGCTCAAGTTAAAGCAATCAACAATTTCGAGCAGGCGAAAAAAACTCAGAGATCCCCGGCCTGCTGCGCGGCAAAATCGCCGAGCAGCGGCAGTTTGAACATTTCTCCCTGGAGCGCCTTGACGACCAGAACCACCCAGATCACCACCGCCGCGAGCACGACTACAGTGGAGACCAGCCAGACCAGCAGCGGTCCGAGCACGGGGATGATGAAAAGAACAACACTGGCCAGCTTGAGCGCGATCGCGAATAGAACCGACGCGCCCCATAGCAACAAGCACTGAACGGAATGGAAGCGCACAAAGCGATTCTTGCTGTAGGGATCGAGGATCAGAAACACGACGGCCGGAAGGAACGTGAGGTAGGCGAGAGCGCCCGCGATGCGTTCAGGAAAAGCGCCCACGCGGCCTTGCGCGCGCGCTTCCGTCTGCATAGGCTGAACCGGCATAGGTTGGCCTTGCATGCTTTGGCCCTGCATGGGCAGGTCGAGCACGGGGCGGCTGAGCATGGACCGGCCGCAACCGGGGCAGAACGCAGCCGTTCCCGGCATCTGCGCGGAGCACTGCGGGCACGAGGTCAGCGGGATAGTCTTCGCGTCCCCAGACTCGTCCTTGGTCTCATCCCCGGCTTCATCCCTGGTCTCATCCATTGTGGCGACCATATCAAAACGCGGGATAGGCGGCAAATGGGCCGCACTTGCGCATTGACGGCGAGGCCAACGGAGAGTATCTTTCGTGCCAATTTCTGTGCGCCGCGAGAACGACGTTTCGAAGCATTCGAACGTTTGACGCTGGGAGGATGGGAGATGGCTTCATTCTGCGCCGGATGCGGAAGCAGTGTCAGCGCGGACGATAAATTCTGCCGGGTCTGCGGGCGAACCGTGTCCCCGGACTCTGCGGTAATGCCTGCCAGCGGGGCGCCGCCCGCGAGTTCCCCGGAAACGAGCGGGAAAGCGATCGCCAGTCTGATCTTTGGGCTGCTCTTTCTTTTCACCCCGTTTGCGATTGCGGCGGTTATCTTCGGACACTTCTCACTGTCGGAGATTCGCAAAAGTGCGGGGCGGCTTACGGGAAACGGCATGGCCATTACCGGCTTGGTTCTCGGCTATGCCGGGTTGTCGGTGATTCCCTTCCTGATCGTCGCGGCCATCGCAATACCGAACCTGCTGCGTGCCAGGATGGCGGCCAACGAGTCGGCGGCGATAGGGGCGGTGCGAACGTTGAACACCGCGGAGATCAATTACTCTCAAGCCCATCCTGAGGCAGGATACACTTGTGCGCTGTCCGATCTCGAGATCGAGAGCACCCTGAAAAGCGGGCGGAAGAATGGATACATATTCGAGCTGACAGGCTGCGCGGCGGGAGCGGAGGGGACGGGTAACGTGCGATACCAGGTCGTAGCGTATCCGGCAACTGCCAACCAGACTGGAGCGCGCGCTTATTGCTCCGATGAATCGGCGGTGATCAAGGTTGATTCCAGCGGGTCGGGTCAGAGCTGCATCGAAAGTGGCAGCGCACTGCAGTAAGCTTTCGCACATTTTTCAGGAGGCAACGAATGTTCTGTTCTCAATGCGGTGCGAACAACACGGATACCGCGGCAGTATGCATGCAGTGCGGCCGGACTTTGCAAGCGGGACCGCCGCCGGTTCCTTTGCAGCCTGCAGGGGTGTTTCAACCGGGAGTGATTCTACCGCCGGGCGTCGCGGTGCAGAACTATCTGGTATTCGCGATCCTGGCCACGGTTCTCTGCTGTCTTCCGGCAGGCATTCCGGCAATCGTGTACGCCGCGCAGGTGAACGGCAAGTTGCAGGTTGGGGACGTGGCCGGGGCACAACTTGCGTCCAACAACGCGAAGATGTGGTGCCTGATCTCGGCGGGGCTCGGGCTCAGCGTGGGAATCATCTATGGCGTGCTGGTCATGGTGGGGCTATTGAGCGGCCTCCACTCGAATTAGAGCTGGAGGCATTTCGATGTGGGACAAACAGAGGAATCCGTTGCTGGCGGCGCTGCTCGCGGCCATTGCCGTGGGGGCAGTTCTGCTTGAAGTTTTCGATCCGGCCACGTCCGGCATTTTTCCGCCCTGTCCACTGCGCTACCTGACGGGATGGTATTGCCCGGGGTGCGGATCGCTCCGCGCCCTTCACCAACTGCTGCATGGAAATCTGCAGGCCGCATGGGCTCTGAATCCTCTGACCGTGGTTCTGCTGCCGTTCCTGACCTACGGGTTAGCATCGTTTGCGCTGTTCGAACTGCGTGGGCAGGGGCTTCCTCAGCCATTCTTGCGCGCGGGCTGGATCCGCACCCTCTGCGCTGTAATCATTCTGTTTGGCATCGCCAGAAATCTCCCCATTCATCCCTTCGATCTGCTGGCGCCGGGGACGGCGGTGCTCCGCTGAGGCGCTAGAGAGAAAGAGGAGGGCTGATGAGTTCGTTCTGCCTGGGTTGCGGAAACGGCATGTCCGAGGGAGAACGGTTCTGCGGAATCTGCGGACGCGATTCATCGGCCACATCGGCCCGTCCGCCTATCGATCCGGCGGTCGCATTCGGGCTTCCACCAGAAACCAGCGGCAAGGCGATTTTCAGCCTGATCAGCGGACTCTTGTTTATCATCCTTCCGTTTTCGCTGGCGGCCATCATCTTCGGACATTTATCTCTCTCGGAAATTCGCCACAGCGGAGGCCGGCTTGCGGGCAAAGGATTGGCGGTCGCAGGCCTGGTTCTCGGTTACGTGGGAGTGGTTGCGCTTCTCGCGCTGATCGTCTGGTCAGGGTCTTATGCGCGGCAGCGGGAAAAGTCGGCGGCCGAGAAAATGAAGGCCGTAAACTATGAGAACCCCGTCGTGTCGGCGGTGCGAAGTTTGAACATGGCTGAGATCGCTTATGCGCAGAGCCACCGCGAAGCCGGCTACACCTGTTCGCTCTCCGAGCTAAAAGACGCATGGGGACTCAACAATGAGCTGGCTCATGGCCAGCAGGATGGGTACATTTTCGAGGTCAACGGCTGCACGGCTGCGAAGGCGAATGGACCGATTGCGAAGTATCAAGTAGTGGCGTATCCGGCGGCGACCAACAAAGCCGGTACTCCGGCATTCTGCTCGAATGAGTCGGATGTGATCAAAGTCGCGCGGAATGGATCGCCGCAGGACTGTTTGCGAGGCGGCGTCGACCTGGCGACAGCCGAGATCAATCGCCTCAGAGTTGGTCGAAGACGGGTTCCCGTTGAGAATTTCTGATTCAGGCCTGAAACTCTTAGAGTGACCGCGGGGTGTGGTTCTTCTTGCTGCAGTCTTCACAGATTCCATAAATCTGAAAGGTGTGCCGGGTGGTGACGTAGTGGTACTTGCGGCCGATCTCCTGCTCGAGCTGGCCGACTTCCTGAGAAAAAAACTCGACCGAGCTGCCGCATTCGGTGCACACCATGTGGTGATGGCTGCGCCGGTTGTACTGGTGCTCGTAGCGGGCAATGCCGTCGTGGAAAGCGACTTCACTGGCCAGTCCGCATTCGGCCAGCAGCTTCAGCGTGCGGTAGACGGTGGTGTAGCCGATGCGAGCATCTTTTTTCTGCACCAGGCGGTGAAGCTCGTCGGTAGAGAGATGATCGCGGGTCTCGAGGAAAGTGCGCAGGATGGCGTCGCGCTGGGCCGTCTGCTTGAGACCCACGCCTTTCAAGTGCCGGTGCAGGATGTCCTGGGCCTCGCGGACCATCTGGCGGGAGATAGTGGGCTGATCATCGATGCGCTTCTGCAGCATGGCGGATGAGACTGAGTCAGGTGAAAGATGTTCAGGATGACATTTTGCAGGACAACGATTTGCAGGATGTCTGGTTCAGCATGTCATGTTCAGCATACCATCTGGCATCTTGAAAATGAAATTCATTTTCACCGCCGGACACGGTCGCCACGGCCTGGAATACAATCGCTGAATACAATCACTGAATATCTGAAAACTGCTCATGAGTACTCTCGCAGAAATCAGCACGCCTAAATCGCGCCGTTCGCCGCTTGCCCGCATTCTGCTGCGAATATTCCTTGCCCTGCTGCTGGCACTTGCGGCATTGGTGGCGTACGCGTATTACATGGCGCACTCCGCTCTTCCGCAGCTCGACGGGCGAGTACAGATCCGAGGGCTCTCGGCTCCGGTCACGGTTACGCGCGACGGCCACGGCGTGCCAACGATTGAAGCGGCGACTCTTGAGGACCTTTTCTTCGCGCAAGGCTACGTCACCGCACAGGACCGACTGTGGCAGATGGACATCATGCGCCGCTATGCCAGCGGAGAACTCTCGGAGATTCTGGGCGAGGATACTCTGCGACTGGACCGTGAGCAGCGAATTCTGGGCTTGCGCGCCGCGGCCAGGAGGGCGATGGAGATCGCCAGCCCGCGCGACCGGAGTTTCTTTGAGGCCTATGCACGCGGCGTCAACGCCTACATCGCGGCCCGTGCCGACCGGTTGCCCATTGAGTTTCGCATCCTGCGCTACGCGCCGAAGCCGTGGCGGGCGGAGGATTCCGTAGTCATTGCCAACCAGATGGTGAAGGACCTCAACTATCACTATTTTTACGACGCGCTCAGCCGCGAGAAAATTCTGGCCAAACTGGGGCCGGAGTTGACCGGCGATCTCTATGTGAACCGTTCGTGGCATGACCGTCCACCCACCGTGATGCGCGAGGACTTGCAGCAGCCGGACAACAATAACGGCGACACCGATGACGACGACGACGATGATTCTCCCGACAACTCGGTGACCCAGAGAAGTCCTGCGAAGGCCGCTCCTGAAGGGCAACCAGTAAATGGATCAAACGACTGGGTTATCTCCGGTGCGCACACGGTGACAGGCAAGCCGCTGCTCTCGGATGATATGCACCTCGGCCACCAGATGCCGAATCTCTGGTACGAAGCGCACCTGCACTCCGGCGCCCTGGATGTTGCGGGCGTGACGCTGCCGGGCATGCCGTATGTGATCGTCGGACACAACCAGCGAATCGCCTGGGGATTCACCAACGTCGGCCCGACCGTGACGGACGTTTACATTGAGAATTTTGATGCGCAGGGGGCCTACCAGACTCCGAGTGGATGGGTGCAGCCCGGGCATCGCGCTGAAGTGATTCACGTGAAGGGCAAGCCCGATGTGACCGTCGATGTGAAGATCACGCGCCACGGACCCGTCATCACCGAACTGGTTCCGGGCGAAACCCGCCCACTGGCGCTGCGTTGGACGCTTTACGACGGATTGCACATTCCATTTTTCGACGTGAACTCCGCGCAGAACTGGCAAGACTTCCGGCATGCATTTTCGCAGCTGGATGCGCCCGGACAGAACGTCGTGTACGCCGACGTGGACGGCAACATTGGATATCAGGCGACGGGCAAAGTTCCGATTCGCGCCGCCGGAGACGGCAGCTTGCCGGTGAGCGGCGCCGACAATGCGCACGAGTGGACGTCCTACATTCCCTTCGAAAAGCTGCCGAGCATCTACAACCCGCCGTCGGGAATTATCGGCACCGCGAACGGAAGAATCACACCCGACAACTATCCCAACTCGATCAGCATGGAATGGGAATGCCCCTGGCGCACGGAGCGCATTTATCACGTGCTGGAGTCAGGACGGCAATTCTCCGCCTCCGATATGCTGGCTCTGCAGACCGACATTCACTCGGAAGCCGACTTGTTTGCGGCGGAGCGTTTCGTGTATGCCGTGGATCACGCCGCGAAGCCTTCGGCGCGGGCCAAGCAGGCGGCCGATCTGATGCGCAGCTGGGATGGACGCATGCAGGCTGCATCGGCCGCTCCGACCATCGCCGAGAATTCGATTCTGGAACTGCGACGGTTGTTGCTGGAACCGAAATTGGGGAACGCTCCCGCCGATCCCGCGAAACCTGCCGAAGTCCTGAGCTGGAAAACGTATCAGTGGGAGATGCGTTCGGTGTGGATGGAGAACATTCTGCTGCACCGGCCGAAGCGCTGGCTGCCGGACAAATATCCGAACTACGACGAACTGCTCGCCGCGGCCGTGGATGCGGCGGTGAATGCTCCAGACGCGCCGAAGGATTTGGCGACGTGGCGCTGGGGCGTGTTCAATGCGGTGGAGATCGAGCATCCGATCCTGGGAAAAATTCCTCTTATCCGGCACTGGTCGGCGCCGGGAGTACACGAGCAGTCAGGCAGCGGATACACAGTGAAGGCCGTCACCCGAAGTCACGGGCCGTCGGAACGGTTTACGGCGAACCTGGCGGATCTGGACGAGTCGACGCTGAACACGGTGACCGGGCAGGGCGGAAATTTCCTAAGCCCGTATTACATGGATCAGTGGAAAGCGTGGTACCAGGGCACAACGTTTACTCTGCCATTCAGCGCCAAGGCCGTGGACGCGGCCAAGGCGCATCGACTGCTGCTGGAGCCGAGCAAGTAAGCAACAAGTTACGTCACTTGCCCGAGGACCACGGGAAAATTCGCATCCCCGTGCTCGAAGGCCACGATCACCGACGCGCCAACTTGAAGCTTGGGGCTGGTAATCGTGACCAGCGCCCAGTTCGTTCGACCTTCCACGTCGACCTGCACTCGTCCTGAAACCTGAGGATCGTTGTGGTTCACAACCGTGCCTCGGTACACGCCGAACAATGCCATGGCCGCTCCCTTACCAAGTGTGCGTTGCAGCCCCCGCTGGCTCCTGAATCCCGCGGAGGAAATAACGCCGTCGGTACCCTAGCACTTGAAGGCCGTCAACTCAAGATTAAGAGCGATAGGGGCGAAGAAAAGTCTGCGGAAACACTCATGAGGGCTCACTCGATTCCGCGACGGCAAGGTTGAGGCTTAATTGCGGAGAGATGACGACCAGCCTCGACCTCCTCCTTACTTGCAGTTCTTGTCACACTTCGCGTCGAGCACCATGTCGAGAATGGTCATGTAGGTTGGCTCGGTCACACGTCGACTTGGATCCTGATCAATGTTCACTTTGTGCACGACCAGCAGATTATCGGCAGGAAACGCGGTGATGTACTGGCCGTTCGCGCCCATCGCCGAGAACGCTCCCTGATACGGGCCGGTCCAGACATTGCCCGAGTACATCGGCACTTCCCATGCCCACCAGAGCATCCCATAGCCCCAGCGCCCGGTCCAACCTTCTGCCTTGAACTCGTTTCGTCCGGCGAAGTTCGTGCTCGGATAAACGCTGAAGTCGATGAATCCCGGATCGGCCCATAAGGTTTTCGCCCACATTCCGTGAGAAATGGCGAGCAGCCCGAGTCGAGCCATGTCGCGGGTCGACAGGTAGGTGGCGTACTCAAAATGAGTCGAGTTTTCGACGTAATTCTTCTTCTGACGCGAACGGTCAAAATCCTGGAAGCGCAGGGGAACCGCGAGGTCGTCGCGTAACGCGTCGAAGATGTCCTTGTGGGCGATCTTCTCAAAGGCAAGGCCAGCCGCGTCAAAATCCCAGTTGTTATAAAACCAGCGCACCCCGGGAAAGGATGACCCGCGTTTCGGCGAAAGCCGATCCTGTTCGTCGTTGCCGCTTCGAATGTAAATGCCGGAGCGCGCCATCAGCAATTGCTGCAGCGTCGCGTGCCGCTCCAATTCGAGGAACGGCGTTTTATCCTCGAGTCCAAGCTGCACGACGGTTTGGTCCAGATCGAACTTCACGCCTTTTTGCATTTCTACCGCATAGAGAAGACTGAGCATACTTTTGCGGACTGAGGCCACTTTGCTGACGAGTTTGGTATCGCCATATTCGAATACAACGTGCCCGCGCGAGATGACCATCATGCCGTCGGTCTGATGGGTCTTCAAAAAGCTTCGCAAGGCCTCGAGGCGTTCCGGTGAGAAGCCCTCGGACTCAGGCGATGCCTGCTTCCACTCCGTGCCCGGCCAGGCCCATCCGTTTTCGTCGGTGTACCCTTCCGGCGGGAGCAGCGGAGCTGGAACCGAAGAAGCAGCAGGGGTGCTATTTCCCAGGACATTACTTTGGGCTGGAACTCTCAAAGAAGCCAGCATGAACACAGCCAATGCTGCAGGAATCAGCCTTCTTCTCAGCATCGCTGAATTCTACCAATGCTGCTCAATCTAGTGAGTGAGGAAAATGTTGATCACCGTGGGCACGCTGGCGTCGCAATCGTTGAGGTGATCGAGAAACTTGCTTAAAACCATTGTCAGGGCCATGAGAACTCCCCAGGTCTTCAGGTCGGTGTCGTCCAGATTCTTGGCAATCGCTTTGATGAATTCAGTGCCGGGACTGTCCCCGGGATCGAACCCGTATTTCGCGAAACGAAGCGTGTCCGGCCACAGCGCGTGCGTCTGCCTTGCAGTCAGAGCGATGAATGCATCGCCCGAGCCACCGCGCACGGCAAGCAGATCGACGGTGTCGGTTAACGCGTGCAGAAATTCGCGTTTCGCAAGCACCGAGGCGAGATCCGTCATGTCCTTGCTGAGGTAGTGGCCTCTGGCCGCGTCCACGACGCCGAGCTTTGTAGGCTCGGTCGACATCGCTTCGCCGAGGATCTTCAACGTATCAAAATCGTCGCCATCGATGAACTTATCTTTTTTGTAGTGAAAGCCACCGCTGCCTGATGCGAAAACATCGAAACCCATGTGGATCTCCGAGTGCTCTTGAGTGCCGCCTCCTGATTGAGATCAGAGCTTACCGCAAGCGGTTCCTCAAGTTCAAAGGATTCCGAGCGACCTGGATAGGGATTTCCCGCCGTCCTGCCGTTGCCCCTCGTCGCGCTGGTCCACAGCAATTCCGACACCTACGCGCTGGAACCCGATCTACCCTGATCCGCAACAGAGTTGCTAGAAAAGATCGATCGACTTCACGTCGCCCACGTAGCCGACAATTTCGATGGTCCCCTGCGGAATGAGATAGTTGATGTCGAGAATATCCTGGGGGACTTCGTAGACGCGCAGGTAGCCGCCTTGAGCTACGTACTCGATCGGGCGGATAGTCTGTCCCTGCAAGCCGTTCACGTCGCCGTTGTCGGGAGGGATGAAGACAGAGTTATTGGCTATGCTATAGATGGAAAGACAGCCGCGAACTTCTCCGTTGGGAAAGTTCACATTGCCGATGTTGGTGCAGTCGTGCGACCCGATGAAGAGCTGGCCGATAACGTTGAAATCCATGCGGTCATGGTAGCCGTCTGTGATCACAGCCGTGCCCGTCACAGTTCCTGATACCACGTCGATGATGTCGAGGCGTCCGCAGGTGGGCGCTGCCGTGGTCTCGCCGGTGCACGCATTATTGGTCGGCGAAGTGCCGGCAACATAGAGCGTCGAGCCGTTGAGCAGCGCCCAAGTCGCGGCATCGACGGGGATGGTTTGGGTCACGGTGAGGCTGGGCAAGTCGAGGACCATCACGCTGGCCATGACCCCGCCGCACTGCGGTCCACAGTTCAAAATGTAGGCCGTGTTCCCGTTGACGACGGCAAACACGGGCCGGTCAAATCCGGTAACCACCGCGCACACGGTGGCGGCAGTGACGGGCTGGTTCGGGACGGCATTCAAGCAACTGGTATCAACTGGCGGCACTGCGTTGGCGGGAAACAGCACGGTCATCGAATCGGAGTCATTGCTGAAAACCAGAAGTTCGCTGCCGCCGGAATTCGAGACTACGGTCTCCGCATTGGTGACGGCAATGGTTATGAGCTGACTGGCATTGAAATTCATTGATTCCACGCCACCTACGAAGGAACGTCCGGTCACAGTCGCTGTCGGAACTGCGGCATATCCGATCTGATTGGAGGTGGGAAACACCATACTCGAGGTCGGCCCCGGAATGCGGACGCTCCCGGCGACGCTTTCCGTCGCGGTGTTCACGATATAGACGGAGTTGCTGTTCGCATCGAAGGTCGCCGCAATGTTCAGGGAGGGGGACACAGCCATCAGGCCGGGGGAGTTTCCGGTACTCATTCGTTGAAGTCGTGGAACCGTGTCGTTGTAGCCATCGATAATCACCAGCCCCCCGGAGTCGTTGGCGGCGGTAACGCCCTGCGAAGCCAGAACCCGATCTGGCAGGCCGCTGCCTCCATTTTTGGCGGTCGTGCCGCTACCGCAGGAAAGGAAGCTCAGGCTGGCGCCCAGTCCAAGGACAAGAACGAAGTTGCGTCGGTTCAAACGGCAAGCTCCTAACGACATGAAAAAGAGAGATTTGTTGCGAGAATCGTGGATTATAACAGACCCGGAACCGGGCTTCATGCGCGCCTCGCGGGATTCAGTTGAGTTCTCTTTCCCGTTTGCGCCCCCCCGCCGCCGGTCGAGTGTACGAACCAGATGCGCGAATCAGTCATCATCCTGTATTCTCAGAAAATAACATATGGCATCTGACTTTCTTGCCCGGATCAAGCAGTCCCCCGTGTTGTGCGACGGCGCCATGGGCACGCTGCTCTACGCCAAAGGCATCTTCATCAACCGGTCTTACGATGAACTCAATCTGTCCCAGCCTGACCTGATCCGCGGGATTCACCACGAATACCTGCAAGCCGGGGCCGAGATTATTGAAACCAATACTTTCGGTGGCAACTCTTTCCGCCTGGGCCGGCACAGCTTGGCCGACAAGGTCCGCGACGTCAACCGGGCAGGCGCGCGCCTGGCCCGGGAGGCCGCCAAAAGCTTCGATGTATGGGTAGCGGGATCGGTTGGCCCGCTGGGAACCAGAATCGAACCTCTGGGGAAAACCTCGTTTCAGGAGGCGCGCGAGGCCTTCCGCGAGCAGATTGAGGCGCTAGCGGAAGGCGGAGTCGACCTGCTAATTCTGGAAACGTTCGGATATCTGGAAGAAATCCATCAGGCAATGCTTGCCGCCCGGGATGTCAGTAAGACCCTGCCGATCGTGGCGCAGGTCACTATCGACGAAGACGGCAACTGCCTGGATGGCTCCGACCCGCAGACTTTTGTATCCCGTCTCGAGGAATGGGGAGCCGACGTAATTGGGTGCAACTGCAGCGTAGGTCCGGTCGCCATGCTGGACGCGATGGAGCGCGTGCGGGCGGCGACTTCCCTTCCCCTGGCCGCCCAGCCGAACGCCGGCATTCCACGGTCGGTCGAGGGCAGAAATATTTATTTGTGCTCGCCGGAATACATGGCCAGTTATGCGCGCAAGTTTGTCGCGGCGGGAGTGCGCCTGGTAGGCGGATGCTGCGGGACGACTCCGGAGCACATTCGGGTGATGAAGTCGGCGCTGCGGGTGGGCGAGGCCCGAGGTAAGGCCGCTGCCGCCCACGTGGCGGGCGGCCCGTCTGCGCCTACGGAAATTGCCACTGTGCCTCTCGAGAAGCGTTCCCTTCTGGGTGCAAAATTGTCGCGTGGCGAGTTTGTCACGATGGTTGAGATTGTCCCGCCGAAGGGAATCGACATTGCCAAGGAAGTCGAGGGCGCGCGCTTTCTGAAGTCGGTGGGTGTGGATGCGGTGAACATTCCCGACAGCCCGCGAGCCTCGGCGCGTATGAGCAACCAGGCACTCTCGCTGCTGATCCAGCGCGAAGTCGGCATCGACGCGATTCTGCATTACACCTGCCGCGATCGCAACGTGCTGTGCATCCAAAGCGATCTGCTGGGAGCGGCCGCGGTCGGCATCAAGAATCTGATCTGTATCACGGGCGATCCTCCGAAGATGGGGAATTATCCCGATGCGACGGCCGTGTTTGACGTGGACGCCATCGGCCTGGTCAACATTGTTCACAACCTGAACCGTGGGCTTGATCTGGGCGGAAATCCGATTGGCGCTGGGACTGGCTTCGTGATTGGCGTGGGCGCGAACCCGGGACTCACCGACATGGACGAAGAGATTCGCCGCTTTGAGTACAAGGTGCAGGCGGGAGCGGAGTATGCAGTGACGCAGCCGGTCTTCGATTTGCGTCTGCTGGAGAATTTTCTGAAGCGCATTGAGCACTGCCGCATTCCGGTCGTGGCCGGCATCTGGCCGCTGGTCAGCGTGCGCAACGCCGAGTTCATGAAGAACGAACTGCGGGTCTCGGTGCCGGACGCGATTCTAGAGCGTATGGCACGAGCGCAGACCCCGGAACTGGCCAGGGCGGAAGGCGTAGCCATTGCGCGAGAAATGCTGATTGCGGCCAAGCAGATGGCGCAGGGAGCTCAGATCAGCGCTCCGCAGGGACGCTACAATCTGGCGGTCGATGTGCTGGAAGCGCTGGGAGGAGATCAGGGCGCCAAAGCAAACGTCTAGCGCGTCAAGCGGCGGTGTTATCCGATTCGAAGCGAAGCCATCGGGTCCACTCCAGCAGCGCGACGCGCGGGAATGTAGCTGGCGGCCAGCGCGATCAGTGCAAACAGGATCGCGATACTAATGAATGTAACCGGGTCGGTGGGGCTCACCTGAAACAGTAAGTCCTGCAGCAATCGGGTCACGGCAAACGCGCCGCCGATGCCGAGCGCCACTCCCGCCAGCGCAAGGCTCATCACCTGCCGGGCCACGAGCGCGAGGATGTTGTTTCGCGGAGCGCCCAGGGCGCGCCGAATCCCTATCTCTTTCGTTCGCTGCGCCACCGAATACGAAATGACCCCGTAGAGCCCGATCATGGCGAGGAGTGTGGCCACGCCGGCAAACGTGCCTAGAAGTCTCATCATCAAGCGAAGCTGTCCTTCCGAATCTTCCGTCATTTGCTGCATGGTGGAGACCGCGGAGAGCGCTTGATCGGGGTCAATCGCCAATACCTGTCTTCGAACCGAGTCGGCTGAGACTAGCGGATCTCCGTTCGTCCGGACGGCTAACATGGCCGACCCGGGTGGTTTCTGGCCGCAAGGAAGGTAGACTTCGCCTCTCGGATCATCATCTCTGCCGGATTGACGGACATTCGCTGCGATCCCGACGATTTCAACTGGTCGAAGATCAGAGCCAATGAGGATGCGCTGGCCGATGGGGTCGGGACCGGCCGGGTACTCGCGCCAAAAAAGGCGAACCAGGTTTTCGTTGACGATCGCGACTGCGGCTGTTTGCTCGTTATCGTGAGCGGTGAATTCCCTGCCTCGTTTCAAAGCAATTTCCAGCGTGCGGAAATACGTCGGAGAGATATCCTGAATAATGCCGATGGGTCGCTCGTTCAACGCTACCAATGGGGTTCCAGCCAGTTGCACTGGAGATCCCATCCAAGTTTCAGCCATAGGGAGAGTGAGGGACACGGCCGCTCCGCGAACTCCCGGCAGCGACTGAAGATGCTCGACAAGCTCTTGATAGAACGCCGCCCTTTTTCCATCTGTGTCATAGCGAGTTGGAGACAGAGCAATCTTCGCGGTCAGCAGGCCCGCGGGTTGAAACCCCGGGTCGACCCGGTAGACGCGCGCCAGGCTCTCGATGAGAAGGGTCGCTCCGATCGACAATACAATCGTCAGCGCAACTTGCCCAATCACGAGGAGACCGCGCGAACTGAATCGACGACTCAGCTTCGAACCTGCTGAGACTCCCTCCCCGCTTCCACGCAGAATGCGAGCCAGATCGGGTCGGGACGCAGTCAGCGCAGGCAGCAAGCCGAACAAAATCCCTGTCAATAGCGCGAGTGCGGCTCCGAATGCGAGGACGAACGCGTCGACACGGATTTCTCCCGCGCGAGGCAAGTCGACAAACGTCATGCTGCGGATTCCGGTTACCGCCAGCCCAGCCACGGCAATACCGAGGCCACCGCCGATGATCGCGAGCAGCATGCTCTCGGCCAACAACTGCGAGATGATCCGCAACCTTCCCGCTCCGATCGCGGCCCGCACCGCGAATTCGCGGGATCGGGCAGCCGACCGCGCCAGCAGCAGGCTGGCGACATTCGCGCACACGATCAGCAGGATGAATCCAACCGCGCCAAAAAGTATCCACAGCTTCGGGCGGATGTCAGAGACGAGTTCTTCTCTCAGGGACTGCACGACGTCCGTCGAGTCCGCCTTCGCATCGAGCATAGCCGGGTGCGCGGCAGCGTATTGCCGATTCAGGACGGCTAATTCGGCGTCCGCCTGCTGAAAACTGAGATTCGGCTTCAGCCGTCCAAATACGCCCAGAATCGGACTGAGCGCGCGGTGTTTGGCGTCGATCACCGACCACTCTGTCGGCCTGGTCACCCACGCATCCGCGCCAGCAAAGGGAAACTGAAAGCCCGCTGGCAACACGCCCACTACCACGTGCGGCGTACCCGCCAGTGAAATCGTGCGCCCCAGAATCGATGGGTCGCTTCCGAATCGGCGCTGCCAGAGTCCAGCGCTGATCAAGGCCACTGGTGCCGCGCCAGGCTTATCTTCTTCGGCCAGGAAACTGCGGCCCCGCAGAGGACTCACTCCCAGAATCTCGAGAAAGTTTGCCGAAACCCGCGCGACTTTCAGCACCTCGGGCTCTCCGCTGCCGGAAAGCGCCATGTCCTCTGGACCGTTGGCGAATGCCCCAATCTGCGAATAAGAGCGGTTCGAAGCAGCGAACTCTTCAAACCGAACGGGCGTGGCCCCGTCGGCTACCAGCACTATCCTCTCCGGCTCAAGGTATTCAAGCGGCTTCAGCAGCACCGCGCGAATCACGGAGAACATCGCGGTGTTCGCTCCAATCCCTAGGGCAAGGATCAGAACCACCGTTGCGGAGAAGGCAGGATTCTTCAGCATAGTCCGGATCGCGTACTTCATGTCCTGCTGAATGCTTTCGAAAAATATCGTTCTGCTCATGAGGGGCAAGCCTCCTGCTTTCGGGTAGCTGCCAGTCTCTATCGAAAGGCGGTTTGGTCACTCTACGACCTTCCGGTTGTCCCGTTCAAGAACAGTTTCCCGCAGCGGAACTGCAGTACCCGGTTATTTCGATTGATCCCATCAAAAAGAGTGGACTCTTCCTGCAAACGGGTGCATTACAATAAGGGACGGAGCGAAAACCCCGTTGCCAAAGTTTGAAGAGTGCCTCCAGCGACTGGAGCAAATTGTTCAGGAACTGGAAAAGGGAGAAGTCCCTCTAGAGAAGTCTCTGACACT
This sequence comes from uncultured Acidobacteriota bacterium, assembly GCA_963755795.1. GTDB lineage: Bacteria > Acidobacteriota > Terriglobia > Terriglobales > Acidobacteriaceae > Sulfotelmatobacter. The sequence continues at coordinate 35,150 of CAVWLI010000011.1, read as the reverse complement.
CTTTGAAGAAGGCATGCAACTTTCTTCGGCCTGCCGGACAGAGCTGGAGCAGGCGGAAGGAAAAGTTGAAATTCTGTTGAAGAAGAACGGGAAGCTTCAAGCTGAACCATTCGAAGGGCTGTCAGAAAAGTTGCCAGCACGACGGTAAGCCGTGCGGAGTTCTGACCGCGATTCGAGAGCTTTCGATGTCTGTGGAGTTGTGGTTCTCGCAGCCACCCCGCAGCCCTAGTCGGATGTTGATGTCCGCCGTTGACGAAGGTTGAAGATCGGGGGAATTATGGCGCAAAGTGTAGTCGTTCTCGAAAAAAACCCTGGAGCGGCCAGGTCCCTGGCCGGTGGACTCCGCTCTCACTTTTCCGTGCATGTAACCCGGTCCCGCGAGGAACTGAGGGAAGACGTAAACCGAACCAATCCTCAAGCCGTGGTGCTCAACCTGGAGCACTGGCTGCTGGCCGATGTGGAGAGTCTGCACCGCGACTTTCCCACACTGCCCATCGTTTGCACTCACCGCGTCCCCGACGAGGACATGTGGATGGCTGCGCTGGCGGCGGGCGCCAGCGATGTTTGTCCCGCGGACGACGTCGGCAACGTGCTGACCTCGGTTCTGCGCAACACGTCGCTTTCGCGTACGGCCGCGGCATAGCTCGATTCTCTCTGGCGAGAAAGAGGACGCCTGCGGGCGTCCTCTCTTGTTTGCAGACCGGTCGCAACCCTCAGGTTCAACGTCCCGCATCAACATCTGCCGCCTTGTTATACTCACTGCTTCATGCTGAAGGAAACGCTCGAACAAGGACGGCAACTGACCGACGCCGCGCTCGACCGCCTCATTCCGCTCGAGACCGAGCATCCTGAGTCCATCCACAAGGCCATGCGCCACAGCGTTTTCGCCGGTGGCAAGCGCCTGCGCCCCGTGCTCTGCATGGAGGCCGGGCGCATGGTCGCCGGATCGTTGCCGGCGCGCATTGAAGAGCTGGGTGCGGCGCTCGAAATGCTGCACACCTATTCCCTGATTCACGACGATCTGCCGGCGCTCGATAATGACGATCTGCGCCGCGGGCGTCCAACCTGCCACAAAGCGTTTGGAGAGGCGATCGCCATCCTGGCTGGGGATGCGCTGCAGACTCAGGCTTACGGGGTTCTGGCGCGGCTGAAGTGTCCGGCCGAAGCCCGCGTGCGAATCATCGAGGAGATCGCTCACGGCACGGGAACCATCGACGGCATGATTGGCGGGCAGGTCGTTGATCTGGAATCGGAACACACGCGGCCGACGGCGGAGATGCTGGAGTACATTCATCGCTCCAAGACTGCAGCGCTGATCACGGCGAGCCTGGTGAGCGGCGGCTTATACGCCGGCGCGAAAGACAATCAGGTGGCGAAGCTGCGTGCCTTCGGACTGGCGATTGGCCTGGCTTTTCAAATTGTGGACGACGTGCTCGACGTGACCCAGACCTCCGAACAGCTGGGAAAAACTGCGGGCAAAGATACGGCATCAGAGAAAGCGACGTATCCGGCACTGTTCGGGATTGAAGCATCGGTGGCCCGGGCCGATGCGCTGGTGAACCAGGCATTTTCAGAACTGGACAGCTTTGGCGAACGGGCGGAGCCACTGAAGGAACTGGCGAGGTTCCTGGTGGAGCGGAAGAAGTGAATCCGACCTCGGACTTTACATGCCAGACCTCTGTGCTCCTTTGTGCCCTCTGTGGTAAAAATTAAAGACGGCGATGGAGTTCGCCATAACCGCCTGCGCTGCCGCCGCTCCGCACGCTGATGACTCCTACAGAATCGAATCCAGTTTTTGTAGGAGTTCCGTCGTGAAAGATTTCCTCGCTATATCCGTCGCCGCGATTGTCGGCGCCAACCTGCGATATCTCCTCAGCCGTCTCGCTGCCAGAGCGTTTGGCCCGGTCTTTCCCTACGGAACTCTCGCTATCAACATTGTCGGCAGTTTCATCGTGGGCTTCTTTGTCATCTGGACGGCCGAGCGGGTGCTGGTCGATCCGCGCTGGCGGCTGCTGGTGGTTGTCGGCTTCTGCGGTTCGTTCACTACATTTTCCAGCTACGCCTTTGAGACCATGTCGTACTTCGAGCAGGGCCAGTGGGCGCTGATGCTGACCAACGTCCTCAGCAACAACCTGTTGTGCCTGGGCGGCGCGCTCGCCGGGATGGCCCTGGCGCGGGCACTATGATGGCGATCACCCCTCCAACGCTTGAAACTGCGCGCCTGAAGTTGCGGCCTTATGCAGAGGCCGATATCGCCGAACTGCTGCCGTTGGTCGGGACGCGGGAGGTTGCGGCGACCACGTTGCGCATTGCGCATCCCTACACCGAGCAGGACGCCAGAGATTTTCTGAAGCTCGCGCAGGAGCCGGGCCGGCTCTGGCTGGCGACTACGCTGCGCGGTGATGGCCGCCAGATTGGCGGGATCGGCCTGCGCGTTGACGAACTGCACCAGCACGCCGAACTGGGTTACTGGTTGGGCGCGCCGTATTGGGGACAGGGCTACGCCACGGAAGCGGCACGGGAAATGTTGCGCTACGGATTCGAAGGTTTGAAGCTGCACCGAATTTTCGCTTCGCATTTCAAGCACAATCCGGCGTCGGGAAGGATTTTGAAGAAACTCGGCATGCGTCACGAAGGCTGCCAGCGCGAGCACCTGCGCAAGTGGGACCAGTTCGTGGATTCGGAGCTTTACGGCATCCTGCGGACGGAGTGGAATATTTCGAGTCAAAAACCCGAGCAGCATTCCAGCGAGGTTCGCGAGTAAAATGCCAGATGCCATGGCTGTACAAGTCACCATCTACCTCAACGAAGCTGACCAGTGGCATCATCGGCCGCTGCACATGGAGATTCTCAACTACTTGCGCAAGGAGAACGTCTATGCGGCCACCGCGATCCATTGCGTGGCGGGATTCCTGGGGCGGCATCGCGTGGAGACTTCTCATCTGGTCGAGGCCGGAGGAAAATTACCGGTCATCATAATTTTTGTCGACACCGATGAGCACGTGAACCGCGTGCTGCCCACGCTGAAAGAAATGGCAGCGCACCGGCTGATCGTGCGCGAAAACGTCGTGCTGGAGCAGGGGAACCTCGACTGACATGTCGTCCTCTTCGCGGAGTGCCTCTATCGACGCCCAATCTCCGGACATCCAATCCCTGGACATTCTGGCCATCGCCGCGCACCGCGACGACGTCGAGCAGACCTGCGGCGGCACGCTGCTGAAAGCCGCGCAGCGCGGGCAGCACACCGGCATCCTCGACCTAACGCAGGGCGAGATGGGCACGCGCGGCACGGCGGAAGACCGCGCGCGCGAGGCCGACGACGCGGCGAAGATTCTGGGCGTGAGTTGGCGGCGGGCACTCGACATTCCCGACGGGCGCGTCGAGAACACATGGGAGAACCGGCTCAAGGTCGCCAGCGTGATTCGCGAAAAGCGGCCGCGAGTGATCATTCTGCCCTACTGGAAGGGGCGGCATCCCGACCATTACACGGCTTCCGCGCTGGGATACGAGGCCTGCTTTCTGGCGGGGCTGGCGAAGCTTGATCCGAAAGAAGCTCTCAGCTCACAGCCGTCAGCCGTCAGCGCACGGGCGTCAGACCTCGGACCGCAGGCCTCGAAACTCGCTCCTCACCGACCATTCAAGATCCTGTACGCTACGCTTTATTACGATATTCGTCCAACGTTTGTGGTCGACATCAGCAACCAGTTCGAAGGAAAACTCGCTTCCATCCTCGCGTACAAATCGCAGTTCAGCGACCAGGCCGCGGGCAAAGACCTGTTTCCGGCCCACGATGAGATTCGCTCCCGCGTCGAGGCCATGGCCCGCTTCTACGGCATGCTCGGCGGCGTGACCCACGCCGAGCCTTTCCTGCAAAAAGAAGTCGGGCTGGTCGAGGACTTGTTGGCGATTCCGGTGAAATCCATTTAGCATTACCGGACTATCACTATCGGATGATCGCGAAGGAGAACTCGAAATATGGTCCGTTCTGTTTTCACACTCATCGCCGCGCTGGCGATGGCAGCCACGGCCGCGGCGCAAGCTGGAACCTGGCAGATCGATCCCAATCACACGGCGGCGCAGTTTGCGGTGCGGCATCTAGCGGTATCGACCGTGCGAGGCGCGTTCACAAAAGTGTCGGGATCCGCGACCTATGATCCATCCGACCCGTCGAAAACATCTCTCGAAGCCACCATCGACGCCAACTCCGTGGATACGCGGGTGGAGATGCGCGACAACGACTTGCGCAGCCCGCGCTTTTTCGACGTGCAGAAATATCCGACCATTACATTTCATTCCAAACAAACGAAAGTGGCCGGGCCCGGAAAGCTACTGATCACCGGCGACCTGACGATTCGCGGCGTGACCAAAGAAGTTGTGCTCGACGTGGACGGTCCGACAGCGCCGATTAAGGATCCGATGGGCAAAGGTCAGCGCATGGGCGCGTCGGCAACAACCAAAGTCAACCGGCAGGATTTCGGCGTGAGTGCGTTGCCGGGCGCCATCGGAGACGAGATTACCATCACGATTGACACGGAACTGATTCAGCCGCCGAAGTAGCGCGGAATAGCTTCCGTTTGAGAAAGACGTTACTGCATTCCCGTTCTGGCCAGGAGTTCAGACATGACAACGCGCGCCCAGTTTTGTGGTTTGTGGATGGTGGCAGCAATGCTGTTTCTTGCCGGATGCGGAAGCTCCGCCCCGCCCTCCGCCACAGTCGCTCTTTCTCCTGCACAAGTCGCCTTGGCGGGCGCTGGTCAGGCTCCGCAGACCCAGCAGTTCAACGCCACAGTCACCGGCAACGTGCACGACCTCACGGTCACATGGAGCGTGGATGGTATTGCCGACGGCAACGCAACCGTCGGTACCATTAGCGCAAGCGGTCTATATACGCCCCCACCCACGGGCGGCACGCACACCATCACCGCGACCAGCGTAGCGCTGTCGACGGCCTCCGCCTCGGCAAGCGTCGCGGTTACAGACTTGCCGGGAGTGTTCACCTACCACAACGACCTGTCGCGCGACGGGGCCAACACGCAGGAGTATGAACTGGCGCCCGCGATGATCACCACGGCCACGTTCGGCAAGGTCTTCTCGTGTCCGGTCGACGGCGCGGTTTATACCCAGCCGCTCTGGGTGCCCGGTGTGACGATTAACGGCGCGGTCCACAACGTGATCTATGTGGCCACGCAACATGACAGTGTGTTCGCGTTCGATGCGGACGCCAATCCCTGTGTGCAACTTTGGCAGGCTTCACTGCTCGATGCGGCGCACGGCGGAACTCCTGGCGAGGGGCCCGTCTTCTGGCAAGACGTGGGCTATTGCTATGGTGATGTGTATCCCGAGGTGGGAGTGACGGGAACTCCGGTGATCGATCCTTCGAGCAACACGATTTATATGGTCAGCGCGTCGGAGATTCCCCCTGCGAACCCGGGGCCTTGCTCGCTCCCTGCCGGAAACTTCTTCCACCGGTTGCATGCTCTGGACATCACCACGGGGAACGAGAAATTCAACGCCCCGGTGACCATCGCGGCGACGGTGCCGGGGACGGGCGATGGATCCTCGGGCGGCTTGCTGAGCTTCACTTCGCAGTTACACCACAACCGGTCAGGGCTGGCGCTGTCCGGCGATGGAACTGTCTACGTAGCGTTTGCCGCGCATGAGGACGCGAGTCCGTATCACGGCTGGCTGCTGGGTTACAGCGCATCCAATGTGCAACAGCAGGTCAGCGTCTTCAACTCCACGCCGAACGGAGTCTATATCCCGAATGTTGGCGGAGCGGATGGTGGAATCTGGGGTGGAGGTGGCGCTCCCGCGATCGATAGTGACAATAATGTCTTCGTCGCCACGGGAAACGGCATCTTCGACCAAGGAGCAGGCATGTCGATGCAGAATGACTATGGCGACAGCGTTCTGAATCTTGGTAGTCCACTGGGAGGAACGACGGCCATGCAGGTGAATGGCTGGTTTAGCCCTCTCAGCGAGTACACACTTGAGCTGTACGACACCGATCTTGGTTCGGGTGCGCCGGTGCTGCTTCCTGATCAAACGGTCGGACCCCAGCATCTGCTGGTCCAACTCGGCAAGGACGGGGTTATCTACCTCATTGATCGCGACGGCATGGGTTTTTTCAACTCCGGCGGTAACCAGATCGCGCAGAGCTTCCAGGCGATTCGTGGATTCTGGGGAACGCCCGCGTTCTGGCACAACAGTCTCTACTTCGCGGGCGCGTACGCGGGCGCGACTGACTCGCTGAAACAGTACTCGTTCGATCCGACAATCGGGCTGCTCAACACAGCCTTGGCTTCGCAATCGAGTGAAGTCTTCGGCTTCCCCGGAATGTCGCCGTCGGTATCGTCAACGCCAACAGGGGCCAACGGAATTGTCTGGGGCGTTGATGCTGGCCTCTACGGTTACGCCACTTCAAATGCGGCAGGCGGCATCAATTGCTATGTGTCGCCTGTGCCGGCGCCCTGCACCGGCCCGGCGGTTCTGCATGCTTACAGCACGACCAATCTCGCGAACGAATACTGGAACAGCGCGCTGGCCGCCGGCAATCGCGACCAGGCGGGAAACGCGGTGAAGTTTGTGCCGCCCACCATCGCCAACGGCAAGGTCTACGTGAGCACGCGAACCGAAGTCGACGTCTACGGATTGCTGCCTCAGAACTAACTGAGTCTGGAATTGGGGAACTATAGTGAAAGAACGTTAGGGGCGCGTTAAAGAGACGGAGTGGGGATCTACAAATTCTGCGCTGTCACCGTACGCGCGCTATTTCTTGACCGCGACTGCCAGCCCGTCGCGAATCGGCAGAATCGTGGTGTAAAACTCCTTGGCGTCGTAAAGCTTGCGATTGAACTCAAGGATGGCCTTCGTGCTCGCGTCAGTGGGATTTTGTTCCGCGACGCGTCCGCTCCAGAGCACGTTGTCGGTGATGAACAGTCCGCCCTTGCGCAGGCGCGGCGCCACCAGTCGCAGCACGCGCGGATAGTCTTCCTTGTCGACATCGTTGAAAATGATGTCGAATTCCTGCTTCTGTTCGGATAGAAATTCCAGCGCGTCCCCAGTGTGCAGCGTGATGCGATTCGCGACTCCGGCACGCTTGAAATATCCGCGGGCGCGCTCGGCGTTCTTGGAATCGCCGTCGGTATAGATGACGCGGCCCTGGTCGCCCACCGCCTGCGCCCACCAGACCGTCGAATATCCTATAGCCGAGCCCAATTCAAAGACGCTGCGGGCCTGGATCATCAATGCCAGTTGCTGCAGAACCCGCGCCACGGCTGGGCCTACGATGGGCACGTTGTGCGCGGTGGCATAGTCTTCCATCTCGGCCAGCACCTCGTCGCGCTTGGGCAGCATGGAGTAGAGATAGTCATCGACGGGTCCCGCAGTGGTGAAGTTGTAATGCCGCCAACTGGCTCGGTTTTCTTTTTTCTTGCTCTGGGTCACTGGCTTGCCTTTCTGGTCATTGCTCACTACCCAATCGTGACGCCCGGCTTCATCTCTAACACTTCGACGCCGGGAACAAGTTTACTGCAGTGCACTGGGAGTTCCCGTCAGCGCGGGGAAGGTTCCGAAATGCATGGGGATCACGGTCTTCGGCTTCAGAAGATTGATCGCGTAGGCGGCTTCGCGCGGTCCCATGGTGAACAGATCGCCCATAGGCAACATGACGATCTCTGGGGCGTATAGCTCGCGGATAATCGCCATATCGCCGAAAACGTTGGTATCGCCCGCATGGTAGATCTTCACCCCGTTCGCAAACTCGACGACGTAGCCGCAGGCCTCACCGCCATAGATGATCTCGTCGCCGTCCTGAATGCCGCAGGAGTGATCAGCGTGGACCATGGTCACCTTGATGTCGCCGACCGTTTGCGTTCCCCCTTTGTTCATGGGAGAAATCTGTTTGGCGCCCTTTTTCGCCAGCCAGAGGCAGAGTTCGTATATCCCCACAACCACTGGGTTGTGCTGTTTGACGACTTCGACCGCGTCGCCGATGTGGTCTCCGTGACCGTGAGTGCACAGCAGGACGTCGACCTTCTTCACTTTCTTGTCGGCCTCCGGGCACATGGGATTGCCCATGATCCATGGATCGATGAAGATGGTCCTCCCGCCCGGAGTTTCGATGCGGAACGTCGAGTGGCCCAGCCAAGTGAGTTTGATGCCCTTCAGATTCATGTTGCTCCTGGCCAATGCCCCTAGCCCTTTTCCATTAATCGGCAACCTAGTTTATTATCAAACGCCATGGCAGAACTCAAGGTGCTGATTTCGCGGCAGGAAATCGCCAAGCGCGTGGCCGAGTTGGGCGAGCAGATCACGAAGGATTTCGCCGGCCAGTCCATTATCTTTGTCGGCGTTCTCAAGGGCGCGGCGATTTTTCTGGCCGATCTGGCCCGGCAGGTGCATCTCGACTCCACCTTCGATTTCATCGGGGTTTCAAGTTACGGCAATCGCCCCAGCCCAGCCAACGAATTGAAGAGCGGCTGGGATTCGACGGGCGAAGTTCGGCTGCTGAAAGACGTCGATCAATCCATCAAGGACAAGAACATTATCCTGGTGGAAGACATCCTGGATACGGGCCTGACGATGACGTATCTGAAAAAAATGCTGCTGGCGCGCCAGCCCAGATCTTTGAAAGTTGCCGCGCTGCTCGACAAGCCGTCGCGACGCAAACTTCCGCTGGAGGGCGATTACGTCGGGTTCAAGATTCCCGACGAATTTGTCGTCGGCTACGGACTCGATTACGCGGAGAAATATCGCAATCTCGCCGACATTTGCGTCGTGCCCAGAGAGTAACGACGGTCGTCCTGCCGCGCGTCGCACGCGAGTTCTGAACGCGAGAGCTATCGTACGCGGCTGCTATCATACCGGCTGCTATCATACGAAGAATGGGTTCTGTCCTTTCCAAGCCGGATCGCTTGCCGGTCGAGTCTTTGCTGCTGGACGTCGCCGACGTCCTCGCCACTTCACTCGATCTGGATACGACTGTGCGCCGCGTGGCCGAGGTCGTCCGCAAGGTCATCGATTACGAGATCTTCGCCATTCTTTTGCTGAACGAAAAAACCCAGGAACTGCGTTTCCGCTTTCAGGTGGGATATCCGCCGGAATTTGCCGAGCGCAGCCGCATCAAGGTTGGCGAAGGAGTCACCGGGCAGGCAGCGCAATTGAGGCAGGCGGTTCTAATTGACGATGTGACCAAGGATCCGCGCTATATCGAGGCCGTTCCGAATGTGCGTTCGGAACTGGCCGTTCCGCTGATCACCAAGAACCGCGTCATCGGGGTCATCGACATCGAGGCGCGCGAACCTGGCTACTTTACGGAAGAGCACGTCAATGTGTTGACTCTCGTGGCTTCGCGCATGGCGGCCGGCATTGAAAACGCCCAACTCTACACGCGGACCACCAAGCAGGCGCGTATTCTGCTCCTGCTCAACGAAATCGCGCGTGAACTCACTTCGATTCTGAACCTGGACGAGTTGCTGGGCCGCATCGCCGAACTGGTGCGCCGGCTGATCGACTACCAGATGTTCAGCATCCTATTGCTCGATTCTTCCGGAGAGAAGCTGCAGCATCGTTTCTCCCTGCGCTTCAACGAAAATATTCATCTCAAGCATGAGATCCCCCTGGGGCGCGGCCTGGTGGGGGCGGCAGCCGAGAGCAAGCAGGCTGTATTGGCGCCGGACGTCTCGAAAGATTCGCGCTACATTCAGGCCAATCCTGAAACGCGTTCCGAACTGGTCGTGCCGCTCATCTACAAAGGCAAAGTGATCGGTGTGCTCGATCTGGAGCACACGCGGCGCGGATTCTTTACCGAAGAGCACCAGCGCACCATGACCACGCTGGCCGCGCAAATTGCGATTGCTGTCGAAAACGCCCGCCTGTACGAAGAGATCGAGCGGCAAGAACGGCGACTGGAGCGCGATCTGGCCCTGGCGCGCGAATTGCAAGGCCGGCTGCTGCCGCAATCCAGTCCGAAGCTCGCTCACCTGGAAGTGGCGGCAAAGTTCGTTCCCGCTCGCGCCATCGGCGGCGACCTATACGACTTCATTCCCTACTCGATGTCGCGGCTCGGCATCGCGATCGGCGATGTCAGCGGAAAAGGCGCGCCGGCCGCCATCTACGCCGCGCTGGTGAGCGGGATCATTCGCTCTCATGCTCCGATTGAACCGGGCTCGGCGGAAATGCTCTCGGCGGTGAATCTGTCGCTGGCAGAACGCCGCATCGAAGCGCAGTTTGTCTCGATCATTTACGCGGTCTGGGATGATGAGCACCGCACTTTGACGGTGGCGAACTCCGGACTGCCCCGCCCGATTTTTGTGCATAACGGCAAGAATGAAGTGATCGAAGCGACCGGATTGCCGCTCGGCCTGTTCGACGAAGCCGATTACGATGAATTCAAGTTTCGCATGAAGCCCGGTGACATGTTCGTCTTCTTCAGCGACGGCATTCTCGACGCGCGCAATCGCAAGGGCGAACTTTTCGGGCGCGGCCGGGTCGAGAAAATCATTGCGGAGTGTTCGGAGAAGTCGGCAAACTGCGTGGTCGATTCACTTTTCAAGGCAGCGGCCGAACATTCGGCGGGCGTGGAAACGTTCGATGACCAAACGGTCGTCGCCATCCGCGTGCACGGCGCCGCTCACACCCCTCACAAGAAGAAATGACCTCCCGCAGTCAGAGCCCGGCCCCGCGTCCTCCAGGATTTGTCTATCTTGAGGCAACCCGCCGCGAGACGAAGCGTAGCATCCCGCGCCGGGCCGGACCGTCGTCCTGCACTGCGAAGACGCATCTCTGCAGGAACTGGCCGAGCAGTATGGCACGCCTCTCTACGTTTATTCGGCAGCGATGATTCGCGAGCGTTACGACGCGTTCGATGCCGCGTTTCGCGACCTGCCACATACGATCTGCTACTCCGTCAAAGCGAATTCGAATCTCACCCTGCTGCGCCTGCTGGCCAAGAAGGGTTGCGGATTCGACGTGGTTTCCGGCGGAGAACTGGAACGCGTGCTCGCCGCGGACCGCAAGGCCGCGAAAAAGGTTGTGTTTTCCGGCGTGGGCAAAACGCGCGAAGAACTAACCGCGGCGTTGAAGGCCGGCATTCTGCTTTTCAACGTGGAAAGCGAGTCGGAATTATGGGCGCTGGCGGAGTGCGCCGGGCGCCTGCGCAAAACGGCGCCGCTGGCGCTGCGGGTGAATCCTGACGTCGCGGCCGAAACTCATCCTTACATTTCTACCGGCCTGCGCAAGCACAAATTCGGGGTGCCCATCGGCGAAGGCCGCGCACTCTATGCGAAAGCGTCGGGTGCGCCTTATCTCAAGGTGCGAGGGGTGAGCGTTCACATCGGCTCGCAGATCACGGACGTCGCCCCATTCGGCGAAGCTATGGAGCGAGTGGCCGACCTGGTCCGCGAACTGCGCGGAGATGGCCACCGCATCGACTACATCGACGCTGGTGGAGGGTTGGGAATCGCCTACGAGAAAGCGAATGGCCAAGAGTTCTCCGCCAATGTGGCGGCTTACGCGCGGGTGCTCGCCGCGCCTCTGCGCGGTCTGAACGTGCAGCTGCTGCTGGAGCCAGGGCGTTCCATCGTTGGCCCTGCGGGTGTTTTGCTGACGTCGGTGATCTACCGCAAGGAAAATGATGGAAGGCGATTTTTGGTGGTCGATGCCGCGATGAACGACCTGATCCGGCCCGCGCTTTACGGCGCCTATCACGAGATCGTCCCGGTAACACTGCGCACGGTCTCGACGGCCAATGCCGAGGTCACGAGATGCGAAATAACCGACGTCGTCGGCCCAGTGTGCGAGACCGGAGATTTTTTCGCGCGCGACCGCGAGTTGCCCGTCGTGGACGAGGGAGACCGGCTCGCGATTCTCGATGCGGGAGCTTACGGAATGGTGCTGGCGTCGAATTACAACACGCGTCCGCGCCCGGCGGAATTGTTGGTTACTGGCAAGTCGGCAAAAGTAATCCGGCGGCGCGAGAAAGTGTCGGACCTACTGCGCCCTGAGTTGTAATTTGTGACCTGCCGAACCCGATTCCTCCGGCCTGATTCGTCGGCTAGATCTGCCGTTCTCCCCACTTCAACTTGGTCCGCAGCACTTGAAAAAAGTCCGCCCCGGTGCGAAACAGCTTCACCTGGTGCTCTGAGCAACGGCAGCGGACGCGATCACCGTCGCAGAGGTCAAGGCCGGGTTGTCCGTCGAGGCTCAGGTACGCAAGCTCTTCTTCGCTGCGCAGCACGATTTCAATCTCCACGGAATCCGGCACAACCAGCGGGCGATGGGTCAAGGCATGCGGCGCGACCGGCGTGATCACCAGGCCTTCGACTGTCGGCATGAGCACGGGTCCGCCGGCGGAGAGAGAGTAAGCCGTCGAACCGGTCGGCGTGGCCACGATCATGCCGTCCGCCCGATAGCTCGAAACGAACACCTTGTCGATATAGAGGTCGTAGGTGTTCAGGCGGGCGACCGCGGTCTTGTTTACTACTGCATCATTAAAAACAAGGTAACTGCCGCGAACCGTCTCTCCGCGCAACAACTGAACCTGCATCAGCGAGCGATGCTCGATGGCGGCGCGACCCTGCGCAATCGCTTCGAGCATCGGATACAGCGATTGCATGGGCACTTCCGTCAGAAATCCGAGCGACCCCAGGTTGACGCCCAACAGCGGCGCATCGACCACGGCCGTCGCCCTCGCGGCCGAGAGCAGGGTTCCATCTCCGCCGAGCACCACTACGAGATCGAGCGCATGTGAAGCCATTTCCATCCGGGGCACAACCTGCTGTCCAGAGGTGTATGCCGCTGTCTCGTCATCGATAATGACGTTATAGCCGTGCTCCCCGAGCCACATGAAAAGGCCGGGAAGAATCTGCGCGACTCCAGGACGATCAGGCCGCGCAATGACGGCTGCGGTTTTCTGGGAGGATGCTTGCGGGCTGGCCATGGGCAAAAGGAGATTGTACAGAAATTCAAGAACTTAACCACAGCCGACGCAGAGGCACAGCGAGCTAAAATCTGCCGTAGAGTAAAAACTCGCGATTGCCTTCGGCGCCGAGGATGGGCGATTCGATCACGTCCGTCTGCGCCGCGCCCAGACGTTGCAGCGCGGTTCTGACTTTCTCCACGGCCGCGAGTTGCGCAGCTTCGTCCCGCACAATGCCGCCCTTACCCACATGTTCCCTGCCCGCTTCAAACTGAGGCTTCACCAGCACGACGATTTGTCGTCCGCGACGCTCATCGGACGATCCGGGAAGAGCGGCGTCGACTACGGCGGGAAGAACCAGAGTTGCAGAGATGAAAGAAACGTCCATCACGATGAGATCTACAGAAACGCCGACCGCCTCGCTCGTCAGGTAGCGGGAATTATTTTTTTCCAGCAAGCGCACACGCTGGTCCTGACGAAGGCGGAAATCCATCTGGCCGTAGCCGGTGTCAACGGCCACGACCTGCGCGGCGCCGCGCTGGAGCAGACAATCCGTGAAACCTCCAGTTGAGGCTCCGACATCCAGACAAACCTTCCCGCTGACTGTAAGCTTCCAGTTATCGAGGGCGCGCTCTAACTTCAGTCCGCCACGGCTGACGTATTTTAGGTCTTCGCCAAGCAGCCGGATCACGCAACCCGCAGAAACTTGCGCGCCGGCTTTCTCGACTTTCTGATCGTCCACCAGAACTTTGCCCGCAAGAATCAATGCTTGGGCCCGCTCGCGTGAGGCGGCTAGAGCACGATCCACAAGAAGTTTGTCGAGTCGAATTTTCAAGAAATTTTTTCGCCGCGAGTTGTACCACGAAAGTGCCAGCACTCGCTCCAGTGCAAAGTGTTGAAGCGCCTCTTGGGTGAACCACTTACGAAGCTAATGAGGCCCTTTTCCACAGCATTTTGCACGAACATGTTGAAAACTTCGGCGCGCAGAATGCGTGGCGCTATTCAGAAAACAAACGCCGCCCGAAGCGAGGGCGGCCTGCCGATGTTCAGCGGTTGCAGAACTATCCCGCAACTTCTTCCAGCAACTTCTGATCGATATCGAAGTTCGAGTGCACGTTCTGCACGTCGTCGTGTTCTTCGAACGCTTCCATCAGGCGGATCATGGTATTGGCCGCGGCGCCTTCCACCTTGATGTAGTTCTGGGGAATCATGGTCACGCTGGCCGATACAGGTTCGATGCCGGCTTTCTTCACCGCTTCCAGAACGGCTTCGTATGCGGAAGTAGGCGTCAGGATTTCCCAGTTCTCGCCATCGTCGTTCAGGTCTTCCCCACCAGATTCGAGAACGATGTTCATCAGGTCGTCCTCTTTGGCAGCCGTCTTCGAAATAACGATGTCGCCTTTTTTGTGGAACATCCACGAAACCGCGCCGGCTTCGGCCATGTTGCCACCGTTTTTCCCGAAGACGTGACGGATTTCGCTCACCGTGCGGTTGCGATTGTCGGTGTTGATGTCGAGCAGAACCGCGACGCCGCCGGGCCCGTAGCCTTCGAGCGAGAACTCTTCGTAGGTGGCGCCGGGCAGTTCGCCGGTGCCGCGCTGGATGGCCCGCTTAATGTTGTCGGCGGGCATATTCTCGGCCTTGGCAGCGAGAATGGCGCCGCGCAGACGCGGGTTGGAATCAGGATCGCCGCCGCCGTTCTTGGCGGCGATGCTGATTTCCTTAATGAGACGGGTGAAAATTTTGCCGCGCTTGGCGTCGAGCGCGCCCTTCTTGTGCTTGATTGTGGCCCATTTTGAGTGGCCGGACATGGTTCGACCTCGTGTCTAAAGATCTTTCTTTAAAGAGCTACGGATGGCGCAGGATTCGCCTTCAGAGGAGATCACAGATTACCTCGACAACGATTGCCTCGATTCGTATGCAGGCGAACAGAAATTATAGCATGAGTCCGACGGCGGGAGCCCTAAGGTTTCGGCGGTTTGATGCTCGGCGGCTTGATGTCAGGCGGTTTGATCGTATACCCCGGCGGAATTTGAAATACCGACGGCGGATGCTCCGCGGTTAACGTAGGTTTGCAATAAGTTGTCAGTTCGCCCGCAGGCGTGGTGACTTTGGTCAGCACCGAGGTTTTCAACTTCACGCTGGTCCACATCTCGGTTACGCTCGGCGGTTTCGGCGCCGCCGGCGGTGCTGCCGCGCCCGGCGGCTTAGGAGCTTCCGGAGCGCCAGGCATCTTCAGGCCGGGCATTTTCAGGCCGGGCATCTTCAGTGCTGCCATCTTCAAAGCGGGCATTTTTGCCGCTGGCATCGCTGGCATGGCAGGCATCGGCGGCTTGGCAGGCGTTCCTGGCGTGGGCATGGTGAAGCGCTTGCCCTCAACCTCGTGGCCGTCGATCATCGACTTACCAAGATCCTGCACATGCACCGACGAAGGAGTCGGCGCAGCCGGAGGTCCTGGCGCGCCTGGCATGGAAGGCGCCCCCGGCGGCGTCATCGGGATAATACTCGCTTCTTTCTTTATGTGATCGAGCACGATCGTGTGCTGCGCGGCTGGATCGGAGATGACGCTGCTCTGCGGCAGGTCGATGCGCGTCTTGCCGTCGCTCGAACGCCACATGCGCGAGGCAGACTGGGTTGGCGGCCCTCCCCCGGCGGGCTGCATCTTCGAGGCGCACTCGGAACACGAAGGCGGCGTAGCCGGCGGCGATGGCAGATTCTGGCCCACAGGGGCCACATTTTAACACGCCGTCCACAGCGACTAACCCCTCGTTCATCGGGCGGGTTCAGAACCCGGTATGCACGCGGTCGTACTGTGAGAGAGAAATTGTCGAACCCATCCCGGTCTGGGCCCGATTGATTCCAACCTTACGCAGTCCGCTGTTCAACATCACATCCCATGAGTGTGCCCTGGAGGCGTGGCGGCACGCTGGCAGTGGGCTTAGTCCAACGCTCCTTCAATTTCAAGAACCGTTCCTCAAAGTATTTTCGCGACAAGAAGGCGGCAGCAACGGCAATTCCCATGCTCACTAAGAAGCGGACGAACATTGGCCCTATGTTGGCCAAGGCTTGCGGGTAATAGCTGGGGGCAAAGCGGATGATCCAGTGATCGGTGAAATCAAAAGCCAGCATGTGAAACAGATAGAGCCCGTAGCTGATCTCGCCAAACCATCGCAGCCAGCGCCACTGCACCATCCACTTGAAGCGACTGGTTCCGACCAGGAGTGTTAAACCCAGGACGCCCGCACAGAAAAGGTCTACTGCCGTAACCCGAAATACGGCACCGGCAAAGGCAACTCCCTTCCAGATGCCGAACGGCGTTCCCAGGACGAACGCCGCAATGGCGCCAGACATGCAAACGACTGAGAATTTCCTCATCGGGGTTCGCTCCGCCAACTCGCCCCGGCTTAGCGTCCCCAACAGAGCACCAATCGCCAGCCCGTCAGACACCAGCCATGTATAGCCCCCAACGGGCCAGCGGAACCAGAATGCTGCCGCCCGAAGCACAGGAGACGCGAGGAAAATTCCTAACGCGCACAACGCAATGCCTCGTCGCGAGAACTTGCGGACCACGGCGGGCCATACAAAGTAAAAGTGCTCTTCAACCGCCAGCGACCACAAAACCATGTACTGTCCGGGCACGCCGAAAAAGCTGGTTACGTTGGCGAGATAGAGAAAGCTCAGGGCCAGGAAGGGCCAACCCACATTGCGATGAGCCACCCACCCGACTCGTGGCAACACGATAAGCAGCAGAAGAAGCAGGTAAAACACGGGCAGAATCCTTAGTGCTCTGCGGATATAAAATCGCCGGTAGTACTGCGGTTTCGGCTTGCTGTCGAGCAGAATCCCGGTGATCAGAAATCCAGACAGCACAAAGAACAGATAAACGCCCGTCCAGCCTCCCAAACACACTGTGAAAAATAGACGTGTGGGCATCGAGAGGTGTGACCACACAATAGTAGGGTGGTTGAATCCGTGGAAAAACACGACGAGCAGAACCGCCAGCCCGCGCAGGGAGTCCAATTCGGGCATAACGGGGCGGATCAAGCTCTCGGTGGCAGTTCTTGCGACCCGACTCATGGAATTGCCAAATGTAGATCCCTAGGCAGTCTATGTCAAATTCACCAGCTATTCCACAATGGATCACCGTTGCAAAATCGCCTACACGACAATATAAAAGGCTTCCGCGCGGAGAGACTTGTCGACGATCTTCCCTCACTGTATAACCCCCTCCGTGCTATTGACTCGAAACTCCTTCACCCCTAACATGCCATGCAACGCGCGCTTGTATCCCCAGTTATGATTGGCCAGCTCGTAGGGCATTACCGGGTCCTCGAAAAGATCGGTGCCGGAGGGATGGGCGAAGTCTTTCGCGCACGCGACGAGAGGCTGGGGCGTGAGGTTGCGCTGAAGTTGATCCGGCCCGCCTCCAGCGACAATCCTGACCATCTGCGCCGCTTCGAGCAGGAAGCACGTGCCGCTGCCGCGCTGAATCACCCTAACATCCTCGCCATCTACGATGTCGGGTTTGAAGGCACGGTTCCTTACATCGTCTCGGAGCTGCTGGAGGGCAGGAATCTGCGCCATCGTCTGTGCGAAGGCGCCATTCCCGTGCGTGAGGCCGCAGACTACGCTCTGCAAATCGCCCAGGGCCTAACCGCTGCGCACGACCGGCTGATTGTTCATCGCGACCTGAAGCCGGAAAACCTGTTTTTAACGAACGACGGGCGCGTCAAGATTCTGGACTTCGGCGTGGCCAAATTGCAGGCACCGGCCGAAGACAATCGCGCCATCGAAAGCCTGACCACGGTGACCAAGCAGGGAAGCATGATCGGCACGGTCGCCTACATGTCTCCCGAACAACTGCGGGGCAAGCCGGTCGACCACCGCAGCGACATCTTCAGCTACGGCGCCATCCTCTACGAAATCATGTCGGGAAGCCGCGCGTTCCGTGGTGAAACGGAAGTCGACACGATGACCGCGGTCCTGCGCGAAGAGCCAGCAGGCGCACACCTGGAAGATGCGACGATTCCCCCCGGATATCAGGACATCATCCGGCATTGTTTGGAGAAGGAGCCGGAGAACCGCTTCCAGTCCGCCAAGGATCTGGTCTTTGCGTTGCAGACGCTCTCGGGATCGTCACCAGTCAGAGCTGTTCCCGCGCCCCAGACAGGCAAACGCAAGATCTCTGCCCTGCCATGGGCGGTGGCCGGAGTCCTGGCCGTGGCCACTGCACTTCTGGGAATTGCGCACCTACTGCATCCCGCGCTCAAGCCTCCGGAGTACAAACGTCTGACGTTCGCTGCGGGCACGCTGTATGCGGCACGATTCGCCCCCGACGGTCAGTCCATCGTCTACAGCGGGGCATGGAACGGCAAGCCGGTGCAGCTCTTTACAACGGTCGGAAGCTCTTTGCTTACCCAGCCCCTGAACTTGAGCGAAGCCAACCTGCTGGCCGTTTCCTCTGGCAATGAACTCGCGATCGCGCTGCACGGCACGCACAATGGCCTACTCGAAACCGTCGGCGGAATGCTGGCGAGTGCGCCCCTGGCCGGCGGATCGCCCAGGGAGGTGCAGGCCGACGTGCGCTGGGCAGACTGGGACTCCCGGGGCGAGCTCGCCGTGGTGCACGACGTCGACGGGCAGAACCGCCTGGAATATCCCATTGGAAAAGTGCTCTATCAGAGCTCCGGCTCGATCAGCAACATTCGTTTCTCTCCCCATGGCGACCAGATCGCGTTCATGAATCATCCACGGCTTTGGGACAATCGTGGGGTAGTCTGCGTGGTGGATCTCGCCGGCAAGGTCCAAACTCTAACTCAGGAATGGGAGTCTGAGCAGGGGGTTGCGTGGCGTCCTGACGGGAAAGAAATCTGGTTCACCGCGATCGAAAAAGGCACAAACCTGAACCTGATGGCCGTAACCCTCTCCGGCAAAGTCCGAACTTTGCTGGACTTGCCCATGGGAATCAATTTGCAAGACGTTTCGCCCGACGGCCGCGTCCTGGTCGCCCTGAATACTAAGCGGGTGGCTCTGGCGTTAAGTACTCTCGGCAGCAGTCAGGATATGGAACTCTCCTGGCATGACTGGAATGTCGCCAAGGATATTTCACATGACGGCCGGTTTGTCCTGTTTGAGGATGCCAGCGAAGCCGCGGGGCCGAACTACGCGGTTGCGAAGCGAAGGTTAGATGGCTCGCTACCGGTTCGCCTTGGCGACGGATCCGCGGGCGGACTTTCGCCGGATGACAAGTGGGCAATTTCAATTTCCGGCGACAACCCGCAGCACATGACGTTGCTGCCTATCGGTCCCGGCCAGCCCCGCCCCGTCGATATCAGCGGACTCGAACACATTCAGAACGGATGGGCTCGCTTCCTCAGCGACGGACAAAGGTTGATCGTCAATGGCAATGAATCTGGTCACACAAATCGTTGCTATGTGTTAGACCTCGTCGGCGGAAAACCCAAAGCCGTAACCCCCGAAGGAACTACCTGCGGTCCGTCGTCGCCTGACGGCCATTTCGTGGTTGGCGTCGGGCCGAATTCAGCCGTCGCGATCTATCCCATCGAGGACGGTTCACCGCGATCCGTCCCAGAACTGCAAGCCGGATTCGTGCCCGTGCAATGGTCGAGCAACTCGTCATTCCTGTACGGGTATCGTCCGGGCGAACTTCCCAGCAAGATTTATAAAGTTGAGATCAGTACGGGAAAACAAACCATGGTGCAGGAACTGAGACCGCAAGCACCAGCGGGTGTGGTTACTGTCTCTCCGGTGATAGCGAGCCGCGATGGCACTCACTTCCTGTACAGCTACAATCAGACTCTGTCCGTTCTATATCTCATCTCCGGCCTGCAGTAAGACCTTTTTCGGTTGAATCCAGCACCTTCAGTCCAACGTCCCCGAAAAGTCTGCCGCAACGTAGTGGAAGAAAATTGAAGTCGAAGTCTGGCCGTCGCCTAGCGCATCGCGATAGTGGGGCAATCGAGTTCCGCGATAAGCCAGCCCATCGCCCAGCGCCTGATAAACCGTCACCGTAC
Organism: uncultured Acidobacteriota bacterium; assembly: GCA_963755795.1. GTDB lineage: Bacteria > Acidobacteriota > Terriglobia > Terriglobales > Acidobacteriaceae > Sulfotelmatobacter. The sequence goes on along the minus strand of CAVWLI010000011.1, from coordinate 15,197 downwards.
CCGTGGGAGTGTCCAGGTGAATCGGCCATGGGGTTTCGAGCGCAGGCTCGGGAGAAAAATCCACGCAGAGCGTCACGCTGAATTCACATTGTTCCCGGTCAGTGTGCTTCTTGAGTTGCGCTCCACTCAGATACGAAGCCATATAGACGTAAGAGGGCTTGAGAGGTTCTCCGGCTACCGCACTCAAAGTCGCAGCGATGTCATGGTGAAAGAAGCGCGCCACGGGTTCGTTATAAATCGCATAGCGGCGCGGACTCTGACCATCGCCCAGCCTGACCGAGCCAGACCGGATCAAATAGCGACAGTAACGTCGCAATGCCGCAATGTGAAAGGGATGGATCAGGTCGCCGAGCGGCGCATATCCCTTCTCGCGAAACATCGAAGATGCCTTCGCGATTCTCTCCTCGCGCTGCAGGTCACTCCTCTGTAGGTCTGGGTGGGACCGGGTCTCAGACCGGGCCAGCGGCCGCAAGGCCGCTGGCGCTGCCTGACCGGGTCTCAGACCCGGTCCCACAGTACACACTCGATTCTCAGGGACTAAGATGCTTGCCGCCGCCAAAAGCCGCCGTGCCGCATTCGGCAAAGAAGATGGCACAGGTTCATGGGGACGCAGGCTTTCCACGATGGCGGAAAACTGCGGCCCCAGCCAGAACGGAAGCAAGTTTCCAGTCGCAGAGTTACGCACCCACGCAATCGTTCCCTGCAGAGCGAATCCTGAGAGCAGTTCTTTGCGAGAAGCCAGTTCCTCCGGCAATTGCCCGCCCGTGCACAAGACGCAGCTGGGATTCAAATACAGGGATTGTGACTCGTCGTCTCGACGCCGTAATGACTTGAACACCCGCCGAGGAAGCACGTGCAGAGGCAGTTCATCCAGCAAACAATAGAAAAGACCGGGAGGAAATGTCGCGCCATAGGTATGCCGCGACACTCCTCCACGTGGCGCCCCAGTCGGCGACGACTCTTCCAGCAGGGTCGTCATCCACTCCAGCCAGGCCGGGTTGTTTAGTGACGAAGCCATCCGTTTAAGGTGAATCGGCTGTCGGAGAAGTGCTGCGATGCACACCTCACCGGTGTAATCTCGTGCAGCAGTTCGCACGGGAAGAAGACAATCTGGTTCTGTTGCGGCACGATCGCCTGGTAAGTTTCGTCACTGACGTAAGTCCTGTCTTTCAGATGTGAGTCGTGAATGCGCAGTTCACCCCCTTCGAACTGCCGCGGCTCGTGATGAAAGAAGTAGACAAACGTGAGGTGGCGCGACCTCACCCGCTCGCTCCCGTTGTCGCTGTGGAAGTGGAAGAAGTCTCCCTCGTTGCTCGCGGTGACCTGCGCCTCCACCCCCGTGAGGTCGAATTCCTCCATGCCGAGTTTATCGAGCACCATAGGCAAAACGGCCTTGATGCGGTCGAGCATCACATCCTCGTGTTGGGCCAGGTCCATCAGAACGCGGGAGCGCCGGTGGTCGTAGTTAACCACGCCGCTGACGTCGCCGCCCTCCGCATGGGGAGAAACCACTGAGCTCATCCTGAAATCGGATTCGTGTTCCAGCGTGAAGCGTGTCAGGTCTTCACATTCCTGAGGCGCAAGGAATTCGTCGAGAATCACGCAACGCGCCGGCAAAATCGAAGGCCGCTCGGCAACGGCTGCGCTGGTTTCTAAAACCGTCGTCGTACGTGCGTTACTCGGCGGTTCCGGTTCTGTACGCGGCGCGCGAACACCCGGCCCCGGCGGGTGCGGCTGGGTCGACGGTGGTTCGGGCTCTCCCATCGGCCTCCCCGGGGGTTGCGGCGCTTTCTGCGGCGCGCGGACCCCCGGCCCGGGCTGTACCGAGGGAGGTTCCGGCTCTTTTTTCATTTGGGACCCCGCCGTCGTGTGCAACAGCTCTCCTGGGGGTTGCGGGTCGAACGGCGGACGTGGCATAGGGTCGAGAGTAGTGGCGCGGACCGTAGAGTCATCTTGCGAGAGTTTGCTGCCCTCAAGAATGCGTTCGACAATGCTCCCGCCGAGCACTGCGAAAGCGCGCTGCGCCACCGTTTCGCCGACGGCCGATGCAATCACCGCCCTGACCGCTTCCTGCGTTTCAGGGTTCTGGTTGCTGGCCGCCTTGGCATGTTGCAGAAGCGTGGCCACCAGCGCGCGTTCCTGCGCGCTAAAAATCCGTTCGTCCAGCATTAACGTTTCTGAAAAGGAATCGAGAATCTGCTTCGGTGTCATGAGAGACACGCCTCCCCGCGTGTGCATGCGAAACACAACTAGGTTTGGGAACCTCTACGACTGGGGAAGACGCCCAAAGATACACTGCGTACCTGTTAATAGCCAAGAAAATTTTCAATTACTGTGTTGAAGGGAAAGTTCAAAGGAAAAACTTGGAAGGAACAAAGACTGAAGGGGAAAAATTGACTACCTTGCAGCCATCGCTCCGACCATCGACCGAAATATTTTCATGCCATCCGTGCAGCCTAGTTCCGGCTCAGCCGAGCGCTCCGGATGCGGCATCATGCCCAAAACATTCCCTCCGGGATTGCAGATCCCGGCGATGTTCCCCAGCGACCCGTTCGGATTGGCTGACGCCGTGATCTCGCCGCCGGGCGAGGAATAACGGAACACTACACGATGCTCCCGCTGCAGTTGTTGCAGCATGTCAGGATCGCAAAAATAATTGCCTTCCATGTGCCCAATCGGAATGGTCAACACTTCGCCCTGCGCACAGGCATTGGTGAAGGGCGTTTCGACGTTCTCCACGCGCACCTGCACCGGCTTGCAAACGTATTTGAGGCCAACGTTGCGCATCAGTGCTCCCGGCAGCAGACCCGATTCGCAAAGGATCTGAAAGCCGTTGCAGATGCCTAGCACCAGGCCACCGCCATCGGCGAACTTGCGAACCGACTCCATCACCGGCGAAAACTTGGCAATCGCCCCCGTTCGCAGGTAGTCGCCGTAGGCGAAGCCGCCCGGCACAATGACGGCGTCACAGTTCTCCAGATCGTGCGATTCGTGCCACAGAGACGTGACCTGCTGATTGGCAACATGTTGAATCGTCCACAAGGCGTCGTGATCGCAGTTCGAACCAGGAAAGGTGATGACGCCGAATTTCATACCGGGCCTCTGCTCGCAGGGATTGTGCTTAGTCTAGCACGCGAGACCGCGGCTGGCAGGGCGGTCGGCGAAGTCGTCTTCAACTAACCGGAGGCACGAGGTAGCGGCGCAACTTTGATGAGAACGATCCGATCACGGCATGGCTTTGCAGGCTGCTGAAAAACCGCCTTGCGCGCAGGTTTTGGGAAATACCACGCACAACTCACGGGAAGTAGCGCTTCGCTATGGCTTGAACTATTGCGGAGTTTGTGGCAGCGCCGTGGGTGAGCCTTCAAGGCCCGTTTGCGCTGCGGGCAAAGTCGCTGAAGTCCACGCTGAGGCTGGTTGGGTCGACTGCCCGAACGTGCCCGCATAACTGTCCGGAGGATATCCTCTGGCCTGCACGATCGCCCAGTGCCACTCCTCGTCGGGAGCAAGCTCCTGATTCAGAGTCGTGCTGAAAACTGTCGTAGCTGAGGGCGCCGCGGCCGCCCGCATCCGGTAGATCCTGGTAACATCGGGCTTCTTCTCCGAACCGGTCTCCGATGGTTGCGGCGAAGTGACCGCGACGGCAGGCCGCAATTTCGCCGCAGCGTACGGATGCTCAATCAACGACTCCTCACCCGCTTCACTTTTCTTGACGACCGTCAGCGCCACCGTAACTTCGCTCACGTGCCAATCAGTCCGGTTTAACAGCGCCACGATTAGCACCTTACCTTCGATCGTGGCCGGCCCTTCCAGTTTCGAAACCTCTCCCGGCGGAAGCTCCATTTGAGCGTATTGACTCGAGAGCAACGATTTAACATTCGCAGTGAAGGCCAGACTACAGGTGACGTCTGGCGCGCTTACCTGAAAGCCCTTCCCCGCTCCGGCCATCAGGAACTTCAGTGCCGAACCCTGCGCACGCTGACTCTCCGCCTGCTGCATCACGGTCGCCAGGTTGTCGTCATCAATGACTTCTTCGGACGGCGGAATCTTCTTGCGGAGGCTCCGCGCGACGTCCCCCAGCGGCTTGTCGTCCGGATCAGAGCCGGGAGCAGCGCCCGGGGCAGAGCTAGGATCGGCAACCGGAACAGCGCGAGGAATCTGTTTCGAATCATTCTGCGCGACGAGGCAAGCCGGCACGAGCACGGCCAGCACAGCAGCCAGAAACAGAACTAGTCGCATTGTTCGCAGCCACTGCATGAAAGGTCAGGTGGGATCACGCACTCTTACACAGAGAACAGTCCCTGAGCCAATTGTATGGAGGGAGGGGTAAAACAGGGATGATCCGGGCAAACCTTGGTAACGGTTACTTCAGGGAGCAGTAAAACCACAGGAGCAAAGCAATGGGCGCGCGCTGACGAAATGGAAGCGCAACGGGGCGCGCGCCCAAGCCCAGGAAAAACCTTCTACAGCAGACCCTGCGACCGGAACCGTGTAACCGGGTCTACCACAGCTTGCCGCTTGAAAATCCAGCGGGCCACCGCAAAGCCTAACGCCGCGTAGAGCAGATGCACTTTTTTCATAGACACCCCCCTAATTCCAGATCGACTTCATTGATCCTGCGGGGGAAGAACTAATAGCTCTATCGGCACAATAGCAACGCGCCCTCCGTCGAACAAGGCACATCGGTGCCATGGAAGTGGCACAGAAGTAATAGGAAGTAACGATCAATCACAAGGCCAGAAAAAGGTCATGCGCCCCATGTCTCGCGTCCTTTGCCGCACGAGGGGATTTACCTGGCCTTTTCCGGCCGTTTATATGCAGAGGTAAAGTGAAGATCGAACACGACAATCAGTGCGCGGGAACCTCATCCTCGGTCGCACGCCCCGGCGGTGGCACCACTACCGTCGACAAGCTGCCCTCCGCCGTCAGCTTCTGAAATGCGGCCAGATCCCGGCGTTGCAAGTCTTCCCAGCGCCCAATCAGTTCCCCGCTTTGCCGTTTCAGCTTCTCGAATTCCCTTTGCTCCGCTTCGGTCGGCGCCGAGTCAGCGCTGCCCGCATCCATCGCTAGAAATGCCAGCTTCGCATCCAGTTGCGGAGGATACGCCAGCGAGTCTTCGTTGGCACTGATTGTCAGGTTGATAAGTTCCTCACGCACCGCAACCAATTTCTTTTCCAGATCGTCCGCAGCGTTAACAATCGTTTTGGTGCTGGCGTTTTCCGGCAGCCGCCGTTTCAGCCCCGACAACTGTGAACGAACATCCTGAATCTGATTCACCGCATCGTAAACCCGGCTCAGTTCGTCGCGCGTCTGCAGCAGCAGATTCAACTGCTGCTCCAGGTCAGCCTGGCTGACCTGCACCCGCGGATCCAGTTTCAAATCGAACGAAGCCGTCTGACTCTGACCGCCCACCGTCAGTCGGACCCCATAGTGGCCGGGCGCGGCCACCGGGCCCCGCGCTCCCGCGCCATACTCCCAGAGATAATATCCCGGAACATGATGCGCCTCGTCATAGCGCAAGTCCCATACAAAACGGTTCAAACCGGCTTCCGGTTTAAGTTGCTTCTCTGGCTTCTTATCGTCCGGATCAAGCGGCTCTTCCAGGGTGTTGTACTCGGTGCTGGAGTACTTGCGAATGACTTTGCCGGACGCGTCAAGGATTTCGATTTTTGTTTCGGTCTCCACCTTCGGCGCATCCTTCAGGAAGTAATAAAGCACCGCTCCCGCCGGAGGATTCTGCCCTGTCCGCTTCGAAGGATGCCGGTCTCCGCCGGCTCCCGCCTGAATCCTGTAAGCCGTCGCCGGTGCGTACAGGAATACGTCCTTCTTCGCGATGTCATCGCTGTACTGCCTCAGCGGAGACAGGTCGTCAAGAATCCAGAACGCCCGCCCGTGCGTGGCCACGACCAGGTCGTCATCTTTAATGACGAGGTCATGAACCGGCGTCGTCGGCAGATTCAATTGCAGCGGACGCCAGTTCGCCCCGTCGTTGAACGACACGTAGACGCCCGCTTCCGTTCCGGCATAGAGCAGTCCACGTTTTTTTGGATCTTCCCGCACCACTCGCACAAACGCATTATCCGGAATTCCCTGCCCCAGCTTCGTCCAGGTCTTGCCGTAGTCGCTGGTCTTATAAATATAAGGACGCAGATCGTCGAACTGGTGCCGATCCACGGCCACATACGCCGTCCCAGCATCGTGCGTGGAGGCATCAATCTGGCTGATGCGGCTCCAGTCCGGAATATCCTTCGGCGTGACGTTGGTCCAGGTTTTTCCTTCGTCCTGCGTAAGCTGAATCAGACCGTCGTCCGTCCCCACCCACAGCATTCCCTTCGTGATCGGCGATTCCGCCAGCGCGAAGATCGTATCGTAGTACTCCGTGCCCGAATCGTCGATCGTGATGTCGCCGCCCGAAACTTTCTGTTTCTCCTTATCATTGCGCGTCAAATCCGGGCTGATGGCCTGCCAGTGCACTCCGCCATCCGTCGTCTTAAACAGCCGCTCGCCCCCGTGATACAACGTGTTCGGATCATGCGGCGAAAGCATGACCGGCGCCGTCCACTGGAAGCGATGCTCCAGGTTCGCAGCGCCGTACGCGTCGGAAAGTTCCGGCATCTCGGTGATCGACTTAACCTGTCCAACATGCCGATCATAACGTGTGATATTTCCCTGGTAATCGGCCGCGTAAACAATATTTGGGTCGCGCGGGTCCGGCGCAATATAGCCGGCTTCGCCCCCGCCCACGTCGTACCAGTCGCTGTGGCCGATCGATCCATCGTCGCTCCGGCTGACGATCGCAACCGTCCCGCTATCCTGCTGCGCTCCGTACACGCGGTAAGGCGTCGCCGTGTCTGTGATGACGTGGTAGAACTGAGCCGTGGGCTGGTTATCCTGCAGACTCCAGTTCTTCCCGCCGTCGAGCGTCACCGTCACTCCGCCGTCGTTCGAAGCGATCATGCGCCGCGTGTTCTGCGGATCGATCCACAGTCCATGGTTGTCGCCATGCGGCACGTGAACCTTATTGAATAAATGTCCCCCGTCGGTTGACTTGTAGGACTCGACATTCATGATGTAGAGAACGTTCTCGTCGCGCGGATCGGCGATCACGTGCATGTAGTACCACGGACGCTGCCACAGACTGTGATCCGGATTCACAAGCTGCCAAGACTCGCCGCCGTCGTCCGAGCGATAGAGTCCGCCATCCGGATTGTGAGCTTCAATCAGCGCATAGACCCGGTCAGAATTCGCGGCCACCGCGACGCCGATTTTTCCGTACGGACCCTTGGGCAGGCCATGCTCTTCAAGATGCTTCCACGTTGTGCCTCCATCGTTCGAGCGGTAGAGGCCGCTGCCCGGGCCTCCACTCGTCATGCCCCAAGATGTGCGCCGCGCCTGCCACAGCGCCGCAAAAATAATGTTGGGGTTATGCGGATCGAAAGCTACGTCAATGCCGCCCGTGTTCTCGTCTTTATAAAGAACCTTCTCCCAGGTCTTGCCCCCGTCAATAGTGCGGAAAATCCCACGCTCCGCGTTCGGTCCGTAGGGATGCCCCAGCGCTGCGACAAACACGATGTCAGGATTCGTGGGATTCACAATGACCTTGCCGATGGCCCGGGAATCTTTCAAACCAACGTTCTTCCAGGTCTTGCCCGCGTCGAGCGACCGGTAAACCCCGTCGCCGTGCGAAATATTTCCGCGAATGCAAGCTTCTCCGGTGCCAACATACACAACATTGTGATTGGAATTCGCCACCGCGATGCTTCCAATGGCCGACGTGCCCTCTCTGTCGAAAACGGAGGACCACGTCATGGCGCCGTCAGTCGATTTCCACACGCCGCCGCCAGTCGCGCCGAAATAATAGGTCGTCGCATCGCCCGGAATTCCCGCCGCCGTCAGCGACCGCCCGCCCCGAAACGGCCCGATCAACCGGTACCGCATCCCCTTGAATGCCTTCTCTTCGGGCTTCGCCGCTTCGGTGGCGGCAGAATCGCTCGCAGCTGCTGCCGGTGCCGTCTGTGTTGTTTGCGCCGGCTTGACAGCCTTCGATTGCTTCTCCGGCTTGGCTTGCGCCTGTGCAGTGATTCCGAATCCGCCGGCGAGTGTGACTGCGAATAGCAACCGGACAGCGAGCGAAGTGTTCCTGCAAATGCTGTTGGGGCCGACCATGTTCACCATTGACATGTTCAGGATTGATCTCCGGAGGAAGAAGTGGACGATTGGCTATGGTAATCCAGCCCGGCCTCGCTGCAAAGGGCCAGGGCGGCGTGTTTCCAAAAACCGGCTGGGACAACTAGTCCGAAGAGATTCGTTACGGGTGGTGCCAAAGAACGTTGCTAGTGAACAGCGGTACCGGAGGAAAAGTTAGTGTCGTGTACGCTCAAGGGAGTCCTGCAAAGCTGGCCCTGCAACCGCTCACTCAACAACACGCATCTGTATCACCGGCTCGCGCGAAGGACTCGGCTCCTTCACCGACTCGAGTGCCGTTGGCGTCATAATGGTTTCCAGTTCGCACTCGTGACGGCTCAGTTCCTCGGCCGCCGAGGCGGCAATGTCCCTCATTTGGCGCAGGCGTCGTAAGCACTCTGGACTTTCCGGGGCCTCCTCCGCCAACAGATCGCAGAAGCCCACAATCATCGACATCCGGTTGATCAACTGGTGCGCCAACATGCAACTGGGCCGGTATCCCCCATCGCTTGAACTCGACATTCTGACACCCATTTTCCCCCGTCCGTAAACAGAGTGTCGCAGAGTCCCAGTATGGGAGGTGTGATTGGGATCACAGTTGCCCGTGACAGATGTCGTAGCCCGGTGGCGTCAGCGCAGTGGGCTCCGACAGCCCTCCCGCGGCTAACTACTTGCTGATCAATGCTTTCTTCGCCGCTTCCAATTCCTTGCGCTTCGCCTCATCCACCTTGGGATACGACAGATTCAGCGATTCCAGCGTCTGCACCAGCACCGTCGATACCACCAGCCGCGTGAACCATTTATTGTCTGCCGGCACCACGTACCACGGCGCCTGCTCGGTCGCCGTATTTTCGATCATCTCCTCATAAGCCTTCTGATAGTCGTCCCAATATTTGCGTTCGTGAATGTCGGCCGCCGAGAACTTCCAGTTCTTCTCGGGCTGATCCAGGCGCTCGAGGAAGCGCCGCTTCTGCTCCTTTTTGGAAACATGCAGGAAGAATTTACGGATCACCGTCCCGCTCCGCGCCATGTGCCGCTCAAAGCTGCGAATGTCTTCGAAGCGCTCATCCCAAACGTGTTTGCCCACCAGCGAGGCTGGCGTCCTCTGGCTCTTGAGAATTTCGGGATGCACTCGCACCACCAGCACCTCTTCGTAATACGACCGGTTGAAAATGCCGATATGCCCGCGCTCGGGCAGCACGCGCGTCGTGCGCCATAAGAAATCGTGCTGCAGTTCCGGCTCCGACGGCGCCTTGAACGAGTACACCTGGCAGCCCTGCGGATTGACTCCAGACATCACGTGCTTGATGATGCCATCTTTTCCGGCAGCGTCCAGGGCCTGAAATATCAGAAGCAGCGACCAGCTGTTCTGGGCATAGAGCTTGTCTTGCAACTCCGCCGTGCGCACTATGCCCTGCTGCAAGGCCTCGGCCGCATGCTCTTTGGATTTCCAATGCCCCGTAGCCGCAGGATCACAATCTTTTAGACGGAAATGCTTGCCACTCTCTACGCAAAAGGTCTTGGCCAGCTTGTCTTTCTTCATTTCGTAACCTGCTCCTCGCAATCAATTTGCGTGTACGTACATTTTTGTCAACAATGTTCCTGCAGGAACATTGTTTCCACAGGGCCAAAAAGCGAAGAAAAAGTTAAACTTCCACCGGCTTCGCACTCACCACCGGCAGCTTCGCCTGCTGCCAGGCGTCGAATCCGCCAATTACGTTGATCACCTTCTTGAACCCCGCGCGCTGCAGCAGGCTGCTCGCAATCATGCTCCGGTATCCGCCTTTGCAATGAACTGCGATGGGCTCATCGTGATCAATTTCTGGCGGAGAGACTTTGAAATTGTCGAGCGGCCACCAGACCGCGCCCTCAATGTGTCCCGCATCCCACTCCGGCTCACGCCGCACGTCGAGCACCTGCACGTCGCGCGACTTCAACCGCGCGTTGAGTTCGTCTGCCGTAACCTGTGAAATGCTTGCCAGCGGAAATCCGGCCTGCTTCCACGCGGCGACGCCACCAGCAAGATATCCATCCAGCACTTCAATGCCGACCCGCGTCAGCCTCAGCCGCGCCTCTTCCAACTGCGCGTTGGAACTTTCATCATCCGAGCCCGCAATCAGCACGGGATGCGCCGCGACCCCCAGAACCGTACCCGCCCACGAAGCAAACTGCCCAGACAGCGCAATGTTTACCGAACCCGGCACGTGCCCGGCGGCAAACTCCTCCCCTGGACGCACGTCGAGCGCAATCTCACCCGCGCTCAGCATACTCTTCAACTCAGCCGGCGCAATCGCCCGCAGCCGCGGCAGATCCGCCAGGGTCGCCGCGCCCGTGCGGTTGATCTCGGCGTCCTTTAGGAAGTATTCCGGCCGCCCAGGAAGATTGCTGGTCAGCTGCGCGACGAACTCTGCCCTGCTCCTGATCTGCAGCGCATAGTTGGTCAGCCGCTCCGTGCCGATCGTCGACGAACGCTCCGCCCGCATGTTTTTCCCGCACAGAGAGCCGGCGCCGTGCGCGGGATAGACCAGCACAGTGTCGGCCAGCGTCAGCAACTTGTTGTGCAGGCTGTCATAGAGCAGGCCCGCGAGCTCCACGGGCGTGTGCCGGGGCGACAAGTCAGGACGGCCTACGTCACCAATGAACAGTGTGTCCCCGGTTAGAACCGCCCACGGCGAGGGCGATTTCTCCTGATCGGTGACCACCAGGCAGATGCTCTCTGGAGTGTGACCCGGCGTTTCCAGCACACGGATCGACGCCTGCCCAAACTTTAACTCAAATCCATCATGCACCGGAACGTGAGGAAATGTCGCCCCGGCCTGCGCGCCCATGTAGATGGTTGCGCCCGTACGCGCCGCCAATTCTTTGTGTCCGGAAACGAAGTCCGCGTGCAGATGACTCTCAAAAATGTGCCGGATCGTAACCCCGTGCTCCTCCGCCGCCTTCAAGTACAACTCCACATCCCGCTGCGGATCGACCACCACCGCTTCTCCGCCCGAAGCCAGCAGATAGGAAGCGTGCGCCAGGCATCCCAGATAGAACTGTTCGAAGTACATGCCAGGAAACCCCCAAGACCGTTTCAAATGCTAGAACAATTCTGAGGGTAATGCTACGGCAGGAGTATGGAAGGCCCGGAATCAGGCGGGAAGCGGCGTAATGAATTCCAGACCAAAGCAGAATCCGCTGCGGAAACGCACGATGGCTGGCAGCCGCGAAGGAGCGGGGGTATCAAACTCAATTTCCAGCAGATCGCCTGGATTGAGCAGGATTCCAGCATACAAAAACATGCCGCCTTCGCTCATCTCCGTGCCCCGGCCCTCGACCACGGTGGTCGAAAAGCCTTTCGACGTCACCACCCGAACGGGCAAGTCAATGGGAAGGCGTGTCCATCGGCGCGTCTTGTCGGAATCCGCCATCACTGGCAATCATCACCGCTGCGGCAATTTTATTCAAATTACTAAGGTGAAATGATCTTGAGTTCGAGGGTACAGAGTTCGAGGGTACAAGAGTTCAAGGGTACAGGGGAATGCCGACGCTTCGGGTAGAGTTCACTGTTGCCTGGAGTTTGAAACCTTGAGCGTCGTCAGGATTTTCGCGAATGAGCGTTGCCATCCGATAAGTAGATGGCGGGGACGACGGGACTCGAACCCGCGGCCTCTGCCGTGACAGGGCCTCGGGCTCATGTAACTGATTGATATCAAACGGTGTCGGCGGACATCTCTTGATACCATAAAGTATCGTATGTCACTTCTTATCGTCCCCTTAACGTCCCCAGATTTGATAGCGGGAGCGTGTTCCTCGTACCCCAAAACCAGTTTCACCGTAGCTTACAAGAGCCATTAGCAAGGCCGGTTTACCAAGCCGGATCAAGTGCGCGAGAGCCCGACCTAGAGGAAACGATTCAACTGTCCAGAGTTCTTGGCATCGACAGTTGAGATACATTTCTGTTTGCCGACCAACCCAGAACTGGTAGCGATATGCGCGTTTACGAGGACCTATTTTTGCATTCTCAGAGCAATCCGCTCGTAATCAGTCAGTACGGGGAAAGGTTGTTTCGTACAATCAGGGGCTCTAAAGAGCTTATCGGACCCATAATCCGAGCAGCCTCGACTGCTCGCCCTCGTGATCAGTATGGGTGGAAGCCTGGTTCAGAAGAGTCTCGGCGCGAAATCCTTCAGATCGCGGCGCCAAGTTTGCCACTCGTGGTCGGTGCCGGGTGATTCGTAGAAAACATGTTGTATCTTCGCTTCCTGAAGTGACGTGTGCAGTCTCTGGAGTCCTGCGCGCATTCTTTCTGGCTCATTCGTTCCGACGCCAAGCCAGAGCAGGTGCACTTTCTTGGCGAATGCTGCCGGATCAGCGAACACTCCGTTGTAGTCGGTCTTGGGATCTAGTTTCCGATTTCCGAGCACGAGCATCCCGCCCGCTCCGCTGAAGCCGCCGATGTAAGAGAAGAGATCGAGATGATCCAGCGTAATCTGGAACGTTTGCATGCCACCCATCGATAGGCCTGCCATCGCGCGGTGGTCGCGGTCGGATAACGTGCGGAAGGTGGAATCAATGTATGGGATCAGAGCCTGTGTCACATCATCTTCGAATGCCGCGGCCATATCCTGCATTGCCTTCAACATTTCAGGTGACCCAAACCCCTTTGCGAACAAATCGACAGGCGCCTCGCCGGCGCGGTGCGCATAGCCATAGGCCATCACCACGATCATCGGCTTGCAATTCTTCGCCGCGATCAAGTTGTCCAGGATGAAATTCGCGTTGCCCTGGCGGATCCAGCCGGTCTCGTCCTCACCGGCGCCATGTTGCAGGTAGAGCACCGGATAGCGCGTCTTGGTTTGCGTGTCGTAATTCGGCGGCAGATAGACCAATGCGTGCCGCCAGGTGCCCGTCACCTTCGAGTTGTACCAGACCTCGCGAACTGCGCCGTGCGGCACATCTTGCACCGAATAATAGGTAGAGCCTGGCTCCGGAACTTCCACGCCACTCGCCGGCTTGCCTCCTCCGAAGAAGGCGTGAGTGTTGGGATCGCTGACCTCGGCGCCGTCGATGATCAGCGTGTAATAGTGGAAACCGGGAACAAGCGGCGGAGTGGTGATGGTCCAGAATCCATCCTGCTGTTTCTCCATGTCCAGTTTCGGACCGCTCCAGAAGTTCAGTCGGACTTTCGTAGCATCTGGAGCTTTCACGCGAATCTGTACTCTGCCGGCGCTGTCAACCCGTGGATACTCCGCTGCCCAGACATTCGTCGTAGAGGGCTGAAAACTGCCTGATTCCTGTGCCCAACAAAAACTCAAAGACAAGAGGACCAGTATTGCGAATCGCCGCATGTTGTTCTCCTTCGTTGCCATCGAATGTGAACCATAGCGCCGTCGAGCGATAGCTTTTCGTTAGCTTCGGCGTTGCGGTCGCAGGATCCGGTTTGGATCACTGCTCAACTGAAACGACGGTTACAGACTTAGGCTCCAGTTTCAAAGTTAGCTTGCCACCCTGAACCTTCGCTGAGATCGGCCTCGGCATGACTGTGTTAGGTGCGTCGAAGGTGTTGACACTGTCCACCTTCGGCGCGGTCAGAGTTTCGCCGCTCGCTGATTTTGCCGTAATGCCCGCCAGGCCTGCCTCGATTTCGACCGGTTCATTGGGATCGAGATTGGTAATCTCCAGCCACAACTTGCCGTTCGCGTCTTTCGCTGCGATCGCGTCCACTCGGGGCACCGCCACGGCCCCATGTGTGTACCAACCAGCATCAAAAGTCACCGGCACGAATGTGGCGTTCTGGAACGGTACGTACATTTTGAAGACGTAATAGGTCGGAGTCAGGACCATCTTCTCTTTGTCCGTGATGATCATTGCCTGCAGCACATTGATCATCTGTGCGATATTAGCGCCGCGAACGCGGTCGGCATGGCGAGCGAAGATGTTAAGGTTCAGGGCCGCGAGGATGGCGTCGCGCAGGCTGTTCTGCTGGACCAGAAATCCCGGATTGCTGCCCGGAATGGCGCGTACCAGCCTCCCCATTCGTCAACCACGAGCGCAACCTTCTTGTCGGGGTCATACTTGTCCATGATCGCCGAGTGCTTGCTGATAAGACCTTCCATCTCCAAAGTGGATTTGAGAATTTCGCTGTACTCAGTTTCACCAAATCCCACCGACGCATAGGAAGGCGGCCAGTGCCCGACCGTGTAGTTGTGCATTGAAAGTCCGTTGATGTCCCAGCTCCACGTGTGTTGCTGATAGGCCTTCATGACGGTTTCCGTCCAGTCGGTCCATCGCGGGCCATCGCCGCCCGGACCGACGGCGATCTTGAGCATCTGCTGCTTCTCCTGTTGCGCGGGATTGAAGTTCCTTACGAAGCGGCTGTAGATCTTCATCTGGCTAACGTAGTAGTCGGGCGTCATGTTGCCGCCACAGTCCCAGCTTTCGTTACCGATGCCGAGCAAGGCGACTTTGTACGGAGCTGGATGCCCGTTGGCGGCACGTTCTTTCGCCAGCGTCGTCGGTGCTGCGGCGGTCATGTATTCCAGCCACTCGGCCGCTTCCTGGGGAGTGCCGGAACCGACATTGACGGAGACGTACGCGTCCGCGCCGATCTGATCGAGGAAGTCCATGAATTCATGTGTTCCAAACGTGTTTGGCTCAGTCACTCCGCCCCAGTTGGGGTTGAGAGTTACTGATCGTTGAGGGCCGATGCCCTTGCGCCAGTGATATTCATCGGCGAAGCAGCCGCCGGGCCAGCGAACGTTCGGCACCTTGATCGCTTTCAGCGCGCGCAACAACATCGTTGCGAATCCCGCGCGTATTCGGGATTTTGGAATCCGGCCCGACCCAAATGCCTTCATAAATGCCGTGGCCAAGATGCTCTGCGAACTGCCCGAAAATGTTGCGGTCGATCTTCGCGCCGGTCTTGGATGCGTCAATCGACAACTCGACTTTCTGGGCAGCCAGCCATCGGCGCAGTGATAGCCATAACGATCAGAGTGAAGCCGACAAGAAGTGAACGCATAAGAAGC
>CAVWLI010000010.1:0-54716 GCA_963755795.1 uncultured Acidobacteriota bacterium | reverse complement strand
ATCATTCACTGGCCGAGCTTCGCGATATCGTCGCTGGGCGGCTCGCGTTGACCGACGATGACTTGCGGGCCAAGATCCCCAGCGGGACATCATTGCTGGCCAGTCGGCTCCATTGGGCCGTCACGTACCTGTATCAAGCGGGTTTGCTTAGTCGTCCCAAGCGTGGGGTGGTTCGATCACTGACCGCGGGCGGAAGGTGGCGGCGAGATCATCCGGACCGGGTGGATGTCGGGGTTCTGTCTGAGTTCCCGGAGTTCATCCAGTTCAAGAGCCGATCCCGTAGGCCGAAGCCGGCCGGTGAGCCTGATCTTGATGCATGACGAGGTCGCCCCCGCGTGAAGCGGTTTCTGCAGCGGTGGACGAAGCGAACTCCGCCGTGGCCGCCGAGGTCCTGGACCGGGTCCGCCAGCGAGAGCCGGCTTTCTTTGAACGTCTGGTCCTTTCGGTGCTTACGGCTATGGGATATGGAGGTGCTGCCGGCGCGGCCGAGCACCTCGGGAAGGCGGGAGACGAAGGCCTAGATGGCGTGATCCGCCAGGACCCGCTGGGGCTGGACCGTATCTACGTTCAGGCCAAGCGATACGGCGCAGGCAAGCCGGTCGGGCGGCCGGAGATCCAGGAATTCGTCGGGGCGCTGCACGGAGCCCAGGCTGACCGGGGCATCTTCATCACCACCAGTCGCTTCACGCCTGAGGCCGTCACGTACGCGGACCGGGTGGCGCCTGGGTCGTCCTGATTGATGGCCAAGCCCTGAGCGGCTTGATGGTCCGCACAACATAGGCGTGCAAGATCAGCACATGTATGTGATCAAGCGCATCGACGAAGACTTCTTTGACGAGAGCTGACCCAGGTGCGCCAGCACCACTGCCCGACGGATCAGGGTGTTCTGGGATAACGCATCGGCACAGCGGGCGGCGGTGCCTGCGAGAACATCCACTTGCAGGCTGTTGGACACGTGATGTAGGACGTTACTGTAGACTCAGGTCGCGCGCCGCTCAGGGGGTTGCAATGCAGTTCTTTTCCCACGAGGAAATCGAACGAGTATTCAGAGAAGTGTGTGCGGCAGAGCAAAATCTACCCGACGTTCCCTCCGACCTCACGCCAGCGGTTCCTGTTCCACATGAAATGCCATCGGAGATCTTGGTGATGCGCCTCACCAATTCCGTGTCATGAACAGAAACGAGTTGAAGTGGAATGCCAGGTTGGAATTCCATCCTTGAAGAGATTAAAGCAGCCGGCAATGCTCAGGATATTATCCGCCGGAAATATCTAGCTCAACTGTCCGAGCTAACTAGCCGTAACACCATAGTATATTACTCCGCGTGGCTCCAGAAAGCTGAATTGCAACGTCAGGGAGTCACCGGGTTTCAAGTAAACGATGACGACAAAAATGGCTTTATGGCGACTATCCACGAGCTGGATAGGAGCAAGGGGCTAGACCTGATCCTCACACTCCCGGTGGAGACACAGCGGCAACTGAGTCTCTAGTCGACTATCTCCGCTCCATGTTCGGTGCGGATATCAGGGCAATTATTCCACAACTGGCGATGTCAGCGGGCACGATGATTGCCCTGTCCGCCAAGGAAATAGTAATGGGAAAGCAATCCAGTCTTGGTCCAATTGATCCTCAATTGGGCGGAGTCGCCGCTCATGGAGTCGTTGAAGAATTCGCTCAAGCACGCCAGGACATTTCCGCGAACCCAGTCCTGGCAAATTTGTGGGTGCCAATAATAGGCAAGTACTCGCCGACGTTGATTGGTGAGTGCCAGAAGGCGATAGCCTGGTCAGAGGCTATGGTGCGCAACTGGCTTGAGACGGGAATGCTAAAAGACGATCCGAATCAAGCCGCAAAGATCAACCAGATCCTCCGGGCTTTTGGGGACCACGCCCTTACTCTCTCGCATGCACGGCACCTTGGGATCAAGCAGGTGGAGGACGCGGGAGTCGTAGTCGTCCCGCTTGAGGGTGATCAGGACTTGCAAGAAGCGGTACTTACTGTTCACCATGCTTGCATCCAGACCCTAGCTGATACAGGCTGCATTAAATTGATCGAGAATCAGAACGGTGTCGCTCACATCCGTGCTGCGCAGATAGCCGCTATCCAGATCCCGGCTAACTGACAGCCTCCTGTACCTCGCTCTGCTCCGTCCTTCCGACAGGCGCCGAGAACTTGACGGGCCAGATCACTGCTCAAGGGTCTGCGGTTGCGCAGCAACCGACGCGCCACCGGGCGCGCCCTTGACTGTGATCTGGCCCGGCGAGACGATGCCCGCACGGAGGACGGGCCACCCCCGCGGCTTATGCATGATGGGGTGCCGGCGCTGCGTGACGGCGGGTCACCACCGGCCGGGCGGTAGCGGGGAGGGCCGCGCGGCGTCGGCCTGCGTCGGCCTGGTGGTGGAGCCCCATCTCAGCCCACGCTTTTCCTCGCTCGGCCAGCTGGCGCCCTTCTGCGTTGCGGCCGGGGTGTGGCCCGGCGCTGGCGTGCCGCAGGCGCCCTTGAAGTGGCAGAGAAAATGGTCGCACTATCGCGCTTACTACCTGCACCACGAAAAGACCCGGCAGAGATTTCCGCAGTCCATAGGCATATCCCTACTTCCTCAAACGTCCATGAAAGTCCACTGGCGTCCGAACAAGCATTCAATGAATCGCCATCAAGCCGGTTTATGATCGTACACAAGCACCACTCGGGTTCATCCTGGATTTCGAGAGGAACCCGCGCGACCTGGCCGAGCTGAACCCCGAGGTGGTGGCCAAGCACCGCGAGCAGATCGAGCGCTCGATCGCCGTCCTCCAGGCGGTGCTGGACATGGATGCTGCTGGAGGTAGGGGCAAGTGACGACCAGCCAGGCAGGACGGGGACGCCTTGATCGCCTGGCTGGGAACGGGAACAGTGAGGGGGATTCGACCTGGCCTCACTGTTCCGCGATATTCTCAACCAGATCCAGGACAGCACCGAAGCAGTGCCGACGAGCGTTCTTGCCAAGACGGCACAGGCCGCAGTGTCCAACCATGCGCGCGTAGAATACTGGTACGGCCAGTTCAGCAACGCCCCCTGGGACGCGCTGCTCGCCGACGCGCTCGGGCAGCTTGAGGAACGCGGGTTCGTCAAGGCCGTGGACGGCGGCTGGGTGACCGATCAAAAATTTGCCACCGGCAAGCGGCTCGTAGTGGTACCACCCCGTCCTGGAAAGAACCTGGGCGATAGGGGTAACCCTGTACTCGGCCGATGAGCGGGCTGCTCGCGGTGAAGCAGAGAAGCGCCGCATGGAGATCAAATCCCTGGCGGCCAGTCTCCGTCCTAGATAGCCCCGGCCTTCGCCCGCTGGACAAGAAGCATCTGGCGGTCCTTGAGCAGAGCATGCGGGACTACGGCTATCGGGAGGAATTCCCGATCCTGATTGACCAGTACGGTCGGATACTCAATGGTCGGCACCGGATAGCCGCCGCTCACCGAGCAGGCGTAGTCATGCCCGAACCGACTACGGTTCAGGTGTCATCCGACGAGGAAGCCGTTGGCTTCGCTATTCTGGCCAATTTCGAGCGAGGATGGACCGAAGCCGAGCGCAACCGGATCAACGCCGACCTCGAAGGCAGCCGGCCTGACGCTGGATAAACTTCCCGGCCGCGCGGTCGGGAGAACAGCCAAGCGGGAGCTAATCAAGCTCAAGCTCCTGGAAGACACCAGCCGATCGAACCGTGTCATCGCTGAACTCGTGGGAACAGGCGATCAGCTCGTAGGGGAGGTCAGGCAGGAGAACCGGCGTGAATCACGCAGTATTCATATTTATGAGTTCCCTGGCGGCCGGGGCGCACGGGCTGGTCGACACTCGGTCACCTGCTGGTGCGGCGAAGGTCACGCAGAACCTAAGGCACCCTCTGCTCTAGAGGTTCGCATACAGGAAGTACTCCTGGAGAACCCACAGCAGTCGAACAGGCAAGTGCTGGCGACGGTCGGCCTGAAAGACAAAGCCAGCACCGCAGGGTAGAGCGCGACGAAGCCGCCTGGAGGCAGTGGGTGCCATTCCGGCGACTCGGCTCGTGAAGGTAGCTGATGGAATAGTGCGCCACAAGCCTGGCGTCGCTCCCTCAACTGAGCCTGCCGCAGAGGAATCCGGGTCATCCTCACGGCACGCCAGTACTCGGAGTCGTCCCGAAATGCTGATGCGTCGGATAAGCCGCCTGCTCAATCAGTGGGAGACCGAACCGCATGGCCCCGCGTCGGAGCTTGAAGAACTTGAGGCGCTTACGCGTGAGATCGATGAGCGCATCGCAGTCCTGCGGCAGGCGCCAGATCATGACTAAGCCCGTAACCTGGACACCTACCCCCGAAGAAGCCCTCAAGCGGCTGGAAGACCGGGTGTTCGCCACCGTAACCGAGGCGGCGGTAATCCTGCACCTCCATGCGCGCACGCTGCGGAAGGCCATAGCGGCAGGCGATGTTCCCGCCACGCGGTTCGCCGCGACGGTCGCGCGCCTGATCGAGCAACTGGCGGCTGTCTCGCAGGAGTTCATCGATTTCGGCGAGGCGGGCGCGGAGTTGTTCGGTTTCAAATTGCAGCAGGCCTTCGCGGGCTTGCGCGGCGTTGCGCTCGGCTTCGAGGTCGGCGGCGTGCTGGGTGAGTTGCTCGTTTTCGGCTTCGCGCTGAAGTGTTTCGGCGGCTGCAGATTCGATTTGCGAGGCCAGGGCGTGAACGCGTTCGTCCATCTCGGAGAAGAGAGATTCGATGCGCTGCAACACAGAGGCGGCGGAGCGGTGACGTTCTTCTAGCGTGGCTACGCGGGCTGCGTGCTGCGATGTGGTCTGGGCTGATTCTTCGCGGCGCTGGCGCAGGGCGGTAAGAGATTCCTGAGCGGCGGCGATTTGCTGTTCAAGTTGGGCACGATGTAGCTCTACAGTTTCAATTTCGGATTGTCGGGCGCAGACAATGATTTCTTGCTCGGCACGTTCTGCGGCCAAGCGGCGCAGTTCGAGTTGAGAGACATTGAGGCGTTCGCTGACGCGAGTCATCTCGGATTCGAGTTGCTGCAGCATGTGGCCGGACGTCATGGCCTGATGTTCGGCTTCGCGTTTTTCGCCGTCGAGGCGATCGAGCAGGGAAGTCAGATCTTTGATTTCGCGGCCGAGAGTGAGCACGCGCATTTCTTCGTCGCGCAGGGCGCGTTCGAGATCGTCGAGCTGGCGGAGAACTTCGCGGAGTTCGCGCTTCATGGAGAGCGGGCCTTCGGCGCGCTGCTTGCCTCCGGTGACGGTGACGTTGTGGAAGCACTCGCCGGCCTGGGAGAGGAAAAATGCGTCGGGATTCTCGAGCGCCAGGCCGCGAGCGACGCCGGACTCAGGAACGATGTAACCGTCGCGCAGTTTGGGCAGAATTACTTCCAGCGATTTGCCGAAGCCGTTGAGGACGCGAATCGTATTCTTTAGCGGAGTGATTTGGGCGGCTGGTGGCGCGCAGTGCGCGGCTTCGTCTAATACGAAAGAAAATTTAGCTTGCGCGTCTTCGGGATGGACTAGGAACGTGGCGCGGCCGTCGACTCCTGTGCGGAGCATGCGGAGGCCTTCGTCGGCGGCGTCCCAGGATTTTACGACGACGTAGTTGAGTTCATCGCGCAGAAAATCTTCGACTACGTGCTCGTAGCGGGGCTCGACTTCGAGGAAGTCGGCGAGCACGCCTACGGGCGCTAGGCCGGATTGCATTACGCCGGATTGAAAGAGGCGGCGGACGGATTCGGTAGAGTATCCGTGTTCAGCGATGACGGCTTCTAGCGAACCTTTTTTGCCGAGGGCGGTTGCGTATTCTGCGCGCAGGACGTCGAGATTGGTTTTGGAGCGAGTTTCTTCCAGTTTCTTCTGTTCGATCAGACGGCGGAGCTGGGTGATTTCTTCGGTGATGCCGCTGACGCGCTGGGTGACGCTTTCAAATTCCAGGGCGAGTTGGCCGCGCTGTCCGCCGAAGGCTTCGACCTGCGTGTTGGCGTTGGTGATTTCGGTTTCGAGGCGGCGGGCTTCGCGGTCGGCTCCGGCTAGGCGCTCTTCGGCTTGGGCGAGTTGGTTGCGCAGGCGCGAGGCGGAAGAGACGGTGTCGAAGATGGCGACGCGCGACCCTTCCTGCTGGCGCTCGATTTCGGCGAGACTCGCGGCTGCGGCTGCGGCGTCTTGCTGGCAGAGAGCTAGATCGCTTTGCGCGGCGGCTAGGTCGGCGGCTGCGGATTCGAGAATCTGGCGATTGGATTCGCGCTCGGCTTCAAGCGAGGTCAGGCGATGGCGGGCTTGCGCCAACTCGGCTTCGGACGACGCGGTGCGGACCAGCAATTCGGCGCAGCGCTCTTCGTTGTGGCGGCGGCGGGCGTGGGCGCGATCGATTTCTAGCGCGATCTGGCTGATGCGTTCGCGGTTTTCGCGCTGCTCGGATTCAATGGAATAGCCGCGTTGGGTGCGTTCGGCGTGTTCGGTTTCGAATTGCTGCACGGCTTCGGTGCGGTGCTGCATTTCTTCGGCTAGCGTGTTGAGTTGGGAGTCGATTTCTGCGCTCTCTTGCTCGATGGCGGCGAACTTGCTCGCCAGCACTAAGCGCAGCTTGGCGCGCATTTCTTCGCGCAGTTTCGCGTAGCGTTCGGCTTTGGAGGCCTGGCGTTTCAGCGAATTCATTTGGCGCGTGACTTCGTCGAAGATGTCGTTGATGCGCGACAGGTTGAGCTTGGCGTCTTCGAGGCGGGCTTCGGCCAGGCGCTTTTTCGTTTTGAATTTCGTGATTCCGGCGGCCTCTTCGAGGATCGCGCGGCGATCGGTGGGGCGGCTGCTGAGGATCTGGCCGATGCGGCCTTGCTCGATCAGGGCGTAGGATTCGGGGCCGAGGCCGGTGCCCATGAATAATTCCTGAATGTCGCGCAGGCGGCAGAGCTTGCCGTTCAGGAGATATTCGCTGTCGCCGGAGCGGAACAGGCGGCGGGTGACGTGGATTTCTCCGCGGGGGAATTGTTGCTGGTTGAATTTGCGGCGGCGGATTTTTAGGACTACGTGTGGGGCGGCGGTGCCGACGGATGCGGCGGTTGCGGGCGCGGTTACGTTGTGCGCGGGCAGCGCGAAAATTGGTTCGTCGTCGGGGAAGGCTACGGCGTTGATTGTGACTTTCGAGCGCGGGATTTCGATTTCTTCGGTTTTGCCGGGTTGCGCGTCTTCTACGGCTTGGTCGGTGGCTTGGGCGGCGCGGGCGCGGATGGAGGCTTCGTCCCAGTCGTCGGTGATGTTGGCATCCGAGTCAAAATCCCCACTTCTCGCAGAGGACGCGAGAAATGGGGCACCCGGCGCGTTTTCAGTGCCCGGCATTTCTTCTTGAATGTCGACTTCTGTGGGGGCGTTGGCGTCTTGGCCGGGGTAGGCTTCGGGGTCGATCAGGGTTAGCGAGACTTCAGCCATGCCGGTGGGTTTGCGGTCGCGGGTTCCGGCGAAGATTACGTCTTCCATGCGGGCGCCGCGCAGGGTCTTGGCCGATTGCTCGCCGAGCACCCAGGAGATGGCGTCGGAAATATTTGACTTGCCGCAGCCGTTGGGGCCGATGATGGCCGCCACACCGTCCCCGTGGAACTTGAGTTCGGTGCGGTCACAGAACGATTTGAACCCGAGAATCTGAAGACGCTTCAGTTTGAGCAACGTGAACTCCTTAAGAACCAGGGGCCAGGGGTTAGTGGCCAGTTATTCGTCTTGTTCATCGGCTGGCGCGCAGGGCCTTTGCCGAGTGCTGGAATGCGCTTGTTTACCAAAGGGATTCCTCCCTTTGAGATTCGATGCGGCTGGACCACTGCTTCGCGACGCGGCTCACTCCAGGCTGGATGGGCGAGCACAAAGTTAAGCTACTGTAACGGTGAAATTGGGGCGGGGTCAAGCAATATAACACCATATATGGTGTGGGCTTGCGAGGGACCGCGCTGGGTTGCACAGACATTGCGCAACTGGACCGATTTAGGGTGGAGACGGGAAGGAGGTGGGAGGAATCGCGAGAGCAAAATAATGCTAGCGCAGGGTGAGCGGGGAGTGCAATCGGGATGTTTCGCCAGCTATTTCATTTGCAAGAGGTCGAAGACCCCCTCGCGATTAGGGAAGACCCCCTCGCGATTAGGAATGATGCAGCGAACAGTGTTCTGCCCGGCCTTCTGCCATACGGTGGGAAGCAGTTGTGCGGTGCTGTCACATCCTCCCCATTTGGTGAGACATGTCGTATTCATCCCGAAAGCTGTCTTTCTTGCAATGTCAGGAGCACTAAGATCAATTTCGACATAGCCCGTAAAGGAGGTTGATGCGTTTTTATACGGGTACATATTCGGCGGATCACAAGCCCTGCAATATTTCACCAGGACAGACAAGTTGGCGTGCGGAATCGTGTAGAAATAGACGCTGTTCGATTGCATGATTCCTTTTTGTTCCCAGAACTGGGTCCGCAGATTCGTGTACGGCGCAAGGTGAAGCGCATGAAACAGGCCATTTGACACGTTCACTTCGTATCCGCAGCCATCGTTGCTGCATGGGCCGAGCTGCTGTAGGTCGGAACCAAAGATGTTGCGAATTTCTTCCAAACTCGGCGGGTTTCCGCGCTCCGAAAACTCGTAACAAACCCGCACAAGACGGTTGGCTCGATGCTCCAATTCAAGTGAATATGCCCAAATAAAGCACAGTGCGATGAGAGAGCCGACGGCTGCGACGATGACGAAGCGAACTTTCCTCATAGCCCATTAGACACCGCGGCTTCGCCTGACAGGTAGTGTTGTTAACAGGCGATAACACGCATTGAGAAATCGCAGGCTGGGGTTTATTAGCCAGGGCGATTGTTTCACGAGCAATCGCAGGGCTTCCGGTTTGACGGCGATTCGCTAGTCTGTTCGCAACGCCTGCATGGGATCGATTGAGGCTGCCCGGCGGGCGGGCAGGTACGAGGCGAAGACGGCCGTGAGGAAGAGGATCACGGCGACGGAGATGATCACCGAGAGATCCATGGCGGAGACGCCGTAGAGCGTGGTGCTCATGGCGCGGCCTACCAGGGCTGAGCCGGCGAAGCCGATGGCGAGGCCGATTGCGGCGAGGAACGACGCTTCTTTCAGGATTAGCCAGATTACGCGTTGTTTGCCTGCGCCCAGCGCCAGGCGGAGGCCGATCTCCTGCGTGCGTTGGGAAACGGCGTATGCCATCAGGCCATAGATGCCGACTGCGGCCAGGAGCAGAGCTACGGCCGCGAAGCAGGCGAACAGGACCATGGTGTAGCGGTCTTCGGCGAGGGATTCATAGCGCACTTCTTCCATGGTGCGGACGCGGGCCAGCGCGATCTGCGGGTCTACGGTATGCACGGCGGCGGCGATGGTCTTGGTCATCGCGGCGGGGGCTTCGGCGGTGCGGACGCCGATGGTCACGTTCGGTGCTAGGGACTGCGTGAAGGGTACGTTTATCTCTGGGTTGTCGTCGCGGAAATCGCCGTACCTGACATTGTGGATGATGCCGACGATCTGCCATTCGATTGCGGGTCCCAGGCGCGGCTGCCCGGGAATGATCTGTTCGATCAACAGGCGCTGCTGGAAGGGGTTGAGGCCTTTCAGATATCGATTGGCGAATTCCTCGTTTACGATTGCGACGCGCACGCTCGATGCCGTGTCCTGCTCAGTAAACGAGCGGCCTTTGAGGAGCTGGATGCCGAAGGTTTTGAAGTAGTCGGGCGACACCGATTGAAAACCGGCGCCGGGACGCTGTGAGGGATCGGCGTAGGTGGGACCGCCGACCAGGGTGAAGCTCATGCCGTCGCTATGAAAGCGGAGGGGCATGCCGGTGACGGCGGCGGCAGAAGAGACGCCGGAGACGGAACGGAGAGCGGTCAGCATCTGTTGATAGTAAGTATCCATCTGGGCAGGATTCTCGAAGCGTGCCGGGGGCTGTTGCAGACGAAAAGTCAGGACGTGATCGGTGCGGACGCCGAGATCGATGCGAGTGAGATTCCAGAAGCTGTGAATGGCGAGGCCGGCGCCGGCCAGCAGGGATAAGGCCAGTCCGAATTCGCCGATGATGAGACCGCGGCGCAGTTTGTGGCTGCCGGAGCCGGTGCCGGTGCGTCCGCCATCTTTCAGCGATTCTCCGGGGTCGACGCGGGACGCGTACCAGGCGGGAGCGCACCCGAACAGGACTCCGGCGAAAGTGGTTGCGGCGACGGCGACTACCAGGACATGAAGATCCAGTTGAAAAGTGGCTTCGGAGGGCAGGATGCCATCGGGAATGATGCTGAGAATTGCACGGAGCAGTACAACGCCGAGTGCGATTCCGAGTCCGCCTCCGATCACGGCGAGGACGAGGCTTTCGGTGAGGAACTGAGTGAAAATCTGGGTGCGATTTGCGCCTACGGAGCTGCGAATCGCGATTTCTCTTTGCCGTGCTGCGCCTTTCGCTAACAGCAGGTTGGCAATGTTGACGCAGGCGATGACCAGCACGAAGCCGACTGCGCCCAGAAGAAGCCAGAGGTTTTGAATGCGTTCCCGCGGAAGAAAATCGTTTTGCAGGGGCTCGACGGAAGCGCCCCAGCCCTTGTTGGAGGTGGGATAGGCGGCGGCGATGTGATTTGTGACCGCGTCCATGTCGGCTTGGGCCTGTTGCAGGGTGACGCCGGATTTCAGACGGCCCATGGTCAGCAACCAATGATAGTCGTGATTGATCTGCTCCGGCGTGAAGGCCAGCGGGGCTGCCAGCTCAAAGTTGAAACGGTCTCCCACGCCCGGCGCAAGCACTCCCACTACGGTATAGGGTTCGCCATTGATGCGCA
The DNA here is from genome assembly GCA_963755795.1 of uncultured Acidobacteriota bacterium. Taxonomy (GTDB): domain Bacteria; phylum Acidobacteriota; class Terriglobia; order Terriglobales; family Acidobacteriaceae; genus Sulfotelmatobacter. Next base: position 43,926 of record CAVWLI010000010.1, on the reverse strand, counting down.
GTGGTTGCTCGAGAACGTTGCGATTCGCGCCTAAGCGCTTCCATAATCGATTGGTCAGAACGACTTCGTGGTCCTTGCCCGGTACACCTTCTTCCGGAAGCAGGTCGCGGCCCATTTGGAATGGGATGCCCTGCATATTGAACCAACCGGGCGTGGCACGCATACCATCGATCTGCTCGGGCTGGTCTTGTGTGGCCAGATTGAAGCTGCTTCCGGTAAAGGCTGACAACTGCTGAAAAGATTTGCTCTGCGCCTGCCAGTCGAGAAAATCGCCAGCGGACATTCCGTTATTGTGCCCGTTGATTCTTGACCAAACCATGACCAGCTGGTCGGGATGGGGATAAGGCAAGGGCGCGAGCAACACGGCGTAGACGACCGTGTAGATGGCCGTGGTAGCGCCGATTCCCAGCATGAGCGTTACGATAACGGCGGCGGTCAAGCCGGGATTCTTGCGCAACACTCGGAAGCCGTAACGAAGATTTCTCATCAGGTTTCGCATTTTCATCCTCGAACCATTTTCAAGTCGAACCATTTTTCAGCTCGGATAAGGGAGCGAAGCGTGGCCGACACGCTCGCTGCGGAAGACCAGGACGATCTGGTTGAGAGATACATTCTCGTTGCCAATTGAAGCGGCGGAGGACGCACTGAAAAGATTGGGGTTAAGAAGTAGTCTGCGGCCGAATATTGGAACAGTCTGTCCGAAAGCGCGGTTTTGTGTCCGGACTTGAACAGTTCAAAATGCTGGCCGTGGAGTGAAGTTGACGATAAGGTTCCCAGTTGGCCAATCTGAATCGTTTCTCGAATGGGATGAAGTAACGTTTTGTTAAGAGGCGTTTATAGTTGTCCGCCTTGGGAAGCCACCATGGATCTTTCGACTGCACCGGGGCATTCGCTTTGCCTTCGGCGACGCGCTCTGCGACTCTTGATGCTTCAAGCTGGGCTGCGAGACACACCATCGGCAGCTACCGTTTTCGCTGTATTGTTGGGACTTAGCTCGTCTTTTATGTTGACGGTGTATGTGAAAGCGCTTGGATAGTCATGGGTTAGCGTCGGCAGGATCGAGTCGACATTCGGACCCTCACGACTACCGCCCCGTTTTTTTGGAGCGGAGCCGGGCACGAGTCAATTTCGCAAAAGGAGACCGAATGAAAAAACTGATGGCAATTCTGTTCGCCCTTACCCTGCTGACGTCGCTTGGCCTGGTGGCTCAAGACACGATGTCGCAGGATTCGATGAAATCCGACGCATCCGCAAAAGCTACCCACATCACGGGCAAAATCAGCGACGACGGGAAGACCTTCGTCAGCGACAAAGACGGCAAGAGCTTGACGATCAGCAATCCGGATGCGGTCAAAGGCCATGCAGGACATCACGTCACGCTTAAAGCACATCTTTCTGCGGACGGGACCGCAGTCGATGTCGTCTCGCTCAAAATGGTGGGGGACTCGATGAAGAAAGACAGCTCGCCAAACTAAACCTGTGGTTGTGCGATTCTCCCCAGGCCAGCCAGACGGCTGGCCTTTTTCTTTGCACGATGACGGTACTATGACGAGTTTTTCGTAGGCGGACAGCGAGTGATTCTTCCGTAAACGCGATGAGCTATTGGGCGTCCGCGCCCGGACCGATGGCCACGACAAAATAAGTGGCCGGGATGGCGCCGACGTTCCTGATGCCGTGCTCGTCGTTGGAATGAACGAATCCGACCGAGCCTGCGTCCATTACATGACTTGTGCCGTTGATCGTCAGCTGGACCGTTCCTTCGCGGATGAGCCACATTTCGCTGTGTGCGTGATGATGCGGGGGGTGCGGCGCCGAGCCCGGGGGCAGCGTGGTTTCGTGGACTTCCAAGGATTCGCCTGTGGCTAGCTTGCCTTTCAGGATTGGGCGGAACTCGGCGCCGTTTGAATTTGCTATCGGGAGGGCGATGAAGGGATATGTGGCCGAGGGGAGGGAGTTGTCGTGGGCCGCGGGTGCGGAAGCCTGGGTTGCCGAAGCGTGGGTTGTTAAGGTCTGGAATGCACTCACGCTGGAAACAAATCCGGAGAGGAGAAAAAGCGCTTCTCGTCGAGTGGACGGCATTCGGGTCCTCCTGAGAAAACTGGTTGATGGTGGGGCCCAGCAGAATAGCAGAGGACGTCTTGCTGTAAAACCCCCTGGCGGGGTAATGAGCGCTATGGGGATGGATGTTTCAACAATTGAGGGTTACCGCTGTCACATTATCGCCAGCTTTCTTCTATCGGAGCGGCAGCACGACCTAATATCCTTGAAACTAATATTCTTGAAAGGAGAGCATCCTCGCTCATTTTCAGGAGCCGTTATGCGTTATAGCACCGCTGCTGTGTTGTCTGTTGTATTGATTGGCGGAATGTTCGCTGTTCCCTCCGCCATAATGGCCGTTTTTCTTCCGTCTCTAAATCAAGGCATTCCAGATCCTCTACCGGGCTACGAGCACGTACTTCTTGCTGTCGCTGCTTTTTTCCTTACTTGGCGGTTTCTGCTAGGTCTTCCGATAGCGTTCCTGCTGTTCACTGTCGCGGCATTCACGAGCGCCTCAACGGGGCGTCAACAACACGGGCCGTCCCGCCGCAGGATTAGCGACCAGCCGATGCACCGACCCGTTGGTATTACGGTCATTGCGTCTCTGAATATCCTCGGTGGGTTTGCTCTCGGTGCGAGTGCGATGTTCTCCGCGCACCGACCGGAAGGCGCATTAGCTTGGATATTGGCCGCGGGCATTATTCTCAGCGTTGGCCTTGGCGTTGCTTTGCTGAAACTGCAAAACTGGGCACGCGCAGTTGTCGTTGTGCTTTACGGGCTGTCGCTGGTCAGCGTACCGGGGCAATTAATATTCGCGCACGGCGTCGTTGACGTCTTCGCGGCAGTGGTGCCCGGTTCTTATGCAGTGTGGGCTGTCTGGTATATGCATCGATCGCAGGTCAAAGACGCGTTTGATCGTGCATAGTTAAACTCTTGTTTATTCCACCTCATTGTTTTCTGCATCACTGTTGAAATCAGATGGGATGAGAAGGCCGGTCTCCGACGGGATGCTGTACGCTCCCAAGTTATCGACGTGCTTTAGGCACAGATAAAAAGGAGACCGGCAATGAAAAAGGTTAGCACCGTGGCAGTGAAGCAGAGCAAGAATATTTCCCAACAGAAGCTGACGATCGGTTTAGACCTGGGCGATCGCGCGAGTTGGTATTGCCTGCTAGACGAAGTGGGCGAAGTGCTGCAAGAGCAGAGGCTGAGCACGACTCCGAAGGCGATGCGAGAGGTGTTCGGGGACATGCCGCGTTGCCGCATCGCTCTGGAGACCGGGATGCATTCGCCGTGGGTGAGCCGGCTGCTGAGCGAGTTGGGACACGAAGTGATCGTGGCGCATGCCCGCAACGTGCGTTTGATCGGGGAGAGTCGGAAGAAGGATGATCGACTGGATGCGCGGACGTTGGCACGGCTGGCGCGGATCGATCCGCAGTTGCTGTGTCCGGTGAAGCATCGCAGCGCGAAAGCGCAGGCGGATCTGACGGTGATCCGTGCGCGCGCGGGACTGGTGCGATCGCGGACGGCGCTGGTCAATACGGCGCGAGGGCTAACCAAGTCTTACGGGGAGCGGTTGCGGGGCTGCAATCCGCGCAACATGAATCCCGAGAAGAGCCAGGGGCTGAGCCCGGAACTGCAAAGCGCACTGGAGCCATTACTGGCGGCGATCGAAGCGCTCAGCGAGCGGATTTACGAATACAACCAGCAGATCACGAAGATCGCCAAGCAAAGTTATCCGCAGGTAGTACGACTGGAACAGGTGAAGGGCGTGGGCACGCTGATCGCGCTGACGTTCCTGCTGACGCTGGAAGATCCGCACCGTTTTCGCAAGAGCCGAGACGTGGGCTGCTATGTGGGATTGCAACCGGGACGGCGAAACTCGGGGCAGAGCGAGCCGCAGATGCACATCAGCAAAGAAGGCGATCCGTATCTGCGAACGCTGCTGGTACAAGGTGCGCACCACATTCTCGGCCCGTTTGGAGTAGATAGCGACTTACGGCGCTGGGGACTGAAACTCGCCGAGCGCGGTGGAAAGAATGGGAAGAAGCGAGCCGTGATTGCGACGGCGCGAAAGCTTGCGGTATTGCTGCATCGTTTGTGGGTAAGCGGAGAAGCGTACGAACCGCTGCGCAATAGTCACCAGGCAGCAATACCGGCGGCCGCATAAAATCAAAATCTTCTTAGGAAGGGAAAAACAAAAAAGCCCGAATGCCGAGTTCCGGTGACTGCGTCTATGGCCTGGCCCAACCTTCATCCTAGAGATGGAACGAGAGGTCGAAAATCAGGTGGCAGCACCGGCTGAAACGAGAACACCTAACTTGCACCGAGCGAATAAAAATCGCTCATCGAAGAGTGCGGATGGAAGGGTGGCGACAGTGGCAACTCGGCGGGAGAAAAAACCTTGTCCAATGAAAAAACAAAAGAACCCACTTGACTCCGACCGGCCTTCTCATGGAAGGCCGTTTCGCTCATTGACCCAGGGGAAAGATATCTGACGGCTCAGGCTCTGATACATGTGTAGGGATCCTTCGACTGCGCCGGGGCATTCGCTTTGCGAATGCCTCTGCTTCGCTCAGATGTAATGAAAACAAAAAAGGCGTGCCTCCAAGGGTAGAGTACGTGCTCGAAGCACAAGCCCTGAAGGAGGCACGAGATGATCCACGTAGGCGTAGATCTTCACCAGAGATTTTGTTACCTGACGGCGCTGGAAGCAAGAGGGAAGATCGTACAGAGCGGGCCGGTGACGAACGAGAAGGTGGCGTTGCGGAAGTATTTTCGGCAGTTTCGCGGGAAGGAAGTGCAGGTGGCGGTGGAGGCGTGCGGGTTTTGGCCGGCGTTTCGGGAGGTGGTGGAGCCGGAAGTGAAGCGGTTGGTGCTGGTGCATCCGCAGCGGGTGAAGGCGATTGCGTCGGCCAAGTTGAAGAACGACCGGGTGGATTCGGAGACGCTGGCGCATTTGCTGCGCTGCGATTTGTTGCCGGAGTCGTGGAAGGCGGACCGGGAGACGCAGGCGCGGCGGCAGCAGGTGCGGTTGCGGGCGACGCTGGTGCGGCAGCGGACGCGGCTGAAAAACCAGGTGCACGCGGTGCTGCATCAGCAGGGGCTGCGTTCGCCGGTGACGGATTTATTTGGCAAGCGGGGACGGTTGTGGCTGGCTGGAGTGAAATTGCCGGTGCAGGCCCGGGAATCGGTGAACGTCTGCTTGCGGCTGATGGACGGCTACAGCGAAGAAATTCAAAAGCAAAATCTGCAATTAAGTGAAAAAGCAAAAGAAGACGAGCGAGTGCAGTGGCTGAAGACGATTCCGGGGATTGGCGAATGTTCGGCGATGATGCTGCTGGCCGAGATCGGAGACCTGGGACGATTTTCTGACAAGGAAGCGCTGTGCAGTTACGCCGGGCTGGTGCCGCGGGTGCGGGAGTCGGCGGGCAAGGCGGCGCGAGGCGGGATCACGCGGCAGGGTTCGCCGTGGCTGCGCTGGATGATGGTGGAAGCGGCGCAAGTGGCGACCCGCTGTTCGCCGGCGGCGAAGCGTTACTATGAACGGCTGCCGCGCAAAAAACACAAACACGTGGCGCGAGTGGCGCTGGCGCGCAAGTTGCTGATTGCGGTCTACGCCCTGCTGCACGACGGCGTGGCGTTTGACGAAGAAAAGTTTGCGGCGGTGTAAGGGGAATCCGTCAGCTCGAAGTCATCCCTGCTCTTCGAGGGCGACGCTCAGAGGGAGCGGCGGAGTCCGGACATACCTTATGTGCCTCGAGCACGAATAGAAGCCTGTCCGCATCGCCGCAAAAATACCTGTGGACAGGTGCGCCTGTTTTCATAGAAGGATGACGACGAGAACAGTTAATTTTCTCCTAGCTTTTCGAAGAAACGGCAGATGGTTTCGATGCCGTGGTGGAAGTTGGGAATGTGGAACTTTTCGTTGGGGGCGTGGAGGTTGTCGTCGGGGAGGCCGAAGCCCATCATCACGCTGGGAATTTTCAGGACGTCCTGGAAGTCGGTGACGATGGGAATGGAGCCGCCACTGCGGATGAAGACGGTTTCCTTTTTGAAGGTGTCGTGCAGGGCTTCGGTGGCGGCTTTGATGTAGGGGTTGTCGGTGCCGACGACCGCGGCTGGGCCTTTGCTGTGAACTTTGATTGTTGTCTCGATTCCTTTGGGCGTGAGTTTTTTCACGTAGGCGGCGTATTTTTTCAGGATGTCGTCGGCGTCCTGGTTGGGGACCAGGCGCATGGAAACTTTTGCGGCGGCTTTGGCGGGGATTACCGTTTTCGCGCCGGCGGCGATGAAGCCTCCGGGCATGCCGTGAACTTCGAGCGTGGGGCGGGCCCAGGTGCGATAGAGAACGGAGTAGCCTGGTTCTCCGGTTAGGACTTTGGAGCCGACTTCGGTTTTGCGGTAATGCTCTTCGTTGAAGGGCAGGCGCTTCCAGGCTTTGAGTTCGTCTTTGGTGGGGGCCTTCACTTTTGCGTAGAAGCCGGGGATCAGGATTTTTCCTTTGGCGTCTTTTAGTTTGCTGATGATTTCGATTAGGGCGAAGAATGGATTCGGGGCTGCGCCGCCGTAGACGCCGGAGTGCAGGTCGGTTTTGGCGCCGCGAGCTTCGATTTCGGTGTAGACCAGGCCGCGCAGGCCGACGCACAAGGTGGGGAGATTGGGGGCGAAGAGTTCGGTGTCGCAGACTAGCGCGAAGTCGGCCTTGAGCTTGGCTTTCTGTTTGGGGAGGAATTGGGAGATGGATTCGCCGCCGACTTCTTCTTCGCCTTCGAAAATTACTTTCACGTTGATGGGCAGCTTGCCGCCGCCGCTTTGCATAAGGGATTCGAGCGCTTTCACCTCCATCCAGAGCTGACCTTTGTCGTCGACGGCGCCGCGGGCGTAGAGGTTGTTGTTGCGCTCGGTGGGCTCGAAGGGCGGAGTGAGCCACTCGTCGAGGGGCTCGGCGGGTTGGACGTCATAGTGGGCGTAGCAGAGGACAGTGGGCTTGCCGGCGGCGTGCAGCCAGTCGGCGTAGATGAGGGGATGGCCTTTGGTGGGGATGATCTCGACGTTTTCCATGCCGATGGTGCGCAGGTTGTTGGCGACGTAGTCGGCGGCTTTTTGGATGTCGGGCTTGTGTTCTTCGAGGGTGCTGACGCTGGGGATGCGGAGAAGATCTTTCAGTTCATTCAGGAAACGCTGCTGATTCTTGCGGGCGAAATCTACGGCAGGGGAGGCCATCGGTCGGTCCTTTCACGGGAGAGCTCAAGATTGCTGGAGCGCGGTGTATGGGAAACGAAACAGTATAGCGCGAAGGGGATGGGCGCTGTCGGGCGGGACGTAGCAAGCTACGTCTCTGCGCGAGCTGACTGGGAGTTCCGCTGGCAAAAATCCCCACTTCTCGCGCAGAGGACGCGCGAGAAATGGGGCACCCGCCTTTTGGTGGAATCTTTTAGTGGAATCTTGCGGGGGAGAATGCGGTGAGGTCGTGTTCTGGTGCGCGGTCTTCGATTACTGCGGTCATGACTTCTGCGGTGATAGGAGCTAGGAGGATGCCGTCGCGGAAGTGGCCGGTGGCGACGTAGTAGCCGGGGGTTGCGGTGGGGCCGAGGATGGGGAGTGCGTCGGGAGTGCCGGGGCGGAGGCCGGCCCAGTCTTCGAGAATTTTGGCGTCGGCGAGTTTTGGGACCAGGGCGATCGCAGATTTGTGCAGGCGCTGGATGGTGGCGAGGTCGGTGCGTTTGTCGAATCCGGCTTCTTCGGCGGTGGCGCCGACGAGAAGGCGTCCGTCGCTGCGGGGGATTAGGTAGACGTTGGGCGTGCGGATGACGTGCTGAATCAGGTCACGCTTGGGCATGATGAGGCAGAGCATCTGGCCTTTGACGGGGCGTGTGGGAACGGGGAACGGACCAATCTGTCCGGACCAGGAGCCGGCGCAGTTGACGACTTTGGCGGCGTGGAATGCGGTCTTAGTTGTGGTCACGCCGGTGGCGAGGCCGTCGGCGATCGCGATAGCGGTGACTTCGTCGCCGGAAGAAAAATCTACGCCGCGGTGCTTGGCCGCTTTCCATGCGGCAGCGGAGAGGGCGCGCGGATCGACGCTGCGTTCCTTCAGATTAAAGGCACGTCCGGGGATAGAGCGGAAGAACGCTTCGATCTCGTCGACGCTTTGGTCGACGCCAAATTCATGGCGAAATAAATCCAGCTCGGCACGATCGGCAGTCACCTTTCCCAACTCAGGTTCGAGTTGCTCCAATTCGGCCAGGCTGATCGCGGCGGGCCGCAACTCTGGGCCCGTCAAGGCGGGACTGCCTATGTGATCTTTCGAAAGGAAAAGTATGGTGCCCTGGTCCCGCAAATCTACTTTCATGCCCGACTCGAGTTCCAACTCATGAGCGAATTCGGGATACATCTTGGCGCTGGCTGTGGCCAAGGGCTGAAGAGCGGCTGGAGTTTCGAGGGGGCAGTCGACCAGCATGCCGCCGGCGGCGTGGGAGGCTTCGCGACCGGGTTCTCCGCGCTCGACGACCAGGACGGTGGCGCCGCGCCTGCGCAGGGCGATGGAGAGCGAGAGGCCGATGATGCCTCCGCCGATGATGATTACGTCCCAAGTCTTCACGGTGGCATTGTACAAAGAGTGTGGGCGGGAATGGTCATCGACCGGCGGGGATGACAGGGAGGGCGCGGGTGCATAAAATGGCAGGCATGAAAAAGATATTCTTTGCGGGTCTAGTGATCGTGTTGCTTGGGACGGCGAGCGCCGCTTGGGGGCAGCACGATAAGGATATTGAACCGACGTCTTTCATTTACTTTGTGGTCGTCAGGGACGACGGCGGGAAGCCGGTGCGCAATGCGGCCGTGATCATGCATGAGGTGAACCCGAAGGGCAAGCAGGAACGCGGGGGCATGGAGTTGAAGACCGATCTGGATGGGAAGGCGAATTTTGACGGAGTCCCGTACGGAATGCTGCGGGTGCAGGTGCTGGCAGGGGGATTTCAGACGTACGGGGAAGACTTCGACATCGAGAAAGAAAAGACGGAGATCACGATTAAGCTGAAACGGCCGCAGGGCCAGTATTCGGTGTATGACGATCATCCGAAAGATCCGAACGCGTCGCCGAAGCCAGAGTCGCCACCGCCGGATCCGAACAAGAAGCCGAACTAGAGCGGGCCGCCGCTGCGTCCCGAGCAGCGCCACAATCCTTTCGACCGCGGCATGTGCGCCGACGAGAAAGATTCCGTGTCTCTTGGTTTGAACGACAACCCGCCGATCGGAGCGCTCGCTCCCGAGCCGCGGCACAAGAGCGCCGGACGGGCGTTTGCGCTGTCGCTGCTCGTCCCCGGCCTGGGGCAGCTTTATTGCGGAAAGACGGCGAGCGGTGGGTTGACGCTTGCCGTCTGGTTGGCGGGGCTGGGACTGTGCATTGCGCGCGTGTCGATGGAAGTTACCGGGCAGGCCCTGGTGGTGATGCTGGTGCTGTGGATTTTCTCCTTCCTAGACGCTTACTTCACTGCAATTGAGATCAATCAGGGACAGGACGATCTCGTAGAGGGACGGAACCCGCGGGTCGCCGTCACGCTGAATCTGCTGACTGCGGGCTTTGGATATTTTTACCTGGGAGAGCGGACCAAGGGCATTGTGTTGTTCGTGCTGATGCAGGTGACACGGCTGGCCATGCCTCCGAAGTTTTCTCTGGTGGTGGTACTGGTACAACTGCTGGCGGCGGCGGACGCCTACCGTATTGCGCACCGGGAAGTGAACGAAGCGCTGGCGTTGGCGACGCAGCCGGTGGTCGCGAATGCCGCTCTTTCTTCGCCGGTGCTGGCTTCGCGGTTGCCGGTGCAGGTGCCGGTGATTCTGGCATGCATGCTGGGGGCTGGCTTTGTTGTGTTGGTTGTAATTGGATTGGTGGCGGGGCGTTGGGCGAAGCGTCCGGCGGTGGCGAGTGTGAACCATGCGGCGGGCCGGCGTGCGCCGAGTAAGTCCGATCCGTACTCGCCACGCAACAATACACCCATCGAAGCGGTGGACCTGACGAGTGCGGTGCAGGATGTACAGCGCTTGCAACGCAAGGCAGTCCGGGGGAAGGACGACCTGCCGTACCTGAGGCAGGATGCGCGGATGCTGAGTAAAGTTCTGGGCGCTCCGAAGCCCAACGGTGCGGACGCTATGGTGGCGCACTACTACCGGGCCTTGGCTCTGGCCATCATCAACATGGCACGTGAGCACGAAGGAGAGGCGATCGATCTGGCAGGGGCGCGCATGGCCCGGGCTGACCTCGACAAGATTCTGAATGCGGGTCATATCTTTACCTATGTGCCGGACGTGAATGTCACCAATGCGGAGTACTGGGCGGGCATCGTCACGCGGAATCAATTGCGCGACGAACCGGCGGCGTATTCGTACTGGGAAAAGTGCGCATCGAACGCACATGCGGGATGCCTGCACAATCTGGCGGGCGCGCGGATTACCGGTGAGGGCGGCGAGAAAAGGGATGTGCACGAGGCGCTGGATCTGTATACCAGCGTGTTCGACTCGGGAATCAAGTTTCACTGCGCAGGAGCATATTCGGCGGGAGAGATTGCACTGATCAATTATTTTATAGATGTGCGGCGCAGCGGAGACGATGAGATCGAGTGGATGAAAAAAGCGGGAGGGTTGCTGGACAAACTGGAAGCGGTGGAGAATAACCGGAACGTCTGCCATCGCGCTGGGATGGAAGTGGACGAGTTTCTGTTTCAACTTGGCCGGGGGCATAGGGACGACACGATCCTGCAGGATGCGGTGAGCCGGCTGGATGATGACTCGGCGCCGACGAAGGCCGTCATTCAATTTATTTCCGGGGCGATTGACGAAAACGGATTCGATGCGGTGGTGAAGGCGAGCAAGTCTCCGGGAGCGCGGTGCTCGGCGTATTTTGACGCGATGTGGTACGCGGAGCTGAGAAATGAAATTGCGATGGCGCGGCGGTTTGATCAGCAGTTGGTGGAGATTGGAAAGTTTCATTGCGGCGAGCATTTAGTGTTTGCGGGCAAGTACAAGTTTTAGGGTTGGCGGCTAAGGCCGCTATGCTTTTGCGGAATCTACGGCGCGGCTGGAAGCCGCGCCCTTTCAAAACGAAGGTTACTTCTAACGATTGGGGATGCGATGGACTACTTACTGAAGACAGAACCATCAACGTATTCGTTTGCGGATTTGCAGCGGGAGAAGACGACCATCTGGGATGGGGTGTCGAATCCTGTGGCGCTGAAAAATCTGCGCGGGATGAAACCGGGAGAACGGCTGATTATTTACCACACGGGCGATGAGAAGAGCGCGGTGGGGACGGCGTCGGTGGTGTCGGTGGATGCGTCGGACGCGAAGAATCCGCAGGTGAAGATCAAAGTGGGGGAGGCCAATGCGAAGCCGGTGACGTTGGCCGAGGCGAAGGCGAATCAGTTGTTTGCTGAATCTCCACTGGCGCGGCAAGGAAGGCTGAGCGTGGTGCCGCTGAACGAGGCACAGTTTAAGTTTCTTACGGGAGAATGAAAGTCAAAACCCCCACTAACATCGCGAAGAGCGAGACGTTAGAATTGGGCACCCGCTCCGTGAGTGACGTAACCTAAGTCACCTTGTTTCACGACCCGTTGCTTTCGACAATGTCTCAATGCTTGGGGAGGCATTGTGAACCGGCGGGTAATTTCTTTTTTTCAAGTTGCATCGGTAGTGGTGCTGGCGGCTATTCCGGCGCTGGCGGCGAAGTCTTATTCACCCTCCTATGTGCCGGGGCTCGTGGCTCTCGGCCCGCTTTGGATGTACTGGCTTTGCAACAGCCAGAAACATAAATCCATCGGCGGCTGGCTGCTTTATTTCTACATTCAGATTTACGTGGGCGTTGCGCTGGTGTTTGCTGTGTTCCTGGTCTCGTCGTTGCCACTCCTCGAAGGCAGCCGCTGGACGGATCAGACCGCCTTCGCGTTGTTCACGCTGAAATCGATTCTTCCGATTGTGATGATTACGGCGCAGGCGATCATCGCGACGGTGCTGTTGAAGAAGCGCGAGTGGATGATGGTGAACCTGCTGCGCGGAGTGTTCGTCGCCGACCTGCTGTCGGCTATGTTTTGCGTTGCGATCGATGCGATGTACTGGCCGTCGATGCTGGTCCGCGGCACAGCCGCTTTGCTCTGGCCGATCATCTGGCTCGGGTACTTTTCCTACTCCAAACGCGTGCAGCGCGTTTTTAAGACGCACGACTGGGAGAGCGTCGCGGCGGCGCAGGTTCCCATAGCGCCCGAAGCCGGCGGCATCACCGATCGAAGCTTGAGGACTCCAGGCTTGACGACTCCGGGGATGACGACGCCGAGTCAGACGGCTCCGGTGGAACTGCGATTTTTCCTGACGGCGGAGGAGTTCGACGAAGGCATCTCTACGTTGCGGACCAAGGCCACTAGCCCGACGGCCAAGATCGTGATGCGGCTGGTGTGCGGATTTGGCGCTTATTTTCTGTGGCGGATTCCAAGCACGCACGGGCAAACCTGGGGGGGATTTTTTCAGGAACAACCGGTGTTCGCGATCTGGTTGGGGCTGTTGCTGGCTTTCGATGTGTTGATTGCGCTGGGCGTGTTGCAGAATCCTAAAATCAATCGTTTGGCGAACCGCCTGGATTGGGAGCGGCGCATTTGTTTCAGCGATCGCGGGGTGGACGTGAATTGGGGCGCGAAGATGAATTTTCACTATCGCTGGCAGGACTTGCTGTTTTTTCAGGAAACTCCGACGCTGTTTATCCTGAAGGCGGGAGGGTCGCAGTTTTGGACGATGCCCAAGCGTGCGATTCCCGCGGGATTTGGGGACAAGTTGCGCATGATGCTGAGCGCGCGACTGCCGCAGAAGTGATTCCGTAATTTTCCTGCGAAAAGTCCCACTTCTCGCGCACAGGACGCGCGAGAAATGGGGCACCCGTTTCGTCCATGTTACAAACTCTTACGCGGCGCGGGCGTCGCGACGGATCAGGGCTGAGTCCAGCAGGTAGCCTAGGCCGAGGGTGAACGGGATGGCGCCGAAGGCGGAGGCGATGAGCGCGTCGGGTTCGATTCTCGAGATGATGGTGAAGGCCAGCATGTAGCCGACGGCGCCGGCGATCAGCAAAATTCCGGCGCGGCGGGAGTGGGCCTGCTCGCTGAGATCGGGCTCGATGGGGACTGTTACTCCCCGCTGCATGGCCGCCAGGCGCTCTTCGGTGCGGAGCTTGCGAACGCGGTAGAACGTGTACATTCCTAATACGGCGGTGGGCATTCCGAAAATCATAATGACCGCTGCGAGACCGGTGATTCCTTCCATGGTGGTTCTCCTTCCTTAGTTATCCTGGCCTTGTCGCGCTGGGCGGCGTGCCGGAACTGAAATCGCTCACGATCATAGGTACGGACGGAGGGACCGGAAAGTTCCCCTCGCGGGCCAACTTCCGGGAGCGCGGGCGCTTCCAAGCTAGGGAGTAGCTGCCTGGGGCAAGTGCCGGGTCGTCCTCTGGAGAAAAAATGAAACTGAGAAGCTGGTATGAGAGGCGAGCGGCGGCGATGGTATGCGTCGGTGTGGTGGTGGCCGCTCAGGCGCTCTGGGCGCAGGAACGAAGGAAAAGGTTATGGTGGACGACGTGGACCGGACTTTCATGGTGCGGCTGCCGAAGGGCTACGACGCGAAACAGCATTATCCGGTGGTGATGCTGTTGCATGGCATGAATCAGGACGGGGAAGACATGGAGCGGCTGACGGGCTTTGATGCGCTGGCGGACAAGGAAGGCGTGATTGTGGTTTATCCCATCGCCTTGCACGGGCGGTGGAATGTGGGAGTTCGACCCACTGAGCGGCAACAGTCCCCCATGAGACAGGGCGGAGGACGGCATCGCGGCGGCGGCGGATATCCCGGCGGCGGCGGTGGTTACCCTGGCGGCGGGGGTGGCGGAGGGGGATATCCGGGTGGCGGGGGTGGTGGAGGGTATCCGGGCGGGGGACAGCAGCAGCCGCAGGGCCAGCAGCCGGAAGACCGACGGGAGCTGGCCGCCGATGATGTTGCTTTCTTCAATCAGATGCTGGACCAGTTGGGGACCAAGTTCTCGGTGGATTCGTCGCGGATTTATGCAGCGGGTTTGTCGGAAGGCGGTTTCATGACGATGCGCCTTGGCTGCGCTATTAGTGATCGGCTGGCGGCGGTTGCGGCGGTAGGTGCGGCGATGCCGAAGACGATGATTTGTGTGCCTTCGCGTGCGGTGCCGCTGGTGATGATTGATGGGACTTCAGATCCGGTTGTTCCTTACGGTGGAGGCACGGAGAAAAACCTGAGCGTGGCCACGGTTTCGGTGGAAGACAGCGCCAAGGCCTGGGCGAAGATCGATCGGTGTGCCGAGAAGCCGGAGAAGAGCAAGTTGGCGGCGAGCGGGAAAGGTGGGATGGAAATCAAAGTTGATACCTACGATGGTTGCCAGCAGGGGGCGCAGGTTCTGCTGTACAGCGTGAAGGGCGCGGGGAATACATGGCCGGGTGGGGAGCAGTATGAGGCGGAGAACACGATTGGCAAGACTAGCCAGGATTTGAATGCGGATGAAACGATTTGGAAGTTTCTGGGGACTCGGAAGCTGCCGGCACAGGCTGCGGATCAGAAACAGTGAAGATCGCGAACACTGAAGATCGCGAGTTAAGTCAAAATCCCCACTCTAACGTCGCAAAGGGCGCGACGTTAGAATGGGGCACCCTCGAAAACCTTAAGTCAAAATCCCCACTTCTCGCGCAGAGAACGCGCGAGAAATGGGGCACCCGGGCTAGCTGATGGACTTGCGCAGTTCGCGGCGGAGGATTTTTCCGGAGGCTGTTTTGGGGACGGTGTCGACGAAGTGAACTTCCCGCGGCTGCTTGTAATGGGTGAGGCGTTCGGCGACGAAGCTGCAGAGTTCTTCTTTAAGCTTGCCGCTGTCGACGAAACCGTCGCGCAGGGCGACGAAGGCGACGGGAATTTCTCCGGCTGCGTCGTCGCGGCGGCCTACTACGCCGCAGTCTTGCACGGCGGGGTGCTCGAGCAGGACGGCTTCGACTTCAGCGGGAGCCACGGCGAAGCCCTTGTACTTGATCATTTCCTTGCGGCGGTCGACGACGCGGTAGAAGCCTTCGCGATCGCGCGTGACGATATCTCCTGACCAGAACCAGCCGTCGCGCAGGACGGCTGCGGTTGCCTGTGGTTCCTTCCAGTAGCCCAGCATAAATTGCGGACCGCGCATAACCAGCTCTCCGGGTTGATCGGACGGGGCTTCCGTGAGGTCGTCGGGAGTGTCGGCGGGATCGATATCCATCTGCGAGAGTACGCGGCAGTCGGTGGCGGCCAGAGGATGGCCGATGGAGTCGGGGCGGTAGAGTTCGGGTTCGAGAAAGCCGACGTGGGTGACGGGCGAAGCCTCGGTCATGCCGTATCCCTGACACACGGGAATGCTGGTGAGTTGGGTGAAGCGGCGAGCAAGGTCGGGAGCGAGCGGCGCGGCTCCGGACTTGATCCAGCGGACTTTGTGGTCGCGGGGGAATTGGTTGGCCTCGGCGGCCTGGCAGAGCGCATTCATGGCGGGCGGGACTAGCGGCATCATGCTGACCGACTCGTCGACCAGGAGTTGGGTGAAGGTTTCCACGTTGAAGCGTGGCACCAGAACAAGTGTTGCTCCGAGAATCAGTGAAGGATTGAGAACTACGTTGAGGCCGTAAATATGGTAGAGCGGGAGGCAGCAAAGAATGGTGTCGGCTGAGTTGAGCGCCGTGCCCCGCGGGCCAAGTAACTGGTATACGTTGGCGACCAGGTTGTAGTGCGAGAGCATGACTCCCTTGGGCAGGCCGGTGGTGCCGCTGGAGTAGGGAAGCGTGCCGAGAGCTTGTTCGGAAGATTGGTCGGGCTTAGGATACGCCGCCGATACTGGGCTGAGCAGGTTGGCGAACGGCTCGGTTCCGGGCGCGGGCCGGCGCGTGGTGTAGACGCGGCGCAGGTTGGGCAATCCGCCGAGATGAATGCCATCGATGTTGGCGCCGTCGGTGATGAGGAGGACGGCGCCGGAGTTTTCGAGTTGATAGCGGACTTCACGTTCGCGAAAGGTTGGGTTGAGGAGAGTGGGAACGGCTCCTGCGAGTTGGATGGCGTGGAACGCGGTGCAGAATTCCCAGGAGTTGGCCAGGAAGATGGCGACAACTTCTCCAGGCTTGAGGCCGGCGGCGATCAGGCCGCGGGCGACGGACTCGACGGTGTCTCCATATTCGGCGTAGGTCAGGCGGCGGCCGCTGGAGGTATCGACCAGCGCGGTCTGCGGCGCATGGCGGCGGCACGAGTCGAGCACAAGTTCGTGCATGAACAGGTTGTGAGGGTCAGCGTAGAGTTGGGTGCGCAACATACCAGGAAACATGTCCGCAAACATGCCCAGCAAACATGCCGGGAGAGATTGTAACGGAGATTGCTCTGGAAAGATGCGGGCTGGAATGGAAGGGCGCTAGCTGGCCAGCTTACGCAGAAACTCCTGCTCATCCATGCGGTACTTGAAGGCTTTGCGGCCGTCGATGAAGACGACGGGGACTTCGTCGTTGTACTGGCGGCGGAGTTCTGAGTCGGAGTCTACGTCGATTTCCTGCCAGGTGAAGCCACCGCGGCGCGAGAGCTTCGAGAGGCTCTCTTTCACCACTTCGCACAGGTGGCATCCCTTGCGGGAGTAAACCACGACGCTGCGGGAGTCGGGCATGCTGGATTCTAGCGCGGAGAATGCGGAGTTTTCCAGAGGCAAAGTGAGGCGGTAGAATCCCTGCATGGCAAGCGATAGGAAAGACCTTCAGGCAAGACCTCTTCTGGGCAAGACTGCGCTAATCACCGGCGCGGCGCGGCGGCTGGGACGGGCGTCGGCGCTGGCGCTGGCGCGGGCGGGCGCGGATGTGGCCATCACGTTCAGGAACTCGGCGCGCGAGGCCCAGGACACGGTTGTCGACCTGTCAGGGTTCGGAGTGCGGGCGTTCGCGCTGCGCTGCGACGTGACCGATGAATCCAGTGTGCGGGCGATGATGAAGGAGGCAGGGCGGGAACTGGGCCGCATCGACATTCTGGTAAACAACGCGGGGAACTATGAGACGGCGGAGTTTGAGAAGTTGACGGTGCGGCAGTGGGATGCGATTTTTGCGTCGAATACGCGCGGGCCGTTTCTGGTGTCGCGCGAGGCGCTGAAGTGGATGCGGCGCAAGCGCGGCAAAGGGGCGGGCAAGATAGAAGCGAAGATCATCAATATGGGATCGCTGGGCGGGCTGCGGCCGTGGGCGACGCACGCGCATTATTGTTCGTCGAAGGCGGCGCTGCACATGCTCACGAAAGTCATGGCGAAGGCGCTGGCGCCGGAGATTGCGGTGAATGCGGTGGCTCCGGGGATGATTGATTTGGGTGAGAAGTCGGCGGCGGCGTTTATGCGGCGTATGGCCAAACAGACTCCGATGCGGCGAAACGGGAGCGGGGAAGAGATCGTCGAGGCGGTGCTGTTCTTCGCGACCGCGCCGCAGTTTATTACGGGGCAGATTCTGGCGGTGGATGGAGGGATCGGGCTGTAAGGGCGGCTTACGGGAAAACCTCAGGGGATAAAGCCCGCGTCTTTATTGACTCTGGGCGGCACGACTGGGAGTCGTGCCCTTCCCGGTTTCTCTGCGAAGTCAAGCTGAGCTCCGGCCAATCTATGCTTCAGCCAAGCCTCGCTTCGGCCATTCTATGCTTCTGCCGAGGTTGGATCGATCACCAGCTTGACCTCGGAGACGCGGTTGGCGGGGAATCCGCCTTGGCGGGCGTGCTCGCGCACCATCTCTTCGTTGGGCGCGATGTAGACGCAGTAGATTTTGTCCTGGGTGACGTAGCTGTTCAGCCACTGGATTTGCGGACCGAGGTGGTTCAGCACGCTGCAGGATTTCTGTGAGATGGCGATAACCTGGTCTGGAGTCACGTCGCCGATGTTAGGGATGTCCCGCTCGATCACGTACTTGGGCATGGTTCCTCTGGTGGCGAGGCGTGACTGCACGCTTGCACGTGCCTGCCGGGGACGAATTCTAGGCGATGACAAGGAAAATAGCCATCGCTTCGTGAGCACGATATATTGAAGCCAATGAAGAACGACGAAATCGAAAGGCAGTTCTTCTCTGCGGGCGGCGGCTCCACGCGTAGCTGTGGTCATTATGGCTGCGGGCAAGGGCACCAGGCTCAAATCGCAACTTCCTAAAGTGTTACATGAAGTCGGGGGAAAGCCGCTGCTGGAGCATGTGATCCGCGCGGCCGTGCGCATGGTTTCGGCGAAAGACGTGTACGCGATTATCGGACATGAAGCCGAGCGGGTGCGGGCGGCGATGGCGCATACTGGCGTCAACTTTGTGCTGCAGGCCGAGCAGCGAGGAACCGGGCACGCGCTTATGGTTGCGGGCGAGGCGCTGGCGGGCTATGACGACGTCATCGTGTTGTCGGGGGATGCTCCTCTGATTACGGCGGAGACGATTGAACGGCTGCGCGACTTTCATCTGGAGGAGCGGGCGGCGATGACGCTGCTGAGCGCCGACCTGGAGAATCCGACGGGATATGGCCGAGTGCTGCGGAAGAACGCGCGCAGCGCCGAGGTGCAGGCGATCGTCGAAGAGAAGGCGGCGACGGCGGCGCAGAAAAAGATTCGCGAGATTAATTCTGGTTTCTACGTGTTTGGGGTGAAGGAACTCTACGGGAATATCGGGAAACTTTCGACTGCCAATGCTCACGGCGAGTATTACCTGACCGACATGGCTGGGGTGCTGAACAAGTCGCTGCCGAAGGCGCGGAAGTGCGTGGTCGCTTGGAAGACGGCGAATGCCAGCGAGGTGCTGGGAGGAAATACTCGGGCGGAACTTGCGGATATCGACGAGAAGATGCGGCTGGCGAAGTGCCGGCAGTTGATGGCGGATGGCGTGACGGTGTTTTATCCGGCAACGTGCGTGATCGATGCGGACGTGGAGATCGGGCCCGACACGGTGATTGAGCCTTACGTGCAGTTGCTGGGGAAGACGCGGATCGGTACGGGCTGCCGGGTGCGGTCGTATTCAGTGATTCTCGATTCTGAAATTGGAGATGGAGTGCTGGTGCGTCCGGGATGCGTGATGGAAGGCGCGCGGATCAGTGCCGGGGCCGTGCTGGGACCGTATTCGCACTTGCGGCCGGGAAGTGAAATCGGGGAAGGCGCGCATGTGGGAAATTTTGTCGAGACCAAGAAGATCAAGCTGGGCAAGGGATCGAAAGCGAATCACCTGACGTATCTGGGAGACGCGGAGATTGGCGCGGGCGTGAACATTGGCGCCGGGACGATCACTTGTAATTACGACGGGGTGAACAAGCACAAGACCGTGATTGAAGATGGAGTATTCATCGGCAGCGACAGCACGCTGGTGGCTCCGGTGCGCGTGGGCAAGGGCGCATATGTGGGAGCGGCGTCGTGCATTACGGCAGATGTTCCGGAGGACGCGCTGGCGGTGGGTCGGGCGCGGCAGATTGTGAAGGATGGGTGGGCGCGGGAGAAGCGAGAGATGCGGAAAAAGTAATCTTGATGACGCGCGTTCGTGACGGGCTTTCTATGACAGGCGGGGAAACAAAGATTTTTGATCCGAAGGATGGGTTTGCTCCGCTAACCAACGTCGTCGAGATCACCGACGCCAGCGTGGCGAAGCGCGGCGATCGCTGGTGGATGTATGTGGCAGGCGAGGCGCTAGGGCATGAGGGCATTCAGCTGTTCAGCGCGTCACTTCCTGCCGGAGCGCCCCTCTCTGCCCAGGGATGGACCTTGACGCCCGATCCCAAAGACGCGACGCGCATTGCGCCGCTGGCCGGGCATGAAGCCAGCCAGACGTGGGACCTGAAGGGCGGGCGACACTGTCCGGCGTATGTGAAGGGATGGGATCCGCAGCGGCAAGTCTGGGTTGAACGGATCTACTACGCTGGTGCGGCGGCCAATCCGTGGGGGCCTTACACGATTGGTTGTTTGGAATGGGACGGTCAGGCGTGGGTGGACGAGCCAGAACCCGTGTTTTTCGCCAACGAGGATTGGGAGCATGGCAGTGTTTATGAACCGAATGTCGTCTACGCCGACGGTAAGTGGAAGATGTGGTACGTCGCCGGTTCCAACGTGGAGGATTATCTGGTTCAGGGGTTCGCCGAAAGCGCGGACGGCCGCACCAATTGGACCCAACATAAGATCTTTATTCCGGCCGAAGAGAAGGTTTTCGATTTTTGCGTGATCAAAGGGCGACATGGGTACGAAGCCGTCTTTTCGAAAGTATGGTTGGGGAAGACAGCAGCGCCGCCTTCTACTGGTCTTTGGTGGTGCATTTCCACGACGCCGTCATCTGATTTTAAAGATTGGGGAATCGCCTGTCAGATCATGGACGCGACCGACCGCGGATGGCATGTCGGACCGTGGAAACCGTCAGTTCAATGCAGCGAGACTGATCCACCGCGGATGTTTGTCTTCTTCGATGGTGGGTACAGGAAAGAGAGTGCTCCGGGTGGATTTCCTTATGCGTTTACGCTGGGCTGCCTCGAGATCGATCGGCGCTAGGGAGCCAACCGGTCGGAGTCCATCAGAGAGCGGAAAATAGAGTAGGGATCCTTCGACTGCGCGGGTGTTTCGCTTTGCGAAACACCCGCTACGCTCAGGATGACAATTGCGCTCAGGATTACAACGTTTCGTTAGTGAGTGACGGCGGCAAACAGGTCGGAGTGCATGAGCGACTGGAACTGCTGGTCGCTGGCTTTGAAGTGCACCGCTACATTTGAGCCGTCGGAGTCGACCGTAGTGTTATCTACCGCGATCTTCTCGGCGGGCGTGGCGCTCATCTTCTTTAACATGATTCCGGCCTTCACCAGCGACGCCATGGTACCGGCGGTGCCGGAGTCGGAAGTGACCACGGTGAGATCGAAGTTGACGCCGTTGCTGAAACTCATGGTGTAACGCGAACCCAGCAAGCGTTTCTTCACGGTGTCGAAATCTGCGACTTTCGAGGCGTCGCCCATGGCGGAGTGCATCATGTTCTGGGTGCCGCCCTGGTCGAGGATGCTCCAGACGGGCTCGGAGTCGACGCTGGACATCATGTCGGCCATGTCGCCGTTGGTGTCGAGGCTCAGAACATTTCCGTCGCGGGTGTCGAGAGCGACGCGGATGGCGGTGGAGTCGCCGAACAGCAGCGTGCTGTCATCGAGGAAGCTCATGACGAATCCGCCGTCCATGGGATAAATGTCGGATGTGCCGTACTTCTTGGGCACGTACTTCTGCAGCTTCATTTTTTTCAACACGGCTTTCATGTTGAACTGGCCGGCCGCCACGCCGACGGTCTTCACGCCCTGCTTGCCGGCGCGGAACGAGGCGAAGGTGAGGGTGTCGATGTCTTTGTCAGGATCGAGGCCGATGCTCTTGAGGGCAGCCTCAAACTGCTTGATGTTTTCAGGCATCAGCTGAGCCTTCAGAGCCATGGCGGTGGGCGAGTCTTTGATCGCGCGGTAATCGACCGAGATCAGTTGCAACAGATCGCCGGGGACACAGGCTCGGGCAGACGAGTTCAGGGGCATGGCGTAGGCCATGGACACCAGCAGAACAGAAACCAGGGAAAACGTGAAGACTTTCACAGCGAAGAGTTTCATAGCGCCTCGAATCAGAAAAACGTTAGGGCTGCATCCACTTTTGGTTGGATGCACGATCAGCCCTTGTGGTAAGTAGATCGCTTTATTGTATTTTACTTGCAATCTGGATTCCGGAACAAAAGTACATGCCCGTTGACGGGCTGGAGTCCGGCGGGAGATTTAGGGGCAATAAGCGCGATGGGAATTTTTTCGAGAACCCATGCGGCTAGTGGAGCATTCAGTTTACCGTTTGGACTGGCGACTCTTTCGTGACAGGAACCTTAGCACCCGCCGTGCTTCTTGAACCTTATTGGCTCCAGCTTTCTGAAAAAGCATCATAGCTAGCTTTCGGTCTTCGATTACTCCAAGTCCTCGCCAGTGCAATTTGCCAAGCCAGAAAAACGACCTGGCGTGTCCCTTATCACTTGCTCGCGTGAACCAGACTTGGGCATCCGAGAAGTCCTTCTCGTCGTAGGCCATTTGGCCAAGGCTGAACATCGCTCTATCGTCGCCCTGTCGCGCCGACTTGCGATACCAGCGTCGGGCTTGCTCTATGTTTTGCTCAATGCCAACGCCGTTAAGGTAAAACCACCCCATCGCAAGAACCGCGTCCTTCATTCCTGATTCTGCTGCCTGCGAATTCAGGTTGAATGACCTCCGCGCGTCCTCTCGTGCGTGCTGGCCCGTGAGGCTTTCCAACGAGCGATTATAGAGATAAGAAGGATAGTTCCAACGATGACGGACACCTCTGTTGCCAGACCGCGCTACCGAATTATTGGCAAGAGCACGTGTCATGCAGCGATTTTACGACAGCTATCGAGTGTCTGGCAGAAGTAGGTGGCTTTTCTGGTGCTCGGGTGTTGTCGAAATCAGACCATCGTGCTCAAAATCCGGATTCGCAAGACGAGGCCCTAGTCGTCGTCAGGGTCGGTTCTGGGGCTTTTGTCGTTCAGAAAATATTCGGCATTCTGGGGCGCGTTGATGCTCTGGAAGACCAGCGGGGTCTGGGTGAAATCGAAGCAGTCGGAGAGATCGTCGGCGTGTGCGTCGGCGTATCCGAGTGATGGCAGACTGAAAGTCTTCTCGACGAGGTTCAGGACGCTTCCGAAATCGTGGTTGACATGGGAAATATATCGGGCCTTGGCGTAGGGCGAAACTACGATCAGAGGCACGCGGAAGCCGTAGACGTAGCCTGATCCCCAACTCGTGCCGTCGTTCACGATCGAGGGCGGGGGGACGTGGTCGTACCATCCTCCCCAATCGTCCCAGGTAATGATGATGGCGGTGTTCGACCAGTAGGAACTGGTGCCGATGGCATTGACGATGGAGGCGACCCAGGATGGTCCTCCGGTGCCGTTCACGTTTCCGGCGTGGTCGGAGTTTGCGCCGGTGGGAATGACCCAGCTGACCTGTGCCAGGTTGCCGTTCAAGATGTCGGTGAGGACCTTTGTTTCAGGAATGACGACGTTGTTGACCCAGTCGGAACCGGTGCAGGCGGTGGCGTTCGGCGGCGGAACGTTGGGTCCACACATGTGCTGGATGGCGTTGGGACTGGTCCACAAAGAACCTGCGGAAGGCGTGTAGTAGCGCCAACTGATGCCCTGGGCGTTGAGTTCATCGGTGAGCGTGGGATGGTCCGCACAGGGATACATCTTGCTGGATTCCGTGCCAGTGGGGTCGATCAAGTAGACGAATTCGGTGGGAGGCGCCAGACATCCGGTCTGGCTGCCGGCACCAGCGACGCCGCCGGCGTTCTCCGCAATGAAAAGGTTACTGGTCGCCGTGGGAGCGGAAGTGCCGGAAATAATGAACTGGTGGGCGGGAAAGCTGGGGCCCTGGTTGGTTTGAAACATGCGGTCGCCGAAAGTGTACTGTTCGGCCAATTGAAAATAGGGGCCGACGTAGGAGGGATCGACGTAGAAATATTGAGGATTGGTGGGCGGACAGTTGGTAGCGCCCTTGTTGCAGCCCACCGCGATCAGGTTGGCGCCGTCCATCTTGCCGCCGTCATACATTTGAACGAAGGCTTTGTGCGCGTGGTTGAGGTCGTAGTCGGTGGCTAACGAGCCGGCAACGAGCGGTACAGTCTGCCCGGTAGAATTGAGGCCCCTGCTGGCGATGTCTGCCCCGTTGTTGATCAACACGGTGTCGTGAAAGAGATTGTCGGGAGTACGGTTTTCCTGAAAGATGATGACGATGTGCTTGATTTGTCCGGGGGGAGTGGTGCTGGTCGAGTGGGACGCACCGCAGCCGTTGAGGCTGAGCAACAGGGAGCTGGCGGCAAGGAGCAGAATTGACAGGCACAGGAATACGGTTCGGCGCATCGGTGATGGCCTCCTGGGAAACGGTACAACCTTGTGATTCCGTAACCCGGGGAACGGGATTTCCACTCGGTCGCGGCGGAGAAAATACGCCTTGGACGACCGTTTTGCCGCCGCCGGCAGAGACGTTGCCAGCAACGTCTCTACGACAGGAGTGCGATACGGCGGCGTACTTCCTGGGCGAAGGTCTGGTCTTTGAGGGACGCTAGATTGATCTCGACATTGGCCAGGGCTCCGGTGAGGGCCGCACTGGCCAGAGCTGCGGCCGTGGTTAAGTCCGACTTCATGTTGGGGTTCGTTATGGGCTCGAGGGATTTTGCGATCTGCGCGATCTCGTGAGCTTTTTCGGCGACGCTCAGCGGAACGGCGGTGGCTTGCTTGAGGGCGGCGTCGATCAGGGTCTCGGCAGACTTTTCGTCGGCGGCGGTTTTGGCTTGTTTGTAGGCCTTCATGACTGAGTTGTAGGACTCGGCGTCGGCATCGACGGCGGCCTTGAGTTCTTCGCGGAGCGGAGTGAGGCGGGCGATAGCGGCGCTGAGTTGCGATTCGTATTGCAGGTAGGCTTTTTTGCCGCGCGACATGGAGGCGACCATTACCGCCAGGCCCGCGGCCATGGCGGCTGCCGCGGCGGAGGCGCTGCCGCCGCCGGGAGTCGCGGTGGGTGCGGCGAGTTGCTCGACGAAAGGCTCGACTCCCGCGCGCAGGCCGCCGACTGCCATCTTTCCGCCCATGACCGCGGCGAGGCGGTTTTCGAGAATCAGGGATGAATCGAAATTCTCGACTTGCAGGAACCACTCGGCGGCTTGCTCCAAGGCTTTTTTGGGGATCAGTCCGACGATCTCGCTCGATACGGGAGTGACGCCGTAGCGGGCAGCTTCGCGCTTGACCATCTCAAAGACGCGGTGGACGGGGGTTTGTTCGAAGTCGGTCAGGTTCATCGACACCTGGGCGAGACCGCGCACCAGAAAGCCGGCACCTTTTACGAAACGCATGCCTCCGTTTGAGAAGCGCACGGCTTTGGCAATCTTTTTGGCCATGTCGACGTCGGGAGTATTGAGGAAGACGTTGTAGGCGATGAGGAATTTTCGCGCGCCGACGACCGTTGCGCCCGCAGTGGGGTGTACGCGGGTTTCGCCAAAGTCCGGGCGGCGTGCAGGGTTGGTGGCGATTTCGGCGCGGATGCCTTCGAACTGGCCGCGACGGATGTTTTCCAGGCCCTGGCGTTCGGGAGTTCTCGCGGCGGCTTCGTAGAGATACACGGGAATCTGAAAACGCTTCCAGATTTGTTCGCCGACATGGTTCGCCATGGCCACGCAATCTTCGATGGTGACTCCATCGATGGGAATGAACGGGACGACATCGGCCGCGCCCATGCGCGGATGCGCGCCGGTGTGCGCGTTGAGATCGATGAGTTCCGCGGCCTTGCCCACGCCGCGGATGACAGCTTCTTGTATGCCTTCGCGCTCGCCGACCAGGGTGATGACGCAGCGGTTGTGGTCGGAGTCCATTTCGCGATCGAGCAGATAGACGCCGGGCATTTTCATGGCGTCGACGATGGCGTCAACTTTGGTTTTATCGCGGCCTTCGGAGAAATTCGGAACGCATTCGACGAGCGTGGACATGACTAGGAAGAATAGCTGGCTGTGGAGGAGCGAAGCAAGGATTGGGATCGAATTGGGAGTTGCGAAAACTCTTTTACCACAGATGACACTGGGGCACGGAGGAATTTCCTAGTGCTTCTTGCTAGCGAAGAATTCTCCGACGCCCAGGCGCACCTGCACGGTGTTGACGCCCGGATTCAGGTTCCCCAGGCCTGCGTTGGAGATGTGCATGTAGCGCAGTTCGAGGCTCATGTTGTGTTTCGCGCCGAGGATGTGCATGCCGAGGGCTGCCTGATCCATGAAGTTCACGGTGTTGGTGTTGGCGGGGACGTTCTGGCTGGTGAAGAGGGCGCCGCCGGTGAGTTCGAGGTAGGGTGAGAGGCGGCCGCGGCGCTCGAAGTTCCACTTGAGGGCGAGCGGGTCGAAGCCTGCGCCGTAAGCGGTGCCGGCTGGTTGGAAGACCAGGAAGACCGGGACGGCGTCGACCGCATATTCGAAGCGGCCACGGAGAAAGCCGGGGAGGTGCGGACCGGTGAGGATCCATCCGTAGCGCAGGCCTGCGTTGAAAGCGCCGGTGTCGCCGCGGCCGCCGGCTACAGAATGTCCGCCGCCTGCCCAGATCTGGACTTCGCGGCCACCTTTTTCCGGGCCGGTCTGGGCTAAGGACAGAGTGGATGCGATCAGCAGTAACGCAGTGATAAGCAGATAAGATCGCATGGTAATTCCCGCCGAAGAGGGTAGAGCTTCGACGCGGAAGAATCACGATACAGGAATGCCGGGCTTGCGACAAACGGCGGCTAGGGTGGAGCAGGCAAAAAGCAGGTTCCTCGACTGCGCTTAACGACCCGAAATGCGGATCGTTAAGGTTCGCTCGGAATGACAGTTTAATGAGCTGCTTAAATCAGGCTTCGCGGTGCGTGGGCGGGGCGCTGAGCCACGAGTTGCATCAGGTCGCGGGCCACGCGGGAGGTGTTGTGGCGCGCGACTCCGCCTTCGTCGAGATAGTCGCCGAGGACGGGAATCACGCCTAGTGCTTCGACGGCGTCAAGATCGTTGACGATCTGGCAGGCGCCTTCGCTGGCGTACTTGGTTTTGAGTTCGTCGGAGACGGGAGTGCGGTTGATCAGAGCGTAGTCAAAAATTTGTTTTTGCGCGTGGCGATTCAAGGCGCGGATGTGGTCAGCCGCGGTCAGGCCGAGGCTTTCGTTGGCCTGGGTCATCAGGTTGCAGATGTAAACCTTGGTGGCGGGCGATTCGACAATCGCCTGGGCAATGCCGCGCACCAGCAAGTTGGGAATTAAGCTGGTGAAGAGCGATCCCGGACCGATGGTGATCATGTCGGCATTGGCGATGGCTTCAAGAGTCTGCGGCATGGGGCCGACGTCGGGCGGGACGAGAAACAGTTCGCTGATGCGGCCTTTGCTGGCGGTGATTTTGGTTTCGCCGCGGACCCGAGTGCCGTCTTCCATGAGCGCTTCGAGTTCAATGTTGGAGGTAGTGGCGGGATAGATGTGGCCGCGCGTGAGAAGAATTTCGGAGGAGAGGCGCACGGCTTCGGAAAAATCGGAGGTGAGGGAAGTGAGCGCGGCGAGAAAGAGATTGCCGAAGCTGTGACCTTCGAGTCCAGAACCTTTTTCGAAGCGATGACGAAAAAGTTTGGAGAGCAGGGCTTCGTCTTCGCTGAGGGCGACAATGCAGTTGCGAATGTCGCCGGGCGGGAGCATGTTGAGTTCCTTGCGCAGGCGGCCGCTGGAGCCGCCGTCGTCGCTGACCGTGACCACAGCGCTCAGATCGCGAATGCAGGGTGAATCCTTGTCCGGCGGAATTTCCGCCGGGGAAAGCACAAAGCGTTTGAGTCCTTTGAGCAGCGTGGAAAGCCCGGTGCCGCCGCCGATGGCGACGACCCGAAGCCCGCGCTCGCGCGCGGTTTTTTCCGGTGACAGGAACTCGGCGGTCTTGGATTCCATGAAGGCTTTCCCCGCAGATGGGCTAGGCAGGCTCTTCTTCGCCGAGATCTCCGTCGGAGCCGAGTTCTGCGCCAGGATCCGGATAGAGCAATTCGGTGAAACGTGGATCCTCGGCCAGGTTCTGGAAATCAGAATCGTTGCGCGCCTGGAAACGAAGTTGGGAATTCAGGCGCAGAGCCGCGTCCAGATGGCGCAGGGAATCTTCGACGTGTCCCGTGAGGCAGTCGAGCGCCGCCAGGCCGTAGACCACGTAATCGGACTGGGCATTCTGCTTGAGGAGTTTTTCCAGATGCTCGCGGGCGGTGACGTAATCGCCGATGTTCATCAGCGAGACGGCGTAGTCGAAATGCTCCTCGGCGGTCTTGAACTGCGCGGCGACGGAGCGCTCCAGGTGCTGGTTGCAGATGTTGAGATGAACGTTGGCGCGATCGACGAGTTCCTTAGTGGGTCCGGCGATCACTTTTTGAAAATGAGGCTTCGCCTTGTCGAATTTGTGCTCCTGCATGGCGCGCAGTCCGGCCTCGTAGCTCTGCAGCGCCTGCGTGTAACGCGGATCTTCCGCCAGGGTCTTTTTCGCGGTAGGTTTCTGAGCCATGTGCAAAACTCTTCCTGTGCTCTTGGTAATGGGGAACTCCTTGAGATCGTGCTTTTAATCGAGCAATAAAGTATCACTCAAAGGGAGGGTTCAGGGCAATGTTACCCGGCGAGGTTCGCTTGTGAGTTTGGTTCTAAACGCGGAACACATCGGCAAACATTGTCAGATCGGTACGCGAAACGACCGGTCAGCCGGAATCCTTGTGGCCCGCTTGGCGGCGTTTGGCCTGCATCCGAATCTTAGTCCAGACCAGCAGGACCAAGACGGGCAGAAAGGCGATGAGAAGAACTCGAAAGAGAATCATGCGGCGCGCGTCGAGATGGCCGCTGTAAAGCTGAAAAGCTAACCAGACGGTTTCGATGACAAAAAGGGCGATGAACAGATTGAGCACGGCGGGGCCATTTTGAATCGCCCATTGCCGCCGCCGTTCCTGTTGATCGGGAGGATCGCGGAGTTCCTCGCGGTGCCGCAGCATGTAGACCGCTTCGCCGGCGAGGATGACAAACATGTAGGCGATGATAAGCCAAGCGTGAACGTGGTTGAGCGGATGTTCGGTGGTAAGAATGTAAGACAGCGCCGGGAGCCCGGTGATGAGGCCGACCAGCGACATCACGCGAAGCTTCTGTCTGGGGTGCATTTGGTTTTACTGCGAATCACAGCAAATGCATGGTCTCGATCGCCGGGCTTATTTCCTAGGACGTTCCAGCCGCTAGTTCATGGTTGCGGCTGCCTGCAGATCAATCTGCTTCCATTCTCCCTTGATAATTCCGGCGCGGATTTGTGTGGCGGTCTTACCTTTCTGGTGCTGCTGGTAGGAATAGTAAAGTTCTTTCAGGCAGGTCGCGCACTGGGCGCCGTGAGTGCCTTCAAAGCAGCTGTGCAGGCTGTTGTGGCCCATGCGATCGCAATAGCAGTAGCAGGGCTGCTGGTGGAGCACGTTAGGAATCTTTGCGGCCAGTTCGTAGGCGTGGGTCTGGTAGGCATTCTGCGCGTCGGCCCCCCAGAGGTCGGCCTTGGTGAGGAGCGGCGGAAGCTTCGTGCCCTTGGGTGGAGGCCCGGCATTGTAGGCCGGGACTCCAGACTCTTCCTGCGGCGAGGTCCACTGTGCCGACAGGCTCAGAGTTACCATGAAGAGGAAGCATAAGGTCAGGCTGCGGCGGACTATTTTGTTCTGCAGTAACCGGCGTGTCATAGGATTTCCTCGCGTGACGTTATTGTAACCCGACTCATAAGGTGACCGGAAGAAGTAGTGGCACCGCACGAAAATGGCATCAACCACAAAGGACACGAAGCATCACGAAGGATTCGTGCGAGTGGCATGTCCCATCGAACCGGCGGCCTCGAAATTCAGCCCGCAGCCCCCAGGTAAGTTCTGTATACAATAGGAGTACATGGCAGTCACGGTTTCAGACCCGAATCCAGTAGGCCAGACAACGCTGCCTGCGGCTCCTGGCGTTGAGCCGCGATCGAAAGCCTCGGTTTTTGGAGTCGTGATTGGGGCGTGGGTGTTCGATCTGATGATTTCGCTGGCGACCTCCGCCTTTATCATTATTTTTCTTTATCAGCCGGTGAAGGTTGAGGGAACAAGCATGATGCCCTCGCTCGAAGATCAGGAGAGGATCTTCGTGAACAAGTTTGTTTACCGGCTGGAGCCCATTGAGCGCGGAGATATTGTGGTGTTCCGTTATCCGCGCGACCCATCGAAGAGCTACATCAAACGTGTGATTGGGATGGCCGGCGACCGCATCCGCATCGACGGCGGGCAGGTGTATGTGAATGACCAGGCGCTCGACGAAGACTACGTTCCCCCGGCTTATACGGATTCTCGATCGTACGAAGAGAGGGTGGTGCCGCCGCATAGCTTTTTTGTGTTGGGCGACCACCGCTCCATGTCGAACGACAGTCGCGATTTCGGCCCGGTCGACCAAAGCTTTATTTATGGCAAGGCCGTGTTCGGGTACTGGCCGATGGATAAGCTGGGGCGGGTGCGTTAACCGGTTCGTAGCAGTTGCTCGAAGTTGAATCGCTCGCAGGAAAATATTTCTTTGTGGATTTCCGCGTTCCGCTCTTGGCCGCCACCGTATTAACTGATAAGATTCGTAAAATCCACTCACCGGAGCGAGAATGCAGGCTATCCTTGCGCTGGAGGACGGCAGAGTCTTCCGAGGCAAAGGCTACGGCGCCAAAGGCGAATGCTACGGCGAAGTCGTTTTTAATACTTCCATCACTGGCTACCAGGAAATTTTCACGGACCCCTCCTACTCGGGGCAGATTGTTGTCCTGACCAATCCGGAAATCGGAAATTACGGCACCAACCACGAAGACAACGAAGCCACGCGTCCGTGGATCGAAGGGCTGATCGTGCGCGAGTTTTCGCGCGTCAGCTCGAATTGGCGTTCGCAGCAGGTGGCTGAGGAATATCTGGAGCAGTTCAAGGTGCCGGTGCTGTCGGACATTGACACGCGGGCGCTGGTGCGGCATCTTCGCGACCACGGCGTGATGCGCGGCGTGGTGTCGACCATTGAGAGTGATGCCGACAAGCTGATTGCAAAGGCGCGATCGATTCCGAAGATGGATGGGATGGATCTGGCGAAAGAAGTGAGCACCAAGCGGCCGTATGTGTGGGAAGTCGGCGAGCGCTCGCACGAGCCGGTCGCGGTGGTTGGAGTGAAAGATGAGCCGCCGCGATTTCACGTGGTGGCGTATGACTTCGGCATCAAGCAGAATATTTTGCGCAAGTTGCGCGGCGAAGGCTGCAAGGTGACGGTGGTCCCGGCGCAGACTCCGGCGGAAGATGTGCTCGCGCTGAAACCCGACGGAGTTTTTCTGTCGAATGGGCCGGGCGATCCTGAGCCGTGTACCTATGCCGTCGATTCGATTCGGCGGCTCATGGGGCGGCAGCCGATTTTTGGAATCTGTCTGGGACATCAGCTGACGGGGATTGCGCTCGGCGGGAAAACTTTCAAGCTGAAGTTTGGACACCATGGCGGGAATCATCCCGTGAAGCAGTTGAAGACCGGGAAGATCGAGATCACGGCGCACAACCATAATTTTGCGGTTGATCCACATTCGCTGGCTGACAGTGAAGTTGAGTTGACGCACATCGACCTGAACGATGACACGCTGGAAGGCATGCGGCATCGCAATCTGCCGTTGTTCACGGTGCAGTATCATCCGGAAGCCGCGCCCGGTCCGCATGATTCGCATTATCTGTTTAAGGAATTTACGAAGATGATGGAGGAGTGGAGGGGGTGAAGAGGGCGACGCGCATTATCGCGGCTTTCCTTTCCATGGTGCTCATTTCAAGGTCAGTCAGCGCGTGCACTTTGGCGCCCGGTTACTTTCATCAGGTGACGGCTATCCGAGGTCGGCTTGTGGGTAGGAGACTGGGGCCTCTGCAATTCAGGTGGCTTCGTCAATCATTCAGCGTCAGCGACGCAACACTCACTCTGTATGAGTATCGCACTGCACGATTCGAAGAGTTGAAGAAAGTTGCCTCCGTTACAACGGATGGCCACGGCAATTTCGATTTCGGACCAATTCCAAAGGGTCACTATTTCCTCGACATCATCGTTAAGGGTTCTGATCGCTTGGGCGGCCTGTTCGATGTTGAAGTGACCGATGCAGTCAGAACAACCAAGAATATTAGGATTGATGTGTCACCGATACATCCCGATTGCAGGGGCGGACACGAATTCATTGAGACGAAATCCTGATGCCCAAACGCACGGACATCTCGAAGATTCTGATTCTCGGCTCCGGGCTCATCATCATTGGGCAGTCGGCAGCGAGGGCTTTGAAAGGGCGCGCCTTTAAGGCGCGCCGTAGGATGCAGTCAAAGGATTGCGGCTTTAGCCGCTGAGGGTCGCACCCGGGGCTAAAGCCTTGGTTACTAATTTAGAGATTGTGTGGCACGGCTTAAAGCCGCGCCCGTTCAAGGCTAGTACATTATGAGGCCAGCAAGAGAACACGCTACCAATACGGGCCACGCCTACATGATTACCTCCGCGACGTGGGGACGCCGGTCTCTTTTTCAGCGTGAATGCTGGGCAAAACTTCTGATTGATACTCTCTATCACTATCGCGGTTCCGCTTACTTGCTGCACGAGTTCGTCGTAATGCCGGATCACATTCACGTCCTACTCACGCCGACAACGAGCTTGGAGAAGGCCGTCCAGTTCATCAAGGGAGGGTTTTCGTACCGCGCAAAGAAAGAACTCGGATCGAATATGGAAGTTTGGCAAAAGGGATTCTCGGATCATCGAATTCGGGACGAAGAAGACTATCTGAGGCATGTTTCGTACATTCGAGAGAATCCGGTGCGCATGCATTTTTGCGGGCGAGCGGAGGAGTTTCCATATTCATCCGCCTACGCGGGGTTTGATTTGGACGCGGCACCTCAGGGGCTAAAGCCCGTTGAATTGAAGAAGCCTAGCGGCGCGGCTGAAGCCGCGCCCTTTCAAAGCAGTTCCGGAAAGATCGCATCGTAAATGCCAAAACGCACTGACATCTCGAAGATTCTGATTCTTGGCTCCGGGCCCATCATTATTGGGCAGTCGGCGGAGTTTGATTATTCCGGCACGCAGGCCTGCAAGGCGCTCAAGGCCGAGGGCTATGAAGTGGTGCTCGCGAACTCGAATCCGGCCACCATCATGACCGATCCGGAATCGGCCGACCGCACTTATATTGAGCCGCTCACGCTGGAGTATCTCGAAGAGATTATCCGCATCGAGCGAGAAATGGCGCCGGGCGCTGGTTTTGCCGTGCTGCCGACCGTGGGCGGGCAGACCGCGCTGAATCTGGCGATTGAACTTTCGGACGGCGGCGTGCTGGAAAAATATGACGCCACGTTGATCGGCGCAAATGTGGCTGCGATCAAGAAAGCGGAAGACCGGCTGTTCTTTAAAGATGCTATGCAGCGCATCGGGCTCGATGTGCCGAAGTCGGCGCTGGTCAACAACTCGAAAGATGGGCTGGAGTTTGCGGGCAAGATTGGGTTCCCGGTAATTATCCGGCCGTCGTTCACGCTGGGCGGGTCGGGCGGCGGCATCGCTTACAACCGCGAAGAAATGGTGGAGGTGCTGAACCGGGGGCTCGATTTCTCTCCGGTGCACGAGGCACTGATTGAAGAGTCGGTGCTGGGCTGGAAGGAATTTGAGCTCGAGGTGATGCGCGATACGAAGGACAACGTCATCATCATTTGCTCGATTGAGAATTTCGATCCCATGGGCGTGCACACCGGGGATTCGATTACGGTGGCGCCGGCACAGACGCTCACGGATCGCGAGTACCAGGCGATGCGCGACGCGTCGATTGCGGTGATCCGTGAGATCGGCGTCGACACGGGCGGATCGAATATTCAGTTCGGCGTAAACCCCGAGACCGGGCGGATGGTCGTAATTGAGATGAACCCGCGCGTCTCTCGGTCGTCAGCGTTAGCCTCGAAAGCTACCGGTTTCCCGATCGCGAAGATCGCCGCGAAACTTGCCGTGGGCTACACGCTGGACGAGATTCCGAACGACATCACGCGCAAAACCCCGGCATGTTTCGAGCCGACTCTCGATTATGTCGTCGTGAAGATTCCGAAATGGCAGTTCGAGAAATTTCCTGGCGCCGACGACACGCTGGGCCCGCAGATGAAGTCGGTGGGCGAAGTGATGGCGATTGGGCGCACATTCAAGGAAGCGCTGATGAAGGGCATCCGTTCGCTCGATACCGGCAAGCGCGTGGGCGGGGAAAAGATTGAGCCGAAGATTCTGACCAAGCGATTAGTGACGCCGCATCCCGAGCGACTTGCGTATGTGCAATATGCGCTGCGGCAGGGACACACGGTAAAACAGATCGCGAAGATGACCTCGATGGATCCGTGGTTTCTTTATCAACTCAAGGAAATTAACGACCAGCAACTGGAACTGGAAAAGCATCCGATCGAATCGATTCCCACCGAGGTGCTGCGCGAATCGAAGCGCATGGGATTCTCCGACGGACGATTGGCGGCAGTGTGGAGACTCGACGGGCAGGAGAAAGTTCGTCATCTGCGCAAGAAGCACGGCGTGATGCCTGTCTACAAACGAGTCGATACGTGCGCGGCGGAGTTCGAGAGCTTCACGCCTTATCTTTATTCGACTTACGAAGATGAAGATGAAGCAGCGCCGACCGACAAGAAGAAAGTGATTATTCTCGGCAGCGGACCGAATCGCATCGGACAGGGAATTGAGTTCGATTACTGCTGCTGTCACGCGTCATTCGCGCTGCGCGATGACGGATACGAGACGATCATGATCAATTGCAATCCTGAAACCGTTTCGACCGATTACGACACCAGCGACCGGCTGTACTTTGAGCCGCTGACATTCGAAGATGTGTGGGCCATCTATCAGCACGAGAGTTCAAAAGGCGCGGACGTCGGGCTGATTGTGCAGTTTGGCGGGCAGACTCCGTTGAACCTGGCGCTGCCGCTGAAAGCCGCGGGTGTGAAAATCATAGGCACGTCGCCCGAGTCGATCGACCTGGCGGAGGACCGCAAGCACTTCAACAAGCTGCTCGAAGAGTTGCAGATTCCGCAAGCGCCCGGAGTGATGGCCACGTCGATTGAAGAAGCGGTCGAGGGCGCGGGGCGCATTGGATATCCCGTGCTGGTGCGGCCTTCATATGTGCTGGGCGGGCGCGCGATGGTGATTGCACACGATGAAGCGGCGATCATCAAATACATGAAAGAGGCGGTCGAGTACTCGCACGACCGTCCGGTGCTGATCGATCACTTTCTCGAAGATGCGATTGAAGTCGATGTCGATGCTTTGTCCGACGGCGACGACGTGGTCATTGGCGGGATTATGCAGCACATCGAAGAAGCGGGGGTGCACTCCGGCGATTCGTCATGTGTGCTGCCGGCGGTCGATATTCCGCAGGTCCTGCTGGAACGCATGCGCGACTACACATTTAAGTTGGCGCGTGCGCTGAAAGTGGTGGGGCTGATGAATATTCAGTTCGCGATCCCGCGTGGAAATGGTCACGGTGAAGGGGACAAGGTGTACGTGCTCGAGGTGAACCCGCGAGCGTCGCGTACTGTGCCTTTCGTTTCGAAGGCGACGGGCGTGCCGATGGCGAAAATTGCGGCGCGGCTGATGACTGGCCGCAAGCTGCGCGAATTTCTGCCGGAGTTTATTGCGCGCCGCGCCGATCTTGACACAGGAAGTTTCTACTATGTGAAGTCTCCCGTGTTTCCGTGGAACAAATTTCCCGGTGTCGACACTGTTCTCGGGCCCGAGATGAAATCGACCGGCGAAGTGATGGGCGTGGCCGACAACTTCGGCGAAGCATTCGCCAAGGCTCAGCTGGCAGCGGGACAGAAATTGCCGACGCAGGGGGCGATTTTTATCAGCGTTACTGACCACGATAAACGCCATGTCGCCGAGGTTGCTCGCAAGTTTGTGGATATGGGATTCAAGTTGGTGGCTACGGCTGGTACTGCGGACGTGATCGAGGCTGCGGGCATGAACGTGGAGCGCGTCTATAAAGTGAAAGAAGGGCGGCCCAACGTGGTCGACTTCATCAAGGGCCAGCGCATTCAACTCATCGTGAACACTCCCACGGGCCTTGAGCCCTGGTTTGACGAGAAGGCAATCCGTCGAGCAGCGGTGACGGCACGCATCCCGACGATCACAACGCTGGCAGCCGCGCGGGCCGCGGCTGAGGGGATCGAGGCCTTGCAGCGCGGGGAGATCAATGTGCGAGCGCTGCAGCACTTGCACGCGGAACGGCTCTCCGAACGAACCAAATAACCGGGGTTTGCTATGGATGAGAATCTGGCGAAGCTTGTCGCCGATCGCTTGGGCATAAGGGAGCTTGCCGCCGTTCCCAATCGTTATGCTGCTGATGGATACCGATTTTCTTGTCCAGGTTCAGAAGCGGTGGACCGATGGCGACAATTGCGGGCGCTCGCGGACGAGACCGGCTATTGGCCGGTGATTCTGGGGAATGACAAAGAGGCGAGCCGCGTCCTCGAGTTTGCGAACTATGAGCACGGACAGCCCCTAGCGGAAATTCTGACGGAAGCCGCTTCTCAAAGCGCAGAGCAGTGGTTGAAGGAATGCGAGCAGTCGAACCTGAACGCGCTCCAGAAGGCTCACGGCGCAAGTTGGCAGGACTTTCTCAAGGAACTGCACGGGGACTGGCCGGAGAGCGTTCACGCCGTTACCGGATTCACAATTCCTTTTGAACGTGTCGGCTCAGGTCCGCCGAAGGCCAAGGTCACAATCGGGCTGTTCCCGACCAAGAACGGCTGGGAGGTACCAGCGCAGCTCAATTTCGGCGGGTGGAATGAGTGTCCTGACCCTGCCGTTCATGTCCGCATAATGAGAAAGTGGTTTGAGGATTATGGCGCGGAACTCGTTGGGATGAGCGGTGATGTTATAGAAATGTCCGTCAGTCGGCCTCCCAGCACCCGTGAAGATGCGCTGAGACTGGCGGAACAGCAGTTTTTTTATTGTGAAGACATCGTCCTTCAAGGGACTGAAACGATTGAGATGCTGGCCGCTGGGCTGCTTGGTAACCGCGTCTGGTTTTTCTGGTGGGACTGACCCTTGACTCTCCCGTCCCCTGACTCGTCATCATCCGAAACTGATAAATTGAGAGTGGAGAACAGAGGCTTCCCTATGCTGCTACACGGAATTTTTCCTCCTATCACCACGCCGTTCTATCCCGACGGCAACGTTTATTTCAAAAAGCTCGAATCGAACGTAGAGCGCTATTCACGCACGCCGGTGGCGGGCATTGTTGTGCTGGGTTCGACGGGCGAGGCGATCATGCTCTCCGATCAGGAGCGGCGTGACGTGCTCAAAGCGGCGCGCGAGGCGGCTGCGCCGCACAAGGTGTTGATTGCGGGCACAGGGATTGAGTCGGCGATTGAGACGCTGCGGCTGACCGAATACGCGGCCGAACTTGGTTACGATGTCGCGATGGTGCGCACGCCGCACTACTACAAGAAGCAGATGCAGCCAGCGAACCTTCTGGCGTTTTACCGTACGGTGGCCGATCGCTCACCGCTGCCGGTCATTATTTACAACTTCCCGCAGGCCACTGGATACGACATTCCCGCGGAGTTGGTGATCGAGCTGGCGGGACATTCGAACCTGATTGGCATCAAGGAATCGAGCGGCGACGTGGAAAAAGTGCGAAAGATGGTCGAGGGCACGACGCCACATCAAGCGCAGCGCCACCGTGACCGAGACATTTGAAGCAGTTACGCCGCGGATGCTGGCGGCGGCCCGTGCGCCGTCGCAGGCGGGCGACGCGAGCGGACTGGTGCCCGTCGGAGTGCTGGCGGGAACCGCTGAGACTTCCCCACGTCTCGCAAACGCGCGAGACATGGGGCACCCGGATTCGTCTTTACCGAAGCCGTCCTCGTCGGCGGTGACGATGGTGGGAACGATGAAGACGCGGCAGAAAGAAGTTGGATTCCAGGTGCTGGTGGGAGCTGCGCACAAATTGCAGCCGTCGCTCGATGCCGGTGCGGTGGGGGCGATCCTGGCGTTTGCGTGTCCGGCGCCCACGGCCTGCTACGAGATCTACGCCGCGTGGAAGGAAGGCGACGCTGAACTCGCGCGACTGAAGCAGGAAAGAATTGCGCAGGCTGCGCAACGTGTGGGCGATCTCGGGGTTCCTGGCTTCAAGCATGGCATGGACTTCGACGGCTATTACGGCGGGCCCTCGCGGCTGCCGTTTCTTCCGCTGACGGCGGACTTGAAGGCGGAGATTGAGCGGTTGTTGGCGGACATAAGGAACTGAGCCGATCCGGTGAAGAAAAGGAAATCTTCGCGCCCCAAGCTGCCCGCCATCTCGGACCAGAGGCGGTGGGCAAGAATCGAAAATCGAACTGATGGCAAACCCTTGTGATCAGGATCACAGCGGACTATACTGTGTTCGAACGAACGTTCGAATTCTCCGCTACCCGATTATGGGGAGTCCTTCCACGGCAACCCGAGTGACCGCCCGCAGGCCCCGCGGCGCAACTGTGCCGGCCACGCGCTATGATCGGCGATTGGCCGAGATACTTGCTCACGCTACTGAAGTGTTTTGTAAAAAGGGCTATGAAGGCGCGTCGATGCGCGACCTGTCGCGCGAGAGCGGCATGTCGCTGGCGGGACTGTATTACTACTTCGAGTCCAAAGAGCGGCTGCTGTATCTGATCCAGAAGCATACGTTCACCACGATCGTGCAGCGGCTGAAGACGCGGCTGGAAGGCGTGACCGACCCTGAAGAGCGCATCCGGATTTTCATCCTCAATCACCTGGAATATTTTCTGGCGAATCAGGCGGCCATGAAGGTCTTGTCGCACGAGGCCGAGGCGCTGAAGGATGGTTTTGCTGCGGAAGTCGCGGCCATCAAGCGGGAATACTACCGGATTTGCGTTGGGCTGCTGGACGACTTGAAGGCGGACCGTGGTCTGCAGTTTTCCACGCGCATTTCCGTACTCAGCCTGTTTGGCATGATGAATTGGATTTACACCTGGCACAACCCGCGCGTCGACGCCGATGCGGCGTCGATTGCGCGCGAGATGGGGGATGTTTTTCTACGGGGCGTGATGGCGGGGGCGAAGAAGGGCAAGGGTTGATGCGGAGGCGGTCTTTGGGACCCGCGACAGCGGGTTCCTCACCGGTCTTTCAGCCCGATTCGGAATGACAAAGTTTAGGATTTGAAGATTTAAGGAGATACGAAATATGGCAACTACAGTGCAGCCTACAACCGGCGAAGCCACGAAGCAACTTGTCAACTACCGCACCGAAGGTGGGGTCGCGGTGATCGAGATGTGCGATCCGCCCGCCAATACCTACACCTACGAAATGAACCGGCAACTCGACGAGGCGATCCTGAAGGCGCGCATGGACAACGACGTTTATGTGATCGTGATGACGGGCGCGGGCGACAAGTTCTTTTCCGCGGGCGCGAACATCAAGATGCTATGCAGCGTCGATCCCACGTTCAAATATTATTTCTGCTTGCATGCCAACGAGATGCTGCTGCGTCTTGAGCACACGCCGAAGTTGGTGATCGCGGCTATCAACGGGCACTGCGTGGGCGGGGGACTGGAAATCGCGATGGCCGCCGATCTCCGCATCGCGCGCAAGGATGCTGGAAAGATTGGGCTGCCCGAGGTGAATCTTGGAGTGCTGCCCGGAACCGGCGGTACGCAGCGGCTCTCGCGCATGGTGGGCAAGAGCAAAGCGATCGAGTTGATGGTGACGGGCAACACGTTCTCGTTTGAAGAGGCGCAGGAACTCGGCATCGTTAACGATGTTTTCGAGCGCGATGGCTTCATGGAGAACATTATGGAGTACGCCAAGCAGTTCTGCCCGCCCAACAAGGCGTCGAAAGCGGTGGGGCGCATCAAGCGTGCGGTGCAGACGGGATGGGAAATTCCGATGGAGTCGGCGCTGGCTGTCGAACGCGAGAACCAGCAGTTGCTGTTTCAGAGCGAAGATGCGAAGGAAGGCCTGGCGGCGTACGTGGAGAAGAGGCCGGCGGTGTTCAAGGCGAAGTAGCGTGAAGAATTCGAGGCCACACATTTGAGGTCAACATGCCGGGAAAAGTAGCGAAAATCGGAACATTCAGCGATTGGATCGGACTGTTCAACGACTGGCGCAAAGATATTGGCGTGAACACGGCCGACATCGATGCCTTTCACTTCGACACGCTGTATGGCGCGATCGATACGGAAGAAATCGAGTTTGGTTCGTACAAAGGTCGCCGCAAGTGGGAGAACCTGCGGCAGATTCCCACGCAGCAGATGCGTGACGCGTTGATGAACATGATCGTCTACCAGGGCGATACGGAGTTCGCGAGCGTCGAGCAGCAGCGCAATCTGCTGGCGAACGCGCCGACGGAATGGGACCGTCGCGCCATTACTCGGGTGATGATTGAAGAGATGCGCCACGGGTGGCAGATGTGTGCGTTACTGGTCGATCACTTTGGCTACTCCGGCAAGGTTGAAGCGCAGAAAATGCTGGAGCGGAGGGCGTTTGAAAACAAGCGATTGCTGGGCGCCTTCAATGTCGACGTCGACAACTGGATGGATTTTTTCACCTACACCGACTTCGTCGACCGGGACGGGAAATTTCAGCTGCAGATGTTGAAGTATTCCGCGTTCGCACCGCTGGGGCGATCAATGTCGTACATGCTGCGCGAAGAAGCTTTCCACATGGGGACGGGCAACGATGGATTGCGGCGCATTGTGGAAGCGGGCGTGATTCCGGCATGGCTGATCCAGAAATATCTGAACAAGTGGATTTCGAGTTCTTATGATTTGTTTGGGACGGATCATTCGTCGTCGGCACACTGGGCGTATGTGTGGGGCGTGAAGGGTCGCTACGACGAGCCCAAGAACGAAAAGGCCCCGGACCTGGACGACTTGAATGATTACAACCGCAATCTTTATCGCGATGAAGTAGCGGGTCTGATTGAGCGCTTCAACGGCGCACTGCGGCCGGGCGAGCCGAAGCTGTATGCGCCGCACATCAAGTTCAATCGCGCGATTGGGAAGTGGGCTGGACAGAAATTCCACGCGCAGACGGGCGAAATGGTGGAGGATCGCGACTACGATGAACACATAAAGGAATACATGCCGTCGGCGGCCGATCGGAAGTTGCTGCTGGATATCATCAGCAACGAGAAAAAGTGGATCGCGGAAAAAACCGGGGCGCGCGATCCGCTCTCAACTATTGGCGAAGTGCGGAAGTCGGCGATCAACCTGTAGCGGATTTGTGATCACCACGGAGGCACTGAGGCACGGAGAAAAAACCTTGATGCCAGAAGTCGCGACTAACTTTGCTTCGCTAATTGTGAGGGAGGATCCGCCAATCGCAAGGATCTCGCTGAGCAACCTGCCGCTGAACGTCATCGACATTCCAATGATGGTGGAGTTGGGGCAGTCGCTGGCGGAAATCGAGGCAAGGCCGGACATCTCCGTGATCGTTCTGAATGGAAAAGGCAACGCGTTTTCGGCCGGCGTGGACGTGGGTGCGCATGCTCCGGAGAAGGTTGAGGAGATGTTGAGCAAGTTTCACACTGTGATACGCGCCCTCGTCGCGACGAAAAAAGTTACGGTCGCTGCCGTGCATGGGCATTGTCTGGGCGGTGGAGCGGAATTAGCTATGGTGTGCGATCTGGTCTATACCGCGGAATCGGCGCAATGGGGATTTCCGGAAATCAAGCTGGGTTGCTATGCGCCGGTGGCCTGCACTGCACTCGCTGCGCTCGTGGGGCAGAAGCACGCTGCGGAACTGATTTTGACCGGACGTACGATCGGTGGCAAAGAGGCGGCGGAAATTGGTCTGGCCACTCGGGCTGTGCCGGAGGGTGAACTGGCTGCCGCGGTGGATGAAGGGATTGGACATTTGCGCAAGCTCAGTCCGGCGGCGCTGGCACTGGCCAAGAAGGCGTCGTATGCGTGGGACTCGATGCATTTCGATAAGGGTCTGGCTCGCGCCGAGCGCATTTATTTCGACGAACTGATGAAGACTTCCGATGCACACGAAGGCGTTCGCGCGTTCATGGAGAAGCGCGAGCCGAAGTGGACGGGGAAGTAGCAGGGCGGCATCCGACGAATGGATTACGAAATCACACCGGAAGAAGTGAAGAGCAAGCTGGATGCGGGAGAGGAGTTCACGCTGCTCGATGTTCGCGAGCCTTGGGAGTTTGAGACTGCCCGGATCGATGGCGCCAAGCTGATCCCCATGGGCGATGTGCCGTCGCGGGCGCATCAGGAACTTGAGCCTGAAGAACACATCGTCGTGGTTTGCCATCACGGAGTTCGATCGATGAATGTGACGGTGTGGCTGAGGCAGCAGGGATTCGAAAAAGCGCAGTCGATGCGGGGCGGCATCGACGCCTGGTCGCGGCGCGTGGATGGGAAGGTGGCGAAGTACTGAAGAAGCTATCAGCTATCAGCTTTCAGTAAAAGCCTTAGCAGAGAGCTGACAGCTCAAAGCAGGTTATGAAAAAAGAACTTATCGAACTTCGCGTTAACGGACGCTCGCATGAGCTTGCGATCGAGCCGAATAGTCTACTGCTCGATGTGTTGCGGCGGGAACTGCAGCTCACGGGGTCGAAGCGGGGGTGCGATGATTCGTCCTGCGGAGCATGCACGGTGCTGGTGGATGGCGTTGCCATGATGGCTTGCACGATGCTCGCGGCCAGCTGTGAGGGACAAGAGATTACGACCGTCGAAGGAGTGAGCGAGCACGGCGGGCTGGCGGCGATTCAGAAGGCGTACGGCGATTGGGGTGGGGCTCAGTGTGGCTTCTGTACACCGGGATTCATGATGACGGTTAAGGCGCTGCTGGCGGAGAATCCGGATCCCTCCGACGCTGAGGTTCGCGCGGCGCTGAGCAGCAATCTTTGCCGATGTACGGGGTATAGCCAGATGTATGAAGCGATCCGGGCAGTGGTCGAGGCGGAGCGCAAAGGCCTGGCATTCGCCAAGTGAAGTGGGAATGCGAGCAAGCGCATTCCACGCTGTGCGGAATGACAAGATGAGCGATTTCTCCATTATCGGCAAGCCCACGGCGATGATCGACGCCGCCGAGAAGACTACGGGCGCGGGCAAATATACCGACGACCTCAGCGTACCCGGCATGCTGATCGGAAAGATTCTGCATTCGCCCTACCCGCATGCGCGAATCAAACACATCGATTCGCGCCGCGCCGAGAAATGTGAAGGCGTCGTTGCCGTTGCCGTCGGCGAGGATGCGCCCAATCCCTACGGAATTCTTCCGGTTGGTCACGACGAGTATCCGCTGGCGCTCGATAAGGTTCGGTACGTGGGGGATAACGTTGCGTGTGTGGTTGCGGGTTCTGAAGCCGTCGCCGAGAAGGCGCTGGAATTGATTGACGTCGAGTACGAAGTGTTGCCCGCGTATTTCGATCCGGAAAAGTCGATGAAGGCGAAGAAGGATCTCATTCACGATTCCAAGCCGGGCAATCTGGAGAAAGATTATCACCATGTTTTTGGCGATCCCGACAAAGGGTTTGCCGAAGCAGATCAGGTGGCGGAGGCGCGGTTCATCGCGAATGAAGTGACACATGCGGCGATGGAGCCGCATTCGACGCTGGCGTCGTTCGAAATCGATCCGCATACCGGCAAGCCCGGACGGCTGACAGTATGGTCTTCGACGCAAGTTCCGTATTACCTGCAGCACAAGCTGTCGCTGGTGCTGGAAATGCCGATGTCACAGATTCGGGTGATCAAGCCGCTCGTCGGCGGCGGATTTGGCGGTAAGAGTGAAGTGATTCCGCTTGAAATTATCGCCGCTGTGGCTGCGCGCAAGGCGCAGGCTCCGGTGAAGATCACGTATACGCGTGAAGAAGTCTTCTGGGCGCATCGCGGACGGCCGCGCACCATTATTGATTTGAAGACGGGCGTGAAGAGCGACGGGCGCATCGCCGCCGTAAAAGCGCGCGTGGTGCAGGATGGCGGCGCTTATTGTTCCTACGGCGTGGTCACGATTCTTTATTCGGGCGCGCTGCTGGGCGCGCTCTACGACATCCCCAACATTCAATATGACGGATACCGGGTGCTCACCAACAAACCGGCGTGCGGCGCCATGCGCGGTCATGGGACAGTGAATGTACGGTTCGCTTTTGAATCGCAGCTCGACGAACTGGCTGCGAAGATTGGGATGGATCCGGCCGTGATTCGGCAGCGCAATCTGCTGCAGCCGCCCTGCATCACGGTCAACGGGCTGCGGGTGCAGAGTTACGGACTGCCCGAATGCATCGAAAAAACG
>CAVWLI010000009.1:0-63636 GCA_963755795.1 uncultured Acidobacteriota bacterium | reverse complement strand
ACTCTCGATCCGCATGGCAACTGCCAGACCGTCGTCTACGACCGCCAAGAGGAGATCTATTTTGTGGTCGAAGGGACGGGCATGCTGCACTACATTCTGCACGACGCCGTGCATGACATTGTGCACGACGTAGTGCGTGACGAAGATCAGGTGCACGCGTTACGCAAGCATGACTTCACTTATTTGCCTCCCGGAGTGAACCGTTCAATCTCCAATCAGTCAGACCAGCCACTGCGCGTGCTGGTAATGGGATTCAAAATCCCGTCGTCGATGGCAATCGGTACTCCGATGCCACATCCGAAGGTCGCAAACCTCGAAGATGCCAATGAGCGAACTGTCAGCGGGCACCCGAACTCAGTTTTGTACAAACTTCTGATCGGCCTGCGCACCGGTAAGCGGGATTTGATTGATCAGGCTTATGTGATGGACAGTTTTTTCTGGATGGATTTTGCGCCCGGAGGCACGAACTGGCCTCACCACCACGAGGCGGCCGAAGAAATCTACATCGTCATCGACGGCCAGGGCGAAATAGTGGCGGGCAGTGGAATGGACGGCCTCGAAGGCCGTTATCCCGCCAAAGCGGGAGATGCCTACTATTTTCGGCCCAACTGCACGGTCGGCTTCTACAACCAAAATAGACCGGAAGCGAAAGCATATATTCTGGCCGTTCGAGCTCGAGTTCCGTTGCATGAGGATGATGAGTAGGTCGTGAACCTTGGTTGTCAATCCCAGGAGGTTTCGAAATGTATGATTTGAATTCCAGCCGGCGGTCATTCATGAAATGGGTGGCAGCCGCTCCCCTG
Organism: uncultured Acidobacteriota bacterium; assembly: GCA_963755795.1. Taxonomy (GTDB): domain Bacteria; phylum Acidobacteriota; class Terriglobia; order Terriglobales; family Acidobacteriaceae; genus Sulfotelmatobacter. Next base: position 62,833 of record CAVWLI010000009.1, on the reverse strand, counting down.
CTGAGTCAGATCGCCGTGTCTGATCTCTACGCTAAGGCTGCCAGCGCCGTTGGCAAAGACCTTCGGCAAAATGTGTATAGCCGCCTGGGTGTAAAAACCGTCATCAATTGCCGAGGCACATGGACATACCTGAGTGGCTCCCTGGAATTTCCCGAAGTTCGCGAAGCCCAGATCGAAGCCGCGCAGTATTTCGTGAATGTGCTGGATTTACAGCACGCGATAGGGCGGCGTTTGGCAGAACTCACGGGCGCCGAGTTTGGAATGATCACCTCCGGTGCAGCTGGCGCCATGGCGGTCGCCACCGCAGGATCCATGGCGGGCACTGATGACAAGTTGATCTGGCAACTGCCCGACACCACTGGCCTCAAGAATGAAGTCGTCATGTCGGGTGGCCGAAGCGCCTTTGATAGTGCGATCCGGCTGACGGGCGCGAAACTCGTGCTCGCCTACTCGCCAGAAGAACTGGCCAACGCCATCAACCAGAACACGACTCTGATCTACACCACGCATCTGGGCGACGAACTGCAGAAGGAACTCGCGATCGCGAAAGACCGCAAGGTCCCGCTGCTCCTCGACGACGCCGCCGGCATTCCTCCCGCGGACAATGCCAAGCTCTACGCGCGAATGGGAATTGACCTCTATACCTTTTCCGGCGGAAAGGGTCTGCGCGGCCCGCAGTGCAGCGGCGTGCTATTAGGCCGAAAAGATTTGATCGAGGCGGCCATCATGAATTCCAGTCCGCGCGAGGGAGCCGTGTGCCGTCCCATGAAGGTCGGAAAAGAAGAAATGATTGGCTGCCTGACCGCCCTCGAAACATGGCTGAAGCTGGACGATAAGAAGCTGTACCGGGAGTGGAACGATCGAGTGGACAATATCCGAAAGCTGGTGGACACAGTGCCGGGCGTACAGACAACAATCTACATTCCAGACGATGGGAACCGGTTCCCTACCCTGAGAGTGTCCTGGAATCAGCACGCCTGGGGTTTTTCAATCGCTGACTGCGTCCAAGCTCTGCGTGACGGTGATCCGGTCATCGAAGTGCTCGGTGCGGATAATCCCAGCCTGGTAAAAGCAGTTCGTGAGGGCAAGCCCAGCCCGACCAGAAAAGAGCGGCCGGCAGCCGATCACATTGAGCTGGTTTCCATGACCATCCAGCCCGGCGAAGAAGTGATTGTGGGACAAAGATTGCGCAGCATTTTGGGAGCAGCGCAAAAAAGAGCCCGGGCAGCCTAAAATGCGGGACTCGATGTGGCCGATCTTTTTTCAAATCCTGAGGGAAGGCGAATGAAATTATTTCTTGTTCCATTGCTGCTCTGGTCTGCTGTCGGCGCACAGGCTCAGACGGCGGCGACCGTTCCTTCCCAGCAACCCCCCGCGCGTGATCGTGCTGCTGCGGATGCGGGGGACTACATCTACGTTTCCGGCCAGGGCCCCCGCAGCCCTGATGGTGCGTTACCTACAACGTTCGCGGCCCAAGCCCGGCAGGCCCTCGCGAACTTGAAATCAGTCGTCGAAGCGGCGGGCCTGACGATGGATCATGTTGTCTACACCACGGTCTACCTCACCGACATCACGCAATACGGAGAAATGAACCGCGTTTTCGCAGAGTTCTTTGGGAAGATTCCGCCAGCTCGAGCTGTCCTTGGCGTTGCCGGGCTTGCCGATCCTCCCATCGAGATCAATGCCGTCGCCGTGCGGAGTCTCTCGGAGAAGCGGGCCGTCTACCCGCCGAACTACAAATCAGACGAACCTTTTTCGCCGGGCATTCTCACTCGCGATCGCCTGTTTATTTCCGCCATGCCTCGCGGACCTGACGACAAAGTTTCGGACGATCCGGCGGCGCAGGTCGATTTCGCGCTTGACCGAATGAAGGCCGTAGTCGAGGCGGCCGGATTGGATCTTGGCCACGTGGTTTTCGTGAATCCGTTCTTGACCGCGCAAATCCCGATGCGGGTGATGAACGAGCACTATGCGCACCGGTTCGAGTTCGGCAATACGCCGGCCCGGGCAACGATCGAGGTCACGAGCCTGCCCAACGGCGCCCAAATCGAATACACAGGCGTTGCGGTCCGCGATCTCGCGAAACGGCGTGCTGTGCGTCCCAAGAACATGCCGCCCAGCCCCACGGCAAGTCCATGCGTCTTTGCCGGCGACACGTTGTATTGTTCCGCGAAGAGTGGTTTCATCCCTGGACCGAACGGCGGAGTCTATAGCTCGACCACAGCCCTCCAACTCATTCAGACGATGCGCAACCAACTCGACAATCTCGAGGAGGCCGACATGAATTTCTGCCAGGTTGTGTCCACAACGGTTTACCTCGATGACATGGCCGACATGAAGGCATTCGACGAAGTCTACGACAAGTATTTCCGTGGTGAGTTGCCGGCGCGAACCACCGTCCAGCAGATCGCACCCGCGGACCGCACTCCCGACAAGGACGAACATTACCCTGACCTGGAACAGGTTTCCCTGATCGCCGTCCGACACGACTGCCCTCGGTAACGTTCATTCATGCGGTCGGCCAGGAATCTGAATTGCATCCCTTGCTGAGCAGGATCATCGGAAGCGGCGAATGAAGAGCGTGTGCCGCTCAGAGCGGTAGAAACCTACGCCGTAAATCGTAGCTTTGCCCTTGGTAGAATAGATAACCTGGCGAATGCGCAGCACCGACGCGCCCCGAGGCACGCCCAGCAACTCAGCGATGTCGGCATCGGCGGCGGTGGCATCTACTTCTTCGTCTGCGTATGCAAGCTCTACGCCATAATCGTGCTGAAGAATCGAAAACAGCGAGTTCTTTCCCAAGGGGGCGGACGCAAGCTCGCCAAACTCGGCTGCCGGCAAGTAGCAGGTTTCCAGCGCGAAAGGTTCTTCGTCGGTGAGCCGCAGCCGCTGGATTTTCAACACCCGACTGGATCCGGGCAGCCCCAGCCTGGCCGCGACTTCCTGTTCCTCTGCAATAACTTTTGCGAACAGCACGCGGGAGCGCGGAGCCAAACCCCGGCTCGACATCTGCTCGGTATAGCTCATCAGCTTGTTGAACTGGATTTTCGGCGCGGCGACGAATGTACCTGCTCCGCGCCGGCGTTCGACAACCCCCTCCCGTTCTAGGCCCGCCAAGGCATGGCGCGCCGTCATCAGGCTCACTTTGTGGGTCTTTGCCAGCTCGCGCTCGGAAGCAACCGCATCGCCCGGCTTGAGGCGAGCGGACGCGATACGGTCGCGGATCTCGCTCTGGATTCTCTTGTAAACGGGCGTCCCGTTGCGGTGATCACCAGGCATAATTGTCTTCAGACGGCTCGGCAACTGCTCTGTCAACCCGTTCGGCAGGCTACTCAAACTAACACGCTGCCGTTTCGGGAGCTAAAGCTATATAGCTCACCTGACCGCTAATGTAAAGCCAAATTCTCGCGACGGATGGCTTCCGTGATCCGGACGCACGTCGGTCGCTATAGTGCGGAGGCGAGTCGAAAATGCATTTTCCTCGCTCCCGGGCGATATTGATTGGAGTTTGTCACCATCGTAAGTTCCAGCGAGAAAAGCGATACGGAGCAGTCGAAAAAGTGATATAGAGCGTTGATACATCCTGCCGCGAACATTTCCACAGGGGTCTCACATTTTCTTCTTGACCATGGGCTATTGTCTGCTATATAGCATAGTGGTTTTCAATTATGGTTCATTTTGGGGCGCCCAGTGACAAGTTCTTTGAGGAGAGATGCGATGACGAAACTGACATTAGCAAGATTCAAGAACCGGACGGAGCGCACGGCGCTGCAGGCGCTGTTTTCGCTTGTCGCGGTCGGCGTAATCATTTTCAGCTTGTCGCTGGTCGGTATGGCGCAAGAACTCGCGGCTACGCTTACCGGTACGGTAACGGACCCCAGCGGCGCCGTTGTCGCCAACGCGGCCGTCACGGTGCATAACGATGACACCGGAACGGATGTGCGCGAAGTCCCCACCAGCAGCACCGGCAGTTTCAACATCACGAACCTGCCTGCCGGCCGTTATACCATCACGGTCAAAAACAGCGGATTCCAGACCTATGTCGCCAAAGGCGTAATCCTGAATGTCGCAGAAAAACACACTCTCGACGTCCAATTGGTGACTGGCAAGGTGGCTGAGACCGTCGAAGTGACGGCGGAAAACACGCCGATCCAAACCACGACGGCGGAAGAGTCCGGAACAGTCACCGGAGACCAGGTTCGAGAGCTGGCCTTGAACAACCGGAACTTCGAGCAACTCATCCTGTTGCAACCGGGAGTCGCCGAATCAATTGCCGGACAAGGTCGGCTTTGGTCTTGCGAACAACACTTCAATTTCGGTGAACGGAGCGCGCACCGGAGCCAACAACTATACCGTCGATGGCGCCGACATCAACGACAGTGGCTCCAACGGCACGTTGCTGAACACTCCGAGCATTGATTCCATCCAGGAGTTCACCCTGGAGCGGAGCAATTATGATGCGGCCTTTGGACGCAGTGGCGGTGGTCAAATTGTAGTTGCCACGAAGGCTGGGACCAATGAGTTCCACGGCAGCGCCTACGAGTTCAATCGCAACAACTACTACAACGCGAACACGTTTGGCGGCCGGGCCTCGACCGCAGCGGGGGTTCCAGTCACGGTCCCAATCGAGCGCTACAACGACTACGGCTTTACGCTCGGTGGCCCGCTGTTTATTCCCGAAGGTCTTCCACCCGCAAAAGAACAAAACCTACTTCTTCTGGTCCGAGGAGTGGCGCAAGGCGAATACGCCCGCCACGAACGACATCAATGTGCCAACCACGGGGCAGTTGGGCGGCGCGTTCCCATGGATTTTGGATACCGACCCAAAATCGCCCAACTACAATCTCTACGTAAATCAGGTTCCGGTATTTTCGAACACTCTGCCCGCCGGTTGCGTCACGAGTACAGCTCCCAGTGCAACGCAGGCCACTTCTGTTACCCCACAAACTTCGACGATTAATGTGGGAGGCGCGGGATGCCTTAGCCAGAATTCGGCTGCATATCTGAAAGCCTTCATGGCGCCGAACCCCGCCAATAACGCAGCGGGAAACCAATTGATCACGAACTACAGCCAGTTGAACAACTTCCGTCAGGACATTATTCGCCTCGATCAGAACGTGGGCGACAAGGTTCGTCTCTTCGGCCGCTACATGGAAGATGTTGTACCGCAGAATGAGCCTTACTCTTTGTGGGGCGGTGGAAACTATCCGGGAGTTGAAAACACTTCGCTCAATGCTCCTGGGCGCAACTTGGTTCTTAACGCGACAATGACGCTCTCTCCCAAGGTAGTGAACGAGGTCGAGTATGTCGATGCTTGGGGAGCAATTAATTCGCAGTTGGCTGGGATCGCAAATTCGTCGGCGTTTCTGAGCCAGCTCACGAATAATACGGCTTACCAGGATCCGAACGGCCGCGCACCCAACGTAAGCATTTCCGGGCTCACGGGTCTGGGAAATGGAAGCGCACCCTACTTTGAGCGCAACGTCGACAAGAATATATTCGATAACCTCTCGGTGCAGTACGGAAACCACACCATCCGCACTGGCTTTACCTCCATGTGGATGACCAAGACGGAAAATGCATCGGCTGGCGCAGCCAGTTTCAATTTTACTGGTGGGAACGGCGACGACCCATTCGCGAATTTCCTGCTGGGGCAAGCAGACAGCTATTCACAACCGAGCAAGGACACGATTCCGTTCTTGCATTACGCGAATTTTGAATTTTACGTGCAGGATGACTGGAAGGTGACCCGAAAGCTGACCATAAATGCGGGCATACGATACAGTTATTTTCCATCGCCCTCCGACAGCAAGAACACCTTGGCCAACTTCGATCCCCTTTTGTATGGCGCGGCCAACGCCGCCGTCATTGATCCAGTCAGCGGAAACATGACTGGGGTGACTGCCTCCGGAAGTCCAACAAACGCGGCAATCTACGGAAATGGGCTGATCTTTCCGAAGGGTGCCGCTTGTAGCGCAGCTCAGGCCATCTCGACGCAGGTCACCTGCTCGCCGTTCGGTAGTAAGGTCAATCCAAGTTCCAATCAGAATTGGGGACCGCGGCTCGGGCTTGCATACGACCCGTTTGGCAACGGCAAATGGGCCGTACGGGCAGGCTTTGGCTTGTTCTATGACCGCACCCTCAACGGCATCTGGGAGCAGAACGCCTTCAACGATCCTCCGCTGGTCCAGACCACCACAACTCTTAACAACGGCAACTCGTCTCAGAACCTCTTCGATCTTCCGCTGGGTGGGACAGCAGGAGCCGCGCCGGTGGGCCCCGTTGCCCTGACGTCGACTGGATTGCCCAGCTTCAAGGTTCCGAGCTACCTTGACTACAACCTGTCAGTGCAGCACGAGATCATGCCGAACACTGTGCTCGAGGTCGGGTACGTGGGTACCAAGGGCACGCATCTGCTGGGCGACATTGATCTCAATCAGCCCACAGTCGCCGCCCGTGTCGGCGGCGGTCCCAGGGACTGACGTGAATGCTATACGCCCGTCTCTAGGCTATGGAGCAATTAACGATCGCGTGCCACCGTTTACACCAGCAACTACAATTCGCTGCAAGTGTCGCTAAACCGCCGCTTCAGCAAAGGACTGACCTTGGAACTTGGTTACACATGGTCCAAGCTGCTGACGACGAATCCCTACGACCGGGGCTTGTCGGCCTACGACACCTACGACCTGAAGCAGAGCTACGGACCCTCGGTGTTGAACACTCCGCAAATGCTTGTCGTCAGTTACGTGTACGATTTGCCGTTCTACAAGGACCACCGGGGAATCGCGGGACAGGTCCTAGGCGGCTGGGAGTTCTCTGGGATCACGACGATCCAGTCTGGTCAGTCGCAGATCATGACGCAAAGCAACGATCCTTGGGCTCTGGTAACGCAAGCGACCTCCACGATCTCGTGCACGATAACCGTAACGAACACAAGCTGTCCCACCTATCCCGGCGGCCTGGGCATGACCCGGCCTGGGGATACGGTCTACATTCGGCCTGATCAGGTCGGCGACCCGAATGGACCGAAAACCGCGGCTGAGTTTTTCAACACCGCAGCATTTGTGCCGGCGGTCGGACACTTCGGCAATTCCCGGCCGGGCGCCATTCTCGGGCCTGGCATCCAAGTCTGGGATATGTCGCTGATCAAGAACATAAACTTCGCCGAACGTGTAGGCCTGCAACTGCGGCTTGAAACCTTTAACACTTTCAATCACGGCAACCCGAAGCTCGGTCGACACGAACATTAACGACGGCACGTTTGGCACAGTCAACGGATGGCACGATCCACGCACACGTGCAAATCGGAGCGAAGATTAAGTTCTAACCATCCTCTCTCCATTAACATCACGAAGCGCACGCCCGAGACTCGGCGTGCGCTTTGTGTTTTCCTACGACCTGGCGGCGAGATCGACTCCGCTGCGGTCCGCGACCTCACTGGTTCTCATTCTTCTTGATCGCCTCGGTCCTCGATTTCTCCTGGATATCGATCGACAATTTCTGTTCCTTGGCCGCCTCCGCGGTTTGTCCCAGTTGGCGCAGCACGGTGCCGAGAACGTAATGCGCCTGGTAGTCGTTGGGATCGATCTGGATCGCTTTGCGCAGCGCTTCCACCGCCGCCTGGGGATGCTCCAAGGCCAGTTCTGCTTTCCCTAAGAAAAAGAAAGCCTCCGTGTACCGAGGATTCGCCGCGATCGCTGCCCGAAGATGAGTCTCGGCGTCTTCGGGCTGAGATTTCGCCAGAAGAATCTGGCCAAGAATGCAGTTTGAGACTGGATCGTTCGGGAAACGCTGCAACTCGGCGCGGAATTCTTTTTCTGCGAGATCGTTGTCGCCCTGCCGCCAATATTCAAAGCCCAGTCCGGAATGTACGCCGGTAAAAGTCGGGTCGGCTGCTGCCGCCGCTTGATATTCCTTGATCGCCTCCGGTCGATTGTCCATCTGGTCATAGGCGGTTGCCATCATGATGTGAGCAGGCGCCGAGTTTGGATTCACCTGCATGATGCGGGCGAATACGCTCGTCAACGCCTTGTAATCCTTCATCCGCAGATATGCCTTGCCCAGCATGTCGAGCGTCTCCAGATCGGAGGGCTGCGCCTGGTTGGCTCGTTCCAGATATTTCGCGGCCTCCGGGTAACGATCCAGAGCGAAGAGGGAAAGGCCCGCTAAATCGAGAATCTGAAAATCGTTGGGATAGGCTACCGCCATCGGTTGCAACAGGCCCCATGCCGACCGGTATCGCTGGGCCTTGAAGTAAGCGACGGCAAGATTGCGCTGTGTTGCCTGGTCCCCAGGACGAACCTTCAGCGCCTCTTCGTAGAGAGGAATTGCCTCTGCCGGTTTCCCTTCACGCGACAGCACGATTCCCAGGTTGTTCAAGGCAGCAAGAGAATGTGGATCAATGCGCAACGCCTGTCGAAGGGACTCAGCGGCTACGGACAATTCGCCTTTGTGCATCGCGTCTGCGGCCCGTTCGAGGTCCGCATGGAGCTGTACTTGTGCCTCCGTCGGAGACGGAGCGGGTGGCCCTCCGGTCTGGGCAGCGAGGGAAAACGAAATCAGCAACCACACCAGGAAAACACTGCCCGTCCGCTCGCAGCGGACCTGTACTCTCATACGCCAGATTTTATACCGGATCGACCTCGACGTTCCGAGGGGATGCCGACGGGTGATCGCTCCCAGGCCGGCAGGCCCCTTCATTTTCATTGCGAGATTCGCGCGATGTACACCGCGAACGGATCCAGAACAATTTGACCCAGCGGGCCGCTGGGCGCTGCTGCCAAAGTCGTGAGTATCGTCGTAGCCTTAGCCGACGGGAAGCCTTGTTCGGAAAGATTGAAGCTGACTTGCTGCGTCGTCGCCGACATATTGAGAACCACCAGCACTGCCTGATTCTTGTATCGGCGAAGGTAAGACAGCACGTTCGGGTTGTTCTGATTCAAGGCCAAATAGTCGCCGTCGAGCAACGCGCGCTCCTGATGCCGCAGTGCCAGGAGGCGCCTGTAAAACTGCAGAACCGAATTCGTATCTGCCAGTTCACTGGCAACGTTATGAGTTTTGTAGCTCGCCGGAACCGGCAACCACGGCTTGGCTTGACTGAACCCGGCGTTGGGCGAATCGTTCCACTGCATGGGAGTGCGCTCGCCATCGCGGCCCTTTTCCTTCGGCCATCCAGTAATTCCCAGCGGGTCTTTCACATCCTCCTTGCGAACGAAATCATTATTCTCCATCCCCAGTTCCTCGCCGTAGTACATGATGGGCGTGCCGCGGAGTGTCAGGTACATCCCAGCCATGAGCTTGGCGATTTGATCGTTGTGCTGGCCGTCACCGTAGCGCACGTAGGACCGCGGCATGTCATGATTGCTGATCACGTAAACTGGCCATCCGCCGGTGGACTCGGCGTTGGCAATCTGTGCGCGGAACTCGCTGGCGGAGAGTTTGTTGACAGTGCAGAACATGAAATCCATGGGCAATTGAATTTCGTCATTATGATCGCCGTAATATTCCTTCAACTCGTCGCGATTCGACGTGTAGGTCTCGCCGATCAAGACAGCGTTATGCTGATCCGCAACCTGGCGCAGCTTTTTGAGTTCGACATGATTTTCCGGCAACTTGTCATTGTACTTATTGTCCATCTTCGGATCCCCCAAGTCAGTCTTGCCGGGCAACACAGGGTTGTCGTGAAGATTCGGATCCTCGAACAACAAGTCCACGGCATCGAGCCTAAACCCGGAGACTCCGTGCTTGTACCAAAAGCGCGTCACGTCGAACATGGCTTTTTCGACGGCCGGGTTGCGCCAGTTGAGATCCGGCTGGCCCACCTCAAAAAAATGGTAGTAGTACTGCCCGGTCTTCGGATCTAACTCCCAAGTCGACCCGCCGAAGTCGGAGATCCAATTATTCGGGGGAACGCCGGGCGCTTTGCCATCGCGCCAGATGTACCAGTCGCGATGCGCCGAAGTGCGGGATGACGCAGAATCGAGGAACCACTTGTGCTGCGAAGAAGAGTGGTTCAGAACAAAATCCATAATGATGCGGATGTCGTGCTTCTTCGCCTCCTTCGCCAGGTGCCCGAAGTCTTTGAGGTTCCCGTACATGGCATCGATATTTTCGTAATCCGAGACGTCATAGCCGAAATCGAGTTGTGGCGACGGATAGCAGGGCGAAATCCAGATGGCGTCCACGCCGAGATCCTTTAGGTAGTCGAGCTTCGAGGCGATGCCGTTCAGATCGCCGATACCATCGCCATTACTGTCAGCGAAACTGCGCGGATAAATTTCATAAAAGACGGCGTGCTGCCACCACGGATGGACTTCCGCGTCGGCGCCTCGACTCTGGGCTTGCGAGAAGGAAAGCATGAGCCCTGCAACCACCGTCAACAAAGCCGTACCTCTGGAGCTTCGGAACATTCGCGTTTACTCTCCCTGCAATCCAATGATTGCGATCCATCATCAAGACTGAAATGTCGATTCTATCTCACCCTCCAGCCGGGAACGTGGCACGACACACTAAGTGAGTTGAGACGGCAGACGATATCGGCAAGGCGAGGGTCAGAACGCAGCGGATCAGGACGCAGATGTCGCGACCCCTTTGGGACTCGCACGGGAAGCGCCACCGTTGTCATCGCGACAACGGTGGCGCTAGCCCGCATGGGTATACTTGTTTACGGGTTCACCTTCTGCGACAGCATGGCCGACGTGTCGCCGTTGAAGTTCCCATCGCCGGCGTACACCGCGGTGATCGAGTGTGTTCCCTGCGTCAGCGACGCGGTAGCAAAGGTCGCCTTCTTGCTGCTGTTGAGCGTCGCGGTGCCCAGTTCCGTGGCGCCGTCCATGAACGTGACCGTTCCGGTCGGCGTCCCGTTGCCCGGTGCAACGGCACTCACTGTGGCAGTGAATGTGACCGTCGCGCCAGATGTAGACGGATTCGGCGAGGATGCTAGCGTGGTTTTAGTATTCGCCTTGTCCACCACCTGAGATAGCGCGCTCGACGTGCTGGTGAGGTAGTCGGCGCTAGCCACATACACGGCAATGATGGTGTTCGTTCCGGTTGCGAGCTTTGTGGTAACGAGAGTCGCCACTCCACCTGTGAGTCCATGCGACCCCAGCAGCGTAGTGCCGTCATAGAACTGCACGCTACCAGCCGGAGTCCCGGTCCCCGGTGCTACCGCAGCCACAGTCGCGGTGAGCGTAACCGACTGACCGAACGTGGATGGATTCACCGGGGATGCTAGCGAGGTTGTCGTAGCCGCCTGGTTCACCACTTGTGAGAAAGCAGCCGAGGTGCTGCCGGCGTAGTTCGAATCGCCGCTGTATACCGCGGTGATCGCGTGCGTCGCCACGGTGAACGCCGACGAGGTGTACGTCGCCGTGCCGGCGCTGCCGACCGCGACGGTGGCGAGGACAGTGGTCCCAGCCTTAAAGGTCACGGTGCCGGTTGGCATTGCCGTGCCGTGCGAGATGGTAGCCGTGAGCGTGACGGATTGGCCATACACTGACGGGTTCGCGGAAGAAGTTACGACTGTGGTCGAGCCGTTTTCCACGACTTCGGTCAGAGCACCTGACGCGCTGGCAATGAAGTAGGTGGATCCCAGGAAAGACGCGGTGATCGAGTGACTGCCGCTCGCGAGCTTCGCAGTGGAGAAGTTCGCCACCCCGCCTGCCAGTGCGGCCGTGCCGAGCACGGTCGCGCCATCTTTAAAGGCAACACTTCCGGTCGGTGTACCCGAAGTCGCCAAGACAGTCGCCGTGAACTTCACCGCTTTCCCGGAACCCACTGGGTTCGGAGACGCCGTGATAGTGGTAGTGGTTGTGTTGGTGATTCCGAAGCTAAGCGTCTTCGTGCTTTCTACGTTGCCAGCGACATCGACAGCGTAATACCTGACGGTGTTGACGCCGTTCTTCCCCAGCAGAAAGGGCACCGAATACGCCACCAGTGCTCCGCCATTGGCTGAGTAGTAGATATTGCTCACCCCGCTGCCTGTAGAGGGATATCCGGAGTCGGTCGCAGTGATAGCGACCTGGGCCAGGTTCTCATATTCAGACCCAACGAGTGTGCCGGTTACCTTCGCAGTGGCCACCGGGGCAACCGTGTCATAGCAAAGCGGCCCGTAAGTTGAAGTGATGGTGCGGCCCTCATTGTCCCAGGCCTCCACTTTCACGGTGTGGCAACCCTGACTCACGCCGCCCATGCAGCCGCCCGCCACAAAGGAGAGGCACCCCGTAGTGTGGAACGCGTATTCCGGACCACTGTAGAAAGAGTTGCCGCTGCCGCCGTGCGGTTCGCTTTGCGGGTCAGCAGGAATGGAGTCCCAACCCTGTGTGAACCCTGCCACGCCAGGTGCGGGAAGGCCGCTGCTGCCGGCGTCGGAGACGGTCCAATCAACCTGCTGGTTCGAGTTGTACCATGTGCTTGTCGCCGACCCAGAGAAAGCGACCGAAGGGTTGCCATAAGCGGGAATCAATTCCCAGTTGATGCCCCATGCCAGCTGCATCATGTTCGCCGAGCCCCAGCCGGTGGCCAGGTCAAAGCCAGTACCGGCGCACCATGGCGTCAGGTGGTTCTTAGCGGTGATGTCGTTGGATGTGCAGCCCTTGGTTATGTCGTAGAAGGGATTGTGAGGCGCACCCGACCCGCCATCGTAATACATGAATGGATTGGGATTGCCGACCGGAGTGCAAGCAGCGGTGCTCGCGCCGCCGCAAATGGGGCCGATGTAGTTGAGATAAGTGTTCTCCTGGGCAAAGAATCCGGCCAGCTCAGGAGCGACGATGCTTGTGCCCCCCACGGGGCTCAGAGTCCCCTTGTAGTAATAGTTCTGCCCGATGCCGCCTGCGTTAAGTGCGAGGTCGGGTTCCAAGCGCATGGAGCCGAGCGCGGCGAGGGCAGGGTAACTGCTCTGCCATGAGGGCTGCGACCATAGCTTGCTTACTCCGCCGCCTCCTCCTCCATTGTTACTGCCACAGCTGCCCTTGGTAGTGCCACCGGTCCAGGCGTTTTCATAGTCCCAGTTTCCGTTGGAATACAGCTCGAGCGCAGTGCCGCCGGCGGCCACAAAGTTGTTGTCGGAGGCCGGGAAGTTAACCGAAACCGTGGCGCAGTCGCCGGTTGTTCCTTGATCATCGGCGTCTCCGATCAGCGTCCAACCTACTCCCGTCATATTGTTGAAGACGGAGTGAGCCGGCACCTCAAATACGGTATATAGAGTTCCGGACGTTACCTCAGCCCCGCTCCAACTGGTGGACATGACTTTGGCGTGGCCGTCCGACAGCATGAAGTTGTACAAGTCCAGAAAGGTGCTGACGAGATTATTGGCGCCTTCGTAGATATACACATGTGCGGTATCGAGATAGGAGCCGTAACTGTTCGATGCGGCCGTTGAGTACTCCGTGTCCAGCGTAGCCTCATCGTCGACTGCAACGCTGGGACAGCCGGACGTTCCAACCACGCACTCCGACGGTGCAGTGCCCGTGCCATCGATGTTGTACGGAGTGTAATACCAGGCAAAACCATAGGTCGTGAAGAACGTGTTTACATCGCTGCCGTTGAAACCTGCGTAGGTGGCCAGTGCAATCGAGGAAACAGCGGGTGAACCGCCCGAATCGTTATGCACGTTGCAGCAGTGGCTGAATCGTTCCAGGCCGTCCCAGTTGTAGGCTTCTGAACTGAAGATGTCCCCGGGGTCGGCGTAGCCGTTAGTAAAGCTGGGTCTTGGCGACGACAGGCCGGCGGCGCGAGCCGCGTGGACCGCAGCGGCACTTTTGGTAGGATCGCCGTCGCCGTGCGAGGAGATGCCCTCGGCATAGACTGGACCGGCCACATAATCCGCGCCTTTGGCCTTTCTGGCTTCGGGCATGCCTCCCCGGAGCCTATCGATGCTGTTGAGTCCGACCACAGCGTAGACGATTCCACTCACGTCGGCGGGCAAGACCGGGTCGCGGTCATTAGAAAAGTCGACCTCGCCTCCCACCTGGTAGTTGTTGATGGCGACGCCGAAGGCCTTCTCAATCACTCCGACGGGAGCCTCCACATCCACCAGCAGCCGGTTGGCAAAGCGGTTGGTCACCGTGAGGCCCTGGCTCGCGGCCCAATCCACCACCTTCTGCTCATCCTCGGCGCTCGGCGCAAAGCGGGCGTTCCATTCCTCAGGACTTAGAAACTTGTGGAAGCTGGGCGAGTCTTTGGCTTCCAATTCCGCCAGGAATTGCTCCTCCTCGGCCATGTGCGGCGGTTGCAGAGCCAGCGCCAGACGCAGCTTTTGAGTGGGATTGTAAGGGCTGATCAGGATCGCCGAGCCGTTCTCGACTTTCTCGTTTACGTGGTGAGGCAGTGTGACTTGCCCGTAGGCGCCGGTTAACGAACCAAGGGCCGACAACAAGAGTAGCGCGAGCTGGGATTTCAAGTTCTTCATCGTGTTCTCCGAATGTTTTTTCTCAAGCAATGTTGAACCGCGAATCTTGCCCTTCTGGGTGCCCATGCCCACAAAACGTAAGGCCGAAATCGGGCCCTGGGGAAGGCGAAGCCGAGCCTGTTCCGCTTGTTCTAAAGCCAGCTTGCTGCCGCACAGCGGGCAGGTCTCGAACCCCCGCCGCCCCCACATCCCCCAGGATCACCGTGGTACCCTGGCGCTCTACCCTAACTCGGTCCGAACCGTGCGGCTGGCCTGGTTCCTCGTCGACTGCTCGGAACGGAAACCTTTTGCCCGCTGCCTCAACCATTGGTAAAGTCGCTTCGTACCATCCCCCTCAACTAGCCGCGAATAGTGCGGCAGCCGCCGAAAAAAGGCCAATCATTCATTCTTAAAAGTTCTCAAAAAACGTAAATGCCTCGATGTCGCTGAAAGCAGGGGGGATATTTCACTTCGACAAGTTCTGATTGATGCCACGGCACGCATCCTGCGGCGCGAAGCAGCGCTTGGCTTGTTTGCCTCGACTTCAAGGTGCACCTCGAGTTCGCCGAACTCGAAATGAAAACGGGGCAAGCCGCCGCGGGACGCGCTTATCTAACCGGAGACAGACGCCCCGGCCAAAGGCCACACGCTCGTCGCACGCAAAGCTGCCGCCGCGCGCGGCTGACACCTCCGCCGTTCTTGTATAATTTGCCGACTCTGAGAGGAGTAATCGTGCAGCGGACGCTTGCTCATGCACTCGCTATTCTTTCCTTCCTTGCTGCGTATCCGGCAACTCTGACGGCACAATCGACATCGCCCGGCGCGAAACTTGCGGACGCCGGCACCGTCCACGTCGACGCGACGCCGGGGCATGCCATCAACTCCTTCGATCCGGACAGCGCCTTGGGTAGTTCCATTGATGTTTTGTCGCATGAGGGAATCGACAAAATTTATACCCCGCACATTATTCAGGAGTCACTCTCGGCTGGCTGGGGACCGATCACCTATCGCGATAATTCCGAGCTCCGCATGGCCGCCTGGCACTGGACCGAAAATGGTACGTGGAGCGATCCGGCTCACAAGAGCGGATACTTTACCGGCAGCACCGAGCTCAACGAGCCGGTGCGCTACATCCTTTCTTATGCGTTGCCCCACCGTGGCTTTTCGACTAGCGGAGACCGCCCGCTGCAAGGTCCGAATCTCAGCTATTGGAAGAGCAATCCGTACCTCACCAGCAAGTTCACCGGGGAAAACGACGCACTGCACCCGCAATGGGTAGTCGTGGATTTGAAGACCGAAAAACCGGTGAATGCCGTCCGCATCGCATGGGCCAGCCCGTATGCCACGACCTATCAAGTGGAGTATTGGGTGGGAAAACGCGCACTCGATTGGGACGAAGGCCCTCAAGGCGAGTGGAAATCGTTCCCCGCAGGCGCGATAAAAAACGCGCAAGGCGGCACGGCATATCTAAAACTCGCCGACTCGCCGGTCGTCACTCAATACATACGCGTCCTGATGACGGAGTCGTCCAACACCTGCGATCTGCATGGAGCCGACGACATTCGAAACTGCGTGGGATACGCCATGCAGGAAATCCGCGTGGGCAGCGCCGACTCCAACGGTGCTTTTGTCGAGGTTCAAAAAACTCTCAGCGATCGACCTACCTCCTACAGTTCATCTTCGATTGATCCCTGGCACTCGGCCGCTGACGTGAACGCGACCGGGAGCTACCAACACACCGGCTTCGACCTCTTCTTCACGAGCGGACTCACCAACAATCTTCCCGCGATGATTCCCGTCACGCTGCTTTACAGCACCCCCGACGACGCGGCCGCTCAGATCGCCTACATCGAAAAGCGCGGCTACCGTATCGGTTACGTCGAGATGGGCGAAGAACCGGACGGCAAGCACGCCATGCCAGAAGACTACGGAGCTTTATATATTCAATGGGCCACCGCCATCCACAAGATTGATCCCCAACTCAAGCTGGGAGGCCCGGTCTTCGAAGGAGTGAATGAGGACATTCGCCTCTGGCCCGACGCGCAAGGCCGAGTCTCGTGGATGAGCCGCTTCGTCGATTACTTGAAAGCGCATGGCCGAATTTCCGACTTGGCCTTCGTCTCGTTCGAGCATTATCCGTTCGAGCCTTGTGACATCACTTGGAAGACCCTCTACACCGAACCTCAGTTGATGAAGCACATTCTCCAAGTCTGGAGGGGCGACGGCGTTCCGAAAGATGTTCCGCTCATGGTCACCGAGAACCATCTGGCGGCTCAACTCACTGGGCCGATGACCACGATCTTCGCCGCGCTCTGGCTGGCTGACAACGTCGGCTCGTTTTTCGAAGGTGGAGGCGCAGCGTTTTATCACTCACCCATTCAACCGCAGGGCGTGCAGAAGACTTGTCTGGGCTGGGCCTCGTGGTCGAATTTTGTCTCGAATGAAGATTACGACATCAACGGATACACATCGCCCTACTTCGCCGCACACATGATCAACCAGGAGTGGGTGCAGCACCGTTCTGGCGTGCATCACATGTTCCCCTCTTCCACCGATGTTAAGGATGCCGCGGGAAATGTGCTGGTCACCTCATACGCTGTATATCGACCGGACGGAAACTGGTCGATCATGCTGGTGAACCGCGACGAGAACAACGCGCACAGCGTATACGTGCAATTTGAGGATTCCAGGAGCAAGCAGAGTGTTTCGTTTTCCAGCCCCGTCACTCTTGTAACTTTCGGAAGCGAGCAGTATGTCTGGATCAACGACGGCCCAGACAGTCACGCGGATCCGGATCATGCCCCGGTCGCGACCGCTCTAGCGGCAAGTCCGCAGACTGCGTTCACCCTGCCAAAAGCGTCGATCACCGTCCTCAGAGGAAAGGTGCCGGCTTTCAAGGATTGAAGCCGCGCACAATCCCAACGCTTCGGCTCATCGTTTCGCTCACTGTCACTTCGTAAGTTAAGCGATTACAATCGCATGCTGGGGGAGGCTTCATGACAAATCAGCGGAACGGGAATCATAATGGTGCGGGTCTGCAGTGGAAAGTATTCGCGACGCTAACCACGTTGCTCCTGCTTTCGCTGCAGGCGTATTCAGCGCCGAACTCTGCCGACAGCACCGCATCGGCTCAGTCTTTTCTTGGGCGTTGGGACTTGACCCTGAAGACTCCGGTTCGTGAAGCTCCCTCCTGGTTGGAGATCACCCAGGAAAACGGCCAGCTCAAAGCTCGCATGGTGAGCCGCTGGGGACACGCTCGCCCGCTCCCGAAATGTGAGCTCTCGAACGGCCAGCTCACGTTCGTTTCTCCCAAGGAAGAAGAAGAAAGAAAAAACGACATGGTCTTTGTCGGCAAGCTCTCCGGAAAAGAGCTGGTCGGAACCACCACCGGTCCCGATGGAACTCCGTGGACGTGGACCGGCGAGCGAGCGACATCCCTAAAGAGAACTAGCGCTCCCAAGTGGGGAACACCGATACCGCTATTCAACGGGAAAGATTTGAGCGGCTGGACGGCGAGCGACCCGAAAGCAACGCCGGCATGGACAGTCGAAAACGGAACGCTCATAAGTCCCGGGCACGGTCCTGAATTGATCAGCAATTCCAAGTTCGAAGATTTCAAGTTACACGTAGAGTTCAATTGCGCAAAAGGATCCAATAGCGGCATCTACCTGCGCGGCCGCTACGAACTGCAAATCGAAGACGATCCCGAGCCAGAAGGGCCGACTATGCGCACTGGAGGCATCTATGGCTTCCTGTCGGCTTCGCCGGAGCAACCGCGTCGTCCCGGCGAATGGCAGACCTACGACATCACGTTCGTGGGGCGAACGGTCACCGTCGTGCAAAATGGCCAGACCATTATCGATACTCAGGAAATCCCCGGCATCACCGGCGGAGCTTTGGACAGTCACGAAGGCCGTCCCGGACCGATCTATCTGCAAGGCAGCGAAGCCGGCCACGTCGCTTTTCGGAACATCACGATTACGCCGGCGAAGTAGTCCGGGTACAGATTCGCCCGCGTCGTCCCATTCGCAGTAGGATTTTATGCCAAGCACACAACGTCACCGGCGCTGACAAAAATCTTCATCTTCTTGAGGTCCTTCAGTCCTTTGCGAATTTGCCGCGCACCTTGGCGGACTGCGCCAGGCGGCATGACAAGAATTCCCATGTGAGTGCTTGGATTAACGAGGGCTATGGGAGGTGAAACTCAACGCATGCCGCGGGAAGTCATTGCTGCTCATTCATTTTTTTAATCAGGTTTTAACGCTTACTTCCTTGATCTCTCGCCTGCCGTCCGAATAGAATTCCCGGCATTCAGGGAGGCAAACCGTGAATTCCTGTTTGACCTATGACTTCTCGTCGCAGAAATGTTTCCGCTTCCGTTTTTTGGGAGTGTTAGTGAGTATTTTCGTGGCCACATTTGGATCACTAGCGTTTGGCCAGCAAACGCTGGGTTCGATCAATGGCGTAGTCGCCGACAGCTCCGGCGCCGTGATTCAAGGGGTCGACGTGAAGGCTCGCGCTCTGGCCACGAATTTGGAAGTCTCGGCCACCACCAAGGCAGATGGCTCGTTCAGCATCGCCGACCTGCCCATCGGCACCTACGAAGTGAAGTTCGTCAAGGATGGTTTTGAAACCAACGTCCATTCGCAGATCCTGGTGCAGGGAAATCGCACCGCGACGATCAACCCCAAACTCACGCCAGGAAAGGTTACGTCGTCGGTGACGGTGGAAGCGACCCCGTTGCTGAACCAGACCGACACCACCACGGGATATACGTTAAGCGAATCGCAGATCACCGAAACGCCGCTGGGGACGGGCAGTTTCACGCAGCTGGCGATCTCAAGCCCGGGTGTGAGTGCCGACCTGCTGAACACAGCTGGAAGCAATGCCGGGTTGGGTAATCAGGCGATCTGGGCCAACGGTCAACGCGACACCAGCAACAGCTTCACGGTGAACGGCGTCTATGCCAACAACATCTTCAACGGCAAGTCGACCAGCCAGGTGACGTCAAGCCGCGTAGCAGTCAACATTGGAGAGAATGGCAATGGGAACAACCCGAGCGGCGAGATCGTGACCAGCACGTCCGTGTATGGTGCGATTGGGCAAGCGCTTCCGTCCCCGCCTCCGGAAACCGTGCAGGAAATGCACGTAAACTCGGCCATGTACGACGCTTCCCAGGGGGCCAACAGTGGCGCTCAGATTGAGCTGACCACTAAATCGGGAACGAACTTGCTTCACGGCGGCGCCTACGAGTATCACCAGCAAACCGGTTGGAATGCGAACCAATGGTTCTTCAACCACAACCTATTGCAGCGCCCAGAGATGCATCGCAACGTTTTTGGAGCCTACCTTGGCGGTCCTGTGATAAAGGACAAGCTGTTTTTCTTTGGTTCCTATCAAGGGCAGCGAGTGAGCGATCAACTCCTCGCGAGTTCTTATGTGGCTGTGCCGCCTGATCTCACGGATGCCCGCGACGCCACGAGCATCGCCAATGCCGTCAATCTGGATTTTGGCACTACGATCCAACCCGGTCAGATTACTCAACAGGCCTTAACCATACTGCAAGCAAAGGCACCCGGAGGCAGCTACTTCATCCCCAGCGCTTCGTCGGATTATGCGCTATTGCAATCTAACGACAACGCCGACACCGTCGTCCAAGGTCCGAACTCGCGCTTCACCGCCGATCAAATCAACGGCAACATCGATTATTACTTCAGCGCCCGGGACCGTCTGGCTGGAAAATACTACTTCCAGCGCGATCCCAACACGACCCCCTTCGCCCAGAGCCAGCTATTGGGATTCCCGCAAACCATGAAGGCGGGAGGCCAGGTTTTCTCCATCGACAACACAATGTCTTTCACACCCAACCTCACTTGGGACCTTCGGCTCGGCTTCATTCGCGAGATCGCCTACTCCAACACATCTCAGTCGATCTCTGCGGGCGACGCCGGCATCAACCTGCTGGGATTGAACTTATTTCCAGAGATCAACATTCGATTTGCCGACAACAACCAATATGCGACCGATTCGCTCAGCATAGGCCCGACCACGAACTTCGCGAACGCGGGCATTTTTCAGAACAACTACGAGGCGGCCAGTAGTTTGAAATGGGTACATGGGCATCACTCCATTGCCGCTGGATTCAACGTGGACGATGCTCAGCTGAACGTAATCAACAAGAACAACCAAGTGGCCCGCATTACGTTCGAGGATTTTCCCGGGTTCCTCCTGGGAAATATCTGCGGACCGAACACGTTTGCCTGTGGAGGGCAGGAACAGTCCGAATTTCTGAATGGGGCCAGCAATCGCCACTATATCGCCAAGCAGGTTGGCGCTTACGTGCAGGATTCCTATCGCCTCACATCCAACCTGACCGTGAATATTGGCGTCCGCTGGGACTGGGACGGCCCTCTATATGAAAAAAACGGACTGCTGACGAACTTTCAGCCCAAAGCCTATTCCTACGACGTCAACGCCGATACCTTCAACAACATTGGCCTTGTGGTCGCTGGCAATAACAAGGCGTTCGGAACTGCGGGAGTGAGCAACTCCACGCTGACCGGCCGCCAGTGGGGCTTTGCCCCGCGAATCGGACTGGCCTACAGTCCAGCTGCTTTCAATGGTAAATTCGTTGTGCGTGCTGGATTTGGCATGTACTACGACCGCGGAGAGTACTTCACTGAGCTTTCTCCGCCCGCAGGCGGTGGAATTAGCGGCCCATTTGGCGTCACCGTGGAAGAACCATTCGTGGTTCCGTTTTACTCTCCGGCCGCTAGTACGTTTGCCCAGCCGTTCGGCACGGCAGCACCTCCCCCTCCGCCAGCCAATCTTTCGGGAGTACAAGCGTTGGTCCCGAATGCTGCGCAACTGATCGCCAACAATACCCCATATTGCGCTTCCCTCGGGGAGAACGGTTGCGGTCCTCTCTTCTTCGGTGGTTACGACCCGAAAAACACATTGCCCTACTCGGAAAACTGGACCCTCGATTTTCAATGGCAGCCTTCCAATAACCTGGTATTGACTTTAGGGTACGTCGGCAATCACGGTGTGCATGACATTGTCCCGTTACCCTTCAATCAGGCGGGGATTGCCACGCCTCAAAATCCGCTGCTGGCCGGCGGCCCCAACCAGCAAAACTACTCCTACGGCTACAACGTGAACTGCGGCGTAATTTACTACGAGGCGTGTACCCCGGCGAACCTGGCGACCATTCCGGCGTCGCAAGCCCTGGCCGCGGAGAACGTCAATGCCCTCGTAGCCGGCTACGGCACTGGAAATACGGCGCTGCGTGCGCCTTATCTGGGCTACGATCCAAATTCCGTCTTCAGCCGGTCGGTTGGTATTTCCAACTACAACGCAATTCAGTTCAATGTAACCAAGCGGCTGAGTCATGGCCTGCAGGTTTCCGGTTCCTACACGTACTCTCACACTCTCGACGAACAGAGCGGACTGGGCCTGTTCTTTACCGGAAACGATCCCAACAACCCGCATTCGTCCTACGCCTCTTCAGACTTCGATCGCACCCACGTTCTGACCGTCAACTATCACTATGATCTGCCGAAGGCAGCGGCTGTGAAGGGCTGGATGGGACAGGTCGTCAACGGCTGGGCGCTTAACGGCGTCACCGTATTGCAGAGTGGACAGCCCTACAGCGTATTCGATTACAGCGGTGGAGCAGCCAGCATTTACTGGGGAGGCGGACAGGATCTCGCCACCAATCCTATCGTTCCGGTGGGTGGCTACGGCGCCACACAAACTAACGCGGTGTTGCAAGGCACGACGGGCGTGAACGGGAACAAACCGGTGCTGAACGCAAATGCGTTTGGCATTCCGGCGCCCTTCACCCCCGGCACAAACGGAGTACCTCCTTGCGATCCAGTGTCTAGTGTGTGCGATCCGTACGAGAACGGCTATGCCAGCGGCGGCCGCAATATCTTCCGGGCTCCCTTCCAGAACCGTTTTGATTTCGGGCTCTCCAAAGAAATTACGATCAAAGAGCGCGTGGGGTTGAAATACGACCTCATCGCCTTCAACGTCTTTAACCACCCCAGTTTCGACATTCCTAGTAACAATGTCGAATTCAATCCTTATTACTCGAACCCTCCGTACGATCCGGTCACTGGGAATAACACGTACACCTTTCCCCCCTACGGCAACCTCGGTCTGCTGCAGCACTCCATCGGCAGCCCGCGCTTTATTCAGATGGCGTTGCACTTGACGTTCTGAATGTCTTGTACATACTTGGCCGCCAGATCACTCGCTCCTAGCTCTAAGGAGCGAGTGATTCGGCGGTGAATCGTCTTGCCTACAAATTCGGAGATCCTTCATGCACGGTTCGCTGAAACCTTCGCCGCAACGCATCGTAAGCCGGACGTTCAAGGGCATTCTCTGCTTCACGCTTGCGGCCGGGTGGTTGGTGGCCGCGTCGTACGCGCAGGGCGTGGCTCCGGCCAACTCTGCTCTCATCGCACCGGTCATTACCGTCGACCACGGACCGAATACGCAGCAGCAGATGGCGAAGCCCTATGTGATCCTGGTTTCGCTCGATGGCTTCCGTTACGACTATGCGAAGAAGTATCATGCGGATCATCTGCTCGCCCTCGCCGCTGAGGGCGCGAGCGCGCCGGAAGGAATGCTCCCCGCATATCCTTCGATCACCTTTCCCAACCATTACACGATTGTGACCGGTCTCTACCCGGAGCATCACGGCATTGTGGCCAACAGTTTTTATGATCCGGTCCGGAAGGATACGTATAGCTATCACGACTCTAAGTCGGTCGCCGACGGAACATGGTACGGCGGAACTCCGCTATGGGTGGTGGCCGAGCAGCAGGGCATGCGCTCCGCCTCGTTTTTTTGGGTGGGTTCCGAGGCCGACGTGCAGGGAGTTCGGCCCACTTATTATCTGAAGTTCGACGGAAGTTTTCCCAATCCGAAGCGCGTCGAGCAAGTCCTCGCCTGGCTGCATCTTCCACCGGAGCAGCGGCCGCACATGATCACGCTATATTTTTCCGACACTGACTCCGCGGGACACCGCTATGGTCCCGATAGCCCGCAGGTGGCCGACGCAGTGCATGAACTCGACGGCGAGATCGGCAAACTGGTGGACGGCATCAAGGAATCGAAACTGCCCGTGGATTTAATCGTGCTGGCCGACCATGGAATGGTTGAGGTGAAGGGCCCGCCCATTCACCTGGACGACTACGGCTTGAATGCGTCGTCGTTTGCACCGATCATCGGTCCGATCATGTATCCCAAGTCTGAGGACGATGCGCAGAAGGCCTATGAGACGCTGCGTGGAAAGAGCGACAAGTTCACGGTGTATCGCCGCGCACAGGTGCCCGCGTATCTTCACTTCGACAGCAATCCGCGGGAGGGCGATCCTGTAGTGGTTCCGAATGGCCCATATTTTATTAATGCGATCGCCGACCCGCGCGGCGCCGAACATCCTCCGGTAGGCATGCATGGCTACGACGCGACGCGCATGCCTGAGATGAAAGCTATTTTCTTTGCCGCCGGTCCGGACATCCAGCCGGGAATCAAACTGGAACCGTTTGAGAACGTGAACGTGTATCCGCTGGTCGCGAAGATACTTGGCCTGGACATCACGAACCTGAAGACCGGTCCCATCGACGGCACGATCGGCGTGCTCGGCAGACTTCTACGAACAAAGTAAGCTTCGCTCGTCACTGCAAAGACAGTTCCAGGCTCTTACGAACCGGACCTCATCTCGCTGGACGTGCCTCCGGCCGCGGGCACGTAACACTTCTGGGTGTAATCCATCACCATGCGATCGGCATTGAATCGCCATCCGAGCGTGCGAATGGTGCGCTTCATGCGCTTGATCCAGCCGCGAGGAAGGCCGTCACGATCCCGCGTGTAATACAGCGGAATCACTTCCTCGCTGAGCGTGCGCATCAGGTCCTCGCCGTCGCGCGTATCGTGAACGCTCAGGTTGGAATGAGTTCTGCCGGTTCCAATAGCAAAACCGTTCATGCCATCGAAGGCCTCGGCCCACCAGCCATCAAGGACAGAAAGATTCAAGCCGCCGTTGAGAACGACTTTCTGACCGCTCGTCCCCGAGGCCTCCAAGGGACGGCGCGGATTGTTAAGCCAGACGTCGACGCCCTGCACGAAATGTCGCCCGACGTTGATGTCATAGTCCTCGACGAACACGAACTTGTCGCGGAACTTAGGATCGCGCATCAACTCGGCAATCTGTTGCAATACGCGCTTGCCAGGCTCGTCGAGCGGATGCGCCTTGCCGGCAAACACGAACTGCACCGGCCGGTTCGGGTCATTCACCATGGAAGCCAACCGCTCCATATCGGTCAGAATCAGGTTGGCCCGCTTGTAGGTTGCAAACCGCCGGGCAAACCCGATGGTCAGAGCATCCGGGCTGAGCGCGCGCCCGAAGCGCTGCAGAGTCTCGCGCGATTCTCCGCGGTGTTGCGCTTGCTCCACGGAACGACGGCGCACAAACTCGATCAGCTGCGACTTCAGGTTGAGGTGCGTCTCCCAAAGCTCGCCGTCGTCCACATTTTCGATTCCTAGCCAGATTTTTGCTTCGCTGCTGCGCTGGTGCCAGTCTGTTCCCAGGTGGCGATCATAGAGGCGGAACATTTGCGGCGCCAGCCACGAGGGGACATGGACGCCGTTGGTGATGTGTCCGATGGGGACGTCGTCTTCCACCTTGTCGCGGAACAATCCTGTCCACATGGCGCGCGACACTTCCGCATGCAGCGCCGAAACCGCATTGGCGCGGCGCGAGAGCCGCAGCGCCAGTACGGTCATGCAAAATGTTTCGTCGCCGTTGTTCGTGTTCTCCCGACCCAGTCCCATCAGACTTTCCTTGGAGAGCCCGAGTGCTTCGCGAAGCGGTCCAATGTGCTCTTCGATCAGGCCGGCATCGAAGCGGTCGTGACCGGCAGGCACAGGAGTGTGCGTCGTGAAAACGACCTCCCGCGAGACGCGCGGCACTGCGGCGTCAAACGCCAGACCTTCTTCCTCCATGCGCATGCGGATCGCTTCCAATACTGCAAACGCGCTGTGGCCTTCGTTCAAGTGAAGCACGCCCGGAGAAACTCCCAGAGCTTTGAGCGCGCGCAATCCGCCCACGCCCAGCAGCAACTCCTGGCGAATGCGGATGCGGAGATCGCCGCCGTACAAGCGCGAAGTCAGCTCGCGGTCTTCGGGAGCGTTGCCCTCCACGTCGGAATCGAGCAGGAGCAGGTCGCGGCGTCCCACTTTTAAACGCCAGACCTTCGCACGTATCCGCCCGCTGCGGGTTTCTATCTCCACCACGACCGGACGGCGATCCTTGCCGATCGCCACTTCCATCGCCATTTGATTGACGTCAGTCTTCAGGTACTCTTCCCGCTGCCATCCGTCGAGATCGAGTCTCTGTCGAAAATAGCCCTGGCCATAGAACAAGCCAACGCCGATCAGTGGAATATCCAGATCAGAAGCGCTTTTGATGTGATCGCCGGCCAGCACTCCGAGGCCGCCGGAATAAACCGGCAGAGATTCGTGCACGCCAAACTCCGCGGAGAAATACGCCACCGGGTGCGGCCGCAGGACTCCGGCATTCTTCGCTCCCCAGGTGCGATCGGCTTCCAGATACTCCAGCATGCGGCGGTACGCGTAGTTCACGCGGCTGTGCAGCATGAGTTCCGCGGCGCGGGTTTCGAGTTTGGCGAGAGGCAATTCGCTCAGCAGCGCAACCGGATTGTGATTGAGCTCGTTCCATCGCGCCGGATCGAGGTCGAGGAAAAGACTGGTGGAGTTATGGTCCCAACTCCACCACAAATTGCGCGCCAGGGCCCATAGCCGCTCCTGCAACGGGGCAATGAAGCGATCGAGGGTGCGAGCTTCGCTCACAACCGGAGCGACCTGCGTTGCCGCTTCGGTCAGCATGCGAATTTCGTCCTCGCTGAAAACGCGCGCTTCGATCGTCTGAACCACCAACACACCCTGCAACACTCCGCGATCGATCAACGGGACGCCCAGGAACGATTGGTAGGCATCCTCGCCAGCGTCGCGGAAGTACTTGAAGCGAGGATGAGTTTTCACCTGTTCGACCGCGACCGGACGCACCAGTTCAGCCACCAGGCCGGTAAGCCCTTCATGGACCTCCATCCGCAGACTGCCCACACACTCCTTGCGAAGTCCCACCGTCGCCGCCAGCACCAGATTGGCGCGATCCGGTTCGAGCAAGTAGGCCGAGCACACATCGGTCCGGAATCTCTTGGCAATCAGGGCGACTACGTTCATCAACGTTTCCGCCGGCTGGCCGCCCTCGGCGGCGAGGTTCGCAATTTCTTCCAGGGTCAGAACGTTTCTGACTTTGCTGGCCTGTGCTCCTTGTTCCATGTCCTCCACTATCTTCTCGTGTCCTTCCAATCGGATTCACCAGCCTCCGTACGGGCTTTGGCCCTCAAGATTTTATTGTCCCTGCTGGACGGCGTCGTGGTCGGCCGAGGTTCTCCTATTGTACGGGGTATGTATGTAAATCGTGAATGATCCCCAGATTTTTGGGGGGACAAGGCAATTTCCAGCGGAGCGGGACTGCGGCTGTTTCGGGTTTCGTAACGATTACGAAGGTAGTAACTAGCCAACAGATGAATCAGGTGGATGCTAGGGCTAGGGATAGAAAGTCATGCGCTCGAAGGCTGATCCTGATAATGATCTCGCAGTGCACGTTCTTCCCAGCAACCAAACGCTAACCGCAGTAGTCGCTGAAAGGCTTTGCACCGCGCCACTGGCCACCTGGTTCGCGACGGTTGTACTGGTGCTGATAGTGATCTGCGTAGCGCTCTCGCTAGCCGCTTGGCGCGAACACAAGAAAAGGGCAACAGCCGCCGGAGCAGCAATAACGACATTGAGTGCACCCGGAACCGTGCTTGCATGGCAATTGCGTCATTCTCGCCGGGGCCCACCAGATCCGTGTTCGGCTTTTGTAACAACTTTCAACTCGGTCAGCTAGCGCGCCGCAAATCCCCGAAAGTATGGTGTGCGGCGGAAGTAGTCTTGGCGAAACGAATGGCCTCAACCGGCCGGAAGAGGGCGGTTCAATACCGCCCCGCCGCCCCACCCCCCGTCAGAACCCCAGTACCGTCGCCGCTTCTCCGCTAACCTGACGCGCCAGACCCACCGCGAAAACTTGTTTGCGTTGGGCCTCGAATAGAAGTAAAATCAGCGGCAATCCAGCCAGCCAACGGGAGGGATGCGTCCACTTTCTATTGGCTTTCGAGCTTATAAAGTGTGGAAAGACCATCAGCCCGGCCGAAAAATCAGTCTTTGCCGACGCGGCATCAATAAACCGGTTTACCAGGACGGACTTGACGACGCAAAACGATTTGAGCACTGCCCGCAATTCTTTTGCATCTCGCGCGACCCATGGAGTCAGGACAATGAATGGTACTACCGCACGATTTCTCCGGTTGGGTGTGGCTTTGTCTGGATTGGCCGTATTGGGCTGTGTGTTAGCCGGCCAGGCAGCCAAGCTCGCCAAGCACGGAATACCTTTGCCCACCGACTGGAGCCACCGTCATCTCATCTTCTCGAGCCCAGGTTCGCCGGAGCAACTAGCCCGTGTGAGCGAGGACCTGCGCTACGAACAGCAACTCCACCGCCGCGAACAGGCGCTCACGCTGCCCGCAAGCTTGGCTGACGAGACTGTAGGTGCGTTTGCGCCAGAAGGTCCGAACCGGGGGGGCAGGAAGCTCAAGGGGGACTGGTCAGAGGATCTAGGCTCGGGCGGCAGCGTCGGCGCGGGCAATTATCCCGCCAAGTTCTCTTTCGACAGCACCACGGCGAACTGTGGCGCAGCAGCCACGCCCGATTTCGTCGTCTTCAGTACGGGCCTGTCAGGCGGCGCGAATCAGGCGGACATTGTGGCGTACGACAACCTGTATTCCGGTTGCACGGGAACTGTGCCGTCTGTCTACTGGGCCTACAACACGGCTGGCCAAGTCCTCACTTCCCCTTTGATTTCGCGGGACGGCTCGCAAGTCGCCTTCGTCCAGACCGACTTCGGCCAGGTGGGAACCCTGGTCTTGATCAGGTGGGCCGCATCGACCGGGACAGTGGGCACGCCGGCAACGCCTACACCTGTCCTCCCCGCCGCGTACTCAGGTTGCACCGCACCTTGTATGACCACGATCATTCTGCGCGACGGCAGCGGCCTCATCACAGATGACACGACCTCGTCTGTGTTCTATGATTACGCGAACGACATCGCTTGGGTCGGCGGCGCCAGGGGATGGCTCCACAAGATTACCGGCGTATTCAACGGCACGCCAAAGGAGGTCAGTACAGGCGGGTTCCCTGTCCAGGTTAATTCGGGTAACGCGCTTTCGAGCCCAGTTTATGATCGCATCTCTAAAAACGTCTTCGTAGGCGACGCCGGCGGAATCCTGTATAGAGTCAACTCCACAACGGCTGCGGTGACCGCGTCAGCGGAGCTGGACTTCGGCGTGGGAATCGAGGAAGGCCCGGTCGTGGATTCGACCAACGGCCTCGTGTACGTGTTTGCATCGAGCGACGGGAGCGGGAGCTGTGCGGGCGGCGCAGACTGTGCTGCGGTCTACCAGTTCACCACCGCGTTCTCGGCAGGCGACACAGGATCCGAGGTTACCGTAGGGAATAGTACGATTTCCGGGACAAATCCCAACCCACTGTACATCGGGGGCTTCGACAGCGCATACTTCAACTCCGTCAACGCGACCGGAAATCTGTACGTTTGCGGCAACACCGGGGGAAACGCGACCCTGTATCAGGTTCCTATTCAGGCGGGCGCGATGCCAGCTTCCGGCCTCAGCTTGTCCATTACAGCGCTCGCCCCACCGAGTTCAACCGCGCCGTGCTCGCCGGTCGCCGACGTTCCAAACCCAAACACCACGGTCGGTTTCTCGGAGCGGCTCTTCGTCAGCGCGCAGAACAACGGGGTGGCTACCGCGTGCAGCTCCGGCGGATGCATCTTCAATTTCGTCGCGGCGCCGTGGAAGGCCAGTACGCCCTATGCCGTGGGCCAGCAGGTCCTGAGCAGCAGGCTCCATGTCGAGACAGTGACCACAGCGGGCACGTCAAATGCGACCATTAGCTGGACCAATTCGGCGGGCAACATAAAGACTGATGGCAGCGTGGTCTGGATAGACCAAGGTTCTCTTGGGGCTGCCACGATCGGAAGTTGGGTTGCTGGTCACCATTACTCCGCGGCGACAGGGCGCATTCTCGACACAAACTTCAATGTTGAGGTATCGACCACCCCGGGCTTCGCGGGAGGGTCTCCACCCACATGGAACACAACTTTTGGCGGTACGACTCCCGATGGTACCGTGGTCTGGAAAAACGCTGGCCCGATCGGCACCTGGGCGCTCGCAAGTACCGGAGGCACAAGCGGAATCATCTCAGATAACGTGGTGGCAACCGGCACCTTGGCGGGCGCGTCTCAGGTATACTTTACCACTCTGAGTGATCAGGTTTGCGGAACATCCGGCACCGGTGGCTGCGCCGTTCAGGCGTCGCAGCCGGGATTAAACTAGAACAGACACACAGACAGGATTCCTCCTATGACTATGAACGATATGTCCTCTGATCGTCCGGGCACGGCAGATGCCAAGAAGCCATACGAAAAGCCGTCCTTCCGCTTAGAGAAGGTATTTGTGACCTCCGCCCTTTCGTGCGGAAAGACTGCCAACTCGGGTGGCGGATGCTCCCTGAATTCCAAGGTGTCATGAATTCATCCACCTCTACCTTGGGCGAGGCGAACGCTCTGAAATGCGAACTGGCAACCGAAGTGTTGCGCAAATCCGGCACTTTGCGCCTCCGCGTCACGGGATGGAGCATGCTGCCCACAGTTTGGCCTGGAGACACGCTCGTGATTGAGCGCATGTCTATCGACGCCGCCTCCGAGGGCGAGATCCTCCTGTTCGGCCGCGACCGTCGCCTCTTCGCACATCGCATCGTAGCCGAGCGCGAGCCGCAAAGCGCAACAATTTTGACCCGCGGGGACGCCATGCCCGCCTCCGACCCGCCTGTACCTGAGAGTGACGTGCTGGGGAGGGTTTCTTTGATTGTAAGGAACGGGAAATGCATCGAGCCGAGCCGGCACATGCATTTTTCCAAACGCGCTGTCGCGGGCGTGTTCCGACGTTCGTCCTTCGCAGCGCGCGTGGTTGTGGGCGTACGCGGCATGCTGCAAAGGTTGGACGGTCCTTCGTCGGATACAGCGTCGCGGGTTCAGGCGTCACAGTGAGCCGCGTCGATTTAAACATTATTCGATTTACGCATTATTAGGATCGAGCTGTCCCTTGCCCGAGTTAACCACCGAAGTCGAACGTCTCAGCCTGGTCATTGAAATCGGGGGCATGCCGGTCCGCCTGCATACTTCCGACCCGTCTTTCCTCAGAATGCTGCGAGACCGCTATGACGGTTTTGTGACTTCGGAAAGCAGGGAGGCTGAGATTGAATTCGATGTTGAGCTCGCGCCCGCTCGCTTCGCCGATCCAGATGCCGTGGTGCGTGTAACTCAACACCGGGGCCGGTGGACTCTTGAGCGCGGAGATTTTCGCGCTGAATGGGAACCCGCTTCGCGCAGGGGGACGATTCGGCAGACCGCCAATCCTTATTCGATTGATGCCGTGCTGCGCATCGTGCACACGCTGGTGCTGGCTCGCCAAGGGGGCTTCCTGCTGCACTCCGCCAGCGCCATCCGCAACGGCAAGGCGTTTTTGTTCGCCGGCGTTTCCGAGGCAGGCAAGACGACCATTTCCCGGCTAGCTCCTCCTGACGCTACGCTGCTGACGGACGAGATTTCCTACGTTCGCAAGCAGAATGCCCGCAAGCAGGAGGCAGGCTACGTCGCCTATGGAACTCCGTTTACCGGCGAGTTGGCCAAGCTGGGCGAGAATGTTTCCGCGCCCATCGCCGCCCTATACCTGCTGGCCAAAGGAGCCGAGAATCGTATCGACCCCATTCCGCCCGCCGAGGCGGCGCGATCTCTGCTTGCTAATCTTTTGTTTTTCGCGGAGGATGAGGAACTGGTGCAGGCGACTTTTCATTCCGCGTTTGAGTTCGTGAGCCGGGTTCCAGTTTCGCGCCTTACGTTTGTGCCCGATGTCCGGGTCTGGGAGTTGATTGGATGAGCAAGCTTTACATGGCGCGCAACCCGAAGGTCGCGGCACGCAGTCTCGACGGCGAAATGATGATTATGTCCGGCCGGGACTCTACGCTGTTCACGCTGAACAAGACGGCGACCATCCTGTGGCAATCCGCCGACGGCACCACGCCGCTCGACGAGATCGTGGAGCGCCGCATCTGCTCCGAGTTCGAGGTTGAGCCTACCGAGGCGTTGCACGACGCCGAAAATCTGGCGCGGGAACTGGCCAGCCATGAGATACTGCAAATCTCAGAAGAGCCGATTCCGCCGCGGAACGCCGTGGCCGGAGAATCCCGAGCCGGAGAGTCAAAATGAGCGGACTGCTGCAAGAGATGACCGAGAAGGCGCAGCGCCTGAATGTTCCGCTCAACGTTCAGCTTGACCTGACTTACCGCTGCAACGAACGCTGCGTCCATTGTTATCTCGATCACGACGACCACGGCGAGATGACTACCGTGGAAATCAAGCATCTGCTCGATGAGATGGCCGAGGCTGGCGTCTTCATTCTGACCCTCAGCGGCGGCGAGATTTTCATGCGCAAGGATTTCTTCGAGCTTCTCGAACACGCCCGCCGTTTGATGTTTTGCGTGAAGCTCAAAACCAACGCCGTCTTGATCCGCGAGCGCGAGGCCGCCCGTATCCGCGACCTCGGCGTCGAATCAGTTCAGATCAGTATTTATTCGCACCGGCCGGAAGTGCACGATGGCATCACGCTGATTCCCGGGTCGCTCAAGCGCTCAGTGGACGCGATCCGTTTTCTGAAATCTCAGGGACTGAAAGTGATCATCGCGAACGTTCTGATGCGACAGAACATGCAGGACTACCCAGGCGTGCGCGCTCTAGCCGCGGAACTGGATGTCGAATGCACTCTCGACCCTACCATCACGCCCATGATGGACGGAAATCGCTCCACCCTGGATTTAGGCGTTGATCAAGGCACGCTGCGGCAGGTTTTCCGCGACACAGCTCTGGTGGGAGATGCGGATGAGTTTTGCGCGATCCCCGCGCCGGCCGGCGAAAGCGAACTGGAGTCCACGCCCTGCAGCGCCGGCCACACTGCCTGCTATGTTTCGCCGTACGGCGAAGTTTTCCCGTGCGTTCAGTTTCCGCTTCCCACCGGAAACGTGCGGCAGCAGCGCTTTGTCGACATCTGGCGGGATTCCGACCGGATGAAGGAAGTCCGCTCTATCCGCATGAAGGATCTGACGACTTGCCCCTCGTGTACGCACGTTGGCAGTTGCACGCGCTGTCCCGGTCTGGCCTACCTGGAAGGGAACATGCGCGGGCCATCGTCGCAGGATTGCGAGAAATCATTCGCCAGAACCGGTATTCCCTCGGCCAACATGCTGGCCAAGAAGCACGCTGCGGGAAATCCGGCCCGTGATCTAGTGCAGATTCGAACACTGCCGAATCTTGCGAGAGCGACTGCGTGATTCGAGACTAGCTTCTTGGCCAACAGTTCCACACTCGAAGCCGAGTGGTCCTTCTTACTAGCCGCGTGTTCCGAAATTCCCCGCCAGGAGAAGACCAAACGCCTGCGTCTGATGTCTCGCGAGCCGATCCGTTGGAAACTTCTCTTCGACCTCGCCGACCGGCACGGCACTCGGCCGCTTCTTCATCAGGCTCTCGTTGACGTTGAGGGTATAGTTCCACCTGCCGAGATGTCCGCGCTGCAGCAGGCCTATCAGACCAATCTGCACAAAGCTTTATTCCTTGTCGCGCGAGTTGATTCGAATCGTGGATCGGTTGTCCGCTCTCGGCATTGACGTCCTGCCCTACAAAGGCCTGGCGCTGGCGGAGCTGGAGTACGGTGACATTGCGCTGCGGCAGGCGGGAGACATCGATTTGCTGACTCATCCTCAAGACTTGCCGCGCATCCGCGGCGCGGTGCGCGAACTTGGCTACACGCCTCACCTGAATCT
This sequence comes from uncultured Acidobacteriota bacterium, assembly GCA_963755795.1. Lineage (GTDB taxonomy): Bacteria > Acidobacteriota > Terriglobia > Terriglobales > Acidobacteriaceae > Sulfotelmatobacter. The sequence continues at coordinate 29,361 of CAVWLI010000009.1, read as the reverse complement.
TTCTCAGGCGGAGGAACGCGCTTATCTGAAATCTGGTTACGAATGCGCCTTCGACGGCGACGCCGGACCCAACCTGCTCGAAGTGCAGTGGGCGATTCAGCCTCGCTTTTACGCCATTGATTTCGATATGGAAGGCTTGTTCCGGAGGGCCGCGACGGTCACGGTCGCAGGCCAAGCAATGAAGACGCCTTCGCTCGAGGACTCGCTTCTCATCCTGTCGGCGCACGCCGCCAAACATGTGTGGGGACGCTTGGTCTGGCTGTGCGACCTTGCGCGGATCATGAGCCGCCCAACTCTGAACTGGAACTGGATCGAATCTCAGGCGACGGCCTTAGGGATTTCGCGTATCGTGCGCGTCAGCACGATCCTGGCGAACCGGATGCTGGGGGCTGCGATTCCGCCAGCAGCTCAAGCGAAGCTTGGCGAGGATCCGGCGACGCTCCCGCTAGTGGACGAGATTCAATCTCTCATCGTGAGCGAGGCGGCCTTCAACGTGGAGTCGTTCGCTTACTTCCGCCTGATGGTGCGCCTGCGGGAACGGCCCGCCGACCGGATGCGATTCCTGCAGCGTCTTGTCTTCACGCCGGGACCGGGCGAATGGCAGGCGGTCCGTCTTCCTGCTCCACTGTTTCCGCTCTACCGGCTGGTCCGGTTGGCGCGGATCGCCGCGAGACTTGTCCGCGCCTAGCCTGCGGACACACCGGTATTCAGTTCTGCTTGCGTTACGCTCCACTCTCTGCAGTAGAGAGCGAACATCACCGCGCATCCGATCAGCGGCACCGCCAGTCCCACCTTGAGGCTGCCGAAATGATTCGACGAAACCCCCACCATCCACGGAAGCAGGCCTCCGCCGATGTTCGACGACGTAAACAGGATGGACCCCAGGCGCGCAGGAGCCGGCGGAAATTCTCGAGATAACAGCGAGATCGTAATAGGGTAAACGTAAGAGAGCCCCAGTCCAGCCAGCGAAGCACTCACCATTACGCCACGTAGGCCGTGCGACAAAATCAGGCCAGCCATTCCCGCGCACGCTACCAGTAGCCCCACCTGCACCAGTCGAATCTCGTCAGTCAAGCGCAAGAGCAGCGGCGCCAGCCATCTCCCGAGCATCATCGCGGCATAAAAAAACGAAGACGTGATGATCGCCATCGTAGGCGACATTTCCCCCAGGCTCTTGGAGTACGTCGCCAGCCAAAGCCCGAATCCATTTTCGACGCCGACGTAGAGGAAAAAAAGTACCGCCAAAACCAGAAAGGAACTGTTCCTCCAGGGAATCGCCACACCAGTCTCCCCAGCGGCATCGTTCTTCGCCGCTGGCTCGACAATGGATGAGGGCATGGCTGCGATTCCAACCGCCATCAGCAGCGCGAAGCCAGCTAAGATTCCCAGGAAAAGCGGAACACGATGGCTCTCCACGGCACCTGCCACTAGAAATGGGCACGCCACCGCACCCGCGCTCCAGCAAAAGTTGAGTACATTCAGGGTCGCGCTGCGCCGGCCGGGATTCACCGCCGCTACCAGCAAATTTGCCGCAGGAACGGCCAGCCCCAGCCCTCCGCCATAGGCCGCGATGCAAACCATCCCGAGCGGCTTCGGACCAATCAGCAGCAGTCCGACGCCTGCACTCATGAGCAGGAGCCCAGTCTTGATCGCGAATCGAAATCCCCGACGCGAAGCCAGTTCACCCGAGACCGCGACCGCCAAAGTCGATGCCACGTACTGGATAGGAAACAGCGCACCCGCCTGAGCGTAGTTCAGTGACCACCGCGCTGACAATACCGGCAGCATCGGACCGAGCAGCACAGTGGCAATCCCGATCGGAACAAACGATGCGTAGGCGGCCAATGTTAGCGCTTGAGCGGAATTTGAAGTGCTGGGTGGGCGAGGGGGGGGCATGAATAGAGCAAACTCTGCGGCTACTATATCGGAAGCGCAGCGCTAGAAGGAACCGTTGGCCTTGGCCGTCGATTCCCGCACAACCAGTTCAGGCTCGATCGCGATGTCAGCGAGATATTCTTTTTTGTCCTGAATTCGTTCCAGCAGGACTTGCGCCGCTACTTCTCCCATTCGGTTCAGCGGCTGTTGGACCGTGGTCAAACTCGGGGTGTAAAACGCAGCCCCTGGAATATCATCGAACCCCAACACCGAAACATCGTGGGGAACACGCAGTCCTTGTTCCTGCAACGCACGAATCGCTCCGATGGCAGAGATGTCGTTGTAGGCAAACAGCGCCGTAAACGGCCGCTTGCGAGCCAGCAGTTGTTTGGCGAACGGATAGCCCAACATCGGCGTCGGGTCATCGGTGTCGATCTGCACCGTGAGTTCGGGATCAATCTTCATCCCAATCTCCACTGCCACTTGGCAGATCGCATCCCAGCGGTCCTTCGCATCCGAACTGACCGGATTTCCTTTCATGAAGGCGACTCGCTCGTGGGACAGATTCTTCAAATGATTCAGAGCGAGCACCGCCGCCCGCGCGTGATCGAGGGTAATGTTGGTGACACCCTTCAGCTTCTTGTGGCCGGCAACGGCGACCGTCGGCAGCATGGGCTCGTCCTGCACGGTCGTGTCGACGGTGATGATGCCCTCGACTCCGCGCTCCGAGAGCATTTGTGAGTACCGGCTCAGCAGTTCAGGATCATGCCGGTGCACCACTGTCAGAAAGAAGTAATCGCGCTTCCTTAAATATTGCTCGATGCCGCTGATGATCGCCGAGCTGTAGGAGTCGCCAATCTCTTCCGCAATCACTCCGATGGTGTAGGTCCGCTTGTTGCGCAACGTGCGCGCGAAAAAATTTGGCCGGTAGTTGAGTTCCTTGGCGGCCGCATGGATCCGGTTCTTGGTCTCTTGCGGAATCGAACGAGCCGACGGCGAATCGTTGAGGACCGCGGATACCGTGCCGGGAGTCAGTCCGATATGCTGGGCAACAGCTTTCAGGGTAATCACGGCTGGCTTTTGGCTGGGCTTCTTAATTTGCGCCATGATCTTTCTATCGATTATTCAATTCGTTCGCAGACATCGTCGAATGATCTTAACCGCTTTATGACCCGCAGCTACGCCTTAGAGTATCGCTGGCTGTTTGGCTTCGATCCGCTCAAGGCAAAGAACAGAATGTACAGATAACATAAGGTCGCAAGGATGAGTGCGTAGTGTATGCCTTGACCCCAACTCGTCTCTCCCTGAACCATGGCGGAGTAGTAACGGCTGTTGATTAGCACCGCGACGCGCCCAACGAGATATGGAATGATGGCGCCGCCCACAATCGCCATGTTCAAGATGCCAGACCCATCCCCAGTCAGCGGGCCGAGTTCATCTATACCCATAGTGAAGATGCAAGGAAACATAATCGAATTAAACAATCCAACAACCAGGATCGACCACATCGCTATGTGGCCAGCGCTGAGTACCGAAACCGTGACCAGCAACGCAGCCATAATCGCGGCAAAGGCAAGCAAGGTGCTCGTCTTAATCTTCTGGAGAAGAGCCGACCCAATAAACCGGCCCACCATGGCCCCGCCCCAGTATAGCGAGATGTACTTCGCTGCCTCCGCCAAGGCCGCGCGGTAGCGAACTGCCGCATCGGGAATCGTCGAGGATGATACGAAGCCACCTATGTTATCCAGTGCCAGGTAATTCGCGATGGAACTGCCAATCGCTACTTCACCACCTACGTAAACGAAAATCCCAATTGCACCGTAAATGAGGTTTGGATGTTTCCATACAGAGTCCTCCACCTTCTCTCCGATGCGGTGCTCGGCGGACTCTATTTTAGGCAGTTTAAAAAGGCCAATGGCAACAGCCAGCAGCAAAAGCGCGAGGCTGAAGAAATAGACGTAGAGCTTCACTACCGCATCCGCCTCTTGAGAAGCATTTCGTGCAATGGCGGTTGCAGTGGTTCCGAGAATCAGGTGCGCGCCGACCCAAGGGAAAATCGTAGTGCCGAGCGAGTTAAAAGCCTGAGTAAGATTCAGGCGGCTGGACGCGGTCTTCGGATTCCCCAAGATTGCGACATACGGATTCGCTGCGACCTGAAGGATTGTGATTCCCGTCGCAAGGATCACCAGAGCGACGAGGAAAAACGGGAAGGAAGGAATTCTCGCGGCCGGATAGAACGCCAAACAAGCGACGATCATGGTCGAAAGGCCAACGATGATCGCTTTCTTGTAGCCGATCCAATCGATGATCTTCGACGACGGAACTGAAAAAACAAAGTAGGCAGAAAAGAATGCAGTTTGAATCAGCATGCTGGCATCCAACTTGATCTTGAAAACATGCTGAGCATAGGGGATCAGCACATCATTCAGCGATGTGAGTGAGCCCCACATGAAGAACAGAGTGGTGATGACTGCCAGAGCGCCTGCATACGAGGACGAACCACTGGGAGCGACTTTCGTAGAAGTGTTGGGGGCCGCGATCGCCATGAGTGCCGTATCCACCCTTCGAAGAGTGTGCAAATCAGATTTGCACGGATCCAGATTGCGCGAACTAGATGAACGCGACATCATAGCATCGCCAGAGCGCTATTTTGCGCATTTTTCTGAACATGGCATCGAATTCGACCTCTAGAAAATCGTTTCTCTAGCTTGACAGTGCTTGACAATCGCAGGCCCTTGCCCGAGACTGCAATCGTTTCCCCGGTCGAATCTCTTCATCAGGCCATATTCATGCTAAAACCTGCACTCTTGGCGGTCGCCTCCTTGTTTTTCCTGGTCGGCCACGTTAAACTCCTGGCCCAGTCCGGCATGTCCGCAGCCGTTGTGTTCAGCGAACCCGGGTTTCCAGCGGCTGATTCGGCTGGCCCCTTCGCGCAATTGGCCGCAATCTTGCCCGAGGCGCAGCTCGCCGATGCCGACCACCTTCGAGCCGCGCTAGCCGCAGACTCGACCCGCCTTCTGGTTCTTCCCTACGGCTCTTCTTTTCCGGAAGATTCCTGGCCCGCGATCAAGCAGTTTCTGGACCGCGGAGGCAATCTTCTCGTGCTCGGCGGCATGCCGTTTACCCGTGCCGTGTACCGGGATGCTGGCGGCTGGCATCTTCGCGACTACAGCGTGCGCTTCATCCGCCCGCTCATGATCGACCAGTACCAGGAAACTCCCGGCTCCGGTGGACTGCAGTTCCAGCCCAATCCCGAACTCTCATTGCAGGTGCCTGCGTTCGCCTGGAAGCGCGCCTTCAGCCCGGTGATACGACTCAGCGCGGTCGATCTTTACCATCGCGGCGGCGCTGCCGGCTCCATCGACGCCCGCCTCGACTCTCTCGCGTGGGGCACGCAGAATGGCCGCAAACTTTCGGCGCCGGCGATCCAGATCGATCACTACCGGAACGGCTTCGACGGTGGTCGCTGGATTTTTGTGAATGCCGAGCTCCCGGCCGAATTCTTCGATAATGCAAACGTCGTGCAATCCCTTGCCGACCGCGCATTGCAAGGCGCCGAGGAATTCACCGTACGCCCGGCCTTGCCGCTTTACCTGCCGGGAGAATCTGTTGAGCTCCAGGTGCAGTGGCACGCGGCCCAGGCGCCCACGGCCGCTGTCTCGTTGAAAATTACGACGTATCCCGAAGCGCAACCCTCGAATCGCGTCGTCGTCCCGGCGCCGGCCCTGCCTGACGAGGTAGTCGCGCTTCCGGCTCCCGCAGGCAAGGGACTCTACATCATCGAGGCGCTGGTAATGGAAGGCGACCACGTTCGCGCCATCTACCATTCGGCATTCTGGATCCGCGACGAATCGTTCCTCCGTTCCGGCCCCCATCTCGGCGTGAATCACGACTACTTCGAACTCGACGGCCATCCCCTCGCGGTGGTCGGCACCACCTACATGTCGAGCGATGTTCAGCGTCTCTTTTTCGATCATCCCAACGTATATGTGTGGAATCAGGATCTCGCCCAGATTCACGATGCCGGACTGAACATGATCCGCACCGGCTGGTGGACTGGCTGGGACAAATTTTTCGACGAAAACGGCCAGCCCTACGAGCGAACGCTGCGCACGCTTGAAGCTTATCTCATGACCGCCCGCAAATATGGTTTGCCGGTGCAGTTCAATTTTTTCGCTTTCCTGCCCGACGTTCTTGGAGGCGTCGAACGCCTATCTCGATCCCGGGGCCGTGCGGCGTCAGCAGACTTTGATTTCGTCCGTCGTCGCACGCTTCCATGACGTGCCTTACCTGGCGTGGGATCTCATTAACGAACCCAGTTTTTCGCAGCACCTCTGGAAGACGCGCCCCAACGGCGACGCCATCGAACTCGCAGCCTGGAACACCTGGCTGGGCCAGCGTTATCCGGATCGCGCGAAACTCGCCGCACTATGGAATGTTTCTCCCAGCTCCGTCGCAGGCACAATTTCTCTTCCCACCGAAGAGGAGTTTTCGCCGCGCGGGATGTACACCGGAACCAACTCACTCCGGCTGAACGATTACTTTCTGTTCGCGCAGGAATCGTTCGCTCACTGGGCACGCACCATGCGCGAGACGATTCGCGCCACCGGATCGCAACAGCTCGTCACCGTCGGCCAGGACGAGGGCGGGATTCAGGACCGCCTCTCGCCGGCCTTCTGGGGCAAGTCTGTCGACTTCACTACGAATCATTCCTGGTGGCTCGACGACAACATTCTGTGGGATTCGCTCGCGGCCAAACAGCCCGGGCAGACCATGCTGATTCAGGAAACCGGACTGCAGCGCGAGTTGAATCTCGACGAAATCGCCCGCCGCACGCCGGAGAGCGAAGCGGCTCTTCTCGAACGAAAAATCGCCACGTCTTTCATTCAGGGTTCCGGCGCTATCGAGTGGTTGTGGAACACGAATTCCTACATGACGGAGAGCAACGAAACTCCGATCGGCGCTGTCCGCACCGACTACACCGAGAAGCCCGAAGCCACTCTTCTGCGGGCCTTCGCACAATTTGTGCCGTCGCTGCATGAGCATCTTCGGGATCCGCAGCTGCCTTCCATCGCAATCGTCACATCGCAAGCCGCTCAGTACTCGGTGCTCGCTGATTTTCAACTGGCAGCCCAGCAGCGCGCGGCGCGCGCCTTAGCCTACGATGCGCACCTGCCCGCGTACGTGATTGCAGAAAATCAGATTGAGAAGTTAGGCTCGCCCAAGCTGGCCATCCTGCCCTCTCCGCAGGCGCTGAGCGAAGCGGCATGGCGAGCGCTGTTGAAGTATGTTGACGCCGGGGGCAACCTGCTCGTCACCGGCCCGGTCGATCGCGACCAGCATTGGCAGGTCGTGCATCGAGCCGCTGATCTTGGACTTCCCGCCCACGTCGAACCGCTCACCTATCACAGTGCCACGGTTCGTCTGCGCGATCGCTCGCTCTCGCTCGCCTTTGGTCAACAGCAACAGAACTGGCTGGATTCCTTGCGCTTTGACGACGGGTCCACTTTCAAAGAAGCTTCTCACGGCAAGGGACTCATCTTCTGGGCTGCCTATCCCGTGGAACTCGCCGAAAACGCACAGGCGACTGCGGATCTGTACACGACTGTCACGACTCGGCTGAACATCTCTCCGATGTTCCACATGCAATCGCCGCTACCGCCGGGTGTGTTGGTATTCCCAACCGTGCTGGCGGATTCTGTGTTGTACATCTTCGTCTCTGACTCGGCACACGACGCGGCCATCAGTCTGCGCGACCAAGCCACTGGAGTTCCGCTGACATTTTCTCTGCCCGCGGAACACGCAGCGATTGCGGTGGTTGGAAAGATGGAAAAGAAAATCGTCGCCAAGTACGGGTTCTAGGATTTAGATCGCGCCGATCGTAGAGACGCAGCTTGCTACGTCTCTGCTTGCGGTATCGATTAAACCCGCGCCACGGCTTTGTGCTCCGCCTGCTGCTGAGATAGAAAGTTCAAGTACTCTTCCATCCCCTCGCCAGTTTTCGCCGAGAGACGAAAAACCTGCATTCCTGGACGCACCGACTGAATGCTCGTGCGCGCCGCATTCCAATCAAACTCCACCGCGCTCGCCAATTCGTTCTTGGTCACGACCGCGACATCGGCGCTGTTGAAAATCGTCGGATACTTCAGCGGCTTGTCTTCCCCTTCGGTCACCGACATCAGCACCAGACGAAGATTCTCGCCGAGGTCATACGAAGACGGACACACCAGGTTACCCACGTTTTCGATAAAAAGAAAATCGAGTTGCCCCAGATCCCAGTCCTGCAGCGCATTCTGCACCATCGCCGCCTCCAGATGGCACAGAGTTCCCGTCGTGATCTGCTTCACCGGCGCCTTGCTGCGCGCCAGTCGAACGGCGTCGTTTTCAGTCGCGAGATCCCCCACCAGCGCGGCCACTCGATAGCGAGGCTGCAACCGCGTGAGCGTCTTCTCCAGGAAAGTCGTCTTCCCCGAGCCCGGACTCGAAACCAGGCTCACAACAAACACTCCCGCCGCGCGGAATTGTTCGCGCAGCGAGCGTGCAATCACGTCGTTCTGCTTCAGCACGTTTCTGCGGACTTCCACCAGACGAGGCTCACTCAATCCGATACCCCCGATTTCTGCACTTCACGTTCCGGCAACTCGTCCTCTCGCACCTGATCCTCGTGAATTTCCAGGGCAAACACCTCAAGTTCCTTGCCCTGGCGCACGTCCATCGTCGGCATGCTGCATTCCGGACACTGAAACAATTGCACCGACGGCAGGGTCCGAACGTCCTGACACTGCGGGCAAAACACAACGACTGGAACATCCTCCACGATCAGTTGCGATCCCTGCAGCGGAGTATCCTGGCACGCGACTTCGTACGAAAACATGAGCGCATCTTTTACCACGCCAGAAAGGGCGCCCAGCCTGAGATGCACCGCATTGACCTGGACGCCGCGACGCTGGGCCTCTTCCAGCGCGGCGTCCACTATCCCCATCGCAATCGACAGTTCGTGCATCCTGTCACCGTGCGTATTCTATACCGGATCGAGAGCGGTGCGGCTCTGCAGTTGGACGAGCCTCCCTTGTCGCGAGTATCATCCCCTCTCCGGCTGAATCGCCAGAGCAGATTGCCGCAATGGCTTCCCCTGGGCCGACCGGAATCACCGCGAGGACAACGTGCTCGATCTCTCCACTAATTATCTGGGACTGAAACTGCGCACTCCGTTGGTGTCTTCGGCATCGCCTTTGACGCAAGACATCGACGGCATCCGCCGGCTGGAAGACGCTGGAGCGGCCGCCATCATTTTTCATTCCCTGTTCGAAGAATCTCCGCCGGGGCCGCAGCCAGTCCCCGCGCGCCCGGCGGTCGAACGTTACCTGAACCTGATTCGCAAGGCCAAAGAAACCGTTCGCGTACCTGTGATCGCCAGCCTCAACGCGACCACGCTCCGGGGATGGGCAGAGTACGCCATGGAGATCGAGTTGGCCGGCGCGAATGCCCTCGAACTCAATCTTTATCAGGTGCCAAGCCAGGCGGATATTGTCGGTTCCGTGTTGGAAGATGGATATGTGGATATTGTGAGGGCGGCGAAATCGGCCGTGAAAATCCCCGTCGCGGCCAAGCTGACACCGTTCTTCACCAGCATGGCGAACATGGCCAAACGCTTCGACAGCGCCGGCGTCGATGGCCTGGTCCTGTTCAACCGCTTCTACCAGCCCGACATGAACCTCGACGACATGGAGATCCAGCCCAACGTTTTGCTCAGCACTTCTGAGGCGCTTCGACTTCCTCTCACCTGGATCGGCATGCTCTATGGCCGAATCAAGGCGAGCCTGGCCGGATCCAGCGGCGTCCACACTCCTGATGACGTTGTGAAGCTGCTTCTGGTTGGCGCCGACGCAACCATGGTGTGCTCAACCTTGCTGCGAAACGGGATCGGCCATCTCGGGAACCTCGAATCCGGCCTGCATCGCTGGATGGAGAAACACAACTACAAATCGGTTGCCGACCTCAGGGGCACTTTCAGCCAACTGCGCTGCAAGGATCCGGCAGCGTTCGAGCGAGCCCAGTATATGAACGCGGTGAAAGGCATCAACAACGTCGTGCTCACCGGGCGCGAGGCGTGGAGAATCCTCAACGGTGAATAACCGCGCCGCTCACTTCACGAGCTGACCAATAAAAACTCCGTAAGGCTCCAGCGTCACCACATCTCCCGTAGCCGAAGATTTGCTGGTCGCTACCAGACTCTTCGCCGAAGTGAAGCCGCGCTTGCTCAGATCGAAGCTCACCTTCTGTTCTGCACCGGACATGTTTAGGGCCACGAGAACCGTCTGATCTTTATACGCTCGCAGATAGGAAAGCACGTTCTGGTCGTTCTGATTCTGCGGAACGTAAGCTCCGTCCAAGAGCGCCCGATTCGTATGCCGCAGATTGAGGACCTTTTTGTAAAAGTTCAGCACCGAGTCTGGATCTTTAGATTCATCGGCAACGTTGTGCGTCTTAGCCGTCGGAGGCACGGGAAGCCAGGGCGCAACCTTCGAGAAACCTGCATTCTCGCTTTCATCCCACTGCATGGGTGTGCGCTCGCCGTCGCGTCCCTTTTCCTTGGGCCAGCCCGTCCGTCCGATCGGATCTTTCACATCCTCTTTGCGTGTGGGTGGCGTCGTCTTCATCCCAATTTCTTCGCCGTAATAAATGATCGGCGTCCCGCGCAGAGTCAGATACAGCCCGGCCATGAGCTTCGCGATTTGATCGTTATGTTCGCCGTCGCCATAACGGTCGTAGGAGCGGGCGATGTCGTGATTGCTGATCACGAACGTGGGCCAGCCGGAGGCGGAATCAACTGCGGCAATCTGCTTGCGGAAGTCGGCGGGCGACAGCTTGTTAACCGTGGTGAAAAGAAAATCCATCGGCAACTGCAACTCGTTGTTGCCTTGCCCGTAATATTTGTTCAGTTCCGCAATGTCGGCGGTCCAGGTTTCGCCGATCAGCACGCCATTATATTCGTCTGCGACTTTGCGCAGCTCGCGCAACACTTCATGTACTTCGGGCAATTTCGAGTTGTATTTGTATTCCTCGATGGGATCGCCGAAGGCGTTCTTCCCGGGCAGAACCGGGTCGTCGTGCAGCTTCGGATCTTCGAACAGCGTGTCCACCGCATCCAGACGAAAGCCGGAAACGCCACGCTTGTACCAAAATCGTGTGACGTCAAACATCGCGTCCTTTACCGCCGGATTGCGCCAGTTCAAATCAGGCTGCTGCGGATAAAAGAAGTGGTAGTAATATTGATTCGTCGTTGCATCGAGCGTCCAGGCGGAACCGCCGAAAATCGACGTCCAATTGTTTGGGGGCTGCCCTGGCCCCTTGCCGTCGCGCCAAATGTACCAATCGCGATGTTCCGAGCTTCGCGAAGACTTTGAATCGAGGAACCACTTGTGCTGGTCGGAAGTGTGATTCACAACAAAATCGAGGATGATGCGAATGCCGTTTTTCTTCCCCTCGCTGGCTAGCATGTCGAAATCGGTCAGCGATCCGTACATCGGATCGATATTTTCATAATCAGAGACGTCATAGCCGAAATCCACTTGCGGCGAAGGGAAGCAGGGCGTAATCCAGATGGCGTCGACGCCGAGGTCCTTCAGGTAATCCAGCTTCGCCGTTATGCCCTTGATATCGCCGATTCCATCGTTGTTGCTATCTGCGAAGCTGCGGGGATAAATTTCATAAAACACTGCGTGCTGCCACCATTGATGGCCTTCGGCATCAACGCTCTTGCTGGTAGTGGCCTTGCTGGGCACAGCTTTGCGCGCAGTTGCTTTGCCCGCCGTTTGAGCGGCGGCGGTTGGAGTTGATCGACATAGGGACGCAAGACCCAGAAACGCAAGCACCAGAATCCACGCGAACTTACGTTGCATAAAAGGACGACTCCTCGACGAGCGTAAAGTTGCGGCTTGCCCGAGTGTAAACCTTTTTTGGGTCGAGCCGCAGACTAGTAAAAGTACTCGCGTCGGATTTCCTCAGGACCGCCCAAAATGAATCACTATTTTTTGTTGCAAGTAGGAATCGGCGCCCTGCGGTATTCGAACTTCCAACTTCCCGAGTTTACTGAGGAATGCTCCTTCCACAGAAGAAATCTGGCCGGGATTCCAAACGCTTAACTCGTAGCGGCTTCCCGCCAGCCCCGAAACTTGCAACGACAGTTCGGTCTTCGACGCATTCCATGATTCAGTAAGGACGCGAAGTCCGCGGCTCGCACTGCCCAGAGGCGGCAGATCATTGTTTAACGCCAGTCCGAAATCATTCTTCACGCGCATGACCAGGTGGCTCGGGCTCTCGGCAACAAGAAATTGCACCAGCACATGCTGATCATTGCTGTTCGGCTGCAGCTTAAAGGGCAACGCTCGCCCGTTCAGTTCGACGTTGACCACTTGCGTGCGCAAACTGAAAGATGGCGAGAAGTCGACCCAGCAATCCCCCGTTCCGGCTCGCTTAATTTCAAGCGTTATGCTGTCTGAGGTCTTGCGATATTGGAAGTCCACTCCGATCCCCGCGACGTGGACATTGCGAATCTCGAAAGAGGTCCAGTCCGCGGGAACGTGCGGAGCCAGTATGATCTGGTGCCGTTCCGCATCGGTCTGCAATCCAAACATCCCGCGCAAGATCGGACTCAGCACCATCGCCGCTGACCAGATCTGATGCGGCGAGCTGGTGGAAAACGACTGGTAGTAGTCTCCCGAGAGAACTTCGGTGAAGTGGCCGAGCGCACCGTCCGTGTCGAGCAAAGCGTTGGCCCGCATGTTGGCGTAGGCGGGAAACGCACGGTGATAACGGTATTCGCCCACCGAAGCCCATCCGGTAAATAACGGCCAGACCGAGCCGAAGTGATAACCGGAGCCATCATAAACTTTGGATTGCCGGGAGATGATGCGCATGCCCCAATCGCTCTGGTGATCTTCCGTCGCGAGTTGTGTAATGGTCTGGTTCGCATGCGCGGCATCTTGCAAACCAAACCACATGGGAACGGTTGCCAGCACGCTCAACTCATTCTCGCGCTGGTTGTCCCGTTTCAAGCCAAATGCATAACTATTCATCTCGGGCGACCAGAAAGCTTGATCGAGTGCAGTCTGGCTGCGATCGAACTCTGTGGCAAGTTGCTTGCTGATTTCGTCGCGGCCCGTGAGGCGTGCCAGATTGGAGAGCGACTGAAGGGCCGCCACGCCGAGCCCGGCTTGGTAGTACTCGTTCTTAACCGGAAGCAGCGGGCCGCCTTCGACCCAGCCATGTCCAATGCCTGCGTTTTGCGCGAAGCCCTCGGCATCGTACGTAGAGCGGAGAAACTGGTAAGCCCGCCAGACGTTGTCCCATTTGTCGCTCGCAAAACCCACATCGCCGCTCTGGGATGCATAATCATTCATTGCGATGATGAACAGCGGCGTCGCGTCGGCGGAAACGTAAGGGTAGGGGTAGTCCTTGAACCACGGCACCAGACTCGCGCTCTGCGAGATTTCATGCGGAACCTTCCCGTCGGCGCGCTGATACTTGCTGATGAAATCGAGAGCCGTGCGCGCCGTCGAATAATCTCCCTCGGCATCCAGCGCAAACGCGCTCCACATAGAATCCCGCCCAAAGAACCACGCGAAGCCCGGACGCTGATCCGGGCCGGAAGTTCGATATCCGGCCACCAGCCCAGTGCCCAGGTACGGGTTGTTTACCAACCCTTGAATGGTGCTGATGCGCGCCCAGTCGTAAGCCTGTTGCAGCGCGGCATCGGGCAATTCGAGGCTCACAGTTTTGTCGAGATAAGCGCGGTAGTAATCCGCCGACTCGCGCATCGCGTCTGCATAAGAAGTCAGCAGGCGTTGATATGTCTTCGTGGCGTCGGCAAGGCCCGCGACTGAAGCCGCAAGCACGAGTACCTTGGTCTCCTTCCCCTTGGGCGTTGTGCCCAGGCGGAAAGAGTTGTCGTTCGTCGACGAATAGTTCGTCTCATATGCGAGCCGCGCGTCTCTGGCTGTCAGCGATCCAAACAACGCGGAAAACTTTCCCGCTTCATCTCCAAACACAAAGGCATGTTGCTTTTCATTCCAGTCCGTAAACGTTCCGCCCAGCGCCGCGGGCCACTCTAGCTGAAAGTCCGCGGTGAACGAAGCTTCCACCTCCAGCGGTTGCTCGGTCTCAATGTCCAGTAGAATTAGTGCACCAGGCTCGTTGACCGGGACGCATAAGGTTTCGCGCACGCGAAAGGAATCGCCGGCGTAGACAATCGACGCCGAGTCGGGACGAGCCGTCAGTGTGCGCGCCAGCGTCTCCGCGGGCAAAGCCCGATCGCCGACGTGGAAGGTCAAATGAAAATCACGAAAAATCTTCAGCGGATAGACCCAGGCTTCGAATCGACCTGTCTCGTTGCCGAACAGTCCCGCGCGACTGCCGACGACCGGAAGGAACTCCCATGTGCGGATGGTTCGCGATAATTCCGGCGACGGCTCGGGCGTCGGAACATTTTTTTGGGCGACAGAGACGCCGACCAAAAACAGCCAGATCCCCAGCAGGCAAACGGCTCGCGCAACGACGCACGCAAGAACGGAATACCATACGCAGGTGAAACACAGTTTCCCTGTAGGCTCCGTCTTGCAACAGGAGTTGCCCCGGCCAGCTTGCAAAGTCGCGGTTCCCTGCATATAAGGGGTAGGGGCGAATTTTAGCACGAGCCGAGTGGCCAGGTACCGACCTCTTGTTCCCTTCACGCCGCGTTTTTCTGAAATCTCTCAGCCGTTCGGCGCTTGTGCTGTCGTTCGAAAGCGTGCTGGCGATGGCTCGTCCGCGCCCGACGCAATCGAACGAAGCCCAGCAGAATACCGCGCCACCGAAGAGCACACCTCCGGGCGAAGGCGGCGATCTTGGCGTCAGCTTTCTCAACGTCGCCCGAGAGTCCGGCCTGAACACGAAAACCATCTTCGGCGGCGAGCACAAAAACAAGTATCTTCTGGAAACCACCGGCTGCGGCGTTGCCTTCTATGATTACGACAATGATGGTTGGCTCGACATTTTTCTGGTGAACGGGTCGAGGCTCGAAGGCTTTCCCCCAGGCACAGAACCAACCTCGCATTTGTTTCGCAACAATCGCGACGGCACTTTCACCGACGTCACGGAAAAGGCCGGAGTTGGCCATTCAGGATGGGGGCAGGGCGTCTGCGTCGGCGACTACGATAACGACGGCTGGGACGATCTGTTCATCACCTATTTCGGCAAGAACGTTCTCTATCACAACAACGGCGACGGCACTTTCACCGACGTGAGCCAGAAAGCCGGAGTGGCGGGCAAGGGCACGCGCTGGAATACCGGTTGCGCGTTTGTCGACTACGATCGCGATGGCCGGCTCGATTTATTTGTCGCCAACTATATTGATCTCGACCTGGCGACGGCGCCCGTCCCGGAATCCGGTCCGTGCCTCTACAAAAGTGTGATGGTCGCGTGCGGCCCGCCCGGTCTCGAGGGCGGCAAGAACATCCTTTACCACAACAATGGCGATGGAACCTTTACCGACGTTTCCGAGTCGTCGGGGATTCTCAACACCGACGGCACGTACGCCCTGGGCGTGCTCACGGCGGACTTCGACAACGACGGCTGGCCCGATATTTATGTAGCCAACGATTCTGCTCCTGCCGTGCTCTATCAGAATAAAAAGAACGGCAAGTTTCAGGACATCGCCATCGAGGCCGGATGCGCCTTGAGCGCGAATGGAAAGACGCAGGCTGGCATGGGCGTCTCCGCCGCCGATTACGACCTGGATGGCAACCTCGACATAATCAAAACCAACTTCGCAGGCGACACGCCTTCCCTTTATCACAATCAAGGTAACGCCAATTTTGAAGACGCAACTTTCTCCGCGGGGCTGGGCGCGCACACGCAATACCTGGGGTGGGGCTGCGGCTTCTTCGACATGGACAATGATGGCTGGCCTGACATTCTACTCTGCAACGGTCACGTCTACCCGGAAGTCGACCAGCTGAAGGAGGGTGCCGGCGCCGGTTATGCCCAGCGCAAGCTCCTCTATCACAACCTGCACGACGGCCGGTTCGCGGACGTGTCGCTGCAGGCCGGCTCGGGCATCTCGGAGGCGAGCAAGTCGCGGGGTGCGGCTTTTGGCGATTTCGACAACGACGGCGACATCGATGTTGTCGTGAATACGGTCAACGACTACCCGCAGCTGCTGCGCTGCGACACGAAACTCGCCAATAATTGGATCAAGATTCGCACCATCGGAACGAAATCCAACCGCAGCGGAATTGGCGCGCGACTGGTGTGCGTGACACACCCGCCGGACGAGGCGAAACCGCATCAGCAAATCGACGAGGTGCGGAGCGGCGGCGGTTACTTGTCGCAGAATGATCTGCGGATTCACTTCGGGCTGGGCAAGGCGGAGAAGGTTGAAGTGCTCGAGATTAGCTGGCCCAGTGGGCAGATCGATACTCTGAAGGGCGTGAAGGCTAACCAGCTAATCTTCGTCAAGGAAGGCGCAGGGATTACTCGCACCATGCAGTTCGAGAAGCGCCTTAAGTCCCCCGGGCGGGGCGCCAAGTCAAGCTAGAGCGGCGCCGACAAAGCACTCGTGAGCGAGCAGCCAGCAAGAAAAACGGCAGGGCCGACCCCCTGCCGTTTTCGCAAATCTTTTCTTACGTGCAGCCTATTTCTTGTTGACTGACTTCTTGAGTTCGGCTCCAGGACTAAACTTCGCGACTTTGCGGGCTGCGATTTTGATAGTGGCGCCGGTTTGCGGGTTACGCCCGTTCCGTGCTTTTCTCTGCGACACCGAGAAGGTGCCGAAGCCTATCAGAGCCACCCGATCTCCTTTGCGGAGCGCACCCGTGATGCTGTCGACGGCGGTGTCAATGGCGGTCGTGGCCTGCGCTTTGCTGATTTCACACGCACCTGCGATCTTGTCAACCAGATCGGCTTTATTCATAGTCTCTCCTCGCAGGTCTCTTTCGTGCCCAGCCTACACCGGGAAGAAAAAACTGGCTGGCTGAGTTGGGAAACCTGACGGCTTGTATTCTCCTCCGTCTGCGGCGAAAGTCAACTGTGAAAATCCGCGCCGGAAGCCTGTTTCGCACTCCTTGGGCCCGAATTGGGGCTACCCGAGCGCCTTTCCGGCCCGGTCGACGGGTTTTCCTACGCCCTCCACAGCCCACACTCTTCCTTCACAGGATGTACACAGGCAGCCAAGGTTTCCGGCTTGCGCAGAAGCGGCCCGCGGGTGCAAAGTCAAAGAGGAGAATTTATTTGAAGATGATGGGCTCGAGGATGGCAGAATCGAAGACGGCAGAATCGGAGTTGGCAGAGTTGAAGATGGCAGGATCGGGGACGGCAGAGTCGAAGACGATCGGCGCGAAGTCCGAACAGTCTCGGGGAATGAAAACGCCCGCAGTTTGCCCCCTTTGCGAAGGAACAGGATGGAAAACCGTCGCGGCCGACGCCAAGACAGCGAGCAGCCGCAACGACCGCCGCGTCACGCGCTGCGACTGCCAGCTGCGGGCGCGAGGACCGTCCCTGATGGCCGCCGCCCGCATTCCGCGCCGCTACGAACACTGTGAACTCTCCAACTTTGAATTCGATGGCCCCTACCGCTCGCTGGCTCCGGCCCGAATGGCGGCCTGCAAGTTTGTAGAAGAGTATCCCATCGACAAAACTGGCCTGCTGATCATCGGCACAATCGGCGTGGGCAAGACCCACCTGGCTGTCGGTATGATTAAAGAACTTATCCTCGGCAAGGGCATCGCCTGCCTCTTCTACGATTACCGCGAATTACTCAAGCAGATCCAGAATTCCTACAACGACTCGGTCAAGACGACGGAACTGGACGTCCTCCGCCCCGTCTTCGAAACTGAGGTCTTGGTGCTCGACGAACTGGGCGCGGTCCGCCCCACCGAGTGGGTGTGGGACACCGTGAGCCTCATCCTCAACACTCGCTACAACGACAATCGCACCACTATCATCACCACCAACTACCCCAACCTCACGGAACGCGATCGCTTGAACGGCAACGTCAGCAGCCGCAGCTCCGAAGCCGCCAAGTATGCAGCCGAACGAGAGACTCTAGGCGATCGCATCGGCGACCGCATGCGCTCCCGCCTGCTCGAAATGTGCCGCATCGTCACCATGGAAGGCCAGGATTATCGCGAGCGGGTCAAGAGCGCCAGCTTTCGTTGAGGAGTTGGCGGAAGGCACGATGGTTCGATTCCTTGATTTAGGTTTATCCGTGGGATCGGCGTGAATCCGTGGCGAAAGAAGTTCTCCGGAGTGTTCTCGCGCGTGTCGGCAAACTAAAATAATCCCGTGCTGACTGAGCGCCTGGAATTCGCGCCTGAGTGGGATGCGGAACTCTTCGCCGCAGTCCCGGCAGCCCCGGCCGTTTTTCTTCTGCGCGGCAGCGGACGCCCATGCTGAACCCTACGTCAGCAAGACTGCAAACCTGCGCCGCCGCCTGCAGCGCCTGCTCGGCCCAGTCGAAGAGCGCACCAAGAAGCTCAACCTGCGCGACCGCGTGCGCCTGATCGAGTACGCGCCCACCGGATCCGATTTCGAATCCGGATTCCTGCTCTACCGCGTTCTGCGCGCTGCGTTTCCCAAGACCTACTCCGACCGCATGCGCTTCCGCTTCGCGCCGCTGGTGAAGCTGCATCTTGAAAACGAGTACCCGCGAGCCTCCATCACCACGCGGCTGGGCCGGCTCAACGGACGCTCGCTCTACTACGGCCCATTCGTTTCTCGCGTCGCCGCCGAAAAGTTCATGAACGATTCGCTCGACTTCTTCAAGATGCGGCGCTGCGTCGACGATCTGCATCCCGACCCCAAATTTCCCGGCTGCATTTATTCCGAGATGAAGATGTGCCTCGCCCCTTGCTTCAAAGGATGCAGCGATGAGGAATACGCCGTTGAAGTAAACCGCGTGCGGGCCTATTTTGATTCCGCCGGAGATTCTCTGCTGCGCGAACTCTCGGCCGAGCGCGAAGCCGCGTCCACCAACCTCGCTTTTGAAGACGCCGCGGCGATTCACGTCCGCGTCGAAAAACTGAAGCCTGTCGTGAGCCAGCTTCCCGAGATCGTGCAGCGCCTCGACCGTCTTTCAGCGCTCATGATTCAGCCGAGTTCCGTCGCGGGCTCAGTCGCATTCTTCCGCATTGAATGCGGACGAATCTCCGGCCCGGTCGCTTTCTACATTCAGCCCGCCGACCACGCGAAGTCACAGTCGATGGAGTCGCGGGTGCAGGAGACCTCTGCATCTCTCTCCGCCAGAGAAAACAAAGTCTGCGCTGGAAACGATGGAACACCTCGCCCTGCTCAAGCGCTGGTACTACCGCGGCAGCCGGACCGGCGAAATCTTTTTCGCCGACGCCAAAGGCGAACTACCCATGCGCCGCATCGTCCGTGGAATCTCGCGCATCTTTCACGGCGAGAAACCGGAAAACCCAGGCAAGCCCTCCGAGACTCCTCAGCCCAGCCCGTAGGCGGCTCGCTTCTCAACGCTCCAACTCTACTGCCGAACTCCATACAGAGCGGAAGCGTGCGGCCGAAGATGCACATGCAATCCGTCAGCTGTGCCGAGCGCTTGATGCCGCCACAGGTCGCGCACCGCGGCTGGCCGCGCCGCAATCCCAACATCCTGCCACCGCAGATCGACGTTCTGTTCCGCCTCGCCTAAGTTGAAAACGGCCACGTAGTGCTCTCCGGGCTTGGCGCCATCCGCCACCCACGCGCGGATATTTCCTCGATCCAGCACCTGATGTCCGCCACTGCTATGCTGGTCGACTTCGATCACTTCTTCATTCGTGATCAGCGCGGTGGTGGCCGCATCATTACTCGGCAAGTCTCCGCCGAAAATCAGCGGCGAACGGAAAATGCTCCACAGCGTCATCACGGTTCGTTGCTCATCCGGTGTAAATTTTGTTGGCGTGCCTCCACCTTCTTTGTCGGTCACTTTCAATCTGCCCAACGGAAGCATGTCCGCGTCCGGCCAGGTTCCGTTCTTGCCCACGAACGGCGCCCAGTCGCGCGTAAAGTCAAACTGCTGCCGCAACAATTTCCAGTCATCCCAGAAATCGTCCGAGATGCGCCACATCTGGGCATACTTCTCGAAGAACTCCGCTTCCGAAACCGGCGCCGGTCCCGGCGAAATGCTCAGCACCATCGGCCGCCCCGTCTTGCGCATCGCAAGACTGAGAGCCTTCATCTCTGCTGGCTGATAGAGATGGCTTCCCATGTCATCCGCTTTGATGAAGTCCACGCCCCACGACGCATACAGCTCGGCGATTGAATCGTAATAAGCCTGCGCTCCAGGCTTAGTCGTGTCGACGCCCCACATGTCCGGGTTCCAGCGGCACGCATTTTCTTTGTCGGCGATATCGGCGGCATGATACGGCGTGCCCTTGATCGGAAGATTTCTTTCGACCGCCTGCCTGGGAATCCCGCGCATGATGTGAATGCCGAACCTCAGCCCCTTGCTGTGCGCATAATCGGCGAGCGGCTTGAACCCCGCGCTGCTGGCGGCAGACGGAAAGCGATTGACTGCCGGCAGCAGCCGTCCGTATTCATCCATGGTCAGCGGAGCCCCAGGCTTATAGTCGTGCCCCTGCGCGTTCGGCTCGTACCACTGGATGTCGACCACAATGTACTGCCATCCATACTTCGCAAGATGCTCCGCCATCCAGTCTGCGTTGGCCTTGACCTGCGCCTCACGCACCGTCGTCCCGTAAGAATCCCAGCTATTCCATCCCATCGGCGGAGTCGGAGCGGGGGAAGGGTCAGCGGCGTGAAGTGTGGCAGTGAGGATCGCGAACAACAAGAGGGAGAAAGGCGCGAGGCGTTGCATCATAACGGCAGATTGTAAACGGTGAACAGGAATGCGGCGCACAAACAAAACGGGCGACCCGACGGCCGCCCAAGGTTTTTATTCCTTATGCATGTGAAAACGCGGAAATCCGTCGCAAAGAAGTTCTAGATATCCAGATTCTTCACATCGAGCGCATTTTCCTCGATGAATTTGCGCCGCGCCTCCACATCCTCGCCCATTAGCGTGGTGAAGATGGTCTCGCACTCGGCGATATCTTCCAACCGTACCGAGAGCAGCGTGCGCCGCTCCGGATCCATGGTCGTCTCCCACAGCTGCGGAGCAGTCATTTCGCCGAGACCTTTGTAGCGCTGGATAGTGAAGTCCTTGCGCCCTTCGTTGATGACATAATCGCGAAGCTCGCGGACATTCGACTTCTCCACTACTTCGATCTCAGTCTTGCGCTTGGCAGGCTTCGCCGTTTTCTTGTCGCCCTTGTCGCCGTCGGCCGATGCAGCCTCGCCGTCCGCCCCATCGCCGTTGCCGCCCGCAGGCGCGGCCTTGACCAGCGTCTCCACCACGAACGGCGGCTCCATGTAAGGCTCGATCTGCTTGTATTTCGAGATCAGCTGACGGCATTCCGCGCTCGAGGCCAGCACCCAGTTGATGACGTGTTCAGCGCCGTGCTTGTTGACGAATTTCACTTCCCACAAGTTGTGCTCTTCGTCGAAGCGCTTCTCCACGCTCTTGAAGCCGTGCTCTTTCTCCAGCTTCTTCAGTTCCTTTTCCAGGCGCTCGATTTTCTTCGGCGGCGTGTTCTTGTCGCCTTCGAAATCGGCGCGCTTGGCCAGATCGAGTTTCGGAATCAGTTCGGTGACGCGCTCGTTGCGCACACGCTTGTCGAGCTTCTCGAAGAAGCCGAGGTATTCGTCGAGCACGGTCATGAATCGCGCCAGATCCTTGCCCTCAATCTTGGCCGCGCCCTCGCCATAGCGCACGCTCAGGCCATCGGCCGCGCGCTTCACCATCACTTTCACGAACTCGCGCTCGTCCTTGATGTATTGCTGCGACTTGCCTTTCTTCAGCGAGAACAGCGGCGGCTGCGCAATAAATACATTCCCGCGCTTGATCAGTTCCTGCATGTGGCGGAAGAAAAACGTCAGCAGCAGCGTGCGGATGTGGCTGCCGTCGACGTCCGCGTCAGTCATCAGGATGATCTTGCCGTAGCGCACTTTCGTCGGATCGAAATCATCTTTTGCGATACCGGTGCCGAGCGCCGTGATCATGGCGCGAATCTCCTCGTGCGCCAGCATCTTGTCGTAGCGAGCCTTCTCGACGTTGAGAATTTTTCCTTTGAGCGGCAGAATCGCCTGGAAGCGGCGATCGCGTCCCTGCTTGGCCGTTCCACCGGCCGATTCGCCTTCGACCAGAAACAACTCGCAGCGATTAGGATCGCGCTCGGAACAATCCGCCAGCTTGCCCGGCAGTCCGCCGGAATCGAGCGCGCCCTTGCGCCGTGTGAGATCGCGCGCCTTGCGAGCCGCTTCACGAGCACGCGCGGCGTCGACCGCCTTGTTGATGATCTTTCGTCCCACAGTCGCGTTCTGCTCGAAGAACGCGCCCAGCCTTTCGTTCACGAACTGCGTGACCGTACCGGCGATATCGGAGTTCAGTTTCCCTTTGGTCTGCCCCTCGAACTGCGGCTGCGGAAGCTTCACGCTGATCACCGCGACCAGGCCTTCGCGCACATCGTCACCGGTCAAGTTTTCTTTGACGTCTTTGAACAGCCCCATCTGCTGCCCGGCATAGTTGATGGTGCGGGTCAAGGCCGTGCGGAATCCAGAAAGGTGCGTGCCTCCGTCGACGGTGTTGATGTTGTTGGCAAAACTAAACACGGTTTCGGAATACGCGTCGTTGTACTGCAGCCCGATTTCCATGTGGACGCCGTTGCGGTCGTCTTCCATGTAGATGGGCTTGTCGTGCAGCACCTGCTTGCCGCGATTGAGATGCTTGATGAACTCCGCGATTCCGCCGTTGTATTTGAACTCAGTGTGCTTGGCCTCACCGGTCTTCGAATCGGTCGAGCGCTCATCGGTCAGCGTGATCAGCAGTCCTTTGTTGAGGAACGCGAGTTCGCGCAGACGCTGCGCCAGCGTATCGTAGTTATATTCGGTCGCAGTGAAGATCGAGCGGTCGGGCAGGAAGTGAATCTTGGTTCCGCGCCGCTTGGTCGCGCCTGTCTTGCTGAGCTTGTTGGTCGGCTCGCCCTTCGAGTAGTTCTGCTGCCAGGTCGCCCCGTCGCGCCAAATCTCCAGATCAAGGTCTTCGCTCAGCGCGTTGACGCACGACACGCCCACGCCGTGCAGTCCGCCGGAAACTTTGTAAGTCGACGAATCAAATTTTCCGCCGGCATGCAGCGTGGTCATTACGACTTGTGCCGCGGAGATCTTCTCGCCGTCAATCATCATGTCGTCGCAAGGAATGCCGCGCCCGTCATCAATCACTGTGATCGAGTTGTCGAGATGAATCGTGACTTCAATCCGATTGGCGAATCCGGCAAGCGCTTCGTCGACAGAGTTGTCGACAACTTCATACACCAGGTGATGCAGCCCCAGTTCGCCCGTCGAACCGATGTACATGGCGGGACGCTTGCGCACCGCTTCCATGCCGCCCAGCACTTTAATCGAATCGGCGTTGTAGTCGTTGTTGCTGTCGTTACCGCCGTCATTCGACGTGTTGATGGGAGTCACTTTTCCGTTTTTTGTCTTGGTGTCGACGATGGGAGGATTGATCTCTTTGGTGGCCATTCCGCTCCGCGAAAATGTCCCGATTTTTTCTGCGAACTTGGGTTGCGAATCCCTGGAATTTCGGCTGGAATCAGCGCCTCGACTGGCCGCCGTGAAGCCTCCCGCAAAAGACTTCAAGTTATTGAAATTTCTAATACTTAGGGTCGTATTGCCACTGTGCTGATTATACCACAAACGGCTATTTTTCGAGCCCATCGAAACACGCCGAATCGAGCGAGCAATAGGCCTTGTGGGGCGGACACTCCTGTCCGCCGCCGTTGACTTTGATCTCGCTTCTTGTTGTTCGATTTCGACCCTCAGAACCCAGACTTACAAAGAGCAATCGCTCTCTGAGAAGGACACCGACAAGGGCGACGGACAAGAGTGTCCGTCCCACAAAGAACAAGGGCGAGGCCGCCCTTGATAGATACCTGCACTGCTGCTACGCCGTGGCTGGCCGCTCCCCGCCCTTGGCGCGTCCCGGTTGCAGTTCCGGCTTAATGACGTGTTGCACTCCGTCGTCCTTCGACGACGGTGGCGGCTGCACCGGTGGCAGTTGCTGGTTTTCCACCAGCATCTTGATCTCGTTGGCGTCGAGCACTTCACGCTCAATCAGCGCCCGCGCAATTCTCTCGAGCACATCGCGATTGTCGGAAATGACTTGCTTTGCCGTGGTGTAACCAGCGTTGACTAATTTGCGAACCTCCTGATCGATCTTGATTGCGGTGTCCTCGCTGTAATCGCGATGCTGCGCAATCTCGCGGCCCAGGAAAATCTGCTCTTCCTTCTTGCCGAACGTCATGGGGCCCAGATCGCTCATGCCCCACTCACAAACCATTTTGCGCGCCATCTCCGTGGCTCGCTCAATGTCGTTGCCGGCGCCGGTGCTCAGCACGTTCAGGAACAACTCTTCCGCAATGCGCCCGCCCATCAGGATCGCGATCTCAGTCTCAAGATAATTCTTGTAGTAGTTGTGACGGTCATCCGTGGGCAACTGCATGGTGACGCCCAAGGCCATGCCACGGGGAATGATGGTGACCTTGTGCAGTGGATCGGAGTTCGGCATCTTCGCCGCCACTAGCGCATGCCCGGCTTCGTGATAGGCCGTATTCTTCTTTTCTTCGTCGGTGAGCAGCAGAGACTTGCGCTCTACACCCATCAGGACTTTGTCTTTGGCCAGCTCAAAATCGTATTGCAGCACGGCCTTGCGATTCTGCCGGGCCGCTGCCAGTGCAGCTTCGTTGACCATGTTGGCCAGATCCGCGCCAGAAAATCCCGGTGTCCCGCGCGCCAACACGGAGAGGTCGACATCTTCGGCTAGAGGAATCTTGCGAGTGTGCACGCGAAGAATCTCCTCGCGCCCGCGCACATCCGGACGGCTCACCACCACCCGCCGGTCAAAACGTCCGGGCCGCAGCAACGCCGGATCCAGCACGTCAGGACGGTTGGTCGCCGCCATCAGGATGACGCCTTCGTTCGACTCGAAACCATCCATTTCGACGAGCAGTTGATTCAAAGTCTGCTCGCGCTCGTCGTGCCCACCACCCAGGCCAGCCCCGCGATGGCGCCCCACCGCGTCAATCTCGTCGATGAAAATAATGCACGGGGCATTCTTCTTGCCCTGCTCAAACAGATCGCGCACGCGGCTGGCGCCCACTCCGACAAACATTTCTACGAAGTCCGAACCCGAAATCGAGAAGAACGGAACGTTCGCTTCGCCCGCAACCGCCCGAGCCAACAGCGTCTTACCCGTGCCCGGAGGCCCCACCAGCAGCACGCCCTTCGGAATGCGCCCGCCCAGCTTCTGGAACTTCTGCGCCTCGCGCAGGAATTCAATAATCTCCCGCAGCTCTTCTTTGGCCTCTTCGACCCCAGCCACATCCTTGAACGTGACTTTCTTCTGCTGCATCGAGAGCAGCCGAGCACGGCTCTTGCCGAACGACAGCGCTTTATTCCCGCCGGTCTGCATCTGCCGGATCATGAAAATCCAGACGGCTCCAATCAGCACAATCGGAATCACCTGAATCATCCA
This sequence comes from uncultured Acidobacteriota bacterium, assembly GCA_963755795.1. Taxonomy (GTDB): domain Bacteria; phylum Acidobacteriota; class Terriglobia; order Terriglobales; family Acidobacteriaceae; genus Sulfotelmatobacter. The sequence continues at coordinate 3,857 of CAVWLI010000009.1, read as the reverse complement.
CGCCCAGTTCCCGCCGTTGATGTCGCGGAAGTCGACGTTCACGCCCTTGCTATCCAGGCTCTTGAGCATTTCGGGCGTGAAATAGGTTCCGGGCGCTGTGCTGTGAAATACGGAACCGTTGCGCAGTTTGCCGCGCACTTCCATCCCGTTCACGGTGAATTCCTGAACGTTGTTCTGTTCCACTTCGTTCATGAACTGGGAAGTTTTTAACTCTTGGTCCTTCTGCCCTTCGCGAGCGCTCTTAACCACCTGCCACAGCAGCAGGGCGGAAACGCCAATCAGCAACCAGAACAGCACGGTCTTTACAGTTGAGTTCACCTAGAAGACTCCTAAATTCGAAACGGTCAGCTAACTACACCAACCCCCGAGGCTCCCACCACTAGTTAGATGCCCAAGCGCGACTTTCGATTGGTAAATCGTTGAACGTTTAATCTGAACGTTTATTCTACCTTTTCCCCGCCAAAAAGGCCCGTTCCTGCTGCGATGACTTAAGTCACGGGGATTGTAGGGTTTGCCGCCGCCAAATAAGGCAAATTCCGGTTGGTCTGCTCGGCCGCGCCCAGGCCGTAACCCACCAGAAAAGTTTCATCCACCAGAAAGCCGAAATAATCCGGCTGCAAGGGCACGCGCCGCGCCGCCTGGCGGTCGAGCAGCGTCACCAGCTTCACTGAGGCTGCTCCCCGTGATCGCAGATCGCTCATCAAGAACTCGCTGGTCACGCCGGAATGCACCAACCCCTCCACCAGCAGAATATGCTGCCCGCGAATGTCGGGCTCGTGGCTGAAAAAAATCTCCATCACTTCGTGGGCCGAACCGCTGGGCGGCCGCGTGTACTTGGGCTTGATGAACTGGCAAACCACCGGAACTTCAAGAGCGCGCACCAGGTCGGCCTGAAACATGAAGGCGTTCTCCAGCACCGCCAGCATCTGGATGGTCTGCCCCTTGTAGTCGTCGGAAATTTGCCGGGCGAGTTCCTTCACCCGCTTCTGGATCTGATCCGTTGTAATGACCGGGCGAAGAGGCTCGACTCGCGGACCGCTCATGAAGTTTGTGCGCCTCTCTACTTCAGATTAGCATCGATGTCCACTGTCATCCTGAGCGGAGTTGTCGTTCACGAAGTGGACGACAACGCAGCCGAAGGATCCCTACCCGGCCATACTTGCCCTATCGAGCAAAGAGCATTACTCTGCCGTCTTCACGTCCAATAGAGTTTCTACGATCAGGATCGCCGCTCGTCCCGGCTTCGCCCGCAGTTTCGACGGCACCGGGAACCCGCGCATCCACAGAATCTCGCCGCCGCTCTCGTTCCCGCTAACTATTACCGGCCAAAGCCCGCGTTCCGGCTGGGCTACATGACGCTCCTGCAGCAATTCTTTAATCTTCTTAGGGGACTTCGTATGGGCCGGCCAAAACCGATCTCCGGGACGCCAGTTCCGCACCCTGTAACGCTCCGGGCAAGGATTCCGCATCCAGAAGGTGATCAGGATTATACGCCCCCTGGTCTCCACTGGAAATCCGCCGCACTTCGATCGCGAAGCCGGCCTCGCGGACTGCAACTTCTCCCGCGACAGAGAGTTCGTACTCGTAGTCGCGCTGCGGCGACAAATCGCGCAAATCTGGAGTCACAAAGATTAACTCGTCAGGTTCGACAACCAGCTTCCAGCCCAGCGGCAGCGACACTTCCTTGCCGGATGCCGCGTCTGCCGCGGCGACCCGCAGGATCTCCTCCACATGTTTGAACTCCAGCGGAATCCCGGCATTCTCGCCGATCGACTTCACCAGCCTACGCTGCACTGCGACAGGTTCGCCGAGAAACCACATCCGTGGCACAGACGCGTTCATGACCAGCCATGGGGCGCTATCAATCTTCGCGCGCAGATCGTCCGTGCGTTCACCACTGTTGCGGGGATCTTCAACTCCCGGGTGCCCCATTTCTCGCGCGTCTTTTGCGCGAGAAGTGGGGGTTTTGGCAGATACTGCCTCGCTGCCGGAAATTCCGAGCCCCGCAATCTGCACCAAACCATTTTCTACAGACACCGCCCGCGCCCACTCCGGCTGCACCCACTGCACAACCGTCCCCAGCCACCCCGAAACTTCGTTCTCCCAGTAGTCTTCCTCGCCGCGCGCAATCTCCGCCAGCTCCGCCAGATTCTCCGCCACGGAGGGATTGAACTCCCGCTCCAGCAACGGCACAACAAGCTTGCGAACGCGGTTGCGAGTGAAATGCTCATCCGTATTCGTAGAGTCTTCCCGCCAGATCTGCCCGACGTCGCTGAGATACTTCTCGAGTTCGCGACGTCGTACGCCGAGCAGCGGCCGCACGATCTCGCCAGAAACCTCCCCGCCGTCATCCTCCACCAAAATCCGCGGATGAATCCCGCCCAACCCCCGCAACCCCGCCCCCCGAATCATCCGCATCAGCACAGTCTCAGCCTGATCATCGAGCGTATGCCCGGTCACGATCTTGTCTAGAAAATGGATGGGAGTTGGTTTTGGGAAGGGCACGGCTGCAGCCGTGCCGTTGAGCGCCACAAGGGGATCGGGCTTCAGCCCCTGAGGGTCGCGGTTGGATGGCTGGTTTTTGGGTGGCGCAGCGCTTTGAGCGCTGCGGTTCGCCGATTCCTTATAAATCGGGGCTTCAGCCCCCGAGGGATCTAAATCGCCCTCCGCACCCAACAGCCACCGAAAAAATCCATACCGCAATTCCCGCGCAGCTGTCTCGATGCTCACATGTTCTTGGGCGGCCTGAGCGGCCACGTCCTCGCCATCGACATGAAACTCCAAATCAAACTCGCGCGCCAGCTTCGCCACGAATTCCTGATCCGCGTCCGATTCCGCCCCGCGCAGCCAGTGATTGAAATGAACCACCGAAAGGACGATCCCCAACTCACCCCGCGATTCCAACAACAACCGCAAGAGCGCAACCGAATCAATCCCACCAGAAACAGCCACACCCACGCGCTCCCCGGCCGAAAGCAATTCGTCCCGCCGAATGTGGGAAAACACGCTCTGCGCCAGGGAATGCACTGAAACATGGTACAACTCGGAACCCGACAAGACACCTGCGACGAAAGGTTGGCTTATGCGAAAGGAACGCGGGCGTATTGATCAATTGGGTACTCAGGCTCAAAGAGGTGGGGCATCGACGCCACTCCAAGAACGGCAAGCGAATTAAGGGTAAGCGCCAGCAACTATAACTATCTCGCAGCCGCTGCTTGCCTTAAGCACCACCCCGGATTCCGCAGTCGTACCCGACTCATGAATGAGGAGCTTGGACACCACTATCCGGTCTTGAAATGACGCAATTTCTACAAGCGTCTCGCCCGGTCGAAGCCCGGATACGTGTTCGAAATTCAGCACTCCAAGTTCTCTTTTCACGGCGACGTCATGCATTTCGGTACGCAATCTCAGTCCAGTGCCGTCTGATCGCCAAAGTGCTACAGAGTTTGGACCGATTTTTGGAATTGCAAACTCTATAGAAACCCGTTTGATTGGCTTGCTCAGCTCAGCAGAGAGCGGAGTTGCGTAATCCCAGACGAACAAAAGGTTGTTCATCGTTATTCCTGGTTCCTGGTTTTCTCTGTGCCTCTGTGTCCCTGTGGTGAAGAACTTCGCTTACACTCCCGCGCTCTTCTCCGAAATCACCTTCCTGATCTTCTCTACAAACTCCGCCGCCGGCATGTCTTCCGTCTTTTCCTTCCCGCGCGAGCGGACGTTCACCTTCTCCGCCTCAGCCTCTTTATCACCTACAACGAGCAGGAACGGCACTTTCTGCATGGCGTGCTCGCGAATCTTCGCGTTCATCTTTTCGTTACGCGCATCGACTACCACGCGCACGCCAATTTCCTTCAGCTCAA
>CAVWLI010000008.1:0-28023 GCA_963755795.1 uncultured Acidobacteriota bacterium | reverse complement strand
TAAGGATATCCTCCGCTGCCGATCAGGGTGTCCGCAGTAAGATAGACATTTTGACCTGGCACAATATTCGCAGCAGTGAAACTTGGACTAAACGGAAGGCCTTGCAAGTTCGTGAGCGGGCCAGAAGTCTGAAAAACCGCGTCAGCCAGGCTGAAGTACTGTCCTCCAATCACATCCTCACCGGTACCTTGCTGCTCCTGTCCCCAAAGCACGAGAATGGGCGCGTATTCGCTGACCTGCATCAAGGGCCCGACTTGTACCTGCACCGCCGACGGATCCTGCACAGCGATACGCGTGCCCATCAGGGACCCATCCGGCAGAATCGTGCCGTCCATATTCACAAACGTGCCCACAGCGATGGCGGAAAAGCCGCTGATGCCCTCGTAGCTCGTGCTGCTGTTGGTACTGACGGAGAGGTTTCTTGTGCCCTCGAATAAAGTCAAAGTGAAGCTGCTGCCAGCCGCGTCGATCGCCGTGATCTGGCCGTTGAGTCCTGTTACTTTCCCGTTTTCCGGGTTCGTCGGCGGCTGCACAAGGGTCGCTGAGGTGAGACTGAAGGTTGGAGTAATGGAATAGGTCGCAATGCCGGGATAATAGCAACTGCTGGGAAAGCTCGCGGATTGCGAAACCTGCAGATTGAGCATAAGCCCCATAACGTCGCCAGTGATCGTAATTGGCGACGGCAGGTTCACCGTAACTTGGTTATCGGGAGTGTAGCCGTAGGCGTATGTGCTTGTGGTGAGGCTACCGGGGTCGGTGGCATCTGGACCCTGCACCGTCACGCACGTGAACTGAGCCCCGCCGATCACCGCAGTAGCCGACGTATAGATGCCCTGCGGAATCGGCAGTGCGATCACCGGCTCGATTTCGCCGTTTAGATGCATGAATTCGACCGGCCAATCGCCGGCCAGCACCGGCACCGTCGTTCCCGATTGACTGGTCAAACTAAGGCCCTGGATGTCGAGATTGAACTGAGATAACGCATCGTTCGCCGTGCTCGACACTAACACGTTGACTTCCGTATCTCCTGAAAACGGCGGAGTCTTCGTGATGTTTCCGCTGGAGCCGCAACCGGTCGTCATGCCGATTGCCCCGGCAACCACGAGTGTGAGGATGATGGGAAAACGAGAAAACGAAAGAGAGCGCCCAGAACGAAGTAGCGGCATAAAACTCCTCCGGCAGCCTGCAGGAAGCGCTTCAAAAAACAAGCGCACTCATATTTCAAATAACTCCGACCGAGCACTTAAGTTGCAGCTTCGCTGACACAATTAACTACACTCAACCACACCTATGTTACGCCCGAGATATGTCAACTGCCCTATTGAATGGTGAAGATTTGTAAAACAGGTATCGGTTCGTGTAACTGGACTTAAATCGCACGGAGGAAGCCTAGCGGGCTGCTGAAAAGGCCCGCCGCGACACGAGTTCGGAAGGGCGCGACCTCAGTCGTGCGGTCAAGCGCTCTAAAATCAGCTGCGCTTTAGCGCCCGAGGTTCGCTTGGGGACGCAGAAATTGCTGATCAGCAGCCGACCTAGATTGGCGTCATGGCTCGATATTCGGCGGGTGGGTCTGACGAAAAGCTTCCTATTCGGTGATGGTTCGGTCGCCCCCGGCGCGCGTGCTCTGAGACATCAGCTCATCCGCCCGCCGGATGGCCGATTGCGCCGAGTCGCTATTGCTCAACAAGGTGCCGCCGATCGAAACCGTGATCGCAGTCCGCGACGAAACGGTGGCCACGGAAGATTGCGCGATCAAGCTCCGGCAGCGCTCGGCCACGAGGCGTAAGGCAATCTCGTCCACGTCGGGTGTGAGTACCAGGAACTCTTCCCCGCCCCATCGTCCCACCAGATCGCCGGCTCGCAAGGTCCGTTCCAATGTCTCCGCCAGGGCCTTGAGCAAGGCGTCGCCCACTTCGTGGCCATGATCGTCATTCGCCTGGCGGAAATGGTCAACATCGAACATCAACAAGCCATACTGACGGCCGAAGCGCCGCTGTTCGTCGAGCGCATGCTCTACTTTCAGTTCGAAATAATGGCGGTTCGGCAACCCCGTCAGCGGATCGCGAAAAGCCAGTTGCTCCAACTCGCTGACTCTTCGTTCGACTCTTCGGTAAGCGCTGGAATTGCGGAATACTTTCGCCGCACCCACAATTTTTCCGGCAGGATTCCGCATGGGCAGGATTTGCACATTCACCGGAATCCGGTGCCCCTGTTTATGCCGCATAAACACATCCGTGGTGCGAGGTTGCCCATCGACCATCACCTGTTCGACCGGGCAGTCGTTGTCGCAAAGCTGTTTGCCGCATCCGTCGACATCGGCCAGGCTTTCCGAGCATGGTTGGCCGACAACTTCTCCAGCGGTGTACCCTGATAACTGCTCCGCTCCTTCATTCCAGTAAGTGATCTTGCGGTCCAGGTTCACGAAGTACGCGCCTTCTCGCATACTTTCGATCAGCTTCTGGTACATCGGGGACGCAAACTGTATGCCCCAGAGACCGGCGCACGGATCGTCGGTTTCGACGCCATACAGATGCCCCTCGGGTTCCTCGCCCATCGGCGCAACCACACGTCCCACCGCGCTTTGGCCGGTCAAGATGCGGGTCAACTGAACCTGCTGGTCAGGCTTCAGCAGGCGCGGGATGGGCAAACAGCAGCCATACATGCTCACCGTCGTCGTTTTGGTCTTATCGGAAAAGCGCTGCCCGGTCAGATCGACTCCCGCAACTTCCAGTGGAAAGGCGATCGACACGCGCTCGCTTCGGCGAAGGCTGGATGGATCCGGTGATTGGGCTCCCATACATTCATTATCTCGGCAGAATGCCACTCCGCAACAGGATTTGCCTAACGGTTTCCCTGATCCCGTTCCCGCTTCTGGCTCGACGTTCAAAACGGAACCTCGAGGTTCACAAGGGAGAAAAGGGTTCCGGTCGGAAGCCCCGCGGCAACCATGATTAGAGGGTTATAAAAGAGCGCCAACTTTCGCCTGGCTTAGCCCCGCGAGGCGTGCTCTTTCGCCTTGGCGATGTACTGCTCGACTTGTTGCCGCTGCGGATAGTCCGGATTCGCCTTCAGCAAGTCCTGCCAGGCCTGAATCGCACCCTGAGGGTCCTGCTTGCCCTGCCACCTCACCCAGCCCAGATTGAACAAAGTCTGCGGATGTCCCGGCCGGTACTTCAGCGAAGTCTCCATCGCGGCCAGAGCCTTCTCGGCATCCCCGGTGTACCAGTAAGCCGTGCCCATGTCGGTGCGGACATCGGGATTTTCAGGATGAATCGCCAGCGCCCGCTCGTAGTACTGGATCGCGCTGGGAAACTGTTTGCAGTCATAATAGAGGTTGCCCAGTTTCACCAGCGAATCAAAATTCTTGGGATCTTTGTTGACAGCTTCGAGCAAAGGCGTAGCTGCCTGCGCCAGCGCGGCTTGCACATTCGGATCCGGTTGGTCTTGCTGAGTGCTTGCCGGCTGCGCGGTCGTCGCGGCAGCAGCCTGCGTTGCGGCGGGCGACGCCGACCCGCGGAAAAGATATCCCAGCGCCACGCCCAGTAGCAGGCAGAATGCCGCCAGCACATAGGCCTGAATGCTCGTCCACTCCGCGCCGGTGCCGGCGCGATTAGTAACCGATTGCGATTCGCTGGTCTTTACTTCGCTCAGTTTTGCTTCGCTCACTCTGACTTCGCTCATTGGTTTCCTTCTCCAATCTGGTGCCGGCAAGCGCCCGTTTCGGCGATTCCAGGTGAAACAGGCGCGTCACCGCGGCGGTTATCTGCTCCTGTTCCTCCTTCTCTGGGAGTTCCTTGAGCTCGCGAGCCAAGGTGCTGGCAATCTTTTGGATAACCTGGGCTGTGATTGCGTGTAGCGACTGATCCTGCTCCCGGGTAAACGGCCCGCGTTCCTCGATAAAGGACTCCAGCTCTTGCCGGCAAATTTGGTCGAGGCGCTGGCGCAGCGCCACCATGGTCGGGACCACGGTCTCGGCCACCAGCTTGCCTCGAAAACTTTGGGCGTGCGCAAGCACGATCTTCTCTGCTGCAGCGACTGCCGTCGTGTGTTCCTCGGCAGTATTCTTGACCGCGTGCTCCAGACCGTCCAGGTCGTAGAGCAGGATGCCATCCACCCGGCGCACCTCCGGATCCACGTCGCGCGGCATGCCGATATCCAGGATGACGAGCGCCACGCGGTTGCGCTCCACCGCGATCCGCTCCGCTTCCTCGCGGCTCAGCAGGTAGTGTGGGCAGCCCGTGGCGCTGATCACGATGTCGGCCTGCAGCATCGACTTCCAGCGGTCGGCCAGCCCGGCGGGCGTGCCTCCTAACTTCTCGGCAATCTCTTGGGCGCGAGCCGGCGACTGGTCAATCACGACTACCGATGCGGCGCCGTTCTCAACCATCTGTCGGGCGGCCAATTCGCTCATCTTGCCCGTCCCCAGCAGCAACAGGCTTCGTCCATCCAGCGAGCCGAAGATCTGCCGAGACACGCCGAGCGCCGCCATCGGAATCGAGACCGCCAGCTTTTCGACCGCCGTCTCTTCGCGCACTTGTTTCGAAACGCTGAGCGCCTTCTCCAGCACCGCGTCGAGGAAGTGCCCTGCCGCGCCTACGGTTCGCGCCTGCTCCCATGAAGCCTTCACTTGCGTGACAATCTGCGGCTCGCCGAGAACCAGGGAATCAAGTCCAGACGTAACCCGGAAAATGTGGGCGAGAGCAGATTCATCGAGCAGGCGGTAGAAGTGCTGCCATTCGGTAAGTTTCAGCCCATGCTCGGTGCCCAGAAAATTGAGCAGCGAATTCGCCGCCAGCGTAGGCTCACCCGCCCACAGCAGAAATTCCGTGCGGCAGCAAGTGGACAGAACAGCAACTTCTTCAATACCGTCCGCACTCTTCAGCTGGCGCAGAACTTCATACCGCCGGTTTTCGCTAATCCAGAACCGCTCTCTCATGGCCAGCGGGGCCGTACGGTGGTTCAGGCCGATCACCATGAGTGTAGGTTCCAAAACGAATGCCTCGGGGGCAGGTTGCAATAATGGAATCGCAAGCAGTCTGCCAAAGAAGCGGATGCTGAAGATCGCAACAATCATTGTATTTTCAGCGACTTGCGAATATCTCCAAGCGGCGCGCCCGGGCCCACGTTCGGACGGTGCGGCATATGGCGCGGAATCGCGAGTCTTTTGACGCGATCTGCCTCTCCTGCATTGACTTAGGTTCAGACCGCGATCACGAGCCACCGTGACGGCAATCACAGACCAAAACCTCCGCGTCCTTGAAACTGCATAACGATTAGTAAATTCTTATTCAGCTTCGAAACGCGTGTGCGAGATTCTTCAGCTTCAGCGCACACATGTAACGAGGCAATTAAGGCTCGAGAGGAAACGCAATCATGAAGATGACGAAGCTCGTAATCCTGATCGTGATGATCGCCCTGGCGTTGTTCCTGATTCTGCCCAGCCTGTCGTGGGCAGCCGATGACGGCGCGAGCATCTACAAAGCCAAGTGCGCAATGTGCCATGGCGCGGACCTCGCTGGCAAACCTGCAGCCAAGATTCCCAGCCTGGTTAGCGACGACGCCAAGAAGGTCTCCGACACCGATTTGACCGACATGATCGCCAACGGCGGCAAAGACAAGAAACCTATGCACGCGTTCGCAACCAAAGGTGTGACTCCCGACCAGATCAAGATGGTCGTGTCCTACATTCGCGAAGCGCAGAAAAAGTAGTTTCGGTTTGCGCCACTTTACCTGCCAGTTCGCCGGCGGTTTGTTGGCGTAGTGGTTTAACGCAGTCTAGCGGTTTGTCGAGTTAAGATCGCTGTTCCGAACGGCGAAGCCATCTGCCAGAACGGGCAGGTCGCACGGATGCGAGGGGTGATTGATCCTCTCAACGGCGAGCGCTGGCCCAGCCAGTCGCCGGATGCTCCTTCGCACTTCGCCACAAACACGGAACGGCCAGCCCGGGTCTATGTGCTCACCCCTAGACCCGGGCATTTCCTTTGCAGCGTTTTGCCCAAGAGAAGAGTTTGGCTGCCCCCCAGGGATTCGAACCCCGATAACCTGCTCCAGAGGCAGGTGTCCTAGCCGTTGAACGAGGGGGCAGTGTGATTGGTTGGCGCTGTGCAGTCCACCTTCATTTTATGTTTCCTGAGAAGCGCGGTCAACCAGGAAGCATCTGCCACGAGTATCACCAAGGTGCGGGGAGCGGGTTAGAATTCCTGTGACGGCTTGATTTGCCGACGAAGAAAATGAATGACGAGGGCACGAATATGGTCATCGCTTTCGAGACTGCCGCAACCACCTCTGAATACGCTACGATGGCGCGCCGTCCATTGCAGCCCGAGCACTGTGCGCTGATCGTGATCGACGTTCAGGAGAAGTTGCTGCCGCCGATCTTTCAGAAGGAGCAACTGGTGCGGAATGCGCAGCTGCTGATTCGCGCAGCGACTATTCTGAACATTCCAGCGCTGGTCAGCACGCAGTATGCCAAGGGTCTGGGCGCAACCGTACCGGAGATCGCATCCCTGCTCGCCGGAACGGAAGCGATCGACAAGACTCTATTTTCCTGCTTCGGCAGTGAGGTTTTTTGCAGCGCCCTCAAGCGGCTTCCGGGCCCGCGCAACACTTTGCTGCTATGCGGGATGGAGAGCCACATCTGCGTTACGCAGACGGCACTGGGGGCGCTGCGCGAGGGATGCGTCGTCCACGTGGCGTCCGACGCGGTCAGTTCGCGGACGGAGTGGAACTGGAAGGTTGGCCTCGAACGCATGCGGGCGGCGGGGGCAGTAATCTCCTCGACCGAGATGATGATTTATGAATTGATGCGGTCGTCTTCGTCGGCGGCGTTCAAGGAATTGCTGCCGCATTTGAAAGGCTAATGCTCATTCTTCTTTCTTCTTCACCCGCACCACGGTGATCTTCGCAAAACCTTCCTCAAATGTAGGCTGTTTCAGCTTGGCCGCCATGCGGCGCATCACGTCTTCCGGCACCACGCGATCGCGGCGCTGGTGGCGCTCCAGGCAGACTTCGAGCGGAACATCGAAAAACACGGCGTGCACTTCGTAGTTGTAATCCTTGGCCAGTTTGATCCAGTGCTGACGTTCCTGCGGGGTCAGGTTGGTCGCATCCACATAATTCGTCGGGCGCTTGGCGATCAAGCGTGCCTTCAACATGGAGCGCAGGTTCGAGAACACGAGATCCTGAAAGCGCTGCTCGCGCACGTCGTCAAACAGGAGCGACCGCACCATATCGCTGGAGAGCGGCACAACATTGTGGCGCTTGAACCACGAACTCTTGCCGGAACCGGGAAGTCCGATGGCCAGCACCACGATCCCCTTGGGCGGCCGCGCCGCGGCTGCCGGCACGGCAGCAGGAATCGCGGGAGCATGCGGCGCAAGGTCTGCCTCGGCAGCGTCGCCGCCGATTTGTTCCGGTGGCTCTTCTGCGCCTTCGATGGGAACGTCGAGAACAATTCCTTTCGTAGCTGCGGGCGTGAATGCCTGCGCGACAGCTTGCTCGCGACCACGGCCGCCGCGGCCACGTCCACCACGTCGGCGTCGTCCGCGACCGCGCTGAGCGTCTCCACTGGCAGCGGCGGCAGGCTGGCGCGGCTGCCCCACAGCGCCGCCAGGTTCTTCAGAACTGGGCTGCGCTTCGAATTCAGCTTCGGACGGAGGCTGGACTTCGGTCTCGTGATTGCTCGAGTCAAGACGCTGAGTATCGGGATGGCTGGACTCGGGCGCCGCGCTGGGAGCTTGCTCGGCGTCGAAATATGCCGGCTGCAATGGCGGGGGCGCCGGCTGACTTCCCTGCTCCGGAGTTTTCTTTTTGCGGCGCTGTAATCGATCTTTCATCCATTTACGCATGTTCAGGCTTGTAACACAGATGACATGACCGGAGCAATCGGCGCGCTCTGCATGCGTACCAGAGATGACAGCGGGCATCGGTGAAGATCGGCGCAGGACGGCGACACTTTCTCTCTGTCCTTCTAAAATAAAGTCTATGCCCTGCCAGATTCCCGCGCCCATTCAAGGCCAGAAATATATTTCGCTCACCACCTTTCGCAAGAACGGAGCGAGCGTCGCTACTCCCGTGTGGTTTGGAGAAGAAGATGGCAAGCTCTACGTCATGACTCGCAGCGACATGGGGAAGACCAAACGGATCAGCAACAATCCGCAGGTCCGGGTAGCGCCGTGCACGATTCGCGGAAAGGTCACCGGTCCGGAGTTTGCGGCGACGACGCGAATCCTTCCGCCCGAAGAACACCCGCGGGCGCGGCAGACGATCAATCGCAAGTATTGGATGGCGCGAATTCCGCTGGTCTGGGTGCGGACGGATACATATCTTGAGATCAGTTTCGCTTGACTCCGCCGATCACCAGTCGCCGGTGGTCAGGTACTCGTGGATCGACTTCGCAGCGCGGCGACCGGCGCCCATCGCCAGAATCACCGTGGCGCTGCCGGTCACGATGTCCCCGCCAGCAAACACTCCTTTGCGCGTTGTGCGTTGGGTTTCTTCGCTGGCCTCAATGTATCCGCGCTTGTTCGTACCCAACCCGGGCGTCGTGCTCTGCACGATCGGATTCGCGCTGGTGCCAATGGCGACGATGGCCACTGCGAGTGGCAGATCAAATTCCGATCCCGGCGTGGGCACGGGACGCCTGCGACCGGAGGCGTCCGGCTCGCCGAGTTCCATGCGGACACAGCGGGCGGCGGTGAGCCATCCCTTGCCGTCGGAAAGAAACTCGACCGGGGCGGTCAGCATCTGGAAATCGATTCCCTCTTGCCGCGCGTGGTGCACTTCTTCGGCGCGGGCCGGCATCTCAGCGTCGCTGCGGCGGTAAATTACGTAGGCCTTGCGCGCGCCCAGTCGTAGAGCGCAGCGGATCGCATCCAGCGCGGTGTTGCCGCCACCGATCACGGCCACATCTCTTCCCTGCAGATCGAGCATGGGCTCGTCGTAGGTAGGAAACTTGTAAGCCTTCATCAGGTTGATGCGCGTCAGAAATTCGTTCGCGGAATACACGCCGTTGAAATGCTCTCCGGGAATATTCATAAACTGCGGCAACCCTGCGCCCGTGCCGATGTAAACCGCGTCGTAGCCTTCTTCCTCGAAGAGTTCATCAATGGTTACGGTTCGGCCGACTACGACGTCGGTCTCGAACTCCACGCCCATTTCGCGCATGTACTCGAGTTGCTCGCGGATAATCTGTTTGGGCAGGCGAAATTCCGGAATGCCGTAGACCAGCACGCCGCCCAGTTCGTGCAGCGCTTCAAACACGCGAACCTTGTGACCTTTCTGGACGAGGTCGCCGGCGACCGTAAGTCCCGAAGGGCCACTGCCCACGACGGCAATCTTCTTCCCTGTCGGCGGCACGCTGGGTACAATGTGTGTTCCCATACGCTTTTCATAGTCGGCGACGAAACGCTCGAGATATCCAATGCCGAGCGGCTTTACTTTTTTTGACAGCAAGCACTTGCCTTCGCAGTGATCCTCTTGCGGGCAAACCCGTCCGGTCACCGCCGGCAGCACGTTGTCTTCGCGGATTTTTGCGGCAGCTCCGAGGAAATCGCCAATCACGATGCGTTCGACAAATTCTTTCACCTTCACGCCGACCGGGCAGTTGTCGGTGCAGGTTGGCTTGGCGCATTCCAGGCAGCGCAGCGCCTCCTGCTGCGCGAGTTCGGCGCTGTAGCCTAGGTTTACCTCTTCGAAGTTGTGGGCGCGCTCTTCGGCAGCCTGCTCCGGCATGAGTTGCCGCGGCACCTTGATACGTTCTTTCAGCAGCAGTATGTTTAGCGATTTCTTTGTGGTCTGGCTCATCGCTGTTCTCCTTGTCGGACGGCCGAGACTGCAGCTGCGGGCCGTTCTACCTCTCGCGTCGCGATTTCGGTTCGGCAACGGTGGAACTCCGACAATGACCGTTGTTCGGCGTCCCGATACATCGAGTTACGCTGCACCAGCACTGCGAAATCGACGCGATGCGCATCAAATTCCGGGCCATCGACGCAGGCGAATTCACTTTTGCCGTCAATCAATACGCGGCAACCGCCGCACATTCCGGTGCCGTCGATCATGATCGGGTTGAGGCTGACCACGGTGTGGATGTTCTCTTTGCGCGTCATCTCGGCGATCGCCTTCATCATCACGATTGGGCCCACGGCCACGACCAGGTCGATGCGCGTGCCGTTCTGTATCAACTGCCGCAGCTTGTCGGTGACGAAACCCTTGTCGGCGTAGCTGCCGTCGTCGGTGGTGATCATGAACGAGTCGCTCACCGCGCGCAGTTCCGACTCGAGGATGACTAACTCTTTATTGCGCGCGCCCACGATCGAAATCACCCGGTTCCCGGCGCGCTTCAGCGCCGCAGCCGTGGGATAAGCCATTGCCGTACCCACACCGCCACCCACCACAACGACGGTCCCGTAGTTCGCGATCTCGGAGGGCTTGCCTAGCGGGCCGACCACGTCGAGAATCGTGTCGCCGGTGTTCAGCGAATTCAGCAATTGCGTCGTCTTCCCTGCCGCTTGCACGACGATGTTGACGGTGCCGTGCTCGGGGTCAGAGTTCTCGATGGTCACCGGAATCCGCTCGCCCTCTTCGTAAATCCTCAGAATGACGAACTGCCCAGGCTTCTGTTTACGGGCGATGCGCGGCGCTTCGATGACGAAACGCTTGATGCCGGGCGCGAGAAATTGTGCGTCGATGATTTTAAACAGATGCCCCCCAGACGTAAGAAATGCCGGATTTGCCGCCAAGATTATTGTGTTCGGAGGACGGCAGGGAGGCTGTGATTTGGATCACACTTCAGTGTGCGACGGCTTCAGACGTTAACTGAGATTACTTCTGGCTTGAAGATCACGCCCTCGCCACTCCGGCTGTTCATCACAATGCGCAGCGGCGCGGAAAATCGCAGGTGGCGGACACATCCTTGTTCTTCCACCGCAGCCCGCTCGCTCAGCCATTGCCAGTCGATTGAACCTTCGCCTGCGTCGGGATTTACGGTGAAATAGCCCACCTGAAACGCCGTCAGGTTCTGGAAAAAATGGCTGCCTTGCGAGGGCGTCACGCGGAAGTCGTGGAAGCCAGCTTCGACGATGGCGCGGGCTCCGGAGATTTCGTCCCACTCCACGGGGATGCCGAGCCACGGATCGTTCGATCCCCAACGGCCAACGCCGATCAAGAGATAAGGCCGATTCTCCGCACTCAAGAGGGCGTTGAAGTGTGCGACGGCGCGGCCGACTTCCTGGCTGCGGCTGCGCTCGAAGCGCTGCGAATCGACGACGACAATGTCGTGCAAGTTTTCAATGCGTCCGTTGCCGAGAACTTTCGTGCTCTGGCAAATCAAATGCGCCGGATCAACAAAGCCGATGGTCAGATCCTGATGATCGCGAGCCAGGGTCAGCGGACGAATTTGCAGAAAGCCAAACTCGGCCGGCTCCTGCTCGCGCGGGAGCCGCACCGCGAATTCGATCTCGACCGGATTCCCTAACGCGTCTTCGCCGGCCCGCACCAGCAGCTCCAGAATCGTAGCCAGCGGGAACATGCCGTGCTTCAAAATCGGAGCGAAGGTGACGATGCGTGCTCCGGGACGGCTCAGCCCGTCATAGACCGCATGATTGTCGGCAGAATAGGTCGAGACCACGCGGTCGAGCGTGCCGTCGGCCTCGGCCACATCGAGTCCGAAGCGCGCTTCGCGCAAATGCCGAGAGCCTTCGCTGTGCGAGCCATCGAGTTCGAGCGCGCAGAACTCTGTCTGGGTATTCGCTAGAATATCTTCGACCGAAGAAAACTGCAGCAGATTCCGCGGATACCGCGGGCAGAACATCAGGCACTTACCGCCGTCGACCACCGTGCGCCCCAGGCCCAGCGCCACCGCCGCAATTCCGTCAGAAAAGGTCATAGGCTCGACCGGATAGAAGTTGTGCGACCGCACCACTCCGGAAAAGTCTGGATAAAAACGCGCACCGTGCGCCGTGCCTACCACCTGTTGCAGAATGACCGCCATCTTTTCTTCTTCCAGTCGATACGGCGTGGCGCGCACGTAGGCCTTGGCATGCTGGCTGAAAGTGGAAGCGTAGACGCGCTTGATGGCTTCTGAAAGTTCGTCGAGACGAGCCTGCAGGCTGGCTTGCTGGTTGCCCAGCATGAACGTTTCATACACCCCGGTGAAGGGTTGGTATTGCGAGTCCTCGAGCAGGCTGGACGAGCGGACTGCCAGCGGGTAATCCACTTCCTCGAGGAAAGCCTTCAGGTTTTCCTGCAGCGGCCGGGGCAGTGCCGCATCGAGGAAGCGCTGCTGAATCTCAGTGTCGTCGTCGCAATGCAGCGCGAAGTCGCCCAGATTGTTTTCCGCCAGAAACTGGTCGAACATATCGGTCGCAATCACAACCGCAGGAGGAACCGAAATACGTACCCCGGGAAAGCGGCGCGTGATGCGGCGCGTGCGCAACAGGTGACGGACAAAGGCCAGACCGCGGGCCTTTCCACCCAGCGATCCGGAACCGATTCGCAGGAAACTGGACTCGGAGGCTTTGAACGTGTCCGATTTGAAATCGCCGATCAGGACTTCGTTCTGCTCGCGGCGATATTCGTTGATCGACTCGATCAAATCGCGGCGCAGGTGCTCGGGGCCATCGAAGTCGGAAACCTTGCGCGGGCGTAGTTTCGCGGCCAGGGCAAACTCCGTGCGCGCCATCAGCCAGTGCGAAAAGTGGTTGCGCTGCGCGTGGTACATCAGGCTGTCGGCGGGAAGCTTTTGCAGCGTCTCTTCCAGTTCATTTAAATCTTTCGCTCGTCCCACCTCGCGCTCGTCGGGTGTGCGCGGATGGGGATTGATAAAGACGAAATCGCCGAAGCCGAATTGATCGGTCAGAATGCGCCGCAGGTCTTTCAGGAGCGTGGGCGAGCGCTTGCGCAGAAACGAGTAGCCTTCGGCGTGGGCGCGCGGACGAAACTCGGTGCGACTGGTCTGCAAAACCACGGGCACGTCTGGCGTCAAGCTCTTGAGCATGCGCGCCAGTTCGAAACCGGCCTCGGGGCTGAGCTTGCCTTCCCACGGAAACTCTACGTCCGACACCAGGCCGAAGATGTAGTCGCGATACTCCTGCAACACTTGGGCCGCGTCCTCGAAATTCGAAGCCAGCAGAATCTTCGGGCGCGCCTGCATGCGCACCAGTTTATGCGCCACGTTGATGCCTTCCTGAATCACGCGCCGCGATTGCCGGATCAGTTCGGTATAGATGACCGGCAGAAACGAAGAGTAGTAGCGGATGTTGTCTTCTACCACCAGCAGCAGGGGCACGCCCATGGCGCGAGTGTCGTGCAGCACGTTGCGGCGGTCTTCGACATATTTGACGATCGCGATCAGAATGCGCGCGTTCCCTTGCCATAGGAAAACGCGGTCGATATCGGTGACGGGATTGTTGGCCACGAAATTCTTGATCTCGCGATAGTCGTAGCCGAGCACGACCACGGGAACGTCGAGGCCCTTGCGGCGGACTTCGCGGGCAAGTTGCGCGGCGTCCATATCGCCGACCGCGAGGTTCGTCACGATCAGATTGAATTGCGGATTCGAACTCGCGAGCTCAAGCGCCTCGGCGCAACTGGAGACGTGAGTGATGCCAGGAATCTGCCGCAGGTTCAGTTCGAGCGATTCGTCGATGAGCAGTTCGTTGAGGCGCCCGTCTTCTCGCAGGATGAACGAATCGTACAGGCTCGAGACCAGAAGAATGTTCTGCACCCGGAACGGCATCAGGTTCTCGAAGCCTTCAAAGCGCTCTTCGGCGTCGAGAATGGGTTCCGCAATGCGTGGAAGAGACATGACGGTCAACCAGAGAATGATAGCCCCCGAGAATGATAGTCCCGGACGCAAGCCAATGAATGTGGGCAGGATCACATAAAGAATCAAGCACATGGCGCCGGCCGCTCTACGACCGTTCAAGGTCGTCCGCTGAATAAAGCGACTTGCGGACAACACACCTACAATATCCCCACCTCCTCATTCGTCTACAGGAGTAGATGAGCGACGCGGCGAGCCTGCAGCGCATGGCGATCGACCAGGACCAGCGCATCTCGGAAGTGGTGAAGCGGGAGCAATCCCGGCTGCGCAATTTCATTCGCCGGCGTGTGCCCGATCCGCTCGACGCGGAAGACATTCTGCAGGACGTCTTCTACCGTCTGGTGGAGGCGAACCGGCTGCTGATGCCGATCGAGCATGTGACCGGCTGGCTGTTTCGTGTGGCGCGGAACCGTATTACCGATCTGTTCCGCAAGAAGGAGCCGGAAAACTTCAGCGAGATCGAAGCGGTGGACGAGGAAGACGAGTTGCTGCCGTTCGAAGATCTGCTGCCCTCGCCAGACTCCGGGCCCGAGGCGCTGTACGCGCGCGGATTGCTGCTGGATGAACTGGAGAGGGCTGTGGCCGAGCTTCCGAAAGAGCAGCGCGAGGTGTTTGTGGCGCACGAGTTCGAGGGGCGCAGTTTCAAAGAGCTGTCCGCCGCGACTGGAGTAAGTGTCAACACGCTTCTGTCGCGAAAACGGTATGCGGTGCTGCACCTGCGCGAGCGGTTGCAGCGGGTATACGACGAATTTACGAAGTGACGAGTTTCACAACGAAGGAGCGACTATGAGAAGGAAATGGTTTTGGATTGTGCCGCTGGCGATTGTAGCGATTCCGTTATTTTTTTTCGTGGGCGGCGAAGTGGTAATGCATCTGTGGAACTGGCTGCTGCCGCCGCTGTTCGGCTGGCACATGCTTGGCTTCTGGCAAGCCTTAGGATTGCTGGTGCTCTGCCGGATCCTGTTTGGCGGACTGGGCGGCCACGGGCCTCGCCACAATCGCGGATGGCGCTTCCGCGATCGTTGCCGAAACATGAGTCCGGAGGAGCGCGAGAAATTCCGGAAGGCGATGGCCGAGGGCTACAACGTCGGTTCGCCCGGCACTGCTACGTAGACCGACTGGCTCTTGCCGTTTCTCCGAAAGTTAAAATCCCCATCTCTGCCGCAAAAAGCGCGGCAAAGATGGGCACCCGCTTTCTGTTCTTTTGACTTCGGGGGCGGACCAGGCGTCCGCCCCTGCACAGGCATTTACACCAGGCCCTGATCCAGCATCGCGTTGGCTACTTTGACGAAGCCGCCGATGTTGGCGCCGTTCACCAGGTTGCCGGGCGTGCCGTATTTCTCGGCCGTTTCGAAGCAGTTGCGGTGGATGGCGATCATGATCTTGTGCAGACGGTCGTCCACTTCCTCGCGAGTCCAGCTCAGCCGTGCGCTGTTCTGGGCCATTTCGAGGCCGGACGTCGCCACGCCGCCCGCATTGGCAGCCTTGGCCGGTCCGTACAGGATCTTGGCATCGAGGAACATCTTGGTAGCTTCGAGCGTCGAAGGCATGTTCGCGCCCTCGGCTACCAGCTTGATGCCGTTCTTAATAAGGTTCGCCGCATCTTTCGCGGTGATCTCGTTCTGCGTGGCGCTGGGGAAGGCGCAGTCCGCTTTGATGTTCCAGAGCGGATTGTGCTCCAGCTTGATGTCCGTGGGCATGAAGATCGCTTTCTTGTAGTGATCCGCATAGTCCCGGATGCGTCCGCGCTTCACGTTCTTCAGTTCGATGATGAACGCCAGCTTCTCGCGGTCGATTCCGTCCGGATCGTAAATCACGCCGTTCGAATCCGACACCGTAACCGGCTTGGCGCCGAGATCGAGCAGTTTCTCGACCGTATATTGCGAGACGTTGCCGCTGCCCGAAACCAGGCAGAGCTTGCCTTCGAGCGAGTCCTTCTTGCTCTTCAGCATCTCGCTGGCAAAATAAACGCAGCCATAGCCCGTGGCTTCAGGACGAATCAGCGATCCACCCCAGCCCAGGCCCTTGCCGGTCAGCACGCCGGTGAATTCATTGCGCAACCGCTTGTATTGGCCAAACAGGAAACCGATCTCCCGCCCGCCCACGCCGATGTCGCCGGCCGGGACGTCAGTGTCCGGTCCGATGTGCCGCTGCAGTTCGGTCATGAAGCTCTGGCAGAAGCGCATCACTTCGTTGTCACTCTTGCCCTTGGGATCGAAATCCGATCCGCCCTTGCCGCCGCCCATGGGCAGCGTGGTGAGCGAATTCTTGAAGACCTGTTCGAACGCCAGGAACTTCAGGATGCCGAGATTCACGCTGGGATGGAAGCGCAGTCCGCCCTTGTAGGGGCCGATGGCGCTGTTCATCTCGATGCGGAAACCACGGTTGACTTGAATATTGCCCAGATCATCGAACCACGGCACGCGGAACATAATGACGCGCTCGGGCTCGACAATCCTTTCGAGCAGACGCGCCGACTGATATTCAGGATGCTTGCCCAACACTAACCGGAGAGAATCGAACACTTCGGCCACGGCCTGATGGAACTCAGGCTCGGCGGGGTTCTTGGCCTTCACACTGATCATCACGGATTCAATGTAATCCCCATGAGTTTTCACTCCGGGGTGTGTCAGCACAGACATAGTCCTACCTCCGTAGGTACAACCTAAACATAATGCCGTTCCCCATTGTCGACCTTCATGGGAACGCCGCAGTGATAATTCTCACGGGCGGGGGTGATTGGGGTCACTGAGAATTGTGGCTTTTGAATGAATGAGTTGCAGCGTGTCGCAGAGAGATGGATAGTGATTCCACAGGTACAGCGTTGTTAGCGCCGGCATCCCTGCCGGCTGTCCCGAGGGCGTCTCGCCCTCGGCGCACGCCTGCTGGGCGTCTTGTGCAATCAATGATTGCAGTGCTATCATTGCAATCATGGCCAGCATCACCATCCGAAACCTGGAAGAAACCACCAAACGGAAGCTCAAGATCCGTGCGGCCATGCATGGGCGATCCATGGAGCAGGAGGCGCGCGAGATCCTGAAGAGCGCGCTGAAGGGCGCACCGTCGAAAAGCGGGGCCAACTTGGCGGAGCCGATTCGCCGGCGCTTCGCGCCGCTCGGAGGCGTCGAACTGGAACCTCTTCCGCGCGAGCCCATGCGCGAGCCGGATATCGAGTAGTCGTGATGATCGTTCTCGACACCAATGTCGTCTCGGAACTGATGAACGGCGATCCTTAACCTGCAGTGTTCGCGTGGGCTTCCAACCACCCGCCTGATGACTTGTTCACGACTGCCATCACCATGGCCGAAATTCTCTACGGCATCGAACTCCTTCCCCATGGCAAACGTCGCGATCAGTTGCTTAGTGTAGCGGAAACTGTTTTTGTCGAGGACTTCGCGGATCGCATTCTGGCCTTCGAGGAATCTGCGGCGCGGATGTTTGCAGTCATTGCGTCACAGCGACGCGCTCAGGGCCAACCGATTTCCGAAGCCGATGCGCAGATCGCGGCGATCGCGCGAGTCACGGAGCGACGCTGGCCACGCGCAACACAGATGACTTCGAAGGATGCGGCGTAAGGCTGGTCAATCCGTGGCTGCGGGGTTCGTGACAGATATCCCCACTTCTCGCGCAGAATAAAGTGCGAGGAATGGAGCAGTGAGAATTCGCAGTCGCTCATTACCGAGCTTTGTCATTCCGAGCCAGCAAAAAGGTTGTCATCTTGAGCAAAGCGAAGGACCTGTGCAGTTTGCCGCAGAGAATTGCATAGGTCCTTCTGCGGCAAAGATGCCACTCAGGATGACAGAGGTTCTTGCCGCGACAATCTCAGCAGATTCTCGGCAGCTGCTCTCCGCTCAGCATGTCCACGACGCGGTTGCCGCCGATGCGGCTTTGCAGAACCACGGTGCGCCCGGGCGTCTCTTCCACTTTCCCCACGCGCACCGCAGCCTTGCGAGACCGGAACCTTCGTCATAATGTCCAGGCGCCGCGTCCGCTTGCGCGCCCGGCACGAACACTGCGAACCGCCCTTCGTTCGCAACGTACAGAGGATCGAGCCCGAGAATCTCACACGCGCTCTGCACCGTCTCCTGCACCGGAATGAGGCTCTCTTCCAGCTTGATGCAGATATTTCGATCAGAGGCAATCTCGTTCAGAGTTGTGGCCAGGCCGCCGCGGGTCAGGTCGCGCAGGCAGTGAATTTCGATTCCGGCATTCAGCAAGGCTTCTACTGGAGGCCACACCGACGCAGTGTCACTCAGAATCGGCGATTCGAATTCCAGTCCTTCGCGCACGGACAGAATCGCAACGCCGTGGCGCCCCAGATCGCCGCTGACGATGACCGCGTCTCCAACCTGAACCGCCGCCGGGCCGATCGTCTGCTTCACCTTGCTTTCGATCAGTCCAATTCCCGAAGTATTCACGAAAATGCCGTCTCCTTTGCCTTTGTCGACGACCTTCGTATCGCCCGTCACTAACTGCACTCCCGCCTTCGCCGCCGCCTGCTGCATCGACGCGACCACGGTACGCAGCGTCTCCATGGCCAGGCCTTCTTCGAGAATGAATCCGGCACTCAGATACAAAGGCCGAGCGCCGCACATGGCGAGATCGTTGACCGTCCCGTAGATGGCGAGATCGCCGATCGTTCCTCCGGGAAAAATCAGCGGGCGCACGACAAACGAATCCGTCGTAAAGGCTAGGCGCGAACCATTTACCGCAAGCACCGCACCATCGTGCCGCTGCTCGAGCATGGGATTGCCGAACGCGGGCATAAAAATCTTTTCGATGAGTTGATGAGTCAGCCGTCCGCCGCCGCCGTGCGCCAGGACGATGCGATCGTCAGCGACTCGGGGTACCGGACAACTCAGGTTGAATTCGGTCATGACTGTCATTGTGTTGCCGCCTGCCATAGTGATAGTAAGCCGCGCACGCGCCTTCCGACGAAACCATGGGAGCGCCGAGCGGATTTTCCGGCGTGCACTTCACCGCAAACGCCGGACACTGGTGTGGTTTCTTGATGCCCTGCAGAATCAGCCCGCTGATACACTCCGGCGACTCATGAGCCACTTCGCCCGAAAACGGGAAGCGGCGGTTCGCATCATATTTCTGAAATCGTCCGCGCAACTGAAAGCCGCTGGCAGGAATCTCGCCCAACCCGCGCCATTGCCGGTTCACCACTTCGAAGACTTCGATGATCCGTTCCTGCGCCGGACGGTTCCCTTCCCGCCGCGTGGCCCGCGCGTACTGGTTCTCCACTTCGTGGCGGCCTTCTTCCAGTTGGCTGACGGTCATGAGAATGCCATCGAGAATGTCGAGCGGCTCGAACCCGGTCACGACGATCGGAACTTTGTAACGCTCCGCGATCGGAAAATATTCTTCGTAACCCATGATGGTGCAAACGTGGCCCGCGGCCAGAAATCCCTGCACCACGCAATTCGACGACGACAGCAGCGCCTCCATCGCGGGAGGCACCAGAACGTGCGAGACGAGTAGAGAGAAGTTGTCGATGTGGTCGTGATCAGCCTGCCACGCCGCCATGGCGTTGGCGGGAGCCGTGGTCTCGAAGCCGACGGCAAAGAACACAACCTGGCGCTCCGGATTCGTGCGGGCAAGTTTCAGCGCATCCAGCGGCGAATACACGATGCGCACATCGGCGCCTTCGGCCTTGGCGTCGAACAGGCTTTTCGAAGAGCCCGGCACCCGCAGCATGTCGCCGAATGAACAGAAGATCACTTCCGGCCGGTGGGCAATCGCCACCGCTTTGTCGATCAACTCAATCGGAGTCACACATACCGGACAGCCTGGGCCGTGCACCAGCGTGACTTCGTGCGGCAACAAATCTTCAAGGCCGCTTTTGACGATGGTGTGAGTCTGCCCGCCGCAGATTTCCATGACCGTCCACGGGCGCGTTACCTTCTTCCAGATCTGCTGCGACAGTTGTTCGGCGGCTTTTTGATCGCGATATTCACTGAGGAATTTCACCGAGTTCCTCCTTAAGCCCGCCGAGTTCTTCGAGGTATTTGAAGACGCGCTGGGCTTCGTCTTCGTCGATCACGCTGATGGCGAAGCCAACGTGGACGAGCACATATTTTCCGATCTGCGCCTCGGGAACGTAGGCGAGGTTGACCTCTTTGCGGATGCCGCCGAAATCGACTCGCCCGCGACGGAATGCGATATCGCCGTCGTCCATGATTTCCACCACCCGGCCTGGAACTGCGAGACACATGTCGTGGCCTCCCAACCTCGGCGGCTAAAGCCGCCGTTTCCTTTGCGCCGCTCGCGGCACGAGTAAAACTCGTGACCTTCCCAATCTCAAATCGATACCGGAGCTACAACCCGCTCAACACCGCTTGCCCCAGCGCAATGCCGCCGTCATTGGGCGGAACGCGCTGGTGCGTGTGCACCACGAAGCCGCGTGATTCCAGCGCAGCCGCCGCACGCTCCGTCAAATAGCGATTCTGAAAAACTCCGCCGCTGAGCACGACCTGTTTCAACTTCGCAGCAGCGGCCACTTCCACAATCCATGCGACCATCGCGTTATGAAAACGCGCCGCCATAAGCGGGACGGCTACTCCCGCGCGTTTGTCCGCCATCACGGCGCGAATCAGAGGAGCCCAATCTCCGCCCGGTAAAGCGTACGCCTCGTCCGTGCGCAAAAGGCCGATTTGATTTTCGAGCAGCATGGCGGCCTGGCCCTCAAAACGGTTCTGCTGGGCGACGCCGACCAACGACGCTACGGCATCGAACAGTCGCCCCACGCTGGTGGTCGGCACAACGTTGATTCCGTGCCGGAGCATATAAAGAATCTTTGCTTCCTCCAATCGGGGATTCCCCGGCGATCGCTCTACGGCATCAGGGGGCTCGATTTGCAAGCCACCGCCCGGAGAACGATCACTTGGCAAATCATCGACTTCGAATAGCAGGCTCGTGGCCGATCGCCAGCCTTCACGCACCGCCGCATCGCCACCCGGCAGCCCAAATGACCGCAGGTGCGCGATGCGCTCGAACTCGTTCCGTTCGACGCAGAAAAACTCTCCACCCCAGATCGCGCCGTCGAGCCCATATCCCGTGCCATCCCACGAGACGCCGAGGTACGCACCCAGGACGTCGTTTTCCGCCGCGCAGGCCGCCACGTGCGCCTGATGATGCTGCACGCGGATCACCGGCAAGCCTGACCGCTCAGCCCACTGCGACGAAGCGTAATCCGGATGCAGATCGCAGGCCACAACCTCCGGCGTGAAACTGTACAGACGGCACAGGTCGTCAATCGCTTTCTGGAACGCCGCCCGGGCCTCGACGGTTTCGAGGTCGCCAATATGCTGACTGAGAAACACGTCCCGGCCCACACCGATTGCGACCGTGTTCTTGAGATGTCCGCCGACCGCCAGCACTCGCGGCAGGTCATGCTCGACGTGAATCCCGAGCGGCGCATAGCCGCGCGCCCGTCGCAGGATTCCGGCTCGGCCGCGCGTCAGCCGCACCACCGAATCGTCGCACGCCCGCACGATGGGACGGTTGTGCATAAGAAAATGATCGGCGATATCTTTCAGCCGGGCTGTAGCTTCTTCGTTGGCGATCGCGATGGGCTCGTCGCTGCGGTTTCCGCTGGTCGCGATCAGCGGAAACCGGCAGTCTTCCATGAGCAGGTGGTGCAGCGGCGAGTACGGCAGCATCACACCGAGATACGGTGAACAGTGCGCCACATTTCGGGCAATGTCGGTGCCCGCCTTGGGCTGCAATAACACAATCGGCGCGGCTTGCGATTCGAGCAACTGCACTTCGGCCGGCGAGATTTCGCAGTAGGTCCGCGCCACTTCAAGCGACGGCATCATCACTGCAAACGGCTTCTCCTCGCGATGCTTGCGCTCACGCAGCCGGGCCACAGCGTTGGCATTGCGCGTATCGACCAGAAGCTGGAATCCTCCAATACCTTTGAGGGCGAGGATTTCTCCTTGTCGCAGTGCCTCGACCGCATCTTCGATGGTGCCATCCAGCCGCGGCCCGCATACCGGGCACGCGTTGGGCTGCGCATGGAATCGACGGTTGGCCGGATTCCCATATTCCCCGCGACACGCCGGACAGAGAGTAAACTCCCGCATCGTGGTGTTGGGCCGGTCATATGGAATGTCGATGACGATGGTGTAGCGCGGTCCGCAGTTCGTGCAGTTGGTGAAGGGATATGCAAAACGGCGATTGCCCGGGTCGAACAAATCTTCGCGGCACTCGGCGCAAGTGGCCAGATCGGGCAACACGTTGACCGTCTTGCCGGAATCGAGGCCGCTGGACAGAATTTCAAAACGCGTCGAGCCTTCGGCCGCCAGCCACGCCACTTCGCGGACAGTTACTACGGATGCTTTCGGCTGCTCGCGCTCCAGCCGTTGCTCGAAGCGGCTGAGCTGATCGCCGGCCCCTTCGACTTCCAACACCAGCCCGGCAGAGGAATTCAGCACCCAGCCGGTCAGCGACATCTCCGTGGCCAGACGGTAGACAAATGGCCGGAAGCCCACTCCCTGCACGGCTCCGCGCAGCGTAATTCGCAACCGTTGCACTGCGAGTTTTGCCGTAACCGTCATAAAACGCCTCACAGCAGGGGCGAATCGCCCGCATCCGATTCTAAGGCTTGCGGAAGTTCGTAGGAAACGCTTCGCAGAGAAGTTGTTCCACCAGCGCTTCGGTTCGCGCCACCAACTCCGGGATAGCAGCCTCAACCCCTGGCGAGAGCCACTCGCCGTGATCAAAGCATTCGCCGGCTAGAGTCAAGACATAGGCCCGGGGACTGGCGCCAAAGAGCTGTCGGGAAAGCGTGAGCACCGCACTCGGGGAAAGTTGGTGAGAAAAACTCGTCTCGCCGACAGACAGCAGGATTTCTTCGCAGCCTAGTTCTCCGGGCTCTGCGCCTGCGCCGGACGGCGCAGCGTCCAGGAAGATCGCGGCTTCCGAGTGGCTGACCGCTTCGGCGAGTTCTGGCGCAAGCTGATGGCAGCGAACAATCTCGACTCCGTCCTCCCCTGCGCGGAACTTTTCTTCCAGTTGATCGGCGGCGCGCCAAGCCACGCCATCGTCCGACCGCATCGGATTTCCGTAGGCAACGATGAGGATGCGGGGCATGTTCTGAAGTCTATCTCGGCGTGGCCGAGCGGTGGGCCTGTTCACGCGCGCGCCACTTCGTCCAGCACTTCGCCGCCGGGACTGAGCAACTGAATCCGCAGCGGCATTTCGCCGAACGCATGGGTCGAGCAACTCAAGCAGGGATCGTAGCAACGAATCACCGCCTCGACGCGGTTGAGCATCCCCGGAGTCAGCCGGTTGCCGTGCACGAAGTGTTTGGCCACCTGCAGCACGCTGCGATTCATGGCCAGATTGTTCTGCCCGGTGGCGATGATCAGGTTGACCCAGCGAATCAGCCCCTGCTCGTCGATCTTGTAGTGATGAAACAACGTGCCGCGCGGGGCTTCCGCCGCTCCCACACCTTCCAGCGCATTCGGACGAGCCACGGCCCGCACGTGCTTCGACAAAATCTCCGGATCATTCAGCAGCTGTTCCAGCCGCTCGATGCAATAGAGAATCTCGATCAGCCGCGCGTGATGATAGTGGAACGAGCTCAACACCGCAGTGCGCTGCAGTTCGTGAAATTCCGCCAGTTCCTGATCGGCGCGGGGCGTGCCGCAGCGGTCGGCCACATTCAGCCGCGCCAGCGGCCCTACCCGGTAGATGCCGTCGGGAAATCCCTTGGGCTTGTAATACGAAGATTTGAGGTAGCTCCAGGGCTCGACCTTTTCGCCAATGTAGTCGTAATAATGTTTGGGATCGAGGTCGTCCGCAACCACATGGCCAGAGGCATCGACGATGCGGATCTTGCCGCCGTAAAAGGTGAGGCCGTTGTCTTTCTTCACGATGCCCATGAACAGCGTGGGAAAGTTGCCGAACGTCGAAATCTCTTCCCGGAACTTTTCCATGGTGCCCTTGAACCATTCCAGGGTGCGCTCGGCGATGGCCAGCGCGTCGGGCAGAGCGAACAGAATGGCGTCGCGGTTGGCCTCAGTCAGCGGCTCGCTCACGCCTCCGGGAACCACCCACGCGGGATGAATCCGCTTGCCTCCGAGCCGCTCGATGATGCGCTGCCCGAACTGGCGCAGGCGAATGCCGTCCAGCGCGAGCTCGGGATTTTTTTCCGCCACGCCGAAAATGTTGCTCTTGGCCGGATCCGCGTCCATGCCGAGCAGCAGGTCAGGCGAAGATAAGTGGAACAGGCTGAGAGCGTGCGACTGCGTGACCTGGGCCAGTCCGAAAATGCGGCGCAGCTTGTCGGCCGTAGGCGGAATCTTCACCGCCAGCAGCGAGTCGCAGGCCTTGGCCGAGGCGATCAAATGGCTGACCGGGCAGATGCCGCAAATGCGCGCCATCAGCGACGGCATTTCGTAAAACGGACGCCCTTCGCACAGCTTCTCGAAGCCGCGAAACTGGGTGACGTGAAAGCGGGCTTCCTCGACCCGGCCGTCTTCGTTCAGGTGGAGCGTGATCTTGGAATGGCCTTCGATGCGCGTAACCGGATCGATGACGATGCTGCTGCCCTGCTTCACGAAGTGTTCCTTTCAGTTATGAGCTGCGAGCTATCAGCTCTCAGCTTTCGGTACTCGGTTCACAGTTCGGGACGCTCGTAGCTCATGGCTCAAAGCTCGCAGCTCGCTTACGACCCAAAATGAGTTTTCGCGCTCACGTCCGGCTGCCGGCCTTCCAGCAGTTCGGACACCACATAGATAAATCGTGTCGGCCGACGGCGGACATCCCGGCACGAACACATCCACGGTGACGAATTCGTGCATCGGCCGTGAATTCGGCAGCAGCGCGGGCACCACCTGGTTCGGAGTGCCGGGATCGAACGTCACATTCTCGCGATACGCCCGGTCGCAGACCGCCTTGACCCCGAACGGATTGCGCATGCCCGGCACGTTGGCGGTCACGGCGCAGTCGCCCAGCGAGACCAGCGTTTTCGTCCGCTCGCGCACGAGCTTGATTTTGTGCAGATCGTCTTCGCTGCTCACCGCACCTTCCACCAGCGCCACGTCGACGTTCTCGGGAAATTCCTTGGCGTCGACCAGCGGGCTGTAGACCAGATCTGCCAGACCTGCGACGGTCAGCAGCCGTTCGTCCATATCGAGAAAAGACATGTGGCAGCCCGAGCAGCCATCGAGCCATACAGTAGCGAGGCGTTTCTTACTCATTCGTTTTCTTCCCGCATCATGGTCAGGTAGGGCAGGAACTGCCGCCGTTTGAGCATCTCGGCGACCGACCGGCCCTTTTCGAACAGTGCGCCCGTGGGACACACATGCACGCACTTGCCGCAACTGGTGCAGGTTTCCGACGATCCCCACGGTTCGTTCAAGTCGGTAATCACCTTGGCATCAATGCCGCGGCCCATGATGTCCCAGGTATGCGCGCCCTCGATCTCGTCGCACACCCGCACGCAACGCGTGCACAGGATGCAGCGGTTGTGGTCGATCACGAAACGGTCGTGCGACGCGTCGACTTCTTCCTTGGGATAGCGATAGGGAAAATGAACGTGCGTAATCCCCAGCCGCTGGGCCAGCAACTGCAGTTCGCAGTGACCGTTCGAGACGCACACCGAGCACACGTGGTTGCGTTCGGTGAACAGGAGTTCCAGAATCATCCGGCGATAGTTTTGCAGGCGCTCGGAACTCGTCGTGACTTCCATGCCTTCTTCGACCACGGTGACGCACGCGGGGAGCAGTTTATTCTGTCCCTTCACTTCGACCAGGCACAGACGGCACGCCCCGACGTCGGAAAGCCCCTCCAGTTCGCACAGGCGTGGCAGGAAAATGCCATTCTGTCGGGCGACATCGAGGATTGTTTCCTCCTGGCGTCCGCTCAGGTCACGACCATCGATCTTCAGCGTTTTAACCGCCGCAGCCGCGCTCATACGGTTTCTCTTTCTTTTGCTCTTGCTTCGGCTTCCGCGCTCTTTGCGCCACACACTCCCGCCGGACACTTGTGATCTTCAATGTGCGCCCGGTACTCCTCGGCGAACGAGCGCAGCGTGCTGACCACCGGATTTGGCGCCGATTGCCCCAGCCCGCACAGGCTGGTATGTTTCAGCAGATCGCAAAGCTCTTCCAGCACCTTCATGTCCTGAGGCGTGGCGTTCATATTTCCGATGGCCGTGAGGATGCGATGCATCTGGTAGGTGCCGACGCGGCACGGGATACACTTTCCGCACGACTCGGTCATGCAGAAGTCCATGAAATATTTGGCAACGTCGACCATGCACGAACTCTCGTCCATCACGATCATGCCGCCCGATCCCATGATCGATCCGGCTTTCGCCAGCGATTCATAATCGACTGGCATGTCCAGGCACTCCGAGGGCAGGCAGCCGCCGGAAGGCCCGCCGGTCTGCACCGCCTTGAACTTACGCCCCTCGGGAATCCCACCGCCGATTTCGAACACCATCTCGCGCAACGAAATCCCCATGGGAACTTCGACCAGCCCGGTATTTTCGACCCGCCCAGCCAGCGCGAAAACTTTCGTGCCCTTGCTCTTCTCGGTGCCAATCTGCGCGTACCACTCGCCGCCGTTGCGAAGGATGGGCGCGATATTGGCGTAAGTCTCCACGTTATTGATGAGCGTGGGTTGACCAAACAGGCCTTCCATGGCGGGATACGGCGGGCGCGGGCGCGGAGTGCCGCGCTTGCCTTCGACCGAGGCAATTAGGGCCGTCTCTTCGCCGCAGACGAAGGCCCCGGCACCCAGACGAAGGTCCACACGAAAACTGAAGCGCGTTCCGCAGATATTCGAACCGAGCAAGCCGACTCGCTCGGCCTGGCGAATCGCGTGGCGCAGCCGCTTGATGGCCAGCGGATACTCCGCGCGCACATAAATGTAACCTTCCGACGCGCCCACCGCGTAAGCGGCGACCAGCATGCCCTCGAGCACGCGATGCGGGTCGCTTTCGAGCACGCTGCGGTCCATGAACGCGCCCGGATCGCCCTCATCGGCATTGCAGATCACATACTTCTGCGTGCCCACCGACTTCGAAACCGTGCTCCACTTCAGCCCCGTCGGATAGCCCGCACCCCCGCGCCCGCGCAGGCCGCTCTTGGTGACCTGGTCGATGACTTCGCGGGAAGTCATTTCTGTCAGCGCCTTGATCAGCGCCGAGTAGCCGTTGGCAGCCACATAGTCTTCAATGCGCTCCGGATCGATGATGCCGGAATTCTCCAGCACGATTTTTTTCTGCCGCTGGAAAAACGGCACATCGGTCGGGCACAGCAGCCGCGCCACTGGCTCGCCCGCCAGGCTGTCAAGAATGGCCGCGCCATCTCCGGCTTCGACCTTTTTATAGAGCACCTCTTTGTCCAGCACGCCCGCGCTGCTCGCCGCCACGCTGGTCGAGACCAGCGGGCCTTCCGAGCACAACCCCATGCAGCCCACGCCTTTGACCTGGCAGTGGTTCTTGGTGCCGCGCCGCGCGACTTCCTGATCGAGCACATCCTTCACCGACTGGCTTTGGCAGGAGAGGCATCCCGCGGCCACGCACACATTGACCCGCTCGGTGATCCGGCTCTGCGCCTGGCGCTCGCTTTCGGCAATCTGTTCCAGTTCCTCGGGCGTCATGCGCGAGTCCATTTCTTCAAGTGCTCGCGGATGGCCGGCGTCGCAACTTTGCCCGCGACTTCCTGATCGTAGACCACGGCCGGGGCCAGGCCGCACGATCCCAGGCAGCGCGCCGTGAGCAGCGAGACCTTCTTATCCGCGGTGGTTTCTCCG
This sequence comes from uncultured Acidobacteriota bacterium, assembly GCA_963755795.1. GTDB lineage: Bacteria > Acidobacteriota > Terriglobia > Terriglobales > Acidobacteriaceae > Sulfotelmatobacter. Next base: position 422 of record CAVWLI010000008.1, on the reverse strand, counting down.
GGACTGATGCCTAAGTCGTGCTGCACCGCGTCCAGCAGTTGCTGCGCCCCTTTGATGTAGCACGCCGTTCCCATGCAGATGACGCAGGTGTGCTCGCCGGCGGGTTTCAGCGTGAAAAAATGGTAGAAGGTGGCGACGCCGTACGCCCGGCTCAAGGGCACGCGCAGCGACATGGCCACATAACGCAGCGCCTGCGTGTCCAGATACCCGAACGCTTCCTGCACCGTATGCAGCGTCTCAATCAGGCCGCGCTGCTGCTGGCCCTGCCGCCGTATGGTGGCATCGACCAGTTTCCAGCGCTTGTCCTGATTGGGCGGAGTGGGCTTCGCAACGTAGGAGGGCATATTCCGTTCTCAATCGAACATGAATTCACAATTAAGACGCGACACTGATCGTGAATAAAACAATAATTGTAGTTCCGG
>CAVWLI010000007.1:0-13595 GCA_963755795.1 uncultured Acidobacteriota bacterium | reverse complement strand
GGCAGCCCAGACAGGAAATCCAGATCGCGGCGAAGTGAAGAATCCTGACGATGAAGTGAATCATGCGCGAGCGCAGGCCAATCTATTCGTACCGCAAGGCCTCAATCGGATCGAGGTTCGCTGCCTTCCACGCCGGATAAATTCCGAAGACGAGCCCGACGGCGGCGGCCGAACCGAATCCGAAGGTAACCCAGAACAGCGACATGTGCGCCGGCAAAGACGGCCACACGAGCGGAATCAGCCAGACCACGAGGGCACCCGACGATACGCCGATGATGCCGCCGACCGCGGTCAGCATGATGGCCTCAAGCGTGAACTGTAGAAGGATGTCCGTCTTGCGCGCGCCGATCGCCTTGCGCACGCCTATCTCGCGCGTACGCTCGGTCACGCTGACCAGCATGATGTTCATGACCCCGACGCCACCCACGACGAGTCCCACGCTGGAGATTGCGAACATCCCGACGAACAATGCGCCCGTGAGCTGATTCCATACGTCGGAGATCGAATCCGAGGTCATGATCGCGAAGTTATCCGGCTTATCGAAGGGAACTTTCCGCCGCCGCCGCAGCAGTTCACGAATCTCGTCCATGGCTTTCGGCATATCGTCGTGCGAGGTGGCCTTGACGCTGATGATGTGCTGCTTCATTTCCGGGTGGAGGGTTTTGAATGTCTGCAACGGCATAATGACTCGGTTGTCGTTCGGGTCATTGCCACCACCGAACACCGATTTGATCTTCGATACCGTGCCGATGACTTGAAACAGGCGGCCTTCGATGTTGATGTCTTTGCCCAGCGGATCCTGATCTCCAAATAATTGGTGCTGTGTGTCGTAGCAAACCACCACCACCGGCGAGTGATGTTCGTCGTCGAAATCGCTGAACCACCGGCCGCTGGCCATGGGCAGATCGAAGACATCCTTAGCCGACGCCATGTCTCCTTCGATGATGGTGTGCCTGGCCTTCTTGTCCTCGTATTTCACCGAGTAGCTGCCGATGCCCAATTCGGGGCGGAAGATGCGCAGTCCCGCCGAGACCGCCTTGATATGGGGTAGGTCCTGCATCGCGATCGCGTCGTCGTAAGTCAGTTCCTTGCGCATGCGCATTTCGTCGGTCATGCGGCCAAAGCTGAAGAAGTCCAGGTGGAATACAAAAATAACGTTCGATCCGATGCTGGCAACCAACTCGCGAACGTTGTCGTCAAGGCCGCGGCCAATGGAAGATACGCCGATCACGACCGCGACCCCGATCACGATGCCGAGCACGGTCAGCGCCGAGCGCAGTTTGTTGCTGCGGATCGTGTCCACAGCCATCTGAACGATTTCGCCGAATTCGCCTTTGCGCATCATGAAAGAAGGTTGAGCAATTGTGTAATTTGGTAGTTGAGAAATTGAAAATCAAAATCACCAAACTCTTCGGTTTTCCAAATTACTCAATTACCAAATTTCCCAATTTCTCAATTCATCACATTTCAAATCTTAGCGCCACAATCGGGTCCAGCCGGGCGGCTTTGCGCGCGGGATAGACGCCGAAGAACACTCCCACGCTGGCAGAAACCAGCAATCCCGCGACCACGGCCCACAGTTTGATCGAGGAAGGCATTCCAATCAAGGCGGTCACGGCTTCGGCGACACCAATTCCAGACAACACGCCCAGCACACCGCCGAGTAAAGCCAGCATCACGGCCTCAATCAGAAATTGCAGCAGCACGTCGTCGCGGCGTGCGCCCAGCGCCTTGCGAATGCCGATTTCGCGGGTTCGCTCCGTCACCGAAACCAACATGATGTTCATGATGACGATGCCGCCCACCACCAGCGACACGGCGGCGATCCCAATGGTGGCCATGAAGAATGTATTGCTGATGTCTCCCCAAATGCTGAGCAGGCCGGCATTGGTCTCGACCTGAAAGCTGTCGTCCTTCCCCGGTGGGTCGTGCCGGCGGGCGCGCAACACCACTCGCGCTTCGTCAATCGCCTGGTTCAAAGGCACGCCGGTGGCCGATGCTTTGCCCCAGATTTCGATGCTATTGGTGTGCGCCCCATATTTTTTGATGTACACCGTGATGGGAATCATCACGTAGTTGTCGGCACTCTGCCCCAGCGTCTTACCCTTTTTCTTGCCCACGCCGATTATTTGGTAGGTCCAGCCATCGACCCGAATTTCCTGCCCCAGCGGATCGATGCCGGGAAGCAACTGCTCCACAATATCGGTGCCGACGACGGCGACCGGCAGGCGGTTGTCGAGATCGGTCTCGTTCAGCATTCGTCCGGCGGTCAGGTCCGTATCGTGCACTATTGCCATGGAGGGGGTGATGCCCTGGATTTCTGTGTTCTCAATCGACTGCTCATTGTGCTTCACCTTGCCGCTGGCGTCCTCTTCGGCGCCCACGGCGGCGCACTGGCTGCAGGCGTCGCGCACGGCCATGTAGTCTTCCAGTTCCAGATTCTTGCGCTTTTCTTCCTCCAGAAATTTGTCGGGATTGGTTTCGATGACAGAGGTTTTCTGCACGATGAAGACGTCGGCGCCGAGGTTGAAGATCTTCTTGGCGACATAGTCGTTGATGCCGGAAACAAAGGTTACCACGGCAATCACGGAGGAGATGCCGATCACCACGCCCAGCAGCGTGAGCACCGAGCGCAACTTATTCGCCCAGAGTGAGCGCAGCGCAATTTTGATGGCTTCGGCGATGTTCATAGCGTCGGCTTCCGGCTCTCCGCGTCCGGCTTCAGGAGGAACCCAGCGCTTCGTGTCAAGGTCAGTCTACCAGCCTAACCCGGCGAGACATGCCACAAAACAATACGGCGTCGAAAGCGAAAAGGTTCCGGAAGTCAGAAGTCGGGAGCCAGAGGCCGGGATATAATCATTTCGTAGGCAGCCGGACCGGACGGTCGCTCTCTGCGTCTTCGGGCGCGGAGGGAGGAAAGTCCGAACTCCGCAGAGCAGTGTGCCGGATAACGTCCGGGAGGGCGGATTCAAGTCCGCTCGACGGAAAGTGCCACAGAAAATATACCGCCTCGGCGTCGTTGTAAGGGCTTTGCGAGGATGCGTGCCAGACGCGCGATTAATTCGTCCGCAAGAAACGCGGACGATTCGCGCGGCACGCCCAGATCCTTCGCTTCGCTCAGGATGACAAAGCCCCTGCAACGACGCCGGGGTAAGGGTGAAAAGGTGCGGTAAGAGCGCACCGCCGCGGCAGTAATGTCGCGGGCAGGGCAAACCCCACACGGAGCAAGACCAAATAGGGAGGAAGTTCGCGCGTTGGTTCTTTGAATCAGCCGCGGACACGTGCCGGCTCGGTGCGTTAAACCTTCGGGTAGGTCGCTAGAGCCGCGCAGCAATGCGCGGCCCAGAGGAATGGCCGTCCCACGGGAGCAATCCCGCGGACAGAATTCGGCTTACAGGTCCGGCTGCCTTTATTTTTTTGCTTTTCTGCTATTTGATTTCCGTACGTGCGGCCACGCAACGACCACCCACCGCTAACCCTCAGAATTCCGTCGCCGCCAGTACGGCCTCGAGGTCCGGCGGTGCAGCGGTACGTTGCTCCCAGCCGCCTTCATACTTTGTCCACTTGCCATCCGGGCGGCAGACCCGCAACTTCAGAGTAGTGCGGATGCGGTCGCAACAGCCGTTATCGCCCGGCGCATTGTAGTCGTCTTTCCAGGTGGAGAGCTTAGCTGCAAGAATTGCCCGGTTCAGTTTCTCGAGAGCTGGTGCTGGCACCGTCCCCGATTGCGTGCTGGTCTTGAACGCTTCTTTCTTTTCAAAGTGACCATCGGACCGAATGAGCAGGGTAGACTCTCTCACGTGTACGCCGCCAATCGATCGCATTTCGAGCACCCATTCGCCGGGATGGCCCAGAGGCGAAGGCTTCTGGGGTTGTGACGGATGACTGGCCTCTTGCTGCTGTCCGAACGCTACAAGTTGGAACAGAATCAGGAGCAAGATCAAAAACCGCGGCGTGTGACGAAGATCGCGCAAGCATCCCCCGCTAGCGGAGCGAATTGTACCTGATCCCCGGTGAAAAACACTCTCAACGTCGGGCAGTTACGACTGTCGAACAATCGCGGTTACCTCATTAACGCGGGTAGAATCAACGAACGTCACGCCACATCAAACTCTCAACAATCGCTGTCACGTAATCCCGACGCGGATTCATGGATGTCGGCGCGGGCCACGTGGTACCATTCCCGCGTGAGCGACTCCGCTTGCGTTCCAAGTGTTGCTGCGGCGGTCCCAGTTGCCGCCGCCGTCCCTGCTGCGGCGGGCTCTGCGCGGCACCCTGCCCTGGTTCGTATCACACACTGGATCACCACTCTGTGTTTTTTTGCCCTCCTCGTCAGCGGAATTGAAATTGTGATTTCTCACCCGCGCTTCTATTGGGGCGAAACCGGCAACGATTTGACTCCAACGTTGTTCAAACTGCCGATCCCGGCCTCGCGGGATTTCGTGCCCAGCGGCTACGGCTACGTTCTGCCGGACCAGAACGGCTGGAGTCGCTATCTCCACTTTCAATCGGCGTGGCTGCTGCTGTTCACCGGCTTGCTATACGTAGCCTTCAGCGTGTTGGATGGGCATTTGCGGAAAAACTTGCTGCCTGATAGCGCCGATCTGTCATGGCGGACATTGTCGAAGTCGATCGCCAGCCATTTGCGTTTCGAGCGGCCGAGTGCGGCCGAAGCCTCGTCGTACAATGTGCTCCAGCGCTTGAGCTATTTGTTCGTGATCTTCGGTCTTTTTCCCTTCGTCATCTGGACGGGCCTGGCGATGTCTCCGGCTTTTGTTTCCGCGGTTCCGGCGGCCGTCAATGTGCTCGGCGGACAGCAATCGGCGCGCACGCTGCACTTCTTTGTCTCCGTGGCGCTTGTGCTGTTCCTGCTGGTGCACGTAGGGATGGTATGGTTTGCCGGATTCAAGAGCCGCATGCGGGCGATGATCACGGGCCGGGCTGTTACACCTAAGGAGAGCGCGTGAGCGAACCTTCAAAGCGCGAACTGTCACCTCGCGAACTGTCACCTCGCAATCTGTCACGCCGCAAACTCATCACCACCGGACTCGCGGCTACAGCGGGGGTAGCTGGCTTGGGCGTGGCGGCGCGCCTTGCGCAAAAATATGGACTGATCCCGCCCGACCACGGCGGATTTTACGGTCTCGGCGAGACCCTCACGTATGCCTCCCAGCGTATGCTCACCAGGCACTCGTTGGCGCGGGAGTTCTCTCGCAGCCAGATTTCGAAGCGTCCATTCCCGAATGAAATTCCGCCACTGAATGATGCGTTCAAGAGCCTTCAGGCCGGTGGATTTGCTGACTGGCGACTCTCGGTCAGCGGCATGGTTGCCCGGCCCACCTCGTTCTCGCTGGCCCAGCTCAAGAGCTACCCGCCCCACAGCCAGATAACGATGGTGCAATGCGAGGAGGGCTGGTCGTATATCGCCGAGTGGATCGGCGTGCCTCTGTGGCAAATTCTGCAAGCCGTGGAAGTTCACCCGCAAGCCAAATACGTTGTGTATTTCTCGATCGATCCCGACTGGTGGGAAAGCATCGACATGGCCGACGCATTGCACCCGCAGACTTTTCTCACTTATGGGATGAATAGCGGTGAACTCCCCGTGGGCAACGGCGGACCGCTGCGTCTGCGGGTCTCTCGCCAGGTCGGCTACAAGAGCGTGAAATTCATCACCCACCTCACCATTACCGACAATCTGAAAAGTTTCGGCAAGGGTCTAGGCTCGGCCTCTCCAGAAGGCGGCTATGCCTGGTACGCCGGCATCTGACTGATTTCGTCGCGAATAGATGACGGGCAAAACCAGACACTCCTAAGACGCAACGCTTCCCGCTGCATGCTCTCCGCAACCTTGACGCATTCGAAATCTTCGGAACTTCCATGAGGGAATTCCCCTCCACTTGCCGCTATATGCAATGACGGGAAGTTTCGACCAAGATTCAATGGTCAGGAAATGAGGATGTTATGGCAACGCTGGCCTTAAGCAGGGACGAATTCACAGCCTTGGGCGCAATTGCGCAGGCAAGGAAAAACAACCTCAACAATCTGTTTGAGGGCACGAACTTAACCTTCGCGAAATACTGCCGCGAAAAGATGCTCAAGAACGCCGTCTCCCAGGCCGCGGACCTCGGCTCGGCGACCAAGGATCTGGTGACCGCCATACAGACCGGCGGAACGACAGCGGCTGCATTGTCGACGGTGGGCGACATCCGCACGAACAGCCTGGAATTCATCCGACTCGCATCGAACCTGAGTGATAACTCGGAGGTGCTCCAGGCCCTGGGGGCTGAGGTGATACCCTCGCTGATCTCGGAGATCACGCCATTTATCGGAGTGCTCACCAGTTCCTATCAATCCGTCAAGTCCTGGCGCGCGGTCGTGGCCAATGCTCGCGATCTATACAAAGCGGACTACTACCTTGAGGGAGTGCTGCCCGGCGATCCCAGCGCCGCTGCCGAGGCGGTCATCCTGGTCATCAAGCGATTCCTGGCGGCTAACACTGCCGACGCGACCCGCAACACGGCTTCGGCGGCTGCCAAAATCGCGGGGCTCTTCGCCGACCTGGGCACTGCGACCACCGCAGCCATCGGAATGACCAGCGCGCTTGCGAAGTTGATCCAGGAACTGGCGATTCTGGGGCGCGACTATATGGAGATGAAGGCTGGCAACGCGATTCTGAAAAATCCGGCGACCTTGGATATGAATGTTTTCAAAGTGTGTCCGACGCTGGGCTGTTATCTGATCGCCTGCTCCGATACCAGCATGGTGCTGAATTGTTTCGTCGCCGACATTGGTCTTCCCGGTTGGATGACGAAGGTGGAGACCATGAAAAAGCTGCAGCTCGACCCGCTCATTAAGAATGCGACGAAAGCGATCGTCACCTCACATCTCTCGCTCGAAGGACTGAAAGCGACCAAGGGTGCCGTCGCCGAGCAGGGTGTTCTGGAACGCATTAAGCAGGGGATCAAGCATCAATTCAACCAGTTGATCTCTTCGAACGCGAGTCGCGCCGGCAAGAACTGAGTCGCCGCATTGACAGTTGCGGCAGTCTCCGTTTCCAATGGTTAGTGCGGGTGTAAGGGCTCCAGGGAACTTTACTCGCCCGGCTCCCAAGCCGCAAACTCTCGCACTTTAGGAGGACGAATGTCAGCACCCAGCCGCCGGCCGGAGATTCGCCGGCGCCGTACCCGCAAAGAAAAAATTGTCCAGTTGCGCAAGCGCCTGGCCGCCGCCAAAACCGACGCCGATAAGACTCGCATCACCGCCAAGCTGCACAAACTTGCCATCCTCTCGCCCGGCCAGCCGCTGTTGAAGCAGGCGTGACGCTGCCGTAAAGACGCGGCTTGCTACGTCTCAGCCTCCAGCACCGCGCATGGGGAAAGAGAGACGTTGCGAGCAACGTCTCTACAAAAGGCATTTCCTCAATCAATCGGCAGCGGGCTGTTGACCGGCGTGCGTCCCGCTCGGGTTCGCGACCTGGCCGTAGGCGTCTAACATGCGCCGCACTGACGTTTCCCACGAGAACTTGGCAGCCTGCTGGTAACCGCGTTCCTTCATGCGATCGCGCAGAGCCTTGTCCATCAGGACGCGGTGCAGCGCGCGCATAATCTCGAACACGTTTTCGGGATTGACCAACACGGCCGCGTTGCCCACCACTTCCGGCAGAGACGACACGTTCGACGTCACCACCGGGGTTCCGTGTGCCATAGCTTCCAGCGGAGGCAGGCCGAAGCCCTCATACAACGACGGAAAAACGAAGACCTTGGCCTCGTCGTAAAAAATCCGTAACACTTCGATGGGGACGAATCCCAGGAAGCGTACATCGTTCTGCACTCCGCTGCGCACCACGGTTCGCCGCAGATCGGGATTGCCGGAAAGATCGTCACCGATAATGATGAGTTTGAGATCGGGATAGGCTGCGTCCCGCTCCAGTTCGGTCTTGAGCGCGGAGAACGCCTCGATCATGCGCACGACATTTTTGTGCGGGCTGATTCGTCCGGCGTAGAGCAGAAATGGATACGTCACCTGGTAGCGGCGGGCGATCAGGTCACGGTCGGCGGCGCTGGCGTGGCCGTGCAGAAAGCGTTCATCAATGGCGTTGTAGACGACGTCGACGTGGCCGGACGGAATCTCAAACAGCTTTGTGATTTCATTGCACGTGAAATTCGATACAGCAAAAATGCGCGCCGCTCCGGCCAGCACGCGCTTGGTCATCTGGAAGTGGAGCGAGCGCAAGAAGTTGCCACGCTGGCGTGAACGCGACATGTGCTCGAGCATGTCATGCACGGTCATGACATAAGGACAAGGCAGCATGCGCGGAATCGAAAAAAGATTGGGAATGTGAACCAGGTCGCAATTCATTCGCTGCAGCGCGCCCCGAAACTCGCGGTATCCCTGCACGGTGCGCTCCGGCGCGACCAGTGGGACGGCGTGAAAGTTGGGCGGCAGGCTGCCGATTTCCTCGACCTTGGCCGGCGATCCAATCAGCAGGTACTCGCTCTCGTGGTCAAGCCGGCCCAGCGTCCGAACCACGTTGCGGATGTAGGTGCCCACGCCAAACTCGGTCATCCGCCGAATATCGATGGCGATCTTCACCGATGGCATTTAAACATAGTGGGCGCGAAACAACACAAGGGAATTATGCCCGCACTTCCGCCTGCGCCTTCGCCCGCCGTTCCGCATACAGCGGGAACGCCTCGCACAGATCGAGCACCTGCTTGCGGACCTTGCTCAGCACGGCCGCGTCGGTGCGGTGGAGAAGCGCGTCGGCGATCCAGTGGCCGATCTGGCTCATCTCCGGTTCCTTCATGCCGCGCGTGGTCAAAGCCGGCGTCCCGATGCGGATGCCGCTCGGCTTCATCGGCGGATTGGTGTCGAACGGAATCGCATTCTTGTTGACCGTGATTCCGGCTTCGCCCAGCGCCTTCTCGGCTTCGCTTCCCAGCATCCCTTTCGAGAACACGTCGACCAGCATGAGATGCGTATCGGTGCCGCCGGAAATAATGCGGAAGCCTTCGTCGGCCAGCGATTGCGCCAGCACCTTTGCGTTGGCCACCACCTGCCGCGCGTAGTCGCGGAACTCAGGCTGCATTGCTTCCTGGAAACATACGGCCTTGGCGGCCATGATGTGTACCAGCGGTCCACCTTGCATCCCGGGGAACACGACTTTGTCGATAGCCTGCGCGAACTCGGCCTTCGAAAGAATCATCCCCGCACGCGGGCCGCGAAGAGTCTTATGAGTTGTCGAAGTAACGATGTGCGCGTGCGGCACCGGAGAAGGATGCGCGCCACCGGCGACGAGTCCAGCAAAGTGCGCCATGTCGACCAGAAACAACGCGCCCACTTTGTCGGCGATCTGGCGCATGCGGGCAAAGTCGATGATGCGCGGATAAGCGCTGCCTCCGCCGATGATCAGCTTCGGGCGCTCTTGCTCCGCGATCTTTTCCAGCGCGTCGTAGTCGATGGTTTCCGTTTCTTTGGTCACGCCGTAGGGAACGATCTTGTAAGTCTTGCCGGAAAAATTCAGATGATGGCCGTGCGTGAGATGTCCGCCGTGCGCCAGGTTGAGCCCGAGAATCGTATCGCCCGGCTGCAGCACGGCGGCATAGGCTTCCATGTTCGCCTGCGAGCCGGCGTGGGGCTGCACGTTGGCGTGCTCCGCGCCGAACAATTGCTTCGCCCGGTCGCGCGCCAGGTTTTCGACGACATCGGCGAACTCGCAGCCGCCGTAATAGCGCTTGCCGGGATATCCCTCGGCATACTTGTTCGTAAACACAGAGCCCGCAGCTTCGAGCACGGCTTCGCTGACGAAATTTTCCGAGGCGATCAGTTCGAGGCCTTCGTGCTGCCGGCGGGTTTCATTGTCGATGGCAGCGGCAATCTGCGGATCGTTCTCGTAGAGGGGAAGGTACATTTTCGAAGATGTTTTCATGTCGTTTTCCTGACTTCATGTGCCGAGGTTTCGTAGACGTGCGGATCATGCCGTTCCATGTAGCGCTCCGGGAACTTTACCGGAGTAAAGCCGACCTGCTCATAAAGCCCATGCGCGTCACGCGTAGTTAGAATCCAGCGCCGCAGGCCCTGTAGGGCGGGATGGCGCATAATGCACTCCATCAGCCACTTACCCAGCCCGCGACCGCGATGCGCGTCGAGCACAAACACGTCGCCCACATACGCGATCGTCGCCAAATCACTGACGACACGGGCAAAGCCTACTTGCTTGCCCCTCCCATCATAAATGCCAAAGCACAGCGCATGCTCAATCGATCGCGCCACAACTTCTCGCGGAATTCCCCTGGCCCAGTAACAGCTCGTAAGGAAGCCGTGAATCACGCCCAAGTCCAATCGGGCGGGGTCGGAGCTGATCAGAAACTCGCCGCGCCGGTGCTCGACGATCGTCTCGGAATTGACAAATTCCATTCTCACATTCTAAACCGTGGCGACTCTAGCTCTGGAACTCGCCCTGCGCCGTCCTTCGACTCAATGGGAAGGGCACGACTTCCAGTCGTGCCGAACCAGCGGGTCAAGGAGTGCCGCTTCCTGGAAATTCCTTCGACGGCACGAGTGGAACTCGTGCCCTTCCCAATTCTCCGCGCCGGATGATTGCCGAGTGCCGACGCTCAGAGCGGCTACTAAAACGCCGTCCGCAGAAATGCAGGCGAGCTGCCAGCCGTCCATATATTTGTAGGGCGTCTCGCCCATCGTGTAATGGCCGCAGGGCAGCACGGCGACTTTGTGGTCGAGACCGTGACGCTCGAATTCCTCAACCACATTCCGTGAAAGCTCCGGCAGAAACGTCAAATCGTACTTCGCATAGATGATGAGCGACTTGCGCGGCCAGCGCGCGAATTGCTTGAAGTACGACATCGGGCTGACGGCCAACCAGGCCTGCCGCAAACGGTCGAGATCGATCTGCTGCTCAATGCCCTGCCGGATGTGCCGCGTGGACTGCCCGTGCCACACCACGTCGGCCACATAAGTTGACGCGTGATTGAAGGCCGCCACGCGAATGCGGGGCTCATGCGCCGCCGCGATGAACGCGTAGCACGACCCCAGGCTCGTGCCCACAATGCCAAGCTGGCTGTATCCCTGTTCTTCGAGCCAGTCGAGGCAGCTGCGAATGTCGACCACTCCCTGGCGCACAGCATCGAGTGTGCGACCGATGTTGGCAGAGACTGCGTAATCCGCGCGGCTGATCTCGGCGGGCATGCGGATGTCGTGATACGGCATGGTCAGCCGCAACACGGCGATGCCCAGCATGTTGAGCAGCTTGCAAAGCGCCACATAAGAGATCGCGTCCGCGTTCCAGTGCGGCAGAAGAATGACGGCGCGGCGTCCCTTGGCTGGAAACCAGCGAGCGTTCACCAGATTGTTTTCGGAATAAGGCGTCTTCACCGGAGAAGTGAAGCGCAGAAATTCTCCGAATGTTCCTTTTACTTTTGCCTCAAGCTTCGCATCAGGAACTTCACGCGTCGAGAAAACTTGCACCTCGCGCTTCTCCAGACGGAAATCTGTCGCGCGCGTGTAGGAATAAAATTCGTCGCTGGCTGCGACAATGCGGCGGTTGTAATCGAGGATGAACTTCTCCGGATCATCGACGGCCACGCCCGGCGTCTGCCCAGGACGAAAGCCGTTGCGGCAAGGCCAGTCCCGCGCCCATTCCACGCCCCACTCCAGCGGACGCACCACGCGGTTGTTGTCCACCGAAGTGAGCTGGTGTTCCCAGTCGTACATCCATTGTGCGTAGCGCGAAGGCATGGTCAATCTTCAAGTGTAACAAGCGGAGACGCTGCAGCTGCAGAGGGGACATCCAACGGTCGCATTTAGCGATTGGCAATTGGCATTTCGTAGGTGAGCGGCGTCGAACACCCTGCCCTAGCTCCTATAACGTCGCGGAACTCGCTTCGAAATATTGCAGAGAATTTCGTAAGGAGTGCTGTTAGCCAGCTCGGCATGTTCAAGCGCGTCAACGCTCAGGCCTGCGCACTCACCGAGCAAGATGACTTCGTCTCCTACGGCGATGCCGGGAATTCCAGTGACGTCCACCAAGGTCAGGTCCATCGAGATGCGGCCCACGATTGGGGCGTAGTGCTCGCGCACAATCACGCGGCCGCGATTCGAGAGCTGGCGATTGTATCCGTCGGCGTAGCCCACGGGCAGCACCGCAACGTGTGCGGGAGCCTTGGTCACGTAAGTCGCACCATAGCCGAGCGGCTGGTTCGCGGCGAAGTCGCGCAAGGACAAGATGCGAGTCTTCCAGGTGAGTATCGGCTTCACGGGCAGACGCAAGGTTCCGCCACTTACTTCGCGCCCGGCGCGCTGAAAGGGCAGGAAATAACCGTAGAGCGCGACGCCCGGACGGACCATGGTATTCCCTTTCGTGTTAGCCCAGGTTTCGCGCCGCGAGATCACCGCCGCAGTGTTCGCCATGTGCACGAACTTGGGCTCGATGCCCGCCTCGCGCACCATCTGCCTGGCCAAATCGAATTTCTGTTCCTGCTCCGCCACCGAAGGCGCATCCATGATTTCCGAAGACGCGAGATGCGTCGAGAGGCCCTCCATCTCAAGATGCTTGGCCGACTTTAGTGCGGCGAGCACGCCCGGAAGCTGATCGACGGCAACGCCCAGGCGGCCCATGCCAGTATCGACCTTCAAGTGCACCGGATGCTGCGCCACGCCCAGCGCCGCCGCCGCCGATTCCAGCGTCTCGATGTGCCAGGGCTCCCAGACCGTGGGCGTGAGGTGCAGACGGATGATCTCACTTTCTTCTCCGCGCCAGAAACCCGTCATCAAAAGAATGTTGGCGCGAAGGCCCGCCTCGCGCAGCGGAATCGCTTCATCGAGCGAAGTTACGCCCAGCCACTTTGCACCTTCGGCTTCGAGCGCGCGCGAACACTCGACCGCGCCGTGACCGTAGGCGTCGGCCTTCACCACGGCGCACACGGCAACGTTCGCTCCTACGTGTTTTTGCACGGTGCGGAAGTTTTGCCGCAGCGTAGTCAAAGAAACTTCCGCCCAGGTCGGGCGCGTCGCTACGCGGCTCAGAATTTCTGCAGTGGTTGCCACTTTCGCGATTATAGCGGGAGCGCCGGGAGCGACTAGGTTACGCCGGGGCTACTCCCGCGCGGAAAAGAAAACTCCCCACTTCTCGCGCAAAGGACGCGCGAGAAATGGGGCACCCGCCCGCGCCAAGATCCCACTAGTTTCCTGACAACCGAAAATTCACCGTGATCTGTGTTTCCACTTCGATGGGTTCGCTGTTGAGGATGTACGGGCGATAACGCCACTGGCTCACCGCATTCACCGCGGCGGGCACCAGCAGCGGGGGCCCAGAGACCGCGTGCAGGTTATGAATCGTTCCCGCTCTGCTGATCACCGCGACCAGAACGACGGAGCCCTGGATACGCGCCGCTTTCGCCAGTGGAGGATAAACTGGCTCGACCCGGTGCAACAGGTTGCCTTCAAGCATGGTCGATGTCCGAATCACATGCGTAATTGTTGGAGGCGGAGTTGGCATCACCCTGTTCCCGCCAAGCGGGAGCGGAAATCCGGGGCCGGATGTCGTTCCGCTCGTCGAAGCGATCGGGTCGCAGATGCCA
>CAVWLI010000006.1:0-59380 GCA_963755795.1 uncultured Acidobacteriota bacterium | reverse complement strand
GGTCGAGCGGTCGGGCTGGAAGGAGCGCAGGGGCACACTGCCCAAGGGGCGCGGGCTTGGGATTGCATGCAGCCATTACGTTAGCGGCGCGGCCAATTCGATTATTCGTTCTGACATGCCGCACTCGACGGTCAATATAAAGATTGACCGCGACGGCGGCGTCGTGGTGTATACCGGCGCTTCGGAAATCGGTCAGGGATCGGACACGATGACCGCGCAGGTCGCGGCCGAAGTGCTGGGATGCTCGCTGCCGCGGGTACGAGTGATTGCCGCGGATACGGACCTGACTCCGATTGACATCGGGTCGTATTCGAGCCGGGTCACGTTCATGGCGGGAAATGCGACATTGCGGGCCGCCGAAGAAGTGAAGAAGCTGATTGCTGCGGCAGCGGCGAAGAAGATGAACTGCGCCGTCGAGGATCTGACTTTCCGCGATGACAAAGTCATAGGAAGAATTTCGACTGCCGGGTCGGGCCTGGCGGACAGGAGTGTCCGCCCCACACAACGCGAGACCTCGGTCAGCGGACGCGTAGAAGGGCAGATTTTGCGGGGATCGCTGCAGCAGAAGCGGAAAGACGAAGGGCCGAAAGATTGGATGACATTTGAGGAAGCCGTGGTTGCGGCGATTGACTTCCACGGGGCCCTCACCGGAACTGGATCCTATGCTCCTCCGCAGGAAGCTCGCGGCGGCAAACACAAAGGCGCGGGAGTCGGGCCGTCGCCAGCCTATTCGTACTCCGCGCAGGTCGCCGAGGTCAGCGTCGACGAAGAAACCGGCGAAGTCACTGTGCACAAAGTCTGGGCGGCGCACGATTGCGGGCGGGCGCTGAATCCAGTTTCCGTGGAAGGTCAGATTATCGGCTCGGTGTGGATGGGTATGGGGCAGGCGCTCACCGAAGAAATGGTTTGGAAAGATGGCATGCTGATGAATCCGGGGCTGCTCGAATATCGCAGCCCGTCGTCGGTGGAGTCGCCGGAGATTGAGCCCATCATTGTGGAGAGTGTCGATCCGGAAGGGCCGTTTGGCGCGAAGGAGTGCAGCGAAGGGTCGCTGGCGGCGACGATTCCGGCGATTGCTAACGCGATTTACGATGCCGTCGGTGTGCGCTTGCATGAATCGCCGTTTACGCCGGAGAGAGTTCTAGCCGCGCTGCGCGCGAAGAAAAATGCCAAGGCGCTGAACCTGACTGAAGGCGTGGACCCAACTTCGCCTGCACGATTCCGCGAACATGGCGGGTCATTGTGCTTCAAGGGAAAGGGACCGGAGCGGCATGCGCTTGATCCGGCGCGGGGCGGGGTGCGACCGGTAGCTGGGGGCGCGGATTGAGCCTTCCAGATTTCAAACTTCTGCGGCCTTGCAGCATTGGAGAGGCAGTTCGCTACCTGGGTGAACATGCGGGCAACATTCGCGTGCTGGCGGGCGGCACCGATCTGATTCCATCGATGAGGCAAAGGCTTTTTGAACCGGAGTACGTTCTCGATCTTCGGGGAATTGCTGCGCTGCGCGGGATCAGGCCGCAGAATGACGGCGGGGTTGAAATCGGTGCGTTGACTGCGCTGCGTGCCATCGAACGATCGGATTATCTGCGAGAACATTATCCCGTGCTCACCGAGGCGGTGGCCACGGTTGCCTCGCCCGTGCTACGGAACATGGGCACGATTGGCGGCAACATCTGCCTCGATACGCGCTGTCTTTGGTACAACCAGTCGCTCACGTGGCGCAAAGGTTGTGGATTCTGCATCAAGAAAGACGGCGATCTTTGCCACGTCGCGCCGGGAGGCAGCAAGTGCTGGGCGGTGTTTTCCGGAGACACGCCTCCGGCCTTGCTGTGCTTGAACGCGGAAATCGAAATTGCGAGTCCGCTCGGTATGCGCCGCGTTGCGCTGCGCGATTTTTACACCGGGCTTGGAGAGGACTATCGCAAGTTGCAGGCGAACGAACTGGTCACGCGCGTTTTCCTGCCGGCTTCGGCGGCCGACTATCGTGGTGTTTACCGAAAGTTGCGAGTGCGTGGATCGATCGATTATCCGTTGGCCGGAGTTGCGGTTGTGATGAAGCGATCGAACGGTCACGTCGCCGATGCGCGGATCGGGATTACGGCCGTGAATCCCGCGCCATTGCTGGTGACGGGCGCAAGCGAGTTGATGATCGGCAAAGAAGTGGACCATGAGTTGGCGGAGGCGGTTGGCGATTTGGCGGCGAAGGCTGCGAAGCCGCTGACCACTTCGGCGTTGACGCCGGAATATCGCCGGGAGATGATTCGCGTTTTTACGAAGAGAGCGGTGCTGGCGGCGGCCGCCAACTAGCTCGTCTGGTATTCTTCTGAGGTTTAAGCCAAGCCACTAGCCAGCGATGATTACCGACTGCCACATTCATATCCAGCCGATGGAAATGTTCAAGCCCCATGCGCTGGAGCTGATGAAACAGAAGCGACCGAATTTTGATCAGATCGTGGAGTTCTGCCGCTCGCCCAAGGCGTTTCTCAAGTTCCTCGACGCCAGCGGCATTGACCGCGCCATGCTCATCAACTACGTCGCGCCGGAAGTGATTGGATTTACCAACGGAGTCAACCAGTTCGTCGCCGACTATGTTAAGGAAGATCCGAAGCGCTTGCTCTCGTGCGGCAGCCTGCATCCGAAACACACGACGAATGTACTGGCGGATGTGGAGCAGATTCTGCGGTTGGGATTGCAGATGATCAAGATTCATCCCCCGCACCAGTTGCTGTTTCCCAATGACTACCTGAGCGGCGCCAAGGAACTGGAGATCATCTACCGCGCAGCGGAAGCCAATGGCGTGCCGGTCATGTTCCACACGGGGACGTCGATTTTTCCCGGTGCGCGCAACAAGTATGGCGATCCGATTTATGTCGACGATGTGGCGGTGGATTTCCCTAAGCTGAAGATTTTGCTGGCGCACGGCGGGCGGCCGCTGTGGATGCAGACTGCATTTTTTCTGGTGCGGCGGCATCCCAATGTTTATCTCGACATCAGCGGCATTCCGCCCAAGACGCTGCTGAAATATTTTCCGCGTCTCGAGGAGATCGCGCACAAAACTCTGTTCGGCACTGACTGGCCTGGGCCGGGCGTGCCTGACATCAAGAAAAATCTGGATGAGTTTCGCGCACTTCCACTCAGCAAGGCTGTCCAGCAGCAGATCCTGAGTAAGACGGCGCTCTCAATCTGGCCGGCCTGACAACAGTGCTAGTGACTCTCGCGCAGGTTTCACTGTAAGTCCTGGATGTTACACCTGGACATTGGAAACATTGCCGCGTTTCCGGTATAAGAAAAGGTTGCATCGACCGCGTTCCCCGCGCGCGGTTCGGCAACGAGAAATCCTACGAATCGAAGCGAGTAATCCATGTCCAGTCCGGCCACAACGCATGCGTCCCAGGGACTTGAGGGCGTCGTGGCCACGACTTCCAAGATCTGCTACATCGACGGGGATCGTGGCGTTTTGGCCTATCGCGGCATCGATATTCACGAGCTGGCCCACCAGTCGAATTTTGAAGAGACGTGCTACCTGTTGTGGTTCGGAAAGCTCCCCACCCGCAGCGAACTGCGCGAGTTGCACGAGCGCCTGGCTGAGGAGCGCAAGCTGGATGCGTCCATTATCACCTTACTGCGCAATGCGCCGCGCCACGCGCTGCCCATGGATGTGTTGCGCACCGCGGTTTCGGCGCTGTCGTTCTATGATCCACAGGAGAAAAGCAACGACAGCAAGGCTAATCTCGATAAAGCGATTCGGATCACGTCGCAGATCGCCATGATCGTTGCGGCGTATGACCGCATCCGCAAGGGACAACCCGTGGTCGAGCCCGACCGCTCGCTATCCCATGCCGCAAATCTTCTGCTCATGCTGAACGGCAAGCAGCCCTCGCCGACGGCCGAGCGCGCTCTCGACATCGCGTTGATTCTGCATGCGGACCACGAACTGAACGCCTCGACGTTTGCCGCGCGGGTCACGGCTGCGACCTTGTCGGATATGCATTCGGCAATCACTTCGGCAATCGGCGCCTTGAAGGGACCGCTGCATGGCGGGGCCAACGAGGCGGTATTCCTGATTCTCGAAGCGATTGATGCATCGGGCGCGGACCCGATCGAATACGTCCAGGGTATGCTGGCGCAAAAGAAAAAGATTCCCGGATTTGGCCATCGCGTTTATCACACGGAAGACCCGCGTGCTACGCACCTGCGCGCCATGTCGCGCGACCTGGGCAATTCCAGCGGGCAAAGCAAGTGGTTTGAGATCTCGCACAAGATTGAAGAATTCGTGAAGGCCAACAAAAAGCTGAACGCGAATGTGGATTTTTACTCGGCCTCCACGTATCACACGCTGGGCATCGACGTGGATTTGTTCACACCCATCTTTGCGGTGTCGCGGGTGAGCGGCTGGGCCGCGCACGTGATGGAGCAGCTCAACGACAACCGCCTGATCCGCCCGCGCGCGGAATACCTGGGGCCGGAGTATCCCAACCCCTACATCGCGATCGATCAACGTTAGCGTGTGCCGTTTTAGATACGCAGCTGGCAACATCTTTCCCGCCAGCATCCGGAGTGCCGGACGCAAGACGTAGCGAGCTTCGTCTCTATGACTCGCAATGTAGAATAGAAGCGGGTTCCGTATGCATCGCATTTACCTCGACAATAACGCCACCACGCCCGTGCTGCCCGAAGTGTTTGAGGCCATGCGGCCGTATTTTGGGGAGCAGTTTGGGAACGCGTCGTCCATTCATCATCATGGGCAGCAGACCCGGGCCGCGGTAGAGGACGCGCGCGAATCCGTGGCGGCGCTGCTGGGCTGCCGCGCCTCGGAGATCGTTTTTACAAGCGGCGGCACCGAGGCGGACAACCTGGCCATCGCGGGCCTGGTGGGAGCGGGTGACCACATCATCACATCGAGTATTGAGCACCACGCTGTGTTGCTCGCGTGCAAGCACATGGAAGAGATTGGTGCGGAGGTGACGGTTCTGCCGGTGGACGGCCGCAGTCTGCTCGATCCCGACGATGTGCGCCGCGCGCTGCGCCGGAATACGAAGCTGATTTCGGTGATGATGGCCAACAACGAGACGGGAGTGCTGCAGCCGGTCGAGGAAATTGGTCGGATTGCGGCGGAGGCGGGGGTTTGTTTTCACACCGACGCGGTACAGGCTGCCGGCAAAGTTGAGATTGATGTGGAACGCATCGGTTGTGACGCACTCTCGATTTCCGGGCACAAGATTCACGCGCCCCAGGGTGTGGGAGCTCTGTGTGTTCGCAAGGGACTTCGGCTGCAGCCGCTGTTTTTTGGTGGCCGGCACGAGCGCTCTCGCCGCGCGGGTACGGAAAATGTGCCGGGAATTGTGGGTCTGGGCAAGGCCGCACAGATCGCTAAGGAAGCGCTCGATCGCGGCGACGAGAAGAAAATGGCTGCGATGCGCGACCGGTTGCAGCAGGGAATCCTCGCGCAGATCGAGGACGCTGCGGTGAATGGCGACGGCGCTACGCGCGTGCCCAACACATGCAATATTCACTTCGATCACATCGACGGCGAAGCGATGGTGATTGCGCTTGATCTGAAGGGGATAGCGGTATCGACCGGCGCGGCTTGTTCGTCGGGGGCGATTGAGCCGTCGCACGTGCTGGTGGCGATGGGGCTGCGGGCGGATCAGGCGAGGGCCAGCATTCGCTTCAGCCTGGGCAAGCAGACGGTTGCGGAAGGTATCGATATCGCGCTCGCGCTGGTGCCGGAAACGGTGGCGCGGCTGCGGGAGTTGTCGCCAACGTATAGGAAGACCGCTCTTAGCTCTTAGCGGTTGGCTCTTGGTGGACCTAAGCGCTCGTAGCGAAAAAGTTCCAAGGCAAGAGCCAAACGCCAGAAACGGTTTTATGCAGAGTACCGAGACTATCGCGGTAGCCATGTCGGGCGGTGTGGATTCTTCCACCGTCGCGGCCATGCTGCGTGCGGATGGTCACATAGTAATCGGGCTGACCATGCAGTTGTGGAACCAGCGGCGGCTGTCCGGGAAGGAGGGGATGCCCGAGTCGGTGCAGGGACGCTGTTGTTCGCTCGACGATGTTTATGATGCCCGCCGCGTGGCGCAGCAGATCGGCATCCCGTATTACGTGGTGAATCACGAGGAGCGGTTTGAGCGCGATGTGATTCGGCCGTTCGTTCAGGAGTATGTTTCCGGGCGGACGCCGATCCCTTGTAGTTTGTGCAACAATCACTTGAAGTTTGATCAACTACTGATTGTGGCCCAGCAGATTGGCGCTTCTCGCGTAGCGACTGGACACTACGCCCGCGTGGCTTTTGACGAGGGTCGGGGCCGCTGGCTTCTTAAGCGTCCCGCCGATTCGAGCAAGGATCAGACTTATTTTCTTTTCGGCCTGACGCAGGAGCAGTTGAGCTGTACGATCTTTCCACTCGGCGACATGACGAAGCCGGAGGTTCGCGAACTGGCGCGCCGGCACGGACTCGCGCTCGCGGAGAAGCCCGACTCGCAGGAAATTTGTTTTGTCCCCGGCGGCGACTACAAGCGCTTCATCGACGCTTATCTAGCTGAGCAGGGTGAGGCTTTGCCCGACACCGCTGGCGAACTCGTAACCACGAACGGCGATGTTCTCGGTGAGCATGGTGGCATTCACAACTTTACCGTCGGCCAGCGCAAGGGGCTGGGCGTGGCCACGGGATCGCCACTTTACGTGATCCAGATCAGCGGAGCGTCGAAGCAGGTGATTGTGGGCGGGGAAGAGCATCTTTATTCGCGCACTCTCCGCGCCAAGCGTGTGAATTTGATTTCAGTGGACGATCTGCGGGAGCCGGTGCGGGTGGGCGTGAAGATTCGCCACCGGCACGAGCCGGCGGCTGCGGTGATCGAAAGAAAGGGCGACGACGAAATCCTCGTGACTTTCAATGAGCCACAGCGTGCTATTACACCAGGACAGGCTGCCGTTTTCTATGACGGAGACGTTGTCGTTGGTGGCGGCTGGATCGCATAGAAACGACCCGCGTCTGTCCGCCCGAATATAATCCCCCGCATGGCCTCTTCATCTCCTTCACTTCCAACTCCTCAAATTCCGCCATGCGCCCCGCCGCCCGCCTTTTGGAGTCAGCAATCCGGGCCAATCAAGCAGGGAATCAAGACTGGGCTTGCGGGGACGATCGCCTACGCGATCTACGCGGGATTCCAGTTGCCACAGGGATACTGGGCGGTGTTTGCCGCGCTGGTGGTGACCCAGGCCAATCTCGGTGCGTCGTGGAAAGCGGCGCTTTACCGCACCATTGGCTCGACGGCAGGAGCGCTGGCCGCGGCATTGCTCATCCCGATTCTAGGCAAGGGGCCGATTGGCGTACTGATTGTGCTGTTTCTGCTGGCAACGTTATTTGGGTATCTGACCGCGCTGCATCCGGCGTTCACCGCTGCCGGATTTACGGCTGCGCTCATCTTGGTTTTCGGCGGACAAGGCGAGCCGGGGCACATGGCGTGGCTGCGCGTGCTGTATACGATGACGGGAGCGATCATCGCGTTCGCGGTGGGCGCGCTGATCTGGCCGGTGCATGCGCGCGTGGGCTTGCGGCATAAAATCGCGAGCATTCTCGATGGGGCGGGCGCGCTCTACCGCGCGGTCGCAGTGGCCGCTTTGCAGGGCATCGACAACGAGCAGGAGGTTCGGCAACTCGACCGGCAGTTGCACGACTTGCGGCGCGGCATTACCCAGCAGTTGGATGAAGCCGAGAGCGAGCTGGCATTTTCGCGATTCAACGAGGGAGCCTACCAGGCATTTGTGGAGGAAGCCGACCAAGTGCGCCGGCGTTTGACGGCGATGGCCGAAGACAACGCGCTGTATGTACACGCGCAACTGGAGCCGGGGCTGGTTCCGTCGTTACCTGCTTTGGTTGAGAAGACTGCGCAGACTTTCGCAGCGCTGGCGGAAGCGGTTCGCAGTTCTGATCAGATCGTGAACGGCGCGGAACTCGATGCTGCAATTGGCGACCTCGACGCCGATCTGGCCAAACTCCGACAAGAGCGCGTAACCAGCCCGTTTGCGCTGGATCGCATGCTGCCCTTCTGGGCGCTGGTATTTAATTTGCGGGAAGTGGCGCAGGACTTGAAGCAACTGGCTTTGATTTTGCCGTAGCTGGGCTGAAGACCTCACCGGGCGTAGAGGCGTAGCCTGCTACATCTTGCCAGCGGCGTTTGAGATGGTGGCGAGAGACGTCGCCGACAAAGTCTCGTCTATGGCTTACGGCGCAGCGAGTCGAGAAATGGTGTACCCTGCTTCTTCAATTTTTGTTCCAGCCGCGCCGTGCAGTCGCAGTCTGCACAGGCCCAAGGCTCGGTTCCGTTTTCATCGCGGCATTTGCAGCGGTCGTGCGCGTCCTGCACCCGCTTCAATTCGAAATATTGTTCCCAGTAGGGCTGCTCTTCTTGTAGCGGAGTGGGGCAGTAGCAGACTTCCACCCAGCGCGCGGTATCGTCCTCGTAAAGGCGCGCCTCCTGCATGTTGCGCAGATATTCGCCTTCCGCGACGGAGCCGTGGCCAAGCGTTTCCTGCTCGATGGCCTCGAGGAGATCGGCCTCACGGCCGGGTTTTACGCGAGCTCGCACCAGGTAACGCATGCTGTAGAAGATGAGGAAGCAACTGCCGACGAAATCAATTGTTGATTGTGGATTTCTGATTGTTGATTGAAACCCCCGTCGCCTACGCCTGCGCAGAGCGTCTTTCAATCAGCAATCAAAAATCGGTGATCGACAACGCTTCTCAGATGAACATTTCATCCTGCGGCACGGGACGGCGCTCTTCGCGAGTGCGGCCGTTTTTCCGGCCGCGGCCGCCGAATAGAAACTCCAGGCCAACCGTAAGTCCCTGCATCAATCCGGAAAGCTGGCGTACCGGCGAGATCACGGTGTTGTGGACCATCTCGGAGGTCTGCTCCACGCGATCTAGGGTTCGGGTGAGCAACTCGTCGGCGCGGATGATTTGCAAACGGCCGCGGTCCACTGCATCTTTTACGGTGGCGTCCATGCGTTCTACCTGGTCGCGCAGCACGGTGGTCGAGTCCTGCAGGTTTTCGGCGATGACTTCGAGCTTGGGACGAATGGCCGTCATCAACGTCTCGGCCTGCGAGATGGTGGGAAGGACCTTGGTTTTGACTTCGGCCGCCAGGTTTTCCATGAGCATGGTGCTCTTGCGCATGGCCAGATACATGGCCAGCAGGATGCCTGCTTGCAACATGACCGCGAGCCCGGTCAGCAGGATGAAGACAGGAGTGAGTTTGTCCATAAGCGTGCTCCGGCCAATTCTATGCTCCGAGCAATTCCTTGCTCCGAATCAATCTATGAGCGCCCGCCGGAAAGAGGAGCCAGCGCCTACAAATTCTTGGGTGCGCCCGTCTCGGTCGTGGCTTCGTGATAGGCCTGACGACCGGCTTCGTAGGCGGCGCGGAACTGCTCTTTTTGCTGACTGACGACGTCGCGTCCGCGGTCGGCCCACTGCGCCGCCTGCTCCCGCGCCTCTCGCGCACGGTTGCGAACATAGTCGCGGCCTTCTTCGGCGCGCGTGCGCAACACTTCGCGCGTCTCGTTGCCCGAACGGGGCGCGTACAGCACTCCCGCAAGAGCTCCCAAGCCCAGTCCTGCCAAGAACCAAACGAAACTATTGCTGTCACGATCCGACATTGCGATGCCTCCAGGAAACGTGCCTCTTCTCGGATGTTACATCCTCTGTGAGGCAAATACAATTACCGGAGGGCATGTAGGTAAACGGGATTGCATCGGGTAGGTGAGTGAGCGCGACCGTTCGTCGTCAACGTGCTTACTCTCCACAGAACTTGCAACCTGCTTATTTCGGCTGGGCTGGCGGAGTTGACGGGGATTGCGCAGGAGCGGGCTGCGTCTTGACTGGCTGCGACTTCAGGCCCTGCAATACCGAAGTCGGGCCGCCGTGCTTGGCCGCGTAGACCGACAACGTGATGGAAGTGATCATGAACGCCACGGCCGACCAGGTGGTGGCCTTGGAGAGTGCGCTGGCCGCGCCCCGCGGACCGAACGCCGTCTGGCTGCCCTGTCCGCCAAATGCCGCGGAAATGTCGCCGCTCTTGCCGCTCTGCAGCAGAACCACAATGATGATGAAGAAGCAGACCAGAATGTGGATGGTAGTGATCAGGTAAATCATAAGTTTGGACTTTTCCTAACGTGACGACGATATTCTGGAGCAGGCGCTACTCCGGGCGGTGCTTCTCGACCGGAACTTCTCCACCCAGGCACAGAAAATTCTTGGTGCGGAAGGGGGGATTTGAACCCCCACGCCTTTCGGCGCCACCCCCTCAAGATGGTGTGTCTGCCAGTTCCACCACTTCCGCACAGCCTTGAACTGAAACTCCCGGCAGCGTTTTATTATAACAAAGGAGGGCCGGAGCGGACGCCAGCGCGGCACCGTTGATCGACGCGCCCGATCGCGTAAACTCATGGCTTCGCTTCCAATCAAGTCGCAATTCGACCTATGACCGACGGCGAAATCATTCACTACTACGACGAGCAGGACGAGTCCTCGCGCCTGCAGAGTGGGTGGTTTCAGCTGGAACAGGCGCGTACGCAGGAATTGATTCTCCGGCATCTGCTGGCCGTTCCGGCCACCGTGGTCGATGCCGGTGGGGGTGCCGGAGCCTATGCCTGCTGGCTTGCCGCCCGCGGCTATCAGGTACATTTGATTGATCCGGTTGCCAAGCATGTGGAGCAAGCGCGGGCAGCTTCAGCGTGCCAAGCCGAGCATCCGTTGGCAAGTGCGCAGATTGGGGACGCCCGCCACTTGCCGCAAGCGGATGCTACGGCGGACGCGGTTCTGCTGCTGGGCCCGCTCTACCATCTGGTCGAACGGGAAGACCGGCTGGCCTGCCTGAAGGAGGCTCGCCGGGTGCTGCGTCCGGGAGGGCTGGTGTGGGGCGCGGGCATCAGCCGGTTTGCGTCGCTGTTCGATTCGCTGTCGGCGGGATTTTTCGATGACCCGGTGTTTGCCCCAATTCTGGATCGCGACCTGGAAGAAGGCCAGCATCGCAACTCCACCGGCAATCCAATTTATTTCACTGACGCTTTTTTTCACCGGCCGGGCGAATTGTCGCGGGACTTGTTGGCGGCTGGGTTTCAAGTGGTGGAGATCGCGGCCATCGAAGGCCCGAGTTGGCTGGCACGCGACTTCGACCGATTGTGGAACGATCGTCTGCAGCGCGAGCGATTGCTGGCCGCGGTGCGCAAGGTCGAGCGGGAGCCCTCGGTGCTGGGCGTGAGCGCGCACATCATGGCTGTTGGACGAAAGTAGAGCCAGATCGGGCGCCCGGTCAGATTCTGAGGCTAAGTAATCCGATCAGTATTTGACTTCAGTACTTCACCAGCGCGGCGAACGACTTGGGATCGAGCGAAGCTCCGCCGACCAGAGCGCCGTCAATTTCTTCTTGCGCCATGAGGGTGGTAACGTTGTCCGGTTTCACCGAGCCGCCGTAGAGAATGCGCAACTGCATGGCAAACTCTTCACCGAAAACCTCGGTAGCTTCGCGGCGGATTACGGCGTGGGCCGCGGCCGCGAGTTCCGGGGTTGCGGTCTTGCCGGTGCCGATGGCCCAGACCGGCTCGTAGGCAACGATCATCTTCGCTGCTTTCTTGGCAGAAATTGCATGGAACGCGCGCACGCACTGGCGGCGGAGAACATCATCGGTGAGTCCAGCCTCGCGTTCTTCGAGGACTTCGCCGACGCAGCAGATGGGAGTAAGACCGGCTTCCAGCGCGGCTTTCAGGCGCAGGTTCACGGTGTCATCGGTTTCGCCAAAATACTGGCGGCGCTCGGAGTGGCCAACGATGACGTGGGTGACTCCCAGACTCACGAGCATGGGCGCGGAAATTTCTCCGGTATAGGCGCCGTCCGCTTTCCAATGAACATTTTGCACGCCGATGGCGACGTTGCTGCCGCGGGCGCTTGCGAGGGCGGCGTCCACGTCTGTGTAGGGCGGGCAGACCACGATCTCGTCGCGGTCGTGACCGGCGACCATGGGCAGGAACTCGCGGAAATAATCGCGCGTCTCGGGCGGGGTCTTGTTCATTTTCCAGTTTGCGGCCATTACTTTTTTTCGCATGAGTCAGCCTTTTCAATTCGGAATGGGGAAGCGGGTTACGTTTTTTGATTTTTACTTTTTGTCGGTGAGGGCTTCGACTCCGGGGAGTTTCTTGCCTTCCAGGAATTCCAGTGACGCGCCGCCTCCGGTCGAGATGTGGGTGATTTTGTCGGCGACGTCGGCGGCATGCACGGCCGCGACGGAATCGCCGCCGCCCACGATTGAAATGGCTCCCCCATTGTCGGCCACGGCGTGGGCAATCTTGAACGTCCCACGCG
Organism: uncultured Acidobacteriota bacterium; assembly: GCA_963755795.1. Lineage (GTDB taxonomy): Bacteria > Acidobacteriota > Terriglobia > Terriglobales > Acidobacteriaceae > Sulfotelmatobacter. Next base: position 47,017 of record CAVWLI010000006.1, on the reverse strand, counting down.
AGAATCCTGGAACTTCAAACACTCCCATGGGACCGTTCCACACGATGGTCCGCGCGGTTGAGATTTCGTCAGAGAACAGTTCGATGGTCTTCGGCCCGATGTCGAGCGCCATCTTGTCGGCGGGGATGGGCTGGCCTTCGCCGATCTGCTGGATTACGGCATTGGCTTCTGGCTTGAGCGCGACCACGTGATCGACAGGCAGCAGGAATTTCAGTTTCCGTTTCTTGGCTTCGGCGAGCAATTGTTTGGCGAGATCGACTTTGTCGGCTTCGAGCAGCGACTTGCCGATCTCGTGTCCCTGAGCCTTGAGGAAAGTGTAGGCCATGCCGCCGCCGATGATCAGGGATTGCACTTTGTCCATCAGGTTGCGAATCACGCCGATCTTGTCGCCGACTTTGGCGCCGCCCAGGATGGCGACGAACGGTTCCTCGGGATGCTCGAGCGCCTTGCCCAGATATTTCAGTTCTTTTTCCATGAGCAATCCGGCGGCGGATTGCTTTACGAACTTGGTGATTCCGACGGTCGAGGCGTGGGCACGATGCGCGGTGCCGAAGGCGTCGTTGACGTAGTACTCGGCCAGTTTGGCCAGTTGCTTGGAAAAATTCTCGTCGTTGGCTTCCTCTTCGGCGTGGAAGCGCAGGTTCTCAAGCAGGAGCGTCTGGCCCATCTCGAGTTGGGTCGCGACCTCTTCGGCTTCGGGGCCGACGCATTCGGGACAGAAGCCGACGTTTTCGCCGCGCGCCAGTTCCTTGTCCAGCAGCATGCGCAGGCGCTCGGCCACTGGCTTGAGACTCATCTTCGGATTGGGCTTGCCTTTGGGCCGGCCGAGGTGTGAAGCCAGGATGAGGCGCGCGCCGTGACGGAGGGCATACTCGATGGTGGGCAGGGTTTCGCGGATGCGGGTGTCGTCCATGACGCGCCCGTCTTCGAGCGGCACGTTGAAGTCGACGCGCATGAAGATGCGGTTGCCGTGGAGGGGAAGATCACGAATGGAAAGCTTGGACATGGCTGGTCGTCCTTTTCTTGCAGGTGATTTAAGGATGCGAGCCAAACGCGCGATTTATGCGTCGCAAAGAACGCGACGCAACGCGCGGCTCGCCCAGATCCTTCGGCGGGCAAACTACGCCCGCCTCAGGATGACAAGAGTTTCTTTACAGGCCCTTGCTGGCCATGTAGTTGATCAGGTCGCGCACGCGGCAGGAGTATCCCCACTCGTTGTCGTACCAGGAGATCACCTTGACGCAATTGCCGCCGACCACCAGGGTCATGGGCGCATCCACGATGGAGGAGAAGGAGTTGCCTTTGAAATCCGACGACACCAATTCTTGTTCCTCGTAGGCAAGATAGCCCTTCAACGATCCCGCCTGAGTTGCCTTTTTCAGCGCGGCGTTCACTTCTTCCTTGGTCGTCTTCTTTTCCACCCAGACCACGAAGTCGACCACCGAAACGTTGGGCGTGGGCACGCGCATGGAGAATCCGTCGATCTTGCCGCCGAGTTCCGGAATCACCAGCTTCAGCGCCTTGGCCGCTCCGGTTGTGGTGGGAATCATGTTGAGTGCGGCTGCGCGCGCGCGGCGCAAATCTTTGTGCGGGAAGTCGAGAATCACCTGGTCGTTGGTATAGGAGTGAATGGTGGTCATGGTGCCACAAACGATTTTGAACTCGTCGTTGATGACTTTGGCTATGGGCGCCAGGCAGTTGGTGGTGCAAGAGGCGTTCGAAATGACGTGATGCTTGGCAGCGTCATACTTCTCGTGGTTTACGCCCAGCACGACCGTGATGTCTTCATTCTTCGCAGGGGCCGAGATGATGACCTTCTTCACCGAGCCGCGCAGGTGCTTTTTGGCGTCGTTGGCGTCGGTGAAGCGGCCTGTCGACTCAACCACGACCTGCGCGCCGACAGACTCCCAGGGCAGCGCGGCAGGATCTTTTTCTTTGAAGACCTTGATGGTCTTGCCGTCGACCGTAATGCTGTCGGGTCCGGCGGAGACTTGATTCGAAAGGTTGCCCAGCACAGAGTCATATTTCAGCAGGTGGGCCAGAGTTTTCGGGTCCGTCAGGTCGTTGACCGCGACGAAGTCCAGGTTGGGGTCTTTCAGTGAAGCGCGCAGCACGTTGCGGCCGATGCGTCCGAAGCCGTTGATGCCAACTTTAATTGCCATGTTTCCTCCGTAAAGTTTATGAAGGGATACTTAGATTTGCTTGCCGGTTGAGTGGTAAACACATGATGTTAGCAGGGAAGGGGAAGCGGCGTAAATAACGGCGGTTCACTTTTGGACACCCCGACGTTTCCGAATCGAAGCTGCGATCAAAGTTCCAATCACGGAAGCGGGTGTGCGTGGTTACTGACTTTGTGGTGAGGTCGTCTTGCGGCCCGCTATTCGCTGACCTTGGGTTCCTTGGCTTGCGCAATCAGTTTCCGGACGGCGGCCTTCTTGTCGTCGGCCAAGGTCGGATTTAACTTCAGCAATTGCTGCCAGGCTGTGATCGCACCCTGAGGATCGTTCTTTGCCTGCAGTCGGATCATTCCCAGGTTGAACAGGGAATTGGCGTCCTTGGAGTCGTAGCTGAGAGATTGCTGCAGTTGCTGGATGGCGCCGTCGGCGTCGCCCTGATAGAACAGGCACGAAGCCAGATCGGTGCGCGCGGCTACGTTTTCAGGATCGGCATCGACAGCCTTCTGGAAATATCCTGCGGCATCTTTGAACTGATGCGTCGCTTTGTAGAGCACCCCAATCTGGTTGAGCAGTTGCGAGTTATTGGGATCGCCTTTCAGTTTGGCCAGCAGCGGCTCGGCCTTCTTGTCGGCCATGTGCTTCATGTCGTCCAGGGTTGGCATCTGTGCTGGTGTGGCGGAAGAAGCGGTGGTAGAGGAAACAGGGCCTGCAGGTGCCGTTGCGGTGCCCGGCATCTGCGCGGCTTGCACTGCCTGAGGCGGGCGCGATGCCGACCCGCGAAACAGGTAGCCCAACGCCAGACCGATGACCAGACAGACGCCAGCCATGGCATAGACTTGTGTCGTTCTCCAGCCGCGAGGTCCGCCGGGCTCTGCTTCGTTCGGCATCGTAGTCATTGATAGTTAAGCACGAAGATAGTAAGCACGCAGCGTGCCAACGCATGGGCCGCGTCTTGATTCATGTTTTCAATTGTTTGCGTGAAGATTCTTCCAGACGGGCACGATCTCACAATGGGGAGCGCACGTCTTTCTCCGCAGTCTTGCGCCTTTTCGCGCCTAGTCCGACCATGCCACGCACCGCTCCCGAGTGACATTCATGATGGTTGGAGCCGACGCTGCAGTTGATTCGGGTTTCTTCGCTTTCTTCCGTCGCCGGGGGTGTTGAGGGAACTCTGCTGTGTACCTGGTCAGCAAGTCGGGAGAAGACAAAACCAAGTATCCGGTGATTCCGAGCAAGCGCCATGGCGACTCAAATTCCATGGCCTCAATAAGGGAAGCGTCGCCGTGAGCGCGCACTTGATCAATCAGGAATTGTTTGTTCGCGGCCAAACGGTCGGCGATAGTGTGGACGGAGGCTGCGGGATACTCGCTCTGCCAGGTCGAATTCGTGCACGAAAAGTTCCGCCCGTCGTCGGGCACCGGAGTTCGTCGAGCTTCAACATCGGATACCTGTTCCATCACGAACAAATGGCAGCACCCAAAGTGGCCGAAGCCGCCAGCAATCGTGCGCCCGGGTCTCATTTTGCCCGCAAAGAATCTGCCGGTGTAGGTTGCAATGACATCGTAGTAAGCGCATTCGCGGTGAGAATGGCACGCCTCTCCGTCTGGCCTCTTCCTCCGGTATTCGCGAAGGCGTTCGTGAAATTCTTCAAATGGCCCATCCCTGAGAACCGGCGAGGTCATCGCCTGGACTTTCTTCATCCCGGGATGACGCGCTAGGAGGGGCTCGCCGCCATAAGTCCACCAAATGCCAGTATGGATGAAGGGCAGTCCGCAGGGGCCTTCATCGACGGTGTGGCCTTCGAACTCGTACTCTAGGCGTCCTCGAAACCGCACCCTCCGGCCATCGAGTGCATCTGGGTTGTTCAGTATCTGACAGACGTCCACGTCACGAATCGGTTCGTCGGGCCGGGCTTGGCTAAAACAGAAGCGAGGAAGAGCAATGAGGGGAAGCAGCAGGCTGCATTTGAGGAAAGTCGAGCATTTGTTGGTGAGCATAGCGTGACGGCTATGTGATGCTGACTTCCGTATACGTGCCGTATACCTGCCGCAGGGCTTCGCAGATTTCGCCGACGGTAGCGTAGGCGCGAACCGCGTCCACGATATAGGGCATGGTATTGGCCGAGGAGACGTTGCCGTCGGTTCCGGCTTTCGGTTCCTGCGCCGCAGCTTTCTTCAGCGCGTCGAGCGTCCGGTTAACCTCGTCGGTCGATCGGCGGGCACGCAGCGATTTCAGTTTCGCGATTTGCTGCGTCGCCACGCTCTCGCCGATGTAGAGGATGTGCGGCAATTGCTCTTCGATCACGAATTCATTCACGCCAACCATGACTTTTTCGCGAGCCTCCGCCGCACGCTGATACTGGTACGACGCTTCGGCAATTTCTTTCTGTGGATAGCCGCGCTCGATGGCCTTGACCATGCCGCCCATGGCGTCGAGCTTGGCGAAATAATCGAAGGCGCCGTTCTCCATTTGCAGCGTCAAGGTTTCTAAGAAGTATGATCCGCCCAAGGGATCGACTGTCTGCGCCACTCCCGACTCATAGGCGATGATCTGCTGTGTGCGCAGCGCGATGCGCGCCGCTTCCTCCGTCGGCAGCGCTAAAGCCTCGTCGTAGGAATCGGTGTGCAGCGACTGTGTGCCGCCCAGAACCGCCGCCAGCGCTTGCACGGCCACGCGCGCAATATTGTTCATGGGTTGCTGCGCCGGGAGCGATACGCCCGCGGTCTGGGTGTGAAATCGCATCAGCCAGGTGCGCGCGTTCTTGGCGCCGAAGCGGTCTTTCATCACGCGATGCCAGATTTTTCGCGCCGCGCGGTACTTCGCAATCTCCTCGAAGAAATCGTTGTGCGCATTGAAGAAGAAGCTCAGCCGAGGGCCGAACTCATCCACATTGAGCCCGCGCCGCCGAGCCCATTCGACATATTCGACGCCGTCGTAAAGCGTGAACGCAAGCTCTTGTAAGGCCGTCGAGCCGGCCTCGCGAATGTGATATCCGCTAATCGAAATTGTGTTGAAGCGCGGCGTGAACTTCGAGCCGAACTCAAACGTGTCGATCACCAGGCGCATCGACGGCGCTGGAGGATAGATATATTCCTTCTGCGCGATGTATTCCTTGAGAATATCGTTCTGAATCGTGCCGGAAATTTTCTTCCAGTCCGCGCCTTGCTTTTCCGCGACCACGAGATACATGGCCCACAACACCGACGCTGGCGAATTGATGGTCATCGACACCGTGGTCTTTTCAAGATCGATGCCACCGAAAAGAATTTCCATGTCTTCGAGCGAATCGATGGCCACGCCGCACTTGCCCACTTCGCCTTCGCTTGCGGGATGGTCGGAGTCGTAGCCCATCAGCGTGGGCAGATCGAACGCTACAGAAAGCCCGCTGCCGCCGTGTTCGAGCAGATATTTGTAGCGCTGGTTGGTTTCCTCGGGCGACGCGAAGCCGGAAAACTGCCGCATGGTGAAAAGTTTGCCGCGATATCCGGTAGCGTGAATGCCGCGAGTGTAGGGCGGTTCGCCGGGATAGCCGAGGTATTTCTCTTCGCTCCAGTTGGCGGGAAGATCGGCCTGCGTGTAAAGCCGGCGAATGGGCACGCCGGAAATCGTAGTGAAGCGGGCGTGGCCATGCTCGTCGAGATTCACGCCAGTCCCCGCGCCGATCGGCCGCTCGGGAGCTTTTTCGAGCGTGGGAGCGAGCGTTTTCTCGGCCCAATTCTTTTCGGCGTTAGATGGATGGCGATTCTCAAACACATCGGCGGTCGGATTCTCGGCAACCTGCGGCTTGAGCGGCTTCTTTTCCATGCGCACTTTCCCCGGCAACCTACGATTCTGCTTCGATGATAGGGAAGTGAGGGCGCAGGAGCAAGGCGTCTGCACGCCGTCAGAACGACCGGTCGGTCAGCAAGTCTTTACCTCAGATGCCACCTACGCAACTTGAGACTGTCATCCTGAGCGAAGTAAAGAAGTTCGCGAACGCGAACTTGTTACGCAGTCGAAGGATCCCTATGAGCTACCGCGAACTCCCATCGTCGAAAGGCATTTCTTTCACGGTTTCTTAAAGAACCGTTGATAGGCCGTCAGGGGAAGGGCTATAGGGATCCTTCGACTGCGTGACTGCTTCGCATTCGCGAAGCAGTCACTGCGCTCAGGATGACAACGACTTAGGTCGCGGTTGTTGGCGCGAGAGCTCCCACGCTTTGGCATATTTCCAGGAAACGTAAACCGCGTGGTACAGATGCAGCAGCAGGCCTTCGCGGCCGTCGAGGAAGCCGAGTCGGAAGAAATAGTTGTAGATGAATGTAAACGCCGGCCGCAGCACAATGTTGATCACGCTGAACCGGACTGGACCTTTGGCCACGACCATCTCCGCGCCCAGTGAAGAGTAGCGGTTCATGTGCTCGATGTAGTCGGAGAGAGTGGGGTAGGAGTGGTGGATGAGAGAGCCGCGAAGACGCCGTGAGGCTATAGAAACTCCGCCGCGGCGATATTCCTGAACTTCTAATGTTTCGTGAACCGAATTTCTCTTGAACTGTCCTGTACCACGCCGGAACAATCTCAGCTTGCGGTCAGGCCAGAATCCACCGTGCCTGATCCAGCGCCCGAGGAAGTAGTTCTGTCGTGACGCACAGAAGCCGTTGATGTAGATGGGCGTGAGATGTCCGTCCGGCGTTTCCTGCACGTACTTGTGAACTGCAGGCCGGTATTGCACCGTGATCTTGATCTGGTCGGCGAGTTCCGGGCTAACTTCTTCGTCTGCGTCGAGCGAGAGGATGCACTCACAGGTCGCTCTGTCGATGGCGGAATTCTTCTGCGCGGCGAAGCCCTTCCATTCTTCAACGAATACTTTCGCGCCGAACGATTTCGCGATCTCGACGGTGCGGTCGGTCGATCCGGAGTCGACGACGATGATTTCCCCTTTGCCGTCGGCCACCAGCGGCTGCACGCTGGCGAGCGTGCGGCCGATGTTCGCCTCTTCGTTGAACGTAATAATCACGACGGAAAGATTCATAGGCGGAATGCGGACATTCCAACTCGCGGATACGAAAGGCGTAGTTTATCAGGCGCGTGAGCGGGCTCCTGTGGGCCGTGGAGCGCTCCGGCAAACACCGGGTCCCTCGACTCCGCCTTGCGATTACTAAGAGCAATCGCAACGCTGCGCTCGGGATGACAGAGATACGCTTGGGATAACAGAGTTTTGAAGTTACATCTGCCCCCCAGGCTGCGCGGGCGGAGTTGCCGCGGGCGCGGTCGACGGCGCCCCCGCCGGAGTCACATCCGTGCGCGGCGCGACATATGGAACGGTGGGCAGATGCGTGACCTGACCGCGGGTGGCGTCGGCGATATTGATGCCCGCGTGATCGAGCAGCAATCCCGTGGCGCGATCGAGTTCAATGCGCGACTTCTCGTAGGCCGCCTTGGCGGAAACCAGATTCGACTCTCCCGTGGTCAGCGTCGCGGCATCCTGCAGGATGGCGGTCTGCGTGGTCAGTCCGACTTTCAGTTTCTCGAGGTCGGCGTTGAGCGTCTGTCGGGCCAGGTCGACGGCGGATTGCGCCGCCTGCACCGCGACGCGGTTTTGCTTCACATCGAACTGCGCGTTGCGCACTTCGATCCGCACCTGATTTTCCAGCTGAAGTTCGCGCACCTGTGCTTGCCGATATTCCAGTTCGGCGCGCACCTGGTTCGATTGCGCCTCGCGGTTGCGAACGGGGATGCTAAGCGTCAGGCCGACGCCTTTGTCGGGCGCGGTCGAATTCACCAGCTGGTTCAACGTGGAGCCGTAGCCTACCGAATTAGCGCCGCCGAACACGGGCGGCGGTGAGCATGCGTTTCCGTTGAACTTGCACTGCGAGTTCACGTCTCCACCCAGGCCGGAACCCCCGTAGTAGGCAAAGGCATCGAGAGTGGGCAGCATGGCGTTGCGCACGGCCTTGGTGTTGAGGTCGCGCGATTGCAGGTCAATCCGCGATTCCACCAGCTCGGCGCGATGGCGCATCGCGTCGTTGATCATGTCCTGGATGGGAATGACTTGCTCCTCCTGCGGAATCAGCATAGTCGACGTGGGGATGACGTCGGCTTCGGCCAGCACAGGATCTTCAATGCTGCGGCTGAGTGCGTTCTTCATTAGCAGTTGCTGCAACTGCAGGTTGTTTTGAGCCACGATCAGATTCTGCTGGTCGGTGGCCACGGTGCTCTGCGAACTTACGACCTGAATGGGCGGCGCGGTGCCGACCTGCGCCTGGTGCCTGGAATCTTCCAGCGCTTTCTGAGCGTAAGTCACGGATTCCTGCTGCACGCGAACATTTTCGTACGCGTAGACCAGGTCCCAATACATGTTTTCGATCTGATCGACGGTGGTGATGATTTGCAGGCGGAAGGCCACGTCGGAAATCTCGCGGTTGTTCCGGGCGATGCGGATGAAGCGGGTATTGGGCAACGAGCCGAAGCCTTGCAGCAGATTCTGGGTGATTTTGAACTGAAAGTTCGAGCCAAGTTGTGGCGTGAGCAGGCTGACGGTGCTGTTCGTGGCCAGGTGAGTGTTGTTGAACCCCGCGGTCAGCACAGTGCCCCACTGCAGGCCCTGCGTGTAGGCGAAGTTTGCGGTGTAGGTGTTTTGCCCAATAATTCCCCCGGGGGCGGGGCTGAACACGCTGGTGGATATGGTGTCGTTCTTGTCGAGTTGTAGAGTGCTGGTGATTAGGGGATCGAAGCTGGTAATGGGCGAGCCGATGCCGAGCGTCGAGCTAACCAGGCCGTTGGTGCCGGAGCCGGCGCCTCCGGCCGCGACCGTGGTGCCGCCGGTGCCGGAGCCCACCGTGCCGCCGAGCCCGCCAACGCCGCCGCCGGGCGTGTTCTGCACGATGCCGGTATTGACGCCGAGAATGCTGGCGCCCGATTTCGCGCGCAGCAAGTCGGCTTCGGCAATGTTCAGGTTATAGCGGGCGATATCGATGTCGAGATTGTTCTCGAGCGCCAGCGCCACGGCGTCATCGATGGAGAGATAGATTTTGCCATCCTTCATCAGAGCGTCGATGCGAGCCGAGTTACCCAGGTTCGGCGAGGCGACCTCCTCCGGACTGTAGGGCTGCAGCACGCGAGGAAACGCTGCGCGCGGAACGGAATAGTCCTTCAGATGAACCGGCTGCGGCTGGGCGGGGTGAGGCGCGGAGGGCGCCGTCGGCGGTTCCTGACCTCGGAGTGCAGCCGGAACGGTGGTCAGGAACAGCACAGATGCCAGGGAAATCGGCAACAGCCGGACCATAAAGCTCAAACCCAGAAAATCCAAACGCATGAACTTGAAACGCGGGAAATGCATGAGTCTTCTCCTTGAATAAGAGCGGCGCGCATGCTTGCTCAATAGAAATGTGAAGATGCCAACGTTGGATGCAAGACGCAAAAAACAGGTCTGTTCATCTTAGCGGGAGAAGTTTCACGGAAAGAGTCGAGGATTGTAAAGAATTGTGAGCAAAAAAAGCGCCGCTGCCCGGTTCGGAGCAGCGGCGTTCGGAGAGTGTGCAGAGCTTATTGCTGGGCCGGTGGCGTCGAGGGCACGTCCTTGCGCGGCGCCACGTAAGGAACGTTGGGTAGGCTTCTAACCTGTCCCTTGGCGGCGTCATCAATGCTGATGCCGGCGTGATCGAGCGTGACGCCCACCGCGCGGTCCAACTCGATGCGCGATTTTTCGTAGGCGGCCATGGCCGACATCAACGTGGACTCGGCTGTGGCCAGCGCACTCTGCGTCTGCAGAACTAACGTCGTGGTCGAGGTGCCGAACTGATATTTCTTCTGTTCGGCGTCGAGCGATTGTTTGGCGAAGTCCACTGCGGCTTGGGCGGAGGCGACGCTGGCGCGGTTCTGTTCGACTCCGAACTGGGCGTTGCGGACCTCGATGCTGATGCTGGTTCTCGATCTGCTGCAGCGCATCTGGGCCTGCTGGTATTCCAGCTCCGAGCGGATCTGCACGGCCTGCGCGGCGCGGTTGCGCAAGCGGGACGTTGAGCTGCAGGCCGACGCCCTTGTCGGGAGCAGTGGAGTTGATAAGCTGGTTCAACGTGCCGCCGATACTGACAGTCGTGGTGTTGCGGAACGCGGGCGGGGCATTTGTGGGGTCGAAGCAGAATTGCGTATTGGGCGGAACACAGACGGGAACGCTGGGGCTGATGTCTCCGCCAACGCCCGATCCACCGTAATAGGCAAACAGATCGAGAGTGGGGAGCAGGGCGTTGCGCACCGCTTTGTTGCTGATCTCAGTCGTGTTTAGCTGAATGCGCGATTCCACCAGGTCCGCCCGGTGGCGCAACGCGTCCGCGACCAGATCCTGCATGGGCTGGATCGGTTCAGTTTCCGGAAGTTCCATGGTGGAGGTGGGAATCACCTCCGCTCCCGCGAGAGTCTGATCGCGCAGGGTGCGGCTGAGCGCGTTCTTCATGAGCAACTGCTCTAACTGCAGGTTGGTCAGGGCGACGGTCAGGGTTTGCTGGTCCTGGGCGACGGTGCTCTGTGCGCGCACGACTTCGATGGGCGCCAGGCTTCCAATTTCCACTTGTTTCTTGGTGTCGGACAGCGTCTTCTCGGCAAATGCCAGGGATTCCTTCTGCACGCGGACGTTTTCGTAGGCGTAGACCAGATCCCAGTACATGGTCTGAATCTGATTGACCGTGGTGATGATTTGCAGGCGGAAAGCCACATCGGAAAGTTCGCGGTTGTTCTTGGCGATACGGATGAAGCGGTTGTTGGCCGCGGAGCCGAATCCCTGTAGCAGATGCTGGGTGAGCTTGAACTGAAAGTTCGACGCCAGAGAGGGGCCAGGATGTTAAAGGGGCTGTTGCTGGTGGTGCGGGTGTTGTTGAAGCCCACCGAAAGGTTTGTGCCCCATTGGAAACCCTGCTGATAGGCGAAGTTCACCGTACCTGTATTGTTGTTCTGAATCGGAACGCCACCAGAACAAGTTGACGGACTGAATGGCGTTGTGATCTTCCTGCAACGTTCCGGTGAGAACCGGATCGAAGCTGGTGATGAGTGGCCCCATGACCGAGCGTGGAGCCGACCAATCCGCCCGCGCCCGCGCCCGCTCCGCCCGCGCCCAGGGTAGTGCCGCCGGTGCCCGAGCCGACCTGTCCGCCGAGGCCGCCGACGCCGCCGCCGGGAGTGTTCTGCACAATGCCGGTATTCACGCCGAGGGTTGTAGCGCCCGCTCTGGCGCGCAGGATATCGGTGTCGGCGATATTCAGGTTGTAGCGCGCGATGGCGATGTCTAGATTGTTTTCGAGCGCCAGCGCTATCGCGTCATCCAGCGACAGGTAGAGCTTGCCGTCGTGCATGAGTTGGTCAATGCGCGCGGTGTTCGAGAGATTTGGCGGGGCCAGGCGCCGGGAGGTGTAGGGCCCGATCGGGTTGGGGAAGTGCGACACTGGCTTGGCATAGTTCAAAACCGGCAGCGGCCGCGCTTCCGGCGTGTTCTGCGGTGTGGGAACTGCGGGCGCTTCCTGGGCCCAACCTGCGAGGCTCAGCGTTGCAAACAGGCTGGCAGCGGCGGCGAGCCGGACGGTCGAAGTTAAACGTGCGAATGGCATCTACTCATCTCCGTTCGTTAGTACCCGTTCGTTAGTTTCCAATTCGTTTAAAACCAATTTGATGAAGACGCTGCTGCGATTGCTCTTGGTGGCAACTACTTCTGGGTTTCGTCTGCGATTCTGGTACGAAAATCAAGCCCTACCCAGGCATAAGTACGCAACGAACCAGCCAAAGGTTCCTGAAAATCTGGGAGAAACCAGTCTTTCCCAGCACTGCGCCTGTTACGTTCTGGTTCCGCACTGGCTTTTCCAAGGACACAGCGTCAGAGAGGTCCCTGCGATGAGACCGGAATTCCGCGGAGACCATCCAGTATATCTGAGCGGAACTGCCCTTGACTCGCCCCGCACCTTCCATGGAACTGATAAAAATGGAACTGGTAGATAGCCAGCAAAGCCTGAACCGACTTGGATGATGCAACGGCGGTGCTGGACTCGAAAGATCGCAGGATGCGCAACCTCAAAGTAACTCTCTCCTATGACGGGGCGGAATTCTCCGGCTGGCAGGTGCAGCCCGACGCACCTACCGTGCAGGGCACGCTCGCCTCAGCCATTGGACGGATTACGGGAGAAAAGGTATTGCCGCAGGGTTCGGGGCGAACCGACGCGGGAGTGCATGCACTGGCCCAGGTGATGACATTTGTCACACAGTCGTCGGTTCCGACGGCGAATTTTGTGAAGGCGATGAACGATATTCTGCCGGCGTCGGTGCGCGCGCTGGAAGTTGAGGAAGCGCTGCCAGACTTCCACGCGCGGCATTCGGCGCGCGCGAAAACCTATCGCTACCGAATTTATCGCGAGTCGATTTGCCCGCCGTTCCTGGCGCGGTATGTGTGGCACTATCCTTACAGGCTGGGGGAACAGGAGATGCAACGGGCGGCGGAACGCGTGGTGGGGGAACATGACTTCACTTCCTTTGCGGCCGTCGATCCGGAGCGGGGACGCGACGCCGCCCTGGTTTCCAATGAATCCAATGTACGAAAAATATTTTCGTCCTCGTGGGAGCGGGCTGGGGACGAGTTGATCTACACGGTGCGAGGCTCAGGATTTCTGCACCACATGGTCAGGAATCTGGTCGGTACGTTCATTCTGGTGGGCAAGGGCACGTTGCAGGTGGAGGATATGACCCGCATCCTCGAGGCGCGAAACCGCGCGGCAGCAGGGGCGACTGCGCCCGCCGGTGGCTTGTATCTGGTGAACGTCGAGTACTAGCGGAGAGTGTGTGCGGGACAGGGGAGACGTAGCAAGCTACGTCTCTACGGGACGGATTTCGCTTGGGCGACAGGGTTGCACATCGCGGAGTCAATCGTCGACCCGGTCGCCGTGGCTTCGCGGATGCGAGACCACGAGAAACCGTACCGGCACCGACGACGGATTGCGAATCTGGTGCCGCTTTCCCGGCAGCACGCGGATGCCCGTGCCCGCGGCCAGCAACGTGGTTTGACCTTCCACTTCCATGATCACTTCGCCCGAGAGGATGTAGAAGAACTGCTGCGCCTTCTGGTGATGATGGCGAATCTCGGCCGCGCCCGGCGGCATGAACTCCTCAATCACACTGAGTTGCTCGTCGTTGACCAGATACCAGGCGTCGCAATCCACTCCCCAGCGATAATGCTCGGCGTTTTTCCGGCTCACCGGGCCCGGAGTGTCCGAGTTGGGTTGGATTGTGCCGCGTTGGGCCGCTGGAATCTTCTTCGGCATGCTTTTCGCCTCCAAGCCCACCAGTGTAATCTGGTCGCCATGAGTGAGACTATGAATTCCAAGCCCAATGGTTCTTATTCCGACCCGGCCGCCGATCCCAAGCGCGAATTGTTGCGGCATACCCTGGCCACGCTCGCCTACCGCGGCGGCAAAGCTGTGCGGCACGCTCCCGAGGGATTGGCCGAGTTTCAGGCCGGCGAGGGGGTGCGCACGCCCGGGCTGATTCTCACCCACATCGGAGATTTGCTGGATTGGGGATTGTCCATCGCCAGGGGCCAGCGGAAATGGCATGACTCGAAGCCTCTGCCCTGGGAGCAGGAAGTCGAGCGTTTTTTCGCCGCGCTGAAAAGATTTGACGACTTTCTGGCTTCCGGCGGGCCGCTGCACGCCCCGCACGAAAAGTTGTTTCAGGGCCCGATCGCCGACGCGCTGACCCACGTCGGCCAGTTAAACATCCTGAGGCGTTTGGCGCGCTCACCAGTAAAGGGCGAGAGCTATTACGTGGCTGAAATCGAGACCGGACGAGTGGGCGTCGAACAGGCGGCTCCGAAACGCGAGTTCTGACCACACTCCGCTCCCGAACTACTTCGCGCGGTTGCGATATAGGGAAGCGTCCACCTGCTGAATCATTGCTTCCACATCGAGCGGGATTTCCAGAAACTGAGCAAGCTGCTGCGGAACGTCTTTTGGTTTGCTCAACACTTCGTGATATTGCACGCGGATTGCTTTGACGTAGGCCTTGCCGTCGAGCCAGGCGTAAACCTCGCGCAGATGTTTCTCAAACGCAGCGGAGATCGCTGCGGGATCGGCTCCTTCCTTGTAGGTTCCGCGGCGGCGCAACATTTGGTCCTGCGACGCGAGCACTTCGGGCAGCGGCCGTTGCATGAAGATGATTTTGTATTCATGGCCGGCGGGAAGCGAGAGCAGAAGTCGCGAGATTACTTTCACCACTTTGCCTTCGCCTTCGGCGATGCAGCCCGGATCGTTGGGTAATGTTTTGATGCGTTCCCACTCCAGGTAGCCGCGCGGGTTGTCGGTGTCGGCCTGGCGTTCGCCGTCGGAGAGCGCGGGCATCCCTCCGGCGACCAGCATCTGCATCATGAGAGACGTGCCGGAGCGCGGCAGTCCTGAAACGATCGTGATCATAATTTTCTTAGAACTGACAGACTAGCAGAGGTGCCTGCGGAGCACATGATTCGACCGCCGCGTTTCAGTTACAATGGCGGCGTAAGGCCGAATCCGGCGGCGTTTGGGCCGCTCGAACGAGGGGTACGTCCTTGGCGACTAGCGAAATGACCGCTTCCGGCTCTCAGAATGTCCAGCAACTTCCTCACCATAAAGTCAAAGTTAAGAAGGCCGGGCAACGCGCCTGCAACGAAAAAAATGAGAAGGGAAAGTTTTGCGGCGGGCATTTGAAGCTCTGGTTTTATATGACCGACGCGGTCGAGCGCGAGTGCGGCGACGTGGAAAAAGCCTGGGGACCGAAGGCGGAAGTGTATCGCTGCGAAAATTGCCGGACGCTGTATCTGCCGACGCCGGGCGAAACGAAAATCAACGTCGCAGGGCAGGGAATGATTTCAGTTTTCGGGCTGACGCTGCCGCCGAAAGAGAAGTGAGCCGGCTTTTGGCTCTTGGCCTTAGGCTTTTGGCCTGAATCGACAAGCTAAGAGCTAATAGCCAATAGCTTCTTTCCATGCACACTCCCGACCTCATCTACGACTGGAATAAGAACCATCCGCCGGGGCTGAAGCCGCCGGGGCCGGTACTCATCAACGACGAGACTCTTCGCGATGGGTTGCAGTCGCCGTCGGTGCGCGATCCTTCGATCGCCGAAAAAATTGAGATCCTCCATCTGATGGAGGCGCTGGGAATCCATTCCCTCGCTCTCGGGCTTCCGGGAGCCGGGCCGCGCGCGGTTGACGCCGTGACGGCGCTGGCGCGCGAAATGGTTTCGCACAAGATGAAGATCCGCGCCAATTGCGCCGCGCGGACTCACGAAAACGACATTCGCCCGATCGCCGAGATCGTACAGAAGACGGGCCTGCCAATCGAAGCTGCAACTTTCATCGGCTCCAGCCCGATTCGCAGATTCACTGAAGGCTGGACCGACGACTTTCTTCTGCGGACGACGGAGAAGGCCGTGAAGTATGCGGTCTCGCTCGGTCTCGACGTGATGTACGTTACCGAGGACACCAGCCGCTGCGATCCCGAGACGGTGAAGCGGCTGTATGCCACGGCGATCGAGTGCGGCGCGCGGGCGATCTGCATCTGCGATACCGCCGGGCACGCCACGCCGATGGGCGCGCTCGCGCTGGTGCGCTTTGTGATTGCCGAATGCGTCAAGCCTTCGGGCGAGAAGATTCGCCTGGACTGGCACGGCCACAGCGACCGCGGCCTGGCGATTGCGAATTCGATTGCGGCGATCATCGCCGGCGCGAATTGCATTCACGGATGCGCCATCGGCCTGGGTGAACGCGTCGGCAATACGCAGGTCGACCAAATGCTGGTGAACCTGAAGTTGATGGGCATCGCGCCGTGGGATCAGCAGGACCTGACGAAATTGAAACCGTATTGTCAGGCCGTATCGCGGGCGACGGGCGTGCCCATTCCGGCGAACTATCCCGTGGTCGGCGACGATGCCTTTCGCACCGCGACCGGTGTGCATGCCGCCGCGATCATCAAGGCGTATCACAAGGACGACGTCGTGCTGGCGAACACCGTGTATTCGGGCGTGCCCTCGCATGTGTTCGGATTGGATCAAATCATTGACGTTGGCCCGATGAGCGGGAAGTCGAATGTGCTGTGGTGGCTGGAACGGCGTGGCATTCCGCCCACCGACGATGTCGTCGACCGCATCTTTCAAAGAGCCAAAGCTAGCGACCACACATTGAGCGAGGCGGAAATTCTGGAGTGCGTGCCGGCAGCGGCTCATAAGAAGTGACGCTGCGCTCGACTCCTGCAGTGTTAAGCGGTGTGAGGTTACGGAGTTTGCGATCTTACAGAGTATGAAACACGCGATTCTCGGCGCCGGTGGAGTTGGCGGCTTGATCGGCGCCTGCCTGGCGAAGTCAGGCGCCTCGGTCACCATGGTGGTGAGGCCCGAGTCGCTCGCCCACTATCCCGCGAAACTTCAACTCGAAAGCCCGTTCGGAAACTTTACTGTGCCCGTTTCTCGCGCCGCGGACGTTCCGCCCGCCGATGTTCTCTGGATTACGGTGAAAGCCACGCAACTGGAAGCGGCCCTGACATCTTTCACGAAGCCTGAGACAGTGAGCGCCATCGTTCCCCTGCTCAATGGCATCGACCATCTCGCGTTGCTGCGTGCGCGCTATGGCGACGCCCGCGTCATTGCCGCGACGATTGCCGTCGAGACCGAACGCGTCTCGCCCGGACACATCGTCCATCGCTCTCCCTTTGCCAATCTGAATATGTCTTCGGCCGGGCGAACTCTGCTTGGCCCCACGCTCGACGACCTGCAAAGGATGGGTTTCGCGTGCCGATTCATTGAGCACGAGCCGACGCTCATGTGGAGCAAGCTGGTTTTTCTGGCGGCGTTCGCGCTCTCGACAACCGCCTCCAGCAAAACCACGGGCGAAATCCTCGCCGATCCCACCTGGCGGCAGCTGGGATTGTCCTGCATCCGCGAGGCCAGCGCGGTGGCGAATGCCGAAAGCGGCGAAAATCGATGCCGATGCCGTGATTGCCGCGGTCGTGAAAATGCCCGGGAACATGCGCAGTTCCATGCAGAAAGATGTGGAGCAGGGCAAGACTCCGGAACTGGACGCGATTGCGGGACCAATCCTGCGCGGTGCCGCCCGGCATGGGATCGACGTGCCAGTCACGAAGAAGCTGGTGGCCGCGGTCGAGCAACGCGCAGGTTTTGTCCCGTCGCTTTTATAAATTCCCGTGTAGCATTTCGAAGTGACCTGGACGGAAATCCTGGGCTTTATTACCGGCGAAGCGTCAGTTCTGCTGGCGGTGCGGGAGAGTGCGTGGAACTGGCCGGTCGGCATCGCTAATAACATCTTCTTCCTCATACTCTTCTGGAGGGCGAGACTCTACGCCGACGCGATCCTGCAGATCGTTTACATTGTCATCTCAATTTTTGGCTGGTGGAACTGGGTGCGCGGCGGCGACGGCCACACGAAACTGCCAGTGAGTCGAACCACGGTGCGAACTGGAATTGTTCTGGCCGTCCTGACTGCCGCAGCCACGGTGCTGCTCGCCATAGTTCTCCGCCGCTTCACCGACAGCGCCGCACCCTTCGGAGACGGCGTGACCACCGCGCTCAGCCTGGCCGCGCAATACATGCTCAGCCGCAAGCTGCTGGAAAACTGGTGGGTGTGGATGACGCGCCGATGTCATCTACATCGCCCTCTATTGCTACAAGTCTCTCTACCTGACCAGCGTACTGTATCTCTTATTCTTGGGCATGTGCATTGCGGGGTATGTGGGCTGGCGGAAATCTTTCGAACTGCGAACTGCGAACTGCCCGCGGGAGGTTCCTGCTCAGTGATCTCGCGGCCTAGTGATCGGCAAGTTCTATCCGCCCCATCGCGGGCATAAGCTTCTCATCGACACGGCGCTGGCCCAGGTTGACCACCTCGACGTGCTGATTTGTGTGCGCCCCGAGCAGACCATCCCGGGAGAACTTCGAGCGCGATGGCTACATGAGATGCATCCGTCGGCTTGCGTGCGTGCGATCGACGATCCCGGCGAAGACGACAATTCGGAGTTCTGGGCGAAATACACGGTGCAAATTCTAGGCAACGCGCCGGATGTGGTGTTCACCTCTGAAAATTATGGCGAGGCCTTTGCGCGTTTTCTGGGCTGCCGTCACGTGATGGTCGACCGCGAGCGAACCCACATCCCGATTTCCGCGCGCGCCATTCGCGCGGCTCCGCGGCGGCACTGGGAATATATCGAGCCCTGCGTGCGCGCTTATTTTGCCAAGCGAATCAGCGTCCTCGGCGCCGAGTCCACGGGCACGACCACGCTCGCGCGCGAGCTAGCTGCGCATTACCACACGGTGTGGGTGCCGGAATATGGCCGCGAATACTGCGAAAAATTGCAGGCTGCGGGCGTGGACCTGTGGACATATCAGTGGGGCAGTCAGGAATTCACGGAAATCGCCCGCAAACAGCAAGAGATGGAAAATGATCTCGCGCGCGAATCCAACCGGATTCTGATCTGCGACACCGATGTTCTGGCGACGGGAGTCTGGCACGAGCGCTACATACGGACGAATTCTCCGGAAGTTGATGCTATTGCCGCGGCGCACCGGCACGATCTCTACCTGCTTACCGACTGCGATCTGCCTTTCGTGCAAGACGGGCTGCGCGATGGTGAGACCATCCGGCAGTGGATGACGCGGCGTTTCGAAGAAGTGTTGACTGAGCGCGGTCTACCGTGGGTAAAGATCTCCGGCTTCGGGGAACAACGATTGGCCGCGGCTGTCCGCGAGGTCGACCGGATTCTTGCGTAAGTCTTGGATCAGAGTTGCAACCACGAGTCTGATTCTCGCTGACAGGCCTATGGAAACGCCCCAAGAAAGTGCCCAAAGGTGACGGCTGTTTGACACACTTTGTTACCACCCTCCCGTAACTCGCCGTTCCACATTAGCCAATCCTAATCTCTGCCCACGCGTTGTAAACTGACGTAACACTTCCCATGAGCCCGAATCCCCCGCGCCCGGACTTGCCGGAGCTTGCGCTTTCTGCGCAGGTGCAGCAGGAAGTCGCGCGCCTGGCCGCTGCGCCAGAGGTGCGTTCGGCCTTCAACTGGTTTCGCGCTGCAGGAACCGCAGCTTTCTCATTGGCAGATGGAAATGGCGCGGATTCCGGCGCCTCCGTTTGGCGAGTCGGCGCGAGCGGCGTGGCTGGCGGAACGCTTTCGCGAAGTCGGGCTGGATGATGTGCGCATCGACGACGTAGGCAATGTTTTCGGCACGCATCCGGGATTTGGCCGGCGCTATCTGGCGCTGAGCGCGCATATTGATACGGTGTTTCCGGCGAACACGCCGCTGAATATTCGCCAGCAGGGAAGCCGCATCTACGGGCCGGGAGTTTCCGACAATGGCGCGGGCGTAGCGGCGCTGCTGGGGATTGCAGCGCTGCTGCGGGCGGTGCGCATCCGGCATGCGCTGCCGTTTGTATTTATCGGGAACGTGGGCGAAGAGGGCGAAGGCGACCTGCGCGGCATGCGCCACATTTTTTCCACGCCGCGCTGGAAAGATTCCATCGCCTACAGCCTGGTGCTCGATGGCGCGGGCGCCGACACGATTGTCGCCGAAGCCCTGGGTAGCCGTCGCTTTGAAGTGATCGTGCGCGGGCCGGGCGGACACTCGTGGAGCGATTTCGGTGCGCCCAATCCGATCGTGATTCTGGCCAAGGCGATCGAAACTTTCGCCGCGACGCCGGTTCCAACTACGCCGAAGACGACGTTCAACATTGGAGTGATTCGCGGCGGGACTTCGGTGAATTCCATCCCCGAGTCGGCCAGCATGAAGGTGGACATTCGTTCGACCTCGATGACCGAGATGGAGCGACTCGAGCAATCACTGCGCGCCGCGCTCAATCGCGCCGTGGAAGATGAAACCATGGCGGCTGAGATGCGCTCTTCCGCGCAGAAGCGGCCATCCGGAGTGAGTTGCGAGGTGGTAGTGATCGGCAACCGTCCTGCGGGCGAGTTGTCGGCGGGAGCGCGCATTCTGCAGGTCGTGCGCGCGGTTGATTCGCAACTGGCCAACGCCGCGCAGGTGCAGCGTGCATCGACCGACGCGAATATTCCTTTGTCGCTGGGGCGGGAAGCGGTTGCCATCGGCGGCGGCGGGTCGGGCGGCGGGGCACATACCTTGCAGGAATGGTTCGATTCCAATGGACGCGAGTTGGGCCTGAAACGGATTTTGCTCACGATGCTTGCGCTGGCGGGGGTGCCGGAATGAAGACGAGTCCTAGGGGAGTCTGCATAAGGCGAGTCTGGATGCGGCTGACGCGAGAACGACGCGGCTGGAACGTGTGGATTCTGCCGTGCGCGCTCACCGTGTTGTGTCTGCCGATCGCGGCGCAGACGTTTTCGAACGAACCCACGCAAGATGCCAAGCCGCGCGCGGACATTATTTTTGAGCACGCCAATGTTTATACCGGCGTGCCCGACAACACTCCCTTCAGCTCGATTCTGCGGGAGGAAGCGATTGCCGTGCGCGGTGACCGCATTCAGGCGGTAGGCAAGACCTTTGAGATTCTGAAGCTGAAAGGCCCGCAGACGGAGATCGTCGACTTGGGCGGACATTTTGCGATGCCCGGATTCAACGACGCTCACCTGCATCTTGACGATGCCGGGATGACTAAACTGAGCGTCGATTTGACGGGCGTGAAGTCGCTCGACGAACTGCGCGCGCGGGTGGCGAAAAAGGTTGAAGAATCCCAGGGCGCCGATTGGATCATAGGATCTGGCTGGGACGAGACTCTGTGGCCGGTGAAGGTAACGCCCACGCGCTTTGATCTGGACGAAGTGTCGTTCGGGCATCCCATATTTCTGGTACGGATCGATGGGCATATCGCTGTCGCGAATACGCGGGCGCTGCAGTTGGGCAGCATCACGCTGGCCAGCCGCGACCCTCAAGGCGGGCACATTGATCGCAACGTGAATGGCGAGCCTACTGGAATTCTGCGGGAGACGGCGCAAGGAGCGATTCTGGAAGTCATACCCAAGCCGACGCACCAGCGGCGCCGGCAGGCTCTGGAACTGGCTCTCGCCGATCTGGCCGAGCATGGAGTGACTTCCGGGCAGGATTATTCTCCGAACTGGGAAAATTTTGAAATCTACGAAGAGTTGGAAAAAGAGGGCAAGCTGACGGCGCGCATCTCGGAATGGTTGCCCTTTGACGATCCGCTGGAAGAGTTAAGCCGCAAGCGCAACGAGCATCCGCAATCCGATCTCATGCTGCACACCGGCATGCTCAAGGGATTTATGGACGGGTCGCTCGGATCGCACACCGCGGCCATGCTGGAGCCCTACGCGGATGATCCTAAGAACTCCGGGCTGCCGCGCTACGATGCGCAGAAGCTCAATGACATGACGAAAGAGCGCCTGCTGGCGGGCTACCAGATCGGCTTTCACGCCATCGGAGACAAAGGCGTACAGATGGCGCTCGATGCTTTTGCCTTGGCCGAGAAGGCCGCGCGCGAAGACCACGTGAAAGCGCCTGACGGCAGCGAAGAATTTCGTCTGCGCATTGAACACGCGCAAGTAACCACGCCGGCGCAGATCGCCCAGTTCAAGACTTTGAAAATCATTGCTTCCATGCAGCCCAGCCACTTGCTCACCGACATTCGCTGGGCCCAGGATCGGCTGGGGCCGAAGCGCGCGGCCACTTCTTACGCGTGGCTGGCCTTTCTGAATAAAGGCGTGACTCTGGCTTTTGGCACAGATTATCCTGTTGAGCCGGTCAGCCCGTTCCGCGGGCTCTACGCGGCCGTCACGCGCAAGAGTGAGGACGGCAAGCTGGAATATTTCCCCGAGCAACGGCTCACCATGGACCAGGCGATCGCGGCCTATACGACCGGCTCGGCGTTCGCCGAGTTCGAAGAAAAAGAAAAGGGCAAGCTGGTGCCGGGAATGCTGGCGGACTTTATCGTGCTCGACCGCGACCCGACCGCGGCCTCGCCTGAGAAGTTGCTGGGCACAAAAGTGCTGCGTACGGTGGTGGGAGGCAAGACCGTGTTCGAAACCAAGTGAGTTCGGCCAGCGCGACTGGCCCTGACTTTCGATCACGCTGACACAGCAAATCAAATAGCACGGGCACCATCGCTGCCCACCGCAAAAAGCGCAAGGATGGGGCACCCTCGGCAGGAATGGTGTACGCGAACATCGCCAAGAGTGGGAAGCCGCCACTTTATTCCAGTAGAGGTCAAACGCTTTAAACGACTTGCGCGTCTAACCTTAGGCGTATCACCAAGAGCTTCCGCTATGCTTGTGTGTCTCGCATGCGGTTCTTACGCATTGCGTAAATGGGTATACTATTAGGGGTTTGTGAGTTTCGGAGGGAAGTAGACATATGGATTCGGGCGCAATGTGGCAGCGCATGAAGGTTCATGGCTGGGCCTACACGCTGAGTATTCTGGCAACGCTGTCGGTCGGCATTCTGATCGGGACGGTCATTTCCTACGGAGTCAAAGGCAAAGAGGGGCAGCAGAAGAGCGATGCGACGCCGCTCAGCATGCCCGCGCCGCAGCAGTTGTCGAACACGTTTTCGCAGATTGCGAAGCAGCTTGAGCCGAGCGTGGTCAACATCAACACGGAATCGACCATCAAGAACGTTCACCGTCGCAGTGGCCAAGGTGACGACGACCAAGGCGGCGAAGATGGCGGCATGGACGACTTCTTCAAACACTTCTTCGGCGCTCCCGGCCAGGGCCAGGGCGCCCCGGGCCAGGGCGGCCCGGGCGATAATTCGATTCGCGAGCGCTCGCTGGGCTCTGGCGTAATTGTCGACTCCAAAGGATACATTGTCACCAACCGCCACGTGGTGGAGAAGGCGGACCGCATTCGCGTGCGCTTCGAAGATGATCCGCCGGGCGTGCAGCACGACGCCAAGGTGATCGGCACCGATGACGAAACGGATCTCGCTGTAATTAAAGTCGAGGTCAATCGCTCCCTCCCGGCAGCCAAGATGGGCAACTCCGACAGCATGCAGGTAGGCGACTGGGTTCTGGCCGTGGGCAGCCCGTTCGGCTTGTCGGAGACGGTGACCGCGGGAATCGTTTCGGCGAAAGGGCGTGACATCGTTCCTCTGCGCCAGTTTCAGACTTTTATTCAGACCGATGCGGCCATCAACCCCGGCAACTCGGGCGGACCGCTGGTCAACATGAACGGCGAAGTGATTGGCATCAATACCGCGATTCTGAGCGAGACCAACGCCTATGCCGGCGTAGGGTTCGCGCTGCCATCCAAAACTGTGGTCGATGTTTACAACCAGCTGACTGGGCCGGAACACCGAGTGACGCGGGGCTCGATCGGCATCACTTTCGACGCGGTGGAAAACCCGGCGATCATGCGCGTCTATGGCGCGGGATCTGGAGTTACGGTATCGAGCGTCGTGGCCGGAAGCCCGGCCGACCAGGCTGGACTGAAGGTTGGCGACACCATCACCCTCATCGACGGTAAGAAGGTGGCGAAAGGCGCCGAACTGGTGGCCGACATCGCTTCCCGTAAGCCGGGATCGAAGGCGACTCTGGGCTTCCTGCGTAACGGCAAGCAACAGGATACGGTGGTGATTATTGCCGATCGTGCCAAACTGTTTGCCGGTCGGCTCGGCGACACTCAGGATAGCGACGACGAGAGCGCTCCCAAGCCCAGCAAATTCGGCGTGACCGTGCGCAAAGTGACGCCGGAAATGGCGGACCGTCTGGACTTGCCGCAGGGCAAAGGCGTGATCGTACAGGATGTGAAGCCCGGTTCGTTTGCCGAAGATGTAAACCTGGGACGCGGCGACATTATCCTTGAAGTGAACAAGCAGCCGGTCAACAGCGAAGAAGAATTCGCCAAGATCGAGTCGAGCCTGAAGAGCGGCCAGGACGTTGTGTTCCTGGTTCGGCAGAGGGGTTCGACGCGGCAGGACGGCACCATCTTCCTGGCCGGTACACTTCAGTAACTGAAAAAGGCCCAACGGGAACTGGCACTGTACCGCCTCTATCGAGGATGATTACAATGCCAGCGCTCGTTGGGCCTTTTAATTTTCGGTAGTTCCTGGCCCATCGGATTTTGCGTGAGGCAAAAGGCTTTCTTGTTGAGAATTTGTGCTGAAATTCGGAGTGCCGGGTTCGTCGCGACTTGCGCGGCGGTGTGCCTGCTGGCGATGTCGGCAAGTGTGTACGCCGCTGCAGCTCGCCAGACTCCGACCGATGACCCGGCGGCGACGAAGCCAGCCACTGCAAGCACCACGCGCCCCACGCATCGCAAGACCACTGCAAAATCTTCGGCTTCGACAGCGAGTGCGAACAAGCCCACGATGACAAAAAGTACGCATTCGACGAGAGCCACGACTCGAACTCACACCGCGTCGACTGCGAGGCGCTCCTCGCGAAAAAAATCGACGCGGTCCCGCGGCCAGCAAAAAATCGACTCCGAGCGAGCCCAGGCCATTCAGGAAGCCCTGATCCGCGAGCACTACCTCAGCGGAGAAGCTACCGGCACCTGGAACCAGGCCAGCGAAGAAGCCATGCGCCGCTACCAGGCGGACCACGGCTGGCAGAGCAAGACCGTGCCCGACTCGCGAGCGCTCATCAAGTTGGGACTGGGCCCCAGCAAGGATCATCTGCTGAATCCGGAAAGCGCCATGACCACCGTGCCCGATGCTCCAGCCGCGAGTGCTACGCCAGCGCGCAGGCCTCCGCCCCCGGCCGCACCGGACTCCACCCCGTCCAAGAATCCGAACCAGGCCGATCCGCCTTCCAGCCCGCAGTAGCCAGCATTCAGCCCTCAGCATTTCAGCCAACCGGGACCAAGCGTCCGACACAGTGGAAAGAGAGTATGCAGGAGCGGTCGAAGGTCTGCATTGGCTGATTGCTGACAACTGAGAGCTGACAGCTAGTTTTTCTTGTAGCTGGTCATCACCGGCCGTGGGAAATACGGCAGCGGTTGGTTGGTGATGATGGCGCGCGGATTGCCTTCCACCAGTGCCTCAGCCACGTCCTCTCCGCAGATTTCAGCCGCGGCCTCGCGCGAAGTGGAAAGAATCGGAATACGCTTTTCCAGATCATGCGCGTCGGTAGCGAGCACGTGCACCGCCTGGTGTTCGAGCAGCCAAACCGCAGCGCGGCGCGTGCGCTCTCCCCAGAATCCGGTCAGAGCCGAGCCCGTCATCTGAACTACGCAGCCCTGTTCCGCCCACTCCACAACGCGTTGCAGATTCTCGCGCAAAATCGGGTTGCGCTCGGGATGCGTGATGACCGCCGTGATCCCGCAGTTTCCCAGCTGGTAAAAGGAATCCGTCGTGTTCTCTGGGACGCCGTAATTGCTGAACTCGACTAGTTGGTAGCGCGTGCCTTCAATCACGTAGCGCGTGGGATTGGCCAGGGAGTCCCGCAGATTGTCAATCGACAGGTGAAAATCGCAACCCAGAAGCAGCTTCGGTGAATCGCCAGTCAGCTCTTGCAGGTGATCGACCAGCCCCTTCAGATAATCGCGATCGTAGTGATAGCGGTCATTGGCGTGGGGAGTTGCGACCATGTGCGTGATGCCGTCGGCCGCTGCGACGCGGCACATGGCGAGCGCCATGTCCCACGATTTGGGCCCGTCATCTACTTCCGGCAGAATGTGAGAATGAATGTCGACCACAAATTATAGAAACACCAGCACGCCGCCAGGGTTGCGCTGACTTGATTTAATCAGATTCGCGGGGAAAGGCCAAGCGCGCAGATAGGTTGGTCGTGTATCAGTTTAAACTGATACACGACCGATAGGTTGTGCGGGTGTCCAAAGATTTTTTCCGCGGAAGGATCAAAAATCACTGAGGCCCGTACCGCTCGCGAATAAAGTCCCCGATTCCTGCATAGGCTTTGGTCAGCGTCGCCTCGTCGGGCAGGAAGACGATGCGGAAGTG
This sequence comes from uncultured Acidobacteriota bacterium, assembly GCA_963755795.1. GTDB lineage: Bacteria > Acidobacteriota > Terriglobia > Terriglobales > Acidobacteriaceae > Sulfotelmatobacter. Next base: position 20,963 of record CAVWLI010000006.1, on the reverse strand, counting down.
CTGCGTGCCCGGTTTCTGGCCGAAGCCGGAGCCGTGCACGACCATGACATGTTTCTGGCGAATCAGTTCCTTCACGAAAATCTCGTCGCTTTCGGGGATATCGATTTTGGGATAAGCATAAAAAGCCCCGCGCGGCGCAACGCAACTCACGCGCGGCGTGGCTTCGCACCATTTCTGGGTGAGATCGCGGCGGGAGCGCAGTTTGCGCTGCACTTCGATCAAATGATCCTGCGGCCCTTCCAGCGCGGGCCGAATCGCGTACTGTTCGGGATGGTTCGCGCAGAGGCGCGCCCGCAGCAGGCGATGCACGCCTTCGGTATAGGCCCTCACCGCGGCCGCTTCACCAGAAACAATGCCCCATCCGATGCGCCAGCCCGGCACGAGATAGTTTTTCGACATTCCCCCGAAAGTTACGCAGGGCACGTCGGGTGCGACCGCAGCAAAGGCAACGTGCGGTGTGCCATCAAGAATTAATTTGTCGTAGATTTCATCCGAGAACACGATCAGGTTGTGGCGCCGCGCCAGTTCCGCGACCTGCTCCAGCATCTGGCGCGTGCACAGCGAGCCGGTCGGGTTGTTGGGGTTAATGAGTACGATGCCGCGAGTGCGGGGCGTCAGCTTGCGTTCGATGTCGGCCAGTTCCGGCTGCCACGCGTCCTCCTCATTGAGGTCGTAGGTGTTGAGGGCTATCCCGAGCTTGCACAGGATGGCTGAATACAGCGGATAGTCGGGGCGCGGCGTGAGGATGTCTTCCCCGGGATCGACCAGGGCGGAAATGCAGGCGTCGACCGTCTCACTGACGCCGGAAGTCACGAAAACGTCGCGCACCGTGGTGATGCCTTTACGCGCGGCTTCGCCTCGAATGGCCTCGATGGCCACGGGAATGCCGGGCGACGGGGCATAGCCGTTCTTACCATCCCGCATGGCTTTGTAGACGGCCTCGATGATGTGCGGCGGCGTCTGGAAATCGAAGTTCAGCGGATCGCCAATGTTCAGGGGAACGACTTTGTGTCCCTGCCCGGTAAGTTCGTCAGCGACGCAGGCCAGATCGCGAATGGCATAACGGATATTGTCCAGGCGTCGGGCGGCCGAGATCTGGTGAGTTTGAGTGGAAGACATAAAGGAAATTCTACCCGCAGTCGACGCCACCAGGCGTGGAAATCTGGCGCTCCGGGTGATGATTTTGCTGGATCTGCGAGGGCTCGAATCCTGAGACGGCAGATTAGTGAGGGCTGAATCAGTGAGGGCTGAAGGTGAGAGCGATGTCTTCGACGGTCTTGTCCGGGGCGGGCGCATATTTCCAGCTCTTGACAGCGGTCACTGCTCGTTCCGCCAGAATGGGATTGCCGCCAAGAATCTCGACATTGGTGACCGTGCCATTGGCCAGAACAGTCGCCTTCAGGCGAACCACGCCGCCCACTTGCGCGCGCCTCAGGAGTTCAGGGTATTCGGGTTTCACCGTAACAATGACTTTACGGTCGGCCTTCTGCGCCAGCGACGGGGGGACAAAGACGGCTGTCAGGCAGAGCGCCAGCGGAAGTAGGGCGAACGAGAACCTTCGTGGAATCATCTGGAATTTTTCAGTTTGCCAGCCGAACCGCATGACAACACCTGTGGCAAGAACCCCAACCCGATTGAAATCCCCAGTGCTCACGGTAGGTGCTGGAGGGTATCCGGGCAAGATTACCGAGGTACCGTCCTGACGCGAAGTAGCGAAGATTATAGGAAGGTTCTTAGGCAGGAAACCCGAGACAAATTGCCACTTAAAGCGAAACCCTTAACCCCAGAGGACACAGAGGATCCAACCCTTAGTTTCCTGTGGGTTCTCTGTGCCCTTGGTGCAGGTCTTCAGTCTTCTAGTCTTCTCTATCAATCTGCGCCTTCTGCAGCTTATCGGAGTAGTCGACGTAAACCGATTTCCACTCGGTGTAGAAATCAATCGCGCCAATGCCGCCTTCGCGGTGGCCATTGCCCGTGGCCTTGGTCCCACCAAACGGCAGATGCACCTCAGCGCCAATCGTCGGCGCGTTGATGTAGGTAATGCCGGCGTACAGATCGCGAATCGCCGAGAATGCCTTGTTCACGTCCTTGGTATAGAGCGCTGACGACAGGCCATACTCGATTCCATTGGCGATTTCAATGGCGTCATCCAGATCTTCGCAAGGAATAACCGAAACCACCGGCCCAAAGATTTCTTCCTGCGCAATCCGCATCTTTGGGCTGACATCAGTAAACACCGTGGGTTCCATGAACCAGCCGTACTGATACTCGCCCTGGTCGAGGCGGTTGCCGCCGCACACTAGCTTCGCGCCTTCGTTCTTGCCGATCTCGACGTAGCTTAGGTCGGTCTGCAGCTGTTTCTCGTTGACTGCCGGGCCCATCTGCACGGTTTCATCCAGGCCGTTTCCGACCTTCAACCTCTTGGCGCGTTCGACCAGGCGGTCGACGAATTCCCGGTACACGCCTTTCTGCACGATCATGCGGCTAGTGGCGGTGCAGCGCTGGCCGGTGGTGCCGAACGCTCCCCAGAGCCCGCCTTCAATGGCGAGGTCGAGATTCGCGTCGTCAAGCACGATCATCGGATTCTTGCCGCCCAGTTCAAGCGAGCAATGCTTGAAACTCTGCGCCGCGATCCCGCCCACAATGCGGCCCACGGCGGACGATCCCGTCAGTGAAATCGCGCGAACGTCAGGATGTTCGGCGAGCGGAGTACCCACCTCCGCGCCAAATCCGGCCACGATATTGATCACACCCTTGGGCAGGCCTGCGTCGGTGAGAGCACGCACCAGATTGAACGTGGAGAGCGGCGTATCCTGCGCCGGCTTGATCACGCAGGTGTTGCCGCAAACAATGGCTGGCAGCAGCTTCCACGAAGAAATCGCCATCGGGAAATTCCACGGCGTGATCATGCCGCAGACTCCGATGGGCTGCCGCACGGCCATGGCGAACTTGTTGGGCATCTCCGACGGCACGGTGGGCCCGAACAGGCGGCGGCCTTCGCCGGCGTTGTAATAGGCGGCATCGATCGCTTCCTGCACGTCGCCGCGTGTCTCGGCCAGAACCTTGCCCATTTCACGGGTCATTTCTCGGGCATACTCTTCCTTGCGTCCGATCAGGATTTCGGCAGCCCGGAAAACAATCTCCGCCCGGCGAGGGGCCGGGACGAGCCGCCACTTGGTGAAGGCGCGCTTGGCGGCGGCTACAGCGGCGTCCACGTCGGCCTTAGCCGATTTCTGGAAAATTCCGACCAGGTCGCGCGTGTCGGCGGGATTGCGGTTCTCAAACGTCTCGCCCGTCGAGGCCTCGACCCACTCGCCGTCGATGAAATTCTTGAAAACTTTGGTCGTGCCATAGTTGAGTGTGGCCGGACTGGTCAAAGTATCGGTAGCCATAATTTCTCCTGGGGGAAGGTCAAGATTATGAGGCCTAAGCTTTGTTCACTACGTCTTTGATGCTACAGCGGGCAGGGAAGAAGCGGCAAGGCGGAGGACCAACGGGAGTCCTCTCTCTCGCCTTTATACTCTTGGGGTGAGGAAAATGTGAGATGCAAGAATTCTGTGGCATGAAGATTCCCCGGTCGCTGGAGGAGTTGGTCAATCCGGAAAATACGGCGCTGATCGTTTACGACATGCAGGTGGGGATCACGAAGCAGGTGGCCAAAGGGCAGGAGGTCACGCGTCAAGTGGCCAGATTACTCACGTCCGCGAGGGCCGCCGGGCTGCGCACGTTCTTTACCCGGCACATGTCGCTTCCAAAAGAGCTGATGGGGGCCTTCCAGTGCCGTACGGCGATGGCCTGGCAGCGGGCGGAATCAATGGAAGCGGTGAAACCCATGTTTCTTCGGGACAGTTCTAATTTTCAGCTTATTCCGGAACTCGAGCCCCGGCCCAGCGAGGCGATTGTCGACAAGATCACGATGTCAGCATTCGAAGGGACGTTTCTGGAGATTGCGCTGCGGGACTGTGGGATTCGCAGTTTTATCATCGCGGGCATCGCCCTTGAGATAGGAATCGATCCTACGTGCCGGCAGGGAGCGGACCTAGGCTTCTGGCCGATTCTGGTGAAGGACGCTTGCGGCTTCGGCAACGAGGCGGCCGCGAATCATTCTCTGGCCTCTTTGCAGCACATGGGCGACACCACCGTTACGGACACGGATACACTTTGCGCGGTGCTTACCAAGATTGGTCCGCGGGCCAATTAGCGCCAGCGTTTCAACTTCGGCCAGAGCTGAGTGAGCGTCCCAAACTTCGCTCCCCGGCAGATGTAGACGTCAATCTGTTGCTCCAGCGCGTATGGACTCGGGGCGGACGTGCCAACATAGTCGACTTGATTGAAAAGCTGTTCCAGCCGCTCTTTTCTGTCATCGAGCACGATCAGACAGTTGCCGGAGTATCCGCGCGGTCCCCACAGAAACCATGTCTGATGGCCGCTGAGCGCGGCCGGCAAGCCATAGTGGCGGCCGAGAAAATCGATCGCCCCGGCCTGCCCGTAATCCTGGGCAAAAATGCCGCAGTCTTTCCGTTCATCGGGCGTCAGGCGGTTCCAGGCGACCGCCGTTTCATTCACAATTTCTTGCCAGCCGAACTGGTCGGCATACCACTGCGGCAGTGGGGCGCGGGCATGGGCGTGCTCCATGACCGGGAGTTTGAACGGGAGAGATTTCGCGTAGGCGAGGAAGTGATCGGGCGACAGGACGGGAACAACGATGGGAGCAAGATACGCCCCATTGGCGAGAAGCAGGACCACAACCACCGGCTTCAACCACTGCGGGCGAGGCCCATCCTTGGAATTGAGCGCCGAACGATCGACTGCAGACCGATCGAGCGCAGACTCCAGCACCACCGCTCCTGCAGCCAGCAGCATGGGATAGACCGGCGCCAGGTAGTAGTTCTTTCCATGAAGGCCAAAGAAAACCGCGTAGCAGACCAGGTAGCACCAGCCCAGCACGCGATAAGGTTTCAGCCGTGACCAGAACGGGAGGGCAAACAATCCCGCCAGCCAGATCGGCGCGGTTAGAGGATTCACCAGCAGAGTCTGCTGCAGGAAGAACTGAACTGGCCCCAGCACGACGTCGCGGCCCTCGGCGCGAATGTCGTGCATCAGTTGCACGAACGGCCAGTCGTAGTGAATGTTCCACAGCAGATTAGGCAGGAAAATAAGAAAAGCGGCGAGGCCGCCCAGCCAAATCCACTTGTCGAAAAACACGCGACGTTGTTCGGTGAGCAGCAGGCCCACGACCATGCCCAGGCCGAAGACGGCAATGGAATACTTCTCCTCCATGCCGATGCCCGCGACCACGCCGAACCAGAGCCAGTACCGCAGGTCGTTTTTCCTCACCCCAAGAAGGAAAAAATAAACGCAGCCCATCCACAGGTTCGGTTCGAGACAGTTCGTGCCCAGAAGACTGCCGTTCGAAAGATACTGCGGCGCGATGACGGCGCAGACCGCGCTGAGGAGCACGGCGTAGCGGCGCCCTCCTAATTCGCGCGCCAAAACCGCAGTCTGCACCACCAGCAACGACGATGCCAGCGCAGGGATGAAGCGAACGCTGCGCAGCGAGTCACCCAGCACAGCGCGGCAGAGGTGGATCAGAAACGGAATCAGCGGAGGCTGGTCGACGTATCCCCACTGCAGGTGGTCGCCGCATGACATGTAATTAAACTCATCGCGGAAATAGCCGTAGCGGTTGTTGAAATAAATGTGGAAGATGAGCTTCGCCAAGGCGATCGCCCAGACCACGGCCATGCCGGACGCAACGAACGCCTGACGGCCGCGATCGGACTCAGTCGACGCGCCAGAAGCGCCAATCATAGGGAAACAAGAATAGCTGATCGTAATGAAACTTTCACAAGCACCTTTCCTGTCCGGTTTCGGGGCTTTCCCATAGCGGCTAAGTGCCTGACTACACTTCAGTAACCTGCCAAAGTGATTCGGAGGTTTTTCCTCTGTTTTGCTTGTGCTAACGTTGCTCTTTACCGCATATTTACTGAGGTTTCTTGGTCTAAAGTGTCATCCGACGATCGCAAACCGGGGATCCACGTAGCGTGGACCACCATCACATACCGCAGTGTGTTCCTGCTGATCCTGGCAGCCGCCGCGATAGTGTTCATCGCCATGCGCGCGGTGTTTCCACAATTCACTCAGAACAGCGTGAAGGCCGGCGAAAACCTGGCCGGCAGACTGCTGGAGCGCGTGTCAGGGATGGCTCCGGCTGTCGGTTCGGGTGCTGCGACAGCCCAGCAGGCACACTTCACGGCTCTCGACGGCACGGTGCGGGTGAAGAAGGGAAACGGCAACAGTTGGGTGACCGCCGACTACAGCATTCCCCTCGACAAGGGCGATGTCATTCAGACCGGTTCTGAAGGCATGGCCAAAGTTGTTTTCAATGACGGCACCAGTTACACCGTGAAGCAGGATTCGCTGATCGTGATCGAAGAAAACTCCGCCAACGACCAGCAGCAGACCAACGTGGCGGTGACGGTGAGCACTGGAACCGTCGATCTTTCGACCGCGACTTACAGCCAGGGTTCGAAATCGCAGGTGATTGTGGATGGCGCCACGGCCTCGCTTTCCCCGGAATCGGCAGCGCAAGTGCATAACGATCCCAAGGCCGACCAGCACGAGATCCTGATGAAAAAAGGTACCGGCGAAGTCACGCGCAACGGCGAGACGGTGCAACTGGCCAATTGGGAAAAGGTGAGCTTCCAGGGCCAGCAGTCGCGTCTGGAGAAAGAAAAAGAAATCGGTCCGCCCACCCCGATCGCTCCCGCCAACATGGCGCCGCTGTTTTCCTCGGGCGAGGCAACCAAAGATGTTGAATTCTCCTGGACGCCGATGGCGAATGCAGTTGGTTACCGCCTGCGCATCTCGCGGAACCCATATTTTTCTTCTACACTGGTTGATAAGAAGGTTAATACGGCAGCGGTAACGGTCACGAGCCTGGGGGAAGGCGCTTATTACTGGATGGTGCAGTCTTACGACACCGCCGGCAAGGAATCGGTGGAGAGCGAGAAGAATCGCTTTACCATCATTTCCAAAGGCAAAGACACCGAAGCTATCGAACTGGAACTGGATCCTTTTATCCAGCACGGTCACGTGATTGAGGTGACCGGCAAGACGCAGACTGGCGCGCGCGTGATGGTGAACGGCAGCGAAGTTCCCATGATCAACGCCGACGGCGGGTTCCATTACTTCACGCCGCCGCTGCCGACCGGGGAAGCCGTAATTACGGTGACCGCACAAACCGCGCAGGGTGGAGTGAATACGCAGCAGAAGAAGATCATTATTCAGTGAGAGCTGGCGGGAATTTGCCAGTCTCGTGAGCTAGAGATTTCAGTTTTGAGCAAGGTTGCCGGGCATCTCGTAGAATAAAGACAGCCAGCACCCCAAACAGAAAAAGAAAATCCGGGACACTCCCGGAAAGAGAGCGGTACGCGAGAAAGACGCGGGAACATTTCGTCATGTCAAAGAACGGATTTCATTCAGGCCCGACGCGCAGTCACAATCTCCGGTCGCTGTTCAGCATTTTCTCCAGCGATCTGGCCATCGACCTTGGCACCGCCAATACGCTCGTGTATGCGCGTGGCAAGGGCATTGTCGTCAATGAGCCCTCCATCGTCGCCATCAATAAAAATACGGGTGAGGTTGAGGCCGTCGGCAAAGAGGCGAAAGAAATGCTGGGTCGCACTCCCGGCAATATTGTCGCCATCAAACCAATGAAAGACGGCGTGATCGCGGACTTCAAAGTCACCGAGAAGATGCTGAACTATTTCATCCAGAAGGCGCACAACCGCAAGATGCTGGTGCATCCCCGCATCGTGATCGGCGTGCCTTCGGAAATTACGCAGGTGGAAAAGCGCGCGGTCATGGATTCCGCCTATCGCGCCAAGGCCAGCGAAGTGCATCTGGTCGAGCAGGCTATGGTCGCAGCCATTGGCGCGGGACTGCCCATCACCGAACCCAGCGGCAACATGGTGGTGGACATCGGCGGCGGCACTACTGACATCGCAGTCATTTCTTTGAGCGGCATCGTCTACTCGCGGTCCGTGCGCATGGCCGGCAACCAGATGGACGAAGCGGTCATGAATTATCTGAAGCGGAAATATAACCTGCTGATCGGCGAGCGCACCGCCGAACAGATCAAGATGGAAATCGGTTCCGCGCACCAGCTCGACAAGCCCATGACCATGGAAATCAAGGGCCGCAACCTGATCGAAGGCGTCCCCAAGACCATCACGGTCGACGACGGCGAGATTCGCGAGGCCCTCAGCGAATGCGTGTCGACTATCATGAATGCGATTCGCGTAGCGCTCGAGCGCACGCCTCCCGAGCTTTCCGCCGACATCAGCGACCGCGGCATCGTGCTCACCGGCGGCGGTGCGCTGCTTAAGAATCTCGATAAGCGCATCCGCGAAGAAACCGGCCTGCCGGTTTCGATTGCCGACGACCCGCTGTGCAGCGTGGTGCTGGGCACCGGCAAGATGCTCAGCGATTTCAAACTGCTCAGAAAAATCTCGATCGAGTAAACGTCCAGGGATCAGGGGCCAGAGGTCAGGGGCCAGAAAAGCTGACCCAAATCCCTGAGCCTTGACCCCCTGACTCTATGGAATCCGTACTCGGCCGCTATCGCAACCTGATCATCCTGGTAGGAGTCCTGTTTCTGCAGGTGCTGGGGCTCGCGACACAGGTCAAGCGCGGTGGCAACGATCCGGAAAACACGCGCCTCATTCGCATCTGGGCAGTCGGCGCCATCACTCCCTTTGAGCGCGTTCTGGTCTGGGCGCAGAACGGCACCGGCAATCTCTGGCACAACTATTTTTATCTGCGCGGAGTTCGGGCCGAAAATCGCCAGCTGAAGGATCAGATTGAGCAGATGCGGCTCGAACAGGTTAGGCTCGGCGAAGACGCTGCGCAGGCGCGCCGCCTGCAATCCCTGCTCGCCTTCAAAGAACAGTTCATCTCCCGCACCGTGGCCGCCCAGGTGATCGGATCCAGCGGCAGCGATCTTTCCCGCACCATCTATATCGACAAGGGCGAGAACGCGGGCATCAAACGCGATATGGCAGTCATGACCGCCGATGGCATTGTGGGCAAGGTGCTCGTTGCCTACCCGTCCGTTTCTCAGGTTTTGTTGATCAGCGATCAAAGCAGCGGCGTCGGAGCCCTGCTTGAGAAGACTCGCCTGCAGGGTGTGCTGCGCGGCACCGCCAGCGGCGAAGTCGTTCTCGAGCGCGTGATGAGCGATGAGCAAGTCCCTGTCGGTGAAACCGTTCTGACCAGCGGCGGCGACCAGATTTTCCCCAAGGGCTTGCCAATCGGACTTGTTACCAAAGTCGGAAACGGCAAGGACCTGTTTTTGAACATCACAGTCAAACCTGCCGCCAACCTCAGCAAACTCGAAGAGGTGCTGGTTCTGGTCGAAAACAAGGAACGGCAGGCCACCGCGGAAGAGAATGTTCACATCCGCGCTTCCGATATTCTGGCGCAACGTTTGCCGTCTGTGCCCGACAAGCCGGCCGATGCGAACCCCGCGGGCGCAAAACCGGCCACTACAGAAAATTCACCGAGACCGTCGGTCGCGAAGCCGACAACGAAACCTGCGGATGCTGCCACCATGACCACCCCGACCGCGAAGAATCCAGCCGGCACGAATACTGTTCCCGGCACGCCAGCGTCTGGAATATCCGCGAAGCCGGCAGATGGGACTCCTGCGGGCACTTCCGCCGCAAGAAAGAACACGCCGGCCGCGGGCGCCACAACGCCAGATCCGAAGTCCGGAGCCCCTTCCACCACGCCCGCGACCGCTCCCGCAGGCCCGCCGCCGAAGCCCGCCGAGCCCAGTGCTACGCCCGCTAATTCGCAGCCGCCCGCTGCCGAAAGCAGCCCTCAATAGCGTGCCCATTACCTACACATCTGGGGAGCAGGTTGAAGTCTACCGGTTCAGTATCCCGGTGACGATCGGCATCCCGCTGCTGGCGCTGTTTGCGCAGGCATTCATACCGCTGCGGTTTCCGCGCTTTGCCGTCTACTTCGATCTTCCGCTGCTGGTCACGATTTTTTTCGCCATGGCCCGCCGCAACCCGATTGCCGGCCTGTTCACCGGCGCCGTGATTGGTCTGGCGCAGGACATGCTGGGCCACAATCCCATTGGACTCTATGGCATCGCCAAGACCGTCGTCGGATACGGAGCTTCGTCGCTGGGCGTGAAGCTCGACGTGGAAAATGCCGGCGCCCGCTTCCTGGTGACGCTGGGGTTCTATCTGATCCACTCCGCGGTCTATTTCACGGTTGCCCGTGGACTGGTGAACATGACACAGAACTGGAGTTGGCTGCACGGCATTCTGGCAGGCCTGGCCAACGCAACTCTCGGCGTAGTGCTGTTCTTCCTGCTGGACAAGTTCAAGCAGAGAACATGAAGACGGCTTCCGGCGCTCGACTTCGGGCTCCCGGCCCGGTTGGGTACGGAAGATCTCCAGGTGACCGTGACCTTCGTCACCGGAAAAAACACCATTGGCTCAGGGTCCGATTTAGAATGAAGGTAATTCCTGAAAGGAAAATGGCGTCAGCGTCGATTTCTCAGCGTGTGCCGAACACGCCGGAAGCCGAAAGCCTGAAGCCCGAAGTCTGATGTTCGGCCGCGACGAAAAAGTTTCCGAAATCCGCCTGACGGCGGCGCAGTACATCATCCTGGGCATCTTCCTGGTGCTCGCCTACGGATTGTGGAAGCTGCAGGTGATGGAGAGCGGGTATTACTCCTCGGCGGCCGAGAAAAATCGCGTTCGCAACGTGCCCGTGCTCGCGCCGCGCGGCAAGATTCTGGACCGCGAAGGGCGCACGATTGTCGACAACTATCCGTCGTTCTCCGCGCTGCTGCTGCGCGATTCTTCACGCGACCTGGTGGCCGATGCCGACTTAATTGCCCAGGGCTTGCACCTCGATCCCAATGAAGTGCGGGCGCGCATCCGCCACTTCGCGTCGATGCCTCAGTACCAGCCGATTTTTCTGAAGGAGGACATCACTCCTGATGAGTTGCAGTTCATTGAAGCGCATCGCAACGAACTGCCCGAACTCGACACCATCATGTCGCACCGCCGCCTCTACCCTCGCAACGGGTTCATGGCGCACCTGATCGGCTACGTGGGCGAGGTCAGCGAAGACATGCTGAACCAGCCCCAGTTCGAGCTCTACAACGCGGGTGACGTCGTCGGAATTTCCGGCGTCGAGCGCCAGTACAACACGCTGTTGATGGGCCAGAATGGATCGCGCCAGGCGCTGGTCGACAGCCACGGCCGCGAAGTCGGACGCTTGGGCGAAACCGAAGCCGTGCCCGGCAAGCCGTTGAAGCTGACTATCGATATCGACTTGCAGATCGCAGCCGAAGAAGCGCTGGGCGATAAGAACGGCGCGATTGTTGCCATGGACCCGCACACCGGAGAAGTCCTGGCCATGGTCAGCCGGCCAACTTTTGATCCCAACGATTTTGCGGTACACGTGTCGCGCGATCAATGGAACAAGCTGGTCACCGATCCCGACAAGCCGCTGCTGAACAAAGCGATTCAGGCGCAGCTGGCGCCGGGCTCGACCTTTAAGATCATCATGTCGTTTGCCGGCTGGCAGGAAGGCATTGCCCAGAATATGCACGTCCACTGCAACGGCAGTGCCGACTTCTACGGCAGAAATTCGAAATGCTGGGTCTACTTTGTGCATCAAACCCACGGGGATGTCGACCTCGCGAAAGCGATTTATCAGTCGTGCGATATTTTCTTTTACACGCTGGCCGACAAGCTCGGAATTGAGAAAATTGCCAAGTATGCAACCGAATTAGGTTTGGGACAGAAGACGGGGATTGATCTGCCGCAAGAAGCCAGCGGTCTGGTTCCGTCCGAAGAATGGAAGGCGCGGACCTTTCATCAGAAATGGTACGCCGGTGAAACCATCTTCGTCGGGATCGGGCAGGGTGCCGTTACCGTCACGCCGGTGCAGTTGTTGCGCGCGATCAGCGCCATCTCGATGGGCGGGAAGATGGTGGTGCCGCATGTAATCAATCCGACGGACTTGCCGCCGAATTACACCGAGGCGGCGCACTTTACCGACGTGACCAGCGTTCCACTTGATCCGAGTGGTTGGAACTACATTACCGACGCAATGGAAAAGGTGCTTGAGCCCGGTGGTACGTCCCCGCTGGCCGCGATTCCAGGGATTGAGATCGCGGGGAAGACTGGATCGGCTCAGGTAGTTTCCTTGGAGAACCGCGCTAAGCACAAGGACAACGCCGATCTGGCGCAGAACGGCTGGTTCGTCGGGTTCACCCCACGGCGCAATCCGGACGTCGTCGTCTGTGTCCTGTTTCAGGGCGGTGAACATGGCAAGCTCGCCGCGCGGGTGGCGACTCAGGTGATCAAGGCCTACGTTGAAAAGCAGCGACGCACCCCGCAGAAGATGGTGGAAAAGCCGAAGGCCAAGGGGACCGTCGACGTCGGCGGCCTGTGGAGCGAACCGGACTCCAACGGAGGCAACGACAAGCTGCAAGGCGGCCGCTTCGTTCTCGACTTGCCCAAAAAGCCGCTGCCAGCCGCCATCGCTGCCCCAGGGCTGAATTAGTTGCGAGTGCGCGTGGTACGCCAAGTCGCGAAACCAAGTGATGCCGTCTTGAGCCCGGCGTTAAGCCGGGCGAAGGATCTTACGACGGCCGGCAGTGACGGTGTAGCCGGTAAGTCCTCGTAGCTGGCGGATAGTTGGTGCTTCCGTTTACAGCATCGGCGCTGCTGACTGCCGCAAGGTTCTTCGTGCCGGCTTCGCCGCCGCTCAGAATGACAGGAGGGTGGTTCTGCAGAAAGCTGTTCTTGGTGGCGGTAATCGAACTGCTGGTCCCTCCACGGAAAAGCTAGAAGCAAGGAGCTAAAAGCTAGAAGCTGTTTTATGTCACGCTACGTCTCATACCGCGATTTCGACTGGGTCCTGCTGGGCTTCGTGCTTCTGATTTGCGGCCTGGGCATCATGGAAATCCATAGCGCCACCGCGCATACCAAGTTCGCTGGAGCCCACGTGAAGCAACTTTATTGGGTCGTGGCCGGCGTGGGTGCGATGTTCGTGATGAGCCTGGTCAATTACCAGGCGCTGCTCGATCAGATCCACTGGTTCTATATTGCCGGCGTGGCCTCGCTCATGGCCGTACTCCTGTTCGGACAGCGGTATCTGGGCGCGAAGCGCTGGATCCATATGCCTGGCGGCAACCACTTCCAGCCCTCGGAATGGGTCAAGCTGATTCTCATCCTTGCCGTGGCCAAGTATTTCGCCGATATGCGCCAGCGGGAGCTTTCCTGGTCCGATTTCATGAAGGCCGGGGCCATCGTCGGTGTGCCCATGTTGATGGTCCTCGCTCAGCCCGATCTCGGCACCGCCCTCACCTACGTTCCCATTGCCGTTATGGGAGTGTTTCTGGGCGGGTTGCAGTGGAAACAGGGGTTGACCGTCGGCCTATTGGCGGCGATTGCGGTCGGGGCAGTCTTTCTCGTGCCCCGCGTGCATGTGCTCAAGTCCTACCAGAAGCAGCGCTTGACGAGTTTTATCGATCCCGAACTCGATCCCCAGGGCTCGGGGTACCAAGTTGAGCAATCCAAGATCGCCGTGGGCTCTGGAGGCCTTTGGGGCGGTAAAGGCTCGCAAACACACGGTAATTTCCTCCCAGTTCCGCAAACGGACTTTATTTTCGCCGCGTTTTCCGAAGAGCATGGATTCGTAGGCGCTCTCGGGGTTCTGCTGTTATACTTCATGGTGCTGATGCGTTTGACCCAGAACGCGCAAACAGCGCCCGACCGCGCTGGCACGTTCGTGGTGATGGGTGTGGTGGCTGTGCTTAGCTTCCATATCCTGGTCAATGTCGGCATGGTGGTTGGCTTTATGCCGGTCACCGGAATACCCTTGCCGTTGATGAGTTATGGTGGGTCTTCCGTATTGTTCATGTTCCTGGCGCTGGGGATGGTTATGAATGTTCGTATGCGCCGTTTCGTCAACTAACTGGATCAGCGAAGGCTGGGTGAGCCGGCTTACGACTAGCCAGTAAGGACGAACAAAGCTTTAAGAAACAACAGGTTAAGAAACCAGGTTCAGGAACTAAGTTCGGGAACCAAGGAAGTACGGCAGGAAAAGCAGTTCTGCTGCGCTCGCAGGCGCAGCCCCAAAAAATATCGATCGCCCTCGCGTAAAGGGGGCATTTCACCGGCTAGTGGAGCAGTTGAAGGCCGGGCAGGATTGAAGTTGAGCAGCCGGGCAGGGAACGGCCCCCCGACCTTCGGGTCTGAGAGTGCGGTCACAAACCCCGGCAGAAGTGAAAGCGAGATTAGTGCAAAAGATTCCCAAGCTTGTGCAGCGGACTCGGCAGGAAGAGTGGCAAGAACTCTCCGGCCCCGTCTGTCCCCCGCGTGGGGCAGCATCGCGACGCTCTTCGTTTCATCCTCCCACCCCTCCTCTGACTCCGCCCCGGTGACGCCCGTCCGACTTTAAACAAGCCGGCGGGACCGGAGTGTTTGATGAACAAAGAATTGTTTGTCTCTTCCACCCCCCACGAAACCAAAGTGGGCATGGTCGAAGACGATCTGCTCGCGGAAGTCTACCTGGAGCGCGAGAACGAGTACACCTTAGCAGGATCCATCTACAAAGGCCGTGTAACCCGCGTCCTGCCCGGCATGCAGTCGGCTTTCGTCGACATCGGCCTGGAGCGTGACGCCTTCCTCTACGTTTCCGATTTCATGGAGTTGGAAGAGCATGACGACGATCTGACCGACGTCATTCCGGCCACCCGCAGCGTGCCCGACATGCGTCTGCCGCCAGCGCAGGCCGAGGCGGCCGGAGCGTCGGATGTTGCAGCCGATACCGAAGGCGAATTAGCGCAAGTCACCGACGAAGGAGCCTTCGAAGCCGACGCGCTCAGTGAGGGCCAGCCGGCTCCTGCTGGAGAATCCACCGACTCAGCCAATAGCGCCGATTCGCAGAACCGCGACCGCGGAGGCTTCCGTGGCCGCCGCCGCCGCCGTGGCGGACGCCGCGACGGCCGTGGCGATGGCCGAGACCGAGGCCCGGATCGTGGTCCCGAGCGAACTCCCGATCGAGCCTTCGACCGGACTTCGGAACGCACCTCGGAGCCGCGCTTCGCGCGCACCGTAGAGCCCATCCGCTCAGTTGATTCCAGCCGAGCCCAGCCCTCCGGACCGCCCCCCGGATACCAGCCGATCCTGCTGCCCGGGGAGTCAATTTCGAAATACCAGCGGTTTGCGCAACAACCGCCCGCGCCGCAGACGCCCGTTCGACAGGCGGTCGCAGAAGCCGAGCCGGAGACTGCTGCCCAGGCCGTAGCTCCCTTGGCCGCCACCTTCCCCGAGGATGAGCCCATTTTTGCCGCCGCCGAGTCCGCAGCCGAGCCCCTGCTTGAAGCGCACGAGCGTGAAGAGCACGACGACACTCGCGGAGACCATGAGGAACGAACTGAGGTTGATCTTGTCGAGGACGAGCAAGTCGAGCACCTGGAGTCGGCGTCGACCACAACTGGCTGGAATCAGGAAATCCGCCGCCCCGAGCCAACTCCGGAAGCCAGTCCAGAACTAAGCGATGTGCCTTCTCTCGGCTGGCCGGGCGAGGGCATCGTGGCCATTGAAGAGGAAGCGCAGCGGGAATCCATGCAGGAATTTCCGCGAGGATCTTCCAGTGCATCGCCTCAAGAGATCGAAGACGCGGAGGGCAGCCGCGCGGTCGCCTACGACCAGTCCACGCATCCGCATCACGATGCTCCCGCATTCGCCGCTCCCGGGACCATGGAAGAAGAAACGATCGACGAGGAAGAAGCGGGCACTCTCCATTACGAAGCTTCTTCCGACGAAGGTTACGAAGAATTCGAAGAAGAAACGCAGGCCGGCCCCGGACACCTGAATGGTGACGCCCGCGAGACCGTTGCCGAGATTCATCAGTCATCCCTCACCGATTCCGGCGAGCCGCATCCCGCCGAGGCCACCCATCCGGAAGGCGAGGACGACAGCGAAGAAATCGAACTCGAAGAAGCGCAGGCCGAAGCCGAAGCCATGCTTGACGCCGAAGCCCGCGGCAACGGCACCGTCGATGCCCGAATCGAAGTCCGCGCTCCCGCCGGAACCGCCGGCTATACGCAACGCACCCAGCGTCCCCGTCCCGGATACGACCGCCAAGGTGGCCCCCGCGACCGCCAGCGCCGCGGAGGAGGAGGTGGTGGTGGCCGCCGTTTCCGCCGCCGCGAATCCGCTCCCGTTCCCCTGATCAGCGATCTGCTCAAAGAAGGCCAGGAAATTCTGGTCCAGATCGCCAAGGAACCGATCGGGAAGAAAGGCGCGCGCATCACCAGCCACATCGCGCTCCCTGGCCGCTTCCTGGTCTACATGCCGACGGTGAACCACACCGGCGTCTCGCGCAAAATTTCCTCCGAGGAAGAGCGCCAGCGCCTGAAGCGCATCATCATGAGCGAACGCGAAAACGGCCACGGAGGCTTCATCGTCCGCACCGCCGCGCAGAGCGCCAGCGAAGAAGAACTCCGCGCCGACATCCGCTTCCTCAAAGGTTTGTGGCAGGACATCAAGGCTCGCGCCGAGAGTTCCAAGCCGCCCGCGCTGATCTATCACGACCTCAACGTGGTCGAGCGCGTGCTGCGCGACCAGGTCACCTCCGACTTCAGCGTGATCTGGGTCGACACCGAACCCGAATACGAGCGCGTGCTGCGCTTCTTCAACCGCTTCCAGCCGCAGATGGTGAAACGGGTGAAGTTGTATACCAAAGAAACGCCGCTGTTCGAACAGTTCGGTCTAGCCGCGGAAATGGACAAAGCTCTCAAGTCGAAAGTATGGCTCAAGAGCGGCGGCTACATCGTCATCAACCAGACCGAAGCGCTGGTCGCCATCGACATCAATACCGGCAAGTACGTTGGCAAGACGCAGCGTCTCGAAGACACCATCGTCAAGACCAATGTGGATGCGGTGAAGGAAATCGTGCGCCAGGTTCGGCTGCGCGATCTCGGCGGCATCATCATCATCGATTTCATCGACATGGATGAACGCCGCAACCGCCAGCGCGTGATGCAGGCGCTGGAAGAGGAACTGCGCCGCGATCGCGCCCCGTCAAAAACTCTGCAGTTTAACGACTTCGGCCTGGTCGCCATCACCCGCAAGCGCGTCAAGCAGTCGCTCGAACGCACCATCGGCGCGCCTTGCCCGTATTGCGAGTCAACGGGATACGTGAAGTCCGTGACCACGGTTTGCAACGAGATTTATGTCGAGATGCGGAAGATTGCCAAGCACCTCGAACATGAAGACGTCATGCTGCGCGTGCATCCGGATGTGGCCAAAGAATTGAAGTCCAACAACGGTCGCCTGCTGAACGAGATGGAAGAACTCACCAAACGCACCATCATCGTGAAGAGCGATGCAGCCGTGCACCAGCAGCAGTTCGACATCAACTGAGCCGTGTCAACTTTCGGCCATCAGAAAAGGGCGCGGCTTGGTGGCCGCGCCCAATTTATTTACGAAAGAAAGCTTTGCCGGAGGATAGACTTCGCGCCGAGTAGGCTACCAATTTAACTGAGGACGAGCTCCTCAATCGTAAATTTCCCATTCGTCTGATCAAGCTCCAATTCGTTAAGCCGCTGTTCCGCCTGTTCGCGCGTATCGAACGGGCCCTGGTCCGAAAGCCTTTGTCCTAATTCAACGGCGTCGCCGTCGTTGAGGATGTGGCGTATCACGTATGCCATGGGAGACTCCTTCTACTGCAACAATTCTATGCCGCCACAATGACCATCATCTGATCAATACAGCTCAACCCGGCGATTGAATTTTAAGGACGTTGCTAGCTGACGTTGGCGAGGGTCTTCACAGCCACATCAGAATGATTGCGCAGCTTGTGGGCAGAGTCGTGGATCGCCCGCGCCGCCGCGCCCGCGCCGCTCTGCTCAGCTGTCTTCCCAATGCTGCCTGCGTCTTCGATAGTGCTGCTGGCCATATCCAACAGTACGACCACCGAGTCGGCGTGCAGCTTCCACAGCGACGACATCTTCTGGCTGCGCTTCAATTCCTCGAGCTCAGTGCTGACGCGCGCGGAAACCGACACCATCCTGATCAGCGTTCGGGCCACGTCGGCGCGCAGACTTTTTTCTTCCAGGAACGGAGCGCTGTAGGCGTCGGCCTCCGCAGCTGTTAGCGTCAGATTGAAGAAGCGCATGGGCACGACCTGCCGGTACTTCGGATCGGCGACGCGCACAAACACCCGAATCGATTCCTCAACCCGGCGCAGTTTCGACTCTTCCGCCGAGAGTTGCTGCGCCGTAATGGCGGGCGGCTGGAACACCGGAGCCACGGCAGGCGCTTTGGCCGCCGCTGCTGCAGCTTTAGCCTTCTTAGGTGCTGCCGCTGCCGCATCCGCAGAACGCGATGCCTGCGCCGCCGGCGTCAGCAGCGACCTCCGGATGGGCGGACGCCGATCCAGTTCCTTTTTCAACTTCGATACGCGGCGGAACTTCTCGAAGGTGCTGCCGTAGTCGGCTTCGAGCAATTGTTTTCCTTGAATCGCAGCCACATGGTCGACCGTGACTTCCACCCCGTCAACCGTGGTCAGAATCGTCCCACCCATTTCCTCGAGCGCTTGTCCAAAGGTCTTGATCTCGGTCAGGGCCTTGGCGAACAGCTCGTCAAACTTCTTGCCGAAATTCGCGTTGTAAGCTGAAACCGTGGCCAGCACGCCGGGGTGATAAAACGAGGCATCGAGCCACTGCTTCAGTTCCCGCACCCGGCCGATAATGCCGGAATCAATCAGCGTGTTGAAGTCGCGGAAGCGGGCAACCTCGTCGCGCAGCGGATCGAATCGCCGCAGCAACTGCACGTGCTCCTCGGGCAGGGAAGGCACGTCCGAGTCCGCCAGAATCTCGATCAGCGCGATTTCAAACGGCGACAGCGGCAACGCGCCGTCGAGCCCATATCCAGTCTGTTCCCACTGTCCCGGCACGCGCGGATGGCGGTACAAGAACGTCGCGATCAGATCGGTCTTGTCGCGATTCACGTCGCTGGGTTCGCGACGCCGCACAAAATATCGCAGCAAGGCCTCAGCGACTTCCGAATCCGTGTCGGGAGTCAGCGCCTGGCGCACCATGGCCGGCGTGATTGCCATATCCAGCAGGTGCAGCCAGCGATACATGCGCGACAGCGTGGTCGGAAGTTCGCGCTCGGAATGTCGCAGCGCGTCCTCGTCGAGACCGCTCGGGATGGGGACGTCCCCGCCCAGCGCGTCCCGCATAAGCTTCTGGTAGAAGCCCTGGACGGTCGCCAGAATGGCTAATTCAAACCGAAGATCTTCGGCCAAACGTGCCCCCGAGAGCAAGAGTTTCCCTTCTGAAGACTTTACTAATGCTTCCAAGTAAAAACGAAAAGTTACTATCGGTGCAAGTTACCACCGGAGCGAGACTTCACGAGAGTAAAAGAGGCTTCGGAAGTACATGCCCTTCTGCGCGAAAGCACAGGAAGCTATTGGTTGAACGATATTGCTTTTTGTGGCGCAGCGCTTCCAGCACTGCGATAGAGCCTGTTATTTTATCGAGGGCTTTTAGCCCCTGAGGGCGAGGCGGTTCAAAACACGACCGTCTTGTTCCCATAAACCAGCACGCGGTTTTCAACATGCCAGCGCACCGCCCGCGAAAGCACAACTTTTTCCAGGTCGCGTCCCTTGCGAATGAGATCTTCGACCGTATCGCGATGCGATACGCGCACCACATCCTGCTCGATAATCGGCCCATCGTCGAGCACTTCGGTGACGTAATGGCTGGTCGCGCCGATCAGTTTCACGCCGCGCTCGAACGCCTGATGATACGGCCGCGCTCCCACAAACGCCGGCAGAAACGAATGATGAATATTGATAATCCGCTGCGGATGGCGATTGACGAAATGCGTTCGACAAAATCTGCATGTATCGCGCCAACACGAGAAAGTCCGGCTTCTGTTCATCAATCAGCGCCTGAATCTTCGCCTCGGCCGCGTTCTTGTTGTCCTTCGTCACGGGAATGATCGCATAAGGAATCTTGTAAAAGTCGGCAATGGCTTGATTGTCTGCATGATTCGAAATAATCAGCGGTATGTCGCAAGCCAGCTCGCCGCTCTTGTGCCGATACAGCAGATCGACCAGGCAGTGGTCGTATTTCGAAACCAGAATGATCATGCGCGGCCGCTGAGAAGATTGCGCCAGCCGCCAATTCATGTGGAATGCTTCAGCGATCGGCGAGAAATGCGCGCTGAAATTTGCCAGATCCTTCTGGAAAAGATCGATGTCGAAGTCCTTGGGATCGAACTCGACCCGCATCAGGAACAGCCCCGACTCTTCGTCGGCATGCTCGTCGGCGTGCAGGATGTTGCCGCCGTGCCGGAACACGAAGTCGGCAATGGCCGCGACCTCGCCCTTGCGGTCAGGGCAGGAGATCAGGAGGATAGCGGAATTCTTCATAGACATTGTGGAGCGGACACTCCTGCCCGCTGGTTCTTGCCACTGCAGGCAAGCGGGCAGGAGTGCCCGCTCCACATGTTACTTCTTTAGTTCCTTCAAAATCTCGCGCGCCGCGTTCGCCCCCGACCCGCCGGTCAGCCCCGCACCCGGATGCGTCCCACTCCCGCATAAATACAATTTCTCAATCGGCGTCCGGTAGCGCGCCCAGTCGAGCAGTGGACGCATGGTGAAGAACTGATCCAGCGCCAGCTCTCCGTGGAAAATCTGCCCGCCGGTCAGCCCGTATTTTTCTTCCAAGTCAAGCGGCGTAATGATCTGGTGCGTCAGAATCAATTCCGGCAGATTCGGTGCATATTGCGCCAGCGTTTGCACGACGGTCTGGCCAAGCGCCTTGCGCTGCTCTTCCCAATCGCCTTTGAGTTTATACGGGGCGTACTAACAATAAACTGAACGAAGCACGCACATAACAC
>CAVWLI010000005.1:0-24446 GCA_963755795.1 uncultured Acidobacteriota bacterium | reverse complement strand
GGCCAGCGGCCGGTGGTTCAGCGATTTCGACGACGAACATCGCTCGCCGGTGGTGGTGGTTTGCTACGACACACAGCACCAATTATTTGGAGATCAGGATCCGCTGGGCAAAGAAATCAACATCGAAGGCCGCCTGTTTCAAGTCATCGGCACGGTGATCGAAGATCAAATCGGTGTTCGGCGGTGGCAATGACCCGAACGACAACCGAGTCATTTTGCCGCTGCAGACATTCAAAA
The DNA here is from genome assembly GCA_963755795.1 of uncultured Acidobacteriota bacterium. Lineage (GTDB taxonomy): Bacteria > Acidobacteriota > Terriglobia > Terriglobales > Acidobacteriaceae > Sulfotelmatobacter. Next base: position 24,209 of record CAVWLI010000005.1, on the reverse strand, counting down.
CCCTGCACCCGGAAATGAAGCAGCACTGGATCAGCGTCAAGGCCACGTCGCACGACGATGTGCCCAAAGCCATCGACGAGATTCGCGAACTGCTGCGGCGGCGGCGGAAAGTTCCCTTCGACAAGCCGGATAACTTTGCGATTTTCACCTCGGACTCGATCTCCGATGTATGGAATCAGCTCACGGGCGCGCTGTTTGTCGGGATGTTCGCGATTTCCAGCGTTGGGCTGGTCGTGGGCGGCGTGGGCGTCATGAACATCATGCTGGTCAGCGTGACCGAGCGCACGCGCGAGATCGGCGTGCGCAAAGCGATTGGCGCGCGCAAGCGCGACATCCTTCTGCAATTCACGCTTGAGGCGATCATGCTGACCGCGGTCGGCGGCATCATCGGCGTACTCGTCGGGTGCGCTTGTGGTCTGGCGTGATCCCGCTCGTGTGGCCGTCGTTGCCGGCGCACATGTCGCTGTTCTGGGTCACCTTCGGCTTCAGTTCGGCCGCCGCCGTCGGGCTGGTCTTCGGAATTTATCCGGCGTGGAAGGCGGCGAATCTCGATCCGATTGAGTCGCTTGCGGTACGAATAGATTGGCCTGCGCTCGCGCATGATTCACTTCATCGTCAGGATTCTTCACTTCGTCGCGATCTGGATTTCCTGTCTGGGCTGCCTCTCCAGTTGCATCTTCTATCTGATCTGCCTGTGGGGCGCGCGCGCATTTCTTCGCGAGCGGAAGGCGGACAAGGACGCCCGCCCCACACAATTCTCGCCGCCGGTTTGCATCCTCAAGCCACTGAAGGGCACGGACCCCGACATGTACGAAAGCTTCCGCAGCCACTGCCTGCAGGATTATCCTGAGTACGAAATTATCTTCGGTGTGAGCGATGCCGACGATCCAGCGACTGAAAGCGTTAAACAGCTGCAGCGCGAATTCCCCGGTCGCAGAATTCTGTGCGTCGTGTGTCCTGAGATTCTGGGTGCGAATGTAAAAGTCAGCAACCTCGCGCAAATGCTGAACGCTTCGAAATATGATCACCTGATCATCAATGACAGCGACATTCGCGTGGAGCGCGATTATCTTCGCCGCGCGATGGCGCCGTTCGCCGACAAGTCTGTCGGGATGGTGACTTGTCTGTACCGTGGGGTTCCCGCTCCGACGCTAGGTTCGCGCCTGGAGGCGCTCGGCATCAGCACAGATTTCTGCGCCGGCGTTCTGGCGGCTCGGCAGCTGGAGGGCGGTATCCGCTTCGGGCTGGGCTCGACACTGGCTTTTCGCCGCGCCGATCTGGAGCGCATCGGAGGATTTCAATCGTTTGTCGACTTCCTCGCGGACGACTACGAACTGGGTCGGCGCATCGCCGGCCTCGGGCTGCAGGTGGTTCTATCCGACGTTGTGGTCGAGACTCATCTTCCGGCCTACGACTTGCGTGGCTTTCTCGCTCATCAGTTACGCTGGGCGCGAGGCGTACGGGACGCACGCGCCGGCGGCTACATCGGCCTGGTTTCCACTTACGGCTTGACGTGGGCTATGCTCTCCGTCGTCGCTGCACACGGCGCGCCGTGGTCATGGGGAGTTTTTGGGGTCACGGTTCTGTTGCGTTTGGCCGTCGCTCTATCCGTAGGCAAGTCTGTGTTGCAGGATGCGCACCTGGTGAAGAATCTGTGGCTGCTGCCAGTTCGCGATCTGGCTGCCGTTGCGGTGTGGATTGCGAGCTTCGCCGGCCACACCGTGACCTGGCGCGGCGACCGCTTTGAACTGAAGCACGGACGCCTGACTCGCATGGCTCCGTAGGCGTGAGAATAGCTAGACGGTGTGGTGTTGGGGTGGATTCTTCTGGCCCAGGGCGGCGCGAATTTTCAGTGAGAATTGTTTCAACGTGTAGGGCTTCTGCAGGAAATTGGTTTCCAGATCGAACACCTTGTGGTCGACCACGGTCTTGCCGGCATAACCAGAAACGAACAGGAGCTTCGTATCCGGGCGCACTTGCCCGAGTTCCTTGGCCAACTGCCCGCCACTCATGTTCGGCATAACCACATCCGTGACCAGCAAGTCGATGTTCGAGGCATGGTTCTTGGCCACGGCCAGAGCATCGACGCCGTCTTTAGCTTCGAGCACGGTGTAGCCCTGCAGAGTCAGGAATTCCGCGGTAGCCCGCCGCACGGCCTGCTCGTCTTCCACCAGAAGCACGGTTTCCGATCCGCGACTCACAGGCTCGGCTTTCACATCTTCGATTGCGGCGGCGTGGTCTCGCCCGCCTACGCAGGGCAAATAGATCTTGAATACCGTTCCCATCTTGGGTTCGCTGTAGGCCCAGATGAATCCCTTGTTCTGCTTCACGATTCCGTATACGGTTGCCAGTCCGAGGCCGGTGCCCTTGCCCGCGGGCTTGGTGGTGTAGAAAGGTTCGAAAATGTGCGGCATATGTTCAGGAGGGATTCCATTCCCGTCGTCGCTGACGGTGAAGAGAGCATAGCGGCCGGGAGGGATGGTCGCTTGATGACAATGAATGTAGTCGCGCTCCAGACGCACGTCGGAGCTTTCGATTCGCAAGGACCCGCCCTGGGGCATGGCGTCACGCGCATTGGCGGCCAGGTTCATCAGAATCTGCTCCACCTGCAGAGGATCGACCCGTACGCGCCCCAAGCCTTCACCAGCCGTGAACGTGAACTCGATGTCTTCTCCGATGAGCCGGGGAAGCGTGTGGGCAATGCGGGCGATTACCTGGTTCAGGTCGGCCACGCGCAGCGCTCGCGGCTGTTTCCGGCTGAAGGCGAGCAACTGCCGGGTCAACTCTGCCGCCCTCCGCGCCGCCAGCAGAATCTCCTGAAGCTTGGCCTCGAGCGGACTGCTCGGCGGCACTGCATCCAATGCCAGTTCCGCGTAGCTGGTAATAATAGTGAGGAGATTGTTGAAGTCGTGAGCCACGCCGCCCGCCAGGTTGCCGATGGCGTCCATTTTCTGGGACTGCATTAGCTGCGCTTCCAGCCGCAGTCGCTCGGTCAGGTCGCGTCCGTTCGAAATGAAGTGGGTAACGTTCCCTGCGGGATCGCGCACCGGGCAGATCGTTTCCTCCACGTAATACAACTCGCCGTTTTTCTTCCGGTTTACCAGAATGCCGCGAAACACGTTGCCCGCGAGGATGGTCTTCCACATTTCCTGGTACACCTCGGGGCCCTGCTCGCCAGATTTCAAAATTCGTGGAGTCTTCCCGCAGGCTTCGTCGCGCGAGTAGCCGGTCAGAACTTCGAACGCGGGGTTGACGTACTCGATGATCCCGCGGAGATCGGTCACCATCACCATGTCGGCCGACTGCTCGACGGCCCGCGAGAGCTTGCGTAGAGATTCCTCCGCGTTGTGCTGATCCTGTTGCAGGGAGTGGATGGCCAGCGTGTTGCGGATAGTGCGGACCAGAGTTGCTCCGTCCAGTTGCGACTTCGCCACGCAATTCCAGATCCCGCCCTCGATGATCTCCGCCACCGTATTTTCGTCGGCATGCTCGGTCAGCACGATGAAAGGGACCGAGAGTCCGGAATGAAGAAATTCCGCCAAAAAGTGAACCGCTTCCGCATTTCCGGTCTCATGTTCGAACAGAACCAGGCCGTAGGCTTTCCGCTGCAACATTTCTCTCGCGTCTTCCAGAGAGTTAGCGTGGTCAAGGTCGGCCGAGAGCAGGCTCCGGGTACGCTGGAGAATTTCGCGGATGAGGAAGAAGTCTTCCTCTTTGTTCCCCACTAACAAAACGTGCAAGGGCGCGGGGGCGGGTTTTGCGGCCGTTGACATTGCAAGGGGCTCCGTTAGTACCATCGGTTGTCAGGGTCCTTACGTTGGTCGAGGGGCGCGGTTTCTCGGTCCCCGGCGGGGTCAGGATTCCCGAATTGAAGGCCGAGCCGGAATCAGGACTGGTATTGCCTAACTGGAGCGTTACGTGAGGCACAATTTTGACCCGCCGCGTGTCGGCTGCCATCGCAAAAGCCGGCGATACGCTTGCAGCCGGGCTTGCCCCGCGCGACCGTGACTCGAGGACAATAATTAGAGTTGAATAAGAAAGCCCTCAGGATGTACGACATTGAAGTGCCACATGGCTAAAGCAATCCAGTCCCTTGCTACTGCCTCTGTTTTGCGGCCTTGGCGCGACGGATACCATTCCGTCGGCCGCTTCCTAGTGCTCTTCCTGCAATAAGCAATGAAACGATCGTTGAGACGTAGATATTGCTACGTCCCCGCTCATCACAAGCTAAGCAACTGGCTGAACGTGAGTTCCTGTCGCCTGGGCGTGTTGCTCTCCGTTGTTAACCAATCCGCGATTGCTTCGTCTAATCCCACAAAGTCCGGCAAGTCCCGGAAACGCAGTTCGCAGGAAATCAAGGGAACGCTGGGACGATGTTCTGCGTATAGATCCTCAAGCGGGATTCTGCCTCTTGCGCGACGGTCTATGCGAGTTGCGTAAAGCAACTGCACTGCACCCCTGCGTGCATGCGGTTGTGAGGCTGCGCCGGTGCATTCGGGCGCAGGGTTCGCTGTAACGACTGCGTTCGAACATTGGGGGATGCATGGAAACAGGGCAGAAGGTAAACGGCTCGATCCGTCCGGTCGAGAGATATGACGTCGGCCACGTGCAGGAAGTGATTCGGCAGGCGCACGGGGAACTGCGCCAGTTACTCGAACAGCGCTCGGAGATCATGAAGCGCATCGGCACCGTCAAACAGACCATTTCCGGCCTCGCCAATCTTTTTGGTGACGGCGTGTTGAACGATGAACTGATGGAATTGGTCGACCGCAAAAGCAGCGGCCGTCAGCCGGGATTCACCAAGGCTTGCCGCATGATCCTTATGCAGGCCGGCTGCGCGATGAATGCCCGCGAGATTTGCGATTACTTCCAGCAGAAGATGCCGGCGTTGCTGGCCCGCCATAAAGATCCCATGGCGTCGGTCACCACCGTGCTGAACCGCCTGGTGGATTACGGCGAGGCGCAGGCTGTGCTTGCAAACGGCAGGCGCGCCTGGCGCTGGGTTGCGGAACCGCCTGCCGAGGAGCCGGCGACTAGCAAAGCCGGCCTCGTGGCGTAACTGGGTTATCCGGTCGCTGGGCGAAAGCGCCTATCCCGGCGGTAGCAGCATGCCTTTTTCCAGATGCCGCGTCACGTGCGCGTACGACGCAGCGTGCGGATCGTGCGTCACCATCACGATTGTCTTCTGGAAATCTTCGTTCAGGCGCTTCAGGATTTCCAGCACTTCGGTCGCGGAATGGCTGTCCAGATCACCGGTCGGTTCGTCGGCGAGTAACAGCGTCGGATCGCTGACGATGGCACGCGCTATGGCTACGCGCTGTTCCTGTCCGCCAGAAAGCTGCTTGGGCAGGTGGCCAACTCGATCCTCCAGGCCGACCAGCTTGAGCGCAGTTAAAACATGTTCGCGGCGCTGCTGCGACGTCAGCTTGGTCAGCAACAGCGGCAACTCGACGTTTTCAAATGCCGTGAGCACGGGAATCAGGTTGAAGGTCTGAAAGACGTAACCGATGTGCTCGTTGCGCCAGCGCGCGATCTGCGCGTCGTTGAAGCGGAAAATATCCTGACCCTGCACCAGCAGTTCGCCGCTGGTCGGCCGGTCGATGGCCGCAATCATATTCAGCAACGTGGTTTTGCCCGAACCCGACGGCCCCATCAGCGCAAGGAATTCACCCTTGGCGATGTCGATCGACACGTCGTCGAGCGCCGTTACCTGAAAGGCATCGCGCTTAAACACCTTGCTGACGCTGCGGGCCTGTACGACTTTCGTTCCCGTGGCAACATTTGTCTGTGCAACTGTGCTCATGATGACCCCTTCTTAGGATTGCTCGTTCGAATTGGATTCACCCTTCTCAGGCTTGATCTGTCTTAAGATTGACTCTTGATCTTGATCCTGTCGCCATCTTTCAATGTTGACGGAGCAGTGGTGATGACACTTTCGCCTCCGACCAAGCCTTCGACCAACGCTCCGTCGCTGCGCTGGCTCAGTATATGGATTTCGCGTGCAACCGCCTTTCCGTCGAACGCGATCAACACAATCTTCTTTCCGTCGAGATCGCGGATTGCCGTCGAGGGCACATACACGCCGGAAGGGCCCTTCGTATTCTTGGTTGCAGGAGCTTCATTGGCAAGAAACTTGACGGTAGCATTCATTTCGGGCCGCAGCTGAATCCCCGCATATTTGTTCGGGTTCAGGACTTGCACCTTTACCTGCACCGTCGCCTTTTGACGGTTGGCTTCGGGCGAAATCTGCGCGATGACGCCGTCATATTCCTTGTCGGGATAGGCATCCGTTGTGACTTTCGCTTTCTGCGTGGGGCCCAGGCGAGCGAAATCTGCCTGCGCGATATCGAGCTCAACTTGCAAATCGTTGAGGTCCGCCAAAGACACAACGGATCCCTGCGGGCCGCCCGCGGCCGCGCTGGCAAACTGTGCAGTAATCAACTCTCCCTTTTCCGCCGTGCGATCGAGAATCGTGCCCGTGACCGGCGCGCGGATTACCGTCGCGTCCAGTTGCGACTTGGCATAGTCCAGCTGGCCCTGCGCCTGCGTGACCGCGCCCTGAGCGCGAGCGATTTCCTCCGCACGTGGACCGATCTTCATCAGCTGGAATACTTTCTGCAGGGAGTTCACGCGCTGCTGGTCGGCTTCGAATTTCGCCGTGGCATCGTCGAGTTGCTGCCGTGAGACCACGCCACTGCCGGCTAACTCCTTCGTCCGATCGAGGGTCAGCTTGTCGTTCACCAGGGTGGCGCGGGCTTCGTCCAGGTTATGCTGCGCCTCCTGAATCTCTTCCGGGCGCGATCCGTGCTGCAGTTCTTCGAGATAAGCCTGGGCATTCTCCAGCGCCCCTCGGGCCTGCTCGTAGGAAGCGCGAAATTCCTGATCTTCCAGGCGCACCAGCACCTGGCCTTCTTTCACTTTGTCGCCCTTCTCCACGCCGATCCACGACAAGCGGCCTGTGACCTTGGAGTTCACGTTGATGGTGTGATGTGCCACGATGTAACCCGTTGCCGAAAGTACGGTGTCGCCCACGTCGTTGCCGCCGGTTTCGGCGGCGGCGCGGACCACTTCGACTACGGGAACATCGGCTGAGACTGCGCGGTAGGCCACCGTGATCACGCCCAGCAATACCACCAGCGCGACGCCACCGAAAATGTAGCGGCGCGCCCAGGCCGGCGGCTCTCCGCCGGAACTGCCGCGCTCGCTGCGGTCAATGCGCAGGCTCTGCAAGTCATCGTGTTTTGTGTCAATCGCCATAATTATGATTACGCTCGAAATCTCCAAATTGTTTCCGGCCAGCCGATACAATCTACCCGCGCAGCGCGTTCAGAATATTCTGCCGCGCGGCGTGCCACGCTGGAGCCAGCCCGCCCACGAATCCCATGATCAGCGCAAACAGAATGGCGTAGCCCGCCACCGCCGGCGTGATGCGCAGGGCAAACACCACTTCGCTGAAGGTTACGGCGTTCGATGTGCCAGTCTCCATACCGTTGAACGGCAGCATCAACAGTATCCCGACGAACGCGCCCAGCAACGCCAGCAGCAAAGATTCCAGCACGAACGACGTCAAGATGGCGGGCCGCGAGAAGCCAATCACGCGCAGCGTGGCAATTTCGCGGCCGCGATAGGACACCGCGGCGTACATCGTGTTCATGGCCGCGAAAATCGAGCCGATCGCCATGATCACGCCCACGACCCAACCGATCACTTTAATCGGCGTCCCGGAACTGGTCTGTTTCGCATAGTAGTCGGTTTCCAGCACACCTTCGAGTTTCAGCCGCTGATCGTCGCTGACGCGATTCTTCAACGCCTCGGCAGAAATAGGGTCCGTGGCCCGCAGGTAGGCCGACGAATAGCCGCCCTGCCGGTCGAAGTCCGACGCCATCTGATTCACATCGCCCCACACTTCGGATTCGTAGGCCGATCCCCCGGCGTCAAACACACCCACAACTTTCCACGATCCTTTGCCGAACTGCATGGTGTCGCCGATGTTGGCGTGAGCGAAACGGTCGCGGATGGACTTGCTGACCACAACTTCGCGCTGCCCGGTCTGGAACCATCGTCCTGCGACTAATTTGACGCCGGGCCGGCCGCCAGGGCCGGGCAACTGACGCATTTCGAGGCCGTCGGGCATCATGCCGCGCACGGTTACGTTGACTTCGCCGGTGCCGTCTTTGCGCGGGAGCACGATCACCACCACCCACTCGCCCGAGGCCATCGGCTCGCCGTGGCTGTCTTTGGCGATTCCGGGCAGCGTCTTGAGCGTGGGAAACAGCGAGGCATCGAACCCGCCCGAGAGTTCCGCCTCCGAGCCTTTGCGCAGCACCAGCACATTCAGCGGACTGCCGCTGCTGACAAACGCCGTCTTCAACCCCGCGACCAGCGCCATCAGAAAGATTGCCGTCGTGACCGTAAGCGCGATGCCCAGCGCGGTCATGAGCGTGAGCCCCTTGCGGAGAATTAAATTGCGTACGTTATAGCTGATCGGTATTGCCATAGTTAAACTCGATGTTTAAACTCGATTCCCGTAGCGCTACTTAACCGATGTGCCGCAGCCCATCCACAATGTTCATGCGCGACGCATTGAAGGCGGGTAGATAGCCGCTCACCAGTCCCAGAATTAACGCGACCAGCAACGAAAGCCCAGCCGATTTCTCGTTCACTTTCATGGCCAGCGGAACTCCCAGCGCAATGAAGCCGCGGGTCAGAAACCAGATCACCGGGACTGCCGCCAGAATTCCCAGCACGCCACCGGCAACGGCCAAAGCCACCGACTCGCCCACGAACATTGAAAGAACGCGCCGGCGGGTGAAGCCCAGAGTCTTCAGCACGGCCACCTCGCGCGTCCGGCTGCGCACCGACATCGCCATGGTGTTGCCTGAAACCAGCATGATGGTGAACACCACCGCCCCGCAAATACCCAGGATGAACGCCTTGATGTTGCCCAGGGAAGCGACAAAGCCGAGCTGAAACGCTTTTTCGCTCTCGGTCTTGGTCTGCAAGGGCGAGTTGCGGAACATGTCATCGATTTCCTTGGAGGCTCGCGCCACATCGTCTGCTGAATCGATCTGCGCGATATACCAGCCTGCCTGTCCTTTGAACCAAGGGACCGACTCTTCCAGATACTTGCTGTTGAAATAGAGGGCGTTCTGCGGCGGATCGCGATGATAGATAGCGCGAATCGTCAGATCGAGATTGGCGGGGAAAATAGTTCCCTGCAGGGTGATGCGGTCGCCGATTTTCCAACCGTATTTCTTGGCCAGCGTGACGTCGACCAGCGCCCCGGTGCGATCCTGCTGCCAGGCCTTCAGCTGATCGGGGGGGACGATTTTGTCCGAAGCAACTTTGAGATACTCGTCCGGATCGGTAGCCAATTGGGCGAAGAAATGTTCTGGCCGGTCGTCGATATAGCGGCCGCCAAACCAAGTCATCGGCGCCACCGCGGTTACTCCCGGAACATCGCGAATCTTGTCGCGATAGAACCCCGGCAGAAAAAACGCCAGCGAGACGCGGTCGCGGACAATCAGCCGGCGTGCCGCCTCGGGCGCAACCTGGTCCACGTAAAACGACCGCCAGATGCAAATCATGAGCGTGAGCAGGAGCAGCGAGAAGCTGATGCTGACCATGGTCAGCAGGCTGCGCCGCTTGTTGCGGAACGTATTGCGCACGACAAAACTGCCCAGCGTCATACCGTCCTAACTTCACCCACTAGTTTCAGCCGATGTGGCGGAGTCCGTCCACAATGTTGATCTGCGAGGCATTGTAGGAAGGCAGAGCCGCGCTCAGCAGCCCCACGACGCCCGAAGTCAACAATGCGGTCACTCCGATTCCAAACGTCACCTTAAGGGGGAAAAAGCTGATGAACTGCGGAGAATGGGTCAACCAATAAACCATTAGCCACCCCAATCCCGCACCAATCGCGCCACCCACCAGAGATAACGACACCGCTTCGCTGACGAATAATCCAAGCACCCCGCGTTTAGTGAAGCCCAAAGTTTTGAGCACGGCCACTTCGCGGGTCCGCTCGCGAATAGTCATCGCCATGGTGTTGGCCGAAACCAGCAACGTGGCGAAGACGACGGCCGAGCAGATGCTCAGAATAAACGCCTTCACGTTTCCCATCATGGCCACGAACTCCAGGCCAAACGCTTTTTCGCTTTCCGTTTTCGTGGGCTGAGGCGAGTTGCGGAACATGTCATCCACGGTCGCGGCAATCTTGCTCACGTCGGCAGGATTGTCTGCCAGAATGCTGAACGTGCCGGCCTGGCCTTTGAAAAACGGGACGGCCTCTTCCACATATTTCGAATTGAAGAAAATCGACTTGTTGTCGGGGTCTGAGTGGAAGATGCCGCGGATGTTCAACTCAAGATTGACTGGATAAATATCTCCCTGCAGAATAATGCGGTCGCCCAGCTTCCAGCCATATTTCTTGGCCAGGAAGTCGTCGACAATCGCGCCCTGCCGGTCGCGCTGCCAGGCCTTGATCTGGTCCTCGGGCATCGCGATGTCCCGGTACACCTTGAAAAATTCATCGGGATCGGTGCCGAACCGGGCGAAGAAATTCTCCGGCTTCTGATCTTTGTAAACTCCTCCGAACCAGGACGAGGGCACTACCGCTACGACCCCGGGAATCGCTCGAATCTTTTCCCGGTAGTAGCCGGGGAGACTGAAGGTCAGCGATACACGGTGCCTTACCACCAGTCGCTCCGCCGATTCGGCGCTGCCTTGGTCGAGATAGAAGCCCCGCCAGATGGTCATCATCAGAGTAAGCAGCAGCAAAGAAAAAGCGATGCTCAACACGGTCAGCGTGCTGCGGCGTTTGTTGCGGAATGCGTTCTTGGTAACAAACCGGGTTAACGTCATCGGCGAACTCCAGAGCGAACCGGGAACCAGGCACAGCGGGTAGGAATTTCCGAGCCCCCCAAGAATAGACGAAGCTGTTCCCGATCGGCAACCAGTCCGCAGTCGATTTTTGCAGTATTCGGCATCCCGATCCAGCAACCCTCTTCACGTTCCATACTCGCGCGCACTGGCCACGCCCACAAGTGGAGATCGTCATCAAAGCGGGATGACAAATGTCACACACGGCTGCACATATAACAATGACGCCTAACAATGACACCCAACAATGACAACCGCTGCGACGACCAGAAAGTTACGCGGCGCTTGCCGTCCGTCGTGGAAAGCCGCCTCGGGCCGCTTGCCAACAGTCTGCGTCCGCCATGGCTGGGGCAGGTGACCCTCGTCATTCCCATGCTTTGCAGAGCTTACCTTGGTAACTCGAAGCTTCGCACAAGCAGAGATATCCTAACCGTACACATTCCCTGGGCCTGTGCCCGCCGGGTGTTTCGCGGGCGGCAGAGTCGCAGGGTAGTTTTTGGAAACGACAAAAATGTCTACGAATATCGGCCCCTTCGAAATTCTGAGTGAGCTGGCGAAATCGCCAACGGGCACGGTCTACAAAGCCAATGACCCTGAGACCGGGCAGACGATTGCCTTAAAAGTAATTCAGTTGAGCGCCTTCGGTGAGAGCGCGTCGGCGCTCGAACAGGCGCTGTTGGCCGAAGCGGAGACCACGAAATCTTTGAGCAGCCCTAACATTACGCCCGTATTCGGCGCCGGCGTAATCGAGGGCCAGTTCTGCGCTGCTATGGAGTACGTGCAGGGCAACAGCATCGCGACCATGCTCGCCCGCAAAGAAGGATTTTCCATCTGGGATCTTCTCGACATCGGCCGGCAGTTGGGCGGAGCGCTCGATTACATCACGTCTCATGGCATTGTGCACTACAGCCTGGAACCAGCCAAGATCATGTGCGGCTGGGATGGCACGGTACGAATTCTCAGCTTAGGCGTTTCGAGCGCGGGCATTTTCGCGACCAGCGTTTCCGAAGGCATGCCAGGAGCTTTGCATTACATGTCGCCGGAGCAAGTGCTGGGCGAGGCCACGGATGGCCGGTCGAACCTGTTCAGTCTGGGCGCGATGCTCTACGAGATGGTGACTGAGCGGAAAGCATTCGATGGTGCAGACTCCGAGTCTTTGCGACAAAGAGTTCTCGAGAGCACGCCGGTCGCGCCGATTCAGGTGAACGCGAAGGTGCATCCGCTTCTGAGTGACCTGATCATGAAGGCTCTGGCCAAGGATCCCGCACAGCGCTACCAGACAGGCCGGCAACTGCTGGACGATCTGGAGAAATGCAAAGAATCGAAGCCAGCGGCCGCCAAGAAGCCGGAAGCACCGAAGAACGCTGCCTCTCCCGCGAAGCCGAACCCGCCGGCCCAGGCCAAGTTCGCGGCCCCAGCCGCGGCCAAGCCGGCTGCCCGCCCCGCTCCTGCACCCGCAGCTCCACGGCCGGCGGCTCCTGTGCCATCCGGTCTGGCGCGGCCCGCGAGTTCGCTGGCTGCTCCTCAATCGAAATCAACGCTGGCCAAACCAGCCGAGCGGAAGCTCGACCCGCCGGCGTCGGCGAGCGCGGAAGCCAAGCCTTCCGCCCTGGCCAGTCCGGTGTCAAAGCTGGCCGCTCCTAAAGCAGCTGCGGCTGCCGCAGGAGTCGGGGGCGCCCACGCGACGCCGTCTTCGCCGGACGCTCCAGAACTCGAGGCGCCGAACCCGTTCATCGCTGCCGGGGTGAAGGCGACCATCGACCCGCCGGAATTTCCATCGGCTTCCATGTCGGCCGTGGCCGAGCCGCCGGTCGAGAGTCCCGAGCCCGAAGTCGAAACTTTCGAGCCGCAGGTAGAAACCTTTGAGCCCCAGAGTTACGAGCCCCAGGCTGATGATGCGCCCGGGATTGCTGTCGATCCTATGATGGCCGAAGGCGGAGCCAAGAGCGGCGGTGGCGTCAGCTTTTCCGAGATGACGGAACTGCCTCCGCTCAAGGAAGTCTACATACCGCCACCGCCGCCACCACTGCCGGTTGCCTCGCAGCCCGCACCTTCGACCTCGACGCGGTTTAGTGGCGCGAAGGAAGATGAGAAGCCGAAGGTTCAGCCGCGCGAAGTGGCCGAGAAGGCGATTAAAGAGATCAAGAACGTTCCGCCCAAGCTCATGCTTTACGCTCTGGGCGGGGCGGCGGCGCTGATCATCGTCATCGGCATTGGCGTCACGATGTATATCCACAGCCTGGGAAGCGACGACGATGGCGGGGCACGCACTACCGCCGTGGCGGACGCTCCGGCGCAGCCCGAGGCCAGCCAGCCCGCGCCTGATAAGACGCCGGCTCCCGCACCTGTGCCCGTTGCCCAGCCCCGTGAGCAAGCTCCGGAACCCGAAGCTAATACCGAGGAGCCCACGCCTTCGCGTGGACGAAACTCGAAGAGGAGAGCAGCACCCACGCCCGCGGCGGTCATTCCGGGACAGCTCGCGATTGACTCCACGCCGCAGGGAGCGCAGGTGCTGGTGGACGGCAGAACTGATCCGAGCTATGTCACGCCTTTCGTGCTGACGAGCATTCAGCCGGGGGCGCATTCCATCGCCGTCAGCAAGCCGGGCTACACGACCGACACGCGTTCTGTGACCGTGACCTCCGCCAACCGGGCGACCACCGTGATCCACCTGGCGCAGCTGATGGCGACGCTCATTGTGAAGAGTAGTCCCGCAGGGGCCAACATCTACGTGGATGGCCGCGACGTGGGGCCGAGGACGCCGGCGCAGGTCAGCGTCGATAAAGGCCAGCACGTGGTGCTCGTCCGCATGTCAGGGTACCTGGACGAGACCATGAACGGCCAGTTCGTGCTGGGGCAAACTTTCAACTTCTCGCCCACGCTGCGGCCGCTGGGTAACACGGACGACATCCGGACGGTCGGAAAAATGTCGAGACTGTTTGGGGGGAAGGGCGCGGCGCCGGGACAGGCGACGGTCAGCATCCGCACCCAGCCCAAAGGCGCGCAGATCGCGATCAACCAGCACATGCTGGAGAAGAACTCGCCAGTCGATATTGCCCTTGATCCCGGCAACTACGTGATCGACATCTCGCTCAGTGGGTATGCTCCGGTGCATAAGATCATTACCGCCGACTCGGGCGGCAAGGTTGTGGTCGACGAAGTGATGCAGCGGCAGTAGGTACGCGGCCCCGTTCCCTCGGTGCCTCTGGTACGTTTTCTGGAACTGGACTGGGAGCAGGCCTTCCGAGCTTGGACTTCTGGATACCCCCCTCCCCCCCCCCACTATTTTTTTTTCTGATCGACTAAAGTATTGCAGAGCTTACCGAGGCCGTGGGGAAGAGCAAGGCAGCCGCAAGGGCGGCTCTATTGATGGACGGTTCGAGAAGCCAAGCCGCAATCTGCAAGAGTCCGGAATAAATAAAGGGCAATTGAGTACATTCACTAAGGCTCTTCGCGCCAAGGGGCTGATAGCGCTCGACGATAAAGAGCCGAAGCTGGTTATTTCTATTCCTCCAAATTTCTTCGACAATTCGGAGAAGAACAAATGAATGAACAGTCCGATGAGTTACTGAGCGCAGTCCGCGAGATTCGTGATCTCGTCCGCCTGATGGCTGAACCAGCAATTGCGGAACGAGACCAGAAGCTCCGGGGAGAACTCCGGCGAGTGTCGGGAGCAGCGTCCCGGAAAGCGAGGTCGGTGCTGCTTATGGACGGAAATCTGGACGCAGCAGCCATCCTGCAGCGAAATGGGGAATTAACCAGGGCGACCTGACACGCTGTTAAGCGGCTCAAAGAAGCCAAGCTGCTCTCTGGTGGCGGAAAAGAACCAAAACTAGCTATCGCGGTCCCTGCTACCTTCTTTGAAAGCGGCGCACAGCAATGAGTGATGACAAGATGTTAGCGGTCCTGACGGACATTCGGAACTAGATTCGCGCGGCCTCGTATCAACCAGTCAAGGTCCTCCTCGAAAAGAGCATTACCGGATTAAGTCACGTGATGCATACCAAATGCTGGATGGTAAGGCCTCGATGGAAGCAGGTACCAATCGCCTGCAAGATGAGTCCCAATGTTCTCGTCGCACTAGCACAGAAATGCGAGGCTATGGGCTTGATGGAGACTAACGAGGACAAGAAGCGCGCTAGGTTATTCGACCTAACGGACTTCGATAGGATAGGCAGCAGCGGAAAATCCGCCAAGGCCAAGGAATGAAGAAAGACAGCGTTGAGGTTTCGTCAGACCAACTGAAAGCGGAATTGATCGCGATAAAGGAGCGGTTGGGCGCGCTAGAAACGATAGCAAGTATTTCCAACCGGCAGGTCGTTGAAGTGTACGTTCGAGAGCACCTCAAGACCGACAAGGGTAAGCAGATCCTGAAGGAGTGCGAAGAGCCTCGCACACGCGACTATTTGATAAAGAAGTTCGTATTCAACAGCGCCGCTGCGTTGGATTACCACTTAACTCCGCTACGTGAGGCCGATCTAATTCGCCAGCGCTTCGACGATGATGGAACTATTCAGACATTTGAACAGAGCAACCTGTTCAAACGGCTACCAAAGTCGAGCGTGAGGAAGCTTCTTGATGGTCAAAACGAAGAAAAGCCAAAAACCGCGCTACCGGGAAAAGCTCCCGCAAAAGACTAAGACGCTCGTCTTGACGGAATCCGGATATCGATGCGCGGTGCCGACGTGTCGCAACATTCTCACACTCGACATGCATCACATTTGGGAGGTTGAGTACGGCGGGGGCGACGATCCGTCGAACTTGGCCGCTCTCTGCCCGATGTGCCACGCTATGTATCATCGGGGCACTATTCAGCCGGAATCCATCTACCTCTATAAGGCGATGCTCGTCGCCATCAGCCGCGCATTTGACCTCGAAGCCGTGGATCGGCTTCTTTTCCTGCGCGAATGTAAGAAGGATTTTCTCGTAGTTTCGGGCGACGGCCTCCTGCATTTCGCGCGAATCATCTCTGCGGGAATGGGGACGATGCAACGGAAAGCAAACAACAATTGGCAAATCGTGACATACGCCGTTAATATCAGCTCGAAAGGGAAGCAACTTATTGACGCGTGGCGCTCGGGGGATCGGAGCAGAGTCGCAGAAGTACTTGGCGGGCCCATCCCTGGGCCGGATTCCGAAGGTGGTTTGCCTTCGCCCAAAGCCAGAAAGAAGGCGCGGTAAGGGCGGCGGTGGCCACGGACGGCTGCCATTTGTGAGATGGTATTCGGAGAAAAAACCGGGACAGACGGGACACGTCCTACCCCATCCAACCCGACTTTTTCCACAGCCATCCACAGAAATAATCCCAGCTCTTGTGACGAACAACCTTTACTGAGGATTTCAGAACGCGCAAGCTGGTTCCATTGCGCGAGGGCTCTCCCAACAATCTTTCGACCGCCGATCCCAAGCGGGGATCGCGGCCCGCCCAGTCCGCCGCTAAGTCTTTATTCCGGAATATTTTAGCCGCAAGTCCTACCGGCTCAAGATTTTACCCAGACCCCACCCGACCCGCGACCCACAAGCCATTAAGAATGAATACTTTAGTCGAACCAGAAGAAAAAAATAGTGGGGGGGGAGGGGGGTGACCCTCTCGTCGGAAACCGCGACGAGCGGGTGCAGCTTGGCTGGCGCATTACGGCGGTTCAGAGGGAGATCCTTCGCTACGCCTGAAAAGCGGCTACGCTCAGGATGACAACGTCGTTTTAAAGGACAGGGTCGAAACCAGGAGACGTGCTGGGCGTTTCTTGCGGAAGGCGTGAATCTAGTCGGGGAGTTTGAAGTTCACGGTGACGACGGTCTGGATGTCGACGGGTTCGCCGTTGAGCAGGTAGGGTTTGTACTTCCATTGTTTGACGGCGTCGGCGGCGGCTTTGGCCAGTTGCGGATCTCCGCTGACGATTTTGACGTGGGTAATCTCGCCGGTCTTCGAGATGGTTGTGGTCAACTCGACAGTGCCCTCAATCCGCATGGCTAGCGCGGCCCTGGGATAGACGGGCGACACTTGATGGATCAGCAACCCGCGCGAGACGCCTTGCGAAATGTGCACGGTCTGCAGCACGGGCTTGGGCACGCTTGCTGTGCTGCCCAGGTTTGGCGGAGGTGCGGCGGCGGCGGTGGCTGCGATCCCGGTCATGCTGGGCGCTGGAGCATCAGCCGCGGCCGCTTCGGCTTGTAAGGTCGGAGCGGTGCCTCCTTTGACGACCAGGGGTCCGGCGGATGATTTCGAGGATCCAGTTTTTGAGGGGCCGGTCTTGTCGGAGCCAGTCTTATCTGAGCCAGTCTTATCTGAGCCGGAGGTTTTCCCTGCGGCGGACGAGGCCGATCCGGTGGGCTTCGTCGAGGCGGGCGCGGTGGCGTCCGGAGAAGCGTCTTCATCGTTGGGGTTGGGGCTTGTCGCTGGACTGGCGATGGGCTGCGAACCGGAGTCGGTGAGTGCCCTGCCTGGTGCGGTCGAAGTCGCCGGAATGCTGCTTGCTGCTGGCTTAGAAGCGGCCAGAGCTGGTTTCGTGGGCATGGGCGCGGGCGCCGCAATTCGTGCCGGCTGGCTGACGGTTCCTTTATATTGCGTCCAACCATAAAAGAGAGCTCCGCCGACGAGTACGACCGCGGCTACTCCCAGGAAAGTTTTCTTGCTCTTGCCAGTTTTTTCTTCGGGTAAATTGGCTCCGCCAAAGGTGAATGCTGGCGCTGCGCCGACGTAGCCGGGGTCGGTGGTGCCCGCCTCGGCCCGGTCGTCTATCAGAGAATCGGTTTCGGGCTTGGACAATACCGCTTCCGACGTGGCCGCGTTTTCAAGCGATATTTCCGCGAACAGCGGTTCCTCGGGTTCGCGGGCCGGAGCGGGCGCGCTGGCGGCTCCGCCGCCGAGTGTAGCGGGCAAACTGGCGCTCGACGCGGGCTTCGCTGCGGGAGCGGAAGGCATAGAAACTGGCAGCTTCATGGCTCGCGCGGGAAGTGCTGCGATCTTCGCGGACGGCGTTAGAGCGGCTGCCGCAGATGCGGCAGCGGAATTCTCGGCACTGATTGCGGGCAGATCTTCGGCCGGGGCGGCACTGTGCCCGCTCGCTGGGACAGCGTCATTCACAGGATGTTGTGCCGTCGGGGCATGCGCAGCAGGAATCGAAGTCGCAGGTGCTGCCACGGCAGGCCGTGTGGGCTTGAAGACGGGCTTGGCTGCTGCAGGCGCCGCCGGACGCGGAGGCGCAACTGCGGCCGGTTTCGCTGGAACTGCTGGCCTTGCGGGTAGCACCGGTTTGGCGGCGACGGGTTTCGTGGGCGCTGCTGGTACGGGCAAAGATGTGGTTCCAGGCGCAGTGGGCGCGGCTGGTTTAGCTGGATCGCCTTTGCGCAGGAGCCCGCGCGCCACGCGCAGCGTTCCCTTGGATTGCTCGATGTTGATGGGTTTGGTCAGGACGAGGTTGGCGCCGATGCGAAATGCCTTGGCCACCCCCGCCTGACCCTCCACGACAGCGACGGCAAGCGACGCCTGGTTGGACGTCGAGTTGCGCGCGCTCTTGAATAAAAGTGTGGCATTCTGCTCGTTATCGCAGTCGACCACCACAGCGTCGAAGTGTTGGCCCATCAGCTTCTTGACTGCAGCGAAAGGTTCGAGGCAGGCCTCGACGTTGAACTCGAGCTCGCTCAGGACTTGCGTCACCGTGCGAGCGGTCTTTTCATCGGGACAGAAGAGAAGAGCGTCGTAACCCATACCAAAGTCATCGTAGGTACAGCCGTAAGCGGGGGCAAGTTACGCTGGTAATTCGCGATGAAGGGAATTTTGTGGTGTTTCGGGCGATGCCGGAAGCGCTGGGTTTGAAATGCGGGTGCCCATCTCTCGCGCAGTTTGCGAGAAGTGGGGGCTTTAGCTCACTACTTACGCTCGTCGATGAACGGTCGTAACGTGCGATTTCATCGCATACAATGCGGGCCATGTTTATCCGAGCTATGTTTACCCGAGCTCTGTTTACCCGGGGCGGCCGATTGCCGCTGTGGCTCAAGATCGCATGGACTT
This sequence comes from uncultured Acidobacteriota bacterium, assembly GCA_963755795.1. Classification (GTDB taxonomy): domain Bacteria; phylum Acidobacteriota; class Terriglobia; order Terriglobales; family Acidobacteriaceae; genus Sulfotelmatobacter. The sequence continues at coordinate 5,317 of CAVWLI010000005.1, read as the reverse complement.
TGTGGCTGATGGTGTGGGCGCCGGTTTACTGGCGGCAATACGGTGCGCAGAATTTTCTTTTCTTCTGCGACCTGGGAAATGTGCTGATCGGAATTGGTTTGTGGATGGAGAGCCCGCTGATTTTTTCGTGGGCCGCCTCGGGACTGCTTTTATTTCAGACACTCTTCACCGTCGACTTTGCCGGAGCGTTGCTGACCGGGCGTCATCTGGTTGGCGGTACCGAGTATATGTTCGATCCGGGCCTGCCGATGACGATTCGCCTGCTCAGTTTGTTTCACGTGGTCACGCCGCCGCTGCTGCTTTGGGAGATCTGGCGTCTCGGGTATGATTCTCGCGGATGGAAGTTGCAGACGCTGATGACGTGGATCGTGGTGCCGATCAATTATTTCTGGCGGCCTGAGCAGGATGTGAACTGGGCGCGGGGATTATTTTTTCACGAGCAGCATGCGATGCCGGGGTGGGCTTATCTGCTCGGGTATTTGATAGTGGTGCCGCTCTTCGTTTATTTTCCGACGCACTTATTTCTGCAGTGGCTTAGCGTACCGTGGAAGCCTCGGGCTTTGTCATCCTGAGCGGAGTGGCGGCTTCGCGAAAGCGAAGCTGCGATGGAGTCGAAGGATCCCTGCTACGCTACGCCTCGTGGTGGCTGTAGAGATCCTTCGACTGTGTTTCCCGTTCGTTTCACGAACGGGAAACTTCGCTCAGGATGACACGTCGTGAAGTCATGAGGAGCGTTAGCGCTTCTTGCCGGAATCATCTTGCGGCTTGCGCACCGCAGACTCCGGTTGCGGGTATTCGATTGATCCCTTGAATTGCGAGATGTCGTCGGCGTGAAAGTCAGGGAAGGGCAACTGCTTGCCGTCGCGCAGGTCGGCAATCTTCTTGACGGCGTTTTCGACCTTTTCTTTTGCAACTCCTGCATCGCGGCTCAAGTAGAGAGTCTGGGAGGGCAGCGCCAGGCCGCCGCCGGAATCTTCCAGCACGTCCATGATGCGCAGGAGCAGGTCTTCCCGCATGGCGGCGAATTCGTTGAAGTCGCGGGTCAGGATGTAGGCGAACACTTCCAGGCTGAGAGAACTGCCCGAGATGTCGATGAGGCGCACACGAACAGTTTTGGTTTCGACCTTGGCGTGGGAGTAGAGCAGGCGGCGGATTTCTGCGAGCACGAAGCGAACATGGTCGGCCTTGCTCTCGGGGCGCACGCCGAGCTTCGTCGTGAAAAGAATTTTGTCACGCCGGCTGAGGTTTTCGAGGTTAATCGCGGCCACGGTGCCGTTGGGAATGGCGACCAGGGTACGTTCATCGGTGCGGATGCGCGTGGAACGCAGGCCGATATCTTCGACCGTGCCCGTGCGATCGCCGAAGCGGCAAACATCGCCCACACGAAACACTTCGTCCCAGAGAACGGCAACGCCGCCGAAGAGATTAGCAATGGTCTGCTGCGCACCGAAGCCGATGGCCAGGCCGCCAATGCCGAGGCCGGCAAGAGCGGTGCTCATGTTGAAGCCGAGGTTGCCGAGGATGGCGAGAATGCCGAAGCCGAAAATTACCGCCTTGAGGATGCGCTCCCCGAGCAGCATGAGCGATCCGGTGCCGGCGTGACCATGAGCCAGGGCACGATTCCGCACCCGGCGCAGCGACCAGCGCGCCACGCGCCATGCAATCCAGGTCGCGCTGACGATGAGCGCGATGTACGTGAGTTGAAAATAATAGTGCCGCGGCAACAGCGCGATGCCCAGATAGCCTACGAAAAACCGATGGGCGAGAGTGCCGGCGAGCAGCCACGCCGGCGCCGATACTGAGCGCCAGGTCGCAACCTCTAGCTGGCCGCGCCGCCGAGCCCACCAGCGCACGGGAATTTCCAGCACGACCAGCACGAGCCAGCCGATCGCCGCCGCGACGGGCAGTGCAAGCAGCATAGCCAGCCACTGCCACAAGGGCACGCCAGCGAAGCTATGCTTAACCAGTACGCTCGGAAGCTTGGTCTCGACCTGTCGGGCTTCGACTTGATCGTAGAGTTCGGGAACTTTGGCCAGAGTTTCGGAAGAGATTAGCCAAATTTTCCCGGCGCTTGGATCCGACACACGCACCAGGTCAAGATCGTCCTCGACATCGCCGGAAGACATGGTGCCGAGGCGTTGGCGGCCGAGCGGAACGCTTTCCTGCGGAATCCCCTGGGCCTGGGTAAAGTTGCCAATACGTACGCTGGCGGCGGCGGGGCTGTTTAACACAACATTGAGCTTGCTGGCGATCTCGTCGCCTTCGGATTGCCGGCGTGCCGCGCTCATCTGCAGGTACTGCGCGGCGATGCTGTAGTTGCCCGACTGCGCTGCTTGAAGAAATCCAAGGACCGCGCCGGAGGGTGTGGTGCGCCCCAGAGGATCGCTGGGCGAATTGGATGTGCTGGTGGTCGTCGAGGAGGACGGCAACGCGCCGCTCAGTGGCGACTGCGCCGCGGAAGGAAGTGCGGCAAGAAAAGAAAAAGAAAATACGAGAAGCAACAACGTCTTGGGGAATGAGGACATGATTGTTCTCCAGCCCGAAGTTTATCCCCGCTTCGGGCGGTAGATGTCCGTGGGGGTGCCGTAGAAGACTTCGGCAGAATTCATAACCGTTTCCGAGAGCGTGGGATGCGGATGAATGGTCATTGCCACGTCGCGGGCGAGCGCGGCCATTTCGACGGCCAGCACGCCTTCGGCGATCAGTTCGCCGGCGCCGACGCCGACGATGCCGACTCCGAGTACGCGCTCGGTGTGAGGATCGACGAGCAGCTTGGTCATGCCCTCAGGGCGGTCGAGCGTGACGGCGCGGCCGGATGCAGCCCAGGGAAATTTCGCGACCTTGATCTCGCGGTTTTCATTTCTGTGCCTGCGTTTCGGTCAGGCCGCACCAGGCGACTTCAGGATCGGTGAACACGACGGCCGGAATGGCGTTGGGCTCGAAGGCGACTTTGTGTCCGGCAATGGCTTCGGCGGCGGTGCGGCCTTCGTGCATTGCCTTGTGCGCCAGCATGGGCTCGCCGACTACGTCGCCGATGGCGTAGATCGCGGGATCGTCGGTCTGCAATTGCTTGTTCACCTGAATGAAGCCGCGTGGACCGAGTTGCACGCGCGTTTTTTCGAGCCCAGGGATTTCCGAGTTCGGCTTGCGGCCGACGGAGACGAGCACGCGGTCAAAGACTTTCTCTTGTGCGTTGCCATCTTGTGCTTTGAGCGTGGCGCGGATACCGTTGCCTTCGTCTTTGACCGAAGCGACGGTGGTGTTGAGCAGGATGCCTTCGAACAACTTTTCCAGCCGCTTGTGCAGGGGCAGCACCAGATCGCGATCGGCGCCGGGGAGCAAGCCCGGGAGCATTTCGACGACGGTGACGCGCGTGCCCAGCGCGGCGTAGACCGAGCCGAGTTCGAGGCCGATGTATCCGCCGCCGACGACCAGCAGAGTGCCGGGAATGTCTTCGAGATTGAGCGCGCCGGTGGAATCCATCATGCGCGGGGTGTCGAGCTTCAAGCGTGGGAACGATCGCGGGGCGGGAGCCGGTCGCGAGGATGATGCGGTCGAAGGTGAGCGATTGCGTTGAGCCGTCGGCCTTGGTGACTTGCAGCGTCGTGGAATTTTCAAACGCGGCGCGGCCCTGGATGTAGGTGACTTTGCGCTGCTTGGAGAGAATGCCGAGGCCGCCGGTGAGTTTCTTGACTACGCCCTCTTTCCACGAACGCAGGCGAGGCAGATCGATTTTCGGCGCGGCGAAATCGATGCCCCAGTTTTTCGCCTGCTCCGATTCCTCGATCAGCTTGGCCACGTGCAGCAGCGCTTTCGACGGGATGCAGCCGCGGTAGAGGCAGACTCCGCCGGGGTTCGGTTCTGGGTCGATCAGCGTGACGGTCATGCCCAGATCGGCGGCAAGAAACGCGGCGGCGTAGCCTCCGGGACCGGCGCCGACTACTGCGATATTGAGAGATGGTGTGTCAGACATGATTAAGATTTCTCGTAGAGACGTTGCTTGCGACGTCGTTGCAGGCAGCGCCGCAAATCTGGAATTCACCGGTACTGCAGGCAGAGACGTAGCAAGCTACGTCTCTTCGGTGGGTTTCTTCATCCTTGCACCGATAGCAGGAACGGCTGTTCAAACGCTTCGGCGATCCAGCGCAGGAAGCGCGCGGCGTCGGCTCCGTCAATCAGGCGGTGATCGTAGGAGAGCGACAGCGGCAGAATCAGCCGCGGCTCGAACTTTCCACCATCTTTGTCCTCGATCCACTCCGGCTCGATGCGCGATCGCGAAAGCCCGAGGATGGCGACTTCCGGATAGTTTACGATGGGCGTAAAGCCGACACCGCCAATTCCGCCGAGATTCGTAATCGTAAACGTCCCACCCTGCATTTCCTCGGGTGTAATTTTCTTGTCTCGCGCTTTCTTGGAGAGCTGCGACAGTTCGACCGCCAGCTCGACGATGTTCTTCTTGTCAACGTCGCGGATTACGGGCACCAGCAGGCCGCGATCGGTATCGGCGGCCACGCCGATGTTGATGTACTGCTTGTAGACGATTTCTTCTTTCTCGATGTCGATGCTGGCGTTGAACTGCGGAAAAACTTTGAGCGCAGCGGAGCAGACTTTCAGCGCGATCGCGGTGACCGTCATCTTGCCGCCGGCTTCTTCAGCCTTCGGAGCAAAGCGGGCGCGCAGTTGCTCGAGTTCAGTAATGTCGGCACGGTCGTGCTGCGTAACATGGGGAATCGTATTCCAGGCTTCGGCCAGATGCTCGGCGGTCTTGCGGCGAACGCCGCGCATGGAGACGCGCTCGACTTTGCCCCACTTGGCGAAATCGGGCAGTTGGGGTTGAGCAAAATGTCCGGCGCGCGGCGGGGCTTGGGCGGCGGTGGCCACGGCGGCCAGCAATGCCTTTGCGTAGGCCTTAACGTCGTCTTCGCTGATGCGTCCGCCGGGGCCGCGTGCCTTTTACTTCGTAGATGTCGACGCCGACTTCGCGGGCAAATCGCCGGACGTGCGGCGCGGCGGGAATTGGCTGGCGATTTTCCGTGCCCGCAACCTTGCCCAACTGCACCGGCATAGTGAAGATGGGCGACGCCAGTTGCGGCTGATCCGGGGGCAGGGCCTGTTCTTCCGTCTTGCCTTCGGCGCGAATGGCGGCCTGAAACGCGAGACGCGCTCCGTGTTGTCCGGAAACGTGTTCGACCGGAGCGTTGCGGACGCGCTGCGTTTCGGCTTGGGCTGCGGCTCCGCCTTCGAGCGTGAAGATCACCTGTCCGACTTTGACCTTCTCGCCTTCCTTTACTTTGATCTCTTTGACAATGCCGCTCAC
>CAVWLI010000004.1:0-168833 GCA_963755795.1 uncultured Acidobacteriota bacterium | reverse complement strand
CGGAGCGCGGCGCGAATCAGAAACTCGATCATCAGAAACTCGACCGCCAGCAACTTTCCGCGTTCGGTGAGGTGCACACGCCCAGCATCGCGGATTTGTTTGTTGCGGTCATGAACAATCGGGGCGCAGCCCCGGACCAAGGAGCAGCTCGATGAACACTCACTCTAACGCGATGACCGAGACTGCGCTGGGCTCGCAGGCGCCTGCGGTTTTTTCGGCAACCCGGCCGATGTACTGGTCGCTGCGGCGCGAGTTGTGGGAGAACCGCTCGCTCTACGTCGCTCCGCTGGCCGCCGCTGCGGTCTTCCTGTTCGGCTTCTTGATCAGCCTGGTTCGGCTGCGGCATCGGATGCTCGAACTGCCGGGGCTCGATGCGGAGCAGCAGCACCACGCCATTATCATGCCGTACCACATGGCAGCGGCGCTGATCATGGGTGTTGCGCTAGTCGTCGGAATTTTTTACGCGCTCGACGCGCTCTACGGCGAGCGCCGCGATCGCAGCATCCTGTTCTGGAAGTCGCTGCCGGTTTCCGATCGCACGACCGTGCTTTCGAAGGCGAGCATTGCGATTATCTTTGAGCCGCTGCTGGCTTTCGCCATCACGGTCGCGCTGCAGTGGATCATGCTGCTGTTAAGTAGCGCCGTATTGATGGGGAGCGGCGAGAGTGGCAGTGGGTACTGGGCGCAGGTGGCGTTGTTTCAGATGTCGCTGATGCTGCTCTACCATCTGGTGACGGTGCATATCCTCTGGCATGCGCCCATCTACGGCTGGATGCTGCTGGTTTCGGCGTGGGCGAAGCGGGCGACATTTCTTTGGGCGTTCCTGCCGCCGATTGCGATCTGCGTGGTCGAGAAGATTGCGTTCAACTCGACTCACTTCGGCAATCTGCTGATTCTCCGCCTTGCTGGCGGCCCTGAGGCGGTTGGCGTCGGGGGAGGATTTCCGGTCGATGCGGGGATGCACATCACCCCGGGAAATTTTCTTCTCAGTCCGGGGTTGTGGATCGGGCTGATCGTGGCCGCGGCATTCCTGGCGGGAGCGGGGCGGCTGCGCCGCTATCGGGAGCCGATCTAAACAATCTGATCAAAACAAGCTGATCAAAACATTACGACGCCGTTTTCTCCTTCACCAATTCCTGCACGCGAGCCAGCACCTCATCCTCGGTCAATGCAGTTGAGTTGATGACAACGGCGTCCGCCGCAGCCACAAGAGGGGACGCGGCCCGGGTGCGATCGCGGAGGTCGCGTTCGCGGAGTTCCGCGGCCACGCTCGCCGCCACGTCGCCCTTGATTTTCTGTTGGGCCATGCGGCGCTGCTCGCGGACGACCGGGTCGGCGTCGAGAAAAATTTTCAGATCGGCGTGCGGGAAAACTTGCGTGCCGATGTCGCGGCCTTCCATGACGACGCCGCCGCCCGCGCCCATTTCGCGCTGGCGGGCGACCATCCACTCGCGAACCTTGGGATGCACTGACACGCGCGACGCCGCCTCGGAAACATCGCGCTCGCGGATGCGGGAGGAAATATCGCGGCCGTCGAGCAGGGTGCGGTTGCCGCCGATGGTGGGCTCGAGTTGAACATGAAGATTCTGCGCCAGTTTGAGCAATGCAGCCTCGTCGTCGAACGAAGCATCGCGTTCGATCGCTTTCAGCGCTAGCGCGCGATACATCGCACCGCTCTCCAGGTTGACGTAGCCCAGCTTGCGGGCCAGGCGCGAGGCGATCGTGCTCTTGCCGGCGCCGGCTGGGCCGTCGATGGCGATGGTGAGTTTGCGGGAAAGCTGTTGGTCGGGGGAATGGTCGTTCATCGTTGAAGGTAAAGGATCGAAGCTAAAGATTGTACACGCTGCTCTTGTACCGGCATCCGAACGAAGACTCCAGCTAGGATCGCGGTTGAGAAGAAGGTTCGTATCAGGGCATGCCTTCAGGCATGCCGCACCGTTACACAGTTCACACGAGGCTTTAGCCGCTGTCGAGGCCAGCTTCAGGGCTGAAAGCCGTTACTCTCGCGCTTGGGCGGCATCGCTAGGAAGCGATGCCCCGATTACGGATCAGTCTTCTCCAATTGCACTATTCCCGGACTCTACGGTGCTTCGCCGGGAATCGCCCGCACTTGTTCCGCGGTCCAGCCTCGCTCGCGGAGGTTGCGAATGCTCAGCGCATCGTGGCGCTTGGCCAGGCGCACGCCGGCTTCGTCGCGCACCAGATCGCAGTGATAATAGTCGGGCACGGTTAGTCCCAGCGCGCGAAACAAAAGAATCTGGCGGGCGGTTGACTTGAGCAAGTCGGCGCCGCGGACGACTTCCGTAATCCGCATGGCGGCGTCGTCCACCACCACCGCCAACTGGTAAGCCGGTACATCGTCGCGCCGCCACACGATGAAGTCGCCAAAATCTTTTCCGGCGATCATGCACTGCGGGCCTAGATGCAGATCGGTGAAGCGGATCTCTTCGCCGTCGGGGACGCGAAAGCGCCAGTTCACCCCGGCGGGATTTATGGCTCCGCTCGGCGATTCCTGCGGGCGACATTTCCCCGGGTATACCGGCTCGTCGTCGGAATCATTCGGGGCGCCCGCCGCTTGGGCCACATCCTTGCGCGAACAGGTACACGGATAAATCATTTCCCGCACGCGCAGCGTTTGCCACGCCGCCAAATAATGCTCTCGCCGTTCGCTTTGCGTGTACGGTCCGAACGGGCCGCCGCAGTCCGGACCCTCGATCCAGTTGATGCCCAGCCAGCGCAGGTCTTCGAACATGGCCTGGACAAACTCTGGGCGGCAGCGCTGCGAATCCAAATCTTCGTTGCGAAGGATCAGCTGGCCGCCGTGCTCGGCCGACCGGCGCGCCGCGGTCCAGAAAGTGCGCACGTGGCCGAGGTGCAGAAGGCCGGTCGGTGACGGGGCGAGCCGTCCGCGATAGAGGTTGGCAGTGGGCTCGACCGGCATGATCACGTTCAGTTTATCGTGAGGGATCCAGTGAACCGTGGTGCGATTTGAGCGAATGATCCGTATCAGGGCATCGTTCTAGCAACCGCGCTTGGTTCAACAGCGGCTAAAGCCCGGTGTGGAACTGTGTAAGGGAGCGGCATGCCTAAAAGGCACGCGCTGATACGAATCTTCTTCTCAAACTGCGCTTTTACCCACCTCAGACAACCTTTGGGAAGTCCGTGCCACGCGTGGTAGCCTATGGGGTGTGGGGGCGTGGAACTGTCTTAGGAATGTGAGTTTCGCCCTGGCCCACTGCATTCTCTTTTTTCTTCTGCATGGGGCACGACCCAAAACCTACGCGCACGCCGCTATCTCCTTTACCCAGTGGGACTTCTGCGGACTCTTCTGAGGCCGACGAGGTGCAACTTTCGGGCGGCGATGGGGTTGACACTAGTGTGAGCACAGCCGCACTTGACCGGGGCATGTTGATGGCTGCGACGACGCCGCAAGGGTCCGCCGCGTTCTCGGCTGCGCTAGGCGCAGAGTCGCCGTCGGACGCAGATATCATGCTGCGGGCCAAGGCGGGCGACCAGTCGGCCTTTGATTATCTGGTGCAGAAGTATCGCCGACCGATGATCAGCTTCATGTACCGGATGGCGCGCAATGCGGCTGCGGCCGAAGATTTGGCGCAGGAAGTTTTCCTGCGTGTGTATCGCTCGCGGGCCAGTTACGAGGCCAGCGCGAAATTTACGACGTGGCTGTATCGCATCGCGACGAACCTGGCGGTGAATCACGCGCGCGACACGCGGCACGAGCGTCCGGAGGTCCAGGTCAGTTTGGACGAACCAAACGAGGAAAGCGGCACCACGCTCGAATTGCCCGACGGCAATTTGACCGCCGAACAGGTCATGGTGCGGCGGGAACGGATGCTAGCCATTCGGAGCAAGGTGGAAGCGCTGCCCGAACAGCAGCGGCTGGCGGTGATCATGCACAAGTACCAGCAGATGGACTACAAGCAGATTGCCGAAGTTTTGAAGAAGAGCGAGTCGGCGACGAAGTCGTTGCTCTTCCGGGCGTATGAGACTTTGCGGGACCAGTTAAAAGAATTTGTCTAGAATGATTGGTTTTCTTGTGATTCTTGTGAGCGGAGTGGCGAAGAGGATTAAAGGGGAAGCGGTTATGAACTGCAATGAAATTCGTGAACGGATGCCCGAAGTGGCCGCTGGATTCAGCGAAGTCACGGCGGACGAGAACAAGCATTTGGAAAGCTGCGGCGCTTGCGCCGAAGAATTGAAGGCGATGCGCGCCACTATGGCGGTGCTGGATGAATGGCAGGTGCCGGAGCCGTCGCCGTACTTCGACGTGCGCTTTCAGGCCCGGTTGCGGGAAGAGATGGCTAAACCGCAAGCGGGCTGGCTGCATTGGTTCCGGCGTCCGGTGCTGGCCGCGGCGCTGACGGTGATCCTGGGAGTTGGCGTAGGCGTGTACGTGACCAAGGGCAAGACCGATCAAGGACCGCCCGTCGCCGACGCGGGGCCGGGTACGGCGGTAAGCGATCTGCAGGCTTTGGAAAATAATCATGACCTGTATTCGGATTTCGAGATGCTCGATGATCTCGCGGTGCAGCAGGATGTCGCAGCGAATCCGTAGAAGATTCGCGCGGCGGTAGGTCGAGGTAGAGTCTGGCCCGGAGAAGTCAGGGCGGAGAAGAAGTGAGAACTTAAGCGCGTCACGGCGAAGTGCGACACAGGGCGGGAAAAACATGAGGCGGGGACAATTGAGGACGGGATGGCTGGCGGCCGCCGGTTTGGCCATAGCTGTCGCCATGCCTGCCCCCAGTCTGGCGCACCCTCCGGCTTCCGATACGCCGGCTTTTCGGGCGCGCAACGCGCCTTTTCACGCGGCTCAGGCACGTGTGACGCCTGCGCCGACTCCGCGACAACCAGCATGAAGACCAGGCGCCGGGGATGAGGCCGGGGCCAGGGCCGGCGTTCCGGCCAGGGCTGGCGCGTCCGCGGATGCAAGGTCATGCGGGGGACTGGCTGCGGCGCTACAAAGACCTGCCTCCAGCCGAACAGGAACGCGCCCTGCAGAATGATCCTGGGTTTCGGCGTCTGCCGCCGGCGCGGCAGCAATTGCTGCGGCAGCGGCTGCAGCATTTCTCCAGCCTGCCGCCACAGCAGCAGCAGCGCATGCTGAACCGCATGGAGACCTGGGAGCACCTGACGCCCGCGCAGAAACAGCAGGCGCGGCAGATTTTTGGCCAGATGCGGCAGCTTGCCGCCGGATCGCCAGCGCATGGTGACCACGGCGGTCCGCGACTTGCGTTCGATGCCGCCAGACCAGCGCGAACAGGTCATCGACTCTCCGCGTTTCCGGGGCATGTTCTCGAACCAGGAGCGCGACATGATGCGCGGCGCCACCCGGCTGCCGCTCGCGCCGCCGGAAAGTGGCGGCCCGTAGGGGAGCGCGAGAATAGTTCTCGTAGTTTCGCAGCTAGATTTTGAAGCTGAACGCTTACAGATTCACCTCTCGATGTCATCCCGCAGGAGCGCGCGGCGCTCCGGAGGGACCTTACGAAACCAACATCGGTTGTACCGATGCGGGGAGCGCCTGACTACATCAAGCCCAGGCATTCCCATCGACGGCATCAACACCGTCGGCCCCTCGTAAGGTTCTTCGCCCGGCTGTCGCCGGGCTCAGAATGACATCGGAGTGAAATAGTGTTGAAACTGAGCCGCCACCGTTTCCGGGCCTACTTCCGCAGCATATTGCGCGCGATGAAGAACACGTTCGCCGGGCGCTCGCCCAGCCGCCGCATGAAGTAGGGATACCACTCGGTGCCGAAGGGGACGTAGACGCGCATGCCCCAGCCGTCGCGGACCAGTTTCTGCTGCAGGTCGCGGCGAATGCCGTACAGCATTTGAAATTCGAAAGAATTGCGCGCGATGTTTTCGCGCGTGGCGAAGGCTTGCGCTTCCTTGATGATGTTTTCGTCGTGCGTGGCCAAACCGTGGTAAGTGCCGCTCTTCATCAGAATCTTCATCAGCTTGACGTAGTTCGCATCTACGTCGGCCTTACTTTCAAACGCGATGCTCGCCGGTTCCTTGTAAGCTCCCTTGCACAGGCGGATGCGGATGCCTTCGGCCAGCAGGTTTTCGACGTCGCTTTCGGAGCGCTTCAGGTACGACTGAATCACGGTGCCGACGCAATTTTGATTTCCCGGCATGCGGTGCAGTTCGTGAACGAAGTCGAGGGTGCGCTGCGTGTAAGGAGAGCCCTCCATATCGACGCGCACGAAACCGGTTGGCTTCATCGATGCCGCCTTGGCCACCAGGCCGGCGACAATGTCGCGCGCCAGTTGCTCGTCGACGTCGAGGCCCATGTGCGTGAGCTTGAGGCTGATGTTGGCGTTGAGCTGGTTGGTGGCGATGGCGTCAAGAATCTGGTGGTAGAGCTCGGCGCTTTGGCGGGCTTCGTCGAGGTTGGTGACGTTCTCGCCGAGGTTGTCGATGCTGACGCTCATGCCGGCGCGGTTGACGGCCTGGGTGACGCGGACAGCGTCGGCAATTTCGGTGCCCGCGACGAAGCGGCCGGAAACGCGGCGGCCGATGGCGGTGCGCTCGGCAAATCCGCGCAAGGAACGGCTTTCAGAAAGACGGACGAAGAACGTCCTTAGCATGAAGTACCTGCCAGATCCGGATAAGTGGACCGCCGAAAGAGAACGTCCGGGACGATGAGAGAAGGAATGGCGGCCACGTGTAGGAAGACCACTGAAATTTGTATCACAAACACGGTGCGCGGACGATAGGACGCCGATCACTCAACGACATCCGAAGATAATCGAAATGCTAGCTTGTTTCGACGAGTGGGATTCGCTGTTTACTTGCCGTGCTCTTCCAGGAACTTCTCGGCTTCGATGGCGGCCATGCAACCGGTTCCGGCGGCGGTGATGGCCTGGCGATAGCGGCGGTCCTGCACGTCGCCGCAAGCGAAGACGCCGTGAACGCGGGTATGAACGTAGTTGTGAGTTTTGAGGTAGCCGTCGGCATCGGTGTCGAGTTGGCCGTGAAACATTTTCGCGTTGGGTTCGTGACCAATGCCGAGAAACAGCGCGTTGGTGGGGAAATCCCAGACCTTGCCGGTTTTCACGTTGCGCAGCTTGAGGCCGGTGACTTCTTTGTGGTTGATGTCGTAGACGTCTTCCACCACGGTGTCGAGCAGGAACTGAATCTTCGGGTGCTTCTGGGCGCGCTCGAGCATGATCTTCGAGGCGCGGAAGGCATCGCGGCGATGGATGATCGTCACCTTGGTGGCGAAGCGGGTGAGGAAGATGGCTTCTTCCATGGCGGAGTCGCCGCCGCCAACCACGACAATTTCCTTGCCGGAGAAAAAGAACCCGTCGCACGTCGCGCAGGAGGACACACCGTGGCCGATCAGCTGCTGCTCATGCGGCAGGCCTAACCAGCGAGCGGAGGCGCCGCTGGCGATAATCAGCGTCTGGGCGTGGACTTGATGAACGCCCAAGTGGAGCAAAAACGGCCGCTGGCTCAGGTCGGCGCTGGTGAGATGCGTCATGCGATATTCGGCGCCGAAGCGTTCGGCCTGCTTGCGCATGTTTTCGACCAGTTGCGGGCCGAGGATGCCCTCGGGAAATCCGGGAAAGTTCTCGACCAGCGTAGTCATGGAAAGTTGTCCGCCGGGCTCGTGGCCTTCAACCACCAGCGGCTTCAGGTTGGCGCGCGCCGCGTAGAGCGCGGCTGTGTGTCCGGAGCACCCGGACCCGATGATGACGACTTCTCTGGTTTCGCTCATGGATGATTTTCTGGCTGCTGGTTAGATGGCTTAGTTCTGATTTTGATGCACTGCAGGGGCCGAAGCCCGACTCTTTCGTGACATCGTGAGCGGCGCGGCTTGAAGCTGCGCCTTTTCAAAACGCTCGCGTTCTTGAATCTTACTTTTTCGTCGCCGCCGCTTTCGTCCTTGGCGCAGGCTTCGGCTTCGACTCGCTGATGGCGGCCAGTTCCTCGGGCACAATTCTTTTCACGTTCAACAGGGCGCGATAGTTCTCCAACACGTCGGAGGCGCCGCGGAACAGCGGTTCGTAGGCGCTCTGATCGATGGCTGCACCGGTGTCGGCGGCGGAACAACGCGCCAGCGCGATCGAGGATTTTCCAAAACGTTCCAGGCGGACGCGGTTGGCTGGAGTGTTGGACGTGAGCATGGCCTGGGAACTCGTGACCGAGGAGGCGCTGTCTTCAATCGCGACCTGAATCAGGTCCTTGGGCTCGCGCACGTGCAGCACCAGGGTTTCGACCATATTCGCGCCGTCGTTGCTGAAAGAGTATTGCACGCTGGCGAAGAGCGCCTGCACAGAAAATTCCCGGCGAATGCGGACGTAGTTCGCTACTGAGGGCTCGCCGGCAACGTGGCCGGGTTGTTGAGCCGCTATAAAGCTCGGCATGTCGGTCAGAGTCGAGCGGCCGCGGGTGACTTCGAAATCCGCGCTGAAGAGCGGTTGCTTCGGGATGCGAGCCAGTGCTGCGGCGATTTCCTTCTGCTCGTCGGCGGAAGGCGTGCACACGTTCAGCATGTTCACCTTCACCTGCGGAGTTGCGGGCGGAGTGGCCGGTGGCTCCTGGGCAGCGATGGGCGGCGCCAGCGCGAGGGTGAGAAGACTCGTCAAGAGTGTGGGAAGCAGGATTCTGGGCGGCATGCTAGGGGCTTGGCTAGGCACTTGGCTGGGCAATCGGCTAGGCACTGGGGAATTCTAAACGAGAACAGCCGGAATCTTAAGTGCGAAACGTTGATGCGAAACAAACCACGGTCCGAAACGATTCGTGGTTCGCGGGAGCCCGCTTGCTCGTCGTAGAATTGATCCATGGCGAATCTGACGTTGGTGTATGGCATGAGGCTGTTGCCGTCTGAGGATGTGACCGAGGTGGGACAGGCTCCCGTGAAGCTGAAAAATGGCCGGGAGGCCCACGTCACCATGCACGTGCTCGAAGGCAGCAAGGAAGAAATCGAAAAACAGTTGCGCACCAGTCTGGAAGCGTTCTTCGATCTTTACCCGGAGATCTGATTTCGGGAGGGAAACTCCCTTCGAGGCCGCTGGAGGCTTGGGATGGCAAGGGATTCTTCGCTTCGCTCAGAATGACAGGGGAGATTGGCGTTACAAACCCAAACGAGTAGTGATCTGACGAACAGCATGCAATGGTCCTATCAAGAAGCGCGGCTCCGGCTGATCAGGGCCGGATTGTGGCCGCAAGGGCGGCTGGCGCGCCTGGCCTGCTATTTGGCGGGCATGGCCGCGGTGCTGTTCGCACTGCAGAAATTGCTGGGGATGTTTGCCAAGTCGACGTTTGCCAAATCCTGGGGCGAACATTTGGGGGGCTGGGTCGGATACCTGATCTTCGTCTCCGCCGTGTTGTATGCCATCCTCGCCTTCCGCTGGGTGAAGCGGCGAATCCTGTGGCGCGTACGGAATCGTCTGATCGTTACGTACATGTTCATCGGGGTGATTCCGGCCGTGTTGCTGGTCGCGATGGCGCTTATCACTCTCTATGGGCTGGCGGGACAATTTGCGGTTTACGTTTTTACTTCGGAAATCCACTCGCAGTTGAGAAGCCTGGAGGCGGCCAACGCGGCGGTCAGCAACGAACTGGCTTCGCGTCTCGAACATGGCGAAAATCCCTCGGCGGAATCGCTGGCGGGATTGAGGAAACGCGATCCGGCCTGGGGACGGCGCAAGGTTTGCGCCTGGTACGGGCAGAAGCGTTTGCCGCTGTGCGACGAGGCCAAGGGCGCTGCGCTTACGCTGCCCAGTTTCGTGAAGGATAGTTTTCAAAACATCGTTCGCGACAACGGGGAATTGCATCTGCGGGTGGTTACCTCGCTTCCCGTGGGCTCGAACCAGCTGATCGTGGTGACCAGCGAGCCGCTGGATAAAGAGCTGGTTGGGAGCATTGCGGCGGATCTGGGCGAGATTACGCTGTTAACCCCACGAATGACGACTGAGCAATCCGCGTCCTCGCCGGAAAGCAAGCGCGGAATTACCTTCAGTTCGGGCCAGCAGCCTGGCGTTACTGTTCAGGCCGATCGACAGACGCTCACGCCCTCATTCACCGTGGGCAGTTTGCCGGTAGCGACGAACAGCTTTGATCAGGAAGTCCTGTTTCCAGCGCCTCTTAACGTGGTGGACTGGAATACGGGAAAACCGTGGACCATTGCGGCCGCCGTTCGCACCCGCCCCTCGGTGTTGTATGGCCATCTCTTCGCAGCGCTGGGAGAAACCGTTGAGACGGTGGAATTCATCCTGCTCTTCGTTGCAGTTTTCTTCGGCATCATCGAGCTGATTGCGCTCATCATCGGCACACGCATGACGCGCACAGTGACGGCCGCTGTGGCCCAACTGCACGAAGCCACCCGGCACGTGGATCGCGGCGATTTCAGCCACCGCATCCCGGTGAAATCGAACGACCAACTGGCGGAGCTGGCGGTCTCGTTCAACTCGATGACCGCCTCGATCGAGAAGCTGATTGAGGAGCAGAAGGCGAAACAGCGGCTGGAGAACGAGCTGGCGATTGCGCAGGAAGTGCAGGCGCAGTTGTATCCGCGGGAAGTTTCGGAGCTGGAGTCGCTTGAGGTGCACGGCTTCTGCCGTCCCGCGCGCACGGTCAGCGGAGATTATTACGACTTTCTGAGTGCGAGTTCGCACAAGCTGATTCTGGCAGTGGGCGACATCAGCGGAAAAGGAATTTCGGCGGCGTTGCTGATGGCGACCATCCATTCGGCGGTTCGCGCCTACAGCGTGGAGAGCCTGCCGCAGATGCGGGAACCAGTCGCCGTGGGAGCGGTCGCAGGAGCGGGTCGGGTGATGGCGGCGTGGCCTGAGGGCGTGGAGGTTTCTCCGGGAGCGCTGCTCAGCCTGCTCAATCATCAACTCTACGAGAGCACGCCGCCGGAAAAGTACGCGACACTTTTTCTGGGCATCTATGACGGGCGCTCGCACCACTTGACCTACAGCAACGGCGGACACTTGCCTCCAATTCTGATCGCGAGAGATGGCACTATCCGGAAGCTGGAGGCCGGGGGGACAGTCGTGGGGCTGTTCGACAATATGACGTATGACGAGGGCGCGGTCGAGATGCATCCCGGCGAGATTTTCCTGGCTTACAGTGATGGAGTGACGGAGCCGGAGAATGATTTCGGGGAATTTGGCGAGGAGCGGCTGATTGACCTGGTGCGCGATAATCGCGAGCTGCCCCTGCCCGAGATCAGCCAGATTGTGACGCTGGCGGTGGAGAATTGGATCGGCGATAATGAACAGCCGGATGACGTGACGCTGGTTCTCGCCCGAGCGCGATAGTGTGTGGGGTGCACGACACTGGTGCCAGCGCGCAGCCGGGCGGAGTCATGTTGACAGAAAACGCGCCATGCAATACCTTGGTGCCTCAGTTTTAAACATTCTGCACGCGGGAGTAGCATAACCACGGCAATGCGCCGGGGCTCCATCCCGGAGATGACGGTTCGAAACCGTTCCTCCCGCCCCAGTTTTCGCTTCGAGTCAGAAGGTCGCGGCGTCTTGCCCGACATCACGTCTTCCAGAACACGCCCTCGGGCTCGTACTGCGTGTGGACCGCCAGCCCAGTAAATCTACCTTGAACGGATAACCGGAAACTCGTAATCAGAACTTCTTAATCAGGGATTCGCCATCCGACAAAAAAACAGCGGATGGTCGGAGCCCATCCGCCGCTTCCTCAGGAGGTGTGAGTGATGTTCGCCCACTGGAACAAGGCCATGCTATCCCGCCGCGCGGAGGGGGTGAGATCACGAAGGTACTTTCAGAGTTCCTCGCCTGCGAGTCGGTTCGGTCTCGGGAATGTTCCCGAAACAGAAGCGGAAACAGAAGCGGAATTCGCCTTCCGGCTGGCTCAACTTAAAAAATCATTCACTATCTCTTGGGCAAACCCAGCACCCGCCCCGAGACCGCGCCATTTTCCAGCATCCCACCCACAATCACCGGGCCCAGCGGAGTGTTAAGGATTCCTCCGGCGTCGGCACGCGCGTCAAAGGTGTTTTCCATGACCGTCTCCCAGTGGGCGCCGTGCACCTCGAAATCAAAAGTCATGGGCGAGATCTCGGCGATTTTGCCGTCGTAATCGAGACCTTTGTAGTTGTGCAGATTGGTGGTGCCGCCGGAGAAAAGAATTCTATGACCTTCGCTCGCGCCCGCCACAATGCCGAATCGCCCCAGCCCGGGATGCGGGGGCAGTTTGCTCCACTCGATCTTGTTGGGATCTTTCTTGTCGATCTTGCCCATCCAGCACTCGTCCGATACAACGTAGGGATTGCCCGCCCCCGGGTTCTTCTTAGCGCCGTCGACGTAGACGATGGCGTCGTCTGTGAGGCCGCCGGCGTGGCCGAAGACCGCAGGTCCGGGAAACGGCGTGGCCTGGCTCCAGGTATTTTTCTGGAGGTCGTAGACTTGCACATTGTTGACCGGGCCGTTCTTCGATCGTCCGCCAACCAGATAGATGTAGCGGTCGTGATTCATGCCGATCACGGCGCGGTCGACCGGGACGGGAATGTCTTCGCCGCGGTACCAGCGGTGTTCGTCGGCCAGGTAGGCGTTGACGTCGCCGATAGTGAGTTCGGTTCCCTGCCCGTCCACGTCATAGCCGCCAAAAAGATAGACCTTCCCTTTGGCTCCGATGGCGGCGGCGCCCAACCGGCCGGCGACTCCGGGGACCGGCGGACCCGGGGTCCACTTCCCGGTCTTGAAGCGCAGAATGTACAGCTTGTTGGAAATGTCGTTCCAGGTCTTCTTGGGGCCGATGCCCATCATGGAATAGGCTTCGATTCCACCCTTCAGCGACGCGACGGCGTTGCCAGAAACCTCAACCGGCATGGGAGGAATCTTCGATTGGTCGGCCGCCAGCAGGAAAACGGCGCACAGCAGCGGGAGAAGAGAGAGAAGCGGTTTCTTCATTGCTGAGATATTACGTCTTCGAGCGGGCGGGGGCCAAGAGGTGGGGGTTCCCGTAGCAGTGTGGCCTTGAGATCCTTACCACGAAGGTCAGGAAGGAAACACACATGCACGAAATCCTTCGTGATACTTCGTGTCCTTCGTGGTTGCGGCTCTTCCCTTCCTAGAACCAGGTCTTGCGGCGGTATTCGCGGTAGGCGTCGCCGAAGGCCGCTTCGAGAACGCGCGCTTCGCGGCGAGCGCGTAACGTTTGCCCGACAATCACAATCCCGACGAAGATCCACAGAACGGGTCTTTGCAGAACCAGGACCAATCCGGCGATCATCACCGCGCCGAAAACGTAAATCGGGTTCCGAATCTTCGAATACACACCGCTGGTGATCAGCGCGTGAGCTTCGGGCTTTATGGAAAACGACCTGCCCAGTTGATAGCGCGCGACCGCGATGCCGCTCATACCCGCCACGACTAGCGCCGTGCCGATGTAGCGCTGCAGGTTCCAGGGAGTTGGCCACATGAACAGGCCCCAGATCAGGAATCCGGCGGCGAGTAGCTGCAGTGCGGTGATGGCCCAGACATATCGGCTTTGCATCGCGACCCTCTTCTGCCCCTGCTTGACCTTTATTTGACCAGGCCCTGGCGAACGCTATGAATGAAGTCGGTGTAGGCGGGGGTTTGTCCGCTGGCGCGCATGTGGCTGGCGATTTGCCCGCGATGATATGCCGAGTGCACCACCACATGAGTCAAGACGTCGACGACGGTGCTGGTCCACTGTTCGCCCTTGCTGTTCTTGTAGGAGATGGACTGAGAAACGTCGCCCGCAGTGATGAGGTCGAGAAACGCGAGCCACTGCCCCCCCATTTCAGCGGCTTGCGCCTCACACTGCGCCAGGTTGGGCTCGGGCCAAACGGGGACGCTCTGCGGCTTTTGTTGCAGCCGCTCCAGCCACAAGCGCTCGGCCGCCAGAATGTGCGACATAAGTTGCAGCGAGCGATGATTCGCGGGGCCTTGATCGGCAGAGCTGTGGCCCGCGGCCCGGATCGCGGCCAGAACTTCTTTGTTCGCCCAATCATCGTAGGAGAACTGGCGGCGCAGATAGTCAGCAAGATTCACGGAATCGCCCTCCGTCGCGTGCGTGCGGCGACTTAAACAATGTAGTCTGTGGTGATTGTCCGAAGCAACGTTGTAACCATCCTTTCACATTGCAGGCTTAGACTTCTTGGTTGCATTGCGCGCGAGAACGATTCAAAATCCCCACGTCTCGCGCAACAACGCGAGACAAGGGCACCTGGCCTTAATCTGATCTCTTATGCCACGCAAAGCGCCAACGTCCAGAAAGAACGCAGCCGAAGACCAATCAGCATCATCCTCACGTCCAACGAAGGCTGCAGGTGAGCCGAAACTCGGCGGGCCCGACGATTTGGCGCGCCTCGCGCTGAAGGCCTGCCTGATTGCCCGCGACGCGGCGTTCAACGTGCGCGACCTGGTGACGAACAATTCGCGCATGGCATTTCTCGCCATCAAGGATTGTGAAAAAGAACTCGACCTGATCGAGCGGCAGATTGATGAGCGCCTGCCCGCAGCCATCACGCGGGTGAATGAAGCGCGCGCCCGCCAACTGCTTTCCAGCCTGAAGTCGACGACCGATCTGGAGCGCATTGGCGACCTGGTGATGAGCGTGGCGATGCGGGTGCAGGCCCGTAGCTCAAAGATGCCCGCAGCCGACGTGCGCGGGCTGGTGGAAATGTCGGCGGTACTGCACGAAATGCTCGACTTAGTGCATCAGGGATTCTCCACGCTCGATCTGGAATGCGCTCGGAAGGTGTTGCAGATGGATAAAGAAATCGACCGGGTCTGTCACGGCCTTTTCCAGAAGCACCTGGCGGAGACCGTCGCGCAGGGGGAAACGACGGGCTTCGATGTGCTGCTCATGGCGCAGGCTCTGGAGCGTGCCGGAGACCACACCACGAACCTGGCCGAGGACCTTTACAGCCTGATCGAAGGCCGCAGCCTACGGCATATGCCGAAGAAGAAGGCGGCGAACTAGCCGCAGTCAGTTCTTAGTACTCAGTTCTCGGTGCTCAGTTTTCGGTTCCCAGCTTCGTCAGCGTCAGTGGCTTTGCTTTTGGGAGTATTCTGCTGTTTGATCTGCTGATCCGAACTGCGAGCGCAGAATCCATAACAGATTGCCGATGAACTCGCGGAACACTCACGAGCACTGGCGACTCCGATCGCTAGTATGGTCGCCCTATCAGGCGAATTGGCCAACGACGGATCCAGCCACGGAACCACCCTGACGGTTTTAATGCTCTTGGGGTCGGGTGACGTCGGGACGTCGGAGGTCTGCGCGGCAAGGCCGGCGGACAGCGCAACTACGACCATCACGATACCGAAGCGAGACATATGGGCTCCTTCGTCTCTCTATCGGCAGGTGGGGCGAAAAGGATGAGGCCCCGGACTGACCACTTTCCTTCCCACAAATTCATCGTTCATTAACATACGAGAAACATTCGCGAAACATTCCCCCAATAGAGTCTTCCATGCGTCCCCCTTTCAACCGGGAAGTGCTGACACTTCGTGGGGTACTCTGAAACGCCAAAATGCATTTGCCAGCCGAACTCCATGAACGGTCCGGGAATGTTGCCAGCACAAATTCGTTTCGCCCCGTCATTTTTGTGGTGGAAGACGACGAGGACATTGCTCGCCTGATCTCGCACAATCTGCAGGCAACCGGGTTCGAGGTGCAGAGTTTTGTCAGCGGCGCTTCCGTACTGACCGAAGCGGTGCGGGAGATGCCCGCGATGTTTCTGCTCGACGTGATGCTGCCCGGGACCGACGGCTTCGAACTGTGCCGGCACATCCGGCAGACCCCGGCGCTTTCGGCGACTCCCATCATTTTCTTGACCGCGAAAACTTCGGAAGCCGACCGTGTCAAGGGGCTCGAACTGGGCGGCGACGACTACATTACCAAGCCGTTCAGCCCGCGCGAACTGGTAGCTCGCATCCGCAGCGTCCTGCGCGGGTTGGGGCAGATTCCGGCGGTCGGCGAAGTGATGAAACTGGGCGACCTGGAAATTGACGTATCGTCCATGACCGTCCAGGCCAAGGGACGCAATGTCATGACCACCGTGCGTGAATTCCGACTGCTGGAATACTTTGCCACCCATCGCGGCCGCGTGCTCACGCGCGATCAATTGCTCGACGCGGTGTGGAAAGAGACTCCATTCGTCACCCCGCGCTCGATCGACGTCTACATCCGCCGCCTGCGCGAGAAGATTGAAGTCGACCCCCGCCACCCGCAATACCTGAAAACCCTGCGCGGCATCGGCTACCGGTTCGAAGTACCGAAATAGTTCGGCGTACCCACCCATTGTCATCCTGAGCGAAGTTTTCGTTTGCGAATGCGGACGAAAACGCAGTCGAAGGATCCCTAGCGCGCTGGCAACCCTCCGGGGGCGCAAGGAGCTTTCTTGATTGGAAGTCGGGGAAAAACCCGAATCGAAGAGTTGGTTCTGAAGGTAGGGATCCTTCGACTTCGAAGCTGGTCCGCTTCGCGGGCCAGCTTCTTCGCTCAGGATGACAACGCAAAATCCAGACCACGCCAATTCACTCTTTTCATCGCACGTTCCGCCTGCGTCGTTTATTCTGCCTACATCCCTTTCGTGCGAGTGATGATGGCCGCGAACGAGCCCAAAGCGCTGTGGAAAGCCGATGACCAGCAGGCGCGTCTGGCCGAACTGATTGCGCAATCGGACGAGCCCGCGAAAGATAATCCGCTGCGGCGGGACGTGCGCTCGCTGGGCGCGATCCTTGGGCAGGTGCTGGTGGAGCAGTCTGGCCGAGAGTTGTTCGCGTCGGTGGAAGAGTTGCGGCGCTTGCTGATTGAACATCGGGAGACGGCGCGGCGCAATCCGGAGCAGGCCTCGGCGACCGAACTCATGCTCAAGGCGCAGGAAATTGTCGCTGGTATGGATCTGTCCCACGCCTACCAGGTCACCAAGGCCTTCGCGACGTATTTCGAACTCACGAACCTGGCCGAGACCAATCACCGCAGACGCCGGCGCCGCGCCGGCAAACTGGACCGCGAACACGCTCCGCTGCCGGGTTCGTTTCGCGGAACGCTGCTGCGCATGAAGGCCGCAGGAATTTCCGCGGAGGATGCTGTCGCCGCGCTCAGCCAGATTGTGATTACTCCCGTCTTCACCGCGCATCCCACCGAGGTCGCTCGGCAGACGGTGCTGCTGAAGCGCCGCCGCATCGCGCAGGAACTGGAACGGCTCGACCGCCTTCCACTGACGGCCGAGGATGCGGAAGATTGCGAAGCCAACATCCGGGCGGAAGTGACTTCGCTGTGGCAGACCGACGAAGTGCGCCTGGCGAAGCCCACGGTCGACGATGAGATCCGCATGGGCCTGCGCTATTTCCGGCTTTCGCTGTTCGATGCGCTGCCCCGGATCTACAGCGAAGTCGCGGAATCGTTTCGCGAAGTTTACGGTCTCGAGCTCGACGAAAACACTTTGCCCGACCTGGTGCAGTTCGGCTCCTGGATCGGCGGAGACCGCGATGGCAACCCGCTGGTCAAGCCGGCCTGCATTCGCGATGCGCTGGAGATGGCGCGTGGCTTGATCCTGCGCGAGTATCTGAACGACGTCGAGTCGTTGAGCGACCGGCTGAGTTCTTCGCAGCGGCAAACCGGTATTTCAGAAGAACTGCTGTCGCGATTGCAGCACTATGAGCGCACGATTCCGGGCGTGCACCTGGCGTGGGGTCCGCACAACACTTCGGAAACGTATCGCCGCTTTCTTTCTTATATGTTTCACAAACTGCAGCAGAGCCGCGAGGCCGTGGATGCGGCCGCGGCCTACCGCGACGCTGCCGAGTTTGAAGACGATCTTCTGCTGGTGCAGAGCAGCCTGCAATCCAATCGCGGAGAGCGGTTGGCGCGAACCTACGTCGGCTCGCTGCTGCGAAAAGTGCGTACCTTTGGTTTTCATTTATATGCGCTCGACATCCGCCAGCATGCCGCTGTGCACGCGCGCGCCATTGAGGAACTCGGGGACGCACCCGAACGCAGCACAAACTCGGCCGAGAGCCGCGAACTGCTCGACACGTTTCGCGCCATCGCGAAACTGAAAACAACTTATCCCGCCCAGTCGATTCGCCGCTACATCATCAGCGGCGCGGAAACGGAGAACGACGTGCTGGCGGTGATCCGTCTGGCCAAAATGGCGGGAGTTGCGGTTGCGGGATCTGACAACGATCGACCTGACAGCGACCCTGGCCTGATGCCAGTCCCGCTCTTCGAATCGATCGATTCGCTGCGGACCGCTGGCGGCGTGATGCGGCGCCTGTGGAGCGATCCCGCGTATCAGGTTCTGCTCGATTCCTGGGGCCGCTGGCAGGAAGTCATGCTCGGCTACTCCGACTCCAATAAAGACGGGGGCATGCTCACCAGCACTTGGGAGCTTTATAAAGCGCATCGTGAGTTGCATCATGCGGCACGGGAAAATGGAGTCAAGCTTCGCCTCTTCCACGGCCGCGGTGGAACCGTGGGCCGCGGCGGCGGGCCTACACACGCCGCGATTCTGGCGCAGCCTCCGGGATGTTTCTCCGGCCAGATTCGCATCACCGAACAGGGCGAAGTGCTCAATTGGAAATATGCCGACCCCGTACTCGCCGAGTGGAATCTTGAGCTGATGATCGCCGCCAGCCTGGAAGCGCTGATGCTGCATGGCGAACAATCTCAGCCGCCCGCTGGCTGGGAGGAAGCCGTCGAAGAGATGTCGCAGGAGGCGTACCGCATTTATCGTCGCGAAATCGCCGAGAGTCCCGACGTGCTGGAATATTTCGAGCAGGCGACTCCGGTCAACGAACTGGACACGGCGCGCATTGGGTCGCGCCCCTCACGCCGCACTAAGGGTCGAAGGTTAGAGGACTTGCGCGCCATTCCCTGGGTTTTTGGCTGGATGCAGAGCCGACACGCCGTGCCCGCCTGGTTTGGCGTGGGCCACGCGCTCGAACAATTCGCCAAGAGCGGTCCCGGACACGAGCAACTTCTGCGTCAAATCGCGCGCGGATTCCCGGTGTTCTCCGAACTGCTGCGCAACGTGGAACTGGGCATGGCGAAAGCGGATCTCGGCATCGCACGCGATTATTCTGGGCTGGTGAAGAATGCGGTGCTGCGCAAACGCGTGTTTTCCATGCTGGAGGAAGAATTCCTGCGGTCGCGCCGCATGATTCTGCGCGTCACCGGGCAGCGGGAATTGTTAGGACGCAATCGCGTGCTGGCTCGCTCCATCCGCCTGCGCAACCCGTATGTGGATCCGATGAGCCTGATTCAGGTGGAACTGTTGCGGCGCAAGCAGCAGGGAGAGAAGAGCTCAGATCTCGAATATCCGCTGGGAGCAACCATTAACGGCATCGCCGCGGGGCTGCACAATACTGGGTAGGAATGGTTGATTGCTGATTGTTTAATTGTTGATTGAAACCCTCGGTTCGAGTCCACATTCAGTCCCGGCAATCTGAATTCCTTCCCGGAAGGCGCTATTCCTTGGTTATATCCTTCGCGGAACTGGGCGCGGCTTTACCGGCGTCGGCGCTCGTAGGTTTCTTCGTGGCGGGCTGCCGGGCGGCTTCAGCCCGTTTCCGCTCCTGGTAGCGGCGGTCGTGAAATTGTTGGTCAGACGATTGTTTCTTCATGCTTCCATCATGTCACAGATCGCCATTCACTATCCGGACTTGACAAAGGTTGGCCGCCGGAGCAGAATTCTTAAAGGCGAATAAAAAGCGAATACGCCTCCGCGGCTCCAATCTCTAACCGGCCTCGGCGTTCCCTGAAATCTTCCCGAGGAATTTTATGTCTTCCGCAGTGGTTTCCACTCCGGCGGCCCAGGGCCGCCCTTTTGTATTTGACGCCGACGCAGATCCTGAGGTGTGCACGCCTGTCAGCGCCCATGGTCGCGATTCGGCAAAGGCCCAGCCGGCTGACCAAGAATCGCCCATCGCCCGCGTTCTTCAATCAGCCATCAACAATCAAAAATCAAAAATTCCCCCGGCACGCGTAACCTCGGCCTCGCAGCTCGAGATACGTCCAGCGCCGGAGATGGTTTCGAGCGGCATCCCCGCCATTGATGCGCTGACCGGCGGCCTGCCGCGCGGATGCCTGACGGAAGTCTGCGGCCCCGCGTCCTCGGGACGCACCGCCTTGCTGCTGGCCGCTCTGGCCGCGGCCACGCGCCGCGGAGAATTCTGCGCGGTGGTCGATGCCAGTGACGCGCTCGATCCGCAGTCGGTAGGCGCCGCCGGCGTGGACCTGGAACGGCTGCTGTGGGTGCGGTGCGGCGGAGATTTACCACGGAGGCACAGAGACACTGAGAAAAACTCTTTGAAAAATAAATTTAAATTACAAAATAAAAATGATTCAGAACCGTGTCTCGAGCAAGTTCTGCGAGCGACGGATTTGCTGCTGGAAAGCGGAGGCTTCGGCCTGATCGCTCTCGATCTCGGCGATCTGCCGCCGCAGGCAGCGCGCCATATTCCGTTGACCACATGGTTTCGCTTCCGCCGTGCGATCGAGTACACGTCCACGATCCTGCTGGCCATCGAGCAACGTCCCATTGCCGGGAGTTGCTCTTCGCTGCTGCTGCAGTTGGGATCGCCCGACCGGCCACTGCAGCGAATGGATGCTCCCGTTGCCGAGCCGGCGCACGCACAATTGTTCACCGGATTGAACATCACCACAGAACTCATTCGTTCGCGCCTGGAACGAAAACCCGCCTGCTCGGTTACAGCTTTCGCCAGCAAAACCGCGTGGGCCAGATGAAGATGAAAGAGATGAAAGCAAATTACTCAATTGGAAAATTACTCAATTACTAAATGGTCCCATGCCGTTTGCCTGCATTTACGTGCCGAATTTTCCCGTGGCGGCGGCTCTGCGCGGCGAACCGGAACTGCAGGCGCGTGCCGTCGCCATTCTCGAAGGCAAACCTCCGCTGGAAACAATTCTCGCGGTCAATAAAAAAGCCGCCGGCATGGGCATTGCGCCAGGCATGACCAAGGCGCAAGCCGAGTTGTGCGCGGACCTCGCCTTGCGCCCGCGTTCTGCGCTTCAGGAATCCGCCGCGCACGCCGCGTTGCTCGATTGCGCCCAGTCGTTTTCGCCGTGCGTGGAAGACGCAGCCCGCGACACTGCCCTGCTCGATCTCGCGGGCATGGAATCACTGTTGGGATCGTTGCCGGAAATTTCTCGTGCAATTCACAACCGCGCGGCCGCGCTTGGACTCGCAGCCAATGTCGCTGTAGCTTCTAATCCCGGTGCCGCCGTGCTCGCCGCTCGCGGATTATCTAGCGCAGGATTGTCTAGTACAAGATCGTGTGGCGCGGGCACTCTTGCCCACGTAGCCATCACCGTAATTCCCCCCGGCAAAGAAGCCGAACAATTGGGCCCCTTGTCGACGGAAGTGTTATTTGCAAATGGAATAGAAGGCGACGAGAAAAAAGCCGCCGCCCGCCTGCTCGAAATCCTTGACCGCTGGGGCATCCGCAACTTGCGTGGACTGGCCGCGCTGCCTGAAATCTCGCTGAGCGAACGTCTCGGGCAAGAAGGTCTGCGCCTGCTGCAACTGGCGCGGGGCGCGGCTTCGCGCACATTAGTTCCTGTAGAAGCGCCGCCGATATTTGAAGAGTCCGTAGAACTGGAGCATCCGATTGTTCTGCTTGAGCCGCTGGCCTTCCTGCTAAATCGATTGCTCGAACAAATTTGCGTGCGGTTAGGTTCTCGGGCTCTGGCCACACAGGAGCTGCGCCTCACGCTGGAGTTGGAAAATTTCTCTGCATTCAATCAGCAATCAGCAATCAACAACCAACAATTTGTGCGCACCTTACGCCTGCCCCTTCCTATGCTCGATACCAAAGTGTTTTTGAAATTGCTGCAACTGGATTTGAATGCGCATCCTCCAGGCGCACCCATCGTAAAGATTCATCTAGCGGCCAAACCAGCGCGGCCGCGTTCGGCGCAGGCTGGGCTGTTTCTGCCGCCATCGCCGGAACCGGAAAAACTGGAACTTACCCTCGCCCGCATTGCGGGGATGGTCGGCGAAAACAAAGTTGGCGCGCTGGAGATGCTCGACACGCATCATCCCGAGGGCTTTCGCATGCGACGTTTTGTGGCTGAGGTCCCACGAAACAATCTGCGGGAGAAAACACCCGATGCGACAGAAGAACAACCGACGGTCACGGCTCTGCGCCGTTTTCGCCCGCCGCGGCGCGCCAGCGTGACGTTGGAAAATGGCCAGCCTACACATTTGGTTTGTCAGAAAAAAGATTTGCAGGGCGATGTGCTCTGGCGAGCCGGGCCCTGGCGCTTTTCCGGCGACTGGTGGGAGCGCGAAGCGTGGTCGCGCGACGAGTGGGATATTGCTTTGCGCAACGGAGAAGATATTTCCTTTTGCCGCCTGGTTCACGATCTGCTCGGCGGCGGCTGGTTCGTGGAGGGAATGTATGACTGAATTTGAGTTCTCAGTTCTCGGTTCTCAGTTCTCAGTTCTCAGCAAGAACTCGACATCGAAAGGTTTTTCACTGAGAACTAGCAACTGAGAATTTGTACATCGAGCTTCACGCCCGTTCGGCTTTTAGTTTTCTCGAAGGCGCTTCCCTGCCCGAGGAACTGGTCGCAGTGTGTGCACAGTTCGGGATGCCCGCGATGGCGCTGCTCGACACGGACGGCGTGTACGGCGCACCGCGCTTTCACCTGGCTGCGAGCAAAGCAAAGATCAAAGCGCACATCGGCGCGGAAGTCACCTGCGGCCCTCTCAGCACTGTCATCCTGAGCGGTGCCAGTGCTGCACGAAGTGCAGCACTGGCGGAGTCGAAGGATCCCTATCCCCAGCAGTCCGTTCCGAGGGCAGGGATTCCTCGCTCCGCTCGGAATGACAAGTCTGCGAGCCATGTCAACTCCTTCCGCCTTCCGCTCCTCGTTTCTTCCCGCGTCGGCTACCAGAATCTTTGTCGCCTGATCACCAAGATGAAATTGCGCGCGAAGAAAGGCGAGGGCGCGGTTTGTGCGGACGAATTGCAAGAGCATGCTTCCGGCCTGATCTGCCTCACCGGTGGCGCGGAAGGCCCGCTGGCCACGGCGTTGCGGCGGGGTGGCATCGACGAAGCCCGGCGACTCGTCGATCAACTGGTGGGAATCTTCGGACCCGGCAATGTTTACGTGGAACTGCAACGCCATTTTCAGCGCGAAGAAGAATCCCGCAATCGTGCCGCGATCGACATCGCGCGTTCGCTGAATCTTCCTCTGCTGGCTACCAACGGAGTTTGCTATGCCACTGCTAAAGCTCGCGAGCTCTGCGACGCCTTCACCGCGATCCGCTATCGCCGCACGCTCTCGACCGCCGGACGCCTACTGGCGCGTAATTCCGAACGCTTTCTGAAATCTGCGCAGGAAATGCAGCAACTTTTTGCTGACTTGCCAGGGGCCATCGGCAACACGCTGGAAGTTTCTTCGCGCCTGGAATTCACGTTGAACGATCTCGGTTACGAATTCCCGCGCTATCCCGTGCCCGAGGGCGAAACCATGAATTCATTTTTGCGCGAGCGCTCCTGGGCAGGATTTCACGATCGCTACGGCCGCAAGCCGACCGACTTGCAGGCCCGCGCTCGTCTTCAAATTGAAAAGGAATTAAAGCTCATCGAAAAACTTAAACTCGCCGGATACTTTCTCATCGTCTGGGACCTGGTCCGCTACTGCCGCGAACAAAATATTCTGGCGCAGGGCCGCGGATCGGCCGCCAACAGCGCAGTCTGCTACTCGCTCGGCATTACCGCGGTCGACGCCGTCAGCATGGAATTGCTCTTCGAACGTTTTCTTTCCGAGGAGCGCGGGGAGTGGCCCGACATTGATCTTGACCTGCCCAGCGGCGACGAGCGCGAAAAAGTAATTCAATATGTTTACCAGCGTTATGGCGAGCGCGGTGCGGCCATGACGGCCAACGTGATCACTTATCGCAATCGCATGGCTGCGCGCGAAATGGGCAAGGCGCTCGGATTCGATCCGGAGACGCTCGCGAAAATTTCTGCTGCCGTCGCCACCTGGGAATTTCGCGACGAGAACGACGCACTCGACCGCCGCTTCCGCGATGCCGGGCTCGACCTGAACCATCCCCGGCTGCGCAAGTATTACGAACTGTGCCTCGCGGTGCAGGACATGCCGCGCCATCTCGGCCAACACTCGGGCGGCATGGTCATTTGCCAGGGACAACTCGATTCGGTCGTGCCGCTCGAGCCCGCCTCCATGCCCGGCCGCGTCGTCGTGCAGTGGGACAAAGAAGATTGCGCCGACATGGGCATCATCAAAGTCGATCTGCTCGGCCTGGGCATGATGGCCGTGCTGAAGGATTCGATCGAACTCATTCGCGACCACTATCGCGAGGAAGTCGATCTCGCGCTTCTGCCGCAGGACGATCCACCGGTTTATTCCGCGTTGCAGCAGGCCGACACTATCGGCCTGTTTCAGGTGGAAAGCCGCGCGCAAATGTCGTGCCTGCCGCGCCTGCGTCCTAAAAAGTTTTACGACATTGTGGTGCAGGTCGCGATCATCCGGCCGGGGCCGATCGTCGGCCAGATGGTGAATCCGTTTTTGCAGCGCCGCCAGGGAAAAGAAGAAGTCACGTATGCGCATCCGTCGCTCGAACCGGTGCTCAAGCGCACGCTCGGCGTTCCGCTGTTTCAAGAACAATTGCTGCGGCTGGCCATGATCGCGGCCAACTTTACTGGAGGTGAAGCGGAAGAACTGCGCCGCGCCATGGGCTTCAAACGCTCGCGGGCCCGCATGAAGGAAATCGAAGCCAAGCTGCGCGCCGGCATGACGCAAAATAAAATTCCGCCGAAAGCGCAGGAAGAAATTATTCTCTCCATCACTTCGTTCGCGCTCTACGGATTTCCCGAGTCGCACGCCGCCAGCTTCGCGCTGATCGCCTACGCCAGCGCCTATCTGAAATGCCACTATCTCGCCGCGTTCACCGCCGCACTGCTCAACAACCAGCCCATGGGATTTTATTCTCCGGCAACGATCGTGAAGGATGCGCAGCGCCATGGATTGAAAATGCTGCCCGTGGATGTGACGTGTTCAGAGTGGATGTGCACGTTGGAGACAGTTCTCAGTAAGAACCCGGCCGCGGAGGGGCGGAAGAAAATCGCGCTGCGAATGGGCCTGCGCTATGTTCGCGGATTGCGGGAAGAAGCGGCGCAAGCGCTGGTTCGCGAACGGACGCGTGCGCCCTTCGTCTCCATTCACGATCTCACGCGACGTGTTCCCGAACTACGCAAAGACGAACTCACCACGCTGGCTGAGATCGGCGCCCTGAATTCGATTGGGATAGTCGAGGCTTGCGCTCCTCAGGGGCTAAAGCCCACATCTTTTGACCCTCCTAGCGACACGGCTGAAGCCGTGCCCTTCCCGTCCGCGCCCTTCCCAAACCCTATTCACAAGCGCAACTCTGATGGATTTGTCATTCCGATCTCCGAACGCACACGAGAGGCGAAGGAATCTCGAAACTCACAACTCCGGACTCAGGACTCGGGACTCGCAACTCGCAACTCGAAGCTTCACCGTCGCGACGCGCTCTGGCAGGTCGAACGGGCTGTCCGCGCGTCGGGGCCGCTGCTTGAAGCTCAGCCTGAGCCGGATTCACCCTCGCCGCTTCAGCCCATGAACCATGAAGAGCGGCTGGTCGCCGACTTCAGTGGAACGGGGCTGACCGTTGGCCCGCATCCCATGGCCTATCGGCGCGAATGGCTCAACGCTATGGGCATTCGCCGGGCCAGCGATCTGCGCGACCTACCGAATGGCAAGCGGCTGCGCATTGGCGGCTGCGTCATCGTCCGCCAGAGGCCGGGAACTGCCAAGGGATTTGTGTTTCTCAGCCTGGAAGACGAAACCGGCGTGGCCAACGCCATCATCACGCCGGACCTGTTTCATCAGAATCGGCTGCTGCTGGCCAGCGAACGATTCCTCGCCATTGAAGGCATCCTGCAAAATCAGGACAACGTCATCTCCGTGCGCGCCGAGCGGGTTCAGCCCCTGTTTGTTACAAAAGCCGAAACTATCTCGCACGACTTCCATTGAGCGCCCCAGTTCCTGATAACATGCTGGCCGCAAAATGGAGGCACTGCCATGACGGAGCTTTTTGATGCTGGCAAGAACCTCGCACGTGTCGAACAAACCCGCCTCCAGCGGGAGCTCATTGAACGGGAACGCGGCGAACGCATCGCGCAGCACAAGCGCGACGTGGCCGCGCGCCGAGCTCTTCTTGCGGCGACTCCCGGCGCTGCCCAGCCTTTGAATCTGTTCTCCGACGGCGATTCCTGGTTCGACTATCCCCTTCCGCCGGCCGCCCGCAATGACGTGATTCGCTCCATCGGCAATCACGGCAAACCGCAGCCGCTCATCCTGAACCTCGCCCACTATGGCGACGAGGCCCGCGACCTGCTTGGAGTCAAGCGGCGGCAACGGATCATCGACAATCTCAGCGATGTCGAAAACGGCCGCTTCGACGCCATTCTATTTTCCGGCGGCGGCAACGACACGGTCGGCAATCAATTCTGTCTGTGGATCCAGGATTACGTCTCTGGGACGACGCCCAGCCAAGGTATCAACGTCCAGCGCCTGGCGGCGGTGCTCGGCGTCGTGCGCAGCGCCTACGAAGACTTGATTGTCATCCGCGACAAAGTCTTGCCCCAGTGTCCCATCTTCGTTCACGCCTACGACTTTGCCATTCCCACCAATATCGGAATTTGCGACAACCTGATCGGCCCGTGGCTGAAGCCTTCTCTCGTCTATCGCGGCTGGGAGGACACGGCAGTTGGAACCCTGGTAGTCAAAGAGTTTCTGCTGCAATTCCGCAGCACACTCACCCAGATCGCGGCCGCCCACAAGAACGTAATTTATGTGGAAACCCAAGGCACGCTCGCCCCGGACGATTGGGCGAACGAGTTACATCCCACGCCACCAGGGTTTGACAAGATCGCCGCAAAATTCCTGGCCGCACTGAGGACAGCCTTTCCCGGACGAATCTAATCTGGGCGAATCTGCGTCAACGGATTCAGCGGTGCTTACTTGCCGGTATAGCTCACCCTCCAAATCGAGTTCGAGCCGTCGTCGCTCACCAGCAGCGAACCGTCGGGCGCAACCGTGATGCCGACCGGACGGCCCCACACATGGCCATCGGGCAGCACGAACCCGGTCAAGAAATCCTCGTACTCGCCGGTGGCGTGGCCGGTCTGATGCAGGGGCACGCGAATCACTTCATAGCCCACGCGCACCGCTTTGTTCCACGATCCGTGTTCCGAAGCAAACAGTTCGCCACTGTACTCCGCCGGAAACTGCTTGCCCTCATAGAAGGTGAGTTCCAGTGACGCGTTGTGCGGCTGCAGCAGCACGTCGGGAACGATCACTTTGTCCTTCAATTCAGGATGCTTGCCCTTCTGCCGCGGATCCTGATTCGCCCCGATATACCACCAGGGCCAGCCATAGAATCCACCCTCTTGCACATGCGTGATGTAGTCGGGCACCAGGTTGTCGCCCAGCGCGTCGCGCTCGTTCACTGAGCACCACAGCTCGCCGGTCTGCGGATTCACCCGAATCCCGCCACCGGCATTGCGAATGCCGTAAGCGTACACCTGCAATTGGCAATTCGCCGCGTCGCACCACAAAATGTCGGCGCGATCTTTCTCGCCGGGATGCGTGTCGGCATCGTCGTCATTGGAAGCGGAACCGACAGCGACGAACATCTTCTTGCCGTCCAGAGAGAAGTCAACCGCGCGGGTCCAGTGCCCGCCGCCCGCAGGCAGGTCGGCGATATGCTGCGATGCTCCGCCGGCCTGCAGATCTCCATTGCGGTAGGGGAAGCGAATCACTTCGTTGGTGTCGCCAACGTAAATCCATCGCGGGTCGGGCCCGGGCGGATAGAATGCTATTCCGTACGGCCGTTTCAATCCGCTCGCGAAAACTTCCGTCTGCTCCGGTTTGCCGTCGCCGGTCATTCCACGGAACACGCGGATGCGACCCGGCTCGCTCTCGGCCAGGAAAATGTCGCCATTCGGAGCGGTCCGCAGCAGTCGAGGGTTCTCGAGACCTGAAGCGAAGAGGTCCACCTTGAAGCCGGCCGGCGCCACCGGCCACACGTTCGGGGGGCGCGCCACCACGTCCGCGCCGTTGCTTGACGATGAAGTCGCATAGGGCTGGGGAAGATCTTGGGGCGTGATCTTCCGAATCGTGCCCGGCACTTCATAACGGAAATCGGTAAACGGCGCGTTGGGCGACGGGTCTTTGATTTTTCCAGTATCGACTTCGGCCGCCGGAGCCGCGCTGGCGGCGGTCTTGCCCGACGCCATGGCTTCCACGTAAGTCACCACCTGCCATCGTTTCTCTTCGGGCAGCGCCGCCCACGACGGCATCCCGTTGTCTTTGTCTCCCTTGGTCACGAACCAGAAGATTTCACCTGCGGTCACGCCCTTGAGCTTGCCGTCGACCAGGGAAGGGACGTTGCCCGTGCCGTGACCGGTTTTTCCGTGGCAAGCCAGGCAGTTGCGGTTGTAGACCGTCTTGCCCGCATCGACCGCAGCATGCTGGCCCGCAAGCGGGTTCTTCTGGGCCTTTGCTGAAGCCGGCGCGTCGTGAAACGGCTTGTTGTCGGCGTGCAGAGTCGCAACGAAAAGGAGAGACGAGAGAACTGCCGGGACGATCCTGATGGCACCTGAGCGCATAAGCATCCTCACGAATAAATTTTCACACATAGATTAGACGCTTCGGGTAAAAGATGCGAATCTTCGACTTGGCGGACTACAGATTTCTTACAGTCTTAATTGTTCCGCAGCGCGACCATCGGGTCGATGTGTGAAGCTCGTCGAGCCGGAAGGTAGCCAGCCAAAAGCGCGACCGTGGCGAGAGTGAGAATCACCGTTGCGAACGTGACCGGGTCGGTCGGAGTGGTGTTAAAAAGCAGCGCGGCGATCGCTCTCGCCACCACCAGCGAGGCAATCGTTCCCACGGCAATTCCGATCAGAGTCAGGCGAAGCGTCCTTGCGATCACGCCCAATTGCACGTGACCCGTGGTCGCACCCAGGGCCATGCGGATGCCGATCTCCTGCGTGCGCTGGGTCACCGAGTACGAAATGACGCCATAGATGCCGAGAGCGGCAAGCAGCAGCCCAAGCGTGGCGAATGCGGCGACCAGCAAAATGAAGAAACGGCGCGGCGAGACCGCGCGGTCGACGATGGTGCGGATGGGCCGGAACTCGGCGGCGGGCTGGTGCGGATTCAGCTCGCGCAGAGTCCGCAGTACCGGCGCCGCAAGAGTTGCAGGCGGCAGGCTGGTGCGGATGACCAGTTGCGCGCCGTTCGGACCTTGCTGCGTAACCGGGTAGTAAATTTGCGAGCCCGCCCCGCTCTCCACCGTTTCTTCGTGGACATCGTCCACCACCCCGACGACCAGGTCTTGCTCTTGATCGCGCATCAGGATCTTTCCGACTGCGTCCTCGCCGGGCCAGTAGACGCGAGCAGCCGATGCGTTGATCAGCACCACTCTCTGGCTATGCGGCCCATCCGTCCAAGTGAAGTCTCGCCCGTGCAGGCGAATGCCCATGGCGTGGATGAATCCCGGCGTGATCACATACACCAGCGGGTCAGGCAATTGGCCGGGAGCGAAAGTTTTTCCCTGGGGCACGGGCGTATCCCATTCGCGGTTCGGGCCGAGAGGAAGGTAATCGGCCATGCCCGCGGCTTCGACGCCGGGCAATGCGCTTACTCTGGCCAGAATCTGCTGGAAGATTTCGCTCCGCTTCGCAACGCTGGCGTCGTTGTTCGCTGCACTGTCGTCGTAGTCAACTTTTATGGACGCGGCGCGGTCGGGCTGAAATCCGAGATCGACATCAAGCACCTTGAGAAAGCTGCGCATCAGCAGGCCGGCGCTAACCAGCAGCACGCAGGCCAACGCGACTTCAGACACGACCAGCCCGGCGCGCACGCGCTCGTGTTTGCGGCCCAGGCCGGCGCCTGCGCCGGAGTCCTTCAGCACTTCCTGGAGATTGCCGCTGGCCATCCTAAGACCCGGAAGCAGGCCGAACATCATGGCGGTGAAAACCGCGACCAGAACGGTCCAACCCAGCGCTTGACCATCGATGCGCAGTGTGTTGAGCAACGGCAGCGCCACCGATCCCTGGTGTGCGAGCCATGCGACCAACGCGCCTGCCAAGCCAAGCCCCAGCGCCGCGCCTGCGCCCGAGAGCACCAGGCTTTCTATTAGCAGCTGGCGGATGATGCGTCCGCGGCTGGCTCCGAGGGCGCCGCGGACAGCAAACTCTTTAGCACGCGCGGCGGTGCGCGACAGCAGCAGGTTCGAGAGATTCACGCCGGCGATGAGCAAAATTGCGCCCACGGCGCACCACAACGCAATCAGCGACCGGCGCAGCTTGCCGGTCACATAATCCTTCAGCGGTACGGGGATGAGGTCGCCTTTGTAGCGGCCCAGCGTCTGAGGATATTTTGTATTGAAATACATGTTGGGCGCGACCCGGTTGGCATCGTCGAGTGCCTGCGCCACAGTCACGCCCGGCTTGAGGCGGCCGAGCAGCGTGACGATGTTGCCCCAATCTCGTTCAAGGTTTAAGTCGAGCGGGGTGAACAGATCGACTTTCGCTCCAGGAGAAAACACCGCGCCAAAATCGAAGCTGTCGGGTAAGACGCCGACCACCGTGATAGGCGTCCCATTGAGTTCGATGACCTTGCCGACGATCGCCGGGTCGGCGTTGAATTGCTGACGCCAGTAAGCGTTGGCCAGCAGCGTAACTGGATGGGAGCCGCCGCGAGCCTCATCCGCCGTGAACAGGCGGCCCATGGCGGGCCGCACGCCGAGAACCTGAAAGAAGTTTCCAATAACTTCAAAACTTGTAACCGGTTGCGGGTCTCCGTGGCCGGTCAGGCGAAGATTGTCCGCCGTGGTAAAGGCCATGTATCCGGTCAGGCCCTGGTAGACGCGGCTCTGGTCGCGCAACTCTTCGTAGGCGTCCGCCGAGTAGGTGTCGCAGGAGAGGCCGCAGTCGGTTGGCGGCGGCGCAATCCACACCAGTTCGCGCGGGTCGGGGAACGGCAAGGGGCGCAGCAGCAGCGTGTTGACCACGCTGAAGACAGCAATGTTGGCTCCGATGGCGAGTGCCAGGATGACCACCGCGACCAGCGTGAAGCCCCGATCACGGCTCAGGGTGCGGAGCGCGTATTTCAGGTCCTGCGCAAAAACGTCCTGCGCGAAAATGTCCAGTTTCATCGCTCCCCCCCGGTCGAGTTGGAAACCTCCGCCGCTGGCGTGCCTAGCTCTTAGACGCACCGCCCGAACAAGCGTAAGCTCCCCTCTCGACCGTTTATGGGTTCCCGCTACGAATCCCTGACTGTTGAATCATCCCTGCAGTGCAACCTCCTGTTGCAACGCCGCCTCGATCTCCTCAAATTCGCGAGACGACAGCCGGAACGTCCCCGCTCCAATCACGCCTGCAACCTGCTTAGGATTCCGCATTCCGACGATCGCGGCGGTCACTGCCGGATTGTGCAACGTCCACGCGATGGCAACTTCTCCGGCGGTTCTGCCGTGGCGGTCACCGACCTCTTTCAGCAGTTCGACCAGACGGAGATTTCTGCTCAGCAGGGGCTCGTTGAAATTTGGATTCTTCAATCGCCAGTCCTCCGCCGCCAGAGAAGCGATGCGCTGCCGCGTCATTCCACCGCTCAGCAGGCCGGAATACATCGGAGAGTAGACGATCACCCCAATCTTGTTTTGCTCGGCGAAGGGCAAGATGGCTTCCTCCCCGTCGCGAGCCAGCATGGAATAGGGCGGTTGCAGAGACGTGATGGGCGCAATCGCCGCCGCGCGCCTCATCTGGCTGACATTAAAATTTGATACGCCGATGTGGCGCACCTTGCCTGCTTCCTTCAGCCGCGCCATCTCGGTCCAGCCCTCTTCGATGTCGGCATCCGGCTCCGGCCAGTGAATCTGGTAAAGATCGATCACGTCCACGCCCAGCCGGCGCAGGCTGTCTTCACACTCGCGGCGAATCGATTCCGCCTTCAGCGTTCCCCCGATCTTCCCATTCGCATCCCACGTCCGCTCACACTTTGTAAAAACGTATGGACGTTGCGTACGGCCGTTCAGCGCCTGCTTCACCACTTCTTCCGAATGCCCCAAACCGTAGACTGCGGCGGTGTCAATCCAATTGATGCCGCGATCGAGTGCGTCATGAACAGCCGCAATGGAGTCGTTATCGTGCTGTGGACCCCAGCTCCACGTCCAGCCGCTTCCACCCATGGCCCATGCTCCGATGCCGATCGGAGTAATGAATAGATCGCTATTTCCTAACTGTCTTGTTTCCATTTCAGCCTCCTTTGGCCGCCGGGAATTTCGCTCGAAGCGGGTTCCGGGGCTCGTTTCTCTAGATGCAATTTTCAATCCATTCCCAGCCAAAAGCATCCCAGTCCAGCTCATTGAATTCAAAGCCCCTTGTGAATCCGCCGCGGGCATTGCCACATCTGATCTGATATCTGGGTCTGTGGATCGACAGCTGTCGACACGTCGCCTTGGGGTGGGAAGGATTCCGAAGGAATGCAGAGTATCGCCGAAGAAAAAACCCACGCCCTGTCTGGACGCTACCTTGCTTTGCTGGAGGTGGCCTCGGCCATCGCATCGCACCGCACGCTGGAAGAGCTGTTCACCGATCTGGCCCACCGGCTTCATCCCATCATTGAGTTCAGTTATTTAAGCGTACTGCTTTACGATTCGGCGCGCGATGTGATGCGCGTCCACATTCTAGAGTCCGACGGGCCCGACACGGTTCGCCCCGGCATGGAGTTTTCCATGGACGAGTCTCCTTCGGCATGGGTGTGGAAAAACCAGCAACCGTTGGTGCTGGAAGATTTAAGGAGCGAGACGCGATTTACGCGGCCCGTCAAACTGATGCAGGAATACGGAGTCCGCTCCTTCTGTAGTATTCCTTTGACCACTCCACGCCGCCGTCTGGGGGCATTCAGCCTCGGCCATACTGCGCCGAACGCTTACGCGCTCGATCAACTGGAAATTCAAAACCTGGCTGCCACCCAGGTTGCGGTTGCGGTGGAAAACGCCTTGAACTATCAGGACGCGTCCACCTTGCAGCACGAAGTGGCCCGCGAGCGCGACCGCTTGAAACTGCTGCTGGACGTCAACAACGCAGTCGTATCGAACTTGTCGTTGACCGAACTATTCAAAGTAATCCCCAGCCGGGTGCGCCTGGCGATGCAGTGCGACGGAGCCTGCCTTTCATTGCCCGATCTGAAGAATCAGCAACTGGAAATTCACGGCCTGGATTTTCCCGAGGGGCGCGGCTTTCTGCAGGAAGAACTGCGGCTGCCCATCGAAGGATCGAGTCCGGGCAAGGCATTCCGCACCGGAGAACCCGTTTTGTTTGAGACGGCGCCGCGAGCGCTGCATGTGAGTTCTCTGCAATTGAATTTTCAGGAAGGCGTGCAATCCGGATGCTTTCTGCCTCTCATGCGCGGCGATCGCAAGATCGGGGTCCTGCACCTCTTGGACCGTCAGCCTCGTCGCTTCTCGGAAGCGGACGCGGACTTTCTGCAGCAAGTTTCCAATCAGGTTGCCATCGCGCTCGACAATGCCATGCAGTATCGCGAGGTCAACGAATCGAGAGAGCGCCTGGCGGGCGAGACTTCTTATTTGCGCACCGAGATTCGCGCCGAGCGCGGCTTCGATGAAATTCTGGGAAGCACCCCGGCCATTCAGGAAGTGCTCCGCCACATCTCGACGGTGGCTCCAACCAACTCTACGGTTCTGATTCAGGGTGAAACTGGCACGGGCAAGGAACTCGTCGCCCGCGCGATTCACAACCTGAGTTCACGGCGAGACAACCTGTTCGCCAAACTCAACTGCGCCGCGATTCCCTCGGGCCTGCTGGAGAGCGAGCTGTTCGGCCACGAAAAGGGCGCCTTCACTGGCGCGATCGCAAAGAAGGTTGGCCGCTTTGAAGTCGCCGACAAAGGAACTCTGTTTCTCGATGAAGTCGGCGACATTCCGCAGGAATTGCAGCCCAAACTGCTGCGAGTTTTGCAGGAGCGGGAGTTCGAACGGCTGGGCAGCAGCCGGTCGATCCAGGTTGACGTTCGACTCGTTGCGGCGACCAATCAGGATCTGGGCAAGATGGTCGAGCATCGCTCGTTCCGCGCCGATCTCTATTACCGGCTCAACGTTTTTCCCATCAAGCTGCCCGCGCTCCGCGAGCGTCGCGAAGATATTCCTCTGCTCGCCCTGCATTTTATTGAGCGCTATGGCAAGCAGATGAATAAGAAGATTGACGTCGTTGCTCCCGAGACAATGGACGCTCTCATGCGCTATGACTGGCCGGGGAATATCCGCGAGCTGCAGAATTTTATCGAGCGTGCGGTCATCTTGTCGCAAACCAAAACGCTGGCCGCGCCGATCATCGAGTTGACCCGGCCACGGGAAAGCTCGTCAGCCGCACCAATTACTCTCGAAGACGCCGAGCGGGAGCACATTCTGCAGGCGCTGCGCGAGACGCAGTGGGTGCTCGGCGGCGACGGTGGCGCGGCGAATCGCCTGGGCATGCCGCGAACTACGCTGATTTACAAGATGCGAAGGCTCGGAATCGGGCGGCAACCCGAATAAGGGTTGCCGAACCTTTGCCCTCTCATTTCGAGTTGTCTCGTTCCGATGTTGCAATTTTTGGATCTGCGGGCGCGCTATTCGTTTGGCTCACGAGCCGTCCGCAACACTCTGGCCTTTGCGGAAGCGCAGAACTATCCCATCCTCCACCAAGCGCACGCACCAGCAACACGCTGGCGGTGATTCGCCGGCCGAGGATCTGCACTGCCGTCCTCTCGTCAGACAAAGCCAGCCCTTGCGCGGTAATCACCTCGAGATAAGTGGTCACTCCGCCTTTGTAGCGCGTGAGCGACTGATTCAGAGAATTCTGCGCAGCTGCTACCGCAGCCTGCTGCGTTTTCGCCTCGTCCTGCAAAATCCGGAGCGCCGCCAGATTATCCTCCACATCCTGAAATGCGCCGAGAACCGTTTCGCGATAGTTTGCGACGGACTGATCGTACGCGGCCTGCGCCTGGTCGGAGACGGCGTGGCGTCGGCCCGCGTCGAAAATCGTCTCCATGGCGGACGCGCCCGCCAGCAGGAATCCGCTGGGTCCGGAGAGAAGGTTTGTGAAGGTAGTGCTTTCAAATCCGCCGACCGTCGTCAATGACACGCTCGGAAAATAGGCGGCTCTGGCGACTCCGATGTTGGCGTTGGCCGCGGCCACACGGCGCTCGGCCGCAGCCACGTCAGGACGACGCTCCAGCAGTTCCGAAGGCATACCGGAAGGAATGGTCGGCGGAGCCAAATCCAGCGGCGACGACGCCAGGCTGAACGTGGAAGCCGGCTCACCCACCAGCACGGCAATCGCATGCTCGTACTGCGCTCTCTCGACGCCGATGTCGATCGCTTGCGCGCGCGTGGTTTCGAGTTGCGTCTGCGCCTGGGCTACGTCCACCGCCGATGCGACGCCGCCCTTGAAACGATTCTGCGTGAGCTCGAGAGCTTGCTCGTACGCTGAAACGGTAGAGGAGAGAAGTTGCTCTTCGGCATCGAGTTCGCGAAGTTGAAAATAATCTGCCGCCAGTTCCGCGTGCAAACTCAGACGCACACCTTCCAGATCGGCGGCGCTGGCTTGCGCCTCAGCGCGGCCGGCTTCGACAGTTTTCCTCACTCGGCCCCAAACATCAGCCTCATACGACGCACTCACCGGCAAGGGTATGTCCGTGTAGGTGTTGGTGGCCCGGCTGTAGAGCGGCCGGTTCGTCGATTGATGGTCGCGAGTCGCGGAGAGCCCCGCCGAAATCGTCGGGAAATAGTCCGCCCGGTTTTGCCGCACCAAGGCTCGCGCCTGCACATACTGCGCCTCTGCCGACTTCAGGTTTTGGTTGGACACGTTGATCTGCTCCTCGAGGGCGCTCAGCTTCGTATCCTGAAAAATCTCCCACCACTTGCCGCGGGTAATCGCATCGCTCGGCTGCGCTGTCGCCCAATCAGGCGGCAGTTCTTTGTAGGCCGGAGGCGCAGGAACGTTGGGCCGCGCATAGTGCGGACCCACCGCGCATCCGGCCAGCAGCAGGAGCGCCGGGACCAGAAATCCCACTCGCCCGGTTTTGCAATTTGTAAATGCTTTGACGGTCATAACGCATCTCCGGCAGCAGACTGTGAAATACGGACGGACTGCCCGGAGAGGATGGAGTCAGGTGGGTTCACGATGATCGACTCGTTGCCCTCAAGCCCTCCAACAATCTCGATGCGGTCCCCAAAATCGTGGCCCGGCGTAATCTGTGTGAGTACTGCCTTGCCGTCTTTGACCACCGCGAGACGCAGCCCCTCTTTGCGGAACAGCAGCGTGTTCACGGGCACGATGAATGAGGAAGCTCCCGCAGGCAGCTTCAGGTGAACCTCGGCGTAGGATCCAGTCAACAGCACCCCCGTGGGATTGATCACGTCGATCTCCACCAACAAAGTGCGCGAAGCTGAATCGATCGACTCGGCCGTCCGCACCAGTCGCCCTTGAAAGCGGCGGCCCGGAAATTCAGACAAGGTCAAGTCCGCCGTCAGGCCGGGCTTCGCAGCTTGCGAATATTGCTCTGGAACGTTGACGTAAACGCGCAGCTTATCGGGCTGAGCGATGTCGAACAGGTCGGTCTTAGAACCGCCGCTGGCACCGGCGTCGATGAGATCGCCGATGTCGGTTTTGCGCGCCGTGATGACTCCAGTAAACGGAGCGTAGATTTTTTCGAACGACTGCAATTGCTGCAGCCGGCTCACGTTCGCC
The DNA here is from genome assembly GCA_963755795.1 of uncultured Acidobacteriota bacterium. Lineage (GTDB taxonomy): Bacteria > Acidobacteriota > Terriglobia > Terriglobales > Acidobacteriaceae > Sulfotelmatobacter. Next base: position 132,009 of record CAVWLI010000004.1, on the reverse strand, counting down.
TGGTTCGCCTGCACGGTCGCCTTGTTCGCGGCCAGCGCGCCAATCGCATTATCAGTTTCCTGTTGCGAAACAGAATTGGTCTTGAGCAGATCCTGGTATCGATTTGCCGTGATTCCTGCAAGGTGCAGATTTGCCTGGGCTGTGGCCAAATCGGCGCGAGCCTGCAGCAGTTGCTGGTCGACCTCGGGCGTTTCGATTTCCGCCAGAAGCTGCCCTTGCTTCACATGCGCGCCAATATCCACGTACCACTTCTTCAAGTATCCGTTGGTTCGTGCATAAATCGGCGCACTGATAAAAGCCTGCACGTTGGCCGGAAGAACAATTTCTTCCGCCTGCGCGGCTCGCTGCGGATGGATAACCGCGACCGTCGGCAGCGCCATCTGCGCCGTTACTCGCTGCAACGTGGTCCGAGCCTTCACGCGGGGCAGAATGCCGAAAGTCAACGCTCCCGCAACCACCGCGAATGTGGCGATTCCCACCATCCAGTGCCTTGATCGTTGCATCGTCTGAATCGGTTTTGCCGGCACCGCGCTTTGCAACTCGATTTCCTGGACTACCACCTCTTTTTCATCCACTGATTCAATCGGCATAATCCCCACCTCTCTTACAGCGACTTCTCAAAACTAATCTCATCCTGCCTCGCGGCCTTGCGGCTATGCAGCAGGCTGAACAGCGTCGGAACGAACAGCAGCGTTGCAACCGTGGCAATCAGCAGGCCGCCGATCACCGCACGGCCCAGAGGAGCGTTCTGTTCGCCGCCTTCGCCCAGCCCCAGCGCCATCGGCACCATCCCGATGATCATGGCCAGCGCGGTCATCAGCACCGGGCGAAATCTTGTGTACCCCGCCTGCAGCGCGGCAGTGATGGCATCTTTTCCTTCCTGCATTTGTTCGGTCGCGAAGCTCACCACCAGAATGCTGTTGGCCGTGGCGACCCCCATGCACATGATGGTTCCAGTAAGCGCCGGCACGCTCACATGGGTGTGACTGACGAACAGGAACCACGCGATTCCCGCCAGCGCCGCGGGCAGCGCCGAAATGATGATGAAAGGATCCAGCCACGACTGAAAGTTCACCACGATCAGCAAATAGACCAGCATGATGGAAAACGCCAGCCCGGCCAGCAGGCCGATATAAGAAGACCGCATCGTCCGCACCTGCCCGCGCACAATCACCTGCGATCCGCGCGGAAGTGAACTCTGCGTGTCCGCGATAATCTGGTTGATCTGCCGCGCTACCCCGCCCAGATCGCGGCCTTGCACAGACCCGTAAATATCGATGACAGGGCGAATGTCGTAGTGTGAAACCACCGGCATGTGCACTTCGCGCGTGACCGAGGCGAGACTGCCCAGGATTTCTGGCGGAGCCGCTGGGTTCGTCCCAGTCACCGGTATGTTCTCAATGTCCTGCAGCGTTTGGATCCGATATTGCGGCGTCTGGGTGGCAATCGAATAGCTGACGCGGCTCTTGGGATCGAGCCAGAATGTTGGTGAAGTCTGGAAGCTACCGCTGAGCGAGACCAGAAGGTTTTGCGCAACGTCATGCTGCGTGAATCCAATTTCGTTAGCCTTGGTTCGGTCCACGTCGATGTAAAGCTCAGGCTGATCGAATGGCTGCTGGATGCGCAGGTCGGCAGTGCCCGGAATACTGCGAACTTTTTGCAACACGTTATCGGCGTAGGCGCGGTCTCCTTCCAGGTCGTTGCCCGCCACTTGAATATCGATAGGCGCAGGCAAGCCAAAGTTCAGGATCTGGCTCACGATGTCGGCGGGAAGAAAAGAAAACGTCACTCCCGGAAACCGTTCCGCCAGACTCAGCCGCAGATCGTGTACGTACATATCTGTCGGACGATGGTCCGACGAGAGGCTGACCAGAATATCGGCGTCGGCCGGACCAATTGGCGCCGAATTGCTGTAAGACAAATTGATGCCGCTGTACGGAATTCCAATATTGTCGATAATGCTCGAAACTTCCGCCGGCGGAATCTGCTGCCGGATCGACCGCTCCACCAGATCGCACAACCGCGCCGTTTCCTCGATGCGAGTTCCGGTCGGCGCCCGCAGATGCAGTTTGAACTGGCCGCTATCGACGGTGGGAAAGAAATCCTGACCGAGGAATGGAATGAGCGCAGCCAAAGAGACGACTGAAAATCCCAGCACTCCAGCCAGGAATGTACGGCGATGGTTCAGACACATCTCGAGAACTCGCTGATAGCGCTCCCGAAGATGCTCGAACAACTCTTCAAACCGGATCTGAAGACGAACCAGCGGATTACGGCTCGACCCGGGCAGGTGACCGGCTTCTTGCTCATGGCCGCGCAGCAGGTATTTCGCCATGGTCGGAACCAGCGTCCGCGAGAGCAGATACGAAGCCAGCATCGCGAACACCACCGACTCCGCCAGCGGCACAAACAAATATCGCGCCACCCCAGTCAGAAAGAACATGGGAACGAACACAATGCAGATGCAGAGCGTCGAAACAAATGCCGGAACCGCGATTTGCTGTGCGCCGTCGAGAATCGCCTGCTGAATCTCTTTGCCCTGCGCAATGTTGCGATTGATGTTCTCGATCTCGACCGTGGCATCGTCCACCAGAATCCCGACCGCCAGCGCCAGTCCTCCGAGCGTCATGATGTTGATGGTTTCGCCCAGCACGCTGAGAACGATGATCGAGGTTAGAATCGACAGCGGTATCGAGACCCCGATGATCAGCGTGCTACGCCAGCTTCCCAGGAAAATCAGAATCATCAAGCCGGTCAGGCAGGCGGCAATCGTGGCTTCTTTGATGACTCCATCAATCGACGCGCGCACGAAAATTGACTGGTCGGCCAGTGGCTTGATGTCGAGTTCCGCCGGCAAACTGGCCCTGATCTGTGGCAGCAACGACTTGATGCCCGCGATCACGTCTAAGGTTGAGGCGTTTCCAGCTTTCTGAATTGTCAGCAGCACCGAGCGCTGTCCATCGACGCGAACAATGTTGGTCTGCGGAGGAAACCCATCCCGCACCCAGCCAACATCGTGGATGTAGATGGTGCTGCTGCCTACCGTTTTGATCGGCAACTGGTTCAGCCCCGCAATATCGGTCGGACTGCCGTTGATGGCGACGTCGTATTCCTTCGACCCAATCTTCGCCGTGCCCGAAGGCAGAATCAGATTCTGCGCGTTCACAGCATTGACGACATCGAGTGGCGACAATCCTTTCGATTGCAGCGCCGCTGTATCCAGGTCGATCTGCACCTGGCGCTGCTTGCCGCCGTAGGGATAAGGCACCGCAGCCCCTTCGACTGTGATCAGACGGGTGCGGATGAAATTCAAGCCGTAATCGTTCAGTTGCTGTTCCGACAACTTCCTGCCGGAAAGCGCCAGCTGAAGAATCGGTACGCTCGACGCGCTGTAGCTGATGACGAGCGGAGGAGTGGTGCCCTGCGGCAGTTGCCGCAGCTGGGTCTGCGAAACCGCAGTCACCTGAGCGATGGCGCGCTCCACACTTGCACGGGGCTGGAAGAAGACTTTCACCACCGCAATCCCATTGAGCGACTGCGATTCGATGTGCTCGATGTTGTCGACCGTGGTGGTGAGCGAGCGCTCCGTCACTGAGACAATGCGATCGCTCATATCCTGGGCATTCAGTCCGTTGTAACTCCAGATGATGCTCACCACCGGAATATTGATGTTGGGAAAAATGTCGGTTGGCGTCCGAACAATTGAGAACGCGCCCAGGACCAGAATCAATATGGCCAGCACCACAAAGGTGTAAGGCCGCCGCAATGCTAACCGGACAATCCACATATCTGCCTCACGCGGGGCTCAAGAAACCCGTCCCTTTCACGCTTCTATAAATCGATGAGAGCGGAATCCCCACATGCCAGGAATAAAAGCAAGCACCGTACCAATGGCGGGACCCTGGGGGTTTACCGACGATTTGGCGGCAGGCCAAGGAGTTAGGGGTTGCGCCGGAGAAGCTGGAAGGTTTCGCGGGAGTGACTCCTGTCGAGGCATCGACATTCCCCCGACGCACTCGAGCCACGCCGATGCTCAGACGGCTCAAAGCGATGCGAAAAGTGTGGAGTGAAGGACGGAGACGAAACACGCGGCAGGGACTCAGAAATTGAAGCAGAAAAAATTAGAGCGGGCATTGCGCCCGCTCTTGCATCGACCGCGGGGCTCACTCTCGAGTCTGGGCATCGCCGAACGAAAAAGCCTGCTTATGTCCGCTAAACTCGACCTCTTCCAGAGTCCGGGGGCGCCCGGTCTCGTCATCGATGGTTACTGCATCATTGGCGGCGGCCTGAGCCAGAGTGACGACCTTCGCGGGCGTTCGCAGCACGCTGTTGCCGTCCTGCTGGAAGTCAACCTCCGCCGTAACCCCGCTTTCGCTCCACTCCATGGTGTATTTCCCAGGCGCAAGCTGCCCGGCTCCGACTTTCACGCTTTCCGGAATTTCCACGCTGTGATGATTCTTATCCCTGGCAAACGCCGCCGCGGTCATCATCATCACCGACATCGCAACCGTCAGCATAAGACCATTAAACTTCTTCATTGGATTCATTCTCCTCGTCAGAATTCGGAAGCCGTTCATTATTGTTCTGCGGCATTGTTCCGCTGCATCGCTTTGCGGCCTCCGGGCGCAGTAGTACATGCACGCCAGTTTCCAAGCGCGAATCTGGTGGGCCGTCAGATTCGATTGGCCAATTGCCATTTTCAATCAATCATTTAGGGGAACTCTCGCAGAACGACCAAACCTCGACGTCATCGGCGAACGGTTAACTTGACCTCAATGGCCGTCGAAGGCAGTCGAGGTGCCGACACTCCCGGTTACCTTCACCGGCCTCGCACGCTTGTGAACAATTTCCTCTGCACCCGCCATCTTTGCACTGTACCCATTCTTCCGTCTCCCGCTAAGTAAGGGGCGTTTCAACGACTTAGGTAGACGCCTTCGCATTGGCAGAGCAGTTGCATCATGCTCGATACCACCAATTCCATCCCAAGGAGACTGCTTATGAAGAAGTTCGGTACCTTGCTACGCAGCGTATTTCCCGCGGTCCTTCTGATTGCCGGACTCGGCTATCTGGCAGCAAGTGCACAGACCTCGAAACCCTCCAGCACGGCGTCTGCGCAGGACCAGATGCAGCAGCCGGATCAACAAAAACCCGCAGTAGAAGCAAAGACCTTCTCCGGAAAGATTATGAAGACCGGGAACGTGCTGGTTCTTTCTGATCTGGCGAGCAAGAAGACCTACCAGCTCGACGATCAGCAGAAGGCACAGGGGTTCGTCAATCAGGACGTGAAAGTGACTGGCGTTCTGGATGCCTCCACGGGCATGATTCGCGTGACTTCGATCGATCCGGCATAAACGTTCTTCAGCCGAGGGACGGCTCGCGCGCCTCCGTTCCTCGCTTTCATTCGTCGATCTTCCGAAAGCCCGCGGGTGCGCCCATCTCTTCGTCGACCTTGAGCGTGTCGATCTTTGCTAGTCGATCTTTGCTAGTCGATCTTTGCTAGTCGATCTTTGCTTGTCGATCTTTGCTTGTCGATCTTTAGTTCAGCGATCTTTAGTTCATCGATCTTTCATTCGTCGATCTGTTAATTCATCGATCTCTGGCCGCTTCGTCGATTTCTGGAACATCACAAGACTTGCCTGCAGGAGGGTCCGTGCATGCGGTTGTTGAGTGTTCGGCTGATCGTCTCTCTCATCGTCGGCATCACGCTGGTGTCGCTGGGGTTCTCCTATTACCAGGTGGTCGCGGAAAAACATGCTCTTCGCGCCGACCTGGAGCGGCGCGCCGAAGTGCTGGGCGAGAGCCTTGCCGGCAACGTCGAGAAATCCTGGGGGGCCGGCTCGACCCAGGCCCTGCAGCGGCTGGTGCAGCGCTTTGGCAATCGCGAGCACCTGATTGGCGTCGCGGTCTATGACCGGCAGGGTCAACTCGTCGTCATGACTGCAGAGTTGGGCAAGTCACTTCCTTCGAGCCCGCAGGCCCTGACCCAAGCCATCCGCGACGATCACGATGAGAGCGCATTCACCAAGCTGGGAAGCACGCGCGTCCTGATTTTCGCCTTGCCGGTTCATCACGACGATGTGGTCTCAGGCGGACTTGCCATTGTGCACGATGCGGACTACATCCAGGCCCAGATGCTGCATGTATGGCGCGAAACATTTTTCCGCGTGCTGGCCCAGATGTTTCTCATCGTGTTGATCACTCTGCTGATCGTGCGCTGGAGCATCAGCGGGCCGATTGCGCGAGCCGCTCAGTGGATGCGCGCGATGCGCACAGGAAGAATCTCCTCGTCGCACGAAATGCCCAACCTCGATATGTTCCGGCCCCTGGCCCACGAGGTTGCCACCATGGCCGAGAGTCTTAACCTGGCGCGCAGCGCCGCCGAAAATGAGGCGCGCCTGCGCGAAGCAGGCGAATCGATGTGGACCGCCGACCGGCTCTCCGTTCACATTCAGACTCGACTCGACGGCAGCCGGCTGTTTGTTGTTTCCAACCGCGAGCCTTACATCCACCAGCGCAATGGAAGGGCCGTGAACGTAATTGTGCCGCCGAGTGGCCTGGTAACTGCGCTGGAACCGGTGCTCAACGCCTGCGACGGCACTTGGATCGCGCACGGCAGCGGTGATGCCGACCTCGAAACCGTGGATGCTCACGATCGTCTGCGCGTTCCTCCCGATGATCCTCGCTACACCTTGCGCCGCGTGTGGCTCAACAAGCAGGAGGAGGAAGGCTACTACTACGGATTTTCCAACGAAGGTCTGTGGCCGCTCTGCCACATCGCCCACACGCGCCCCATTTTTCGTGCCTCCGACTGGCACCACTATCAAGAGGTCAACCGCAAGTTCACGGAAGCGGTGCTGGAGGAAATCGAAGACACGCCCAGCCCCGTGGTTCTAGTCCAGGATTATCACTTCGCGCTGCTGCCGCGACTGATCAAAGAGAAGCGGCCCGACGCCCGCGTGGCCATCTTCTGGCACATCCCGTGGCCCAATCCGGAAGCCTTCGGCATCTGCCCCTGGCAGCGTCAGCTAGTGGACGGCCTGCTGGGAGCCGACCTGGTCGGCTTTCACGTGCAGTCGCACTGCAACAACTTTCTGCAGACCGCAGATCGCGTGGTCGAGTCGCGCGTCGACTGGGAACACTTTTCGGTTCTGCGCCAGGACCACCGCACCATGGTTCGCCCCTTCCCCATCAGCGTCAACTTAACCGACGACGAACCAGCGCCCGCCGCCAACAACGGCTTCATGTATCTCGAACGCGGGGCTCTGATGCGCACTCTCGGAGTCGAGGCAACTTTTCTCGGGATCGGCGTGGACCGGGTCGATTACACGAAAGGAATCCTGGAGCGTTTTCTAGCCATCGAGCGCTTCCTCGAGAAATATCCCACCTATCAAGGCAAATTTACTTTCGTGCAGATTGGAGCGCCGAGCCGCACCCACATCAAGCGCTATCACGACTTGCTGGCCGAGGTGGAAGCAGAAGCCGACCGCATCAACTGGCGATTCCAGTCCGATAGGTGGAAGCCTATCGTGTTCATCAAGCGCCAGCATAGTCACGCAGAAATCACACCCTACTACCGCGCCGCCGATCTCTGCATGGTTACTTCGCTGCACGACGGCATGAACCTGGTCGCGAAAGAATTTCTGGCCGCGCGCAGCGACGAACGCGGCGTGCTCATCCTGAGCCAGTTCACCGGCGCCGCGCGCGAACTGCGCGACGCGCTGCTGGTGAATCCCTACGACATCGATCAGTCGGCCGACGCGATCCGGGTTGCCCTCGAAATGGACCCGCAAGACAAGCAGCTACGCGTGCACCGCATGCGCCGCACCGTCAAAGAGCACAATATTTACCGCTGGGCCGGCAATCTAATCTCAGAACTCTGCGAAGTCCGGTTGGATGCTCCGGAAGACGCCCACGAAAAACTCCAGGCCAGCGTGACTCTGGCCTGATCAGAGAGAACGGATCTGCCGGCCTGTGAGATTCCTGCAAGAACTGGTAGCGCTACTTGGAATCAAGACCGGGCTTGAATTGAGGACCTACAAACGTGCCTTGGCGATTTCAGCAAGTTGCATGGTTCCAACCGCGGAAAATCACGGGTTCATTGTCCAAATGACTAGTGCATCGTGTGTTGCGCGGCGCTCTGCCCACCCTATCATCGAGTTGCAACTCTAACTCAAATCTAACGAAACGGATGAAGCGCTTCCCCCTCGCTCTTCTGGTCGTGGATCGTTTCTGTATCGGGCCATGTGCAGATTGATTCGTGTTCTCGTAGTATCTGTTCCTCTTCTGTTCGTCTTCCTCGTCGTGCCGTCGGCCTTTGCACAATCCTGGATCAGTTCCGTCACCGCGACCCCGACAGCTACCACCGCGACCATCACCTGGACAACCGCCGTGCCTGCGACTTCGCAGGTCACCTACGGTACGACGACGAGCTACGGCAGCAGTAGTGCCCTGAACTCGAACTTGGTCACGACGCACTCCGCCACTCTGACGTCGCTGGCCGCCGGGACCACCTACCACTATCGCGCGCTTTCGGCCGACTCCACTGGCGTGCTGGTGACGGGACTGGACAACGTCTTTACCACTCCGACCGCGGCCATCAGTATCTCGGTCTCGCCCACCACGGCGACGGTAGTCTCGGGCGGAACTGAGCAGTTCTCGGCTCAAATCACAAACACCAGCAACACGGCCGTTACCTGGTCGGCTACTTCCGGCACCGTGAGCACCACCGGACTGTTTACGGCACCAACCGTGACCGCGACGAAAACCGTGACCGTAACGGCTACCAGCGTCGCCGACACTACCAAATCCGCCAGCGCTACTGTGACCGTAAATGTGGCGGCCGGCATTCTCACGCTGAATCCTACGAGCATCAACTTCGGCAGCGTCGTGGTCGGAGTGACGAGCCCTGTCCTGACCACCACCTTGACCAACACAGGGACTGCTTCGTTGACCATTACCAACGACGCGATTACCGCCGGCGACTTCAATTGGGGCGGCAAGGGCACCTGCAACTACAACACGCTAGCTCCAGGATCAAGTTGTACGTACAGCGCAAAGTTCACGCCAACGGCGACCGGGACTCGCACTGGCACCATCACGATCTACTCGACGGCTTCGGATTCGACCGTAACCCTTCCACTCTCGGGGATTGGAACGGCTGCGACCTCCGCCACGCTGACCGTCAGCCCGGCCACCCTCCCTCTGGGTAGCGTGGTCGTGGGCACGACCGGAACCGCATCCGGGACTCTCACCGCGGCCGGATCGAGCGTTAAAGTTAGCGCGCTCAGCAGCAATAATTCCGCATTCACTGTCGGTGGACTGTCGCTGCCGGTTACGATTCCAGCAGGGAACAGCGCTGCGTTTACGGTGACGTTCAGCCCTCAGACTACCGGCGCCGTGACGGCCGCACTCACCTTCACGAGCAACGCCCAGTCCTCGACAACGGTCGAAACCCTCACTGGAACCGGTACGGCTGCGCCCGTACACTCGATCAACCTGTCGTGGAGTGCGAGCACCTCCTCGAATGTCTCTGGCTATAACATTTATCGCGCGGCGTATGCGGGTACGTGCGGGTCCTTCGCCAAGATCAACTCATTGCTGAATACAGGCACTCTGTACACGGATTCCGCCGTGGTCGACGGCGCGACCTATTGCTATGCCACAACCGCAGTCAATACCAGCAACGAACAGAGCGGGTATTCCAACATAGTCTCCAACGTGCAGGTGCCCGCTCCTTAGTTGTCCGAGCGCGGAGGGACCCAACGAGCGAGCACGACTGTAGTGCTGTAGTCGCATCGGGGACCGGCTGTGCCCCAAATTGTGCCTCCCATGTGCCCCGACCGCACCCCTAGCGTGATAGGCAGTTTTTCGAGCCGGGTAGCGAAGCGGGAGCAAGTGTTGGGAAAAGCGCGCGATAGCTGGAAAGCTTTGGTAGCGCTACCGGGAATCGAACCCGGGTTTGAAGATTGAGAATCTTCCGTCCTAACCCCTAGACGATAGCGCCCCGGAGAGCAGACTCAAATTATAACAAAGCGTTGTAAGCCGGCGATGCCCGCGCGGTCTCGGGATACGACTCCGCTGGACGCAGAAAGATGGGATGAGAAGGCGCCAGCGTCCTGTGGTAGAACGCTGGCTAGGAGGATGTCCAATGGCACGGAATGGAACGTTGGCCAAAAGCCAGGAGTTGCAACCAAGTTTTCACGCGACGACAGAGCAAATAACAATTGGGATCGATCTCGGAGATCGTTTCAGCCACTGCTGTGTACTGGGACCCGATGGAAAGATACTCACCGAGGGCCGTCTGCGGTCTACACCCGAGACGATGGCTCGCCATTTTCAAGATCTTCCGCCTGCGCGCATCGCCATCGAAGTGGGGACTCACTCGCGGTGGGTGAGTCAGCTGCTTGGGCAGTGGGGTCACGAGGTGATCGTGGCCAATCCGCGCAATCTTCGAATGATCGCAGACAGCATTCGCAAGTCGGACCAAGTCGATGCGCACATGCTCGCCAGGCTCGCGCGTGTCGATCCGAAACTGCTCTCTCCGATCGTACATCGCAAACAAGAGAGCTACCCTGACATCATCCAGTTGAAAGCTCGCGATCTCCTGGTTAAGAACAGAACACGACTGATGAATGCGGTACGTGGCGTTCTAAAGTCCGCCGGATTACGTGTGCCTTCCTCCGGCACATCGTGCTTTCCCAGCAAGGCAGCTACATGCATTCCTGACGAGTTGAAGCCGAGCTTGACCCCTTTGCTGGAAACGATTTCACATCTCAACAAGCAAATCTATTCATAGGACAAGGTGATTGAGAGCACGGCGCAAAATCGCTACCCAGAGACGAATCGGCTTCGTCAGATTAGCGGCGTGGGCTCGATCACTGCGCTTCAGTACGTCCTCACCATAGGAGACCCCGGCCGGTTCGCTCATTCCAGAGATGTCCCTGCATATCTTGGGCTGACACCACGTCGCCACCAATCCGGCTCGGTCGAGCAACAGCTCAGGATCAGCAAGGCCGGCAACAAACAGCTCCGCTCTTTGCTGGTTCAGTGTGCGCAATATCTGCTGGGACGTTTTGGCCCGGACAGTGACCTCAAACGCTGGGGCACACGAATGTTCGAACGCGGCGGGAAAAACAGCAAGAAACGAGCCATTGTGGCGGTAGCCCGGAAACTGGCGGTTCTTCTCCACCGCCTGTGGCTTACTGGTGATACGTACCATCCTCTTTATAACGTCTCAATCGGCTCCGTCACACCATGATGTCTTAAAGGAGTCTTCTACATTGCCCATGTGAGTAACGTGCCAAACGACAACGAGCCAGGAGGAATTTGTCGAAAGATACCGTGTTCACGGTGACTGCGTGTTTTTTCCCGGGCCTTCGAGGCCGACAGAAAGATTGCAGCACCAACCTGATGCTGAGAACCCCAATGTGCACCCGGCCTCGACAACAGCCGACTAAGTGCGAATGGAAGCGTGGCGATCAGTTTCACACGGCATCTACCGACTCCAAGATGCTCAATCCCCAACTGCGAAAACCCGCTAGAAGACTCGCCCCATCATTGCAATGCCGCGCGTGTCTGCAGAAGTGTGTTGTTCAAGTCTTGTTTTTGTTCCAGGACCCGTTTTGCGTTCGGGATCACGTTTGCAAGGTCCTGTGGGGCACCTTGAACCGCTTGATCTAGAGCAGGCAGTTTGGACTCATCGTTGAGAGCAGCAACATATGACGAAATAATCCGTGTCAGAGCGGCGGACGTTTGCGAGTTTCCTGCGTAATCTCCGCGGAGGGCTTCCAGATCCCGCTTTGCTGCCATAGGCCAGTCAAGTCCTTCCCCTACTCGCGCAACAGCCGTCTGCAGTTGTAATCGCTGGCTGGCGGATAGCTGTTCTAAGCGCAGCGCGCCGGCGACGGCTCTGAGGTGACTCGTCAGAAGGTCTTTTGCGATTAGCGTCGCAAAAAGTGATCCGTCGTTTCCGACATCGTGCGAAAACCTCAGGCCAGCTGCCAGAGCGCGAACCGCCCCATCTTTATTACCCGTCTTAAGCAGGTGAAAGGCATAAAGAACATTGAGCCGCCCAAGAACCAATGCCTTTCTGGCATAGTCTACCGGCACGTCGTGCCCGAGCCCATAATCCAGCCCCCAATCGCAGCTCGGAAGAGAGGTCGCACGGGCCATGATTTCAAGGGCCAATGCGTTTTTCTCAAGCAGATCCTTGTATTTCGAATCGTCGTACGGCGCTGTACCGTCGAGGATCGCGTTGAGTTCTTTGGCTTGCTGGTCTGTGATACCGGAATCCTGGACCTCGGAGAATGCCGACCAGTAGCGCAAAGCTGCATTCTCCGTGCGGGCTGCATTCCGCTGAGCCAATGCCGAACCGGCTGATAACAGCGCAATCAGAATCATCGAAGGAATCCTGTTGAAGATTTTCATAACCTGATTTTCTCCTTGCTTAGCACAGCGACCGCGCTCTGTTTGCCTTGCTGAAGTGGGCTGGTTTGGGAACGAAACGCTAGGTCGTCAACGGCTGCCTTAAACGATGGCGCCGTTGCGAGCCAAGCATTTGCGCTTCGCATGGTTAGTGGCTCCGACGGTGCATGCCGCTCGGCAATTGCAGCATCGCCAGCAGTGTTTGAGACAACAACTCGGTTACTACGAATATGCAAAATGACCGCCCCTATAACAAGGATGGCTGCGACTGCCGCTAGCCAGGTCCCAAGTCGGAGCGAACGCCGAGATGAATGGCTGACCCTGAGTATTGGAACAGGCTCAGGGGCGATTGGATGGAACCGCTTTAAGTGAGCTTCGAATTGTTCATCATCGGGAGTCTGCACAAGAGTTCTCCTTGGCTAACATTGAGCCACGCAGCTTGGCTAGGGCATACCGGTACCGCGATGCCGCTGTGTTCGAGCTGACGCCCAGCAGGTCACCGATCTCCGAGAAAGTGAGTTCGCCCCACACATGCAGAACTATGACTTCTCGCTGATCATCCGGAAGTTCGCCTAGCGCACGTCTCAGATTCTGCTCTCCGGCATAGTCCCGATCTGGAGGACTAAACCATGCAGAGTCGACATCGAGAGGCATATTTCGATCTTGAACCTTGGCGTCGTTAAGAACGGCGTTGCGCACACACGCAAACAGATAAGCTTTCTTGTTTATCGCTTGGCTTACGCTCCCGTTCTCGATCGCCTTCAAAAACACCTGGTGAACCGCATCTTGAGCGCGACCCCGGTCGCCCGAAATCGCCGACGCGAACAAAAGCAGTGCCGCCCCATGTTGCCGATATAGGGCCTCGATCTCGGCGGTATTTCGTTCTGTCCTGCCCACTTTGCGGTCTCAATGTTAAGACAATCGGCGCGTATGGATTTGTCTATGTTCAGGCGAACTTCCTTGCCAGGCTGTACTGGATCCTAGCAAGTCTAATGGGATGTGCAGGTTGGGTTGCGCGACGGGAATCCCTCGAACTGCTAATCGGAAAACACAACAGCGGTATCCCTCCGGGTCCATCTTGCCTTCGTTTTGCGGAAAAGCATGCAAACGGGCAAGGAACCCGTCAAGGTTTCCCTTCGGCTCGCTTCGCTCGACCTTGACTGAACCCTCGCCCGTTTGCTGACAACCTCTCCGCTAGAAAACGAAGGCACACAATCGAAGCCCAAAACCAAAAACTTCGGTTGACATCACAGCGCCTTCTCATGGAAGAAAAAAACAACCACGAACAAACACGAAGTATCGCGAAGGTCATGATTGAGTGTGAATTTCCCTCCCGTGGCTCCATGCCCTTTGTAGTCAAGATCCTGCAAACGGACGCGGCTCATTCCCTTCAGGAATTTTGGCCGCCCTCATCACATTTTTTCATGCAACTATCTCCCATCCACAGGCCCGTAAGCGCTATAGTGGAATGTACCTCCGCAAACTAAAAAACTGATCGCAGCCGCGAATACGCAGGGGCGAAGTGTATGTTGTTCATTCATCAACAAATCCAATCATTCCTAAACTTAGGAGTATGTAAGGAGTATCCCATCATGGCAAAACCGAAATTTCCCAAGAAGAATAACGGCGTAAGCGAAGCCGTTTCCACCCCGAACACCTTGCCGCCAATGCCAGGGCACGACGGCTCGGCGGCAGCAGCGGCACCCGCGCTTGAGACCCAGAAGGCGGCGCCGCGCAAGACCGCGAAAAAGCCCGAAATCGTGAAGACGGAACCGCGCGCCAATCTGCTTCCGATTAACCTGGACGAGGAAATCCGCCGCCTCGCCTACTTGCTCTCCGAGCGCCGCGGATTTGAGTCCGGCCACGAAACCGAGGACTGGCTGGCGGCCGAGCGCGAGATTCGCCAACGCTACCACCAGCACAGCGCGTAAGTCCTCTCCGCAACGCTGCTTTGGCGGCCGAACCCCGGCCGCCGCTTTGCGGCGGAAACGTTTACTCCTATCCCTGTTCGTCGGACCAGTTTCCGCTCCAAAAAATTCGCGTCGGCCTTCTGGCGGTTGCTACTAGCGTGGGTTTCTGAAAAAATACGGTGGGGTTTTTCCGCAATGGCGCAAATTGGTAGTTTTGCCTTGCTGCTCGCCTTGGCGTTGAGCATTTATTCGTTCGGAGTCGGCATGGTTGCCCTCTTCTTTCAGGGCGATCCGCTATGGGATCGACTGGGCGAGACCGCGCGCCGCGCCGGCGTTGTAGTTTTCGGAGGAGTTCTACTCGCCGCCATCGCCCTGGTCGTCGCTGCCTTCCGCAACGATTTCACCATCGCCTACATTTTTCATCACAGCAACCGCGACTTGCCCGGTCCTTACAAGTTCGCCACGTTGTGGTCGGGGCAGGAAGGCTCCGTCCTGTTCTGGTGCCTGCTGCTGTCTGGCTACGCCTTCGTTCTGCGCCTGCGCTACAAGACCGATCCTCGCCTGTTCGCTTACGCGTCAGTGGTTCTGGCTGGCGTGCAGATCTTCTTTCTCGCGCTGGTGAACTTCGCCGCCAACCCATTCGGCCTGCTCGAAGGTCCCATGCGCGCCGACGGCAGCGGTTTGAATCCTCTACTCCAGTATCCCGAGATGGTCATCCATCCACCCATGCTCTATCTCGGCTACGTCGGGACCACCGTGCCCTTTGCCTTTGCACTCGGCGCACTGATCATGAAGTATCCCGGCGACAAATGGATTCACATCACCCGCCGCTGGACCATGGTCACCTGGGGACTGCTCACCTGCGGCATTTTCCTGGGCGCTCACTGGGCTTATGCCGTCCTCGGCTGGGGCGGGTACTGGGGATGGGACCCCGTCGAAAACGCCTCGCTAATGCCCTGGCTCGTCGGCACCGCGTTTCTGCATTCGGTCATGATGCAGGAAAAACGCGGCATGCTGAAAGTCTGGAACATGTGGCTGGTCTTCGCCGCGTTCTGGCTCGCAATTCTGGGGACGTTCCTGACGCGCAGCGGCATCATCGCCTCGGTTCATGCCTTTGCCCAGTCGTCGATCGGCAGCTGGTTCGCGTGGTTCCTGGCCATCACTTTCGCGGTTTTCGTTTTCTTCTTTGCCCTGAACCACCGGTATCTACGCAGCGAGCACAAACTCGAATCGCTCATCTCGCGCGAGTCGAGCTTTCTGTTCAACAACCTGCTCTTTCTTCTGCTCACGCTCGACGTCTTGTGGGGAACGTGGTTTCCGAAAATTTCCGAACTGGTGCAGGGCAACAAAGTCACGGTCGGCGCTCCGTTTTATAACCGGGTGGCGATTCCGGTCGCTCTGTTGCTGCTGCTGCTCACCGCCGTCGGCCCGCTGCTGGCCTGGCGGAAGACTTCGCTCGAAAGCCTGAAGCGAAATTTCCTGTGGCCGACCATCGGCGCGATTGCTGTCGCATTGTTTGTGATGTTCACGCCCCAGAGCTGGGGCTCGATCTTCGGTCTCAAACCCTGGCACGACATCAGCTACTTCTACTCGCTGATGACGATTCTTCTCGCGGCGCTGATCGCCTTCACCGTGGCCTCTGAGTATTACCGCGGCGGCCGCGTCATCTCCCGGCACACTGGGCAGGGCATGTTCGCCTCCATGGTGCAACTCACCCACCGCAACACCCGCCGCTACGGTGGATACGTCGTCCACCTCGGCGTGGTCCTGGTGATGATCGGATTCTCTGGCGCGGCCCTCAACCAGGAAAAAGAAATGGAAATGGGCTACGGCGACAAGATGACCATCGGCAACTACGAACTGACTTGCCGGTCGTTTACGCAAGATGAAACACCCAACCAGTTCAGCGAATGGGCGATTCTCGACGTCTCAGAGAACGGCCGCCCGCTCGCGACTCTGACTCCGGTGCGACTCGTCTACAAGGCCAGCAACCAGCCCTCGACCAAACCCGATATTTATTCGACTTTCAAAGAAGATCTTTACGTGGTCTACGAGGGCCAGAACGAAAAAGGCCAGCCGGTGATCAAGGCGCATGTGAATCCCATGGTGATCTGGATCTGGCTGGGCGCCGGCCTCATGGTCCTCGGCACCGGCCTGGCGCTGGTCGAGAATGCCCCCGCCCCGGTAACGGTTCGCGTTCCGAATCTGGTGGCAAGGCCCGAGCCAGTGGCGACGGGAGATTAGGCTTAACGCGGGGAAAGCCTCCCTCGTAACTTTTCGCGCGGCACGAACGGGAACGGCACGAACGGTGTGCACACGAACGGAATGGGCACGAACGGGAAGGGCACGACTTGAGTCGTGCCATAACGCCGCAAAATGAGCGGCTTTAGCCGCTGAGGGACGAAGGACGCTCGCAACGCTGTTGACATACAGATTGACATGCAAATAACTCCGAAACGCAACTCGACCCTCCGCCGCCTGCTCCACTGCAGCCTGCTCTGTCTCGCTGTGTTCGCCTTCGCCGGCGCCGGCGATCCCGCGACCCGCTTCACCGAGATCGGCCATCAGCTCATGTGCATCTGCGGCTGCGGCCAGGTTTTGCTCGAGTGCAATCACGTTGGCTGTCCTGACTCCGACGGCATGCGCAACGAGTTAATGGCTGCAATCAGCCGTGGCGACAGCGACAGCCTGGTCGAGCAATCGTTTGTGCAGAAATATGGGCCGACCGTCCTCGCCGCGCCCACTACTTCCGGCTTCGACCGCGCCGCTTGGATTTTCCCGTTCGTGGCGTTTGTCCTCGGGCTCGGCCTCGTCGTCATGGTGGTCCGCACCTGGAAAAATCGCCCCACCCCCGCTCTGGCCGACGGCCTGCACCATGTCCGCGACGCCGATCTCGAACGGTTCCGCAACCAGGCCGGCAAGGAGACCGACTTATGACCCTCGAACTGGCCTGCTGTCTGCTGGCGACCGCGGCTGCGCTCCTTTACATTTTCACTCCCGGCAAACTCTATCTTGGCCAGAAGAAAACGCGCGCCTCGTACCTGCGCGAGCGCAAAGACGCCGTTTACGAAAATCTGCGCGACCTGAACTTCGAATTCAAAGCCGGCAAAATGCCCGACGTCGACTACCAGTCACTGAAAGCCTCCTTGCAGGACGAAGCCGCCACCCTCCTGGCCGAAATCGCCCGCCTCGACGCCAAAGCCGCAGCCGCCCCAAGAAAAGCGAGATCATGAAAGGAATTCATACCTTGCAATCCCCTGTCATCCTGAGCGTAGCGGAAACCGCGCAAAGCGCGTTTTCCGTGAAGTCGAAAGCCTGCCCTGAGCCTGTCGAAGGGGACCCCGTGTTTGCTTGCGTCACCAACCGGCTGGTCAAGGAGTTCTCACTCAGCATCGGATCGCTCCATACGATCCTACTGGCGCTCGCAATCCTGCTCCTCACTTCCCTCGCCGCCGCCCAAACCCTGACCGGCACCGTCAGAAACGTTACCATCGGCAAGCCCGCTGCCGGCGACGAAGTTGTCCTGCTCAGCCTCGGCCAAGGCATGGAAGAAGCCGGCCGCACAAAAACCGACGCCAAAGGCCATTTCAGTTTCAAACTAGATGCCCAGGGCCCGCACCTGGTCCGCGTCATCCACCAGGAAGTTACCTATCACCGCATGGCTCCTCCCGGAACCACGTCGGTCGAGGTTGAAGTTTACGACGTCGGCAAGAAGATCGAAGGCATCGAAGTCGTCGCCGACATCATGCGCTTTCAGGCATCTCAAGGTCAGCTCGAGGTCGAGCGCACCTTTGCCGTCACCAACAATTCCAAGCCGCCGCGCACCCAGATGAACGAACACAATCTCGAGTTCTACGTGCCGGATGGCGCCAAAGTCACCGAGGGCCAGGCCATGACCGCCGGCGGCCAGCCGGTCAAATCCGCGCCCGTGCCTGAAGGCGAGAACGCCAAGAATCGCTACGCTTTCCTGTTTCCTCTTCGCCCCGGCGAAACGCGCTTCAACGTCGTCTACACCGTTCCCTACACTGGCAGCGTGAATATCGATCCTAAGAGCATTTACCCGCTCGAGCATTTCGTCGCCATCGCGCCCAAAGCCATGGAATTCTCCGCCGCTCCCGGAGCCAGCTATCAAGTCGCGCCGTTCCCCGGCCAGCCTGATGCTAACGTCGAGGTTGCCTCCAATGCACAGGTGGGCCAGCCCATGGCCTTCAAGCTCTCCGGGGAAGGAACCTTGGCGGCTCCGGTGGAAGATGGCCAAACCACGCAGGCGCCCGGACCCTCCGCCCAAAATGAAAGCCGCCCCGGCGGCGGCCTCGGACCGCCCATCGACGCCCCACCCCCGTATCAGAAATATCAGTGGTGGGTCCTGGGCGGCTTCGCAGCCGCCCTGATCATCGGCGGCGTTTACGTCGCCTCGCGCCAGCAAGCCGCCCACCGCGCCGCACTCGGCAGAGGCAAGCGGCTTCCATCTCTCGAGGACGAGGATGAAGATGTAGAAGACGACTACGCCGCAGCTGAAGTTCCCGCGCGCGAGATCGCCGGCAGTTCCGGACGAAACGAAACTCGCCGCAGCGACGTCCGTACGAACGACTCCCGGCCGCAGCCAGTCGCGCCGCGCGGAAATCCTTCGATGCTGCTCGAAGCCCTGAAAGAAGAGCTGTTCCAGCTTGAAGTTGAACGCCAGCAGGGCCGCATCAGCCATCAGGAATATGAAACCGCCAAGTCCGCGCTAGATCAAACGTTACAGCGCGCCCTGAAACGCGAAGCTCAGAAAGCGTAGCCAAACGACTCCCCTGGGCGGGAACTGCACCGGTTGCCGAAAAAGCATCTGCCGGCTGGGCGTAACATCAAATGAGTTAGCTCCACTCAAATTATGGGAAACATGTTTAAGACCGCGTTTCTGCTCGTCGCGCTCACGCTGCTGCTGATGTTCTTTGGCCGCTATTTCGGTGGCCAGAACGGGATGTATCTGGCGCTGGCTTTCGCTGTCGTCATGAACTTCAGCGCCTACTTTTTCTCTGACAAGATTGCGCTGGCCACCTACCGCGCCCAGCCGGTGACGCGCGAGCAGTTGCCGCGCGCCTATGCGGCCGTCGAGCGCCTCACGCAGAAAATCGGCATTCCGATGCCGAAAATCTATGTGATCCCGACCGAATCGCCGAACGCGTTCGCTACTGGGCGCAATCCGAGCCACGCCTCGGTCGCCGTCACCCACGGGATTCTGGGTCTGCTCAATGACGAAGAACTCGAAGGCGTGCTGGCCCACGAACTCGGCCACGTCAACAACCGCGACATCCTGATCAGTTCGGTTGCTGCCACGATCGCCGGCGCCATCACCATGCTCGCCAGCATGGGGCGTTGGGCCATGCTGTTCGGCGGCTACGGAGGCGGGGACCGCGACCGCCGCGGAGGCCTGACCGGGCTCTTGATGCTGATTGTCGCGCCGATCGCTGCGACGATGATTCAACTGGCCGTCTCGCGCTCGCGCGAATACGAAGCCGACGCTACCGGCGCGCATTTCACCGGCAATCCCTATGCGCTGGCCAGCGCCCTGCAAAAACTCGACGCCTACTCGCGCCGCGTCCCCATGCAGGCCAGCCCGTCGACCGCGCACCTGTTCATTATTCAGCCGCTGTTGGGCATCAACTTCGCCGGGCTGTTCTCGACTCATCCGCCGATTGCGAAGCGCATCGAGCGGCTGACGGGACGGCCCGCGGAGTTTACGCAGTAAGCTGTCAGCTATCAGCTCTCAGCTGTCAGCCGGACCGGCGCAAGGTTGCACCGTCGTTGCGTTCTGAGATGGAGCTGGGAACTGTCGGTTTAGCTAAGAGCTGAAGGCTGATAGCTGACGGCTTGGTCCTATGACGTACGTAACTCCGCCCGCGCAGCGTCGAATAGTAGAATCGAAAACGAATGTCGCCCGAGACCGTTACCGCCGTTTCTCATAAAGCCGCTGAACTCGAAACCGCCCTCCGCCGCGTGATTCGCGGCAAGGACGATGTGGTCCGCCTCGCGCTGGTCAGCATCTTCGCCCGCGGACACCTGTTGATTGAAGGCGTTCCCGGCGTGGGCAAGACCACGCTCGGTCAAGCGCTGGCCCGCGCCATCGACTGCTCGTTTCAGCGTGTGCAGTTCACCAGCGATCTGCTGCCGTCTGACGTGGTGGGCATTTCGATTTATTCGACGCTTGAACACGAATTCGAATTCAAGCGCGGCCCGGTGTTCACCAACGTTTTGCTGGCCGACGAAATCAACCGCACCACACCGAAGACGCAGTCCGCGCTGCTGGAGGCCATGAACGAAGGCCAGGTCACCGTCGACGCGCACTCTTACGAATTGCCGCAGCCGTTTCTGGTGATCGCGACGCAGAATCCGGTCGAGCACCATGGAACTTATCCGCTGCCCGAGTCGCAGCTCGATCGTTTTCTGATGCGGGTGCGCATGGGATATCCGGACGCGCAGGCCGAGCGCCAGATTCTGCGCTCGGAAGCGGGCGTGTCGCACCTGAGTGACCTGCACCCGGTCCTCACCGGCGCTGAGGTGCTTGAAATGCAGCAGGCGGTGAAACAGATTCGCGTGGACGAATCGCTGGTGACTTATGCTTTAGAAATTGTGCGCCGCACGCGCGAGTCGGAATTTCTCTCGCTCGGCGTATCGCCGCGCGGATCGCAGGCTCTGTATCGCGCGGCGCAGGCCATGGCCTTTCTCGAAGGCCGTACCTTCTGCACTCCCGAAGATATCAAGCCGCTGGTAGTTCCCGTCTTCGCACACCGCATTGTCGTGAGCGGCCTCTACGCCTCGACGCTGAAAAAATCCGAGCAGTCGGATCAGGTGCTGAAAGAGATTATTGAGGATGTGGCAGTGCCGGTGTAGAAGAGTTTCTGGGTTTTAGTGTTCCGCTGAGCTTCTCTGTGACCTCTGTGGTTAGACCGCGATGTCTCCCTCGCGCGACTATAATCCCGTCATGTCCTTCCTTCGGTTTCTGATGCTGCTATCGCTTGTGGTCTGGATCGGCGGGATTATTTTCTTCGCCGTTATGGCGCCCACAGCTTTTCATGTTCTGCCCACGCGCCTGCTCGCCGGAACTTTAGTGGGGAATCTGCTGACTAAGCTGCACTGGATCGCAATCGTCTGCGGCGTCGTATATCTTCTGAGTTCGCTGGCCTACAGCCGGATCGTCGATGGCGAGGCGCATGTGTTTGCCGCGAGGCATGTGCTGATTTGCGGGATGCTCGCACTCACGCTGGTTTCGCACTGCTGGATTACTCCGCGTATGCTGGCGCTGCGCGCCCAGGTCGCAAGCTTTGACACCACGAGCACGCTCAACGATTCCGCGCGTCTGCAATTTGACGCCCTGCATGTTTGGTCGACGCGCGTGGAGATCACGGTGCTACTGCTGGGATTGGTGGTGGTTTACATGACGGCCAGTGTTTTCGCGCGGCATTGACTGATTCGCGGTCTGCCGACAAAAGCAGGTCCCTTCACTCCGCTCGCCTTCGCTCGCTCCGGTCGGGATGACAGAGCTACTAAGGCTGCGCTCGATGAAGGCTAATAAAGCTGCGCTCGATGGCGAAAGCAGTCGACGACGTGGTCGTTGACCATGCCGACGGCCTGCATGAAGGCGTAGCAGATGGTTGAGCCGACGAAATTGAAGCCGCGCTTCTTGAGATCTTTGCTCATGGCATCGGACTCCGGGGTTCGCGCGGGAACCTGCTTCATCGACTTGGGCGAGTTCACGCGCGGCTGGCCGCCGACGAATTGCCAGATATAGCGGTCGAAGCTGCCGAACTCTTTCTGCACGCTGAGAAACGCTTTCGCGTTGCCGACTGCCGAGGCGATTTTGAGTTTGTTGCGAACAATGCCGGGATCGCGTAAAAGGCGCTCGATCTTGCGCCGGTCATAGCGCGCCACCCGCCCGGAATCGAATCCGTCAAAAGCCTTGCGGTAGTTTTCGCGCTTGTTGAGGATCGTGCTCCAGCTCAGACCGGCCTGCGCGCCTTCTAGAATGAGGAATTCAAAGAGCGTGCCGTCGTCGTGCGCCGGCACGCCCCATTCCTCATCGTGATAACGAACCATCAGTTCGCCATTCGCCCAGGCGCAGCGAACGGGTTGAACATCTTTCGCGGGCACCGGAGTCTACTCGAGCGACTTCGGGTCTGATTTGTTGACCGGTGATTTTCTGTCGAGCAGAGAAACTAACTCACGCGCGCAGGGCGGAATGGCGACTTTACCTTCACGGATAATCTGTTTGGCGGTCAACTTTTTGCCGTAGAGGTTTTCGTTGGCTCCGCCATCGGAACGCAGAGTCGAGCCTTCCAGAGAGACTCCGGCGAACAGGCCCTTATTGCGCGAGTAGGAAAGAATTTCAGCGTCCATGACGATGTCGGTAGCGCCTTCAGCCGTGCGGCCCTTGGGCCCGGCGGCTGCCGAGGCATCGGCCCCGAGTTTCACTTTGCTGTAGAGCAGCGACTCGGCGCCTTTGGGATTCATTACGAGTAGAACAAAGTCGGTAGCCTGGCCGCCGATTTGAAATCCGATGCTGACTCCCTCGAGAGCGTACAGCGCGGGAGCGCCCCACTTGCCCTTGTAATGCTCGCCACTGCGGCAAACCATAACGCCGCGGCCGTAGCTGCCGCCGATGCCGAATGCACCTTTCTTCACCGAGGGCAGAATGATCAGGCACTCGGCCTTATCGAGCAGGTCCTGCGGAATGTCGTCAGGAATGTTCAGTATCTCTTTGAGCACCGTGCCCGCGTCTTTCACGCGGTCTTCTTCGCGTTCGTCATCAGCGGCGAAAGCCGCCGCGGTCGAAATGAAGACAACGAGCATGCACACCAGGAATTTCTTCATGAATCCCTCCTGAAAGTTATTTTAAGGAAAAGCGCCGAAGTTCGTGACACTATGTTAAACCCTGCCTGCGAAACGATAAGGCGGAAGGCGTGAAATGGGGCCATGGGCGGTGCAAGTGACAGAATTTGCACGTTTTGGGCCATGACCAAACGTGTGCTCCTTTTGTAACTTGGCACTTTGGCCAAGCGCTCCTAAAGTCAATCAGATAGCGGGTTCGGGGCGAGCTCGATTTCGGCATCCAGCGTGCATCTAAAGGTTCAGAAGTGCGTTTGGACGCGGTTGAGAGTGAAAAAATTGGATTTTCTGGGCATGAAGTACACGAACTGCACGCTTCGCCTTGCGGCGCTCTTGCTGGCAACCTTTCTGAGCGTTGCCCCATCGCGGGCGCAGTCTTACGCGCCGGGTGCGCCCAGGCTGAACGACTACAACGCGGCGAGCGGCACCGCTAAGAATTCTGACGATCCGCAGGGCACCATGATCACTCTGCACGCGCGGGTGAATGAGGTGAACGTCCTGTTCATCGCCACCGATAAGCACGGCAAGTTCGTGCGCGACTTGAATCAGGCCGATTTCAGCATTCTCGACGACCATAAACCGCCGCAGGCCATTCTCAACTTCCGCCGCGAAACCGATCTGCCCTTGCATCTTGGTCTGCTGGTCGACGTCAGCGGGTCGGTCGATGGCCGGTTTGATTTCGAGCAGAATGCAGCCACCAGTTTTCTGGAACACACGGTGCGCACCGGCTTCGATAAGGCTTTCGTGGTCGGATTCAACAGTCACAGCCAGATGGCGCAGGACTACACTGACGACGTGAAGTTGCTCTCCGTCGGAGTGCACAAGTTGCATGATGGCGGCGGAACCGCCCTTTATGACGCCGTCTACCACGCGTGCAAAGAAAAATTTCTAAAAGATCGCCCGGACCATCCAGTGCGCAAGGCGATCGTGATCGTCAGCGACGGAGAAGATAACCAGAGCGAAATGTCGCGCGCACAAGCCATCGAGATGGCGCAGCGCTCGGAAGTGATCATCTATGCGATTTCGACCGACGACAGCGGCCTGGTCATGCGCGGCGACAAAGTTCTCGAGCAACTTGCAGAAGCAACCGGCGGACGCGCTTTCTTCCCGTTCAAGATGAAGGACATCACGCGCTCGTTCGCGGCCATTGAAGACGAACTCCGCAGCCAGTATGTGGTCTCTTACAAGCCCGCCAATTTTGACGCCGATGGGCGTTACCGCTCGATTGAGATCTCTTCCCTGAAGAAAGATCTGCAGGTGCGGGCGCGCAAGGGCTATTTCGCGCCGCAGCAGCAGGAGCAGTAGCCCGTACTCAGCACTCAGCACTCAGCTTTCCGATCCGGCCCTTCGACCTCTTGATCTCCCAGCGAACTGGTTATCGCAGAATGCGAAGACAGGCGCTGGTTCGCGTTTGCGAGGGCGCTCCCGGTGTGTTAACGTCCCATTGATTTCCCGTTCATCCTTCCGACTTCCGACGAACTGAGGAGGTGTTCATGGTTGGCATCATCGTACTGGTAATTCTGGTGGTCATCGCCGTTGTGCTGATCGGGATGTACAACAGCCTGGTACAACTGCGCGTGCGCTGCGACTCGGCGTGGTCCGATATTGATGTGCAGCTCAAGCGCCGGCACGACCTGATCCCGAACCTGGTGGAAACAGTGAAGGGATACGCCACGCACGAGAAGGGCACGTTTGAAGATATCGCCAAATTTCGTTCGCTGGCCATGCAGGCAACCACGCCGGAGGGCAAGGCCGTCGCCGAGAATCAGCTGACCGGCGCGCTGAAGAGCCTGTTCGCCGTGGCGGAGAATTATCCTGAGCTCAAGGCTTCGGAGGAGTTCACGCAACTGCAGGGATCGCTGAGCCAGACGGAAGATTCCATTCAGAACGCGCGGCGCTATTACAACGCGGTGGTGCGCGACCTGAATACGAAGATTCAGTCGTTCCCGACGAACATTCTCGCCGGAATGTTTAACTTCACGGCGCGGCAGTTCTTCGAAACCACGGACGCTGACCGGGAGCCCGTGCAAGTGAAGTTCTAAGAGATTGAGTGATGGAGATTAAGTGACGGCGATTGACTGCCGATAATTGAGTAATTTTGGAATTGGGGAATTGTGTAATTTGAAAATCTCTCGGACGATTGCTCCGGTCCTTCTCGCGCTGCTCGTCTGCGTCTTCACCGGCGTGGCGCAGGCAAAATCATGGCGGGTCGCTGACTTTCAGGACAATATAACGGTCGCCCAGGACGGCAGCGCCGTGGTGACCGAGCGCATCACGCTGGTCTTTGACGGCGAGTGGCACGGGATCCATCGCACCATTCCGATTGAATATCCCGGGCCGAATGGGACGAATTACGAACTCTTCCTCGCGGTCACGAGCGTTACCGACGGCAACGGCGGCAAACTCAAGTACGACTCGTCGACGAAAGATGGGTCGCTTGATCTGAAGATTTACATCCCGGACGCGGTGGATGCGACGCGGACAGTTGAGATTACTTACCGGGTGCGCAACGGTACGCGCTTCTTCGAAGACCACGACGAGTTTTATTGGAACGTTACGGGAAACGACTGGCCGGTGCCGATCGATCACGCGGCTGCGACGGTGCAATTTCCAATGTTTGCGGCGGGATCGCTCAGGGCCCAGGCGTTCACCGGCGTGTACGGCTCGACACAGCGCGACGCTACGGCTAAGGTTGACGGCGCCGAAGCGCATTTCGAGACGACGAACCCGCTGCCGATGCGCGGCGGACTGACCATTGACGTTTATCTACCGAAAGACGTCCTCAAAGAACCGAGCGCCCTCGACAGGTTTTTCTGGTTTGTTGGCGGCAATCCAATTGTTTTTTTGCCGCTGGTGACGCTCCTCGGGATGTTTGCGCTGTGGTGGTGGAAGGGACGCGACCCCGATCCGGGAGTTTCGGTTGCGCCTATGTATGACCCACCGCCGGGAATTTCTCCGGCAGAAGCGGGCACGCTGCTTGACGACTCAATTCATCCTCGCGACATTACATCGACGATTATCGATCTGGCGGTGCGAGGCTACATCAAAATCGAAGAGACCGCGGAGAAGACTCTGGTATTCACCAATAAGGATTACATCTTTCACCTGCTCAAACCGCGCGAGCAGTGGGGCGCCGACCTGGCGCCGCACGAGCGCGTGATGCTGGAGAATGTGTTCGCCGGCGGGACCGACACGCGGCTCTCAAGCCTGAAGAACCGCTTCTATACCGCAGTTCCGGTCATTCGCCAGGATATTATGGCGGCGCTGAAGAACAAGGGGATCTATCTGCTCGACCCGGAGTCGGCTAACGGATACAGCGTGGTGGCGGCGGTCGGGATTCTGGTTCCGTTTGGCATTCTTCAGTTCCAGGGCTCTGCGAACTTCTTCAACTCGGCGCTTTTGCTGATCGTGTGCGTGCCGCTTTCGGCGCTGATCTGGTGGCTGTTCGCGCGCGTCATGTCGGCCAAAACGATGAAGGGAGCACGAACACAAGTTGCGGTGCTCGGGTTCCAGGAGTTCATGAATCGAGTGGATGCGGACCGCCTCAAAGTCATGCCGCCGACAACGTTTGAAAAGTTTTTGCCCTACGCCATGGCGCTGGGCGTGGAGCACCACTGGGCGCAGGCATTTGCAGGAATCGTGAAAGACCCGCCGCAATGGTACGTGGGGCCCGGCGGCTATGTGGGGGGCTTCAATCCAATTTTCTTTTCCAGTTCGATGCACAGCATGGCGACCGACATGCACCAGGTCTTCGTGTCTGCCCCACGCGCGAGTTCGGGCGGCTCTGGATTCGGGGGAGGTGGTGGAGGCGGCGGCGGGTTCTCAGGCGGAGGCTTTGGCGGCGGCGGGGGCGGAGCGTTCTAGGCCGGGAGCCATGATTCCGGAGCAATGATTCGGGAGCTACGATGAGGTCGGTTTGCTTGTTGACTCTTCTGCTCGGGCTGACCGGCGTCTTCTTATTCGCGCAACAGAACGAGACTGCCCAGCCCCCCATCACCGTGCGCTCCACTCTGGTCATGGTGCCTGTGCTCGTGACCAGCAAGATGGGGAAAGTAATTTTTGAGCTCACGGCGAGCGACTTCCTGGTGACCGACGACGGTGAGCCGCAGCATGTAACGCTGGATCCGGAAACTGATTCGCAGCCGCTAGCCCTGGCCATTGTGGTTGAGACTGGCGGCGCCGGAGCTCGCCACCTCGGCGACTACCAGCAACTGGACGCGATTCTCGACGCGCTGATCGGAAACGTTGAGCATCGCGTGGCCGTTATCGGCTTCGACAGTAGGCCGCATCTGCTGACGCCATTCACGACGAGTACGGCCGACGCTTCCCATCAGCTTTCCAACCTGACTGAAGGAGATCAAGGCGCCGCCATTCTGGATGGTGTGGCGTTCGCGGTCGCGCAACTGCGGACCCAGCCGGCCAGCTACCGGCGCGCGATTCTGCTGCTCAGCGAAACCATTGACCAGGGCAGCAAGACAACGCTCAATGAGGCTCTGCGCCTCATCAGCGATACGAATACTGCGATGTACAGTTTCGCTTTTTCGAGTACCCGCGCTGCCGTTTCCCACGAGGCCTCGAAGTTTAGCCAAGACGAGACTCCGGGGCCCACACACGGATGCTTTAGCCGCGAGGGCGCCGATGCGGAATATGAAGGTCATTACAGCAAGCAGGTGCTCGACTGCATCAGCCTGCTGGCTCCGCCGCTGCGGCTGGCCACGATGACGTATCTGACTGCGCGGAACGCGCTGCGAACCAACACTGCGGAATCGATCGCACAACTGGCAGGAGGCGAGTTCTTTCACTTCCACAACGCCAAGGACCTGAAGGCAAATCTGATCACAGTTTCAAACGATGTGCCGAATTACTATGTGCTGAGCTTCCGGCCCACGTCGCCGACACCCGGCTTGCACGCGTTACACGTGGAGACCAGGGGTCGTCCGCACCTGGTGTTAAAGGCGCGACGCGAATACTGGATCGACAAAGAGCCTGCACGCTGAACGGGCTAAAAGCCTTGATGGATTGGGCGCACTTTACGCGGCGCTGAAGCGCTGCTCTTCCAACGGCCACAAATTGTGTATCCTACCGGCGCCTTAGCTTCGTATACTTCTTCATCGATTAGGTTCAGGCGGAGAGCACTGATTCGGAGAGCAGGTTATGGGGACTGACCAAAGAGCGCGGCAGCGCTTCACGTTGATCCTGATCAAGCCATCGCACTACGACGATGACGGCTACGTCATCCAGTGGCTGCGCTCGGCGATTCCGTCGAATACACTGGCGGTGATCAACGGTCTCGCGCTCGATTGCCAGGAGCGGCGCGTGCTCGGGGATGACGTCGACATCGTCATCAAGGCGCTGGACGAAACCAACACACATATCAGGCCGGATCGCATCGCACGGCAACTGGGCAAGGAACCGGGGCTAGTGGCGCTGATCGGGGTGCAATCGAATCAGTTTCCGCGAGCTATGGATATTGCGCGGCCCTTGCGCGCAGCGGGGGTTCAGGTTTGCATTGGCGGGTTTCACGTTTCGGGATGCTTGTCGATGCTGCCGGAAATTCCGCCTGAGCTGCAAGACGCGATGAATCTTGGCATCTCGCTGTTTGCCGGCGAGGCTGAGGGGCGCTTTGAGGACGTATTGAAAGATGCGTGGAAACGCGAACTCAAGCCGCTGTACAACTACATGGCCGACTTGCCATCGCTGGACGGCGTGCCCATGCCGATTCTTCCGGCAACGCGCGTGAAGCGCACGGGCGGCAATATTACGACCTTCGATGCGGGACGCGGATGCCCGTTCCTGTGCTCCTTCTGCACGATCATCAACGTGCAGGGGAGGAAGTCGCGGCGGCGGTCGGTGGATGACATCGAGCAGATTATTCGGCGGAATCTGGCGCAGGGGATCAACCGGTTTTTTATTACCGACGACAACTTCGCGCGCAACACGGATTGGGAAATCGTTTTCGACCGGCTGATTGCCATGCGCGAGGGCGAGAAGCTGAACATCAAGTTCGTGATTCAGGTCGACACCATGTGCCACCGGTTGCCGCACTTCATCGAGAAGGCGGGACGGGCGGGCGTGGCGCGCGTGTTTATCGGCCTTGAGAGCATCAATCCGGACGCGCTGCTGGGCGCGAGAAAAAAGCAGAACAA
This sequence comes from uncultured Acidobacteriota bacterium, assembly GCA_963755795.1. GTDB lineage: Bacteria > Acidobacteriota > Terriglobia > Terriglobales > Acidobacteriaceae > Sulfotelmatobacter. The sequence goes on along the minus strand of CAVWLI010000004.1, from coordinate 102,665 downwards.
AGTTGCTGAGTATCGCAAGATGCTGCTGGAGTGGAAGAAGGCCGGGGTCACCGTCTTTGCCGGCTACATCATAGGATTCCCGTCGGACACGCCGGAGTCGGTGATGCGCGACATTCAGACGATTCAACGGGAGTTGCCGATTGACTTACTGGAGCCGCACTGCCTGACGCCGCTGCCGGGGTCAGAGGATCATCAGAAGTTGCACAAGGCGGGCGCGTATCTTGATCCGGACCTGAACAAGTATGATCTGGAGCACGTGACCGCGGCGCATTCAACGATGACGTCCGAGCAGTGGCAGAAGCTGTATTACGATGCGTGGATGGCTTACTATTCGCCGGAACACTTGGAGACGGTGATGCGGCGGTCGGTGGCGACCAACAGCAATGCCGGCAACATGACGTTTCTGCTGCTGTGGTATTACACCTGCGTGCGCCTCGAGAAGATCGATCCGCTGGAAGGCGGGTACTTGCGGCGGAAGTATCGTAAGGATCGGCGGCCGACGTTGCCGGTGGAGAGTCCGTTTATTTTTTATCCGCGTTACCTGGCGGATCTGGTGATGAAGCACATTACGCTGGCGGGACTGGTCTGGCGTTACGGCAAGCTGCGGCGGCAGTTAAAGCGCGATCCCAATGCCCGGCATTACACGGATCTGGCGTTGACGCCGGTGACGGACGATGACTCGGAGGAAATGTTTGTGACCAGCGCGCATGCGCATGCTGCGGCTAAGCCGGCGCTGGTGACGCTGGGGAAGTCCGGGGACTGAGGCCACTCGTCGCGTCGCCAAAATCCTCTGGCCGAAGGATTCTGGTTTGGCGGCAGGGGTCCGTCGACTGCGTATTCGTCCGCTATGCGCGGACGAATGCTTCGCTCAGGAAGACAAAGAAAAAGGGGGCCGCGAGTGGAATCGCGGCCCTTTAGAGTAGTTGCTCGGGAAAAGTTTATTGGTTCGCCAGTTTACGGTTCGCCGTTTATAGCTCGCCGTTTATTGTTCGCCGGCGGCAGCACTGCTGCCCCAAAGGGCATTGCTTCCCCACAGGGCGTTGCTTCCCCATAAGGCGTTACTACCCCACAACGCATTGCTGCCCCAGAGGGCGTTCGATCCCCACAGGGCATTGCTGCCCCACAACGCGTTGCTGCCCCACAGGCCGTTGCTGGCCGAAACCGTGCTGCTCGCAGAAATGGTCGCGCCCGAGCCGGCAACGAACTGCGTAGAGCCCCACACAGCCGAGTTCGACCAGGTGGCGGAAGTATTCCACACGGCGGAGCGATCGTCGGTGAGGTAAACGTTGTTGGTGTTGGAATTGAAAGTGGCAATTGGAGACATCGCCGTTCCGTAGGCGACGGCGTTGCTGCTCAAGGCAGCTTCGACGTCCACATAACCGGCACCGACGGTGAAAACGTCATATTGGTCGGTGTAGGTGATCCCGGTCGTGGGATCGGTGGTGCTGCTCGACTGCGGGAACGTTTTGTAGGCGGTGAGCATCAGGCGGGCTTTCACCTGATCGGGAGTCAGCCTGGGGCTCTTCTGCAGAAGGTCGGCCACAACTCCGCTGACAATGCCGGTCGCCATGCTGGTGCCACTCAGCGTGAAGTACTTCGAAGAAGATGCGGAGCTGCCTCCGCTGATGTAGTAGTTATTAGGAACCTGGTTGCCGGGATATTCGTTGAAGAGGGTCGAATTCGGCGCTTCGAGCGAAGTGAGCAGGTTGCCGGGGGCGACGAGATCGGGCTTCACGACCGCATCGACCACGCTCGGACCTTTGGAGCTGTAGCTGGCGATCAGATCATCGGTGCGGGTGGGCGTGCCCATGGGCTTCATGGCGCCTACTGTAATTACATACGGATCGTTGCCCGGCGAGGTGACGGTAGCGTAACCGTCGGTCTGCTGATAACGGCCGTTATTGCCTGCGGCCACAACCACCACGATGCCATGCTTCCAGGCCTGCTCGACTGCCTGGCACAGCGGGTCGAGCGTATAGCTCTCATAGACGGCGCGGCCCAGTGAGAGGTTGATGACACGAATGTTGTACTGCGACTTCAGCGCGATCGCCTGATTGATGGCGGCGATCACCGAGCTATCGGTGCCCGCGCCGTTGGCGTCGAGGACGCGGAGATTAATGATGCTGGCGCCGGGCGCGATCCCTTTGAAGGTCTTGGTGTAGAGAGGGCCGGTGGAATCGAGGCCATCACCGGCGATGAGGCCTGCGACGTGAGTGCCGTGACCGTATTGATCGTTGGCCGACGAATTTCCCGGCACGAACGACTGCTGATACACCACTCGCGAAAACGGAAGAATGCCCAGGTTGAGATCGGGGTGGCTGCTCACGCCGCTATCAATCAATGCCACGCCAATGCCGGCGCCGGTATAGCCCGACTGCCAGGCAAACGGCGCGTTCACAGCAACCGCGGCGTTGCTGAGTGATGGCGTCAAAGGCCGGTCCATGCTGATGTAGACGACATTCGACTGATTGGCGAGGCTCTGGATGGCGTTGCCATCGAGCTGGGCCACGATGCCATTGATCAGCGGCAGGTCTCCGAGAATCGTGCCTCCAAGCTCAACCACGTCGTTTACCAGGCAATCCACAAGGCCAAGCAGCCCATTGCAAGTCAACTGCGTTCCGGGCGCATATTGCACGATGACCTGAACCTTCTGGCTCGCGTTATAGCCTTGCAGTTCGGGCGACAGTTTCGAGGGGTTGGCGCCCGCGGCAGCCGTCACCGAAACCGTCACGATCAAGAATACGAGCACGAACTTTTTCATAATTCCCCCACGTAAAATGGCGCCAACCAACGGCGCGTAACCTCACCCCAAGTGACCTTAAGAGTGCAGGTGCGATGCCAAAACTAGAATGGATATGCCTTATTTATCAATGGTTTAGCGGTGGTGCTACAGAGTGAATCAGAGACAAAATGTCCCACGTACACAGGGCGGGCCAAATTGTCCCACGTGGAGGCGCGGCCGAGTTCTGGTGCGGGGATTGGCGTCCCGTCGGAATCCGCTGATTTTCGTCGAGGAAACGATGGTAATGGCGGCGATTGTTTTTGGGCGGACAGGCTCCCGCAGATCGTTGAAAATTTAAGCACTTATCATGTCGTGGGGTCGATCCATTGGCGCACGTGCGTTCATCGCTGCGATGGCTGTGGCGGCGTGTGTCTGCTTTGTGCCGGCGGTCTTTCACTGGCAATCGAACGATCCCGTCAAGTTCGTTTGTTACCTGATCGCGGCCCTGCTGGCTTCGTCGCTGAAGGTGGTACTGCCCGGCGTCGAGGGCACGCTGTCGGTGAACTTTCTGTTCACGCTGCTGGGAATCCTGGAACTGAGTTTGCCGGAGACTCTGGCGATCGGACTCGCCAGCACCCTGGCGCAGTTTTACTGGCGGCCGGCGCGGCAGGTGAAGCTGGTGCAACTGGTATTCAATCTGTCGCAGGTCACGGTTTCGAGTGCGGCCGCGTACGGCGCATACCAGCTGGTTGTGATTTATGTGCTGCATGCCCCTGGTCCGCTGGCCCTGCTGGTGGCGGCGATCGCGCACTTCGGTTGCAACACGGCGGCGATGTCGACCATCATCGGACTGACCGAGGATAAAGGCATCTACAAAACGTGGTGCGAGATTTATCTGTGGTCGTTCCCGTATTACATGGTGGGAGCGGCCGCGGCGGGGCTGGTCCACTTCCTGAACCGGCATATCGGATGGCAATCGTCGCTGCTGGTTCTGCCGCCGATTTATCTGATGTACCGCTCGTATCGTTTTATCTCGGCAAGCTGGAGACCGAGAAGCAGCACGCCGAACAGGTTTCGAGCCTGCACCTGCGCACCATTGAAGCGCTCGCGCTGGCCATTGAAGCCAAGGACGAAACCACCGGCGAACACTTGCAGCGGGTGCGGGTCTACGCCATGGAACTGGCGAAGGAACTGGGCTTGAGCGAAGACGAGACCGAAGCGCTGCGCGCCGCCTCGGTGCTGCACGACATTGGAAAGCTGGCCGTGCCGGAGCACATTATTTCGAAGCCGGGGAAACTGACGCCGGAAGAATTCGAGAAGATGAAAATCCATCCCATCGTCGGCGCGGAGATTCTGGAGCAGGTTCACTTTCCGTATCCGGTGGTGCCGATCGTGCGCGCGCACCATGAAAAATGGGATGGCAGCGGTTATCCGCATGGACTAGCGGAGAGGAGATTCCGATCGGGGCGCGCATTCTCGCGGCGGTGGATTGTCTCGATGCGCTGGCGTCGGACCGGCAATATCGCAAGGCTCTGCCGCTCGATGAAGCCATGGCCAAAGTGGTGGCGGATGCGGGCAAGAGCTTTGATCCGAGGGTGGTGGCGATTCTGCGGCGCCGTTACGTTGAACTGGAAAAGCTGGCGAGCGCCGAGCCGCTGCAGGCTCCGCCGAAATTGTCGACCGATATTAAAGTTGAGCGGGGATCGGCGCCGGCAGCAGGGTTTGCGGAATCCGCTGAGCCGACGGGTCACGGCGGGACAAGCCGTGGACTCTCAGCATTCTGATTTCGGCGGCTCGGCAGCAAGGTCAGGAAATCATCGAACTCAGCCACCAGACCGTGGCGCCTCTGAGCACCGATGACATTCTTTCGCTGCTCGCGGTGCGGCTGAGGACGGCTGGTTCCGCACGATGCCATGGCGGTGTATTGTCCAAAGCAAGAAACGCTGACGGCGGAGTTTGTGAGCGGAGAAAACTTCCGGCTGTTTTCTTCCTTGAGAATTCCGCACGGAGAAGGGCTCTCGGGATGGGTCGCGCAAAATCATAAGGCGATCTTGAACGGCAATCCGTCGGTCGAACCGGGGTATTTGAACGATCCCACGAAGTACAGCACGCTGCGCTCGGCGCTGGCCGTGCCGCTCGAAGGAGTTGGCGGAGTAGCGGCTGTGCTCGCGCTGTATCGTGCCGGGCAAGATGCTTTCACGGCCGACGACCTGCTCGTGGTGGAGGCGATTGGCTCGGGGCTGGGAGTCGCGATCGAGAGGGCGGGCAAAGTCAAAGCAGCGGGAGTTGGACGCTAACGACCGTCATCCTGAGTCCCGTCATCCGGAGCGGATCGAAGGAAGGACTGATGCACTTTCCAGGCGCCGCCTCGCTGCCGGTCAGTTACATGTACATGGGTCCTTCGCTTTGCTCAGGATGACAAGAGCCTATTAATCCTGCGAAATCTCAACACTCTCATCACTCCATCTCGAAGCTCACATAGAGCAGGCCGTTATCGCGCTCCACTTGCAGCACGACCGGGTCGCCTGTTTTCAGGCTTGTCACCATGGTACGGAGCGTGGCCACGGAAGCGATGGGCATCGAATTGAGTTGATGGATAATGTCGCCCGCCTCGAGACCGGTGTCGGGCAGAATCAGATCGGCGGCTCGCCCCACCACCACAACTCCAGAGGGCATTCGCAGCGGACCCAGCCGGGAGCGCAGGTCGTCGGTCAGATCGATGGCGAGAACACCCAGGCGGGGAATCAGGCTGTTTTCAGGATTGACCGCATCGAGCAGTTCGTCCATGTGATCGTGTTGCTCGATCGCCGGGATGTAGAGAGTTTGCTTTTCGGTGCCGCGCAGAACCTCAAGCTTCACGACCTGGTCGAGACGATGCAGATATAAAGCGGCAGAAAGCGAGGGGAGCGTTTCGATGCGGCGGTCATCGGCTGTAAGAATTATGTCTTCGATCTGCAGGCCAGCGGCGGCCGCGGGACCGCCCGGTTTCACGTCGTCCACCACGACTCCCCAACGCTGCGGAAGGTGCAGGCCTTCGGCGAGGGTAGGGGTAATTTCCTGCACGCCGGCGCCAATTTCGACGCGATGGACATGCCCGTATTTGCGCAGGCTGTGGTAGACGAAATCGACAACGCGGGCGGGAATGGCGAAGCCCAGGCCTTCGCTGCCTCCGCCTTGCGAAAGAATGAAGGTGTTGATCCCAAGCACCGTGCCATTCATATCGACCAGCGGGCCTCCGCTGTTTCCCGGATTAATGGGAGCATCGGTCTGCAGGTAGGTGAGCGCCTTCGTGGGATCGGGCTGGCGGGCCAGCGCGCTGACCACGCCCATAGTGACCGAATTCTGCAAGCCTTCCGGACTGCCGATGGCGAACACGAGTTGCCCGACGCGCGGGCGCTGCGAGCTGACGAGTGGAAGCGTCGGCAGATCGGTTTCATCGATTTTCAAGAGGGCGAGGTCGGTTTCCTTATGCTGGCCGATGAGTTTCGCTTCCAGAATGCGGCGCTTGCCGATTGGCACTTGGCCAGCAGAATCGCCCATGGGCAGCGGCAGGGCGACGCGAATCCGTTGCGCGCCCTCCACCACATGGGCGTTGGTCATAATGTAGCCCGCGGAGTCGACAATCACGCCTGAGCCGACCGCTTTCTGGCGGACGATAAAGGCGGTCTGGGATTTTTCTTCCTCGCGCAGTGGTCCGTATCCGGTAACGAGAATCTGCACGACCGCGGGCGACACGCGGGCAGCAAGGCTCTCCAGGGCGCTGTTGAGTTGGAGCAGAACATCGGGGGGCTCGGGCGTTTTGGCATCGGGCGCGGCGGCGTCGGGAGCGGCTTTCTGGGAAGTAGCCTGAGAAGTGGGCTTCCCGGTGGTCTGTGCCGGAAGCCGAACGAGGGCTACGCCTAGAACGATGCAGACAACTAAGGGAACAGCTCGAGTCCTGATCGTTTGGTTTATCGCCTTCTTCATTCTAGTCATGATGGAGTGAGATGAGCTCGTCATAAAAAAAGGCTCCTCATTTTGTGTTTCGATGATGTGTGAAGAAAACACTACCACGCAGGTCCCGGCTTCGGTGTAAAGGTCGGTCAAGAGGGCCCCTCCTGGCCTTCGGGAGAGGTGGTTTCAGCCGGGGGGAACCTAGATGCTACCGGTAACTAACGGGTTATCAGGCTTTTACGCGGGTGCCTTTCGTGATATAACCCACCCTGAGCATAAAAAGCGGGTCTGCGCCCCGCCAGGAGCTTGATTTGACGACGTTGGCCTCATTCGCAGACGAGAAACAGACAACAGGCCAGCCTAGAGGAGGTACCGTGGGCGAAGAAGCACGGACCGGAAAACGGTTCCCGCTGGAATTGCCGATTAAGATACACAAGGGCGAAAGCGGCGGAGATGCCGATGGAGTGACGGGGAATCTGAGTGCGGCGGGAGTGTACATCCGCGCCGATTCCGCGATGGAGATTGGTTCGCCGGTGGAATTTGAAATCACGCTGCCCCCGGAGATGACGGGCGGTCAGGAGAATGTGACCATCCAGTGCAAAGGCCGCGTGGTGCGCGCTGACCCTACGGGCGAAGGCGGAGAAGGCCGCGGTGTGGCCTGCGTGATCGATTCATACGAGTTCGTGAGGAAGTCTTAATTATTTGAACCACATCATTTTGAACCACATCATTTCGAAGCATCGTTTCGAAGCGGATTTCTTGGGAGCGTTGACAACATGCTCAAACTGATTCTGGCGGATAACCAGGCGATCTTCCGGGCGGGCATTGCGAAAGTGCTCGCGGTGGAAGATGAGATGCGCATAGTGGCGCAGGCACAGACGCCTGAACAGATGTTCATGGCGCTGGACAAGTTCCGCGCCGCGGTGCTGGTGGCGGCGGCGGGATTCCACAACGACTTTGCCGCAATCGTGCTGGCGGCGAACAAGGCGAAGACGCGCGTGATTGTACTGGCCGACACCGGAGAGAGCGCGCAGCGGCACATGTCGAACGGCGCGCATGGCGTCGTGTATCGCAACGTAACCAGCGCGGCGCTGGTAGACTGCGTGCGGAAAGTCGCGCGTGGAGAAACCTGGGTGCAGGACGTAGCCGTGCCCAGCGAACTCACCGAAAACGATATGGTCGGATTGCGGGTGCGCGACCGGCTGACTGCAAAAGAACTCCGCATCGTGGCGCTGATCGTGCAAGGCTACAAGAACAAAGAAATCGCCTCGCAGCTGGGCACGACCGAGCAAGTCATCAAAAACTATCTGCGCAACGTGTATGACAAGATCGGCGTGTCCGACCGGCTGGAGTTGGCGCTGTTCACCATCCACCACCGCATTTTGAACGAGGCCGCCGCCGCGACTACGACGGGGGTTGCGCCGCAACCTCCCGCGGGAGTTGCGCAGTAAGAGCTTTAGAGCTTTGAACCAGGCCGCCTGCGGGCGGCCTTTTTTCTTTCCGAGGCGTAAGAGTAGAGACGTGTATGTCATCCTGAGGACGGCGAGAGCCGTCCGAGGGACCTCACGAAAATCAGGAGTCGGTAACGCAGTCGACTGGGTACCGCATGCTGAAGGCCTTGGGCGTATCCCCATTACGATCATGGCAGCTTAGGCCGTCGTAAGGTCCCTCACGCCGGCTTCACCGGCGTTCTGGATGACAACACGAGTTTCGCGGCTGAACAAGCATTCCGGAATCTCCTCGCCACTCCGCTGCATCTATTCCGCATGGAATTTCGAACGCTTGGACGCTCTGGATTGAAGGTGCCGGTGCTCAGTTTTGGCACTGGCACGTTTGGCGGTGGAAACGAGTTCTTCAAGGCGTGGGGTGCGAGCGATGTAGCGGAAGCGACGCGCCTGGTCGACATCTGCCTCGAGGCGGGCGTGAATCTATTCGACACCGCGGATATTTATTCAGACGGACTTTCCGAAACGATTCTGGGGAAGGCGGTCGCCGGCCGGCGCGAAAAAGTTCTGATCTCGACCAAGGCGACTTTCCGCATGGGGCCGGGCCCCAATGACATCGGGTCTTCGCGGCTTCATTTAATTCGGGCTTGCGAGGCAAGCCTCCGGCGGCTGGGAACGGACTACATCGACATCTATCACCTGCACGGTTTCGACGCGCTGACGCCGCAGGAAGAAGTTCTGAGCGCGCTCGATAATCTGGTGAAGCAAGGCAAGGTGCGATACATTGCGTGCTCGAATTTTTCGGGCTGGCATTTGATGAAATCGCTCGACGTATCTGACCGCTATGGATGGGTGCGGCACGTCGGCCACCAGGTCTACTATTCGCTGATCAACCGGGAGTACGAATGGGAACTGATGCCGCTGGGGCTCGACCAGGGAGTGGGCGCGCTGATCTGGAGCCCGCTGGGCTGGGGACGGCTCACCGGAAAAGTCCGGCGCGGACAGCCGCTGCCGGCTGTGAGCCGGTTGCACAAGACTGCCGACATGGGCCCGCGGGTTGACGACGAACATTTGTACAAAGTTGTCGATGCGCTGGACGAAGTTGCCAAAGAATGCGGAAAGAGTGTGCCGCAGATTGCGCTCAACTGGCTGCTGCAACGGCCAACGGTTTCAACCGTAATCTTCGGCGCCCGCAACGAAGAGCAATTGCGGCAGAACCTACAGGCAGCGGGATGGAATTTGTCGCAGGAGCAGGTCGCCAAGCTGGACCGCGCCAGCGCGGTGGCCCCGATTTATCCCTACTGGCATCAGTGGCAATTTACGGAGCGAAATCCGTTACCCGCGAGCGGCAAAGTGATATAGCTCGTGTGGAGCGGGCACTCCTGCCCGCGTGCGTGCAGCAGATCGACCTCAGGGTTGTGATAGGTCCTGGTAAAGCAGAAGTAGTTCCAGCAGTCGTTAAGCGGGCAGGAGTGCCCGCTCCACACGACCCTCAGCCCCCACACTCAAAGCGATCAGCCGACTTTTTCTCCCACGGCTTTTGCTTGCGTGAACAGGTACAAGTAATCTGGGCCGCCGGATTTGGAATCGGTGCCTGACATGTTGAAGCCGCCGAAGGGATGCGCGCCCACCATGGCTCCCGTGCATTTGCGGTTGATGTATAGGTTGCCGACGTGGAACTCCTGGATGGCACGATCGATTTTGTCGCGCGACTTGGTGTAAACGGCGCCGGTGAGGCCGAACTCGGTGTCGTTGGCGATTTCGAGCGCGTGATCGAAGCCGCGAGCTTTGATCACAGCCAGCACGGGGCCAAAGATCTCTTCCTGCTCTAGTTTCGATTTCGGCGGAACGTCGGCGATCACAGTCGGCTGGATGAAGTAGCCTTCACCGGGAGCACGTTCGCCGCCGGTGATGAGGCGTCCGTCTTTCTTGCCCTGCTCGATGAATTCGAGGATTGTCTTCATCGAACCTTCGTTGATGACCGCGCCCATGGCGGCGTTCTCGGTGACATCGCCGACTTGAATCTTTTCGACGCGGGCTTTGAGTTGTTCGAGGAACTTATCGTAGACGCGCTCGTCGACGATGGCGCGCGAGCAGGCTGAACACTTTTGCCCTTGAAATCCAAAGGCCGCTTGCGCGACGCCTTCGACGGCGGAATCGATGTCGGCGTCGGCGTCGACGATGATCGCGTCTTTGCCCCCCATCTCAAGAATGGTGCGTTTGATCCAGATCTGGTCGGGAGCTTGCGTGGCGGCAACTTTGTTGATGTGCAGTCCGACTTCGCGCGAGCCGGTGAAGGCGATGTAGCGCGTCTTGGGATGGGCGACCACGGCGTCACCGAAACTGGCTCCGGCGCCGGGGCAGAAATTCACTACGCCCTCGGGCATGCCGGCTTCTTCGAGCAGTTCGAAAAACTTTGCGGCGATGGTGGGCGAATCGCTCGACGGCTTCAGAATGACGGTATTGCCGCTCACGATCGAAGCCAGCGTCATGCCGGCCATGATGGCGCAGGGAAAATTCCACGGCGGAATTACGGCGCCGACGCCCAAGGGAATGTAGTGCAGCGAGTCGTGCTCGCCGGGAAGTTGGATGGGCGTCTGGGCTTTCGCGAAGCGCAGGGCCTCGCGGGCGTAGAACTCGCAGAAGTCGATAGTCTCGGAAATGTCGGCGTCGGCCTCGGCCCAGTTCTTGCTGACTTCAAAAACCAGCCACGCCATGAATTCCATTTTGCGCTGACGCATCAGGTCGCCGACGCGGAAGACCAGGCTGGCACGCTCTTCGACGGTGGTGCGGCTCCAGTGCTCGAAGGCTGCGAGAGCGGACTGCATCGCGGGTTCAACGTGATCTTTATTTGCTTTCTGGTGAATGCCGACAATTTGTGATGGCTGCGACGGGTTCAGCGACTTGATCTTTTCCGTTGTCCTGACGCGCTTGCCGCCGATGATTAGGTCATATTCGCGGCCGAGTTGGGCGCGGACTTTGGTGATGGCGGCGCGCATGCGGCGCGCGTTTTCGTCGTTACGGAAATCGTAAAACGGCTCGGTGACAAACGGGCCTTGATGCAGGGCCGTGCGCGGCCGGACGGGGGCTTCTAGCGTTGCCATGGGAGGAATCCTTTCGGAGCTGGAAGATGATCGATTAGGGATTGCTTTGATATTTTACACCTCGGCCGACCTCGAGAGATCGGTAGGGCTTCTCTTAAACAGAACGGAATTCAAAATCCCCCCCTCGTCTACCTAGCGGCATTCATTGACTTGGCTTTAGCTCTCCCCATAGCATGTTCCGTACATGATTGGGCAGACCATCTCGCACTATCGCGTCGTCGACAAGCTCGGCGGCGGCGGGATGGGTGTGGTTTACAAGGCGGAGGACGTAAAGCTGCATCGCTTTGTGGCTTTGAAGTTTCTGCCGGATGAGATTTCGAAAGATGCGCAGGCGCTGGCGCGGTTCCAGCGCGAGGCGCAGGCGGCTTCGGCGCTGAACCATCCGAATATCTGCACCATCTACGAGATTGATGACCAGCACGGACAGACCTTCATCGCCATGGAGTTTCTGGACGGGGTGACGCTGAAGCACCGGATTTCGGGGAAGCCGGTCGAGACCGAGGTTGTGCTCGGGCTGGCCATTGAGATTGCCGACGCGCTTGACGCGGCTCACGCCGAAGGGATCATCCATCGCGACATCAAGCCGGCAAATATTTTCGTGACCAAGCGCGGCCACGCCAAGATTCTTGATTTTGGATTGGCCAAGGTCACGAGCCCGGCTAGTTCATCGAGTCAGATTGCGGCGGCCAATACCGTGACGGGCACGCTCGACGATCCGCACCTGACCAGCCCGGGAACGGCGCTAGGGACGGTGGCTTACATGTCGCCGGAGCAGGTGCGAGGCAAGGAACTCGACGCCCGCACGGACCTGTTCTCTTTCGGCGCGGTTCTGTACGAGATGGTGACCGGAGTATTGCCCTTCCGGGGCGATACTTCGGGGATTATTTTTGATGGCGTCCTCAACCGCGCTCCGGTGTCGCCGACGCGACTGAATCCGGATGTGCCGGTAGAGCTCGAACGCATCATCCACCGGGCGCTGGAGAAGGATCGCGATCTGCGCTACCAGCATGCATCGGAAATGCGGGCGGAACTACAGCGGCTGAAGCGGGACACGGATTCCAGCCGGCAGGTGCCCGCGGCGAGTGTAGAGTCTGGAGCCTCGTCAGCGGTTGGCCCGGCTGCGCAGACTCAATCTTCGCAGACTCACTTTTCTCAGATTCACACTTCGCAGGTTCAATCTGCGCTGGGCCAGCCCGCGCAAACCCAGTCTGCGCAGAGCCAGTCTTCGCAGACCCAGTCTTCGCAGACCCAGTCTTCGCAGACCAGCGGCAGTGCGGCGGTGGTAGCGGCGGCGCGACAGAACAAGTTGGGCAACGGAATAATTAGCGCGATCGTGCTCGTACTGATTGCGGCGGCGGCTTATGGCGTCTACGCGTTGTTTTTGCGCTCGCGGACGGTTCCCTTTCAGAATTTTTCCGTCAACAAAGTTACGGAGACGGGCAAGGTCAGGCGGGTGGCGATCTCGCCGGACGGCAAATACATTTTGAGTGTAGTGGAGGACAAAGGGCAGCAGGGCTTGTGGCTGCGCAATGTCCCGACCAACAGTAATACCCAGGTCATGCCTCCGGAACCGGTGCAGTACCTGGGCGTGCGATTTTCTCCCGATGGAAACTATCTTTATTTCGTGCGGGGCGAGCCCGGAGAGGCGCTGAAACTTCTTTATCGCGCGCCGGTGCTGGGTGGCACTCCGCAAAAACTTGTCTCCGACGTAGACACGAACATCACTTTTTCTCCCGACGGGAAAAGCCTGGCTTATCTCGTGATGAACAACCCCGCGCTGGGCAAACTCCGGCTGGTGATGTACTCGCTGGAGACGGGCGAGAGTAAGACGTTGGTCAACGGTGAAATGAGCCAACGGCTGGCTGACCCTGCGTGGTCGCCGGACGGCAAGACGATTGTGTGCGTCGTGGCGCAGCCCGGCGATGCGATCAGCGGCATCCTCGCGGTCGACACCAGCACCGGCAAACAAGACCTCGTCTTTACGACCAACGAGGGATTCCTGACGAGTCCGGTGTGGCTGCCCGATGGCAGCGGCGTTCTGGCGCTTGATAGCACCCGGGAAACGAATTTCACACGCCAGCAAATTGTGGAAGTTTCTATTCGAGAGAGAAAAGTTCGCGCCATTACTCACGACATCAACAATTATTCCGATCTGAGCCTCTCCGCCGATGGGCACATGCTGGCGACTGTGATGGTTGAACCGCACTTCGATTTATTCGCACTGCCCACATCGGACTTGAGCGGCGGCCAGGCGCGGCAGCTTACTTCGGGGACCCGGGTGAGCCGGTTTGACTGGACGCCAGACGGTCAGATCATTCTCGATCAGGAAGGGCTGAGCCTTTTCCATCCTGACACGGGGAGCAAGACGACGCTGACTACTGCGCAGCACGATGGCGTCGCCTTCGAGCCTTCAGCGTGCGCGGACAGCCGCTATTTGGTGGCTGCCATCGGCGGCCACGCGGGGTCGAAGGTAGTGAATATCTGGCGCATCGACGCGGGCGGTGGAAATCTGAAGCAGATCAGCAGCGACAAACTCGATCAATTTCCGGTCTGTGCTTCGGATGGGAAATGGGTGTATTACTCAGACCTTGGTGATGGCGCAAAGTTGACCAGGGCGCCTTTGGACGGGGGTAAGGCGGAAGCGCTTTCGGGACTTCCGGCTTATGGCTTCGATATTTCTCCCGACAGCAAGCTCGCCGCCTTCATAACCTTCGCCGCTCCGGGCGTCGCGAAGCAGCAACTGGCGTTGCTGCCGGTGGATTCTCCGCAGAATACGAAACTTCTGGAATTGCAGCACTCGCGATCGGGATTTGCTCGTTTCACGCCTGACGGGAAAGCGGTGATTTATCCCTTTCATGACCAGGACGCTGATAACTTCTGGTTGCAGCCTCTCGACGGCTCGCCGGGAAAGCAGATTACGAACTTCAAATCGGAGCACATCGGCGACTTTCACTACTCCTTCGATGGCAGCAAGCTGGGCGTGATCCGCGGCCACACGGATTCCGATGTGGTGCTGCTGCAGGAATCCAAACCGTAGTCGATTCCAGAGCGCGACGACTCAGGAGCGCGTGGCGGCCGCGACTGGTACTGGTTCCAGATGCGCGGTGAAGTGGCGCAGGAACGGCGCCTCGTACGTGATGCGCATGCCGGGGATGTTTTCGCGGTGCTTCCAGACCTCGAGGATTACCTCGACCACGTAATCGATGTGGCTTTGGGTGTAGACACGGCGGGGAATGGCCAGCCGCACTAAATCCATCTGGGCCGCGCCGACAAACATCAGCGTGCCGATTTCTACGGAACGGATTCCGCCTTCCAGATAAAGTTCGGCGGCCAGCGCCACGCCGGGAAATTGGTCGGCGGGAATGTGCGGCAGGAAGGCGCGGGCATCGAGATAAATGGCGTGACCACCCGGCGGCTGCACAATGGGCACTCCCTCGGCGGCGATGTGATTGCCGAGATACGCGGTCGATGCGATGCGGTAGCGCAGGTAGTCCTCTTCGAGCGCTTCCTGCACACCGACGGCGATGGCTTCGAGATCACGCCCGGCGAGGCCGCCGTAGGTGGGATAGCCTTCGGTGAGGATGAGCAGATCTTTTTCCTGCTGGGCAAGCAAGTCGTCGTTGGTGCAGAGGAAGCCGCCGATGTTGGCCATGCCGTCCTTCTTGGCCGACATGGTGCATCCGTCGCCCAGGCGGAACATTTCCTGGGCAATTTCTTTTGGCGTTTTATCTTCGTAGCCTTTTTCGCGCAGCTTGATGAACCAGGCGTTTTCGGCGAAGCGGCAGGCGTCGAAATAAAGCGGGATTTTGTGGCGCTTGCACACCGCGCTCACCTGACGGACGTTTTCCATGGAAACGGGCTGGCCGCCGCCGGAGTTGTTGGTCACTGTGAGCATGACGAGCGGAATATGCTCGCGGCCCACGCGGGCGATTAATGCTTCGAGCGCGGCTACGTCCATGTTGCCTTTGAAGGGATGCTGGAGCGCGGGCTGGCGGCCTTCGGCGATGACCAGGTCGACGGCCTCGGCGCCCAGGAATTCAACATTGGCGCGCGTGGTGTCGAAGTGGGTGTTGTTGGGAACGACGTCGCCTTTCTTACAAGTCACGCCGAACAGGATGCGTTCGGCGGCGCGGCCTTGATGCGTGGGGATAACATGACGGTAGCCGAAAATTTCCTGGATGGAATTTTTGAAGCGGGTGAAGCTTTTGCTGCCGGCGTAGCTTTCGTCGCCCTCCATGATGGCGGCCCACTGATGAGTCGACATGGCGCCGGTGCCGGAGTCGGTGAGCAGGTCGATCAGGACATCGTCGGCGGGGAGCAGGAAGAGGTTGTAATAAGCGGCTTCGAGCAGTTGCTCGCGCTGGCGGCGGGTGGTCCAGCGCAGCGGTTCGACGCTTTTGATGCGGAAGGGTTCGATAATGGTTTTCACGGGCATTGGGTTAATCCATTCGGAATTCCTGCCGGATGCAAACTTCTCATGATACGCCCGCGCGGAAAAGCGCGGCGGGACAGAGCTTGTAGTTTTGTCATCCTGAGCGAAGTGGCTGCTGGGCGAAAGCGGAGCGGCCACGGAGTCGAAGGACCCCGTGTTCTTCGACATACAGCACAGACGCGGCAAGGGGTTCTTGGACCGCAGCGTGGGTTGAGCCTCCCGCAACGATGATGAGAACTCCTGGATGAGACGATTCCGCTTCCGGAGCGCACGGGGTCCTTCGACTGCGTTGTCGTCCGCCTTCGGCGGAAGACAACTTCGCTCAGGATGACAAAGCTTCTGGCTGTGTTTGGATGCTGTCGAGTGGTAGACTCGAACGTTTTCATCGAGGCGATTATGAATATTCAGAAGATCGGAATCGTCGGTGCCGGGACCATGGGCAACGGGATCGCGCATGTATTTGCGCGCGGCGGATTCAGCGTGGTTCTGTGTGACGTGGAGCAGCGGTTTCTGGAGCGCGCGCTGGAGACCGTGAGCAAGAATCTCGACCGCGAGGTTGCGAAAAATAAAATCACGGCCGACGACAAGACCGCGACCCTGGGCCGCATTCGGGCGGTTACCGACCGGGGCCAGCTGGCGGATTGCGACTTTGTGATCGAGGCGGCGACCGAAAAATTTGAAATCAAGACGGAAATCTTCCGCGACCTTGACCGGCTGACCCGGCCCGAAATTATTTTGGCGTCGAATACGTCTTCGATTTCGATTACCAAGCTGGCGGCGCAGACGAAGCGGCCCGGGAGAGTCATCGGCATGCATTTTTTTAATCCCGTGCCGGTGATGAAGCTGGTGGAAGTGATTCGCGGGCTGGCCACGGCGCAGGAAACATATTCTGCAACTCGCAACCTGGCGCTGAAGCTGGAAAAAACGCCGGTGGAGGTGAACGACGCGCCCGGCTTCGTTTCGAACCGCGTGCTGATGCCGCTGCTGAACGAGGCCATGTTCGCGGTGATGGAAGGCGTGGCCACACCCGAGGCCGTGGATGAAGTGTTCAAGCTGGGGATGGCGCATCCCATGGGGCCGCTGACGCTGGCGGATTTTATCGGGCTCGACGTTTGCCTCGACATCATGCGCGTGCTGCAAAGCGGGCTAGGGGATCCGAAATACCGGCCGTGCCCGCTGCTGATCAAGATGGTGGATGCGGGGTGGCTGGGGCGGAAGAGCGGGCGCGGGTTCTATACGTATTGATGATTGCTGATTGATGATTGATGATTGCTGATTGAACAATGCTGAATGAACACACCTCAGGACATTTCTCGCACCAGAAGCGATGCGTGGTTCTATCTGCTGGCGGCGCTCTGCGGGATTGGGGCGGGCTGCACCGACGTTGCAATCGACGATCTGCTGTTGACAGCGCTGCTGGTGTTGTCGGCGTGCATGCTGCTCGGGCTGCTGCGTCCGCGCTGGCCCTGGCGCTGGGTGGTGATGGTGGGAGTCTTTATTCCGCTGACGGAACTGGCCGCGCATATGGTTCTCACGGTGAAACCGACGCGGGCGCAGGTGTACGGGTCGTTTCTGGCATTTCTTCCCGGAATTGCAGGCGCGTACGGGGGATCGGTGATGCGCGCGGTGGTCGACAATTTGCGGCAGGGGAAGTAAAGCGGCTTTGGACCTTGGGCCCCAGACCTCAGATTTGAGATTTCAACCTTAGTCCCTTCTCACGAACTGTTACTCCGGTAAGGACCAGCCTCCTCAAGTCTTTCGTCAATCTGCCGATCTCGCATTCTCAGTGGAGGCTTTCTTTGGTGAAAATGGCGAGGCTTGCTCTGCTGGGAATGCTCGGGTTACTGGTAGGTTGTAATTCCACGTCGAAACTGGGTACACAGAATGCAGTGCGCTCCTACAACGGCACAGCTTCGGTGGGAGACTTCTTAACCATCTCGATCGATCCGGCCGCACTGACCATTACTTACAAGAACTACACGAATGGCGAGACGGGCACCGTGCCTTATACCGTGAACACGGACGGGACTTACGCTATCACTGATCCGAACGGTAACCTGCTGGCGGGTTATGAAGTGCCGGGGTTCGTGCTGATGATTGAGGCCGCCAACGCCGGGCCGAACCGCGATACGCTGGCCTTGATTACGGCCGTCGAGAACGCGCCGGCTTCCATTACCACCTTCGCCGGCCAGAGCTACAACTACGTGCAATTCCGAACTGCCAACGGCGGCATGGAGGCAGGAACAATTTCGATCGATGCGCAGGGGAACATTCAGCATGACGGCTACTCGCCGTACGGCGCGCTCAACGGGTATGGGTTCAGCGGGGGCGCTTTCACGGCGTCGAGCATTCAGGAAGATCCTTCGGGAGACTTTTTCACGATTGACGAGAGTTCGGGAAACGATACGGTGTTCGGCACCGAGAACGGCTTCTTCGTGGTCGACAGCGGCGCGGGCGCCATTCTCGGCCTGCCCAAGGCGGCGGCAAAGACGTTCGATTCGTCTGACGCCGGCACCTACACCGCGACTTTCTACGAGAAGACTGGGGCGCAGACGGGTCAGGGAAACGTGGAAAGCGGCACAGCGTCGGAAGGCCAGGCGACGGTCGTGATTTCTGCTTCGGGCTTGATGACCATTACCGACAGCCAGAACAATACTCTGGCCAGCGGCACGCTGGCCGCGGTTGCGGATATTTCCTACCTCTACGACGGGACCGCGAACACGCTGTCCGATCCGCTGTTTGGCATGTTCACGTTTCGCATGAGTAGCGGCGGCGTGCAACAGGATGTGTTTGTTTCGTTGCAGGGCAACGCGGTGATTTTTTCCAGCTTTCAAACCGCACTGCCGATTCAAGGCTCGGCGCCGTATGCGTATTACTACGGTGTGGGGCTGAAATAAGACCGGCTTCAGGCCTCAGGCTTCAGGCTTCAGACCTCGGACTTCAACCAGGGCAGGCTGAGCTCCGACCTCTGAGGTCCGCTTTTCTGCTCTTAGGTAGCGGATAACCAAAGAGTTACTCCCGGTTCCACAGGGCAGGCGCGTATGCTGCGATCATGGGTGCGCAGTTATGGGAGTAAGTGTGTCGATGCTGGCTTCGGGGAGCCGCGGCAATTGCGCCGTGGTGGCCAGCGCGCGCACGCGGATTCTGGTGGATGCCGGCATCTCGTGCCGCGAGACTTTCAAGCGCATGAAGGCGCTGGGCGACGATCCGCAGGCGCTCTCCGCCATTCTCATCACCCACGAACATTCCGATCACATCTACGGGCTGGCGACGCTGGCCAAGAAGCTGCGCATCCCCATCTTCATGACGGGGGCAACGCACCAGGCCTGGGCGCGGGCCCTGCGCAAGGAAAAAGGCGAGCGGCCGAAGCTGGAAAAATTCGAGCCCTTCGAGTCCGGGCATCGATTCCAGGTCGGCGACATTGAGGTCAGGCCGTTTACCATTCCGCACGACGCGGCCGATCCTGTGGGATTTACGTTTCGCGCGGAGGGCATTAAGGTTGGCGTGGCCACCGATCTCGGATACCTGCCGGTCAGCGTGCGCGATCACCTGCGGGGCTGCGATGTGCTGGTAATGGAATCCAATCATGACCTCGAAATGCTGCGCGTGGGGCCGTATCCGTGGTCAGTCAAGCAGCGGGTGATGAGCCGCGTGGGGCACCTTTCAAACCTGGCGCTCGCTGATTTCCTCACGAACGACTATGATAATAGTGCAACCTTTGTGGTGCTGGCGCATCTGTCTGAGCAGAACAATCATCCGGAAATAGCTCGGAGAGAGGCAGAAAAGGCGCTGGCCACGCGGGGTGGGCTGTTTCACAACCGCGTGCTTCTGGCGCCGCAGGCCGAGGCGCTGCAGCCGATCCGGCTGTAAACAGAGCCGACTTGCCGGGACCTTCGTCGGAATTTCGCCGGATGTGGTTTGGCTTCATACCCCCAATGAGTCAGCAGTGCGTCGATCCGATCGTTGGTAAGATTCTGGCGGGCTGGCGGTACGATATTTCCAGCCTGGCGCCGGAAATGCGCGGCGACTACGAGAGCCATTTCGCGGCCTGTGAACGCTGCCGCAGCCACCAAAAAATTCATCGCCTCATCGATGTGGGACTGATCGCGCTGGCCTCGGTTTCTGCGGCCGTGTTTCTGCTGGCCTTTGGCGTGATCTGGCGGCTGGGCCCGCGTCACGCCTTCTGGCTGGAGGTTGCTGCCCTGGCCGGATTCGGGCTTTCAGCGCTGATCTGGCTGGGCGTAGCCGTGGCTACACCGGCTCCGGTCACCGTGCTGGACGCGGCCAAAGAAGGCGCGCGGCGCGTCCACGACCGATTGCCGGAAGAAATCCGGCAGCGGCTGCCGGAAGAACTTCGCATCAAAATTACCGGAACATAGACGCGATGCACGGAATCCTGCACATGGTCGCGATGTTGCTGCTGCTCACGCTGCCGTTCACTATGCCGGCTGCCTTGCCCCAGACGCAGGCTATGCCGTTCGCTGCTGCGCCGGCCCGGCATGTTGCGGGATGTCACGGCCATGGCCCTGCGACTCCGGTTCCGGCATCCACGAGCTACGAGTGCTGCGTGAGTGGGCATCAGGCAGCCGTTCCCATCGTGTCGTTTTCTCTTCGTTTCGCGGATGCACAAGTCTGCAGGTTAAACGGCGGCGATGGTCCTGGTTTTGTTTTGCTTCCGAGCCTGAAGCCTGCGATGCTCGTATTCCCTTCTAACAGTCCGCCCGGCCTCGCTCCGCTGCGAATTTAGTTTCGTCGAAATTCTCTCCTGTTGTCCCGGAACCGTGCTCACGCACGCCCGAAAATTTCACAACGCTGCGATCTCGCAATGAGGGCTCCTGTGAAAAGGATTTCGTTGGCCGTTTTATCTCTGGTGGCATTTTCGCCGGCTCTGGCTTCCGCGCAAGAAAGCAGCGCCAGCGCTCCGCCGCAAGGGCATGAGGAAAATCAGCAAGCGCCGCGGCAGGACCAATCCATGTCCGGAACGAACGCGGCCGGAAGAATGCCGGGAATGAACATGGCGATGGAGAACGAGCATGGGTTTCAACCGCCGTCCCCGCATGAAGGGTCCGGAACAGCGTGGCAGCCGGCGTCCGTGCACGGGCCGGAGTGGATGTGGATGAACAGCGGGTGGGAGTGGATGGCGCATGGCGCCATCTTCGCGGACTACAACCAGCAAGGTGGCCCGCGCGGCGAGGGCAAGGCCGAGTCGGTGAACTGGGGCATGCTGATGGAAGGGCATCGGCTGGGCGCGGGCACGATTTTATTCCGCCAGATGTTTTCTGCTGAATCGCTGACTTCGCCGCATCCGGGATTTCCCGAACTTTTTCAAACGGGCGAGACTTACCACGGCGAGCCGCTGGTCGATCATCAGCACCCGCACAATGTATTTGCGGAACTGGCGTTGCTCTACACGCTGCCGCTGACGAAGCGAGCTTTCGTGGGAATTCTACGGCGGCCCGTCGGCCGAACCGGCCATCGGCCCCGTCACCTACCTTCATCGCGCTTCTGCTTCGGAACTTCCGCTCGCTCCCCTGAGCCATCATTTACAGGACTCAACTCACACCAGCTTCGGCGTGGTCACTACCGGATTGGTGATCGACCGGGTCAAGCTGGAGGCTTCCGCCTTCAACGGCCGCGAGCCGAACGAAGAGCGCTGGAGCATCCAACTGGCGGCGCTGGATTCATTCTCAGGACGGGCTCTTGTGGCACCCACCCGCAACTGGACGGCGCAATACAGCATCGGACGTCTAGAGCATCCTGAAGCGCTGGAGCCGGGCAGCCAGTGGCGGCAGACGGCCTCGGTGGAATACAACCGGCCGCTGGCAGCGGGCAACTGGGCCACGTCGCTGATCTGGGGACGCGTGCACAAGATTTCTACTGACACGAATTTGAACAGCTATCTGCTGGAATCTACGCTGAACTTCCGGCGGCGAAACTATGCGTTCTCGCGGCTGGAACTGGTCGACAAGGATGAACTCTTCCCGCAGGCGCCGGTCCATCCTGCGTACCGCATCGGGGCATATACTTTTGGCGGCGTGCGTGACCTGATTCAGAACCGGGCGTGGCAACTGGGGCTGGGCGCGGATGTGACGGTTTACTCGAAGCCGGCCGTGCTCGACGCGAGCTATGGAAATAATCCAGTGTCGTTCCAGATATTTCTGCGAATGCGGCCGGGGCGAACGGAGCAGGGGCACACGCACTAAGTGCGAGGAAACTCCGCGAGAAAAAAGTATTGCACAGCCGGATTCCCCGTAGAATGAGCTCCTCGATTCTTCTGCAGTTCGCGGAAAAACGCGTCACTTCATGATCAGGGCCCTGAAGACACTGCGGGCGGTGCAGTGGTCGATGCTGGCCAGCATTCTCTTGTACGGCGTTGTAGGAGAGCTTGCGGGGCCAGCGGCGCGGGCGGTCGACCCTGCCTTGAGCTACCTGTTCACAACCTTGGCGGTAGCGGTGGTGGGAACCATTTTTGTGGTGCGGCGGACCTTGGTTCTGCGCGCTGCCGAGAGCCTGGCAACTCATCCCGACGACGAACTCAGCCTCAACCAGTGGAGAACGGGCTACCTCGCGACCTATGCGCTGTGCGAGGCCTTGGCGCTGTTCGGGCTGGTGCAGCGCTTTCTGGGCTGCACTCTGCAGCAGAGCCTGCTCTATTACCTGGGCGGAATTGTCTTGATCGGCTTCTTCCGGCCGCGACCGCCGTCCAGCCTCTGATTTTCCCGCCGCGAAGGTTCGCCACGAAGAGCCCTGCTGTGAGAGCGGTATGATGGTTTCGAGGTGATCGCATGTCGATCGAAGAGCCCGAGCAGCTCGCAGGAATGCGCGCCGCCGGCACCGTGGTTCGTCTTATGCTGGAGGGCATGCGGGCTGCCGTGCGCCCCGGCATTACCACCGCCGAACTGGACGAAGTTGGCGCGGGCGTGATGCGGCAGCAGGGCGCGCAGTCGGCGCCGGCGCTGGTTTATGGATTTCCCGGCGTCAACTGCATCAGCCTCAACGATGAGGCGGTGCACGGCATTCCGGGCGCACGGGCGCTGGAGCAGGGCGATCTTGTGAAGCTCGACGTGACCATTGAGAAAGACGGATTCATGGCCGACGCGGCCGTCACGGTTGCGGTGGGCGAGGTTACGGAAGAGCGCCAGAACCTGATCGCGTGCGCGGAGCGGGCTTTTGCGAAGGCTATGCTAGTGGCGCGCGCGGGATTTCGTGTCTGGGAAATTGGGCGCGCCGTGGAGCGCGAGGTGCGGCGCAGCGGGTTCTCGGTGATTCGCGAACTGGCAGGCCACGGCATTGGGCGCACGATCCATGAGGCGCCGCGGGTGCCGAATTATCCTGATCCGCGGGATAATCAGCTGCTCACCGAAGGCCTGGTCATCACGGTTGAGCCGATCATCGCCGCCGGTTCGGGCAAGGTGTTCGTCGCTGCTGACAAATGGACGATGGTCACGGCCGATCATCGCCCGTCGGCGCATTACGAGCATACGATCGTGATTACTAAGGGGGCACCGATGCTGTTGACGGCGGCGTAGGAATTCAGAAAAATCAATCCTGAGGCGTTGCTGGTGGACACAATCTTACAGCTGCTGGCGGCGGTTACCGCTCAGAGAGCACGTCGGTCGAAACGTCGAATTCAGTTATGCCGTCTACCGATTCTACGTACCACGGCCGCTTAGTATCGATGCGGATTACTTCCCGCCCTGAGACGTCGAACCTTCGTTGGATTATCTCGCACGCGATCACGCCCTGTTGCGGGTAGGTTGTCTGGGCGTCCAGAAATTCCTTGCTCACTATCGCCGTTTTCTCGACGAACGACCATCGACGACCGTGGGCGTCTTCCAGTTGGAGCTCGACGATGCCCGGCTGGGGATCATCACTGATGTATCGGGCAATTGTGACCTTAACTCCCAGCATCGAGTCCCCTGGGCGGATTACTCATTCACCATTAAGCCGCCGGTTAACAGTATAACGAGGCTGGCATAGCAGCGACATCCGTGGTGCCCACCCTTTCGCAGAAAACTCGAAAGGATGGGGCAGCCGCTTTAGTGGCCATGCCCGCTTGGATCAAAGCACGGCTAACTACTGATGTGGCAACTGGAGAGGCCGCGCTTTTCCAGATATTGTTGGTGGTAGTCTTCTGCGGGATAGAACGTCACAGCCGGGACGATCTGAGTCGCTATGGGCTTGGAATAACGGTGCGCCTTCTCCAGCGCCTCTTTCGAGGCTTGTGCCTCTTTGGCCTGCTCGGGGGAATGGAAGAAAATTGCGGAGCGGTATTGCGTGCCCCAGTCCGGGCCCTGGCGGTTTAGCTGCGTGGGATCGTGGTTCTCCCAGAAAACCTTGAGCAGATCGGCGTAGCGAATTTTGGCGGGGTCGAACTCGACTTCGACGGCTTCGGCGTGGCCGGTGCGGTCGGTGCAGACTTCTTTGTACGTCGGGTTGTCGGTCTGGCCGCCGATGTAGCCCACTCGGGTTGCGGTGACACCGGGTAACTGGCGGAACGTGGCTTCGACGCCCCAGAAACATCCGGCTGCAAATGTGGCTTTCTCCATGTTGATTCGTCCCCTTCGATTCATCTCGTCGGATTAATGCTGCTTAATGATTACGTTCGTTTTCTTAATTGTCACCAATTAGATGACTAAATGCCAAGAAAGTCACACACTTGTAAAATCGAGGGATTCGTCCCTTCGACAATTGACGCTCGTAAGGAATCACGATAAAGTCCGAGGGCAGGGATTGCCAGGAGTAAGGTTCGTGTTTTTCCCAACCAGCCGCTTCGAACCCGGACGAAGAACTGCGCCGAGACCTGCGCTGCCGATCTTATTGGCGGTTTTCCTGGCTTTAACCACGGCACAGGCCGCGCTGGCAGCATCGTCTTTCACCCCGCAGGAGCGCGTCGGCTATCACACTGGCGATCAATGGGAACCGGCGATGGCGGCCGACGGCTATGGGCATGTTTACATTCTCTACCCGCAGTACGGCGCGGTTCCGGATTGCGTGAACTGCACCGCGCCGAGCGTCGCGCTGCTGGTGAGCGGCGATAACGGGCTCACGTGGCAGGCTTCGAAGGCGCTGTTGCCGTTTTCGAGCGGGCAGTTTGATCCGCAAATCATGGTCGATCCGGTGGATCGGCAGACGGTGTACGCGTCGTGGCTGCAGAATGACAAGCGCGACATTATCGTCGCGCGGTCATTGAACTTCGGGCGCAACTGGTCGTTCTCGTGGGCCGAGCGCGGCCAGGAAGACGCGGACAAGCCGGTGTTGACGGTTCGCGGCACGGACGTATATGTCGGATTCAATCACGACGAGAAGTTCTTTGTATCCGCTTCGCATGACGCGGGACAAACCTTCAGCACGGTGCAGGTGAATCCTAACGCCGGGCCGGGATCGTCGCTGGCGGGCGGCGCCACGGTCGACCCGCTGGGCAGCATTTATTTTGGCTGGACGGCCTATGCGCGTCATGAGATGCCGACGAATCCGGTCAGCGTTTTCGTGAGCCGCTCAAGCGATGGTGGACGCAGCTGGAATACGTCGTTGCTCGATGTGTCGAGCGCGCCTCCGGAGTGTGAGTTGCAAAACTGCGAAACCGGCTTCCTGGGCGCACAGATCGCGCTGGCCTCGGACGCCTCCGGCGCACTCTACGCTCTGTGGAATGCGGGCGCGGCGAACGGCGGCTCGGAGCGCATGTACTTTTCGTCGTCGACAACGGAAGGCAGCAGTTGGTCGGAGCGGGCGAACGTGTCGGATGCGGCGCGGGGAGTCGAGCATGCCTTCCCGGCGCTGGTGGCGGGCGCGGCGGGCGACGTGCGCATCGCGTGGATGGATGCGAGAGCGACAGAACCGGCGCAGCCTAATCGTCGGCTGTGGAACACTTACTACCGCACTTCGACCAACGGCGGCGCCACCTGGAGCGCGGAAACGCGGCTCTCTGGCGCGGCCCAGGGTTACGACTACATTCTGCCCGCCGGCTTCCGCTTTCCCTTCGGTGACTATTTCGGCCTCGCCATCGACAGCGAGGGTGCGACGCATGCGGTGTGGGGCGAAGGCCGCGACTATAAATCTCCGGGATCGATCTGGTACACTCACGCCCGATAGCGGCAACGCTATTTTCTGATCTGAATTCCTTACAGGCAGCGTGGTTTTCGAAACGGCGTCGTGAACGCAACCCCCTCGGGGATTAAACCATTCAGTTGAGTCGCTAAACTTCAATCCTGGAACAAGTTATGGAACAACGGAGGATTCAATGCACGTGATGGGCGTGAATCTGTACGCGGTACTGGTATGTGCGCTGGTCGACATGGTGGCTGGCTTCGTGTGGTATTCGCCGGCGCTGTTCGCGAAGCCGTGGACCATTTTGATGGGCTACGATCCCAACGACAAAGCCAAAATGGACGAGATGCGGAAGAGCGCCGGAGCGTCGTATGGCATGTCGGCGGTGGCGAGCGTTCTCGCGGCCATCGTGCTGGGAAAAATAATTGCGGTGGCCAACGTCGCAACGGCACTTGGCGGCGTGGAGATTGGTCTGGCGATCTGGCTGGGAATCGTAACTACCGTGCAATTGACGGGCGCGCTTTTCAGCCGGCAGCCGTTCAAGCTGTATCTGATTAATACGGGATATCAGGCGATATGTTATCTGGCGATGGGCGCGATTCTGGGCGGCTGGCGGTAGAGTCGACAGAAAGTTTAGACTAGACTCACCCGGGTGTGTGGCGTGTTGACCTCGACCTCTTGACTTCAACTTCCAGGAGGAACAATGCGTACTTTCGCTGGCCGCTTCTTACTGGCCTCAGTCTTGATCGCTTTCGTGCTCGCCTTCGGTGTAGTAGTACTCGCGCAACAGAACGCGCGGCAATCTGAACCGGCCATCCATGGCTGGCTGTCAGATGAGGGATGCGCTCGCGGACGGGCGCAGAGCGGCACGTTCACTGCCACCAATCCAGATTGCGCTAAGGAATGCGTTGGCAAGGGAAAGAAGATTGTGCTGATCGACCCTGACCGGAAAATGATTTTCGTGATCGTCAATCAGGATCTGGCGAAGAAGAACATCGGCGACTACGTGGAAATCGCCGGCCATATGGATCTGCAGGCGAAAACGGTCCGCGTTGATTCCTTGAAGATGCTGGAGCGGGGAACAGCCACTTGCGATCGCCCGACGCTCAGCAACTAACGCGCCTACTCCAATAACATTCCGCCGGTAAAATCGGCGAGCCGGGCGATGTGGTGGTCGCTGCACCATTCTTGTAACTCGTCCACAATTTTTTCAGTGGCGCACGGATCCCAATAGCTGGCCGTGCCGATCTGCACGGCGGTGGCTCCGGCCAGCATGAATTCGACGACGTCGGCCGCAGTCGAAATGCCGCCCATGCCGATCACGGGAATTTTCACGGCGTGCGCCGCGTCGTAGACCATGCGCACTGCGATGGGCTTGATCGCCGGGCCGGAAAGTCCGGCGGTCACGTTGGCGATGCGCGGCTTGCGGGTTTCGGGATCGATGGCCATGGCCACGAACGTATTGATGAGCGAAAGCGCGTCGGCGCCCGCTTCCTGCGCCACGTAAGCCATTTGCGCGATGCTGGTCACGTTGGGTGAGAGCTTCACGATCAGCGGACGGCGTGCCACGCGCTTGGCGGTGGTGACGACTTCATCGAGCGAGCGCGGATCGCTGCCGAACTGCAGGCCTCCGTGCGCGGTGTTGGGGCAGGAAACATTCAACTCGTAGGCGGCGATGCCCTCGCCCTCGTTGAGAATCTGGATGGTGTGTTCGTAGTCTTCGCGGGTGTAGCCGAAAACATTGGCCAGCACGATCGTGTTCTTGATTTCCCGCAGGTGCGGCAACTTCTCTTCCAGAAATGCCTGCGCCCCGATATTTTGCAGGCCGATGGCGTTCAGCATGCCGGCCGCGGTCTCCCACAAACGAGGCGGAGGATTGCCGATCATCGGCTCTTTCGACAGACCCTTCACCACAAAGCCGCCGAGCTTGCCGAGGTGAACGACATCCTCAAATTCGACGCCGTAGCCGAAAGTGCCGCTGGCGGCGATGATGGGATTTTTGAGCGGAATGCCGGCGACGTTCACGCTGAGATCGGGAGAACTTCCAGCGGCGGCGCTCATGGTTTGCCTTCCGCTGAAGGCGGGACTGCATTGGGCCGGTTGTGCACGGGCGAGAGCGCCTCGGTCAGCACGCGGCCCACAGCGTGCGTGGGAGCGTTAATGCCCAGCAGCGATGCGAGTGTGGCCGCGAGATCGACGGGCTCAACGCTGGTTCGATAGGTTCCCGCCTGAAAAGGTAGGCCATAAAACGCGAGCGGCACGTGCGTGTCGTAAGTGTAGGGCGAGAGATGATCGGTGCCCCGGCCCGGCCCCAGCGTGTAAATATCGGGGACGCCCATCACGTACCAGCCGCCTTCCGGCGAATAGCTGTTCAAATATTTTCGTCCCAGCGGCGTGTCGGGTGCTTCTCCCTCGGCCAGCTGCGATTTGGTGTAGTAGTCGCGCAAACCGGCCTGTTTCATGGCTTCGCCGACGGCGCGCTCGGCATCCGCCTCGTGGACGTGGGCGGCGGTGAAAGCGTCCTGGTCGAGCCACGCGATGGGATAGTCGAACTTCACATATGCGGCGGGATGGCCGGGAGAAAATTTGGCCGTGATGGCGGCGTCGATCTGCGCTTCGAGTTTTGCCGCGTCCAGGTTCTTCGCCGGGATACGCAGTTTCTTTGCGACGTCCGGCACGGGCGAGACGCCGTGGTCGGCGGAGAGCGCGATCCACACGTCGGCCAGGCCGATCTGATGCCCGAGGAAGTCGATGAAGTCGGCCAGTTCGCGGTCGAGATCGAGCGCCATCTGCTGCATCTCCGGCGAATCCGGCCCGACCTGGTGACCCAAGATGTCGTTGGGCGAAAGGCTGATCGAAAGTAAATCTGTGGCCGGACCGCGGCCCATGTTTTCGTAAACCATCAGCTCTTTGGCGAATTCGAATTCGTACTCGTTGCCGAATGTGGTTGAGCCGACAACTTCGTAGAAGCTTGCGTCGTTGCCGTCTTTGCCTTTGCGATGAGCGGTCGAGCGCAGAACCGTTCCCTGCGCGTCTTTCCATTCGCGGTCCCAATATTTCTGCGGACGGCTGGAATTGAAATCCTGCACCCACTTGGGCAGGTCGTTGCGGTAGTAGGTGGAGGTGATCCATGCGCCGCTCTTGGGATCGATCCAGTAGGCGGCATCTCCGGCGAATCCGGCGGGAAGCACGGCAGCGCGGTCTTTTAACGACACGCCGAAAACTCGAGACTTGCCTTGCGTGGCCAGCTTGAGCTCGTCGCCGAGAGTATCGGCCAGCAGATTGTGCGGCGATGCTCCGGTTTTATCGCCGCTGACGCCAACCAGCTTGGTGGCATCGTCTTCGACGGAAGTGACATTGCGTTTCTTCTTCTGGTCCCACCATTCGTTGGCGACGATGCCGTGGCCATTGCTGTAGGCGCCAGTAAATAATGTGGAGTGCCCCGGAGCCGTGCGCGTATTGGCGTAATTGTAATTACAGTTCGGGAAGTATGCGCCGTGATCGAGAAGCATGCGAAAGCCGGCGTCGCCGAACTGGTCGCGGTAGCGCTCCAGGTAATCGCCGCGGAACTGGTCAATCACGATCACGACGACCAGCTTGGGATGGCCGTTGTAAGCGGACGCGAAGCTCGAGACTGGGAAGCGGACCAGCGCGATTAGCAATGCCAGCGTCAACCACAGCCGGATGGTGGCAGATCTGGGGAAAGATCTCATCGGTAGCTACCATGCGATGGTAGTTTACACAGGCGGGGCGAATCCGCCAAAACTAGTTGGTTCGCGAACCGCGTTCCGGAGTGCTAAGATTCTGGCGCTATCGATGTCACCTGGCCCCCTGGAGTCTTTCTGATGAAGATGTTTCTAGCGGTGAGCGTGGTCGCGTTGTTGACGGTTCCGATGTTGGCCGCACAGACTACGAAGTCGCGCGCGGCGGCGGCCAGAGTGGCTCGCGGCAAATATCTGGTCGAAGACATTGGTCTGTGCGGCGACTGCCACACCGCGCGCAACGACAAGGGCGAACCCGTGAAAGACCAGTGGCTGAAGGGCGCGACGCTCGACTTCAAGCCCATCGCTCCGGTGCCCGTCTGGGCCGACAAAGCCCCGGCCATCGCGGGTCTTCCGGGCTGGGAGGACGGCGCGGCCATAAAATTTCTCATGACTGGCATTGCCTACAACGGACTGCCGCGGCGTCCTCCTATGCCGCAGTTCCGCTTCAATGCGCAGGACGCGCAGGCCGTTGTGGCTTACTTGAAGTCGCTGGCGCCGGGGAAATAGTAACTGCAGGATCCGCGTTCCGCGGCACAAGCGATGAGTCACCCGAGACGCTCTCTGGGGTGCACTCCGCGGCTGTTTTCCGATACATTATTAGTTTCCATGCTTGATCTGAATCATGCTTGATCTGAATTTCGTTCGCGAGAACCTGCCTCTGGTGGAAGAGAAGCTGCGCCAGCGCGGCATGGACCCGCCTGCCGTGCTCGGGGATTTTCGCGAGGTCGATACGCAGCGCCGGCAGGCCATTACCGAAGCTGAGACCAGCAAGGCCCAGCGCAACAAGGCGTCGGAAGAAATCGCGAAATTGAAGAAGAGCGGCCAGGACGCCACGGCCGCCATGGCCCAGACGAAAGATTTGCGCGAGAAGATTCAGACACTGGAAAAGACCGCGACCGATCTTGATGTAAGACTGCGCGACATTCTCGTGGGCATACCGAATCTGCCGCACGCAAGCGTGCCCGTCGGCCACAGCGCCGACGACAATGTGGAAGTGCGCCGCTGGGGCGCGCCGCCCAAGTTTGATTTCGCGCCCAAGCCGCACTGGGACCTGGGAGCTGAACTCGGCATACTCGACCTGGAGCGCGC
Organism: uncultured Acidobacteriota bacterium; assembly: GCA_963755795.1. Taxonomy (GTDB): domain Bacteria; phylum Acidobacteriota; class Terriglobia; order Terriglobales; family Acidobacteriaceae; genus Sulfotelmatobacter. Next base: position 72,129 of record CAVWLI010000004.1, on the reverse strand, counting down.
GGTAAAGCTCACGGGGGCGCGCTTCGCCGTTTATTGGGATTTGGGCGCGAAGCTGGAGCGGGCGCTGATGAACTTCATGCTCGACCTGCACACGCGCCAGCATGGTTACACCGAGGTCCTGCCGCCGTATCTGGTGAATTCCGAGTCGATGTATGGCACCGGGCAGCTGCCCAAGTTTGCCGCTGATCTTTTCCGCGTGCCGCACGGAGAGAAAGATCTCTGGCTGATTCCGACGGCGGAAGTTCCGGTCACGAATCTTTATCGCGACGAAGTGCTGGAGCAGGCGCGGCTGCCGGTATCGCTGACCGCCTACACGCCGTGTTTTCGCAGTGAGGCGGGATCGTACGGGAAAGACGTGCGCGGCATCATCCGGCAACATCAGTTTCAGAAAGTGGAACTGGTGAAGTTCGCGCATCCGGAACATTCCTACGAGGAGCACGAGAAGCTTACGCGCGATGCCGAAGAAGTGTTGCAAAAACTCGGCCTGCACTACCGCACCATGGCGCTGTGCACGGGCGATATGGGGGCGGCTTCGGCGAAGACCTATGACATTGAAGTGTGGCTGCCGGGGCAGCAACTTTTCCGCGAGATTTCGTCGTGCTCGAATTTCGAAGCGTACCAGGCGCGGCGGGCCAATATTCGCTATCGCCCCGAAGGCAAGAACAAGACGGAATTTGTGCACACGCTGAACGGCAGCGGGCTGGCTGTGGGCCGCACCTGGGTTGCGATTGTGGAGAATTACCAGCAGGCCGATGGGAGCGTGGTGATTCCGGAGGCGCTGCGACCTTATATTGGGGCGGAGAGAATTACGGCGAAGAAGTTTTGAGGGCAGTTGCATCGGCGCCAGCGTCGGAACAGCAGGTTCCTCACCGGACCTTCAGCCCGGTTCGGAATGACAAAACCAGAGGCTAGGAGCTGGAAGCCAGGAGCTAGTACACTTGCAGAGAGCAGAACTCACGACCACCGCGCCCAGCGCGCCCCTGCCCATGAACGCCATCTGGCGAACAATTCGCGGATACATTCTGTGGCAATACGAGCGGGGCACACTCCATTACGACATCATGGTCGCGCTGATTATTCTGTTTGTGCTGTTCTCGCCGCGCGTGATCAATTTCAATGACAAACCCATTTCGCGCAATCCGCATCCGACGGATGTGGTCGTCAGCGCGGATGCCCAGGGCCATCTTTATTACCAGGTCGAGGCCAGCGCCATTTCACCGGGCGATGACAAGGCGCTGCGCGAACAACTGCTCCGCATTATCGAGCCCATTTCAGGCGCGGTTTCGATTGTGAGTTATGAAACCATTTCCGGTCCTAAGGGACAAGTGCAGAGCTATAAAGTGCTGGCCAAGCGGGACTGACAGGATGAAAATTTTTTCGCTTTTTCTGCTTCTACCGATCGGGTTCGTCTGGGCTTTCCTCCACCCAGTTCCGCAAGCGCCCAGCGATTCCGGTCCACTGAACGCAGTTCTGAAAAAAATGGACACCGCCGCGGCCAGCTTTCGCAGCACGCAGGCTGAGTTTGAGTGGGACACCTACGAAAAAGTGATCGACGAAGTCGACGATGTGCAAACCGGCACCATTTATTACCGGCGTACCGGCAAAGAAAAAGAAATCGAAATGATGGCCGACGTTAAGATGGAGGGCAACAGCCTCCAGAAGCTCCAACCTGAGCCGAAATACGTGCTCTTCAGCCAGGGCAAAGTTCGCGTATATCAGCCCAAGATCGACCAAGTGCTGGAATATGACCTGGGCAAGGATCGCTCGGACTTCGAAAGTTACGTAGTCCTCGGCTTCGGCGGCAGCGGGCAGGATCTGGTGAAAGCCTTCGACGTGACCTACGTCGGGCCGGAGAAGATCGACGGCATCACGACGGCGAAATTGCAGCTCGTGCCGAAATCCGAGAAGGTGCGCAACACTTACAATCGAATTTTACTGTGGATTGATCTCGATAGAGGAATCTCGGTGCAGCAGCAGTTTTTTACGCCACAACAGGATTACCGCCTGGCCAAGTACTCGTCGATTCAGGTGAATGGCAAGAAGATTCCGGATGAGGTTTTCAAGCTGAAGACCACCAGCAAGACGCAGACAATTTCTCCTCGCGGTTAAGTCGTTGAATCGAAAGAGCAAGAAATGTGCTGAGTTTTGCACAGCGGAACGATATACTGACCCCACCTTCACTTGAGTTCTTTCAGTTGGGTTCATTCTGTTAGGTTCATTCATGGCCAAGGTTTTTACGATTACAGTCCCTCCGAAGCTGGGCAATAAGCGCCGGGAGCGAACCTCAGATCCTCGTTATGTCGATGGGCAGCGCCTGCTGGTGGAAGCGATGAAATATCTGGCACAGGAAGATCCGGTGCAGAACCGACCCGCCATCGAGCTGATTTCCGAACACGTGCGCACCCGCTTCCGCATGAGCGATTCGCCGCTGGGCTAGCCGTCGGCGAGTTTTCTTTCCTCGGTCGAGCAACCGCGCACACAAAGAAAAAGGGGCGGATTTCTCCGCCCCTCAATCCGAAACGATCCGAGAGAACACTAACGTCGTCGAACGGTTAGAACTCGTAGCGCACAGCGAACTCCATCCGGCGGTAGATCGTAAGGATCTTGGTATAGATACCAAACGAGCTTACCTGGTCGACTCCGGTATTCGCGGTCAGCGCGTCGAAGCGGACATTATTGAAAGCGTTGTAGGTTTCCCAGCGGAACTGGAGTTTCTGTCCCTCGGTAATGTTAAATGCCTTATGCAGCCCCATATCGGTATCGAAGTATCCCGGCCCACGGAGGGTATTGCGGCCCCCTACTTCGCCCGCGAAGTCTTGACGGTAGGAATTGATCGCAGTCGCAGGATTCTTGAAAAGATTGGGCTGGCCGCTGACGGTAGTGGTCCCGGTTGCGGGGCTTGGTCCAATCTGCGTGGCAAAGCCGGACAAGTCCCAGTTCGTGGCCCAGGCTGCGCCATTGCCTACGCTGACGGGGTACCCGCTGGTCCAGCGCAAAACGCCAGTCAGGTCCCACCCGCCGAGAATGGCATTCGCGACCCGGCCTCCGCCGGCGCTCAACGCTTTGCCGCGACCAAAGGGAAGCTCGTACACCCAGTTGGAATTGATCGCGTGGGTGGTATCGAAGGTTGAAGTGGCGCGCTGCAACCTGGGGCTCCAGGCGTTGTAGATCTGGTCTCCCGGACCACCCAGATCCCCGATTCGCTCTGCATCGGACCCCTCATCGATGGAGTGGGAGTAGGTGTAGTTCAGGTCGAACTGTAAGCCGTGCGACATAGTATGGCGCAACAACAACTGGCCAGCGTTGTAAGCGCTGTTTCCAATCGAGCGCCACGCATAAAGTGAGGCAAATTGAGAGGCAAAATATTGTGGAGTGGTCTGAGTCACACCACCCAGAGTGATGCAACCCGGGAAACACGCGCCTCCACCCACGCCGTCGATGATCTGCTGGAAGGTGGATTCATTGTGCACGAAGCCGCACGACATCAGATCAAACATGTTCTGGGTGGCCGTCGGCGGTGTCGAAGCGCCCGCTGTACAGCCGGCGGCGCCGCCATATCCTTGAGAGGTGGCGCCGAACAAGTTCTCCCAATAGGGAATCGGCCCGACTTGATCCTCCGACGTACCTGCCAGCACTGCGTTATCGAGCCCACGCGTAGCCGTGAAGTAGTCCATGCCGGAAGTCGGGTCCACGATGTCACGAGGCTGGCCTAGATCTTCCTGCTGCAGCAGGCGGTGACCGATGCGTCCTACGTAGGCGGTTTCAAGTGTGAAGCCGTGACGCAATTCGCGCTCGAAGGAAAAATTGAAGCCGTAGGAGTAAGGGGTTCTCAACCGGTCATCCAGGCCCCACTGCACGGCGAAGTTGGTTAAGGGGAACTGCGTTGGGAAAGCGGCTCCCGGCGACGGGGTGACAAGCGACGGCGGCAGGGTGTACAGACCGTTCACCGATCCCATACGAGGCGAGCCGTCTACCGTCTGAACTCCCCCCGTGTTGCTCAGGTCGGTTGAGAGTCCAAATGAACCATCCCGGTCGAAGGTGTTCACAATACCCTCGCCGAAATGGTCGAAATAAATGCCCGCCCCCATGCGGATGGAAGTCTTGCCCGGACCACCGAACAGACTTCCCAGAAAGCCGGAATCGAAACCCGGCGAGTAAGCGAGAGCCAAGCGGGGAGCGAAGTTTTTGAAGTCATCTTGCCAATACGGGTTCCCATTATTGGCCTGGCCGGAGAGATCAAACGAGATTGGCTGATTAAAGGCCTGTCCGTTCACCATAGTTTGGTCCCGCTCCTTGAACCAACGGTTCAGGCTGGTGGTGGGCGCCACCTGTACTCCGTTCTTTTCGTAGGGGGGCTGCAGGAATGTCCAACGCAGTCCATAGGTGATGGTGAGGTTCGGCCGGGCGCGCCAGGAATCCTGCACATAGCTCTCAAACTCATGGTTGAGGAAATGCCGCAGGTTAGGAGCGCCGTCCGCGAGGGTCTGGCCGGTGGTGGTGAAGTTGTAGCGCTTGTCGACTTCAGTGATAATGCCGGCAAGGGCCAGCACCGGATAGTCATAGGAATTGTTGAAGCCGGGATCGATCGACGGCAGATTCAAGGAAGCAAATTGCGGAGCGCCGGGATCAAGGCTGGTGCCCTTGTTCGCGATTCCGGAAACATTCAGCCAGGAAGCGTTTGTGCTGGCGTCGGAAAACGAGGTCAGCGTCGAATTCTTGATATTGCCAATCATTCTGAAATTCGCACCGAAGCCGAACGTGTGCGTGCCCTTAGTCCAGGAAAGGTCATCGTTGAAATTGTGTACAGGGACGGCTACTTTGTAGGAATCGTTCGACTGGCCGCCGGGATTGTCCAAGCCGCGCAGAATGACATAGGTGACGTTTCCGGCGCCAATCTGACCAACCGCCTGCCGCACGAAACCATAGTGAAAATTATTGATGAGCGAAGGCGATAGGACCGCGGTGTATCCAGCCGCCAGCCCTTTGGCAACAGTCACCTGCGAGATATTAGCAGGCTGACCCGGAAATTGAGGAGCATTGTCCGACTTGTCTCCGTTCATACCCCCACGCACAAACAAACGATGGTTTCCGTTTTGCGTGATGTTGTAATCGATCTTTGCAATGTAGGTATTGAGGGTCTGAGGAGTTAGCGCCGAGAAAGTATAGCCCTGGTAGTTGTAGCCGTCGGCGCCCGCGGCGGCGTTGGTGTTGGAGTGAGGATAAGTGTTAAGGATCGCTTGGACGTTGGGGTTCGCTCCCGGCCCCTGGGGGCAAGTAGGAGGAACCTCCGTAGCACAATTGGGATCGATGGCCGCCAACGTCGCCGCCGGCATGGTCGCTAGAAGAATCTGGGTTGGATCCTGCCCGGCTGCCGTGGAAATAGTGACGTTGGGGTTGGAGGGTCCATTGAGAGAGCAATTCGGAGTTCCGGTGTCGCAGTAGTAACTCACGATCCCGTTACGAAGATTGTCGCTGGGCACGACGCGCGTGGTCTGAGTGCTCTCGTGTAGCACCTGCCTTTCCCAGTTCGCGAAGAAGAACACCCTGTCCTTCTTAATGGGACCGCCCAGCGCCGCGCCGTAGGTATTCCGCCGCAAGTACGGCGGGATGTTCTTGAGTCCGGAGCCCACCTGCGCCTGCTCATTGAACCAGTCGTTGCCCTCGCCGATGTTGGAGCGGTTGAATTCGTAAGCGCTGCCATGGAAAGAGTTGGTCCCGCTCTTGGTGACCAGCTGCACTTGCGCGCCGGAAGATCGTCCCGCGTCCGCGTTGGAGTTCGAGGTGGTCACGCGAAACTCTTCGACTGAGTCCAGGGTGGAACGCAGAGCTCCCGAAAAAGCGAAGCCGTTACTCTGGTCGTTGTTGTCGACGCCATCCAGCGTGATGTTGGTCTGGTCGCTGCGCCCGCCGTTGGTGGCCCCGGCACGCGTGTCCATCATATTGTCGATGGCCGTGCCGATACCTGGATTCGTATAGGTAACGCCCGCCTGCAGGCTCAGAATCTCGACGGGGTTACGCCCCTCGAACGGCAGCTCCACGATCTGCTTGGTTTCGAAGGCGTTTCCCATCGTGGCATCAGTGGTATTCACTTGGGTGGCCGCGCCAGTCACTTCTACGGTGATGGTTTGGCCCTGCACCTGGAGGCTGACATTCAAAGTGGTGGGCACGCCGACCAAGAGCTGGACGCGCTCCTGCTTCACTTCGGCAAAACCCTTACCGTTCACAACGAGGGTATATGTCGATGGCGGCAATTGCAGGAACTGGTACTCGCCGCGGCCATCGGTAGTCGTGCTGCGCGTGAAACCGTTTTGCTTGTCGCTGACTGTAACCGTCGCGCCGGGCAGCACGGCGCCTTTGGGATCGGAAACGATTCCGCGCAACGAAGACGTGCCGGTTTGAGCGCTGACCAATGTCGTGAACAAGACATACACGAATAAAAAAGCCACTGCCTTAGCAGAACGCATGGGGAAGCTCCTTCTCCGCGTCGGAGTCAAAATTCGGTTGTCTTAACCCAGGAAAATGAAACTGAGACGAGACCCCTGGGGACCTGATGGGGCGCTATTGTGCAACGGTTAGGCCAAGATGTTCAAGCCTAATTTTCAGTATTTTAGCGTTCTTAACAATGTCAACAAATTCGGGATGACATAACAAGCTTTCACAATTTGGAAGGTGCCTTCGACGCATCCTTGCGGAAAAACACCGCAGAACACAGCAAAATCACCAACGGATAACATTCCAGGGTGTACCGAGGTTCGGGATTTTCCAGCGTCCCGAGGAAGGCGGAACGTAGTAGCAGAAATAAAACCAATAGTCCGATGCCAAAAAATTCGCGCCCGCGCAGGCCTCCAGCCGCCGCCAGAGCCACGTAGAGCAGGTTGATCAGGCCGAATGCCAGGCTGACGGCCAGCCAGCGAGGATCGTCATTGAACTCCCACCAGCGCGGGTCTGAGGAAAACAGCTCGGTGCGCGGACGCAGCCACATATCGGCAATGCGCAACGCCGGGAGCCAGACGTAATACCGGAGGGGTGCGGCATGGACGCGCTCGGCCGCCAGCGCCGCGAAACGAGCATCGAGTTCCTCCGTCATGTCGTGGCTTTGGTTGTAGTCAGCCAAGAGCGCGGCGGTTTGGTCCCGCTGCGGTCGGGAATCAAACGCGCGGTCGGGCATCTTCGTAATATCGATGTCGGCGCCGGGGACGGCCCAGTAAATCTCCTGCACGGAAACGTAGTCCGCCATCCAGGTCTTGACCCAACGATTGAATCCGGGCATGGCCAGCTCGTCGGAGTCGGTGGCATAGCGCGGGGCCAGCGGCTCGAATCGATGCAGTGTGTGCATGTTGCGCAGGGTCCAGGGAACGAGCGGGGCGGCCGCTCCGGCTGCGACCAGCACTCCGGCCCAGAACAACGTTCGTGCCTTGGCTGGGTCTGTTCGCAGACCGCGTAGAAGAAGCCAGATCAAATAGCCTCCGATAGCTGCCAGTAGAATTCCTCCATCTGGCCGCAACAGAATTGCAGCCCCAACGGACAGACCGCACCCAAGCCAGATCATGCTGCGGCTGGGGCGCTCGCCTGGGGCATCGCCGACTCCGAACCCGCAGAAGGCCAGGTCCAGCGCCAGGGCGGTGAAGAAGGTCTCCAGAGTCTCGGTTAGAGCCGCGGCCGCATAGTTGGCCAGAAAGGGACAGAGCGCCGCCAGAAGGAACGCCGCCTGCGCAGCTCGCCAGGAAAACATCCGCCGAGCCAGGTCCGCAATCAGAAAGCAAGTCGCGAGATCGAACAGCACCTGCACCAGCAGCACTGCCCGAAAATTGCCGACTCCGAACAGGGCGAAAATCGCCGCCAGAAACGCTGGATACCCGGGCAGGCGAGAGAGCGTGGGCATGATCACGCCCGAGTTGGTGATGCCGTAAACGCCGTGCCGCAGCCAGTTCTCGGCAATGTTGGCGTAGAGCCGGGAGTCGTCGACCACGCCCGGAAAGTAGACGACCAACAGCACGCGCAGGCCCAGGCCAGCCAGGCTCGCCCACGCAAAGAACCGCATCTGTTTTCGCGTCAATTCGCGCACCAATTCGCGCACGCAGCGAATCATAGCGCGTTTGTGGCAATCCCGGAGACCGGAAAGTGCATCTTAGATTAGAGAACAGCTACCCGGACCCCTGTCTCACCGAGAATTGACCGTGTGCCGTCCACGGCATACGATGAACAGTTACTCACCCATGGCTCAGCCCGTCTTTTATGATCCGCGACGCGCCCGGTGGAGACGCCTACGGCGCCTGTTCGACGTGTCTGCGGTATTCGTTTCCGCGCTGATTATTTTCTTCGTCTTCACGGCGCTGCGCGACGAGCCCCTGCCCGAACTCTTACTCTCTCCACAAAAGCGCGCCTTCAAGGCCCTGAAGGAGAGTGAAAAAGAGAAGGCCCGCGACCGCCAAAAGAAAATTGTGGCCCGATCGCACCGCAAGTCGAAGCTGGCGGCATCGCAGGTCAAGCTGAATCAGGAAGAAGGAATTCGCGCTGCCTTCTATGTTCCCTGGGACGCGGCCAGTTTTTCTTCGCTGCGGGCCTTCGCCCACCAGGTCGACATTCTCTATCCCGACTGGCTGCATGTGCTCACCGCCGATGGACGGCTGCAGGGCGTTGACGATCAGACGAATAAGTATTTCGATGTCGTCCAGAGTAACGCGCAAGGCAGCACGGTTCTTCCGGTCGATGACCGCGTGATGCCGTTTCTCAAGACCGAAGATCCCGCCATGGAAGTCTTCCCCATGGTGAACAATTCCGACGGCGCAAACTGGGTAGGAGATATTGTCGGGTTCCTGAACAACCCGGACGCTCGCGCACTTTTCCGGCGGCAGGCCATGCAATTTCTGTCGTCCGGCCATTATCGCGGCCTGATGATCGACTTCGAAGCCTTTCCTCCCAGCGGCCAGGCGGGCTATGTCGCGCTCTTGCAGGAGTTGTCCGGCGACCTGCACATGCGCGGCTTGAAGCTCTACGTCGCGGTACCGCCGCACAGCAACGAATACAACTATCCGGCCATCGCGGCGGCGGCCGACGGCGTGGTGCTCATGAACTACGACGAGCACTATCCCGGCGCCGCATCCGGCCCCGTGGCGTCGCAGGATTGGTTCGTGCAGAACGTGAAATTCGCCGAGACCGTTATCCCGAAAGAAAAAATCATCTGCGCCATCGCCAATTATGGCTACGACTGGGTGTTGAAGCCGAAGAAGGGCGAACTTCCGGCCGGCGAGCGTGACCACACCGTGAGCGTTCAGGACGCGTGGCTGGCCGCGCGCGATTCCGACGTGGACGTCAACTTCGATGATGACGCCATGAACCCTCACTTCAGCTATCTCGATGAGACAAAGCATTCAGCACGACATCTGGTTTCTCGATGGAGTGACGGCGCTCAACCACATGCGTTCGGCGCAGAATCTCGGCATTCAGACTTTCGCGCTGTGGCGCCTGGGAAGCGAAGACCGCTCGCTGTGGCGAATTTGGGACGTGCCGGGCGATGCGGGCGCAACCGACAAGCTGAAGGATGTGCCGCCTGGCGCCGACGTGGACATGGAAGGCCAGGGCGAAATCCTCCGCATCGAAGACAAGCCCGCTCATGGCACTCGCGATCTGACCATCGACGCCAACAGCAAGCTGATCACCGACGAGGTTTTTCAGAACCTGCCCGAACCTTACCGCGTCTGCACGCTATGGCTACAGCCCCAATAAAGTTGCGCTTACGTTTGACGACGGCCCGGACCCCGAATGGACGCCGAAAATTCTCGACATGCTCAAGAAAAAGAATGCGACAGCCACTTTTTTCCTGATCGGCATCCAGACCGACAAGTTTTCCAGCATCGCGAAACGGATTTACCGCGAAGGCAACACCATCGGGAATCACACCTTCACCCATCCCGACGTCAGCAACATTTCCACCGCGTACATGAAAGTGGAGTTGAATCTGACCGAGCGCCTCTTTGCCAGCCTGGTGGGAGTGCGAGCAACGCTGATGCGGCCGCCCTACGCGATTGATGAAGAGCCCGACACGGCCGACGAGGTGCGCCCGCTCGAGATTCCGCAGGAGATGGGCTATATCACTGTCGGCAATCGCATCGATCCCAACGATTGGAGCGAGAATCCTCGCCACTCGGCCGAGCAGATCACATCGTATGTACTGGCGCATCTGCCGCCCTGCCGTCCGGAGGATTTGCGATGCGGCAACATCGTGCTGCTGCACGATGGCGGCGGCAATCGCGCCGAAACCGTGCGCGCCCTGCCCATGATCATCGACGGCATACGCGCCCGGGGATACGAGATCGCTCCGGTTTATGAATTGATTGGTAAGACCCGAGCCGATGTAATGGCGCCGCTGCCCGCCGGCGAGCTTTGGGCCGCGCGGCTCGACCGCTTCGGCTTTTGGCTGTTCGATGCCAGCATCGTTTTTATTACCTGGATATTCCTGGTCGGCGATCTGCTCATGACTGGCCGCCTCATCTTTATTGGAGCGGCCGCGGTTTACGATCGCGTGCGCGAAAAGATTCTTGGCAAGCCCGCCGAAATTGCCTCCTACAAGCCGAAAGTTGCGGTGCTGATTCCGGCCTACAACGAGGAGAAAGTCATTGAGCGAACCGTGCGGGCTGCGCTCAACTCGAACTATCCGAATCTGCGCGTTATTGTCATTGACGACGGTTCCAAAGACCGCACGCTCGAAGTCGCCCGCAAGGCCTTCGCAGCCGAGGCCGCCGCGGGAAAAGTTCTCATCCTCGGCAAGCCGAACTCGGGCAAAGCCGAAGCCCTCAACTACGGCATCGAGCACATCGGAGAAGCGGAATTATTTGTGGGCATCGATGCCGACACCATCATCGCGCCCGACGCCATCGCGCGCCTGGTACCGCATTTCATCAATCCCAAAGTCGGCGCCATCGCGGGCAACGCCAAAGTTGGCAACCGCGTCAATCTTTGGACGCGCTGGCAGGCTCTGGAATACATCACCAGCCAGAACTTCGAACGGCGCGCTCTCGACGTGCTGGGCGCCGTCAGCGTCGTGCCCGGAGCGATCGGCGCATGGCGCGTTTCCGCCGTGCGCGAGGCCGGAGGCTACCACATTGACACCGTCGCCGAAGACGCCGATCTCACCATGGCCCTGCTGCGTCGAGGATATCGCGTGGAGTACGAAGACATGGCGCTCGCCTACACTGAAGCTCCAACCAACGCGAATGCCTTGATGCGCCAGCGGTTTCGCTGGTCGTTCGGCATTCTGCAGGCGGTGTTCAAGCACCGTGGAGTTTTCGCCCGGAAGGGCGCGCTGGGCTGGGTGGCACTGCCCAACATTTTCATCTTCCAGATTCTGCTGCCGCTGGTGTCGCCGCTGATCGACATCATGTTCGTGGTCGGTACCATCTGGTATTACATTCAGAAACATTTTCATCCGGACTCCACCGATCCCGCTGACTTCCACAAGCTGGTACTGTTCTTCTTTGCCTTCCTGGTGATCGACTTCATCGCCTCGGCCATTGCCTTCGCCCTGGAGCGCCGCTGCCCCGACGATAAAGAAGACGTATGGCTGCTCAGCCAGGTCTGGCTGCAGCGCTTTGCCTATCGCCAGTTATTTTCGATTGTGCTGTTCAAGACGCTGAAGCGCGCGCTGGAAGGCCGCAAGTTCGCCTGGGATAAACTGGAGCGCACCGCCGCGGTAAACTACGTGCCGGCCGAGACGCGAGATCACGTCAACGTGCCGTAGCGCAATCATTCCCCTTGTCATCCTGAGCGAAGCGAAGGACCTATGCATCATGCTCGCTACCCAGACGCTGCGAGCAGAGTACATAGGTCCTTCGCTTCGCTCAGGATGACAAACCTTAGTCGGGCCGAGGTCACCGGAACAGCAGCCCGGCAAACTCCGCGAGATTCCGCCGCCAGACCATCCAGGTGTGCATCCCCGGAGTTTCGATATCGACATGCTGCACGCCTTTGGTCTTCAGCCATTCCCGCAGGCTGCGGTTTGGCGTAATCAATCGATCCTCCGTTCCGCAGGCAATCCACAGCAGACGAATCTGCTGGTTCGCCTTTGCGTCGAGGCCCGGAAAATCTTTTTCAAAATCGTCGGGCATGCCACCCGCGCTGAATGCGCCGATCCAGGCGAACTTGTCGAGGCCGTTCAATCCAACCCGCAGCGATTCCGCGCCCCCCATCGAAAGCCCCGCGATCGCCCGCGAGTCACGACTCTTGGTCACGCGGTATTCGCTCTCCACCTTGGGCATGACTTCGGTCAAGAGAGCGTCGCGAAATTTCCGGAAACTTTCCTCGCGCACTTCGGGATGATTCGCAAGTCCTCCCCAACCGGCGCGCACCACTTCCATCGTGCCGTAGCCGAGGGGCATCACCACGATCATTGGCTTGACCTTCCCTTGCGCGATCAGGTTGTCGAGAATCACGTTGGCGAATCCGACCGCCGTCCATCCGCTGGCGTCGTCACTGAAGCCGTGCAGCAGATAGAGAACGGGATAAGTTTTTTTCGCCCTGGGATCGTAACCCGGCGGAGTGTAAACATAAAAGTCGCGCTGATCGTCGGCAACGGCAGATTTGTAGAAGTGATGTTGGACTTCTCCGCGCGGAACGTCACTGACTTCCCAGGGCAGCCCCGGCCCGGGAACATGCACCGCATTCGACGGGGAGAGCAAATTCGGCACCAACAGAGAGTTGTAGGGATCGAGCATGCGCACGCCGTCGACAATGATGGAGTATCCGTAGTAGTCGGGAGCGAGCGGCGGCGTAGTCACGGTCCACACGCCTTGGTCGTCTTTCTGCATCGCCACCGGATCGGTGCCGGCACGCGCCAGTTTCACCTCTTGCGCGTTCGGAGCGAGGAAGCGGAAAGTCACACTGTTGTCCGGGTGCACTTCAGGAGTCACCAGCCACGACGGACGTTGCGGAGCGGGAGCCTGCGCGGGTGTGGCTTGTTGCGCCGACGCCAGACCACAAAGAATGGAGAGAAACAAAACGAGAAAGGGCGAGGGAAATTTCATGGTGCCGTCTCCTCCAATGAGTAGCGGCACAATTGTAAGCCGATGTCTCAGCCGAGTCGCGGCCTGTTCTCAGTTTTACTGTTATTTTTTCCCGGCGACTTCGAGTCGGGTTTCGGCGCGTTGCAGAGCGTCCAGCGCGCGCTCCACGTCGACGGTCGTGTCGCCGCTCGCTAACCGCTGTTCGGCGCGGTCTTTGGCTTTGCGCGCGCGATCCACATCAATCTCTGACGGACGCTCTGCCGTCTCGGCCAGAATCGTCACTTTATCCGGCAACACTTCTGCGAATCCCCAGGCCACGGCCAGGCGCTGTTCGTTTGAATCAGAACCGGTACTCGAACCGGACGCGTCACGGTAAGTAATCTCGCCAACCGCCAGTTCCGTGATCAGCGGAGCGTGCCCAGGCAGGATGCCCAGATACCCGCCCTTGCCGGGGATCTGAACTTCTTCCGCCGCCGTGGCCACGACTTTCTTTTCCGGCGTGACGATCTCGAGTTGGAAAGTATCTGCCATGAACCAGCTATCAGCTCTCAGCCGTCAGCTATCAGCACCATGCAGACTCGGCCCGTTTGCCGGGTCAAGCTGAACGCCGATAGCTGAGAGCTGACAGCTTTCTTACGCTGCCGCCTTCATCTTCTCCGCCGCTTCCAGCACTTCCTCGATCGGGCCCTTCATGTAAAACGCCTGCTCGGGGATGTCGTCGTACTTGCCTTCCACGATCGCCTTGAAACCCTTTACCGTGTCGGCAATCTTCACGTAACGTCCCGGAGCACCTGTGAATTGTTCGGCAACGTGGAACGGCTGTGACAAGAACTTTTGAATCTTGCGGGCTCGCGCCACCGTCAGTTTCTGATCTTCGGTCAATTCGTCGATGCCGAGAATGGCGATGATGTCCTGCAGGTCTTTGTAAGTCTGCAGAGTTTTCTTCACTGTCTGCGCCACGTCGTAGTGTTCCTGACCAACAATGCGCGGATCGAGAATGCGCGACGTCGAAGCCAACGGGTCGACAGCGGGATAAATTCCGATTTCAGTCAGCGCGCGCGAGAGAACCGTGGTCGCGTCGAGGTGAGCGAAGGTGGTGGCGGGCGCGGGATCGGTCAAATCGTCGGCAGGCACGTAAATCGCCTGCACTGACGTGACTGAACCTTTCTTGGTCGAAGTGATGCGCTCCTGCAGTTCGCCCATTTCGGTCGCCAGGTTCGGTTGGTAGCCGACAGCGCTGGGCATTCGGCCCAGCAGCGCAGAAACTTCCGAACCGGCCTGCGTGAATCGGAAAATATTATCGATGAACAGCAGCGTGTCGGCGCCCTCGGCATCGCGGAAATATTCCGCGACCGTCAGTCCGGTCAATGCCACGCGCAGACGGGCCCCTGGAGGCTCCGTCATCTGGCCATAGATCAGAGCGGCCTTCGACTTCGAAGGATCGCCCGGCTTGATCACGCCCGACTCCGACATTTCCAGCCACAAATCGTTGCCTTCGCGGGTGCGCTCGCCGACGCCGGCAAACACGGAAAAACCTCCGTGATTTTTGGCGACGTTGTTGATGAGTTCCATGATGACGACAGTCTTGCCCACGCCCGCGCCACCGAACAATCCGATCTTGCCGCCCTTCAAAAACGGCTGGATAAGATCGATGACCTTCACTCCGGTCTCGAACATCTCCGCGCTGGTCGCCTGCTCGTCAAAGGCCGGCGCCAGGCGGTGAATCGGCATTCTCTCTTTGTATTCGATGGGGCCAAGCTGGTCGACCGGTTCACCGATCACGTTCATCACGCGCCCCAGAGTTCCGCGGCCCACGGGCACTGAGATCGGGCCGCCCTGATCAATGGCCTTCATGCCGCGAACCATGCCGTCGGTCGGCTGCATGGCGATGCAGCGCACGCGTCCCTCGCCCAGGTGCTGTTGTACTTCGAGAATCACGCCGATCGGGCTCGGCACGGTGAAGCCGTCGCTCACCACTTTCACGGCTTCATAGATCGGAGGCAGGTGCCCCTCGTGAAATTGCACGTCCACCGCTGGACCTGCGATTTGAATAACATGTCCTACATTTTCTGGCATAAGTCTTCTCGTAGAGACGTAACTAATTACGTCTCTCTTTCCCTCGCACAAAAGACGTTGCAAGCAACGTCTCTACGAATCACATTGCGGCCGCGCCGCTGACGATTTCGATAATTTCTTTCGTGATCTTCGCCTGGCGCGCCCGGTTCATCACCAACGTCAGCGAATCGATCATGTCGGTCGCGTTGTTGGTGGCCGAATCCATTGCGGTCATACGGGCGGCGTGTTCGGCCGCCACTGATTCCAACAGCGCGCGGAAAATCTGGATGCTTACATATTTTGGCAGCAGCGCGCGGAATAATTCTTCCGGCGGCTGCTCGTAGATGTAGTCCACCTGCGCGGTGCCGAACTGCAAAGCGCCTTCAGCCTCTCCCTCGGTCGTGTGCATGCCCACGCCTGCCGTAACCGCCGCTTCCTTCGCTTTCTTTTTTTCTTCTTCCGTCATCTCTTCGACCAGGCGCACCGTCTGCGCTCCGATCTGCTCGATGGGAAGAACCTGTTCCACGATGAGGCGCTGCGCGATCACCGATTTGAATTCGTTGAACACAATATAGACCGCGTCAATCTCTTCGCGGCAGTAACGGGAAATCACGCTTTCAGCCAGTGCTGCGGCCTGCGCGAATTCTACTTTGCCGAGGACGCCCACATGCTCGCCCGTAATCTGAATCCTTCCAGAACGCTCGGCCTCTTCCGGTTCGACCTCGATCGATTCGGCAAGATCTGCCAAGCTCCGTGTCTGCACCTTGGCGGCGGGATAACGCCTCCGCAGAAAGTCGCGCCCCTTGCGGCCGACAGCTTCAATGTCGACATTCTCACCGGCCTTGGACTCGAGGAATCGCGAAGCCGCTTTCGTGATGTTGGCGTTGAACGCGCCGGCCAGTCCTTTGTCGCCGGTGACCACGATCAGCAGAATGTTTTTTTCTGCACGCTGCGCCAGAAGAGGATGCTTCGCCTCGCCGGTCTCGGGATCATAGATCTCGGCCCGCGTTACCAGCGACTTCAGCACATTGGTCAGCATCTGCGCATAAGGACGTGCGGACAGAGCTCGTTCCTGCGCCCGGCGCAACTTCGCCGCCGAGACCACTTTCATAGCCTTGGTGATCTGCCGCGTGTTGATCACGCTGCGAATGCGGCGACGGATGTCGAGTATGTTTGGCATTTGTCGTCGAGACGTAACTCGTTACGTCTCGCACTCACCACAGGCGCTGCAAGCAGAGACGTAGCAAGCTGCGTCTCTGCGAATCACTTTGCTACCGCTTCGCGCGACGCCACAAACTGCTGCTTCGCTTCTTTAATCACAGACTGCAACTGGCCCTTCAACGTGTCGTCGAGAATCTTTTTCTCCATAATCGTTCGCAGGATGCCGGGATTGGTTGAATCCACGTATTTGTAAAGTTCGGCTTCGAACTGGCGCACCTGCGCTACCGGGAGGTCATCAAGGAATCCGCCGGTGCCGGCCATAATGATCAGAATTTGTTTCGAGAAGGGCAGCGGCGAGAACTGGTTCTGCTTCAGCAGTTCGACCAGTCGCTGTCCGCGATTCAACTGCGCCTGCGTGGCCTTATCGAGATCGCTGCCGAAGGCCGCGAACGCCGCCAGTTCGCGATATTGCGCCAGTTCCAGTTTCAACGTGCCCGCGACCTGCCGCATGGCCTTGATCTGCGCGCTCCCGCCCACGCGGCTTACCGACAGACCGACGTTGACCGCAGGCCGAATGCCCTGGTTGAACAAATCCGTCTCCAGATAAATCTGGCCGTCGGTTATCGAAATCACGTTGGTCGGAATGTAGGCCGAAACGTCGCCCGCCTGCGTTTCAATAATCGGCAGCGCGGTTAGCGAACCGCCGCCCATCTTGTCGCTCAGCTTCGAGGAGCGCTCCAGCAGCCGCGAGTGAAGATAAAAAACGTCTCCGGGATAAGCCTCGCGTCCCGGTGGACGGCGCAGTAGAAGCGAAATTTCGCGATACGACGCTGCGTGCTTCGAAAGATCGTCGTAGATGACCAGCGCATGCCGCTTGCTGTCACGGAAGTATTCGCCCATCGCGGTTGCCGCGTACGGCGAAATGTACTGCATGGGCGCCGGTTCCGACGCCGACGCCGCCACCACGATTGTGTATTCCATCGCGCCGGCATCTTCGAGAATCTTCACCACCTGCGCAATCGAGGAGCGCTTCTGCCCGATCGCGTTGTAAATGCAGATCAGGTCGTTGCCTTTGCTGTTGATGATGGTGTCGAGGGCAACGGCAGTCTTGCCGGTCTGGCGGTCGCCGATGATCAGTTCGCGCTGGCCGCGGCCGATCGGAATCATGCTGTCGATTGCCTTCAGCCCGGTCGCCATGGGCTCGCGCACCGGTTGACGGTCGATGACGCCCGGTGCAATGCGCTCCAGAGCGATGAACTGAGTCGTCGCGATCGGTCCCTTGTCGTCGATGGGCTCGCCGAGCGAGTTCACCACGCGACCGATCATGGCATCGCCCACCGGCACGCTCATGATGCGCCCCGTGCGCTTGACCTCGTCGCCTTCTTTAATCTCGGTGTACTCGCCGAGCAGCACCACGCCGACCTGATCTTCTTCCAGGTTCATGGCGATGCCGGCTACGCCGTGCGGAAAGGCCAGCAACTCGCCGGCCATAACCTTGTCGAGTCCGTAGACGCGCGCGATGCCATCGCCCAAAGTGATGACGGTGCCCGTCTCGTCCACGGAGATCTTGGTTTCGTAGTTCTCGATCTGCTCGCGGATCAGTTTCGTGATTTCGTCTGCTTTGATTTGTGCCATAAAATCAGCTCTTAGCCTTTAGCTGTTAGCTCTTAGCTACAGCCCATTCCCGAACCTGTCATGTCGCGGCCCAACTTCCGCGGCACTATCATCCGTCATCGCCCCTTTAAACTCTGTCATCCTGAGCAAGCATTGAGCGTCACGAAGTGACGGTCAATACGCGTCGAAGGATCCCTTGCACTGTGACGCCTTACCGGCATCGAGAGGAGTTCTCACTCTTCCTTCGCGGCCCTCCGCTGTTCCAAGCCAAGAGCCAAAGGCTTAAGAGCTAATAGCTTCTCTTATCTTCTCCAACTGGCCCTTCACCGAGCCGTCGTAAATCGTGCTGCCCACGCGTACCACCGCACCGCCCAGCAGGGTCGCATCCAATCCGAAATGCGCCCGCACTTTCTTGCCCGTGGCTTTTTCGATCTGCGATTCGAGCGACCGTTTCTCCGCGTCGCCTAACTCGCGGGCGCTGGTAATTTGGGCCTCGGCGAATCCCATGCGCGCATCGAGTTCCTTCCTGAGTTGCTCGACGATGCGCCCCAGGAACTGCATGCGCCGGTGATCGATCAGCACCGCAATCAGATTGCGCACGTGATGTTCAATGCCCTCGCGCTCTACAATCGCATCCAGCAGCTTGCGCTTCTGTTCGGCAGGCACCGCCGGATTCTCCCACACCCGGCGCAAGTCTTCGCTTTCGGCCAACAGATCCAGAATCCGGTGCAGCCCACCCACGGCCCGCTTCGGGTCGAGATGCCCACTGAGAACCACGTCGGCGAAAGCCCGGGCGTAGGTGCTGGCGACAGAAGCCATGCTCTAGTTCCTGTCCTTTCCGGAATCTGAATCGCCGCCCGTACCATGCGAGGACGATCCCAACTGCCCGGCAAAATTGCGCACTAAAGTCTGATCGGTGGCGGCATCGACATGAATCTGTTTTCGCGCGAGGCCGACCGCCAGGTCGGCCGCATAAGCCGTCAACTGCCGGCGCGCGGCCTTGGCTGCCGCTGCAATTTCCTGCTCGGCCGCGGCGACAATCTTGCGTGCGTCCTCTTCCGCCGCGGCCTGGATGCGAGCTTCTTCGGCCGCGCCTTCCTTCTCGGCCGCGTTGCGCATCATGCCAATTTCAACGTCGAGTTTCATCAAGCGCGACTCGATCTCCGCCAGCCTGCGGCGCGCGTCTTCGCTGGCCATCTGCGCTTCCTGCATTGCCTTCTGGATGGCGGCGCTGCGGTCGCGGAAAATTCCCGGCAAATACTTGCGTCCCGCCCAGACGATGACGCCCGCGATCACCAGAAAGTTCAGAAACATACAGAGCCAGTAAGCCTGCCGCAGACTCAATCCCGTCAGGCGCTTGACTGCCTGCACCGAGGCCGACTGCTTGAACTCCGCGAACTCATCTTTTTCTGTTCCGGCAGCTTCCTTGCTCTCGTGCGCCAACTGGCGGCCCGGGCCACCGGGCTGCTCCGCGGGGCCGCTGGCCTGCTTCGGCTCGGAGGCAGCGGACGACTCCTGCGCTCGCAACGATGCTACGCTCGCGCCCGTCACCATCAGCAGCGCCAGCACAGCTGTCCGAATGATCCTTTTTGCCGTTCGTGAAGTTGCGGCTGAGCTCGTTGAGGACATCATCGCCCCGCTCCCGCCGGTTGCAGCACGCGGCGCACGATTTCCTGTGCCAATGCTACCGCGTCGGCAGGCAATCCCTTCTCCGCCGCGGCGCGATCGCTTTCGATACCTTCTTTCGCCGCCGCCACCTGCGCCTGCGCCTTGCTGCGCGCTTCGTTCAAGGCATTGGTGCGAGCCTGCAGCACGGCCTGCCGCCGCGCTTCCTGCGCTCGAAAGACCACCGCCCGCGCCTCGCGCAACTTCTGTTCGTACTCCGCCGTGCGCGCCTCGGCCGCGGCGATGTCGGCGCGCGATTTCTCGACCGCGCCTTCCGTCTTGCTGCGCCGCTCAGCCAGCACAGCCTGCAGCGGCTTGTGCACGATCGCGGTGTAGAGCGCGTAGAGCAGTGCCAGCAGAATCACCGTCGGCACTGATCCGAGCAGTAATTCCCCTAGTTGTCGAAGCGTGTCATCCATTTGGTGCTGATATAGACCGGAATTATGAGGGCTATGAAAACTGTTAAGTCTAGCGTCCCAAGCAGTTTATGTCAACGCGAAGAAGATCGGTTTAGCCCCGCGGCGTGGCCGCCTTCAAGGACGAACCAGCCTCGTGGCGTGGGGGCAAGAACTTCGATTTGTATCAGGACAGCCCGCCGGCATTGTACCAAGGGAACTCGGATTTGCATCAGGGCCAGGCTTTAGCCGTGCCGCCCCCAAACCGCTAAAAATGGGGGACTTGAAGCCCTAACCGAGAACAGGGGCTTATCGCAGCGCTGAAAGCGATGCGCTACCCAAAAGCGGCGGCTTGAGGTTAGGCGACTCATGGAGCTAGGCGTACTCATGGGGTTAGGCCAATTCTTCGGGCTAGAGGCTGCGGAAGCGCTCTTTCACTTCGCGGACGAAATCCACGAAGCGCGGCTCGGTGATGATCTGAGGATGCCAGCACAGATCGCGCTCAATCAAATCGTAAGTCTCGACGATATGCGAACCGGGCAGCGGATTGCCCTTCGCATCATGGTCGCGTCCCATCAGCCACAGATGGTCGGCGACTGCCGCGGCGGCAGTGATGTCGTGAGTGACCACGATAATGGTGTTCAGTTCATCCATGTTGGCGACCTTCTGGATCAGCTCGCTGGTTTTTTCCAGCATGAGCAGGTCGAGGCCGCTGAAAGGCTCGTCCATCAGCAGGAAATGTTCAGAGCAGAGTATCTGCTGGATGATGGCGCAGCGCTGGCGCTGTCCGCCAGAGAGTTGCACCGGGTATAGGCTTGCCTTATCGAGCAAGTCAAACTCGGTCAAGTACTGGACAACTTTGGCGCGCGCGGCTTTGTCGTCTTTCTCCTTCTGGTTTGCCGCGAGCAGCAGGTTCGACATCACCGTGCGATGCTCGAACAGAGGATAGTCCTGGGCGACGACCCCCACTTCCCCGGCCTGCACGGGGCGGTCGAGGCCGTTGATGGTAACGCGACCTGAAGTCGGTCTGTTGAGCCCAGCGATGATGCGGAACAGCTGCGTCTTGCCAATGCCGCTGGGGCCGAGAAATCCTACGACCTGACCCGTCACCTTGCCCGGACAGATGATATCTTTGATTTCCGCGCTGACGTGTTTGAGGATGGGACGCCCGTCGTATTCGAGCGAAACGTCGTCCACCTTCAGCAGCGTTTTTCCGTAGGTGTAGGAAACCATGATTTCGTTTGCGTTCTCTGTTACTTGCGTTCCAAAGTCAGATCCGCGTAAGGACAGAAAACCTCGCGCAGCAGTCCGATGCAGTAATCCTGGGCCAACCCGAGCACCAGGAAGGTCAACTGAATCGCCACCACCGCGCTCAGGTGGAAATGCTTGTTCTGATTGAGCAGCATAGCGCCCACTCCGCCTTCCGAGCGTGAGATGCCTTCCACCATGGTGAGCATCATCCATCCCATGGCCGCATTCTGGCGTAGGACCTCGAATGCTTGATCGGCTTGGCCGAGTACGACCACTTCATACACCACGCGCCATTCGTTCATGCGCAGCGTGCGCGCCAGATCGAACTCTCCCTTGGGTACGCTGGCGACCACCTCAGCCATCCCCGTGACAAAGAATACCGACACCGAAAAAACCAGCAGATAGAGTTTGAGCTCGTGACCAGTGCTGGCCATCAAAGTGAAAAAAAACGTCAGGCCCACCATGGAGAGAAAACGCAGCTTGCTGAGCAGTGTGACAATGGGGCGAAAGAATGGGATGACCGTAAGGTAGGCCATCAACAGCGACAGCACAGCGGCAAGAGCGATCGCTTCCAGATTCAGCACGAAGCTGGTGATCAGTTCGCCGCCCAGACCCTCCATCCACATTTCGCCCAGGGCCTGCCAAACTTCTTTCGGCTTGGGCAGGAAAACAGTTGGCGAAAAAGCCCAGATGAAAAACAGAAACAACAGCTGGAATCCCACCATCCAGCGCACCGTTTGTTTGGAGATCACCCGGTTGGGTGAGAAAACCTCAATCGCCTGATTCATCTGGGTCTGCCGTCTAATTCACGTTGACATTTCGTGCAGGGGATCTCGTCATTTCGTCAAAAGAATTTGTCATTTCGAGCGAAGCGAGAAACCTGCTTTTTTCTTTTGCCGCCAGCAAACAGCAGGTTCCTCGTCGCTGCGCTACTCGGAATGACAAAACGTAGTTGATTCCGTCAATTCGATTTAGCTGCCGAGCAACGTAATCTCCACGCGGCGGTTGGCAGCCTTGCCCGCGCTCGTTTCGTTGGTCGCCACGGGATTTTGCGACCCGTGTCCAGCAATCTTGAAGCGGTTGTCGGGGAAGTTGCGCGGCGCATGTTTCTGCAGCCAATCTTTCACTGCAGCCGCGCGTGCGTCGGAGAGCGCCTGATTCACTCCCTCACTGCCTGTGTTGTCGGTGTAGCCGTCAACCTGAATGAACAGCCCGGTAATAGCCAGCGAGTCTTTCAGTTCCGACATGGTGCGCACGCCCTCCTCGGTGAAGGTCGCCTTCCCAGTATCGAAGTTGATCGAGTACGACCGCTTCGAAACCACTGGCCCGGTTTCGTTCGCGGCATATTGCGGCGCTTCACCTTCCGCTCCGCCGCTGCTCATGCGCGCCTGCGCTCCCGTGATGAACGACTTGTCTTCAATGTCCTTCACATCGGGAATGGGTGTGTCCTTGAACAGCGCAGGATATTGCTGGGTCGCGATCTTGGCGAACACCGTGTAGGTCGAGCGGAAGTTATCGTTCGTGCCCGGCTCGAGGCCGAACAGAATCAGATTGTCGGCGAGGTTGTTCACCGTCGAGCCGCCGAGATCGACTTTCAATCCCTGCGCGTCGTTCTCGGTCACGCCTTTGTAGTACTTGTACCAGTAAGCTTCATCCTGATCGGCGTAAACCTTGGCGCTGATGGCCGAAGCTTTATGCAGCACCTGATCGAAGGCCTTGATCTGGTCGCCGGCTTCGAACGTCGCCGCCAGCATGCCTTCGATCTCGGCGCGATTGCGTTCAAAGAAGTTCTTTGGACCAAGAATCACGGCCGGCATCTGCGAACGATATTGTTTGGAGCTGACCACCTTCACCAATCCACCCTTGCCTTTGGCAATAGTTACGTCGCCGGGCGTCCAGGTCACGACCGCGTTCACGCAGACGTGCTTGGTTTCGCCGGTGAGATGCCCGTCTTTTACGACTTTGCGGTCATCGCACTTTCCGGCCACATAATCAGCCGCGGCTACGTTGTAATCGGAGGCGTTGATCCAGTTGACCGCGTCCGGATCCCAGGTCTTCTCATCCGGATTATTCTTGATGCCGTTATCGCCTTCCCACTTCTGCGCGATGTTCCAGTCTCCGTCACGCAGCACACCCTCGACCAGCAGGCCTTTCGCGGCCTGCGGATTGCTCTTCACTTCCGGTGGCGCCATCAGTGAATCTTCGCCGCGGCTGTAACCCGTCGCGCCAATCACTTTCGCCTGATAATCGGATCCAAGTTTTTTCAGCTGCGGGTTAATCGCAGCAAGGAATTGTCCCGAGCCGTCGCCCATGATCACCACAAAGTTGGCGCCGTTGGAGCACTGCGAAGAGCCGCTGGAAATTTCGCGGGCGCAGGCGATCAGGTCTTCCTGCATTTTGCCGGTGTCATCCTGGCGGATGAGCACCAGATTGACGCCATGCTTCTCCATGAGCGAACCTTTGGTCGTGCTCGCGCCGCCGTTGGCGTAAATAAGATTCATCTGCGCATTCCACTCCCAGATTTCACCGCGAATCAAAGTTGCGGGCACGCTCGCGGCCGACGAGGTGGGCAGTGTAACCGGCTCGACGTTCTGCACCAGCGCATCCTTCACGTCGGGCAATGCAGCCTTCTCCGGCACCAGCGCTTTCATCACGCCGGGAGTAGGAATCCAGCCAAGTTCCGCGGCCTTGCGCAGTCCAAACACAAAGCCCACCACGAGCAGAATGATCAGAATAACCTTTGGCCCGGTCTTTAGATGTGCCATCTCTTGCGTTTCCTCCCGTGTACAACTCTTGCTGAGCAGATCGCCAGCAGTTCCGCCTAAGAAAGATTCGTATCAGGGCATGCCTTCAGGCATGCCGTATCAGCAACCATGCGCTTCGGCTTTAGCCGCTGCGCCGCGAACCCCAGAAGTTAAAACCGTTACCCTTTGCGTTCGTTGGCGGCATCGCTAAAGCGATGCCCTGATACGAACCTTCCCGATGCGAACCGTACCCGTCGAACTCACTTTTCAAAACTCCCTCACTTGAACATGTCCCCGTAATCGCCCGCACTCTTCGCCGCCGGCGGAGCGTCCGCCGCTCTGCTCGCCGGAACTGGCACCGGAGACGCCGTTGCCCCCGGCAACAAGAACGCCGTGTCGGTCGCACCCGAAGTCAGCAGCTTCTGCTCGTAAGCATCGAGTTTCTCGAGCGCGTCGGTTTCGACCGCGCCGTTTTCGAGATCGATTGTGTCCATGAAGTTCTGCGCCAGCCGCTGGAAGTCTTCCATCTCGCCCAGCTTGCGTCCCGCCTCTTCGGCCAGATGTTCCATGGTCTGGTCGTAGAGTTCTTTTTCGTCGCCCGTTCCCTTGATGACGGCGAGCGCCGTACGGTAGGCGCGGAAAGCGGTGTTGATGGTCTTGTATTCGATCTCTGCCTGCTTCACTTCGTTGTCGGTGTCTTCGATGTAAAAATCAATGTGCACTGCCCACTTGCTGAGCAGGTCGTAGATGTTCTGCAACTTGTTCAGCAGTTGCTGGTAGCTCAGGTTCGATTTCTGCAGCCGCCCCGCTTGATTTGCCTTGGCCTTCATCTGCAAGGCCATGCGCAGTTGCTCATTCTGGTCGGCCGTGCTCGTAGCGATTTTCTTGGCGTGGGCCGCCAGGCGCATGTTCTCGCTGGCCAGCGCCGAATTTTTGTCGATGATATTTTTCAGATACTGAATCTGACCGCTGACGTTCGAAATCTGCTGCGACATCACGTCGCGGCGCTTCCGCATCTGCGACAAGTGATCTTTCAGGATGCCGATGGGATCGATGTCGATGATCAGCCCGGTAATGGCCCGCATCAGCAGACGGAACACAAGGTGCGTGCGGCTGCTGAAAACCACGAACAGAATCGCCCCCAGGATCGCCGCCAGTTCGACCATGTGCAGCGTATCGGCCAGCATCGAAACCACGAAGGGCACAATCTGCGCCCAGCCATAAACCGCGGCCGCCGCGGCCAGAGCGATGAAAATCATTCCGGTCTTGCCTTCGGGGCGCGACCAGAACGACTTCAGTTGATCGCCAAGATTATTCGGAGTGGACGGTGTAATACTCATGGGGCTTTATCCTTGAAGATCTCTGCCTATCCTTAGGTACTTCTATCTTTGAAGTCTTTGATCCCTATCCTGGGGTTTACCTATCCCTGTAGAAGGCTGACGTACTTGGCCTTCTCCTGATCGATCTCAAGCGCGCGCCGCTGGGCCGCGATAGTGAACTGCGATTCGGCGCGCTGAATCTTGCCCTGCGCTGCCACCAGTTCCGCAGTCACGTCGGAGAGCCGCTGCTGCAACTGTGAAATCTCTTTCTGCTTTTGCGCGATCGCGTCCGTAACTTCCTGCACCTTCTTCTGGCGATCGTCAATTTCTCGCTGCTTAGTCGCTGCCGCCGACGCGGCAAACGATTCCTGCTCGTTCTGCAATGCAACTTTCAGACCGTCGAAGGTAGCGAGGATCTTTTCCTGCGACAGCCCTTCCTGCGCCTTCGCCTGCACCACCGCGGTTTTGAACCGGGTACGCTCGTCGAGCGCGGTGATGGCCGAGAGTGGATCGAGATACTTGTGAATCGTGGCCGCGACCTGCGTCGCATTGAAATTGGTTTTCGCCAGAATCCTCTGGTAGCAGTGCTCGGTTTCTTCGCTCATCGGCTGGCCGCTCATGGTCTGATAGGCGGTCTGAGAAGCGGTCTGAGAAGGGGCGCTGTCAACCGCGACTGCGAACGGCGAGGCGACGGCTGGCGCTGATTCGGTGTGTATTTGACCTTGCCCTTGTCCTTCGGGCTTCGGGTCATCGTCCTCGATGATCACATGCTTGATGCCGTCAAAGAATTTGTTACTCATAGCAAACTCCTAACGTTATGTTGCGCACAAGATGTTACGTACACTCCCGCTACGCAGTTCCCTAAGGACAAGGCTCCTATTTTTCGTTTGCCCGTATGTTACTGAAAATGATCGCCTCGGCATAGCGTTGCGTGGGGATGGGTGCCTGCTCTACTAACAGCTCCGTCTACCGCGGGCGGACCATCCATGCGGCGTGGTACAGAGGATGCTATGTCCTGAGGCGGGTGATGTCAACGCCGGGAGCGGCGCGGAATATTGCACTTCGCAAAGCCGAGTTTGCAGAAGGCAGCGGCCAGCAGGGCAGAAGGTTAGTCCAAGCGCACAAGAAAAACGGAGCCTTCGGGAGTTTCAGTTTCGGCCGCGAGTTTTTGGGCGCGGTCGTGATCGTCGTCGAGCACGCGAACCCGGATCCACCAATCTCCCGCGGGACTCGCGAAGCACAAGACTTTGGCCGTGCGATAACGGCGCTGCAGGTGATCGGCGAGTTTGTTCGCCGCCGGCCCATGCGGGAATCCGCCGATTTGCACCGCCCACTTTCCCGGCGAATCCGGCGACGCGGACTGCATCAACTCGACCTTCACTTCAGCGACGCCGGGCTGCCACACGTCGAGCTTGCGGGCGGCGGCGAGCGAGAGATCGAGAACGCGGCCGGGAATGAATGGCCCGCGGTCGGTAATGCGCACCAGGGCGCTGTGCCCTGTCTTGACGTTGGTCACTCGCACGATCGATCCCAGCGGATAAGTCCGGTGCGCGGCCGTCATGGCGTGCATATTGTAGACTTCGCCATTCGATCCGCGACGGTTATGGTAGGGCGGGCCGTACCAACTGGCGAGTCCGATTTCGGTGGCGAGTGGCTTGGCATTGGCGGGCAGCGTGGGCTCGGCGAGGTCCGCGTCGGACTCGGGCTCTTTGGGTTTGGGGGCCGCGTTTTCTTTTGCGGCCGGGATGTTCACGGCGGGCTGAGTGCCGGACGATTCAGTCGTGGTGGCCGGAGGCGGGGGCACGCTCACATGCACCTGCTTATGCTGCCCGCAGCCGCTCAGCAACAAAATCGCGATGAGAACTATCAGTAGCATAGCTACGCTGACGAAGTGGGCGCGGCGGCGTGGCGTGACCGCAAACTGAAAGCTGGATGCGGCTACTTGGGCGGATGGTGATGCTGCTCCATGTAGTCGGCGAATTCCGTAAGTTTCTGCGAGGCGGTGCGCAGCGCCTTGGTGGAGTGCGTCCGCACGGCCGGAACCACTTCGTCGTTCAGGTATTTGATGAATTCGGGAATCTCTTTCTCCAGACGCTCGGCGGCTTCGTTGATGGTTTGACCCACACGCGCCGACGCGTCTTCCACCTTGCGGTTGAAGTCGTTCATGGTGCTCCTTGCGATAACTTGGCGTGAACAGATTCACGCTGTGTTGCGGATGCCAGGCACGCTTATTATTTCGCGGCTGGAGACCGAGGTCAATGGCCTGGGATGGGCGCGGAGGTGGTCGGAGATTGGCGTAGGCAAGGCCGAAGGTCCTGTTTTGAAAGGGCCGAAGGCCCTGTTTTGAAAGGGCCGAAGGCCCTGTTTTGAAAGGGCGCGGCTTCAAGCCGCGCCGCTAAGACCGTATCAATTCAGAACGGCTTTAGCCGCTGAGGTAGACTGGCGGCAGTCAGCATGCAACAGCCTTCTGCGTCCTCATGGAATCCACTGAAACATTTTCCGATTCGACGAACGCCGCGTTCCGCAAGCAACTGCTGGCCTGGTATGACGCGTACGCGCGCGATCTGCCATGGCGCCAAACTCGCGATCCCTACCGGGTCTGGCTATCGGAGATCATGCTGCAGCAGACTCGGGTCGCGGCCGTGATTGCCCATTATCACGAGTTTCTGCGGCGGTTTCCGACCGTCGAGAAACTGGCGCGGGCCCGCGAAGCCTCGGTGCTGGCAGCGTGGAGCGGCCTGGGATATTACCGCCGAGCGCGCATGCTGCACGCAGCGGCGAAGGTTGTGGCGCGGGAGCGGTGCGGGAAGTTTCCGGAGACGGCGGAGGAATTGCGCGAGCTACCAGGCATTGGACGTTACACGGCGGCGGCAATCGCCAGCATCGCATTCGGTGAGCCGATCGCAGTCGTGGATGGAAATGTGGAGCGCGTACTGCAGCGGGTCTCGGGGCGGACTCTGGCGGGTGAGGATTTCTGGCTGGAGGCGGAAGCGTTGCTGGATCGCGAGCGTCCCGGAGATTTCAACCAGGCAATGATGGAACTGGGAGCGACGGTCTGTACGCCCCGGGCGCCGGCATGCCTGAGTTGTCCGGTAGTGGAGTTGTGCGCAACGCGCGGGGAAATGGCGAGGCCGGCGAAGGCACCGCGGCAGAAGAAGCGGGAGATTCATTACGCGCTGGATTATCGATCTGACGATTCCCGCGAGGCCAAAGTTTTTCTGGTGCAGCGTCCGCTCTCCGCGCGCCTGATGGCGGGTATGTGGGAGTTGCCAGAAATCAATGGACCCTCGGCGGCCAAGGCGTCTTCGAACGGAGCCGAAGAAATCGCACGGTTGAAAGGACAGCGCCACCCAAAAGCAAATCGGGAACCGAGTCACGGCAACAGCGCTAAAGCCAGCTTAACGCTCAAACACTCGATCACTGTGACGAACTACACGGTACGGGTGTGGTCCATCGCCGCACCATCGCATGTCGCAGGAAAATGGATTCCGATAGGAAAGCTCTCGCGAGTTGCGCTGACCGGTCTGGCGCGCAAGATTTTGCGGAAGACGGAAATCATTCCTTCCCATCCGGACAGCTCGCGCGGTCATCTAAAATTAAGAGCGAGCCTGTTGCACAGGATCACCCGCGCGGAGGGCGACGCCCGTTCAGCAGACGATGAGGAGGGATCGATGACGGCATTGGCTACTGGCGCGAAGGCGCCCGATTTTGAATTAAAGACATTAGACGGCAAGCCGTTTTCGCTGACGGCCGAACTGGCGCGCGGCCCCGTCGTGCTGGTGTTCTTCAAGGTGTCATGTCCGACGTGTCAATATGCCCTTCCGTTTTACGAGCGGCTTCATAAGGCCTACGCCCACAACGGCGTAACGCTGGTCGGAGTTTCGCAGAACGACGCCAAAGACACCGCGGCCTTCAACAAGGAATTCGGCGTCACGTTCCCAGTCCTGCTCGATGACCCGAACTCCTACCCCGCCTCAAATGCCTACGGCCTGACCAACGTTCCCACGATCTTCTGGATCGCGCAGGATGGAGAGATCGAAGTCTCCAGCGTCGGCTGGGTCAAAGCCGACTTCGAAGAAATCAACCGCCGGATCGCGCACGCGGGCAAGAGTGCTCCGGCCGCCATGTTCAAGCCGGGAGAAGACGTGCGCGACTTCCGCGCAGGTTGAGGGTCTAAAAATTAGCCGCCAGTCTGGCGGCTGAAAAGAAAGCCGAGATGCGCTCGGCGGACGGGCGAGGGCGCCCGTCCCCACACAAGATCCTCTCCACACAAGCCCGTCTTCACAAGCAAAAACCCCAGGCTAACCACGGAGAAGACAGGGGAACACGGGGGACGGCTGCGCAGCCGGACACGTCCGGGCGGGCCACTGTTCCAGCGGTGGTTGCACTCTCGTGCTGCGGATTCCACACTTCTCATGCGGTCCGCGCGCGACGCTCCATTACAATCCTTGCAGACTTTCACGAGATAAGAAGCCTTCCAACGAGCGCCGCTTGGCGGAAGAAAAATGCATATTTATGCAGGGAATGCTGAAAACTACGCCGACGTGTCTGATGTTGTGCGCATTGCTCGCGTGCGCCAGCCTGCTGGCTTATGCCGAAGGCGGAGCTGGGGCTGGCGGAGCGAAGGGTGCGAGGAGCATGCCTTCGGTGAAGCTGCCGGGAACCGCGATCGTGGCCCTGGAGACGATCACGCCAGAGCACATCCGCTGGCACGTGCGCTACCTCTCGCACGATCTGCTGGAAGGCCGCGGGACGGGACAGCGCGGCGGCGACATTGCGGCCGAATACATCGCCACACAGTTCGCCGAGTACGGACTCAAGCCCGCCGGCGACCACGGCACCTATATGCAGAAAGTGCCCCTGGTCGGCATCACCACCCTGCCCGAGACTCAGTTCTCCGTCGTCCCCAAGCAGGGCGAGACCATGAACTTGAAGCCGCTCGACGAGTATGTCGCCTACGACCAGACCCAGCAGCCGCAGTCCGACGTAGATGCGGACATTGTCTTCGTGGGATACGGAATCGAGGCGCCCGAATACGGCTGGGATGACTACAAGGGCCTCGACGTGCGCGGCAAAGTTCTGCTCATGCTGGTCAACGAGCCGCCCTCGGACGATCCTAAGTTTTTCAAGGGCAAGGCGCTCACCTACTACGGCCGCTGGACCTATAAGTATGAAGAGGCCGCGCGCAAAGGCGCGGTGGGAGTGATTCTGGTCCACCAAACAGACATGGCGAGCTATCCGTGGGAAGTGGTGCGGAATTCGAACTCCGGCGAGAAGTCGTTTCTTAAGCAGGAAGGTCCCGCGCTGAAAGTTGCGTCGTGGGTTCATCTGGATGTGGCCACAAGGCTGGCCTCAGCCTCCGGCATGAATCTGGAAAAGATGATCAAAGACGCGCAGACGCGCGACTTTCATCCCGTAAGCCTGGGCGCGAGGCTCAAGGCGCACATGGTCAGCAAGGTTCGCAATTTCGAATCGAACAACGTGCTGGCAATCCTTCCCGGCTCAGATCGCAGCCTGGCCAGTGAGGCCGTCATCTACACCGCTCATTACGATCATTTCGGCATTCGCCCGGATATGCCGGGGGACAACATTTTCAACGGCGCCGACGACAACGCCACGGGATGCGGCATCCTGCTCGAACTGGCGCGCGCCTTCGGGGCGGCGTCGCAGCGCCCGCGGCGGTCGATCCTGTTTGCCGCGGTCACCGCCGAAGAACAAGGACTGCTGGGGTCAGAGTATCTCGGCAAGCATCCGCCGGTTCCAGCGGGAAAGATCACTCTGGATCTAAATTATGACGACGTGAAGCCGCTGGGAGCGCCGGAGGAAGTCGAAGTCTCCGGGGCAGAGCGGACGACTTTCTACCCAGCCGTCGAAGCCACAGCCAAAGAATTCCGCCTGGCGATCCGCCCGGACGCACTGCCTGAGGCGGGACATTTCTACCGCTCCGATCATTTCAGCCTGGCCCGCGTCGGCGTTCCTGCTTTCTCGATCAACGAAGGCATGAAGTACAAAGGACACACCGAAGCCTGGGGGCTCGAGCAGGAACGCGAGTACGTGGAAAAGCACTATCACCAGCCCAGCGACGAATACCATCCGGAGATGGATTTCGTTGGCGACTCGGCGATGGCTCGATTCGGCTTTGCCCTGGGCTGGGAAGCCGCCAACCTGCCGAAACGGATCGAATGGCAAAAGGGCGACGAGTTCGAAGCTGCACGTGCCAAAAGCCAGTAGGCAAAAGTAAGTTAGCCAGTACCAGCATCAGGAAGAGCAACGTTGGTGTTTCATTTCACGCCATTCCGCAGATCCGCGCCGAAACTGCGAAATTCGACGAGTCCAATCAAAATCAGCAGCTTAACGGCGGTAACCTAGGTAACTTTAGCGCCAGCCTGCCGCATGCTAACCTCGACCTGTCCGTTTGAAATCAGCAACTTCCGAATACTCCTGATCCAGGAATGCCGAGACTACCTATTTTTCGTCTGGGTGTAGCGCCGGAGAAACCGGCGCCGCCGAATCTAGCTGCGTCCACGCCCTTTGTTGCGCTCGAAGGAATCTCGGTCGGCGTCGATAACCTGCGGCACGATGTGGTGCTAAGCCCGCGCTTTGTCGAACTCGCGCGTGCGCAGATTGCGCGCTTGATCGCGCACCACGGCGAGTTGGAGGGACTGCTCTCGGCGGAAGCTCCACAAATGACCGAGGGGCCCTCGTGGATGCGAAACCAGGCGGGGAGAGCATCTCGGCCGAAGATTGATCCCGGCGAGTGGAAACCGGCTCTGACCGAGTTGCAGGTCGCATCGCTCAATCGAGCCAAGAAAGAGTTCAAGTTATCGGTCGATCTGCTGGCCCGGCTGGCGGTAACGAAGTTCCTGCGCACGGAAATGAACCAGCAGTTCCTGCAAGTGCTGGAGCGCTGCCGCGTCCTGCTGAAGTCCTATGACAACATGCGGCAGCAGAAGGCGCACGAGTACCGCGAGCGGCTGGCGCAATTCCAGGTGCGCAAGAAAATCATCCTGCGAAAAACCGGACAGGAAATCTTTGAGACCCTGCGCGAAGTGGAGAAGAGCACGCTGGCGCGCACCCGGCGCTCGCTCTTTGGCGAGGAGACGGCCGGGGGAAGCTACTTCACCTATCCCCTGTTTCTGAACCGGCTGCTGTTTTCCGAAGACGGCCGCGACGACTACCTCTGCGCCGAGCACTACGTCATGCTGGGTAACTGGGACCGTGATCCCGACCGCTATGGCCGCATCCGCGAAGTGGTCTCAGGATTTCTGCGTTTGCAGTATGGCGAGGGAGTCGGCGCCGAGACGCTCGACTCGTGGATGAATGTACCCGAGAATGCTCGCGCGCTGGTGGGGACGGGAACGCCGGAAGATTCTGACGAGGGCATGGCGCAGCAGGAACGGCTGGCCGCCTGGGTGCGGCTGCTCGAAGACGAGCAGGTCATGGAAAACGTGATCGCCTCGTACTATGTGGTTCCCCTGCTGGGCGAGTATGCGCCGCGCATCAATCCCCAGCAGTTGAAGAGCTCGCTCACCGACCGCACCGAGTGCGACCGGGTCGAGCGCATGATTCAGGAACACGGCAAGCTGAACCCAAACAGCCTGTACGCGGCGGTCGCAAAGGTTGCCAGTTGTCGCGGAGCCGAGCGCGCGAAAGTAGCGGCCCGATTCCTGGGAGACTTCTTTCACTACCACCGCGACTTGCGGCGGCTGGAAGTTTTGAATGCGGCGCTCGACACCGTTAACCTGGTAACTAACGAACGGCTCCAGGAATTGTCGCGAGTCAACGGAACTCTCTACGAGTTCCTGCTTCCCGAAGAACAAGTCCAAACCGACTCGGAACGAGTGCTGCGCCACGTGGTGCTTAAGGCCGACGTCCGCGACTCGACCCGGCTCACGCGGACCATGATGGAGAAGGGTCTGAATCCAGCGTCCTATTTCAGCCTGAATTTTTACGATCCCGTCAACAAGCTGCTGGAAAAGTACGGTGCGCGCAAAGTCTTCCTGGAAGGCGACGCCATCATTCTGGCCATTCTCGAGCGCGAAGGCGAGCCCGGGCTGGGCGTGAGCCGCATGTGCGTGCTGGCCCGCGAAATCATCGAAATCGTCCGCGGATATAACGAGCTGATGCAGCGTTCCGGCATGCCCGGCCTGGAACTCGGCGTAGGCATCACGCTGCAGGAGTCCGCCCCGCTCTATCTGATGGATGGCGAGCACCAGATCATGATTTCCGAAGCGCTCAACGAAAGCGACCGCCTCTCCTCCTGCAACAAGCGCGCCCGCAAAGTAATGGAGCCCAAGGCCGGGCCATTCCACGTCTATGCGTTTCAAGGCGCGGAGCTCGACGAGAACGGCAATCCAGAAGATGTGATCCTGAGCTTCAACCTGGGCGGCATTCGCATGAACGAAGCCGCCTTCCGCAAGCTGCAACAGGAAATTACGCTCGAACCGTTGAAGGTGCGCCTCCCCGCCTCGCTCACCTCCGACCGCGGCGAATATAAACTGTTCAGCGCCACAGTAGCCGTCGACAAAGACATTTTTCGCAACATCGTCGTTCGCGAAAGCCGCATTCCCCGCATCGATCCCGCCGACTTCTCCGTCACCGGCTGGACCGAGCGCTCCTACTACGAAGTCTGCACCGATCCCGCGATCTATGCGGCTCTCGAAAAACGCCGCGGCGCCGCCCGCTGAGAAACAGCCCTCTAAAAATTCGTCCCTACACGAGTCGGCCGAAACGGAATCTTAAACGTCGCCTCCACATCCACCGGCAACCCGTTTTTTGTAGCCGGCTGAAACTGCCACTGCTCCAGCGCCCGGCTGGCGAATTGATCGAGGCGGTCATCGACCCCGCGCAGGACGCGCACATTCCCCACACTTCCGTCAGCGTGGATGATCGCGTACAGGATCACCGTCCCGGCCACATTCTCGCGCATGAGTTGTAGCGGATAGGCGGGATCGACTTTGCGGGTCGCCATCGGCTGAGAGAGGTCCTCCGCGGGCGCGTTGGCATCGTGATTACTCGATCCACGATTGCCCGAATCGTGGCTTCCCGAATCATGATCGCGTTCGGCAAAACGGATCACCCAGCTGCCGCTGGCGGAATTCAGGTTCGGCATATTGAGCGTGATGGAATAGAACTTGCGATCGCCGAAGACGGCTCGTTCCGCTTCCGACAGCTTAGCGGTGCTGCCGGGTTGCATGGGACGCGATGGCGTGCTGGTCACGCGAGCAGGACGCACGCTGGCCACCAGATTCGGGTTGACCGAACTGGTGGAAACCTCGGTGCGATCGCCCGCAACCGACGCCGCTTTCGCGCCAGTGCTCCCCACATAGAGTCCCGCTGGCATGTCGCCGCTTCCCTTCCGCGCCGATTCGCTTCCGTTTTCATTCCGCCCGACTCCGCTGGCCCCGGGTAAGCCAGAGGCTCCGGAATGTCCTTTAGGCGTTGCGGCGAAAGCGCCGCGCCGGTTCCCGGGCGGCAGATCTGGTGGCGCGCCCACTGCGGGATGCAGGCTCAGTGCAATGACGCGGCCGCGCTCCCCAAATGACGCCCCGGAGGCTGCCGCGAAAACCGACGGGGGCGGGGCCACTACTTGCGGACCAGCGCCAAACCCTTGCGATCCAGTCCGGGTACGCTGTTCCGCGACCGGCAGTTGCGGCGCCGGCGCGATCACAGCACTCCGTCCGATATTCAGATCGCCGATCGGACGCTCCCATGCATTCTCGACATCCGGCGGCGGCGCCACGACGGCACTCTGCAGGGTGGGCGCGTCCTGCCGATGCGTGAGACGAGACGCGTCCGGCGGAGGCCTCACTACAGATGCCTCCATCTCAGGCGCGATGCGCGTGATCTCTGCCGCCGGAGTCAGCGGCACAGGCGGAATCGCAACCCGCGGCTTCTCGACCTTATCCGACCACGCCACGATGTTCGGCATGGTAACGTCGCGTTTCAATTTCACGTTAGGTGGCGCCACCAAGGTCTGCGAACGGTTGTCAGGCTCAGGGGGGACGGAAATGATAGGCTGCCGTGCCAACTCCGGATCCGGCCTGCTCGGTCGCGCCGACCGCTCGCTGCGGGTATCGATGGGAGGAAGATACTCCGAAGCTTTGTAGTAGATCACCTGAGCATGATCGAAAACCGGCTTCGCCACTACTTGAGGCTGAAGCGCGAAGAAACGCGTGACCGCAATGAGCAGCGCGATTGCGACAGCGTGATAACCGCAGGACTCAACGAATCGTTTCCAGGGCAGGCGTTGCGGCACAAATACGTCGGCCCAGAATGGTGCCGGTGCCGATTCAAGTTCGAGCGCGGCAAGTCGGCGCGGCAGCAGCGAGTCACGCAGGTTGCCAAAGAACACACGAGGCCACGAAGGCAGCTCGACTAGAAGCCGCGGTCCGGCCGCAGCCTGCGGGATTTCGCCGGAACCATGGGCTTCAGACATGTCCTCATAGTAGATGCAGAAAAGCGAGTTGGAAAACCCAGGAGGGCAGCCGTCAGAGCTCTTTGCCTCTGATTCGAGCACGGGCACGCTGATTTCCCGCTCCCCGCAAGTCCCTGACAGGAAACACCGTTTATAATTTCTGTTTCGGCATTCAGCCGCAATCCTGACTGCAAGGAAATACTTTGCTCGATTTCTTAGGCGATTTACGACGCACACATATGTGCGGGACCCTACGCCCCGCCGACGCCGGCAAAAAAGCCGTGCTCATGGGATGGGTGAACCGCCGCCGCGACCTCGGCAACCTCGTTTTTATTGATCTCCGCGACCGCACCGGTGTAACCCAGGTTGTACTCAACCGCGAACTCGACGCCGCCGCGCACGACAAGGCCAACACCGTGCGCAACGAATACGTCATCGCCGTGATCGGCGCGGTGAAGTTGCGCGATGCCGACACGGTGAACAAAAACATTCCCACCGGCGAAGTGGAACTGGTAGCGAGCGAAATCCGCATCCTGAACGAGTCGAAGCTGCCCCCATTCCTGCCGTCGGACACGGCGCTCACCAACGAAGAAACGCGCCTGAAATATCGCTACATCGACCTGCGCCGCGAAGTTATGCAGTTCAACATCGAGACGCGGCACAAGGTGGCCAAGGCCATCCGCGATTATCTTTCGGACCAGGGATTTTTCGAGATTGAAACGCCCTTCATGACGCGGTCGACGCCGGAAGGCGCGCGCGATTATCTGGTTCCAAGCCGCGTTCAGCCCGGAACGTTTTACGCCCTGCCGCAATCGCCACAGATGTTCAAACAAATCCTGATGATTTCCGGCTTCGACAAATATTTTCAGATCGTCCGCTGCTTCCGCGACGAAGACCTGCGCGCCGACCGCCAGCCCGAGTTCACCCAGATCGATCTGGAGATGACGTATCCGCAACCGGAGCGCGTATGGGAAGTGGTCGAAGGATTTCTGACGGCAGCGTTCCAGGCCACCGGCAGCGCCATCAAAACCCCCTTCGTCCGCATGGACTACGACGAAGCCATCCGCCTGTACGGCATCGACAAGCCCGATTTGCGGCTCCCCGCCTTTACCGACGTGCGCGACTGCTTCACGCCCGAGAATTTACAGGAACTGGCGATCAATGCGAATCTGCCAGTAATCGCCATCCGCACGCCCAAGGTCGGCGAGCTCTCCCGCAAAGAGCGCGACGACATCAAGCCCATGTTCCACGCCAAGGGCGGCGCAAAAATCTTCGAAGATTTCAAACGCATCGCCAACAAGTTCCCCGACGCCGCGTTAGCCATCGCGAAGAAGACTGGGGCGGAAGACGGCGATCTAATCGTGCTAGTAGCCGGATCGGCGCAAGCCGGCCCGCAGACGGCGATGCCCGCACACCGCAAAGTCACCCCCGCGGAACTAGCGATCTACGCGTCAGCAGGATTGCTGCGCCTGTCGCTCGCGCAGAAGTACGCCGAGCGCCACGGCATCTTCAAAAAGACCGGCGACCCCGCAAAAGATTTCCGCTTCCTCTGGGTCACGAACTTCCCCATGTTCGAATGGGACGAAGGCGAGAAGCAATGGATGGCCGCGCACCATCCCTTCACCTCGCCCCACGAAGAAGATATGAAACTGCTGGAAGCGGGCGTCGAGTCGGTGAACGACCCGCAGTCGCCGTTGAGCGCCGTGCGCGCGCTGGCCTACGACGTCGTGCTCAACGGCACAGAATTAGGCTCCGGCTCGATTCGTATTCACCGCCAGGACATTCAAAGCAAAATTTTCCGCGCTCTGGGCATGACGGATGAGGAAGCAAAATCGCGCTTCGGATTCTTCCTCGAAGCCCTGGAGTACGGCACGCCTCCCCACGGAGGAATCGCGCTCGGCCTCGATCGCATCGTCATGATCATCGCAGGCGCCGAAAGCTTGCGCGAAGTAATCCCCTTCCCCAAAACCGCGCGCGCCGTAGACTTAATGTGCGACGCCCCCACCCCAGTCAGCGACCGCCAGTTGCGCGAGTTGGGGATCGCGGTGAAGAAGTAGATGAATATCCCTGATTTTGAGCGCAGTCCAAGAATGTTGACCTGCAGCTCTTGCAATCGGCCTCTGCTGTCGGATTCTGCTCTTTGGGTGGGTTTCTGCTTTTGGGTGGCGCAGCGCTTTAAGCGCTGCGATCCCGGCACTAAAATTCAACCGGCTTTAGCCGCTGAGGTACTCAGTGGCTAAAGCCCATTATTCTTCGCGATGCTCAATCGCAGCGCTGAAAGCGCGGCGCCGCTCCAAAAATGCTGCTCATCCGAAACCCTCAGCCGGTCAAACTGCTGCTCCGTGCCCCTCTCATGCCGTCAGAAAGGTCCGCTTCAAACGTTCCGGAACTTCATCCATCACAAAGCCGGGAAATGCGGAACTGTAGGGATATTCCTCGGGCGTTCTTGCCAAGCCTCGCTTCACGGGATTCTGCCGAATGTAATACTTGAAATTCGCGTAGTCCTCCCCGCCGCGCACCCGGCGATCGTAGTAGCTGGGCTGCCAGATTTCTCCTGCAAATCCCAGTTCCTTCCTTGCTCGGTAAGAGAATCCACCTTTGATCAGATGCATCGCCCTCTCCAATGTCAGCGTTGGAGTTATCAACAAATGGAAATGGTCAGACATGACTACAAACTCATGCAGAAGGAACTTCCTCTCGAGTCGATAGCGCAAGAGAGTATCCATGAAGGGGATTGAAAAACGCTTAGACTGAAAAAGGCTTTGTTTTTGGAATGTGGACGCGGTGATGAAGTAGACGCTGTACCCGGTGTTGCCCCTGGGAGGTGCAGCCATAAGTGCCTCGGCGGCTGAAGCCGCTCTTACTAGGCCACTTTATCGCAGCGCTCAAAGCGCTGCGCCACCCAAAAGCAAATTATGCTTTGCGGCGTCCTGATTTGAAACTACTAAGGCCGCACTGCTAGTCTGCCACTATGGCAGACCGCACTTCGACCGGGCGCAAGAAGGCTGGAAAATCTCCCTCTAAGACTTCTCGGAATTCCCCTGATCAAAAAAATCCCAAATCCCCACTTCCCGCAAAGAACGCGAGAAATGGAGCACCCGCATCCGGCAAACAGTTTCTCAGCGACAAAGTCGGCCACTTTACCGAGTCCGTCATTCGCGAGATGACGCGCCAGGCTATGCTGCACAACGCGGTCAACCTGGCGCAGGGCTTCCCCGACTTCCCCGCTCCGGCCGCGATCAAACAGGCCGCCCAGCAGGCAGTTGCGGCCGACGTGAACCAATACGCCATCACCTGGGGCGCAAAGAATCTGCGCAACGCGATCGCGCGCCAGATGGGCGTCTGGCAAGGAATCACGATCGATCCGGAAAAAGAAATCACAGTCTGCTGCGGATCGACCGAGGCTATGATCTCGACTCTGTTAGCCATCTGCAACGCGGGCGACGAAGTCGTCATCTTCGAGCCGTTCTACGAAAACTACGGCCCAGACTCGGTGCTGAGCGGAGCGAAACCGAAGTTCGTGAAGCTGCGTCCCCCTGCCACGGACGGCGGCGAGTGGACATTTGATCCCAAAGAATTACGGCGCGCGTTTGACAAGCATACGAAAGCCATTATCCTCAACACGCCCAATAACCCAACCGGCAAAGTTTTCACGCGCTCAGAACTGGAACTGATTCGCGACTTGTGTGTCGAGTTCGACGTGCTGGCGATAACCGACGAGATCTACGAGCACATACTATACGAAGGCACCGAACATATTTCGATGGTGTCGCTCGAGGGAATGCGCGAGCGCACGGTCACCATCAACGGCATGTCGAAAACCTACAGCGTTACCGGATGGCGCGTGGGCTGGGCGGTTGCGCCTGAGAAAATCACGAACGCGATCCGCAAGGTGCACGATTTTCTGACCGTGGGCGCGCCGGCTCCACTGCAGGAAGCTGGGGCCGCGGCACTCAGCTTGCCGCTGGAGTATTATGCGAAGCTGGCCGAGGGATACCGCGTGCGCCGCGATCATCTGATGCCCTCGTTAACCGCCGCCGGATTCAAATGCTTTCGTCCGCGCGGCGCCTACTACGTAATGACCGACATTTCGACCTTCGGATTCAAAGACGACATTTCGTTCGCAAAATATCTGGTGCAGGAAATTGGTGTGGCCTGCGTGCCAGGATCGAGTTTCTATCGCGATCCCCGCGACGGGGCAAAGCAAGTCCGGTTCGCATTCTGCAAAAAGCCAGAGACCCTCGACGAAGCCGCTCGCCGGCTGAAAAAGCTGTCGAAATGACCTCAGGGGCTGAAGCCGGCGGGTGGGCCATTCGTGCCACCCGATCAGGCGAGTTGTCCACAAAGATGTGGAGTATACTGCGAGGAAGTTCTAAGAAATCCTGGTTCTAGAAATATTGGTTCCAGAAATGCGGTCCCAGAAATTCTGGTGGGGAAGAGTGCACTTATGGCGTTGAATGCAATCGAACAGGTGGCAACGCAGGTTCCGGCCGACGATTTTCAGGCGCTCGAAGAGAAAGTTTATCGCACCATAGAGATGTACAAAGCCGCCCGGCAGGCACAATCGTCAGCCGAGCGCGATGTGCAGCGGCTGCGCCAGCAAATGGAAGACCGCGACACAGAGCTCGTAACGCTGCGCCGCGAGACCGTGCAACTGAAAAAAGAGCGGGAAGAAATTCGCGGGCGCGTCGAGAAAATGCTGCAGCAGATCGAGTCGTTGGCTGAGGCCAGCTAGTTGCTCTTGGCAAGTGAGACACAGCAAGCTGCATCTCTACGGAGAACTGCTTTATGGCGACCGCGACCAAAGACCAAATCGTAAAGGACGCACAGAACTCCAGCGTGCGAGTCGAGATTTTCGACCAGGCTTACAACCTGCGCGGGTCCGATGCGGAATACATTCTCAAGCTCGCGGAATATGTCGACTCCAAGATGCGAGCCGTGGCCGAGGCCACCAACACAATCGATACGGTTCGGCTGGCCGTTCTGGCCGCCCTGAACATTGCCGACGAATATCATCTGCTCAAGAAAAAGCAGGATGGCGGGGCAACCGACTATCAGAAGCGCGCGCATCTATTAGCAGATGCGCTGGACAAAGTGCTGGGCGACGACCGTAAGGCGGGCTAGTCTGCGCCGCGCTCGAACCGGCTCTCCCGTCCTGACTGCTCTCGCTTTAACTTCATTCATTCTGCCGCTGTTCGGCGGCGTCGCTCTTTCTCAGCAAACCACTCAGGAAATACCTCACGAACCAACTCTCCGATCCCAATCCAACGTGGTGTTGATCCCGGCGCTGGTCAAAGACCAGCAAGGCGGAATCGTGTATGGCCTGCAAGCCCGCGACTTCATCGTAGAAGACAATGGCGCAGAGCAACCGGCGCGCCTCGATGAAACGCCAGAAGGACAGCCCATTTCGCTGGTCGTGGCCATCCAGCGCGGACGTCGCGCCTACGCCGAGTTCCCTCGCATGCGAGGTCTGAAATCGATGCTCGATCCGCTGTTCACCATGGGCACAGCTCGAGTTGCGGTCGTGGAGTTCGACAGCCACGTGAATCTCACGAGAAATTTCACCAGCGACGCGACCCTGGTGGAAGACGATCTGACAAACCTGCAGCCGGGCGACGGCGGAGCGACCATCCTCGATGCAGTCCGCTACTCGGTGAACCTGCTCAAGCAGGAACCAGAAGACCGCCTGCGCGTGTTGCTCCTGATCAGTGAAACCCGCGACCACGGCAGCCACGTAAAAATCGGCGACGCCGTCAGCGCCATCGGTCAAAGTAATGCTGTCATGTATGCGCTGGCGTTTTCGCCCGCTCTTGCCAACATTCTCGACACCGGGCGCGGCACCAACATTGAAAGCGAAATGCACCAGGGCATCGACTTCCTCGATCTCGGATACCGCACCGCGCAGGCCATGCGAAAAAATGTTCCCAGCACCATCGCGGCTATGACGGGCGGCGAGTACGAACTCTTCGCCACCAGGAATAAGTTCGACGTGAGAATGAACGACTTCACCAATCATCTGCACAGCCGCTATCTGCTCAGTTTCGCGCCCCAGAGTCCGCATCCTGGCCTGCATCAGATTCGAGTGCGATTGCGGAACGCAAAGGATGCCGCCGTGCTGGCGCGAACCAGCTATTGGGCCCAGGGGACCAAATAGCACACACTTAGATGACTGCACCGGCGGAGCCTGCTAATTCTTGGAATCGAGCACCTCCCGCACTTTCGCCACCAGGGCCGACAGCGTAAACGGCTTGGGCAAAAACCACAGTCCCGCGTCAAGCACTCCATAGTGCACAATGGCGTTGCTGGTATAGCCCGAGATGTACAGCACCTTTACGTTCGGAGACACCCGCAGGATCTGCTCCGCCAACTGGCGTCCGTTCATGCGCGGCATGACCACGTCGGTCACCAGCAGGCGGATGTCGCGATGATTCTCTCGGCAGACGGCGAGTCCTTC
The DNA here is from genome assembly GCA_963755795.1 of uncultured Acidobacteriota bacterium. Taxonomy (GTDB): domain Bacteria; phylum Acidobacteriota; class Terriglobia; order Terriglobales; family Acidobacteriaceae; genus Sulfotelmatobacter. The sequence goes on along the minus strand of CAVWLI010000004.1, from coordinate 30,056 downwards.
TTCCGGCCCGCTGGCGGTCAAAACCTTGTAACCACAGTGCGCCAGGACCGACGAACTGAGCTGCCGCAGCTGTGGGTCGTCTTCAACCAGCAGAATCGTTTCGGTGCCCCGTTGCACGCTCTTGGAGCGGTTTTCCGAGCCCGATGTTTCCGCCGGCTGGTCGACGCGGGGAAGATAAATCTTGAAACTCGTACCTCGATCGGGTTCGCTATACACCCAAATGTAGCCACCGCTCTGCTTGACGATTCCGTACACCATCGAGAGCCCAAGGCCAGTGCCTTTGCCGACTTCTTTGGTGGTGTAGAAAGGCTCGAAAATACGAGCCTGCGTCTCAGGACTCATCCCGTGCCCGGTATCGGTCACAGCGAGCATGACATAGCGCCCGGGTAACGTTGGTTGATGGCGCTGGGCATAGGCTTCGTCGAGTTGCTCGTTCGAGGTTTCCAGCGTGAGCTTCCCCCCGTGGGGCATGGCGTCCCGAGCGTTCAGCGCCAGATTCATAATGACCTGCTCGATCTGCCCCGGATCCGCCGTCACCGAACCCAGGTCGTTCGCAGGCACAGTCAGGACCTCGATGTCTTCTCCGATCAGCCGCCTCAGCAACGAGTCGAGATTCAGCATGATGTCGTTCAGGTTGATGACTCGCGGAGTCAGCACGGTCTTGCGGCTGAAGGCGAGCAATTGCCGAGTAATGCCCGAGGCTCGATCGGCGGCCGACTTGATCTGCGCCGTGCTGTCGGCCAGCCGGCTGCCCTCAGGTAAACCTTCGGCCAGTATTTGCGAGTATCCGAGGATGACGGTCAGCAGATTGTTGAAGTCGTGAGCCACTCCTCCCGCTAAACGCCCCACAGCCTCCATCTTCTGCGACTGGCGCAGTCGCTCCTCGAGCGCCACCCGCTCGGTGACGTCATGCACCAGCGACGCCACGCCGAGCACTCGACCCGACTCGTCGACCAGGGGCGTGTTGTACCAGTCACAAGTAATCGTGCGGCCGTCCTTCGTGATGTTGTCATTCGTGTTTCGCGTTCCACCACTCTGACTCAGCAGAGCCTGCCACACCTGGTCCACAAACTGGCGATGCTGTAGCGGAACAATAAAACTGCCGTGCTTTCGAATCGCCTCCTGCTTGGAATATCCGAAGATGCGCTCCGCCGAAGGATTCCAGGCCGTGACCCGGAAATCGAGATCCCACTCCACCACCGCCAGCGGAGTGTGCTCGAAGTGTATGTGCAGCTTCTGCTGCGAACGGTGCATTTCCTCTTCGGCGCGTTTACGGTCGGTAATGTCGCGAATCGCCGCCGAAATCAGCACGCCTTCTTCCGTCTCCAGTGGGCTCAGGCTGATCTCCACTGGAAACTCATGACCATCCTTGTGCAAGCCATACAACTCCAGCCCCGCCCCCATGGATCGCACCCGGGGGTCGGCCATGAAATCTTTCCGATGTACGGGATGAACGCCCCGCAACCGTTCCGGCACGAGTGTTTCAACGTCACGGCCCAGCAACTCTTCGCGTCGATAGCCGAACATCTTGTCCACCCGGGCATTGACCAGCACAATCTGGCCCTCTCGACTTACCACCACCATGGCATCCGGGGCGCCTTCCAGCAGGCCACGAAATTTGGCCTCTGCGCGCTTACGCTCGGTGATGTCGCGGCAGATCCCCAGCAGTCCGACAACCTTCCCGCTCGGGTCCCGAAACGGCCCTTTGTTGGCCAGGTAAATTCGAGGGACTCCGGCCGCAGTACCTCCCTCCTCGAAGGTTTGTGTTTCGCCCGATTGCAAGATCCTGCGGTCCCGCTCCATAATCTCGCGGCCGTTTTCCGCATCGAAGAGCTCAGCATCGTCCTTGCCGATAACCTCGTCCACGGTCCGGCCCAGGAAACCCGCGCCCGCCGGGTTCATCATCAGATAACGACCCTGGAGATCTTTGACGAAGACCGCGTCCGTCGTTCCCTCGGTGATGCCCCGCAGCAGGGCAAGATTCCTCTCCAGTTCCCGGGAGCTCACCAGCAACTGGTTCTGCACCACCAGCATGCGTCCGCCAGCGGCGGCGAACGAGACCATCACCAGCACAGCCGACCAGAAAAACTGTTCCTGGGCGATGCTCAGCAGCAGGGGAAACACGATGGCTGGAATCAACAATGGCGAGAATTGGGCGAGCATCTGCAATCGATGGGATTGCGGCTCGGCCTCCGGACGCTGCTCACGATCGCTCCACGTGCCCGCGATCACGATCAGCAAACAAAAGCTGATCGTCCAGGGAAGGTCCGGCCATTTCCCCTGCTGATAATGTCCGCTGGCTTGATAGGCGAGCGTGGAATTGAGAACGATCCCATGAACCACCAGGAAGCCGCCCATGCGCAGGAAAAAAGATCGCTCGGTCGGGTTGAAACTCAGCAGGCCCCGAATCAGAAAACTTGCGGCAACCAGGCCAAAGAAGAAAATCCCGGCGTGCAGTGCCCGCACCTCCATGGCCTGGCCGGCAACCTGCCAGCGCGAAGGCACATAAATCTGCGACAGTTCTACGGCTAGCGCAAGCGTGCACACCTGCACGAAGTCGCAGACTCGCAACCAGCCATATCCCCTGCCCCGGTCCCGTGGACTCAGGAACAGCGACGTCATCAGCGGAACGACCCAGAAGAACACAAGCGCATCGCTCGGCCACAGCGTGCCCAGGGGGACGTGCAGATAGTCGTAATAGTCGGTGTAGAGGGCCTGGCCAATAAAAGCAAGGAAGCCGGAGAGGGAAGCCAGACGCCAGACGCGCCTGCCAAATGGACCGGCCTGGCGAGAAACAATCCAGCAGACCACCGCTGCCACCAGCGGTGCTATCGTGTCGATCCAGTCGCCCCACAGAGAAGCAGTCTCAGTACCGTACCGGAAGATCAGCACTGCCCCATGCACAAGCATGAGGATTGCCGCCGCCGCGAGTGCGGACGCGCGCAGTTTGGACATTACTCAGACTTCTCCAGCGTATCGCCGACCAGCCAGGCGAGCACGCGTTGGGCCCGATATTTTTCGTTCTGAGTATGAACTCACAATTGGCCAGTAGAATCAAGTCCTTCCGTGGTCCGAGGCCGGGAATCGGTCGTTTTCCTGTACCGCCCCAGACTTGCAAAATCTCCATCCTGTTTGAAATTGGTCCGCCTTTGTTCGCGCCCGCTGGCAAGTCCGTTTGTGAACTGAACATTACTTTGGTTGCAAGCGGCCTGCCAACTTTTTGCGTTCTTCCACTTGCCAAGCGCCCGGGATTTGCCTAGCATCCAGATTGAAAGCCGGCCTGCAAGGTTGGTGATGACGGTAACCGATTTTTGAACCAATGCTGAATGAACGGGGACTCGACTCGAACTAGGATCCGGTGAGCGACGCTCCGCCATGCGGAGATGCCTAAAGGGTCTCGGCGGGTTCCCAACGTCTACCGACGGGTTCATTCTCGGCCCGTCACACGGCAGAGTGGGTCGGCTTTGCTTTCTGTAATCTCATCTTTTTCGTGCTGAGCGTAGAACATCCCCCGCGAAGCGGAGGATGTTCGAAGTCGAAGCATCCCTACCGGCTGCATACTCTCGTTTTCGCGGCGAAGGCTTGCAGATGAGCATTGGCTCACCGACGCATCGCTGTTCAGCTAGGGATCCTTCGGCTGAGGAAGTGATTCGCTTTCGCAAAGCACTTCCTGCGCTCAGGATGACAAGTGCCTAAACCAACTCCTGCTACACTTGACCCAGGTGCAAATCCCTTAGTTTCCGCATCTAACTAGACTGTGTATCCACAACTCTTTCATCTAGGGAAGTTCTTCCTGCCGACCTATGGATTCCTGGTGTCCATGGGCGTCCTGATCGGTCTCTGGGTTAGTGTGAGAAATTCCGAGCGCCTGGGCATCGACGGCGACAAGGCGTGGAACCTGGGCATTCTGGTCGTGCTCTGCGGCATTCTCGGGGCCAAGGTGCTCTATGTGATCAACGACTGGAGCACCTATAAAGATCACCTGGGCGACATTTTCAGTTTGGCGACATTGCAGGCAGGCGGAGTTTTTTCTGGCGGCCTGATCGCGGCATTCCTGGCCGCCGCATGGTACGTCCGCAAGCACCACATGCCGGCTCTCGGCACCTGCGACGCCTTCGCCCCTGGCCTCGCCCTCGGCCACGCCATCGGCCGCATCGGCTGCTTCGCCGCCGGCTGCTGCTACGGCAAAGAAACCCACCACTGGTGGGGCGTAACCTTCACCAATCCGTTGGCCGCCGAGATCACCGGGACGCCGCTGGGCAAGCCTCTTCGAGCCCACCCAGTTATTCGAGTCGGCGGTCGAACTGGCCAACTTCTTCTTCCTGATGTGGCTGCTCAAGCGCAGAAAATTCGACGGCCAGATCTTCGGCGCCTTCATGTTCATCTACGGCGTAGCCCGCTTCTTCCTCGAATATCTCCGCGACGATCCCGGCCGCGGCTCCGTCTTCGGCGGCGCCATGACCGGCACACAGTTGGTCGCGATCGGCTTAGTCCTCGCCGGCGGCCTGATCTGGTGGCTGCGCCCCGGCGCAAAACCGGCTCCGGCTCGAACGGCCAGTGCAACACGCTAGGCGCTCGGCTAGCGAGTGAAGCCTTTTCCCGAATATCCCATTTCACCCAGCCGTTTCCCTTGGGTCATGTCCGCGCCGGCGGGATTGTAATAGAAATTGCCGTGCATGCCCTCCGGCGAGCCGATATAGGCAAATCCGCCAAGGCCTTCGTGTTGTGGGATCGCCCGAATCACACAGTCTTGGCCGATGATCTCCAGTTTGTACTGATAGTTCGAGTCCTGCGCGGGATCAGTATTCAAGCCAATCTCTCGGCTCTTCAGTTGCACTCCTTTCACCAACTCGTCTAAAGAACAAGGCTTGCCGGACCCGCCGAAAAACGTGCTGATACAATTACTCTCCAGATTCTGCATGCCGTACACAAACAGGAAAGCCACCTGCTCAGCAGGCTTCAACTGAACGACCGTCCCTGTAGCGTCGCTGTATTTGAGAGTGTTGAGCTTCGTTCCAGCCGGGACCGCGACCCCACCTGCCGCCTGCGCGACCCGGCACCAGATCGGACTCGTGAGCAGAAAGCCAAAAACCGCGACCAACGGCCAATGCCTGATTGTCATTGTTTTCCTCCTCCAGACCGCAGTCAGAACCAACGTTGACTAGACCGGCGAATGCGGATGCGGGAGATTACACACCGTCCAGCGGCAATTTGGAAGACGAAAAGATGGCGGACGAAAGACGGAAGATAGAAGCTGGAATATGGTGGACGAGACTATCGACCCAGTTTTCTGGCCTAGCCAACTTGACCCCGCCCACAGACGGGGTGCCCCATTCTAGCCGCGTACTTTGCGGCTAGAGTGGGGGACTTTGACTTTGGCTCCTCCCGAATTCTCTCCAATCTTCCGCGCCTGTCAAGCGAAAACTTTCCCCGCCCCGCTAACCCACTCTCCCCAAAGCAAATTCTCCCCGTTCCCGTATCAGGAGAATCGCCCTCAACCTTGTTAAAATAGATATATCCGTGTTTACCAGCACGACCAGCCGCGTCGTCAGCCCCGAATCGACGGGAAACCACTCAACCCCAGATCAACCCACAAGTCCTTATTCCATAATATTTTGCCCGTAACCCCTTGGCGCTCAATATTTTGCCGGGATAGGGCCGGATCCGATCCGCGCAACCCAAACAAAACAAGTATCTTACCTCAGGCTGCAAAAAAAATGCCGCAGCCGGTCACCCTCCTCCATGCACGCCGTGACCTTCAACCCAACAAGCTTCACCGTCGAACCGGACCACGCCGGCCAGCGCCTCGACCAGTTTCTGGCATCTCATCTGAATGTGAGCCGGGCCCGGGTGCAGCAACTGATCTCCCAACAAAAAGTACTGGTCAATGACGAACCCGCCAAGCCTTCGCTGAAGTTGCGCGGCAACGAGCGCATCACCGTGCTCGGCGCAGCCGAGCGCCCGCCTCTGCGCGCCATCGCCGAAGAAATTCCACTCGACATCGTCTACGAAGACGACGACCTGGCCATCATCAACAAGCCCGCCGGCATGATGGTCCACGCCGGAGCCGGCCGCCATCGGTCCAGACGGAGAAGACCACCGCACTCGCGGCACCCTGGTCAACGCGCTGCTCCATCATTTCGCGACCCTCTCGGCCGCGGGCGGCGAGATGCGCCCCGGCATCGTCCACCGCCTCGACAAAGAAACCAGCGGGCTCATCGTAGTCGCGAAAAACGACGAAGCCCATCGCAAGCTGTCCGACCAATTCGCCCGCCGCGAAGTAAAGAAAACCTACATCGCGCTCGTCCACGGCTGGCCCAAAAAAGATCAGGGCACCATCACCGCCAGCATCAGCCGCGACCGCCTCCGCCGCATCCGCATGACCACGCGCGGCACCGGCGGCCGCGATGCTGTCTCGCACTACACAGTCGTCCGCCAGATCGACTCTGCCTTTGGCAAGTTCACCTTGGTCGAAGTGAAAATCGATACCGGCCGTACCCACCAGATTCGCGTACACATGGCGTCGCTCGGCCACGCTGTGGTGGGCGATGCGCTCTACGGCGCGCCGCGCGAGATGCGGGCCCGGCGCGGCCGCGCCACCGACGAAGGCGCCGCTCTTTCGCTCTCGCGAAATTTCCTGCACGCCGCGCAGCTGGAACTAATTCATCCTCGAACCGGAGAAAGGATCGCCCTGAAAAGCCCGCTCCCGCCAGAACTACAGGCGTTTCTGGAGCTGCTGGAGCGAGACACGACCAGCGACGCGGCTTCAAAGGGAAGTTGACACACGCTGTGCTGGAGTTGAAGCTCACTCCGGGTAGACGGATATAATAGTTCCAATCAGATGGAAACTCTAAGGGCAAGATGGATGATGGGATCTGTAATTTCTCTGCTGGTGCTTTTAGCAGCGAGCGCGACCGCGCAGTCGGCGGCTCCGGCCGCCACTCCTACAACTGCTCCCGCTTCAGCGACCGCGGCGCCGCAAGCGCCTCCTTCAAGCGCTGCCCCAGCCAGCGCCGCGCCCGCTGGACAGGAGCAGAAGCCCGCCGATCCCAACGCTGCGCCTGACGACTCGGTCCTGAAGATCGTAGTGCGGCCCAACGAAGTCAACGTCGTGTTCACGGTAACCGACAAACACGGCAAGCGCGTCACCGACCTCAAGCAGAACGATTTCCGTGTGCTCGACGACAACAAGCCTCCAGACGAAATTCGCAGCTTCCACGCCGAAGCCAACCTGCCGCTGCAAGTGGGACTGCTGATCGACGCCAGCAATTCGGTGCGCGACCGCTTCAAGTTTGAACAGGAAGCGGCCATCGAGTTTCTGAACCAGACGATTCGTCCGCGCTACGACCAGGCGTTTGTGGTGGGCTTCGACGTGACTCCCGAAATCACACAAGACTTCACCGACAACACCGAATTGCTGGCGCGTGGAGTGCACGAACTGCGTCCCGGCGGCGGTACCGCGCTCTACGACGCGCTTTATTACGCCTGCCGCGAAAGGTTGCTGAAAGCGTCGAAGGCCACTCCCGAGCGGCGCGCCATCATCCTGCTGAGCGACGGCGAAGACAACCAGAGCCACGTCACGCGCGAAGAGGCGATTGAGATGGCGCAGCGCGCCGAGGCCATCGTCTACACCATCAGCACCAACGTGAGCGGAACCAAGGGGCCGGGCGACAAGGTCTTGGAGCGCATTGCCGACGCCACCGGCGGACGCGCCTTCTTTCCGTTCCAGATTCGCGACGTGGCCAACGCGTTTTCCGAAATTCAGGACGAACTCCGCAGCCAGTACGCTATTGCCTACAAGCCCGCAGACTTCAAGACCGACGGGCATTACCGCACCATCGAAATCGTCACCAACGACCGCAAGAATTACCGTGTGCGCTCGCGCCGTGGATGGTACGCGCCTACACAATAGTTGGGGAGACCATCAAAGCATGGTACGAGTGGGCTTAATCGGATTTGGTCTGGCAGGGCAGGCTTTTCATGCGCCCGTGATTCGTGGCGTCCATGGGATGGAACTGGCCTGCATTCTCGAGCGGCATGGATCGAACGCGCAGAAGAAATATCCTGAAGTTCGAGTGGCGCGCACGCTTGATGACATGCTCTCCGACAAGACGATCAGTTTGGTGGTCGTGGCCACGCCGAACGATTCGCACTATTCGTATACCAAGGCCTGCCTCGAAGCCGGCCGCCACGTAGTCGTCGACAAACCATTCACGCCGACCATGGCGGAAGCCGAGCAACTGGTGCGGATCGCCGCCGAGCGCGGCCTCTTAGTCACCGTTTATCAGGACCGCCGCTGGGACGGCGAGTTTCATACCGTGAAGGAACTTGTGAAGGCGCGCGCGGTTGGCGAGGTTGTCGAATATGAGGCCCGCTTTGATCGCTTCCGCCTCGACTCTAAGACCAATGCCTGGCGCGAGCAGGCGGACTATCCCGCGGCCGGCGTTCTCTGGGACCTGGGCCCGCACCTGATCGATCAGGCGCTGGTCTTGTTTGGCACGCCTGAGTCGATTTGGGCGACGGCATTCTGCCAGCGCCGCACCGCGCAGGTCGACGACTCCTTCGATGTCCACATGGAGTATCCGCATCTACGCGCGACCTTGCGCGCGCGGATTATTGCCTATGCTCCCGGGCCGCACCTGCTGATTCATGGAACCGAAGGATCGTTCATCAAGTACGGGATGGATCCACAGGAAGAAATCCTGCGCAGCGCAAACTGCCCTGACGGCCCGGACTGGGGCCCCGACTGGGGCGTGGAACCGGAGGACCGCTGGGGAACTCTGAGCCGAGTGGGCGGCAAAACTCGCAAAGTGAAAACCGCACGCGGCGACTATCGCGGCTACTACGCCAACGTCCGAGATGCAATCGAGAAAGGCTCTCCACTGGATGTCACGCCCGAGCAGGCACTGCGCACCGAGCGCGCTGTATTGCTCGCGCACAAGAGCAGCCGCGAAGGGCGCCGCGTGCTGTGGACGGAAGCACCGGAGTAAACGCCGCACAACTCGGTTATCGCCCTGCGACAGCAGCCGCTCACGGACAATTCGCCGTCGCTGGTCGGCCGGCAAACCTCGCCCCGATCCACGCCATCTGGTCTCGCGCCGAAGCGCCAATCACCTCACCTGACTCCAGAGCGTATCGTTGCCATTGGACCACGTCGCCCTGCTTGCACATGCGGGCGATGGCCTGAGAAGTCATCGCCGTCGGGATGGTTTGGTCGGCATCTCCGCTGACTACCATTATCGGCCCGTCGGCACGCGCCTGTCCTGGATTGTTCCGCGCGAAGTACTGGCGGACGAATGCATTCCCTTCCCATCCCGGTTTCACAGTTTCAGCCGACGAAATCCCGGCGATTCCGGTCGCTGCGCAATCCTGTTCGACGCGCTGGTAAAGTGCGAGCCCTTTTTCCGTCAGAATGTCTGCGACCTTAAATTGCGGAAAAACTGTTTTGATCCCATACGCCAGAGACGTCAGCATGAAAGGATCCGCCGCGTGTCCGTAAATTTCGCGTACATCCGCCAGCCCTGAAATCGCAACACTGCCCAGGTACCCCGGATCGCGAATCTCGTTCTCTTTTTCCGCGACGGCCACAGCCGCCAGGCTTCCTTCCGCTTCGCCCATCACAATCCACCTCGTGCTCAGCTGTGGAACGGCAGCCCGCGCCGCCGGAATGGAAGCGATCAGATCGGCCGCATTCGAGGGCCCGTCGAGGAAGGCATTGCGGAAGTCGGTTCCCAGGCCGGTGTAATCCGTTGCGACCACGGCGTATCCAAGGTTTACATACATCGAGAGGAAAGGGCCGTGGCCGAGATTCCGTGTGAGCGAAGGAGCGCAGGAACGGGCGACTCCAGCCGCCCCGTGTGCCCAGGCAATTATGGGCCAGCCCCCCGCAGGCGGTTTTTTTCCGTCGGGAATCAGAACGACACCCGACGCCGCCACATCTTCGCCAGTTGCCGAACGCGAGTGGTACAGAATGCGTACAGCGTCCACGGAGAAAGGGATCTCGTATTGCTCGAACTCCTGGGAGCGGATCAGTTCTCCTGGTTTGCCGGCCGGCAGGGGATGCGGAGTGTCATAAAACTTCGTGATGGGCAGGGCGCGCTGCTGTCCAGACGCGGTCGTTTGAACCAGCGCAGAAAGCGTACCTGCGAGCAGGAACGCCGCAGTCAGAGCGAGGGCCACGCTTACGCGGAGCATTCCGCGGCGCAGAAATGGCTGATCAGCAGAATGAAATTCTCCGGAGAGGCACCGTTTGAACCGCCGCATGGCAACCGCCAGCTTCTTCACTTCTTCGCGGCAACCATGATCACCAAGACCACCGGCAGATAGAGCACGGAGGCATGCAGCAGACGACCGGGGAGGCCCTTCGCGCTCGAAGTCGCCAGTTTGCCGGAGTGGTAGAGCAGAAAGGCTCCGGCGACGCCCATGCCGGCGCCATACATCCAGCTCGCGTGATCCATCAGCGGCAGCATTGTAGCGACCACCAGGAGCACGGAGAAGCCCACAATTTCCGCATGCGTGAAGCGTGAGTCCCGGTCGAAGTCGGGCAGCATGTGATAACCAGCCCGGCTGTAATCCTCGCGATACATCAGAGCGATGGCCAGGAAGTGAGGAAACTGCCAAAGGAAGAGGATGGCGAAAAGAAACCAGGCCTGCCGGTTGATGACCGCGGAAGCTCCCGCCCAGCCGATCAGCGTGGGCATGGCACCCGGGAACGCGCCCAACAGGGTGCAGAGCGGCGTTTTGCGCTTGAGCGGAGTGTAAACAAGCAGATAGGAGAGCAGGGTTGAGACCGCCAGCGCCGCCGACAACGCATTGACTGCTACCAACAGATACAGGCCGCCGGTCACGCTCAGCACAAGGCCAAAGACGAGCGCCTCGCGACTCGTCAGCCGGCCCGAAGGCAGCGGACGAGAGGCCGTGCGGCGCATCTTGCCGTCCCATACGCGCTCCATCCACTGATTCAGAGTCGCGGTTCCGCTGGCCACCAACAGCGTGCCCAGCAGCGTGTTGATCAGCCCGACAATCCGGAACGGTCCACGCGAAGCCAAGTAATACCCTGCCGAGGTTGTCATGAGAATCAGCAGGTTCACTTCGGGCTTGGTCAGCGTGTAGTAGTCCCGCAGCTTGGACCTCAGCGTGGGAAGAGAGGCGGCGCTTGGCATTATTTGCGTGGCTGACATTATCTACCAGTCTCGGCCGGAATCGTCTTGGTCGTTCTCTGCTAGCTCTGTCTCTTCTTCCGTCCGCCTCACCTGATTGCGCTTCTTATACATGACAAAAATCATGCCAACGGATCCAAGAGTGGGAGGAACGATCATGATCAGAATCCCGCTCTTCAATGCCTGAATCATTCGCGAACCGGAGGAAGCCGCCTGGGTGTAGCAGAGCGCGCAGCTTTGCGAAAACGCCGGCACCGGGGCCAGCAGAACGATAAATGCCGCCAGCGCAATCCCCAGAAGCGCGAGTTGTCCGCAAAGTTTCAGCTTCAATGCTTACCTTCTTCCCCGAAACCAGACTACTTGGCCCACACTACTTGGCCCACGGAACGCCGTCGATCAGGCGGTAACTGTCGGTCCATCCATATTGCATCCCCAGTATCACAGCCACCGTGAAAATCACGACGAACCACTTGAGTCCGCGATTCTCCCACAAATGCATGAAAAACAAAAGCGCCAGCGCGGCCTCAACGCAGGCCACGATCAGCATACGCACAAACATTTGATGTGCGCTGATGTCCTGATAGGCAATGAAAAACTGTATCCCTGCCAGGGCCAGAATACATACGTAGACGATGAGGTCGTTGCCCATTCCGTTCGTCTTCGTTTCGGGGCTAGTCATAGTAGTTTGCTCCTGCCTTTTTCGATCAGTCCTGTCTTCTTCCAATTCTCTTCAAATTCTCAGTGGGCGAGATTCAAAAGATAGATCAGCGGCACCACAAACATCCAAACCAGATCCACAAAGTGCCAGTAAAGGCCGGTAATCTCCAGGTCATCGGCGTTGTAACGCCCGCCCTGGTAGCGCAGCGCCACCACGACCAGGGCGATCACGCCGCTGGTCACGTGCAGCAGGTGCAGGCCGGTAATGCTGAAAAATAGCGAACTGAAGAGCGGCGTGCCCCACGGATTGTGGAACAACGTCGCGCCTTCGCCAATCATTCCCATCCATTCCCGAATGTGCAGGATGGCGAACAGGGTTCCGGCCAGGGCCGTAATAAAGGTCCAGCGGATCGCTCCGGCCTTGTCGCCCCGCTCCGCCGACCGCACTCCAATGAGCATGGTCAAGCTGCTAGTCAGCAGGATGAAGGTCATGAGCGCGACGTTGGTGATGCCGTGGAACGGCCTTGGCCAGTTGGGAGTGGCGTTGCGGATAAATCCGTAGGCAACCAGGCAACCGGCAAAGGTCGCCGAGTCCGCGATGATGAACAGCCACATCGCCATCTTCTTCGCCGGAACCGAGAATGTGGGCGCAGTCATTAGGTCCGTCGCCCCGGATCGCGACACCTGCGCGTGGATTGAAACATCGGCTTGGCTCACATTGCCTCCCTACCCTTGATTTGTTTAGACCTTCATCCAAAGGAGCAAAAGCAGATACAGCCAAAGCACACCCATGAAATGCCAGTACTTCGAGGTCGCGTCCAGAGTGCTTCTGCGCAGCACGGAATGATGGAACTTCCCAATCACACGGACCAGGCCGCCGAGTCCGCCGAATACATGCAGAGCGTGAGCCACCGTCAGCACATAGAAAAAGGAATAGCTCACGTTGGTGGCAAGCCCGAATCCCTGAGACTTCAGTTGTATCCAGGCAAAAGTCTGTCCCGCAACAAACAGCAGCCCTAAGAAAAGGGTGATATACAGCCAGCGCGCCGGAGTCGCGGTCTGGTCCTTCAGGCCGCCCATATATCTCGCAATTCGGTGCCGCGCGATCTCCAGCGTGACGCTGCTGGCAACAATAATGAGGGTGTTCAGGTACAGAATTGACGGCAAGGAGATGCGTTGCCAATCCGAGGCCGCTCCCTGGCGAACGATCAAGGCACTGGTGAAGGCGGCGAACGTCATGGTAATGGCCGCCAAACCCACCCAGATACCCGTGCTCGCAGGCGGTGGAGAATAGCCCTTTACGCGGCGTACATCCCCGCCGGGGGGCACTAAGTTCCGCCACCCCCCGTTGCCCGAGCCTTGACTCGGTACGCGATCAAGCTCGATTCTTGACGGTTCGTGGACCGTGGTTGCCATACTGATGATTCTCCCGTGGTCGAAAGCTGTGCTTGCCCGAGGGATTACTGCTCTTCCTTCGGGTCATTCGTCTTCTCGGGCGAGGTCTGCATTATGAAGTCGGCGCTCGCACCCTCGACACTGAACTGATAAGGATCGTGGTAAACCACCGGCATCTTGTCGCCAAAGTTATTGTGCGGAGGCGGTGTAGCCGTACTCCATTCCAGCGAGGTGCCTTCCCACGGATTATCCGGCGCGGGCTTACCCCAAAAACGGCTGTGAATCAGGTTGTAAAGGAAAATGAACTGGCAAAAGCCGGTGAGCAAAGCAGCCACGGTAATGAACTTATGCACGGGGATCAGGTGGACCAGGTAATCGTCAGTAAAAGCCTGGTAGCGGCGCACATTCCCGGCGATTCCCAGATAGTGGAACGGCATAAAGATGCAGTACGCCCCCACGAAGGTGAGCCAGAAGTGCAGTTTACCCAAAGTCTCGTTCATCATGTGGCCCGTCATCTTGGGAAACCAAAAGTAGGTTCCGGCGAAGATGCCGAAGATGGCCGCGACCGCCATTACCAGGTGGAAGTGGCCAACCACGAAGTAAGTGGCGTGCAGCATGATGTCAATCGAAGGCTGTGCCAGGAAAAAGCCGCTGACTCCGCCGCTGATGAACATCGAAATGAAGCCCAGCGCGAACAGCGACGCCGTGTTGATGCGCAACTTCGAGCCATACAGACTGCCCAACCATATCAATACGACGATCGTCGCCGGAATGGTGATGAGGAGCGTGGGGAAAGAAAACGCCAGCGAGGAAAATGGATTCATCCCACTGACGAACATATGGTGCCCGTAAACCATGTAACTCAGGACCGCAAGCACCCCCATACAGCCGATTATCACCCGGTGGCTGAGCAGTGGCCTGCGCATGTTCGTAATCAGGATGTGGGAAACAATACCCATACCTGGCACGATTGCTATGTACACTTCAGGATGTCCGAAGAACCAGAACAGGTGCTGCCAGAGCAGTGTCGAACCGCCGGAGTGGGGCAACATCTGGCCATTGATCACCAGGCCAGAGGCCACAAAGAAACTGGTTCCGGCAACGTGATCCAGAATCAGCAGGATGCAGGCTGGCATCAAGACCGCGAATGCCGTCAGGCCCATGATGGAAGTGATGAACCAGGCCCAGGCACTGAGCGGGAGCCGCATGAGCGACATGCCCTTGGTACGCATGTCGAGCGTGGTGGTAATGAAGTTCAGCGAACCGAGCAACTGGCCGACGCAGAAAATAGCAATCGAAGCCGCCCACAGCACAACTCCGAGGCCTTGGCCCGGACCGGAAACGGCTCCCACCGCACTGAGCGGCGCATACTGGGTCCAACCTCCCAGGGTCGGGCCGTCGCCAACAAAAAACGAAGAGACCAGAACCAGGAATGCGACGAACGTGACCCAGAACGACATCATGTTGAAATGCGGGAAGGGCATGTCCTCGGCCCCCACCTGGATGGGCAAGAAGAAATTGCCGAAGGCGGCGAACGGGGCGGTGGTGAGCACAAAGAAGACCATGATTGTCCCGTGCATGGTCATCAGCTGCAGGTAGTACTCCGGCGTCATCACGTCACCCGGCGCGCCCGTACTGGAGAGCAAGTGCAAGCCAGGAATGGCGAAGTTCGTCCACCCCAGATGCAAGCGCATAAACCAGGAAAGCACCATGCCCACGAAAACCGCTACCAGGGCCAGCGCGTAATACTGCTTGCCAATGACTTTATGGTCGATACTAAAGACATGCTTCCGAATGAAGCTGGTCGGGGCTCCATGGTGCACTTCGTGTGCCGACATATCGTGCATTGTGCTCACCTCAAATGAGGATCTATGTCTGTCCCGTTCACGGACAGAGCCCAGCTATTGCAACGCCGCCTGCTGTTTGAGCCAGTTGTCGTAATCTTCCTGCGACATCACTTCCAGGTACGCCTTCATGTTGTAGTGCCCTAAGCCGCACAATTGAGTACAAACGATTTCATATTTGCCGATCTTCGTCGCCGTAAAATGAACTGAGAGATCCAGACCCGGAACGAAATCCTGGTGGACACGCAATTCGGGGACAAAAAAGGAGTGCCCCAGATCCCTCGAATGCATCAGCAGGTGGATTTCCCGGTTAACCGGAATGGCCATCTCGGCGGTAACGATGTCGTCCCTAGAATCCTGGTCGTTCGTGGTATCGAGCCCATAGAAATTACCGGTGGCTTCGTTGATCTGGTCGGGGTGAAGTGGACCGAACCTTCCATCCGGTCCGGGGTAGCGAAAATAAAATGCAAACTGCTGCGCCTGCACCTGGATGGGGATCGCATTCGCCGCCGGCGGAGTGAAATATTCGCCGCCCCACGCCTTCACACCGAAGATACCCAGAGCGACAACCTCCGTGCCCACCAACAGGAAACCGGCGGCGACCAACCCCGCTGCGCCGCCCGGAAAACGCTTCACTTTCGCGTCGGGCTTCCGGTTGGAGAACATCCAGATGCAGACCGCCAGTAGAATCTGAGACGCCAGGAATGCAATACCCGCCTCCGCCATCGTCTCGGAAAATTGCTGGTCGATGAGGTGCCCATGGACGGAAATGTCCGGCGACATATCCCAGGTGTGCATTACTATGGGAATCGCCGAGCCGATTGCGATCAGTATGATCGTCACTGCGAATATTTTCGCCATAGCTCTCCCCCGAATGAAGTTTGCCTTGCACAGATCGGCTGGCCGCGCCGGAACCCCGGCTCAAGCACGGATCGCCGGGATCTTTCTCACTTGGCCTTATAGGTAAAATCGGCCGTTCCTGGCTTACCGGCTGCAACGGTCACCTTTTGCGTCTGCGTTCCGTAATCTTCTTGCCAGGCCGTCACCGTGTAACTTCCCGGTGGTACGTTTTCGATGGTGTAATTGCCGCTCCCATCGGTCGTGGCGTATGGACCCTTAACCACCACAAACCAGCCGTGCATCCAGGGATGGATGTTGCACTGCACCGGAATGACTTCGGCATTTTTCCAGCTTTTCTCGATCGGCGCGGCACCCGGGGGCTGAGATTGATTCCATGGGATATTGCCAGTCATCGGGTTGGGCAGCGGATGAATGTTGTGAGTGGTCTGATCGCTGGTTACCACCTTGAACTGCTCGTTTACGTCCATCGCCAAGACGTGGGGCGTGTACATACAATTCTTTTGATCGAACACTGGGACAGCGGTGCTTACGGTCGCTGCACCGCTCCAGTCGGAGATGTAAAGAACCACATTCTCCAGCCCGTCGCCCGGACCAACCACCACGGTTTCGAGGTGGGCGGGATTGTTTGCATGTTGCTTAACACAGTAGGGATCCTTCGACATGTCGATGCCCTTCATGTGGGGAGCCGTGCCGCTGAGCTTAACTGTCCCAGTGATCTTGCCTTCTCCGGCGGCGCTAACGTTTTGATTCAATATCAGCGCTCCGCAGCAGACCAGCACCATTGACGTTAGTACTGCGAGATACCTATATCGATTCCTCATAGAATCCTCCTAATTAGAGCCCACAAGCGTACGCCGTGAAGCGGTACGAATATACACCTTCGGTAGAGAATGGCAACTCAGAACTCACTGTTGTCCGGCCGGGGCGTTCGGATCAACCGGCTTGAGGGCAAGTCGTTTGGCCAGCTCTTTTTCCTTGCTGTGCTGAGCCATAAACGTTCGCAGATAGAAGACCAAGTCCCATGCCTCATCGGGCTTGATGTTATCCGCAAACGAAGGCATGGGAGTTCCATCCAAGCCGGTCATAAAGATCCTGTAAATATCCTGATCGGTATCGCCACACTTCGGCCGGGAACCTTCGGTAAAGTTGAAGGGCGCGATCGGACGGCCCTGATCATCGGTGAGTGTGGCTGCCGAAGGACCATTGGCCATCCCTTGGACGCCGTGACATTTCCAGCATTGCACTCGGGCAAATACCTCGCGACCCGCCTTGATCCGTTCGGCAGTGACTTCGGGCTCGGGAGGAATAGTGATGGGAGTTCCCGGTTTTTCGTTTGCCCAGCGCGGAGAGAAGTGCTTCACCCAGGCGACGAGGTCGGCGCGCTGCTGCTTGCTAAAGGTGTTCCATTGGGGCATGTTGGACCGGTCGAAGCCGCGACCGATCGCGTTAAACAGATCCTGGTCTGTGGGCAAGGTCCCGGTTGGAGTGGAGCGGCACTTGAAGACGCCCAATTGGAAGTCGCGGGGCTTTTGGTACATGGGAGTTTCAAACCAGGTGGCGTTTTCGCCGTTCCCGTCTCCAAGGTCGCCGTGGCAACCCACGCAATAGCGCCGGTAGTCAGACGCAGCGTCCTTGGCGTGACCGGTAATATTTCCGATGTGGCTTTCCATGCCCAGGCGAGTATTGATTTGTTCGGTCGAGAGCTGCGCCCAGGAAGTCATCGGGAGCGCCAAAACCGCAGTCGCGCCCACAAGAAGCGACCATTTCTGCAATCTTGTCCGCATGTCTATCCCTCTCTAGAAGTCGAAGTCAAAGCCAATCAAGAGTTCACTGGTGTTGACGTTAGCGGTCCCCAGGCCGAGCGTGGGACCGGTGCCATCCTGGTGCAGCCAGTTGTACTCGTTGTGCCAGGCAAAGCCCGCCCGGCTGGTCATGAACGGGTTGTAGCGATAGCCGATGGTGTAGGTCGTGATGTTGCCCAGATTCGACGCCGAAGCCAAGCCGTCGAACGCGCCGGTCGAAGAATTGAAGCACTGTCCGGTCGGGGTTGGAGTAGCGATGGTGCACGCCGCACCATTGGCCTGCTGCGACATGTGGATGGTCTCAAACCGGCCAATGAAAATAAGTTGTGGGCTGTAGACGTAGTGGGGTTCAAACAGGACGCCGTTCCAGCTGGGCGCCTGTGCGCCTGTCGGAAGCGCCCCTCCCGGTACGTTATTGTTCGGGACCGAGCCCCCGATCAAGTCTCCGTAGCCTTGACCGAACCAGGCATTGTCTGAACCGTGTTGCGTGACGACCGTCAGATCGAAGTGCTGGCCGAAATAGAACTGACCAACAAAGCCTTCGCGGCTAAAGGATTGATTGCTCAACCCCGAACCCCCGAGCGGAGTGCCTCCCTGGGTCAAGTAGTAGGTCGGCGCTTGGCCCACCATGGCATAGGCGCCAATGCGATCCACCCCAAGCTTGCCAGTGTCGAACGCCTGGCTGAAGGTGAAGAAGCCAGTATAGGCATTGCCATACTGCAAGCCTACGTTTCCGTCGGTGGAACTCAGCACCGCCGCGGAGTAGCGAGTACGGTCATCCCAGGAGTGGCCCATCACTTCAGCGCCCAACTGGTTGTCTCCCATTTGCCCGAAGACGTTGCCATCGCCTACAGGAATGAAGTGATAGAGCTGATAGATTCCGCCGTTGCCGGTAATGGTCAGGATGCGCTTCTCCGACAATAGGTTATCGAGTTCGAATTTTCCCAGCTTAATGTTGAGCCACGGGCTGCCGAACAGGTTGTCCAGCCGCGCCATCACGGTCTCGAAGTGGAAGGATGCGGTCGCGTCGGACGATGGCAACACATAGAATGAGAAGTTCTTTTCCAGCGTGCCGCCCGTGTGGAAGTCGAGGCCGCTCAGGTCGAAGCCCGAACTAGTGACGCGCTGAATCGCGGAATTCCCAGTGGGGCCGCCGCCAGCGTACGTGTCGACCGCAACTTTGCCGGTACTGACGCGGTGCCAGATCGGAATAATGCGGAACGTGACGGGCCAATAGCCAGGGTTCTGCCAGATCGGGGAATCCCGGTCGTTCATCAGCTGGTAGCCGTTGTCTTTGAATTTCTGGCCAAAGAAATTGAGCATTGGCCAGGATTCATGGCATGCGGAACAGCGCAGGCCATATTTCCGGGCGAAAGCGGGGAGGGCATTTGCCGACTGGCTGGCGCTCAGAACCAGGGCGACCAAAACCAGGGCAGCGGCCGTGAAAGACGATGCAAAACGAAACCGCACATGACGAGACCGCGTCAACGTGGACATGACGGACTCCCTCGAACTGATTGTTATTTCTTCAACAATGCAATAAGGCTGACATCAACAACGAATAGCGAAAATGTGAATCAGACAAAGGAACCGAAACGCAGGGAACCCTTTCCTGCTCCGATTTGAACCTTGGCCTAACTTCTTTCCCCATGGTCATACCACCGTACCGTACTATGCTGTGCCCAAGAACCTACAACGATCCATTGCCCGAGTGCAAGGAAAAATTTGTATATTTTTGCAAATTCTTTACATTGTCTCCTGGCAGAATTATGACCCGTGGTTATATTGCCGGCACATTTTTGACCCGAATGGACCCTTTGGTTGACAGCTTTCCACGCCTCAATTAAGAGTTAAGATCATCGTTGCCGGCGGCTCAGCGCTAACCGGGTCCGCCGGGGCTGAACTGCCCCGAGTCGTTTGCTTGCGGCAGAGTCTTGTTGTTGGGTCCTGTTATGGAGAAACTCGTCCTTCAAATGCCCCATGTCGATACGCTGGTCGCGCAGAAAGCCAGAACGCAGAAAGCCAGAACGAAGACCAGACTGAAGACCAGGTTTCGGCCGGTTAAAGGATCCTACCGATCCCTGGCGGCCGCAGTGTTCTTGTTGGCCGCGGCCCTGCCGTCGCTTCAAGCCCGCGCGAAAGACAAGCTGCCCTACGGCGAGGGACTGATCGTCAATGTCCCGTATCCGGAGCCGGTGGTCGAGCAAGTCGTAAGGGACGTAGTGCAAAACGGCTTAATCCGCGGAACCAAGGAATACAACAAGGACGAGTACGTCAGCGGCGCCCAGGCAGCCGATTCCACTCACGTGTTCCCACCGTGGACCGAGGGCGGTAAGGTTTTCTACAAAGTGCGCCTGCATGCGCTCGATCCCCGCAACTTTAAAGACAGTGGCGATGTGGGCACACTGGCAGTGCGCTACATTCTACAACCCCAGGGCGACAAGAACACCGTCTTGCGCGTGGACGCCGTCTTCGTTGAGGACTTTCGCCGCGTCGCCCACGCTTCGAACGGCTCGGTGGAAGGCAGCGAGTATAAAGACATCCATGACCGTCTAGACGCCCTCGACGTCATGAAGCAGCAAGCCGCGGAAGCGGAACTAGAGAACCAGCAAGAGCGACTGAAGAAACAAGGCCAGGCAGTAAGCAGCGGCCAGGGAATGAGCAGCAGCCGGGCGGTACCGCCCGCGCCTGCTCCCGAGAACACTGTGGCTGCGAATGACGCCGGCCAACATGCCCCCGCCCCCGCCGCCCCACAAGGCCCGGCAGAGCTGGCCGTCGGGCAGACTTTGGAGCAGCACGTTCAGGATTTGCGCCACCAGGTCGAACGCCTGGTGAAGGCGCCGGGCGCTCCGCTCAAGTCGGCGCCGTTCCACACGGCGAGCGTGCTAAGCCCGCTTCCGACCGGCACGGAAATCCTGATTCTGATTTCAACTCCCTACTGGTATGGCGTGGAAACCCGCGAGGGGCAGCATGGATGGATCTATCGCGACGATGTGGAGCCACTGCCATGAACCAGAGGCACCAATATCCGGGGCTCATGTATGGGGTGCGCCGGGGAGTGCGGCAAACGATCTTGGGAATGATCGTCCTGGCGTTTACCTTCTTGGCGTTGCTCGCAGGCCGCGTCAGCGCCCAGAACGGTTATGAACGCACCTTCGCCGATTCGAAGGCGACAATTGAAAAGACTCTGAAAGAGATGCAGTCTTCGATCGCGGGACGGCTTCCCGCCTTGGACGGTTTCGCCGTCTCCGGCGACCGTCCTCTCGACCGCTACCAGCGTGGTTATTTCCAGTCAACTATTGTGGTCACGGCTACGGCTTCGGGAGGAGCGGTAGTCCATGTGAGCACAAAGGTGACGGCGTGGTATTCCGATCCGATTCCTTCCCGGTCGGGATATCAGCTGCTGACGTCGAACGGCCGTCTTGAGGTGGATCTGCTCGATGAACTGGCCGCAGAACTTGCAAAAAGACCAGTAGCAGCCCCTGTGCCGGTGGAAAGCAACTCGAATCCACGGCCACAACCGAAACCTCCTGCCGCAACATCGACCGCGTCGCCGCCTGCTGCATCTTCATCTTCGTCCCCTGCACTGCCGCCTCCTGCGGCAGCAGCATCTGGGCGGCTTGCTCCGGCCCAGCCAATCGCACCAGCGCCGTCTGTTGACTCAGCTCTTTCCGCGCCGACGCCGCGATTGCCGGAGACTGAAACATTTTCTTCGTCGCTGGAACACGGACTGACAGCCGAGCGCTCCGGCTCGTCCGAAGCCGCACACACTCCGCCGGTGGACCCGAACCAGAGGGAGTTGCAGGCTGAGGCCGAGAGCCTGGAGGAGGTTCTGAAGAATCAGAGCCATCCCAGGAACCTGGTGGCCGTAAAGAATTCGGGTACGCCCGTGGTCGCAACTGCAAGCTTGACTGCGAAAACATTGTTCATGGCCAGCGCCCACGATGAGTTCGAGATGCTCGACTACAACGCCGACTGGGTGCACGTGAAGATTTCCGGCTTATCCCGCGGATGGATCTGGCGCACTAGTCTGGAAATGCCCGACGGCGTTCCCGAGGCCGGGACCCAGACCGGCCCTGCCCCGGGACCTACTGCCGATGAACTCTTCCGTGTCAGCCGCGAAGAAACCGCCCTGTTCCCTGGCGACTGGGAACCGCTTCGCAACAAGAACGTAAAGATTATTTCAGTGCAGAAGACCGACGAATCGGCGGCGAGCGGGGACGGAAAACTCAAGTTGGAATTCGCGAAATCCCTGCTCGACAAAAACTACACCGAGCTCGAAAAGAACGCCAAGGGACTGGCGGGGATCGTACTCATTTTCGATTCTGCTGACGGCGGCATGATCGCCACTACTCTCGGCACGCTGGAGCAGTGGAAAGCGGGCAAGTTGTCAGATTCCGCTCTTTGGCATCAATCCTACTTTGATCCGCCAGAAACCTTCGGTGCGGCTGGTTCGTCGGCGAGTCAGTAGCAGGGATTCTTCCTGTCAGCTTTTCATTACCTTCTGAAACGCAGCCTGGAACTTTTCCATCTCTTCCTGCGTGCCCACGGTGATGCGGACCCAGGTCGGCATGATGGGCCAGGTTCGGCCGATCATTACATTTTCTTTTGCCATCGCCTCTCTCACTTCCTTCCCGGGCCGCTTGGTATCGACCATGAAATGGTTGGCTTCGGACGGAATGTAAGTGTAGCCGTTGCGATTGAGCCACTCGAACGTTTGCTGGCGAATCGTGGCATTGATGCGCCGCCGTTCCGCAACCACAGTGGGATCGTTCAGACTGGCAGTCGCGGCGACCACCGCGGTGATGGGCATAAAATTCTGGCCGCGAGCGATGACTTTTTCGAGCAGGTCGGGGCGCGTAATCACAAATCCGCAGCGCAAACCGGCCAACCCGTAGACCTTGGAGAATGTTCGCAGCACGATGACGTCTTTGCCGTCCTTGACCAGATCGAGCGCGGAGGGCGCCGCTTCCGCCAAATGAATGTAGGCTTCGTCGACCAGAACGATCGAATCTTTCGGCTTGTTGGCGAGCAGATATTCGACGTCCGCATGCGGCGTGAGCGTTCCGGTGGGGTTGTTCGGATTGCAGATGTAAAAGACGCCGCCGTCGGGACCGGCGGCCAGCATCGCCTTAACGTCATGGGCGTAGGTTTTGGTGAGCGGAACCTTCACCACGCGCGCTCCGGCAATCGACGCCATCATCATGCCGGTCTCGAAACACGGATCGGCCGTGACGTAACTCTTCTGCGGCGAAGTGAACGCCAGCACGCTCAACTGCAGCGGCGGCGTGGACCCGGCGGTGCAGTAGATCCAGTCTGGGTTGAGGCCCTCCTGCCGGGCGAAAACACCGACCAGGTCGTCGGTCAGATTATCGGAGTAGCGGCCACCCTGCGGAATAATCGCGGCGACGGCGTCGCGCGCAGCCTGGCAGGGGCCAAGAGGATTCTCATTGGCATCGATCACAATCGCATCCTTCGCGTGGGGCACGCGGTGACGGGCAGCGGCCGCCAGCATGGGTTCGGTCATCCCTCGGAAGGCAACTGCCGCAGACGCAGCAGCCGACAGGTGCAGAAATGAACGGCGAGAAAAACGGGGCATGGGATCCTCCGCAAGGGAGTGTATCAGTGTTGGTGTGTGGAGCGGGCACTCTCGCCCGCTGCTTTTGACTTTGATTTTGCCTGAAGGCGGGGAAAATCAAGAACAACGGTAAAATCAAAAGCAAGATCAACAGCAGCGGGCAAGAGTGCCCGCTCCACATCAGCTAATCTTCTTTGTGACCGGCGTAATACCCGGCTCGGGCTTGAATTTTGTAGCCCTGCTTGTTCTTGATCTCGATCTTGCGGTAGGTTCCGTCGAGTTTCGTGTTGGTCGAGGTAAAGCCGATGTTGTACTGGCTGCGCAGTTCGGCCGCAATCTGGTCGAAAGCGTCGCGGAGTTTATCGAACTTGTTGCCCACGTTGATGACACGGCCTCCGGTGGCTTCGGTCAGTTTGCGCATGTCGTATTCGCCGGAGTACCCACCCATCATGCCGCCGTAGAACCCGCGATCGGCACAGAGCAGAACATAGACAATGGCATCCGCTTTCTGCGCAGCCTCAATCGCATCCTTGATCTTCAGCTTACTGCCTTCATCTTCCCCGTCGGTGAGCAAAATCATCGCCTTGCGCCCGACTTCTTTCGCCAGCATGTCATGGGAGGAGAGATAAACAGCGTCGAACAGCACGGTGCCCGCTGATTGTGCTGTCGGTACCGGTCCGCCACCGGCGCCAGGAAGAGTTGGCATGGTAACGCCGGAATTAATCTTCACCGAGTTGAGAGCCTTTTGCAGGCGGTGAACGTCGCGCGTGAAGTCCTGCACCAGGCTGGCATCGATGTTGAAGTCCAAGATGTATGCCAGATCTTTGTCAGTCAGGATCTGCTTCAGAAACGCCCCACCCACTTCCTTCTCCATGTCGAGCACGCGCAGCTGGCTGCCGCTGGAATCGATCAGGATTCCGAGCGTGAGCGGCAGGTTCGTCTCTGGAGTGAAATACTTCACCGTTTGCGGCTTGCCATCCTCAAAGACTTCAAAATCATCTTTCGTAAGGTTGGGCATGAGCGCCCCGTGCTTGTCTTTGACATTGAAGAAAAGCGATACGACACTGACGTTTACCTTCAAAGTCTCGGTGGGCTGCTGAGAATCGCCGGACGTTTGATCTTGCGATTTCTGATCTTCAGGCTTTTGGCCTTGGGCGGCGGGTTGCTGGCCTGTTGCCGGTGGCGTAGCCGGGACCTGCGGGCTCGACTGCTGGCCAGCCGGTTGTTGCGCCATGGCGAATGACGCCACCATGCACACCGCAGCCAGGGCCACTGCGGCCAGAATCGACCGGGGAGAAACAGGAACATTGGGCATTCGGGACACTCTCACGATTCTTTGGTAGTGTTAGTCTAATCCTGTGGCGTTAGATGCACCAAATGACGCGGCTTGGGCATCTTACAAAGCAGAAAGTGGTTTTTTTGCGGATGAGGAAAGCGATGACGCCGGTGAAAACAAATAGCACATGGCAGAGGCTTGCGGGAGATTTGCTGATAACTCTGTCGTTGGTGACGGTTTTAATGATCCCGGCACTTGAAGCGCAATCCGGTAGCGGTCAGCCGCAGACGCCAGCCACGAATTCCCAACCGGCGCAGGATATCCCGGACGCACCCTCGACCGTTCAGCCGCCTGCACCCAAGCCGGCCCTACCCGCGCCGCAGCCCGGAGCACGCAAGAATGATTCGATGCCTTTTCCGGTCGACACCCCGCAGCAAGCGAACCAGAATACGCAAGATCAGGACAAAACGGCTCCGCCGCCGATGCCGCCAGTGGAGACGATCCCTTCGGACAGGCCGCCCAGAAATCAGATTGCCGACGGAGGGCTCTATAAAATCGTGGTTCCGGTTAACGCCGTCCAGATTCCCGTGATGGTGAAAACTCCCGACGGGCGCCGCGTCGATGGCTTGCTTCCTAAAGACTTCACGGTTCTGGAAAACGGCAAGAAACAGACCTTGACTTATTTCACCAGCGATCCCTTTCAGCTCTCGGTGGCGATTGTGCTCGACACCGGCATGGCCGACGTAGCATTGCAGAAGGTAAACCAAACTTACTCGGCCCTTGCCGGAGCCTTTAGCCCCTACGACGAGGTTGCGCTCTACACCTACAGCAGCACCGTGAGTCAGGCTACGGATTTCGTCACCCGGCCTGAGAGATTAACGGCCGTGCTCCAGGAAATGAAAGAGGTTCGCGGGCGTGAGAACGGTCCGCCAGTGCTGGGCGGGCCGCTGGGGCCGGGAGGTCCCACGGTGAATGGGGCGCCCGCCGGAGGACCGATTATCGCGCCAGTCTACACGCCGGCCCGCGAATATCACGTCTTGAATGACGCCATCCTGCAGGCGGCGGTGGACTTGAGCAAGCGCCCGCCCGACCGCCGGAAGGTAATCTTCGTCATCAGCGATGGCCGGGAAATGGGCAGCAAGGCCAGTTACAAGGGTGTACTGCACCTGCTTCAGAGCCACAACATCCAAGTGAGAGCGGTGCTAGTCGACAGCGGCGCCTTGCCTATTTTCAAGCAGATCGAAAGGTTCCACCTGCCAGATCAGGGCCGTGACAATCTGCTTACGAGGTACGTGAAGGCGACCTGCGGCGCCGAGCCGCTTGCCGAACTCTCCCGCAACGCAATCGAAAACGCGTATGCGGAAATCACCTCCGAGGCGCGGAATCAATACACTCTGGGATATAACGCCCAGGCCACAACGGGCAACTCGGCCTACCGCAGCATCGAAGTGCTGGTGGACAAGAGAGGGCTGAAGGTTGCGGCCAAAGACGGGTATTTTGCAGTTCCGACGGCGCGTTAGCCCCGTGACAGCTTCCCTCGGTTGCAAAGTGGCACTTCCCGGTAGGCGGGGGGTCACGTGAGTAACCTGCGTCCGGCACCTTCCGTATGATATAAAGACCGCGAGCCTCCATTAGGACAAAAGTGTGTGCGGCCGCCTGCAAGGGTTTGCCGCATTTGAGGAAAGCCTTGAGTTTCATCAACTTCGCAGCCCGTGAGATCAATTGCAAGATCGTGTACTACGGCGCCGGACTCGGCGGCAAAACCACGAACCTGCAGGTGATTTACCAGAAAACTGCGGACCAGCAAAAAGGCAAGATGATTTCGCTGGCCACCGAAACCGAGCGCACGCTGTTCTTCGACTTTCTGCCGCTCGACCTCGGTTCGGTGCGCGGCTTCAAGACCCGCATTCACCTCTACACCGTGCCTGGGCAGGTTTTTTATGATGCCAGCCGCAAGCTGATTCTGCGCGGCGTCGACGGCATTGTCTTCGTCGCCGATTCGCAGGAACAGCGCATGGACGCCAACGTCGAAGCGCTCGAGAACCTGATGTCGAACCTGAAAGAACACGGCTACGATTTCAATAAGATTCCCTACGTGCTGCAGTTGAACAAGCGCGATCTGCCCAATATTCTTCCCGTCGACTTGCTGGCCACTGAGTTGCGCAAGAAGAATGAAGCCATTGTTGAAGCGGTCGCTTTCCAGGGCGTGGGCGTTTTTGAAACGCTGAAGGAAATCGCCAAGCAGGTGCTGACGGAGTTGAAGGCGGGCGGGTAGGGGCAGCGGCCTTCAGTCTGGTGCTCTCTGTTTCTTGGTTTCTTGGTTTCTTGCTTCGCGTGCATTCCTGCGATTACCAACGTAAGCCGATCCTGCCGTTTCCTGCTGCTCCAGGCCTTGTCAATTCGCTAGCCTGATCCCAGGGAGGTGTGTACCAGCCTGCCCGCGGACTCGACTGGTGATGCTTTCTACCTTGACACTTTCTTTGATCTTCCGCTCTTCTGACCCTCGCGGACTTGTGCTCTGGTGCATGGTCGGCTTCGGCGCCGGCATCGGCCTTTTCATTTACGGATTCCGGTTGTTGCAGCGCCGCCGCTTGATTCTCGACACTCCGTTCTCGAAGATTCGCAGCGCTGCCATGGGAATGGTTGAAGTCAGCGGACTAGCCGTTGGCCCTTACACCATGGTCGCGCCTATCACAGCACGGCCATGTTATTACTACCGCACGCAGGTCTGGGAGTTTAAGCAGAGCGGCAAGAACAAGAACTGGGTTAAAGTCGCCAGCGAGTGCATGCACGTGCCCTTTTTTGTTGACGACAATACCGGACGCCTGCTGGTCGACCCGCGCGGTGCCGACCTCGATCTGCACCGCGATTTCGAACAGGAATTTTGCGACTCCTTTTTCACCACGAAAGAGCCGGCCCCCGCGAATGTGCACAGTTTCCTGGCGCGCCACGGCGTTGCTACCAGCAACAAAATCAAAGTGGAAGAATGCTGCATCAAACCCAAGAACTCGTTATTTATTCTGGGCACGCTCGGTGAGAATCCCGGCATCGAACTTGGGCCTCAGCCGATTCAGGACGATGACGCTACCAGATCGATCTCAGCCGGGGGATTCTCGCTGTCGTTCCATTCACTCTCGTCTTCGGTGGGCATTAGGGCAGGAGATTTCCACCCCGACTCTTTGAGCAATTCTCGCGTTGAAGTGATTCACCTCACTCCTAAACCCGCACCGGGAAAGATTTCGGACATGAACCAGCAACAAAAGATCGCTGCCGCTCTGCTGAAAGCCGGAATCGCGAGTCCGCAAGCCTCGGCAGCGGCGGGAGTTTCTGCCGCCGGCGCAGCAACACCGGGCGGTGTGCAGGTCCTGACGGATCCGGCCGCAGCGTCTGGCAGCGCAGTTGATAACTCGTCGGCTCTAGTGAATGGCTTCGACCCGCAGCCGCCGGTGGCGCTGATGAAAGGCACCAACAACAAAACTTTCCTGATCTCCTGGCGCACCCAGCAGGAAGTCGCCCGCTCTCTGGGATGGAAATGCACGCTCATGATCTGGGGCGGCCCCGCGCTCGCACTGCTCAGCCTTTATTTTTTTCTCGGCATTAAGAATCTGTTCTGACCCAGATCTTTTCTGACCCGCACCGCGCACCACCCTGCTAAACGCTGCGAGCAGCACTCCTGGCGGCCCAACCCTTGGGCTCTAGTACAATCAAGCCGTGAGCGACGCCGTCCGCATCGGAATCCTGGGCGACTTCAACGCCGATTTTCGCTCACACCCTGCCACCAATGACGCGCTGCAGCATGCCGCCCACAAGCTCAAACTGAAGGTCGAATCCGAGTGGATTCCCACGCCGTCGCTCACGGCCGCGGGAGCTGAGAAGACGCTGGAGAGTTTCGACGGCTTGTGGGCCTCGCCCGGGAGCCCGTACAAGAGTTTCGATGGGATGCTCAGAGGCATCGAATTCGCGCGCCGCCGCGATTGGCCCTTCCTCGGCACTTGCGGCGGATTCCAATATGCCTTCATTGAATTTCTGCGCAACGTCCTGAACGTGAAAGACGCTGACAGCGCCGAAAACAATTCCGGCTCCAAGAACATCGTGATTTATCCCGTGGCGTGCGCCGTACCCGATCGCAAAGGCAACGCGCCTAAGCTATCGGGCGCGGTCCCGGAGATCCGCCTGCGGCCCGGATCTTACCTGCAGTCGTTCTATGGCAAGGACCAGGAGACGGCGACCGAGGAGTTCTTCTGCAACTTTGAAATCAATCCTGAGTTCGAATGGGCCGCCATGGAAGCCGGGTTTCCCGTGGTCGCGCGCGGCGCCGAGGGCGAGATTCGCGCCATTGAATCGCCTACGCACCGGTTCTTCCTGGCTACGCTCTTCCAGCCACAACTCTCGTCGACCGAGAAGAAACCGCACCCCATCGTTCTGGCTTTCGTACAGGCTGCCGCCGACTGGGGCAAGAAAAAGCTCGACGACAGCGTTTTGGAGTAACAGCGAGACGTCAGACTTCGGACCTCAGACCTCGGACTTCAGACCTCGGGCTTCAGAACCTCGCCACCAGAGCGACGGCCAGCCAATGCAGCCTGCGAACCTGACGTCAAGAGCGGTGGGGGAGACGAGGTCCGAGGTCCAAGGTCCGCAGTCCGACGTCCAGCGTCAGGTTACGAAAGTCCAATCACCCTCCGCATTACGGCCCTCTCACCATACGCATCTAGGCCCCCTGCCCATGCCTCGCTAGACTCATGCCAATCCGCGGCTTGTCTTGAGATCAAGTTCGCAGGAGCAATGCGCGCCTATGCACATGCAAGTGGCCAACTCGTTCCGCATCCCCTTCACCACGCTGATGAGCTACATCCCGGTCATTGCGACTGTGGTGACTACTTGTTTCAGCGTGATTCTGGCTCGCGCCACCCTGCGTTACGTTGAAGCCACCGACAAAGGGTTGGCCCTGGCGCGGGAAGAATTCGAGCGCGAGTGGTCGCCCGACCTGCACATCAAGATGGAGCGCATCTCGGCTACTGAGGCCAGACTCATCGGGCATCGACGGGGCCACGTCCGCCCAGTGCTGGGTGTGGCCGACAACAACGAGCACCCTGGATGAGAGTTGCATCGGCGACCTGGTGGTTCTGGAGGCTCGGCTGCAGGGCTGGACGGAATCGTGATCTGGAGGCTGGCCACCGCGACACCGCCGACATCCAGGCGATCGGGTTGCCGGTCTTCGGGCTGGAAGCGCTTCCGGGCAGCCCCCAGCGTCTCGATGCCCGGGTCGTGGATGCGCTGGCGTCCGCCACGGTGGGAGATTGGGCCGTGGATCGTGGAGGGCCTGGTCCTGGGCGATGACGATGGCGTGCTATTCGTCCCGGCCAGCCGCGCCCGGGAAGTTTTCACCCTTGCCGAGACGATCCGCAACGCCGACCGCCGACCAGCCCGGACAACTCCGCGCAGGTATCTCCCTGCGCACTCAAGTGCAGTTCGACAGCTACCTGG
>CAVWLI010000003.1:0-67360 GCA_963755795.1 uncultured Acidobacteriota bacterium | reverse complement strand
CGTGCGGGTTGGTGACGATGGCGGTGTCGAGCTATCGCTATCAGAGAAGGTGCAGCGACGAGCCGCTGCGCACGAAGTTAGTGGAGTTGGCGCGGGAGAAGCCGCGCTTCGGGTATCGGCGGCTGCATGTGTTGTTGGGCCGCTCGGGAGAGCATGTGAACCACAAGCGGGTGCATCGGGTGTATCGGGAGGCCGGACTGATGATTCGGCGGAAGAAGCGGAAGCATTGCGTGCGCGAGGGAAAGCCGCTGCTGGTGAGGACTTCGGCCAACCAGGAGTGGGCGTTGGATTTTGTGCACGATGCGGTGGAGTGTGGACGAACGATCCGGGTGCTGAGCGTGGTGGACGCCTATACGCGAGAGTGTTTGGCCTTGGAAGTGGATACGAGCTTTGCCAGCCGGAGAGTGACACGAGTGCTGGATGCGATCGTGAGCGAGCGGGGACAACCGCAAGCGATCCGCTGCGACAACGGGCCGGAGCTGACGAGCCGGCATTTTCTGGCGTGGTGCGTGGAACGAAAGATCGAGTTGTTGCACATTCAGCCAGGCAAGCCAACGCAGAACGCGCGCGTGGAGAGTTTTCACGGACGGCTGCGAGATGAGTGCTTGACGGTGAGCTGGTTTCAAAACTTGTTCGACGCGCGGCGGAAGATCGCGGCGTGGAAGATCGAGTACAACGAGGAGCGTCCGCACAGCAGTTTGGGATACCGCACGCCGAAAGAGTTTGCGGCGGCGCAGGCAGCAAACTTCTACACAGCTGAGCGAGAGGCAAGGGACTCAAACGCCGTCCCTTGCCCCTCGCGCTCCCCCATCCCGGCTCAACCCCGAGATGGAGCAGCTGAAAGTTGTCGTATTCTTACGTGAACGAAAGCAGGGGGCAGGTCACCCGGATCGGGCTCACCCGAGGATGGATCTGGCTGCACGTGAGAATCGAAATACGAATCGCGCAGAAGGCACGTCAAAATTGGGCTCGCGGGCCCATTTCTTTTTACCGTATAAGCACTGCCTGAGAACTTCACTTGACAGCCGGTTGTATGCTGGGTTTAACACTGCGAATTCCCCGTTTGACGGCGGCTCGCGTTAGATCAAAAGGAGTAGGAGATGGGAGCTAACAAGCCAGCCACCACCGCATACCACGAAGCCGGTCATGCGGTAGCCGCGTTCTTCCTTGATCTCAGCATCGGTCGCGATAGCCTCACCATCGTGCGAAAGGACTGTAGTGCTGGCGTGACGCAAGTCCACTTGCAGTTAACGGGGGACCCGGAATTAGCCGCAGCGCCGCGCACTCGCGTGCGGATCGAACGGTTTGCAGTAATGTCCCTAGCTGGCAACACGGCCCAGAAGAAGTATGCCCCCCGTAGTTGGTTTGCCGCTAGCAGCGACGTACTCGGCGCTGCCCGTCTACTCGAATGCATATCAGGAGGGTGCAATGACATCCTGAACGCCCGGCTGAGGGTAGCCGAACTTGAAGCCCGCAATCTGGTGAACAACCGCTGGGACGAAATCTCCGCCGTCGCTGCTTCCCTGATCGAGCGCAAGGCCCTAACAGCCACACAGGTGGAAGAAGTAATCAAGGAGGTATGGGATAAGCGATTCGGTCCGCTTGGCTGGGATCGACGCTCGATGCGCCGGTTGTCTACTCTTCCGGCTTCGGATGTGCTTTCGGGGCGAACCGAAGGATAGAGTACGCCAGGCCCGTTCGCCAGCACGGTTCGTGTGGCCTCGTCGCCCTGCGCCTGCAGTGCAAAACGGTACGCGGGCGGCTGACGTGCTGGCCGCCAAACTCACTGCACACTCCCACTGGCGGTGTGGCCAGTGCCGATGGGCGTTGATTGCTTCTGCGGGATCGGGCCGCTCTTCTCCAGCCACTTCTCCATCATCTCGGTGGTGCCGAATAAGTGCTTCTCCCAGTCGAGGAACTTAGCGCCATTCGTCTTTGGGTCGCGCCCAGCGTGCCAGTCCGAGGCGGTGATGTTGTCGATGGCGAGCTTCAACAGCCGAGCTGCGTTCTCTGGACTCGCCCCACGTTCGGTCAGGTCGCGCATCCGTTCGAGCCCAACTTTCTGGCGGCGAGGGGTGAGCGTATAGATCTTGGGCGATTGCTCGATGGCCACGAGGTAGTATGTCCACACGACTTCCAGGCAGTTCAAAAGAGCAATGTCAGAATCGTTCGTGATGTTTGCTTTATTCTCTGATTTATTCTCTGATTTAGGGTCCGTAACTTGTTGACCGCGTAAGGCTGGATGGGGTTGAGGTTGAGAGATTTTTGCACCAGGTTGAGAGATTTTTGCAGCAGGTTGAGAGATATTTGCAACCTCAGATTCTTGAGGTTGAGAGATTTTTGCAACCTCAACCCTGCCCAAGACCCGGTTTACCCAGGCGTATCGCGCGCCGATGGCCTTCAGCTTCCGGTACTTGCAGCAGCCGAGGAGTGCCAGCCGATACCCGTTCCGGCTTAGATCTAAAATTACCAGGCCCATCGCAGCCAGAACGTTCCGCCCGTGGCGCAGTGAGTTCTTCGGATAGTTGTCGATCCGCTCAGCCAGATCCTCGTCTGTGAATACTCCACCCTCCAAGACGACGCCTGCCCGCTCCGCGTCAAGCCCGCAGGCTGTCTTGTGCGGCGGATCGAGTTCGACCTCCGTGGTCACCAGGGCGAGCAGGCGGCAGTACACGAGAAGCCCAGCCTTATGTTCCGGCTTGAATTTGTGCAGCGTCTCCAGCGGGATGTTGACGTACTTCATCAGCGCCTCTTCCGGCTTGGCACTTCGACCAAGACCTGTTTGACTTTCTTCTGGCTGCACGCGAAGACGCGGAGTAGTTCGGCCGCGTTCTTCTCTTGTTGCCGCCATGACGCGCCTGGGGCCTGATGGAGGATCAGCACACCACGGCGCAGTTCAACGCGGTTCCGCTCTACTTGTTTTTTCACGCTACCTCCGTTCCGCCCGCCTCGAACAACTCATCTTGGCTCTGTGGCGGCTTGAACATTTCATCCAGATAATTAGCCTGCGGCGCAGCGCCTTCCAGTTCCAGCCTGGTGGTGTCGCCGGTCGTCACCATCCGGTAGAGAATGGGCGCAGGTGGCTCTGCGGATTTCAGCTCGAACTCCATCCGCCGCGTCTTGGTGGCTTCATTCGCCATCGAGATTCCGATCAGCCATTCCATCCATCCCGCAATGGAGCTGGCCCCACGCAGCCGCTGCGTCATCGACCTGGTTGCGTCCTTGCCGTAGTGATGAATGAGTCCGATGCCGCAACCAACTTCTTCCTGGACCTTGGAAAACTTCTGCATCACGGCGGCCATCTCAGAGTTGTCGTTCTCGTCGGCGCAGTGCAGAATATTCAACACGTCGAAGAAACAGAACTCCGTCTTCGCCAGCTTCATCGCATCAATCAGCTCGCTGAGCTGCGCGTCGTTATCGATCAGAAGCTGCGGTGATTGTGCCCGTGAATTGATCCGAAGGTTGTCGATGAATCCAGGGTGGGCAGCACTGCGACCGCGAAAGAGTTGCTCCAGCCGCCATGAGGTCAGTCGCGGATTGTCTTCGCGCGAGATGAATGCAACGCGCACTGGAGCCGGAATCGCAAATCCCAGCCAGGGTTCACCCAAAGCCATTGCGATGGCGAGATCCAATGCGGCCCACGACTTTCCAACTTTCGGCGACGCCGTGAATGTGCCATTGCTGCCGCGCTGGATAACGTCCTGGACCAACCAGTCGATCTTCGGCAACACGGCGCTCCGGAAGACTGACGCAACAGGAATGAGTTCCTGCGTCACCTTCGGCGGGTACCACGACGTGGCCTTGGCGATCTCGGAGAGCAAGTCTTGCGCTGTGTGATTCTCCAAGTAGTCGCTCACATCCTGCTTCTCGGCGAGGCCTGGCAAGTTCACGATCTTCACGCCTGCAGCGTAGGGATGGACTGCGCGAGCGACGAGCTGCGCGTGCGCGGCTCCAACCTGATCGTTATCCGGGATGACGATGACTTTCTTGCCAGCGAAGTAGGGGTTGTAGAAGTCTCCCCACTTACCCGCTCCATCGAAGTTCGTGGTGACGGCGATTCGCGCGTCCTTCGTCAAGTCTTCCGGCAGCTCCGCAAAAGCACGAGTAACGCTGTCGCAATCTTTTTCGCCCTCGCAGATGACCGCCACGTTCGCAGTGATGACATCGGGCAGGTTGTAAAGCGGCTTCTGCGCAATGCCAGTCAGGCCGTTCGCGAATCCCTTGCCCACGGGCCGCCGCAGAATGAAATGCTTTCCCGGCAGGCGCAGTTTTTCGAACACGAGGACGCCCAGCGCATCGCGGTATTGGTAGACGGCCTCCGGCTGCTCACTGCCGCTGCCGAACAGATCGACTCCAACGATGGTGGCGATGTTCCGCTTGGCGGTATGGGCGTCGCAGCCGCTCTTCTTCATTTCGAAGTCGATCAGGCCGCCTTCGCCGCATCCGGCCTGACATTTCCAAACCCCGTCCTGCAAGTTGATCGAAAGGCTGGGACGCGCATCATCATGGAACACGCACTTCACCAACACCTGGTCCCGCTTCGGCAGGCTCGCACCCAGGTGGTGCGCGAAGAATTTACGGACGTGTTTGGGTTCGATCATGGAGTGTTCTCCTTTTCTGCCGCGCTGATTGAGAGTAGAGGACGCGCCGCGACGCACATCCCCCACCCGCGTTGCTGCGCGACTGTCTTCGATTGAGCCACGGGCCACGGTTACATGGACTCTTTTCCCACTGGCGGCACCCGATTTCGCATGGGCACAGACTTCGGTTTCGATGGTGCCCAGTTGAGGGTTCTAGCAACACCACATTGCGGCATCTTGGCGTCCTTGTGTTTCGCGACAGTCACACTCGATGGCCGCATCGTTTCCTGGGCCTTCTTCTTTGCCTTTTTCATTTGCGCCCTATCTGCGGGCGTGCCGCTGCAATTCCAAAACGCGGGAGACGGCGCTGATACCGCTCCCGCGCGCCAGAAGTTCTTACTGCTAGCGGGGTACGAACTCAGAGCGCATCCCGTGCTGCAGCCGTATCTCACGAAGATGCTCGTTGCGGCCAGCAAGCTTAGAAAACAGAAACGGCAGGTAGCGGAAGGCCGCAGATGCCGCTTCGGGATCGGTGTCGCACAGAGGAGCGTATCCCGCAAGTTTTCCGTCTTCGCGCTGGATTACCTTGAGTGCGAGTTGCCACTTGTCCCCGCCCATCCGCCGCAGCGTCGTTGAGCCGAAGGCCCGATCGCTAATCGGCGCATAGCCGAGATGCTGAACGGTTAGCCGGTCGTAGAAATCGATCTCGTTCTCCAGCCAAGTTTCCGACGGAAATTTCAGCTTGAAGAGTTCCTGGTTGATCGCATCGATGGTTTTGTGGGTCTGAACGTGCCAGTCATCAATCCCGCACAAGAGCCGTTCTTCGATCTCTGGCAAGAGCGGCGAACGCTTCATAGCTTCGGGGTCGTCCCGGAGTTCTGCGATATCAAGGAGGCGCGCGAGTCGTTCTTCAGTCTGTTTTCTTTTCATAGTGTCGGCTCCTTTTGGGCCGAGAAGAACTGGGGTTGTGCTCCGAAGAGCCGGTTGTGGTTTACGACCGGCATCAAGCTGCGCCGGGCGCGCTTCATATCAGACTTTCTGGCCCGCACGCGCACGCATTCGCGGCAGCGCTCGCGGTCTGCGAAGAGCGTGCGGAGGAGTTGATCGACGCGCGGGTTGCCCGTGGCCGCGACCTCGGCGTTGAACACCCGCATGATGTGGCCGTGGGCGCAGACGTTGAGCTTGGTCATGCGATCTCCATCTCCACGCCGTCGCCGAAGTCTTCGCCTTCAGCCTCGCTGTCGGCGTCGCCAAAGAACGCGCGCTCGGCGGACAGCTCCTCGGTCTCCGACTCTTCGCTTTCGTCGGCGCGCTCAACCTTCGACTCTTTCTCCACGGGCGACTTCGACTGCGGAAACATCGGAAGCAATGCGACCACATCGGAGATCGGCGTGACCCAATACGATTCATCCAACTTCAGCGTGCGCGTGATGCTGCCGAACTTAACGTCGCAGACGAAGCCACCAGAGCCGCTCGGGCGCAGGCCAACGAGCCGACCGACGCCCAGGGTGCGGTGCTCGATGTCAATCGACGGCGGCGCTTTCCGGCGCGGGCGCACGATGAGCGATGCCTTGCGGCTCGGGGGAACGACGCGGAATTCTGCCTTGCGGCTCACTGTCTCTTCTCCGTGGCCACGGCTTTCGTAATCACTGCCGGACCGAATGCGGCCATTCGCCGAGGCTTGACGTTGACCAGCCACATGCTTATGGCTTCGCGGATCACGTTGGCTTTTGAGACGCCGGTAGCGGCGCAGTAGGAGTCGATCTGTTCGTACAGGTCGAGGTCGATGTTGATGGGGCGGCGGGCTGTTTGCATTAAGAACCTCCCCTCCATGGGCTTGCAATGTTATGCCGACTTAGGTAACTTTGCAAACTATAATCACCTTCGCATAAGAGGCTATATACTCTTGACAACGTAGCGGACCTGCGAGATAATAGCGCCGCGCACGGGGAGAGGGTAAATTAATGGTGCTGGGGGAGAACGAAGACAGCCTCAGATTTCTAAGCGCTGAACAGCGCCAGACAGTGCGGAAGAATATGAAGGAGATCGCCGCGTCGAGCAACCAGCTCTATATCGGAAAGCGCATACTGGAGCTGCAGGTTATTCTTGCTCCCTACGGCTACTTCACTAAAGCCATCGCCGCCATGGGCCTGGTGTTGCGGACCGGATATGCCTGTATGTACGCATATCGCCATGCAATGGAAAATTTGCCGGAGGGTGCCGTACAGGCCATGATGGACCGCAAGCTGGTCATCAATGCGTCACGGGCTAAGGGCGCTCTGGGCGAGTGGACCAAACCCGTTGCTGCGGTGCCGCCTCCAGCTAAAGGGACGCCGGAGACCTACCGGCTCTGGGTCGAGAGGATGATCACGGCCAAGCCAAAACGGATGACGGGCTCGCTCGCAAATCGCGTGAAGAAGAACCCAGACGACGCGCTGCTTGAGACCTTTAAGTTTATCGCGCGAATAAGCAACCGCCTACCGGACCAGCCAGAGGTACGCCGAAGATTCGCACTGCAACTGATTCGTCTCGTCATGGCCCACTTCAACCTTGCGGCCCAGAAGGTTTCCCCTAGAGATGTTCCGCCAGAGTTTGTACCACGTACCCAATTCTCTGCTCTACCACTGATCTGACAGTGATTCGCTGAGAGGAGAGGGTGGAAACTCCACTCAAGTGAGACGAATATAAGGCGAACGAGCGAAGGGTCGGCGAAGAAATTTGTGTTAGTTTTGGTTTAGTTATGAAATGAGGCTGAGCTATTTTTGGCGCTTCTTCGGGTGAACGCAAGTGGTACCATGTGTAGTTAAGTATATGTACTTACATTCAGTTACACCGACTCTCCCGATGTTTTTTCAATGACTTGAGTAAACAGTCGAAAAGCCGCATAAAACCGGGGAAGCCGTTCAAATCCCACCCTCTCCGCCATATTTTCCCGGACCTTGGTCAGTTCTTAGGGTCTCTTCTCTAGCAAGAATTGCTAAAGTGCGGCAAGGTACGCAACGAACAGGATGGCCAAGATCCCATCCAGCGTTCCGACGATCGTCATCGCAACCGTCCGCTTGAGAGGGCCGAAAAAGATCAGGGCAACGATGGCAATCTTTTCTATTACGGCAGCCGTCAAGATCGGAAGGCGGGAAGCCGGAACATAACCGGCATATACAGTTAGAGCACAAACAACAAAGAGCAGCGCTCCCCAATGTCGAACGAAGAACATCGTCGCGCCGTCGCTAATCTCCGCCGCAAATACTAGCCGCAGAGTCATTCGAGGGAAGAAGAGCCCGGCAAGTCCGCCAGCGGCCGTCCCGATTCCAGAAATAATGAGTATCCACCCGATGGACGATGCCAACATCCTATCCTCCTCTTACGCGCGTGCAATCAGCATACTGAGCGAAGGGAGAAGAGGAACTGGCAAAACTGACACAAACTGGCCAAGAAATTCGTGCTGAATTTTGCTAGAGAGTCTTTCTTCGTGGAAATAGTGGAATTCTAAGACCTTGAAGAATTTTGTAACTTACACGTTCCACTAGTGGGCGGTGCAAATCTCTCCGCCATTCTTCATTCCTCGTGAACTATTTTTTGCTTAACATCCGAGAACATCGGTTGCATCTGCGTCCCGCGCCCAGAAGCCAAACTGAATTTTCCTGCCAGGACAAAGTGGCGCACCGAAGTGCGCCACGAATAAAGAATCCTCCGATTCAGCGTTCGGGCAGCTTGTAAAGTTAAGCAGCATCTCAGGGCTGATAAATCTGTACGTAAGCGACGGCGCTGGAGTTTACAACCGCCGCACCCGCCAGGCAATAAAGCTGTCCGCTCACCACCGCCGAACCGCCAAACATCGTGCCATTCGGCATCGGAGCCAGCGTCGTCGTCCATTTATCCGTGGTCAAATTGAACGATTCGTTTACCGTCGTCGCCGCACCGGCATTGTTAATGTATCCTCCCACGTCATAAAGCTGACCAATGACTCCGCTGCAGGGGCCGGTTCGCCCTGTGGGGTCAGCCGTCAATTCTTTCCACGTATTCGTTGTGGCGTTGTAGGCTTCGGTATCCCCGGTAACCGAGCCGGGCTGGTTTGCTCCGCCGGCGACCACAATCGAAGTTCCGATCAGACCAACGGCCGGAATATCCTTCGTCCCCAACATCGGCGCTTCCTCCGTCCACTCGTTCGTCTTCGGGTTGTAGCTTTCGACGGTATCGATAAAAGTCGATCCGTTGTATCCGCCGATGGCATAGATGATGTTCTTCTCCACTACCACCTGCAGTCCATTTCTCCCCGTCAGCATGGCCGCTTTCGGTGTCCATGTTTTCGTGGTTGGACTATAAGCCCACACCGCATTGGTATATACGCCGGCATGGCTGCCCCCAATGAAATACAACACGTTGCTGACGACCGCGGCAGCTCCAGTATCGGTCGCGGTTGGCAACGACGGGCCTGTCGTCCAGACGTTCGTAGTCGGATTGTAAATTTGGACGTCCGCGAGCGACCCACTGCTGTTATACCCGCCAACCACATAGATGTCGCCACCGAGCACCGCGGCCGCTGGGTTCACAACAGGCACGGGCACCGCCGCCCCCGTTCTCCACGAGTTGTGCACGGTAAATTTCTGCGTGCTGGTCAGCGTGGTCGCTCCCGTGGTCACCGTAACATAGCCATCCGTCGCGCCCGCCGGCACCGTCGCCGTCAGCAGCCCCGGCTCGGTCAGCGTCACCGTCGTTGCCGTCGTTCCATTGAACTTCACCACCGACGACGAACTGAATCCATCGCCGAGAATCCCCACTTTCGATCCTGCCTTCCCGCTCGTGAGCTCCAGCCTAACGAACGCCTTAAGCCCCGTCGCGATGCTGAAGACAGTACCGTCACCACTGCTCCCGCCAAACTCCGTGATCCCGTAGAAGTCGCCGTTGGTGTCCTGCACCAATGTGCCCTGCGGGCCGTAACCATCCGT
This sequence comes from uncultured Acidobacteriota bacterium, assembly GCA_963755795.1. Lineage (GTDB taxonomy): Bacteria > Acidobacteriota > Terriglobia > Terriglobales > Acidobacteriaceae > Sulfotelmatobacter. The sequence goes on along the minus strand of CAVWLI010000003.1, from coordinate 57,834 downwards.
GTTGTCGAAACTGTGCAGCGTGATCAACACCCCTTTGAGGGTGAGTTGGTAGATGGTTCCATCGTTGTTTGCCCCGCCAATGTCCGTGGCTCCATAGAGATTGCCGTCTGTGCCTTGCATCAAACCCGCAGTTATTAGGTCACCATCAGCGCAGCTGGGCAGCGAACAAAAACTGTAGAGCGTGGTGACTGCGCCGGCCGCGGTCATCTTGAAGACCGTGCCGTCTCCACCTGCTGTTGTTCCGTAAAAGGCGCCGCCCGCAGCTACCAGCCAGCCGTGAGGATAGTATCCGTCGCTTCCCGTAAAGCTGTGCATCGTGGTCTCTACACCAGCAGCCGTGATCTTGAAGACGGTACCGTCGCCCTTGGTCCCTCCGAACGCCGCCGTGCCATAGAAAACCCCGCTGGCCGCAGTCAAGCCGCCCTCTGGGTTTTCCCCATCCGCCCCGCTGAAGCTATGGAGCGTGGTCAGCACACCTTTCGTGCTGAATTTGAATACTGTGCCGAAATTGCTCGCCCCGCCGTAATACGCCGTTCCGTAGATGTTCCCGGCACCGTCTTCGGCCAGCTGGCCCTCAGGTGCGGAGCCGTCGGCGCAGCTCGCCAGGGAGCAAAAGCTGTAGAGGGTGGTCAGTGTCCCCGACGTAGTGATCTTAAACAACGTACCATTGTTGCTCGCTCCGCCAGAGTAGGTTGCCCCGTAGAGCTCCCCGTTGCTGGCCTGAATCAAGCTGGTATAAGGATTTGCGCCGTCGGCGCAGCTGGCCAGCGAGCAGAAGCTGTAAATCGCGTCCAGAGTTCCCGATGGACTCATGCGGAACACGACGCCACTACCGTTGGCCCCTCCGTAAGAGGTGGTTCCATAAAGGTTGCCGTCAGTGGCCTGAATGAGGGCCGTGTGGTTTGGCTCATTGCCATTGGTTTTGTCGAAACTCACCAGACTGGTAAACGTATCCGACGCGGCCGAAACGCCCGCCATCGCCAACCAGAGTATAAGAATGATCGAAGCCGTCCTATCGACAAACTTTCGTTTAGACATCGCAACTCCTCCTAAATCGTTTAATTCCAGCATGTTGAATTTCCCGGCTCTGGCCCATCTTTCCTACCGGAAAGCCCATTGGTGGGGCACGAAACATTTGCGAATCGCGCTATACTATGGCGGCCTTGCTCCCCCGCCGGCAACAGGCATGTCGGGTCATTTGAGGCCATGACGTGTCATTTCCCTTTAAGTCAGCTAAGTATGTCAACTAATCGCGAACCGCTCGCTGGGAAGCGCCTTGACTCCTGGAAGGAGATCGCCGCCTTCCTCGGCCGCGCCGAACGCACGGTCAAGCGCTGGGAAACAGAACGCGGTCTTCCCGTGCATCGGATACCAGGAGGCGGCCGTAGCGCTGTCTTCGCCTACAGCGACGAATTAGCCGAGTGGTTACAGGGACGAAGCGAAGAACTGGCTAGCGAGGATTCCCCATCCAGCGGAGTCGAGGACCTCAAACCGGATTCCCCCGGAGCCGCTGTGTTGAACACCCCTCCCGCTCGGTTCACGGCGACAACTCCGCTGGCGGTTCCGACAGCGGTCCGGATTAGAAATTGGCCGCCCTCCCGTCTCGCCGCCTGGCTCGTTCCGCTCCTGCTCGCCGCAGGTCTAATCGCCTATTTCTCGATCGGCCATAGCGGACCCCGCTACAAAGCTCTCGCAAATCGTGAGCCAGCGAATGGCGGATCCCATGATCTTTACCTCGACCCCGACTCCATCGCCGTGCTCCCCTTTACCAACGTACGGGGAGATGCCAACACCGACTACCTCAGCGAAGGCATCGCTGAGTCGTTGATCGGCAGCCTGGCCCGCGTACCGCAGCTTAAGGTTCGGTCCCGCGACTCGGCCTTTCGCTATAAGGGAAAGGACGTTGACGTCCGAACCATCGGCAACAATCTCGGAGTATCCGTCGTGCTGAGCGGGCGAGTGATCCTGCAGGCCGGCACTATCGAGATCAGCGCCGAGCTCACCGACGTTCGGGACAACACCGAAATCTGGGGGCACCGCTACACAGGCAAGAGCGCCAACCTCATCTCCTTGCAGCAGCAAATGGCGGGCGACATCGCCGGAAAGTTGCGCTCCAAGCTCAGCAGTTCAGAGCGGCAGCAGGTCACGCGGCAGGGCACACAAAATCCGCAGGCCTACGAACTGTACTTGAAGGGCCGGTACGCCTGGAACGATCGGACTTACAGCGAATTGGAGAAGGCCATCTTCGATTTCAATCAGGCCATCACGAAGGACCCCGGCTACGCTCTGGCCTATTCGGGTCTCGCCGATGCCTATGCGGTGCTACCGAACTATGGCGGCAATCAAAACGAAGACTTTCCCAAGTCAAACGCCGCCGCCCGCAGGGCGCTCGAACTGGACCCGACTCTGGCTCATCCTCATTCCGTTCTGGGCAGCAACGAGATGCAGTACGACTGGGATTTTGCTGGCGGAGAGGCGGAGTTCAAGAAATCTTTCGCGCTCGACTCCAACGACGCCACTGCGCATCAGTGGTACGGCGACGAAATCGGCCAGATTGGCGGCCGAGAGCAGGAAGCTTTTGCGGAAATCGATCTGGCGCATCAGCTCGATCCCGAGTCTCCCGTGGTTACCCGGGTGGCGGGAGGGGTTCGCGTCTCAGCCCGGAGGTTCGACGACGGCATTGCGATTTGCCGGAAGCTGGCCGATGAAAATCCGACGTTCGCCATCGCGCATGACTGCCTGGCCTACGGTTATTGGGGCAAGCGCATGTACCCGCAGGTCATTGAAGAATGGAAAACCTACGGCCAGCTGTCGGGCAACCCGGACGATGCTGAATTCGCTTCCTCCCTGGAACAGGGATATCGTTCGTCGGGGTGGAAAGGCGCTCTTGCCAAAGCCATCGAGTTCCGGCAAGCACAACGCAAGAATGGCTATTACTCGGCGTTGATCATTGCCCGCTTCTACGCCGACATGGGAGACAACGAGCAGGCTTTCCATTGGCTCGACGTCGCCTACCGGGAGCACGATTGGACGCTTATCGGCTTGAAAACATACTTCCAATTCGACACCATGCGTTCTGATCCGCGCTTTGTCGAACTGCTGCGCAAAGTCGGTCTGCCGCAGTAGTCTGTCTTGACACGCCCCTGCTTCACGGGATTGACAGCTACGTGAAGAACGCACCGTTTCGCCCGGCAAACGGAACTCGTTAAAACGTTCCGCCGCGGCAAGGGTCTTCGACGGTTCAGTCTTTCGGGATTGGACTGCTTCGCGTGAGGAAGCAGGACTCTCGCGCCTCTGCAAACGACTCGTGTTCTTTGACGTCATATACGACGATTTTCACGCCGTTCTTAAGCACATAGTTCAGCTCGTCGCTGCTGTAGGCAAGTTGCAGATGGTCGACCGCGACTCCGTACTGGTCCCGATAGAAAAACGGGCCATCGGTGCCGTAACGGGCAACGACTAAGCACGGAGAAATTTTGGAAGCGGGAGCTTCCTGGGCTTCCACCAACGCCGACAGCGCCAGTGTGACAGCACACATCATTACAAACGCATGCTTCATGATTCACCTCGGCAAATGCACGAATCCCATCCTACGGCTGAGGGGAGAACGGAAGAACGAGGCAATCTTGCAAGGGGTGCCGGGGCTACAGACGATTCACTGCTGCTGTTGCTGTTCCTGCTCGGACCGCGCCGTAGCCCACACCAGCACCGGTCTAGAACGAACCACAAAGCTTGGCATCACAGTCTCCGGAATCGCGGTATCCGCGGGACTCACCGTCACGGCCACGCTCAACTCGCTCTGTGCCTCGCCCTTGTAGACGCCGCGCGTGGGAGGAACGTCGGCATAGTCGCGTCCAATGGCCACGCGAATATGCCGGTCGCCGCCCACCAGATTATTCGTTGGATCGAACGCAACCCAGCCCAGCCTCGGCACCAGTGCTTCAATCCATGCGTGCGACGCGCCTTCGAGCGAACGGTCGTGTTCGTCTTCGTCGCGATGAAACATGTAGCCGCTGACGTATCGGCACGGAATCTTCACCCGGCGCACCAGCGCGATCATGATGTGAGCAAAATCCTGGCACACCCCCTGCCGCGTCTCGAGCGCTTCTGCAATCGGTGAATCCACTTTTGTGCTATTCGGTACGTAGGCAAATAACTTGTAGATCGCTTCATTCAGTTCGGTCAGCAGGCCCAGAGGATTCCCGCGCCGCTCGCAGCCGAGTCCCTTGGCAAGTTGCTCCAAGGGCGCGCTCGACTGCACGAAGTGGCTGGGCAAAAGCATTTCCCAATAATCATTGCCCGCGACCAGCGCGTCCAGATCGGCCCAGTCGCCGCTGTCGGCCGCGCGCGGCGCCGCCACGTTTTGCACTTCCACCGCCGATTGCGCCGTAACTTTCACCACCGTGTGCTTTCCGGCGATATCGAAGTGATGCACTACGTTCCCCATGAAATCGCGGTAGTGCATCACGTTCGCCGCCGGATCGACCTTGAGGACGAAGTTGAGACAGCGCTGCTCTCCGTCGCTGCGCGGCTGCAGACGCACCTCCATGACACTCTCCCGCACCGCAGGTTCGTAGCGAAACGTAGTCGTGTGGCGGACGGAATAGATCAACTTTCACTCCTCAGCAGGAATCGCACTCTCCGAATTGAGTAATTGGGTAATGTAGCAATTGAGAAATTGAAAAGCAAAACCTGCAGCCCGGTCTTCAATTCCTCAATTAACAAATTTCCCAATTACTCAATCTTTCTTACGAAACCAGCGCAGACTCGACCGCATAATCAAAATAAACTTGCTGAATGGCCGAGTGAGCCTGCGCGCACTGCCAGCGCACGCTGTCAACGTAGCCGCCGCCCCCGAGGCCATAATCTCCTCGATCTGGCTGAAACTCAGCGTGGCGCACAGCCGCCCCGCCAGCCGCGCGGGCTGCTCGGCCTTACGTTCCGTCAGTTCTCCAATCGCGACCAGTGCCGCATGCACGCGGTCCACGGAGAATCGCACGGAATGCGGAAAGTCCGGATTCAGCAGCAAAAACTCAGCCACACGCAGCGGCCGGATTTCCGCCGTGTACGTTTTGCAGTACGCCTCAAACGCCGCGCACGATTTCAGCAGGCCCACCCACTCCAGATATTCTTCGCTCTCCACCGCCTGATCGAGCGGATGCGGCAGCCGCCCGAAATGCGTGCCGATCAGCCGTGCTAGTTCGTCCGTGCGCTCGACAAATCGCCCCAACTGGATGTACTGCCATCCCTCGCCGTGCGACATGGTCGAATCGGTCACGCCTTGAAACAAATGCGCGCCCTCGCGCACCGCCCGAAAAAATACATACGAATGCAACAGCCACGCTTCGCTCGCAGTCGTGCTGTTTACCTGCAAGTACAGCCGGTTGAGTTGCTCCCACATTTCTGTGCTGCACTGCTCGCGTACCTGGCGCAGGTTTTCGCGTGCCGCCGCCACGCACGACAAAATAGAAGAAGGATTCGTCCGGTCGAGCGTGAGCACGTGCGTCAGCGATTCGGCGTCAATCTTTCCGTCTTCCGGGGGCGGAACCTGTGAAGCCTCCAGCAGCCGCAACCAGCGTCCCGCACCCGCTTCCGGCGATTGATCCAGCCGAAGCTGCAGATCGACATCAATCAGCCGCGCCGTATGTTCGGCGCGCTCCAGGTAGCGGCTCATCCAATACAGGCTGTCCGCGACCCGCGAAAGCATAGTGGTTTGTCCTCGTCCGTTCATCCTCTATAACCTTCATGCGCGCAGCACCCACGTATCCTTGCTGCCTCCGCCCTGCGACGAGTTCACCACCAGCGATCCTCGCCGTAACGCCACGCGCGTCAACCCTCCCGGCACCAGCGTGACATTCTCGCCATACAAAATATAAGGACGCAGGTCCACATGCCGCGCCTGCACTTCGCCTTCGAGAAAGCACGGAGCCCGCGACAAATTCAGGGTCGGCTGCGCAATATAATTTCGCGGCTCGGCCTCGATTCTGCGCCGGAAGTCTTCCCTTTCCGCCTCCGTGCTGTGCGGCCCGATCAACATGCCATAGCCGCCCGACTCGCCGACCGCCTTCACCACCAATTCGTCGAGATGCTCCAGCACATGGTTTCTTTGCGAGCGGTCGGTCAGCAGATAAGTCTGAACATTGGCCAGGATCGGATCCTCACCCAGGTAGTAGCGGATAATCGCCGGCACGTAGGCGTAGAGCGCCTTGTCATCGGCAACGCCTGTTCCGATCGCGTTGGCCATCACGACATTTCCCGCGCGGTAAGCATTGAATAATCCGGGGACGCCTAAGCTCGAATCCTGCCGGAAGCACAGCGGATCGAGAAAATCGTCGTCTACGCGCCGGTAGATCACATCCACGCGCCGCAGCCCGGCGGTGGTCCGCATATAAACGATGTTGTCGTGCACCAGCAGATCGCGCCCCTCGACCAGTTCAATGCCCATCTGCTGCGCCAGAAATGTGTGCTCGAAATACGCGGAATTGAAAACTCCCGGGGTCAGCAGCACAACTTTCGGTTCATGCCGCGCCGTCGAACTCGCCGGTGCCAGCGCCCGCAAAGTGGCCAGCAAAGCCTGCGCATAATGATCGACCGGAGCACACGCCGTAATCACGAAACAGCGTAGGGAAAACTTTCTTCAGCACCTTGCGGTTCGCCAGCATGTACGACACGCCGCTGGGTACGCGCAGATTATCTTCCAGCACGGCGAAACTGCCGTCGGGTAACCGCACCAGGTCGGTGCCGCAAATGCTCACATAAATTCCGCGGGGAACCGTGAGCCCGCGCATCTCGCGCCGGAAGTGGCGGCAGCTATAGACCAGTTCGCGGGGAACGACCCCATCCGCCAGAATTCTTCCGTGGTGGTAAATGTCTTCGAGAAAAAGATTCAGCGCGGCAATGCGTTGCGTGAGGCCGCTCTCGATTTTCAGCCATTCTTTGTGAGAAATGATCCGCGGCAGCAGATCGTTGGGAAAAACTCGCTCGGTCCCCTCGTCGTTGCCGTAAACGGTGAACGTGATGCCTTGATGCAAGAACGAAAGGTCGGCTGCCTGCTGGCTCTTGCGCAATTCTTCCGGAGGCAACTCCAGCAGAGTCTGAAACAGGGCTTGGTAGTGCTCGCGCGGCGCACCCGGCGAAGCGAACATCTCATCGTAGGCCGAGTCAAACTGGTAGTTGCGAAACGGAGGCCGAAACAGCGTGAGTGGCTCCGGTGGGTTCATCCGGCGCACATAATCCCCGAGTTCGAGTACGGCTAGTCTGCACTCATAGGACTCTAGGGGTCGCCCCGCCCCGGAGTCCAATCGAAATTGTCTATCGAGCCGATTCAGTTTTCGGCTGCCGGCAAACACCACCATAGTCCTGGCATTAGTATCTTTGTCAGCATTGTCATTCCGACCCCCGAGCGAAAGCGAGGGGCGGAGGAACCTGCTTTTCCCAGATACTCATCACCGCCCGTCTACTGCTTCTGCCCCGCCGTAAACACCGTCCACGGCCCCGCCTTCATGTCGTGCAGCAACGGCTTCTGCCACGCGAATTCCGGATGATGCTCCAGAAATGCCGCTCGGCCAGAAAATCCGCGCCGCAAGGATGCCCCGCCCTCGCCACAAAGCTCATCTTCGCGGCCATGGCGCTGTCGGTCGCCTTACCCTGCACCGCCCCGCCGGGATTGTACGGAGCCCACCCCCATTCCTTCACGCCGCGCGCAGACGCATCCACGTGCCCGCACAGCGACGCGTTCGTCGGCCTGCTCCTTTTTCTCGAAGCTGTCGAAGTGGTCGGAAAGAAACTGCTCCGCCATGGCCACGTCGACCTTCCCCTTGGACTGCTGCATGACTTCTTCCGCGCGGCTGTGACGCGCATTCGGCGAAGACGACGCGTCGTCGGGATTGAAGCCGCTGGTCTCCTCGTGAATCAGCTTGGGATCGCGGGCAAAATTCGAGCTGACGAAATATCCATCCTTGGTGCGCCACAGCGGCGTGTTCTTCAACCCCAGTTCCAGATAAGCGATCTCGCCCGTCTTGCGGTCGCCGATGAGCCAGTCGTTGGCGTATCCGCCATTGTTACCTTCTTTGATAATGCGCACGTAGTCATCAATGCTGTTGGCATACTGCAGCGCCTTGCGCGACCGCATGAACTCCGGCTTACCCTTCGGATCCCACCCCTCAAACTGCGTGATGGTCGTTTCCGTAATCATGATGCCGGCGGAGTTCACGCCAAAATCGTCGTCGCTGGTAATCACGCCGGGAAAGCCGTCCATCAGAATGCGATTGCCGTGCTCGGGCTGGATGTCGAAAATAATCACCCAGCGCTCGCCCGCCAGATAGCTAGTCCAGTTATTGTGTGCGATCACGATCTGGTGATCTTTGGTCATGCCGCCGGTGGCAATAAACGCGCTGCAATTCCCCGGCGCCGCGAGCTTCGGATTCTTCGCCGACTTGTTCTGCTTGTTCAGCCACGGCACGTAATAATCCGGCACTTCCTCGAATGCGTTCAGCGCCACAACGTCATACACGTCGAGATTCACCCCGTGCGCCTTCAGCCCATCAGCAATCCCCTGCAGTTCCTGCTGATATTCAGCGTCGATGTGCGGCCACAGCATCTGCTGCGCCGTCGTGCGAAAAAATTCCCAATCGCGCTGCGTCTCGCGCGTATCGAACAATTTGATCGCCTCAAACGCATCGGCAATCTCCGGCGCGAGCAGATAGCCGTGCTGAAACCCAATGTCCGCCGCCGATCCTTCGAGATGAACATAAGTCCATCCGCCTTGCTGGAAGCGATATGCTTTCTGCAAGCGCGGATCGGATAGGCTGGCTGCGGCGAACGCAGCGCAGGTCAGGGTGAGCAGGATCGCGACCGTGCAGACAAGCCGTGCCAAATTGTTTTGCATGAAATCCTCACTCTGGTTTTGAGGGAACATTCTACCCTATGTTCCCCTACGGTCACGGCGTCAACGAGTGTACCCGCCTGATTACGTCAATCATCGTGGATACAACTTCCGAACGGGTGTAAAGTGCTTCCGTGAACCGCACGCTTCAGCTTACGGCTTTGCTGCTCCTTCTCACTCCCGTTGTCGTCTGCCAAACGCAGTCCCACGCTTCAGACTGTTCGACCCTGAAATACTTGCGGCACAAAGTTTCATGCCTTTGTGGCACCGTCCAAGTCTGTTCAGGAGATATTTGCGGTCGCCCCTCGGACTATGACCTGGACGACGACATCGCCGTAGAGCTTCGAGCCAAAGGTGGCATGACTCTCGACACGCAGAAAGTTGTGGTCGAGACACGTGAGAAGCAGGGCACGACGCAGGACGGGACAAAAACCTCTTACAAGCAAACAGAGCGTAGATTCTGTTTCCGGGGTAAACGAGACGGGGACTATCTGCTTGCTTTTGTCCTCCACAAGAATGGCGTCCCTCAACCAGCGGTCATATTCCCTACGGACTACTCCCACAAACGGAGCAAACCTTGCGACTCTGTGTACATGGTGGAGCCGCTCTGCCCGAGGTAACTTGGCGAAAAATCCCGATTACACGCAATATAAAAAGGCGCCCACTTTTGCGGTAGGTTGAGATTGTTCGGATCACCAACCTAGCGAAAGGGAGCGCCTTTATGAATCAGGAAAAGTATATCGGGATGGACGTGCACCAAGCCACCATCTCGGTGGCGGTGATGGATGCTGCGGGCAAGCTGATCATGGAATGTCTGCTGGAGACCAAGGCGGCCACTATCATAGATTTCATCCGAGGATTGCAAGGAACCCTTTCTGTGACCTTCGAAGAGGGAACCTCCGCTGCCTGGTTGCATGACCTGCTGAAGCCTCGTGTCCACCATCTTGTAGTCTGCGATCCGCGCAAGAACGCTCTGTTGAAGGATGGCAACAAAAGCGACCGGATCGATGCGCGCAAGCTGGCGGAGTTGTTACGCGGCAACCAACTCCATCCCGTGTACCACGGAGAGCATGGGGTTCGCACCTTGAAGGAACTAGGGCGAAGTTATCTGACCATCACCCAAGATGTGACTCGGGTAATGAATCGCATCAAAGCTCTGTATCGCAGCTGGGCGATTCCCTGCGCTGGCGCAACCGTCTACGCTGCCCGTCATCGCGCCGAGTGGTTGGCGAAGATCGCTGAACCAGGCGTTCGGCTTCGCGCCGAGCGGCTCTATCAGCAACTGGATCTGTTGCAACCGGTGCGGCTGGAAGCGCGACGCGAGTTACTGGCGGAAAGCCAGAAACATTCGGGCGTGAAGTTGCTGCGCCAGATTCCTTCCATCGGTCCGATTCGCTCGGCCCTGCTGGTGGCCCTGCTGCAGACCCCGCACCGTTTCCGTACCAAGCGCCAACTATGGGCCTACAGTGGCTTCGCCGTCGAGACCCACGACAGCGGGGAGTACCGCTCGGTGCGCGGCAAACTGCAACGCAACCGCGAGCGCATGACGGTACGCGGTCTGAATGACAACCACAATCGAGAGCTGAAGAATCTGTTCAAGAGTGCTGCGGTATCGGCCAGCACACGTCCTGGCCCTCTGCGCGACTTTTATGTGGCTCGGGTAGAGAAAGGAATGCGGCCGACCATGGCCCGTCTCACCTTGGCTCGGAAGCTGGCCGCGATCAGTTTAACCATTTGGAAGAAAGGGGTGGACTTCGACGCCAAACAATTAGATCAGCAAGCAGCTTGAGCATCTCTGAGGAACAGGCTTTTCCATCTCTGCGGTGTACTCCGGTGGTGGGCAGTCGGGTTCTGCAGATGCTCGGTTCGAGGGCGAGTATCAGTCAATGAGATCGGCCCCGTGTGCTTCGGCACCGAGTCACCCATTACACGCTATGCCCCCTCGGATAACCAGAAATAGCGATAGGCCACGAGCCTCGGATAGAACCATGGTTAACATTCGTCCTGCTTGCCGCGTCTTGCACACTCGAGCCTTGCCACCAAGCAGCAGAGAAAGCTTACGAGATGGACAACAAGCCGAACGTCTTCGGAGGTAACGAAACCAAGTGGGCTAGATCTCGAGAAAGAACCTCGATCCTCCGGTCGAGGCGGAGCTTTTTTCTTGACATCCCTTTTTATAGAACTTATTGACCCGTTCGAGGGCGTAAAAGATAAAGGGTTACTTCTTCGTCCGATCATTCCAGCCGCGTAGCGAACGGGCATCTCTTGCCGTGGTGGCCCGACTGGTCGTGCTCCCTGAGCAGGCCGATGGCAAACCGCTCGGCCCGAACCGCAGCATCCTTTTCCTCAGACGTAAGGCTGCGGCTGGTTGCAAGTCTGCGAATGTCTGACAGGTGTTGCTCCAGTTCATCCTTGGTCCCGCATTCCATTTCTTTCTCCAATCGCCGCCAGTACCACTTTACTAGCACGGGATCGCTTTTGAGAAATGCACTCGAGGATGCGCCGGGCGCATGTTGCCGTGGCGCGAATATCAAATTGGACGAATGAAGCGTTGCACCTCAAATATTCGTCCGCTGGTCGGGATGCCGGCTCAAATACCAGCACGGAAACAATCCCGCGTGGGGAAACACGGTGCGCACGCAACTCCAGGGCTGCGGCGGATCGAACGTCAATGTCGTCTTCCCGTTTTTCTGCAGCACCGCGGTGTAGTGGTTCACCACCACTGAGCCATAAGCATTCCGGTTGGTGGCAGCCCGAATTCGAAAAACGACGTAGTCCAGACCATACGCCACCGCCGTCGCCACAGCCACGGTGACAACGGCGGCGACAAACATTCGTCGCAGCCGTACTCGCAGGTTGGGGGAGGACGCTGGAGTCACGCGCCAGATTATAACCCTCTGTTCCCCTCTGATTGCACTCTTGTTTGAATGCCTGCCGGATATCTCCAAATTTTTTCGGTTCTTGCCAGCGATCCCTCGCCCCGAACATTGACAACTCACCCATCCGACAGGCAAACTACCGCATTCGCTGGGAATCGCCTCTAGCGAGCGTCTGCTGCGGCCGGCAAGCCGGAATGGCTGTGCAGGCCGTATAATCGCTGTGAATCTTCGTCCCATGGCCATGACCGAGCAACGGGTTTCGTACACCCTCGACTCCTCGTTGGAGACGATCGACAATGCGGAAGCGAAAGCCACTACGGTCGCCACTGAACTCGGCTTTGCCGACGACGAGATCATGCAGATTTCCATGGCCGTGCGCGAGGCCGCGGTCAATGCCGTGTTGCACGGCAATGCGTACGCCCCGGACAAGAAGGTCATTCTCGTCTTTGAGCGCTCGGGCAACGACTTGATCATTACCATTCGCGACCAGGGCCGGGGCATGGATCTGAGCAAGATCCCCAATCCTCTGGCACCCGAGAACCTGCTCAAAACGTCGGGCCGCGGAATTTTTCTTATGCGCTCGTTTATGGATGCGGTCGAAATTCGCCCTTCCGAATCGGGCACCGAACTTAAATTAATCAAGCACGTCCACGGACCAACCGCGGGCGGCAAGGAGGCTTCCCAGTGAGCATGAAGGTTGCTGTTCGGCAGGTGGATGGAGTTACGATTGTGGACTGCAGCGGTCGCATTACCCTCGGCGAAGGCAGCGTCATTCTGCGCGACACAGTGCGCGACCTGCTCGGCAAGGGCAACAAAAAAATTGTCCTAAACCTTCAGGACGTCAACTACATTGACAGCTCCGGCATCGGCGAACTGGTCAGCGCCTTCACCACCACCAAAAATCAGGGCGGCGAACTCAAGCTGCTCAACCTCACCAAAAAGGTCAACGACCTGCTTCAGATCACCAAGCTCTACACGGTTTTCGATGTAAAAGACGACGAAGCCTCAGCCGTCAAGTCGTTCAAGTAGATTTTTTATTCCACGATGGGTGCCCCATTTCTCGCGCGGTCTTGGCGCGAGAAATGGGGATTTTCTTTCTGAAGCCGCTTTCTCATCACATGTCTTGACTGCGGGGTCTAAAACAGTCAAAAGAGGATGTCATGCCCAAGGCTTTAGTTCTCGTTGTTGCAGTCGTTGCTTCCCTCTTCACATCTTGTGGAAGCGGCAGTGGTCGGCAGCTCCAATCCATCACCGTCGCTCAGACTGTGAACGGCCAGCAGATTGAATTCGTAGCGACCGGCACGTTTTCCGAAGCACCGACGACAGTAACTCCGTTGCCGGTCACCTGGGGAGTTGGGCCTTTCGCGCCGCCGCCTCCCGGAAATCTGGATTATCAGTTGACGACTCAGCCTTTCATCTTCAGTTGCACCGTCGCGGGCCCCAGTCTTCCGGTCGTGGCCTGGGCGCCTCCCGATCCGAACGTCGCCAGTAGCGGCTCCTGGTCGTTTAAGAAGATGGTTATCGCTTCAGCAGCAGTCACCTGCCCGTAGTGGAAAATTGACGTCGCTACAGCCCACCGGGCCAGTTTCATTCTGGAACGACTCATAGATTTATTTTCCCCGGACACATACTTTCTCCCACATCCTTCCTAAGATCGAGCCATGCACCAATTCGACTCGCACCCAGCATCGGCATATGGAGGGACGGACACCCACGTCCGTCCAGCCGGCCAAAGCCCGGCAGCGCGGTCCACAACCGCAGCCAGGATCCTATCTCCTGTCGCGCTGCTAATTCTCCTGTTCGCAGCTCCTCTCCTCTCCGCCTCCGACTGCATCGCGATCCACGAAGCCAGCCAGCACGTCGGCGAGACGAAGTGCGTAGCTGGAAAAGTGCTCCGAGTCAAAGTCGGATCAAGCGGCGTTCACTTCCTCGATTTCTGCGAAGAACAAGCGGCCTGCCCCTTCACGGTAGTGGTTTTCTCCCGCGACCTGAAAGACGTCGGCGACGTCCGCCGCCTCACCGGCCGCATGATCGAAATCAAAGGCCCAGTCAAACTCTACGACGGCCGCGCCGAAATCATCCTCAACCGCATCAGCCAGATCACCGGCGGCGCCGCCATGATCCCACCCCTGCCCAAAAACTACGATGTAGAAAATCGCGGCCACTACAGCGCCGGCCACCTTCGCCCCACCAAAAAACCCGCCAAGACCAAAGCCACGCCCAACACCACCGCAACCTACGGCTACGACGTGGAAGGCGACGACCCGCAATAGTAGTAAGCGGTCCAGTTGCGCGGGACAATTCGACAGCGTATACATCTCACCTATGTCGAATTCCGGATTCAGCCGCGTAGCCCCGGCAATCGGGCTGTTCTTTCTCGCGCCTTTCATTTCCGAGTATCTGCTGGGCGACTTTCCGCTGACCAAGCTCGGCTACCTCATGATTCTCGCCCCGCTCTACGGCGGCGGGGCGCTGTTGATCCGCGAGGTCGTGCGCCGGTCGCACAAGGGATGGCCGACGATCCTCATGCTGGCCTTCGCCTATGCGGTGCTCGAAGAGGCCTTCACCACCCAGACGCTGTTCAATCCCGACTACCTCAAGTTGAACATGCACCTACTGCAGCCCGCCTATATTCCCTCGCTGGGCATCGGCGGCTGGTGGACGATCTTCGTGCTCACGCTGCATACCGTCTGGAGCATCTCGGTTTCAATCGCACTTATCGAGGCCTGTGTGCCGGAGCGCTCGACGACGCCCTGGCTGCGATGGCCCGCCCTCACGGTGGACTCGATTCTTTTCGTGCTGGCGGTGATCGCGTCCACGCGATTCCAGATGAAGAACGATCCGTTCCGCGCGACCGAAATGCAGTTCGTCGTCTCCGGCATTGTTGTCGTCGCCGCGGCGATCGTCGCCTTTCTTTTGCCGGCGCGCCCCGCGGGAACGAAGTCCTCTGTCGCGCCGAGTCCCTTGCTGCCCGGCACGATCGCGCTGGTGGCAGGCTCGATCTTCTTGATCACGCCCTCCACCTGGGCCTGGGGCGCGGTGGCAATCTACATTGCCCTCGACCTGATCGTGATCGCGGTTGTAACCGTGATGTCGCGGCGCTCCGGTTGGGGCGGAAGCCATCGCCTGGCCCTCGCCGCCGGCGCCGCTCTCGCTTACGGCTGGCATGCATTTCTGCAGAAGCCCGTCGACGGCACGACAGGCACGACGATCTTGGCCAGCCACGTCGTGTGCCTGCTCATCACGCTCGCGTTAATCTTCTTTGCGGCACGTCGCCAGTCCCGCTCTGCGGCCGACGGCCACATAATGACGGCCACACAATGACGCTTAAACCATCCCCTTACGCAATTCTTCCAGCGGATACTTCGTCCCTCGCCATGTGATCCCGTCATTCCACAGCGTGAGAATCATCGAGCGCAGCAGAGTGTAGATGAACAACGCCGTGCTCACCGGATGCAGCAAAAAATAATACGGCGGAACGTCCGACCGCCACGACATTCCCACATAAATCGCAAACATGGAACCGAGGGCGACGGCATAAGGCAACCGAGCCCACCCATGCGCCAGAAATATCCCCAGAAACGGACCGAAGTTCAGAAACGCCAACCCGAATCGCCGAGATCACCGTGCGCCACCACTGAAACGACAGCACAGCAAAAAAGTTCTTGGTCAAATTATTGACGACGCCCATCGCCCCTTTCGCCCAGCGGATAGAAATAAGATCTCCCCCAAAAACATTGCGCTGCGCGAAGCCTGCCTTCTTTACGACCTTCCCCAACTTCATATCGTCAAGCACTTCCATGCGCAGTGCCTCATAGGTCCCCACCGCGTCATACACCCGCCGCCGCACCAGGTTAAACGCCCCCACCCCCATGTGATCGTCAGTGCTAGGATCGGCGACTTTCCACGGCCGATGCCCGAACATAAACATCGTCTGAAAAAAAGCGATCATCATGTACTCGCCAGGCTGCTTCATGATCATCCGGGGAAACAGCACCACGTGATCCGCCGGCACCGACTCGGCGTAGGCCAGCGCCCGCCGCAGCGAATCAGGCTTGAACAGCACGTCGGCGTCAGTAAACAGCAGCCAGTCTCCAGTCGCCTGGTTCGCGGCCGTCCACATGGCGTGGGTTTTTCCCAGCCATCCCGCAGGCAGTTCGGTGTGATGAATAACCCGCAAAATCCGAAAAGAAGGCGGGTGCCCCATTTCTCGCGCCTTTTGCGAGAAGTGGGGATTCTGACTTTGACTTGCGGCAACCCGTTCCATGATCTCCCCCGTCGAATCGCTCGACCGGTCGTTCACGGCGATCACTTCATAGTTGTCGTAGTCGAGCGCCAGGAGAGTATGCAGCGCCTGTTCAATCGCCTCCGCTTCATCGCGAGCAGGCACAATAATCGAAACCCGCGGATTCCCCGCGCGCGAAACCGGATTCCGATCCCACTCCGGAAGGGAAACATCGGCCACGCTGGGCATGCCAAGCGCAGCATCCGCAATGCGGGAAAACCACGCCATCCCCAGAACTACTCCCGCAATCCAATAAAAATAAACCATCCCATTGTCATCCTGAGCAGCGTCGCTTTTTGCTCTGCGAAGGATCTAGGCGAGCCGCGCGACGAGTCGCGCACTTTGCGACGCTCAAATCGCGCGTTTGGCTCGCATCCTCATTTCCCTGCTCCGGCGGAAACTCCACCGGCCGCAACCGCTGGCGCAAACCTCATCCCATAAAACAGTATGGCAGAGGAAACCCCCATAGCGATCACCGGCAGAACGAATCCTGCCTGCAGCGACCGCCTGTCCGCCACCCATCCCATCATGGTCGGCGAAGGAATGTCCCCCAAAAGATGAATAATGAAGATGTTCACCGCTAGCGCCGTGGCCCGAATATGCGCGCCCACAGAATTGATGACGGCCGCATTGAGCGGAGCGGTATTCAGCAGGAGGAAAAACGCTGCCACCGCGATCGCCGGAATCATCAGCGGTCCCTTCACAAACAACGCCACAATCATGACCGGAACGCCCAGCAACATGCTCGCCGCCGATATCAGATAATAAGAACTCTTCATCCGCGGCAGCAGATAATCTCCCAGCCACCCGCCCGCCAAAGACGCGACAATGCCATCGAGAACAATGATGATGCCGAACGCAAAGTTCGCCTGCGCGAGCGTGTACCCGCGCTCGCTATACAGAAACTTCGGCATCCATACCTGAATGCCGCCTAGAGAAAACGTCATCGCCGCCATGCCCAGCGTCGCAGTCAGAAACGCCGGATTCCGCAGCAGCCCGAATAATGTTCCGCGCTCCGGAGTCTCGGTCAGCGAATCGAACTGTCCGCGTTCGGGCTCCTTCAGAAAAAGAACGCCCAGCGAAAGCAGAAAACCCGGAGCCGCCGCAATATAAAACGGAAACCGCCACCCATAATGCGGAGCCAGATTCCCTCCCAGCAAATACCCGGCTGCCGACCCCACAGGAATCGCCAGATAGAACACGCCCAGAATGCGTCCGCGCCTCTCTTCCGCGAACAGATCCGCCACAAACGTCGGAGCAATCGTAACGAACGTCGCTTCGCCCACGCCCACCAGCGTGTGCCGGATCAGCAATTCCGTATAAGTGTGCGTGACCGCCGTCAGCAGCGTGAGCCCGCTCCAAAAGATTCCTCCCAACGCGATGATGAGTTTCCGCGAATAGCGGTCCGCCAAGGGCCCGACAAAAGGAGCCGCCAGAGTGTAAAGACCCAGAAAGGCGCTGGTCAGGTATCCAATCTGCACATTGGTGAGATGAAATTCATCCTGCACCAGCGGCTGCACCGCAAACAGCACGTTGCGATCCACATAATTCAGCAGATTGAGCGCCGTCAGGACAATCAGCGCAGTGCGAGGGTGCAGGTCGGTCTGGGCCACAGGTCAGGCGAATATAGCACGGCGGGAATGTTTACCCTCAGCGCCCTTTCGGCCGCGGCCATCGCGCCACTATGGTCGTCGAAATCCCACCGCGCGGCCGGAACTCCCCTCGCACTTCCGCCCACACCGGTTTCGCCCACTTCACCACGTCCTCCAGAACCTGGTTGACGATGTTCTCCTGAAAAATTCCCAGATTCCGGTAGCACTGCAGATATTCTTTCAGCGACTTCAGCTCCAGGCAGTTCTTGTCTGGCATGTAGCGGATCGCCAAGACGCCAAAATCCGGCAGCCCGGTCTTCGGACACACCGACGTGAACTCCGGATCGTCCACCACAATCTCGTATCCTGGAAATTGGTTAGGCCAGGTCTCAATCTCAGGAAACTTCGCGTCGAGACCCGCAGCCGCATGCTCAGGCGTGTAACGGGGCGATTTAGCCATACCTGTATTGTAGCGTTTGCCTCGAATCGCCCGAATCTGCACCCGGAGCCACGCTGCCCGCATCCAACCTGTTACGGTGCTTGGGCCGCCCCGGTATATCTGCCGCCGCCTTCGGGATGGTAAATTACTGCTTACAGCTATTCCCGCCGCACCCTGAAAGAACGACTGGTTGGCATTGACGAACAATTCGAACACGCCGCCTCGACCGCGGTGGATCTGGCCCACGCTCGCTGCCCTGGTAGTACTGGCTGTACTGTATTCATATCTTCACCAGACTCCTCTGAAAGTGCGTGCCGTCAGCGTTGAGCGCGGTCCCATCCGTAGCGTCGTTTCCACTAACGGCAAGATCGAGCCCATTCAGAATTTTGAAGCCCACGCCCCCATCTCAACCACGGTAAAGCGGCTGCTGGTCAAAGAGGGTGACCATGTGCGGAAGGGCCAACTGCTGCTGCAACTCGACGACGCCGACATTCGCAGCCAGGCCGCGCGCGCCCAGGCTCAAGTGAAGACCGCGCAAGCCCAGCAATCCGTGCTCAAGGCGGAAGGCACGCAGGAAGAAGTGCTGACCTTGCACGCGCAACTGATCAAAGCCCAAGACGCTCTCGACGCCGCCCGGCGCAGTCTCGATGCCCAGCGCCGCCTGCAGCAGCAGGGCGCCACCTCCCCAGGCGAAGTCCGCCAGGCCGAAGACACTCTGCGGGCAGCCCAGGCCGACCTCACCTTGATCGAGCAAAAACAGAAAGACCGCTACTCCAAATCGGAAGCTGCTCGCATCGAGGCGCAATCCGCCGAAGCCCAAGCCACCTATGACGCCGCGGAAGACGCTCTGCATAAATCCAGCGTGCGCGCTCCTTTCGACGGAATCGTCTATTCCCTTCCCGTTAAGCAAGGTGCGTTCGTGCAGGCTGGCGAACTACTTCTGCAGGAGGCCGACTTATCCAAGGTGCTGGTGCGAGCTTTCGTCGACGAACCGGACATCGGCCGCCTCCACCCCGGACAACGCGTCGAAATTACATGGGACGCCGTTCCGGGCCGCACCTGGATCGGAGCGCTCAGTTCCGTCCCCTCGACGGTCAAATTGCTGCTCTCGAGAAATGTTGGCGAGACCACGTGCATCCTCGACAATAAAGATCTCCGGCTTCTGCCCAACGTCAATGTGGGCGTCACCATCGTGGTTGCCGAACACAGCAACGTCCTCACCCTCGAGCGCGACGCCCTGCGCATCGATGAAGCCAAGCCCTACGTCTATCGCGTGGTCGACAATCACCTCAAGCGCCAGACGATTGAGGTCTCATTGCAAAATCTGACTCGAGTCGAGATCACTTCCGGCCTTTCCGAAGGGGACTCGGTGGCCTTACCAGCGGAGGACAAGCCCCTGTTCGACGGCGCCCCCGTAAAGATAGTTCCCTGGATTGTTTGGTAATTAGTTTGCCAGTAAGACGATTGCCGGAAGAACTTCTCAGCAGAACGATTTCCGAAGGCCAATCGTCACATGAGACTTGCCCATTGATGAAATTACGCTCCGTGTCGTTGCTTTTGTTTTTTTTCGCCCCTCTGCTCGCCGCGCAAGCGGGCACGTCTCCCAAGGCACTTCTTGCCTCCGGTCAAGTGGATGAGGCGATTCGGACTCTAGAGCAGCAGGTCGCGGCCTCCGCGCCCGACGCCGAATCCAATAACCTGCTCTGCCGCTCCTACTTCATGATTGACCAGTGGGACCGCGGTATTCCCGCCTGCGAACGCGCGATCTCCCTCGATCCGCAGAACAGTCTCTACCATCTCTGGATGGGACGAATCGACGGGGAGAAAGCCGACCGCGCCGGATTTGTTTCCGCGGCAGGCTTGGCAAAAAAAGTCCGCACCGAGTTCGAGCGCGCCGTCGAACTCGATCCCAAAAACTCCGAAGCCCGCGCCGATCTCGCCGAGTTCTATCTTGAAGCTCCCGGCATTGTTGGCGGAGGCAAAGACAAAGCCCGCGCCCAGGCCCTGGCGCTGGCCGCCTTCAATCCTCCACTGGCGGACTATATAACCGGTCGGATCGCGGAGAAGGAAAAAGATAAAGCAACCGCGGAACGTGCCTACCGTGCCGCGATTGAGACCAGTCACGGAGCCGCGCAGGCCTGGCTGCACCTGGCTCAATTTCTGGCTCACTCCATGCGTCTCGACGAAATGGAGCAAGCCCTCCGCACCATGGAGTCTGCCCCGGTCGATCGTCCCGATGCATTCATGGACGGCGCCAGTCTTCTGCTCCACACTGGCCGCGACAATGCCTTGGCCGTGCGCTTGCTCCACCGCTATCTCGCGTCTCCAGTCGAAGAAGGTCCGGCGTTCAAAGCGCACGATCTGCTGGGCCAGGCACTCGAAAAGCAAGCGGACCGCAGCGCTGCATCCGAACAATACCGCGCCGCGCTCGCCCTCTCTCACACCTACGCCCGCGCTCGCGACGATTTGAAGCGGGTCGACCATTGAAACTTGTTGGAGGGTGCGCATTTCTCGCGCGTTCTTCGCGCGAGCAGTGGGTCTTTTCTCTCGCACAACCTTCCGAAACCACCCCGTCCCATGGCCGGGACGTTTAAAATCTCGCTGGCATCCAATGGTCCATGAAATCATTTCCTGATCACGCTGAAAGGGACGCAATGAAGACCTTGAGCCGCGGTGCGCGCACCGCAAAGTGGATTCTGGCAGTTCTTCTACTCCCCGCCTCTCTGGTGGCCGAACCTGTCTCGCTGAAGCGCGTCGTCGAGCTTGCGCTGTCTCACGCCACGGGAGCCGCGATCGCTGCTGCCGACGAGGCGCACGCCTCCGCCGGATACCGGGAACTTCGCGACAACTACGTCCCGCAGTTTTCCACCGGAGCGGGTCTGGGATACTCCTACGGATTTCCTCTCGGCCTCGAAGGATCCGCGCCTTCGCTGTTCAACGTGAACACCCAGTCGGCGCTGTTCAATCCAGCCTTGCGCGACAACGTGCGCGCCGCGAAAGCCGAATCCGCCGTGGCCTCCCTGAAAACCAAAGACGAGCGCAACCAGATCATTCAAGACGCGGCCCTGAGCTACGCCGAACTCTCCAAGTGGGAACTGCGCCTGACGCGACTCCAGGACACCGAAGCCGCCGCCAACAAAATGCAGGCCGCGGTCGCCGAGCGCGTGAAAGAAGGCGTCGACAGCGAAATCGAAGGCACCAAGGCGCGCCTGTCAGCCGCCCGCGTCCGACTGCGCATTACCGAGGCACAAGGTGCCGCCGATGTGCTGCGCGAACACCTTTCAAAACTCACCGGACTTCCCGCCGCAAGCATTCAAACTGACCCTGACTCCATTCCCGCGGCTCCCGCGCTGCCTCCCACAGATGATGCTGTGAAAGACGCTGCTGCTTCCAATCCCTCCGTGCAAGCCGCCGTCGAACACGCTCGCGCCCAATACTTGCGAGCCCAGGGCGAACATCGGGCGCTCTGGCCTACAATCGACTTCGCCGCGCAATACGCGTTGCTGTCAAGGTTCAACAATTTCCAGAATTATTACATTCCTTCGAAACCATGCACGGTGAAGGATTCTTCCGGCGTCACAACCGAAGTTCTGTGCGTGGCCAGCACCTACCAGCAGAACAACGCTACCATCGGCGTCAACATCCGATTCCCTCTCTTCAACCTTTCGCAGCGTTCCCGCGCTCAGGCCGCCGATGCCGATGCCCTGAAAGCCACCAAACAGGCGGAGGCCGTGCGCAACCAGGTGTCGGAAGAAACCTTGCGCCTGCAGCGTTCCGTAGCGCAGATGCAGGCTGCGCGCGAAGTTGCCCAACTGGAATACGAAATTGCCCAGAAAACTCTCACCGCTGTCCAGACTCGCATGGATGCCGGCACGGCCACACTGCACGATCTCGACGACGCCCGCTCGCAATCTAGCGAGCGCTTCATCGCCCTCCAGGACGTCACTTTCGAACTCGAACGCAGCCAGCTCGGCCTCCTCCGCTCCACCGGAGACCTGGAGCGCTGGGCGCTAGGCACGCACTAAGTATTTTGGCAGGTAAGAGCCGAGTTGAAGCACATCCGAAGACAGTTTAGATCGTCGATGCAGCGGATGGGAAATCGATGAGGTCGAAAGAATACGGGAAGGGCCCGACTTCAGTCGGGCCGTAAATCGCACACGGACCCGCGGCTTTAGCCGCTGAGGTCTCTACAACTTCCCTCGCAACGTCTTCACCAGCATCCGAATCGCCTTCTCATTTCGGCGGTACCAACGCCACTGCCCACGCTTCGCCGCATCCACGAGCCCGGCCTTCGTCAGAATCGCCATGTGATGAGAAATTGTCGGCTGCGAAAGCTGAACTCGTTCCTCAATGTCCCCCGCGCACAGGCAAGGCCCAGTCGAGCTGCCTTTGTGCTTGGCCTCCGCTTCCCCCTCCTTCAGCGCCTGCAGAATCCGCCGCCGCGTCGGGTCGGCAATAGCGTGCAGCGCGCGGTCAAGAGAGCTCTCAGAAGACATGGATGCATTAGAAATATCCTGAGAATCGACCAGTGTCAATCTAAGAAATCTATCTACGCGCCTGGTAGCTCGGGGAAACACATGTGCGAAAGGAATCTGTTGCAGCGCTACTTCTTCAGAATCGGGCTATACCCATCCGCAATCAGCCGCGCCCGCATCGCCTCTGCGTCTTTGATCTCAGTGAACGGTCCCAACTGCACTCGCAGCAGCTTGTCGGTTGCGACCGGAGCCGCCACAAACGCCGGATACTCCTTCTTCTTCAATGCGTCCACCAGCGAATCCGCATCTTCCTGTTTGCTCACCGCAGCCACCTGCACGAAATAGCCGGACGTCGGCAATGTAGTGGCCGGGTCAGGTGCGGCGGCGGGCGTCTGCGCTGGAGTCGCATTTGGATTCGCGTTCCCACTCCCGGCAGCATTCGCAGGAGCAGCTGTCGTATCCGTTTTCACGTCGGCCGGCGGGGTCAACTGAGGGTTAGGATCTTTCTGCTCCACCGACTTATAGAAACTCATGGCCGGCGCTGCCGCCGCACCGCTGCTCGCCTTGCCCGTGCCCGGCGCTGTTTGCGGAGCAACCGCCGCGCTCGTCGTCGGAATCACCGGCTCCGATTTTCGTCCCAGCGAATACCCCAGCGCGAAGAAAAGCGCGCACACTCCCACCAGGCCAAAGAACAGCACCAGCAGCTTGCCCGTTCCCAGTGTGATTTCCGTATCTTGTGACGAAGAAGCCATACCCCCACCCCCGGCAATTGTTGGCGCGCGCCGCCCTCAAGTGGCGGCGCTCAACTCCTTCTTGTCTACTCGGATCTTTCTACCCAGTTTTTCATGACTACGCAGTCTTGGCCGGTGCCGCGTCGTCGCCTTTTCCTAACAACTTCTGCAGGCCAGAGAAAAAGTCCACCGGCACCGGGAAAATCACCGTCGTATTCTTTTCCACACCAATCTCAGTCAAAGTCTGCAAGTAGCGCAACTGGACGCTGACCGGCTCGGTGGCCAGCAGATGAGCCGCATCCACCAGCCTCTGCGCCGCCGAGAACTCGCCCTCGGCGTGAATAATCTTCGACCGCTTCTCACGCTCAGCCTCAGCCTGCTTGGCCATGGCGCGCAGCATCGACTCCGGCATGTCAACTTGCTTGACCTCGACGTTGGTGACTTTCACCCCCCACGGCGAAGTGTGCGTGTCGAGAATGCTCTGCAGCCGCAGATTGATTTTTTCCCGGTGCGATAGCAGTTCGTCCAGTTCCTGCTCGCCCAGCACCGACCGCAGCGTGGTCTGCGCGAATTGCGAAGTCTGGTACACGTAGTTCGAAACTTCCACCACAGCTTTATTCGGATCAATCACCCGCAAAAAGATGACGGCATTCACCTTCAGCGTGACGTTGTCACGCGTAATGATGTCCTGCGGAGGAACCTCCAGCGCCTCCTGCCGCAGCGACACCCGCACGATGCGATCAATCGGCGCGAACACCAGTGCGATGCCCGGCCCCTTGGCCGTAGATAGCAGCCGGCCCAGGCGGAAGATCACACCCCGCTCATATTCGGCAAGAATTTTGATGGAACTCAGAAGGTATATACCGACAACAACGATGGCCAGAGTCAAAAAGCCAAAACTAATACCGAAAGCTTCCACAAGAACCTCCACGATCGGAGCACCGAAACACTCCTACGGCGGATTGTATAGCAGCCAGAAGCTAGCCAGCGCGCAAATCGCGCTAGGATGGTTGCTTGGCTTGATGCGCCAGCCGTTCGGACCCGAACCGCTGGGGCGGAAGAAGTCGACACCGTTGTCATCCTGAGGCCCGCGTCCTTTGCGGGCCGAAGGACCTATGCAATTTATGAAGCCAATCGACCGCAGGGTCGCGCACATCGAGTTGCATAGGTCCTTCGGCGCAAAGTACGCGTCTCAGGATGACAAATTGTTGACTGTTGTTGCTACTGAGACTTACTGCCCCGCCCGCGCCACCTGAATTCGGCTGGCGTCCACCGGAATCGACCGCTGAATCTCCATCTCCAGCGAAGTCCCCACATCCAGCTTCACATCCGGACCACGCTTCAGCAGCGCCCACGCTACCCCTCCCGCAAGCCCGGCGAGGCCGGCATAACGCGCGCCGTTCAAACCTCCCGCCGCGACGCCCGCAATGCTCCCTACCGTGCCCCCAACCGCAGCACCCTTGGCGGCGTCTTCAATCCGCTTACCGGTATCCTTGTCCGCCTGGATCGTCCCTTCCTTATCCTTCACGCCGTTGCTGTCCGCTCCCGGCGTATTGTCCACCGACGCGGGCAGCATCACGGTGTAGCCGGTCGGATAAATCATCGAAGTAAAGTGGATCAGAATTTCCGAGCGCCCCTTCCCATGCCCCGCGCGCTCGGTATGCATGATCTTGCCCTGGATATAAGTTCCCGCCGGCACCAGGATGCGGTCATTCATCACAAACGGAAACGCCGTCTCCGCATAAACCGCGTCGCCCTCGCGCGCATTCTTGGTCGAGATGGCCTGCTTCAGCAGCAGCGGAAGTTTCGTCCCCGCCGGAATCACCGCCGCATTCGGATCGGGCGCCTCTTGCAGCGTCGCCCCAGCCGGAACCGCACTCAGCTCCTTCGCCTGCCCCGCATCGTTCGCCGCCGCAGGCGCCGCAGCCGGAGGCGGAGCGGTCGGATCAGACGGCTTTGCCGTCTCAGCCGCCTGTCCCCAAGCCATCCCCGAAACCAGAAGAACCGCTAAAGGTACGCGCATTTCCACACCTCCCGAGGCAACCCGCCTCCGCCAATAAAAGCCAAGATTACCACGCTCAAGCCGCTAGGATGCGGGGTTTCTAGCTCCGAGTTATCCCGCGCTTCTAAACCCCAGGATCTGTTTACAGCAGTATCGCTTGGGTGTAGAGTAATTCTGCTTTTGCCCTCAGTTCACCGCCGGAGAAGGTCATGCTTCGACGACAGCTTCTTTCAAGACTCTCGCAGTTTCTTGGGCTCGGGCTGCTGGGTTTGCGTTCCGCAAATGCGCAAACGGCCCCGCCTCACAAAACCCTCAAGATCATGATCAAGAGCGCCTGGGGATCAGACGATCCCACCCGCGCCTCCTTCCCGTTCGCACACGGGTTGGTGCTGGCCGACGCTGGCCATGAGGTGCAAATTTTTCTCACCGGTGAAGCTACCTACCTGATGCGCAGCGCGACGACGGCCGCCATATTTCCTGTGGGTTGGCCTCCGCTTAGCGAAATGCGCGACAAAGTGCTGGCGAAACACATTCCAGTCTTCTCTTGAGGGGCATGTTCCCGGGCCCGTGGGGTCACGGAAACAGATTTGAAAAGCTGGGAAGCAAAATTTGGGAGTCCAGCAGTTTTCGTATCGCTGGTGGAGTGGGCGGATCACATCATCACGGAATAAACGGAGGCGAAGCCTTCTGGCAACGGACCTAAAGGTAAGGCCCTTCACTTATAAATCAAATACTTCTCCCGCACCTTCTGAAACGCCGCCAGCCCCTCCTGCCACTCTTGCGCAATCCGCCGCGGATCTTGTCCCGCCACCAGCGCATCGTACGCACTCTGATTCACCAGCAACTGGCTCATGCGCTCGATCTTGAAATCCGCCGCATAGAGCTTTTGCAGCGCCGCCGCCAATTCAACCCCCAACTCCGGTGCGTCAAACCCATTCCGATCCGTCAGCAGAATGTTCACCCCCGAGCACATCTGCCCGCTATAGACGCTCGCCGTCGGCGTGAACGTCACCGGAACAAACCGCACGCCCGCAATCCCGCGGGCATTCAAATAGGCTGCGAGTTCCTTGCTCTTCACCCACGGCGCCCCGACCAACTCAAACGGCGTATCCGTCCCGCGCCCCACCGAAACATTCGTACCCTCAATCAACGCCACGCCCGGATACAGCGCCGCCTCAGTCACGCTCCGCAAATTCGGCGACGGACTCACCCACCCCAGCCCCGTCGAATCGAACCAGTCCCCGCGCTGCCATCCCTCTATCGGCACCACCGTAAGCTTTGCATTAATCCCGCGCTCGGCGTTAAACATCTTCGCCAGCTCGCCCATGGTCATCCCATGCCGCACCGGCAGAGTCCAGTAATTCGTAAAACTTTCCCGCCCCGCATCCGCCACCGGGCCCTGCACAAACGACCCCGTAATCGGATCGGGCCGGTCCAGCACAATCAACTCAATCCCCGCCTTCGCCGCCGCTTCCAGAAAATATCCCAGCGTCGTCTCGTAGGTATAAAACCGCGTCCCTGCATCCTGAATGTCAAACACCACCGCATCCAGATTCTTCATCACGTCGGGCGGCGGACGCCGCGCCGCATCCGTCCCGCCATACACGCTATAAACCGGAACACCCGTCGCCGCATCTTTCGAATTATTAATGTCGGTGGTATCGAGTGTCCCCGTGACCCCATGCTCCGGGCTGAAAATCGCATCCAGAGAAATCCCCGGCGCCTTCGCCAGGACATCAATCGTCCGCAGCCCCGCGCCATCAACTCCCGTCTGATTGGTCACCAGCCCGATCCGCATCTTCGCCTCCGGACCTATAACATCCGGATTCTGCGCAGCCTGATTCTCCGACCTCTGCTTCTGCGCCTCGCCGATGTGCGCATCACCGTTCTGCGCATCGACCTTCTTCGCCTCGGCGTTCTGTGCAGCCGCCTCACCGGTCGGGGGCGCTGGCTTCAGCACATCAAACCCATGCTCCTCCAGCACGTCGAGCCCCGTCTTCACCATCCCATTCCGAACGCTCATGCGCCGCGCCGCGCTCAGCGCCTCGTTGTACCCGGTAATGCTTTTCCCCCGCAGCGCCTCTTTTTCGCTGGTCGTCAAATTCAGCGCCGCCGCCACTTCCGTCGCCACTTTCGAACGCAGCCCAATCGCATTTCCCTTCCCCCGCGGATGCACCGCATTGGTCAGCAAAATAATGTAAGTCTGCGTCGTCGGATCAATCCACATCGATGTTCCCGTAAACCCCGTATGCCCAAACGATCCCACCGGCAGCAGATCGCCGCGATTGGACGAAAACGGGGAATCAATATCCCACCCAAACCCGCGCAGCACCGGCGACGCCGGCGGCGTCTCGGGCGACGTCATCTTCTCCACCGTCACCGCCGACAAGATTCCATCGCCGCCGTTCAGCAGTGCCTGCGCAAATTTCGCCAGATCATCGCCCGTCGAAAACAGCCCCGCATGCCCCGCTACCCCGCCCATCCGCCGCGCCGTCGGATCATGCACCACTCCCCACAGCATGTGTTCGTTCTCGTCATACTGCGTCGGCGCAATTTTCGTCTTCCACGCCGCCGGGGGCAGATATCGCGTCCGCGTCATCTTCAGCGGAGCAAAAATATGCCGCGTCGCATACTCATCCAGCGTCTCTCCCGAAACCCGCTCCACCAGCGCGCCCAGCATAATAAAATTGATGTCGCTATACACGAACCCCGAACCCGGCGTCGTTTCAGGTGGCTCGACGAATGCCAGTTGGTAAGCCGTATTTTTACCTTCCCATGGCGTCGTCAAATCCAGATCCGGCGCAAGCCCCGAATAGTGCGTCAACAGCTGCCGCACCGTAATGTCCTCTTTTCCATTCTGTGCAAACTCCGGCAAATATTTCGCCACCGGATCATTCAGCCGCACCTTGCCCTGCTCCACCAGTTGCATCACCGCGGTCGTCGTCGCAATCACCTTGGTCAGCGACGCCAGATCGAACACCGTATCCAAGGTCATCGGCAAGCGCCGCGGCTCCAACGCACGTTCTCCATAAGCCTTCCGATAAATCACCGCCCCGTTATGACCCACTACCAGCACCGCTCCAGGAATGTTCCCATCCGCAATCGCCTTTTCAATAATCGCATCGACCCCACTCAGACGCACAGGCTTCGACGGATAGATCGCCTCGCCATGGACCGGAACGCAGACCAACGCAAGCGCCCCGACCAAAGCGCACGCCCAACGGGAAAATGAGAACTGCAATTTTGATTTCATTGTGAGTTTGCGGATGATGTCTTGACTGTACACAACAAGCCAGCACGGCTCAAGAACCTCAAGTAAGGCTAAGGCCCAGTTTGAAGATTCGAGCCGCCCCCACAAGGGGCGGCGTCATCCCGAACGGAGCCGTTTTTCAGGCGTAGTGAGGGATCTCCCGCGCAGTGCCCTCTATGGTCAAAGTGTTTTCACCGCCTGTCGAACTTTACCCGATCGCGCCCACTCTGATATAACCCGCTCAGACCACGATCTCTCAGCGAGCGCACCCCCTGAACCCTCCGCTTCCAACTCTAATCCCAGCCTTCGACCATCAAGACGAACTCTTCTCGTCCGCCTTTGCGATTCTGAACCAGGCAATCGCAGCCCGCGCCTTCCCAGGTGCATCGATCGCGGTCACCCAGGCAAATCGTCTAGTCGCACTAAAGTCCTTCGGCCATGTCACGTATGAAGCCGATGTGGAGGGTGCCCCATCCTTGTCGCGTTCTTCGCGACAGGATGGGGATTTTGACGTTAGAAATAAAGTAAGCCCGTCCACGCTGTTCGACCTAGCCTCCCTCACTAAAGTCATCGCGACTACAACCGCATCCGCAATCCTTCACGAGCGCGGCCTGCTCGAACTCGACGCTCCCGTCATCGGCATCGTCCCAGAATTCATGGCCGACTCCTGCGGCGAACCCGACCCGCCGCCGCGACGTCACCTTCCGCATGCTGCTCGCCCACTCCTCCGGCCTGCCAGCCTATGAGAAGTTGTTCCTCCAAGCGCACACCCGCGACGATCTGCTGCGCGCCGCCTTCACGACTTCCCTTTCAACCACTCCCGGCACCCACGCCGAATACAGCGACATCGGATTCATCGTCCTAGGAGCCGCCCTCGAACGCATCGCCGGAGAGCCTCTCGACATTTTCTGTCAGCGCGAAATCTTCGGCCCTCTGGCCATGACTCACACCACCTTCAACCCACCCGCCAAAACGCGCGCGAAAATCCCGCCCACAGCCGATGAGCGAAAAGACCAAGAGTGTGGCGCGGGCACTCCTGCCCGCGAAATACATCCAGAGAAAACACCGCCAAGCGTCAGCCCTCAGACCCGCAGCACTTTCCGCAACAAAATCATCCAAGGCGAAGTACAAGACGAAAACGCTTACATCCTCGGCGGCGTCGCCCCTCACGCGGGCCTCTTCTCTACCGCCGAAGACATTGCCCGCTTCGCCCACGCCATGCTCCAAGGTGGTCGCCCCATCCTCCGCCCCGAAACCGTCGCGCTCTTCACCAGCCGCGAATCCGCGCCCACCGGCACCTCCCGCGCCCTCGGCTGGGACACTCCTTCCGCGCCCTCGCAATCCGGAAAATACTTCGGCCCCCGCTCCTTCGGCCACCTGGGCTATACCGGCACGTCGTTATGGATCGATCCCGACCGCCAGCTTTCCATCACCTTACTCACTAACCGCACCTGGCCCGACTGCGCCAATCAAGCCATCAAGCACGTCCGCCCCACGTTCCATGACGCCATCGTCGAGGCGCTTGAAGCTATCCCCTGATCAAATAAAGTTTGTCATCCTGAGCCGCGCTTTTGCGGCGAAGAGCCTGCCCTGAGCTTGTCGAAGGGACCTCTGCACTTCCGGCAAACTGCAGAGGTCCCTCGGCTTGCAAAGGCGCAGGTCTTCAAGATGACAGCTGGGCCGATGCCATGCTCTAGAATAGTTCGGCTCTCTTCACACCCCCGAAAGGCGGCACTTGACCCGACTCCGCAAAACGAAATCCGATCTCCGCCGTCTGCCCACCGAACAGATTCTCCCCGCCGCGGCCGACCTTGACCGCATGTCCGCCCTGGAAATCGTCCGCCTAATGAACCGCGAAGACGCGACCGTCGCCCCCGCAGTCGGCCGCGCCCTGCCGCAGATCGCCCGAGCCATCGACACCGTCGTCGCCGGGCTCCGCCACGGCGGACGCCTCATCTACGTAGGCGCCGGCACCAGCGGCCGCCTCGGCGCTCTCGACGCCAGCGAGATTCCGCCCACCTTCAACACCGACCCGCGCACGGTCCAGTTCATCATGGCCGGAGGCCCCAAAGCCCTCGGCGCCTCCACTGAAGCCAGCGAAGACGACACCGCTCTCGCCGTCGCAGAAATAAAAAAACGCAAGCCCGGCAAGCACGACATCGTTCTCGGCATTGCCACCAGCGGACGCACGCCCTTCACCATCGCCGCCGTCGAATACGCCCACGCCCACGGAGCCCGCACCATCGCGCTCACCTGCAACCGCAACTCCCCGCTCGAACGCGCCGCCGATTTCGCCATCGTCACCGAAGTCGGCCCAGAAGTTCTCGCCGGATCTTCTCGTATGAAGGCGGGCACCGCCCACAAAATGGTTCTAAATATGATTTCCACCGGAGCCATGACGCGCCTCGGCTACGTCTACGGCAGCCTCATGGTCAGCATGTGGACCAAGAACGAAAAGCTCATCCAGCGCGCCATCCGCATTGTCGAACAAGCCACCGGAGCCGACCACGACTCAGCCAGCAACGCACTCGAAGCCGCCGGCAATCGCACGCCGGTAGCCGTAGTAATGCTGGCTGCGGGCGTAGCGAAATCCCAAGCCGCCGCCGCCCTGAAGAAAACAAAAGGCCACGTCCGCCACGCGATTGCCTTTGCGACCAAATAAGACTGTGTAGCGCGGGCATTCCTGCACGCGACTGCCTGCGGCGAATCAAAACCGGAGTAGGGACATTGAACGGGAAGGGCACGACTTCAGTCGTGCCGTAAGCACCGGAAATGGTCCGGGGCTTTAGCCCCTGCGGAGTTCAGGCTTTGATCGCCGCCGTAGATCGCATTAGGATGTCAGCTTCAGAATACTGCACCATCGCGACCCTAGATTATGAAGAATGAAAGCAGAAGACAACGCTTCAACTGGCGGCTGCCGCTTTATGCAGCATTAGCCACGATTTCCGTGAGTCTCGTAGACGTTTTCGCGGAATCCGACGGAATCCTCTATCTCCTGCTGGTTGTCCTTGTCAGCCTTCTTCTCTTCGCTTTCCTGCTTTTTGCTGCGATCGGAAAGAAATCCAGTCTTTGTTTGGCGATATTGTCGATTCTGGCGGTGGTCTGGATTCTCTCGTTTGCCTTGTTCAGAAATC
Organism: uncultured Acidobacteriota bacterium; assembly: GCA_963755795.1. Lineage (GTDB taxonomy): Bacteria > Acidobacteriota > Terriglobia > Terriglobales > Acidobacteriaceae > Sulfotelmatobacter. The sequence goes on along the minus strand of CAVWLI010000003.1, from coordinate 26,163 downwards.
ATTACGCGATTCGCAATGCTGCCAGATGGTCCCTACAGTCGCACCTTTACAAGGCCGAAGTCCTCGCACAGCCGAACTCACCAAACGAGGAATTTAAGCACGTCGAATGGGATGGCTGGGGGTTCCCAGGCGCCGGGGACACCACCGTATATCTCGCCTTCGACCCAGCCGATTCTCTAGCGGCCGCGGCCAAGAGACATCAGCCCGGCAAGTTTGAAGGGATACCCTGCAAGGTCGTTCGAGTGAGTCGTTTGGAAAACCGTTGGTACGCTGTCTTGTTTTACACCGATGAGCGCTGGGGCATACCCAATCGCGATTGTTCGCCCTAGGATTGGCTATCGTAGCATCCGCCATTCCACAAATTCCTAATCGTGCACCTCTACGAAAGCCTAATTACATTAGCCAGTGCCCTGTCGATTACCTCTCGCCATGCAATTCCCCGGTAAAATAATCGTTTAATCCGAACCTACCATTCATGGACAAGTTCGTAATTCGCGGCGGAGAGCCGCTGCTCGGCACCGTCCGCGTCAGCGGCGCAAAAAATGCCGCCCTGCCCTGCATGGCCGCCGCCCTGCTCACCGACCAACCCGTCATCCTCGAAAACATTCCCCAGGTCCGCGACATTCAAACCACGCGCAACCTGCTAGCCGCCATGGGCGCCGAAGTCGAACTCGGCTACGGACGCGCCCAGCACCGCACCACCATCCACTGCGCCACCTTGGCCGCTCCCGAAGCCTCCTACGACCTGGTCAAGACCATGCGCGCCTCCACGCTCGTCCTCGGCCCGCTGGTCGCCCGCTGCGGCCACGCCCGCGTCTCGCTCCCTGGCGGCTGCGCCATCGGAGCCCGCCCTATCGATCTCCACATCAAGGGCCTCGAAAGTCTCGGCGCGAAAATCACGCAAGAACACGGCTACGTCGAAGCCAGCGCCACTCGCCTCAAAGGCGCAGAAATTGTCTTCGACAAGATCACCGTCACCGGCACAGAAGACCTGCTCATGGCCGCGACTCTAGCCGAAGGCGAGACCATCCTCCAGAACTGCGCCCGCGAGCCCGAAGTCGCCGACCTCGCCGACCTGCTAAATAAAATGGGAGCAAAGATCACCGGCGCCGGCACGCCCACCATCCGCGTAAAAGGCGTGAGCAAGTTGAAAGGCGCGAAGCACCGCATTATCCCCGACCGCATCGAAGCGGGCACCTACATCATCGCCGGCGCCATGACCGGAGGCGACCTCAACATCTCCGGCTGCGATCCCTCCCACCTCGGCGCGCTGCTCAGCAAACTTCACGAAGTTGGAGTAAAGACCAAGCTTTCCACCGACTCCGTCCGCGTCATGGGCGATAATCCCTTCACGGCCGCCGATATGTCGACCGAAGAGCATCCCGGCTTCCCCACCGACTGCCAGGCGCAATTCATGGCCCTGGCCACGCAAGCCGAAGGCACGTCCGTCATCACCGAAAATATTTTCGAGAACCGCTTCATGCACGCCCAGGAATTAGTCCGCATGGGCGCCAACATCAAAATCGAAGGCCGCCGCGCCGTAGTCCGCGGCAAAACTCCGCTGAGCGCCGCCGCCGTGCTGGCCAGCGATCTACGCGCCTCGGCCTCACTAGTCCTCGCCGCCCTGGTTGCCGACGGCGAAACCATCATCGACCGCGTCTACCACATCGACCGCGGCTACGAAAACATCGAAGAAAAGTTAAAAGGCGTGGGCGCCCAAATCAAGCGCATCGGCGAAATGTTCCCCAAAAAAGCCGCCGCCGTAAAGTAAGCCCGTAGCCGCAAAAGCACAGGGTTTTCACAGCCGATCTCTGTGTTCCCCTGTGCCCTGTGTGGTTCAAGCTTTTTTGTCAGCCCTAGTTATTCAGCCCCGTACCCGACAAAGCCAGCGTCGCCGCGTTCCCCGCACCGTTCGTGATCGACAGCGTTGCGTTGTACGTAAAGACATCGGGTGGCGTAAATACAATCTGGAACATGCAGGTCTGCTGCACGCCCAGAGTAGCCGGGCAATTGTTGGTTTGAGTGTAGGTGGCATCCGCCGGCGAGATGGCAATCCCCGTCAGGTTGACCGAGGCCGATCCATCGTTGGTTAAGGTCGCGCTCATCGTACTGCTCGATCCGACTGCGACTAAACTACCGAAATTGAGAGATGCTGGCGTGAATCCCAGCGCCAGGCTCTCCCCGGTTCCGGTAAGAGCGATGGTTTGCACCGGGCTACCCGGGCTGTTGTCTTTGAGAGTTACTGCTCCCGCACGAGTTCCAGATACGGTCGGCGTAAACGTAATCGTGATCGTGCAACTCTGTCCCGCAGTCATCGTCGTTGGGCAGGTATGGCTCTGGGAATAATCACCGCTGCTGGCGATCGAGCCAAATTTCACCGAGTGACCGCTGACGTTGGTTACCGTCACCGTCTGCGACGGACTGGAAAGTCCGATTTGCAGAAGCCCGAAGTTCAGGTTGGGGGCGGAAAACGTCAGGGTCAGCGGGGTATAAAACGAGGCTGCGCTCTCCACCACACAACAGATCGCGGTCACTCCGAGGCCGCCGCTCTCCAGCGCCCGTCCGTTCGACAGCAGGGTCATGGATTGATACGCCAACGGCTGACTCAGACTGGTCGTGGCCGCGAACTTGCCCGCAGCCTCGTTGTAGATCTCGGCTTTCGAAAAGGGGATGTAACTCGTACAAGCCTTACCGCAACTGATCGACTGCCCGATTCCTCCCGCCAGCACCACCGTTCCATCCGTGAGGAGTACCGCGGTGTGTGCGTAGCGCCCGTTCACCATGGTTCCGGTAAGGGCCCAGGTATTTGCGGTCGGATCGTAGAGTTCCGCCGAGTTCATCGGATACCTCCCGCTGGCGCCGCCAGCGGCCAGCACCTTGCCATCCGCAAGCACGGTCGTCGTATTGAGGTAGCGGCCGACATTAGTGCTGGCACCGTTGGTCCAAGTACCGGTGGAAGGATCGTAGAGTTCGCAGGAGGTGAGCCCCGTAGCCCCTCCAACGGCCAACACCTTCCCGGTCTTCAGAAGCACGGCCGCGTGATAGTAGCGAGCCGTGTTGAGGTCGCCAGTGGTTGTCCAACTGTTAGACGTCGGATCATAGAGTTCGCTCACCGCCGTCGTCGCGCTGCAGTCGCTCGCTGTACAACCTCCGGTTACCAGCACCTTGCCGTTGCTGAGCAGGGTCGCCGTATGAGCGAAGCGCGGTACAGAGAGCAGGCCCGCCGAGGTCCAGGCTCCCGTCTTCGGGTCGTACAACTCGGCGCCTCCCAACACAACGCTGCCGGTCCCGAGACCTCCCGCGACCAGAACTTTTCCGTTCGTAAGCGCGACCGCGGGAAATAACTCCCGAGCCTCAGCCATGCTACCGGTAAGCGTCCATTTTCCAGACCCGGGCGCATAGAGCTCTGCCGAATTGAGAACATTTCCGCTGTTGTCGATCCCGCCCGCCGAGAGAACTTTTCCACCCGCCACCCGCACCTGGGCATTCACCTCACGAGCGGACTGCATCGACCCTGTTTTTGTCCACTGGCCTTGAATTTGGGCGAACAGCTGCAGGCTCGCGAACCCGAGCACAAATACCGCACACCAGAGCTTCCTCATGATGATGTCTCCGCAAAGTTTGTTTTGTGATCAGCGACGAACGGCGCTTCAGGGCCCCAGCAATTGCCGGAGTATAGCGCCGAGGAACGGTCGGTGCAACGCGCCAGAAAATCGGTAGTACCTCAGTTTTCCAGATAGCCTGCTATTCCCGCGTGAGCCGCTCCATCAAATCTCGATGCTGCGGATAACGCGCGACCAACTCAACTCGCTTCCCCAGTTCAAAGTCATCAAAATCAAATCCCGGCGCCACCGTACACCCCACCATAGCAAACGATTTCCAATCCGCCACGTGCGACGCGAACCAGCACCCCGCCGGCACTACCCCCTGCAAAACCTGTCCCGCCTCAAGATCGCGACCTAACAAAATAAAAGAATAACTTCCGTCGGGCGCGATCATATGCACGATCAGTGGATCACCCGCGTAGAAGTGCCAAACCTCATCCGCCCGCAGCCGGTGAAATGCCGAGAAGTTTTTTCCTTCCAACAGAAAGCAAATCGCCGTCGAGGCCGCCCGAGGTCCAGTGAACCCAGCCGGCAGCGCCTCATTCGCCAGCAGCAAATCTGCCTTGTAGGTCTGGCGGAAATACCCGCCCTCCGGATGCGCTTCCAGCCGAAGCTTCTCAATCCAATACTGAGCGTCTCGGTTCGTCATCTCCGTCCCCTCGTCGTCCTCCCTGCAAATCCTATTCGCTGGCAAAAGAAAAAGGCCGCGACTTTCGCCGCGGCTCTTCTCGTTTAGTTCTTCCTGGCCTATCCGTGTGAATCCGTGGAAACCCCTCGGAAAGGAGCTTAGTGCCGCCCTCCGCCGCCCCCGCCTCCAGGACGCCCGCCACGCCCGCGATCTCCACCACCACCGCTGCCGCCCGGTCGTCCACCGCGCCCGCGCCCACGTCCACCGCCGCCCCCAGGCCGTCCGCCACGCCCGCGATCTCCGCCGCGATCTCCCGATCGAGGAGGACGATCTCCGCCGCCGCCCGCACTCACATGCGGAGGCCCGTCACGGTTGAAGTTCGGCTCATCCGAAGGCTCATCGGGAAAATCCCCGCCGCCCTCAATCACCAGCGACCCGGTCAACGCTGGTGCCGGTGCCGGCTGCCCGTCACCCGCCGGTGCCACATCGCCCGCCAGAGCCGGCGCTTCTCCGCCGCCCGGCTCATCTTCGCGCGCTGCTCTTTTAGAATCGCTTTGCGCGACAGCCGGATGCGGTTGCCTTCCACCGCCAGCACCTTCACCAGCACCTGGTCGCCTTCTTTCAGTTCATCGCGCACATCGGCAATGCGATGCTCCGCCACTTCGCTGATGTGCAGCAGCCCGTCAGTCCCCGGCAGAATCTCGACAAACGCCCCGAAATCCGCCAGCCGCGTGACCTTCCCGAGATAAGTCTTGCCCACCTCGGCCGTCGCGCAAATGTCGCCAATAATCTGCAGCGCCTTCGCCGCCGACTCCTGATCGCTCGACGCCACCTTAACCAGCCCGGAATCTTCCACATCAATCTTCACTCCGGTCTGCTCGACAATGCTGCGAATCATCTTCCCGCCCGGCCCAATCAGATCGCGAATCTTGTCGACCGGGATCTGCACCGTATAGAAGCGCGGCGCGTAATCCGAAATCTTCTCGCGCCCGGTAGTGATGACCTCTTCCATCTTCCCGAGAATGTGCAACCGTCCCCGCTGTGCCTGCGCCAGCGCCTCACGCATAATCTGCGCGGTGATGCCGGCAACTTTAATATCCATCTGCAGCGCGGTAATGCCATCTTTCGTTCCGGCAACTTTGAAGTCCATGTCGCCGTAGTGATCTTCCGCGCCCGCGATGTCGGTCAGAATGGCATACGCATCACCTTCCTTCACCAACCCCATCGCCACTCCGGCCACCGGAGCCTTGAGCGGAACGCCCGCATCCATCAACGCAATCGACGCGCCGCAGATGGTCGCCATCGACGACGATCCATTCGATTCCAGAATGTCCGAGACCACGCGCATGGCATAAGGCCACTTCTCTTCGGTCGGCAGCACCGCCGAAACCGCCCGCTCGGCCAGCGCCCCGTGCCCAATCTCGCGCCGTCCAGCCCCGCGCATAAACCCAACTTCTCCAACCGAAAACGGCGGAAAGTTATAGTGCAGCATGAAGCGCTTCTTGGCCTCGCCTTCAAAGCCCTCCAGCCGCTGCATGTCATCGCTCGTGCCCAGCGTGGTCGTGACCAGAGCCTGCGTTTCGCCGCGGGTAAAGATCGCGCTCCCGTGAGTTCTCGGCAGCACTCCAGCTTCAATCCAGATTTCGCGCACTTCATCGAAGGCGCGCGCATCCGGACGCCGCTTCTGATTGATCACCGCCTCGCGGAAAATCCGTTCGCGCAATACTTCGTAGTAGTGCTTGAGTTTTTCCTGCGCCGCCTTCTCGTCTTTTTCGTTTTCGGCCTTCGGCAGCTCCGCGATCAGCTTTTTCTTGATGTCCTTGACCAGCGTATAGCTCTCAGCCTTGGGATGTTTCTTGGTATCGAGCGCATCCGCCAACTCCGCTCCAACCTTCCCCCGCAGATCGTTGAAATAAGCGTCATCAAACACCGGCGGCTCAACCTTGCGCTTAGCCTTGCCGACTTTCTCGCGCAGCTCGCTGATCGATGCGCAAATCTTCTTGATCTCGGTGTGGCCAAACTCGATCGCATCGACCACAGTCTCCTCTTTCACTTCCTTCGCGCCCGACTCAATCATCACAATGCCGTCGGCCGTTCCGACCACCATGATGTTGACCAGCCCCCCGCGCATTTCGTCATACGTCGGATTCACAATGAACTGCCCGTCCACCAGCCCCACGCGCACCGCGCCAATGGGCCCAAGAAACGGAATGTCAGAAAGCGTCAGCGCACACGAAGCGGCGTTGATGCCCAAAACGTCAGGATCATTATTACTATCCGCCGACAGCACGAACGCAATGATCTGCGTCTCGCACTTAAACCCTTCAGCAAACATAGGCCGCACCGGCCGGTCGATCTGCCGGCTGGTCAGCACTTCGCGCTCACTCATGCGCCCTTCGCGCTTGATGAAGCCGCCGGGAAAACGTCCGCCAGCATAGGTGTATTCGCGGTAGTCCACAGTGAGAGGAAAAAAGTCGATGCCTTCGCGCGGATCGGCGTTGGCAGTAGCCGTGGCGAGCACAACGTTTTCGCCGAGGCGGACCACAGCCGCGCCTCCGGCCTGTTTGGCGAGCTTTCCGGTTTCAAATGAAATTTGTTTGCCGCCGGCGAGGTGAACCGTAACGCTAGTTGCTTCTGGTTTCATAATTCATTCCTTTCGGGTGGAGGCGATGCCAAGGTAAGCGCGAAGCTGTGGGTGCCCCATTTCTCGCGCGTTCTGTGCGCGAGAAGTGGGGAATTTGATTCATCCCCGAGAAGGCACACCTCACCCCCAACAATCCTGTGAGAGATGTGTGTGGCGCTTGAAAAACGCACGTGTGGAGATTTCCTCGATGCTGGCCCGTCTCCCCAGAGACGGATTTCAGAGAAATAGCCCGGAGTTTCGTAGGTGGCCCATTCGAACGGCGCGCCTTCTGCGACGTTAGAGTGGGGATTTCAACTTCCACCCGGGCAGCAAATTACTTGCGGATGCCGAGTTTCGTAATAACCGTCTTATATCGCTCGGAATCGTATTTCTTCAGGTAGTCGAGCAAGCTACGCCGCTTGCTGACCAGCATGAGCAGGCCGCGGCGTGAGCCGTGGTCCTTCTGGTGCGTCTTGAAGTGCTCCGTCAATTGGCCAATGCGTTCGCTCAGCAACGCGATCTGTACTTCCGGGCTGCCGGTATCGCTCGCATGCGTGCCGTACTGGTCGATGAGGGATTTCTTGTGCTCTCTGGCTAACACTTGCCTGGTGCACTCCTGTCTTTAATCGTTTGTCTATGTGACAGTTATGAGAATATCACGCCGAGTTGGAAGCCGTAAAGGATGGGAATCCCCGAAGGGCGGTCGATTGTCTCCTTGACCTGTCTACGCCGCTCTCATACCATCGCTCTTGAGGGCAACCCTGAGTGAATTTCAAGATTGAATTCGACCGCGAAGATGACGGACGCTGGATCGCCGAGATCGCGGAGCTTCCCGGCGTATTGGCCTACGGCACGACGAGAGACGAGGCCGAGGCGGCTGTGGAAGCGCTGGCCCTGCGTGTAATTGCCGACCAGATTGAGACCGAGAAGGTCGGACAGAAATCCATCATCTTCGCCACGACGTGAGCCAATGGCCGAGTTCGAAGGGCAGCCGCGTCTATCGCGCGCTGTTACGCATCGGCTGGTCGCCCAAGACCTTTAAGGGCTCCTCCCACATCACCTTGCAGAGAGTCGGCCACCCAAACTACGTCTGGGCTTTTTCACGATAACGTGGAGATCGCCCCGAAGATGCTCGCCCGCATCGCCAAGCACACTGGGCTCAAGCCCGAAGATTTGTAGAGGAGAATATCTGTCGAAAAACTGCTGAACGTCCCGTCTCTCCCCGGTTTTCTCCAGAGCTTGACTAGCCCACCTCTCTCAGACCATCCCTAATGAGGGCAATAATTTACTCGACTCGACCAACAGTCGAGCAGATTATGATCCTAGCGGGAGTGTGCGACTGTATGGCTTGGGCTGCGCGAATCCATAGCAAAGGGCGGATAGATCGCGCCGGGCGTGCGCTCGTCTCGCCAGAGGTTCCAACAGCAGAGGGAGAGTTCGTGGATTATGTTGGCCGTCTAGTTCAAAGGGAAGAGGATATTGCCGTCGTGGATAACTGGCGTGCCTGCCACGCTTATCCGTTGCAGGTTGTAAAAATGACTCTCCTAAACCGGGCCCAAAAAATCGACCCGGATGCGCTAATCGCGCAACGATTAAAGCGGCGTCCTTCAATCGAGATCAAGCTAACGGACAATCCCAACATGAAGCTCTCTCAGATACAGGACATCGGTGGATGCCGTGCCGTGTTGGGCAATGTGCAACTCGTGAAGGAATTGGTAGCAAAATACAAAGAATTCCACGCGAAGAGCCCAAAGAAAAATCGTTCAGACTGGGACGGGTCGGATGACTTCGACTATATCGAACGTCCCAAACCAGACGGTTATCGAAGCGTGCATCTCGTATTCAGGTTCCAGAGTGCGAGTCCTGAACATGCAATTTACAATGGACAGCGCATTGAAATACAAATTCGCTCAAAGCTACAGCACTTATGGGCTACTGCGGTGGAAACTGCGCAGTTATTTACTGGACAGGCCCTCAAATCGAAAGTAAAGAACGCCTCCGATGATTGGTTGCGATTCTTCGCTCTAACCAGCAGTGCATTTGCATTGCGAGAAAGATGTCCTCCCGTTCCTGGAGCTCCCGGACCCAGAGCAGAACTAGTTCAGGAATTGCAGGCGATTATTGATCGCGGCGATATTATGCAAAACCTGAGTGACTGGAACGAAGTGGTCCACATGATAGAAGTTCCAGACAATCCCCATGCTTATTTCTATTTGCTAACCGTTGATGTTGCGAACCGCACTCTTAAAGTTTCGTCGTTTCGCAGGGGACAGGCGGTCGCTGCTCAAGAAGCCTACGATGCCGCTGAGAAGACCACGGAAAAAGAAGCTAATATTCAAGTAGTTCTGGTCTCAGTGGAAGACGTAGCGGGACTTAGGAAGGCCTATCCAAGCTATTACGTTGATACTATAAGGACTTCATTGGCGCTGTTGAAAGAGAATTGAAAAGGAAAAAATGAAGCCGGGTGCCCCATCCTTGTCGCGCTCTTTGCGAAAGGGTGGGAACCACGGGTGCGAGTCGCTAGAGCGTGAGCGCCAAACCAGCCGCTCCGCGCGACCGCGCGTTGGTGGTCTTAATCTCGGTGCGCAGGCCCAATTTTTCGGCGTAGATCACTAACATCTCCAAGCTGAACTTCGACATTTTTCCCCGCAACAAATCGCTCACCCTGGGCTGCGACTCGTCCAGGATCGTCTGCAGTTGCCGCTGCGAATAGCGCGCCGCCGCCTTGACCACCTTGGTGTGCAAGTCGGTCTTCAGTTTCAGCGCCGCCGCCTCTTCCGGTGAGAATCCCAAGTCCTCAAATACATTCTTTGCCATACGAACAATCCCGCTTTCTATACACATTCTTGTTCTTATTTCTTCTGCTTTGCTAGCCTTGCCTTCAAATCGCTCAGACGCTTGCGTCCAATTTCGATATCGCCCTTCGGCGTCTGGTTCGTCTTCTTCGTGAAGCAGTGGAGCACATACACTCGACCGCCCATCTTCACGTAGAACACCCGGTACCAAGCGACCTTGTCCTGATCCCGCAACTCAAACACGCCCGGGAGCGCCGGCGCCAGGGAGCCCGAATCCAGTGGCCGCTCTCCATTCTGCAATCGCCTCAGATCAGCGCCAAAATCCTCGCGGACCTCCGCGGGAAAGCCTCGGATCACGCTTAAGGAATTGCCCTCGAAAACCACGTCGGGCGGGGAGGGTTCAGCCACGCCAGCAATGTAACAGAGTCCGCACCGATTGTATATAAGTATTTATATAGGCGAAGTCTGAAACCGAAATAGAAACTCTTATCATTCCGACCCGAGCCGGACCGAACGCGACGGCGCAGTGGAGGAACCTGCTGTTCCCGGCCCCCAGACTTTTCCACAGCAAAACTTTCATTCTTGTGACGAACAACCTTTACTGAGGATTTCAAAAGGCGCAAGCTCGTTCCATGTGCCCGGCCTCTCCCGATCAGCCCCTCCCTCAACCCCATTTCGGGAGAGGCCGTCAGCCCAAACGAAAGCCCTTGCTTTGCAATATTTTGCCCGCAAGTCCTTCCGTCCCAATATTTTATCCAGGCATCGCGCTACCCTCGCCCGGAAACTTGCGAAGAATGAATATCTTAGAAAGGAGGACGAAAAAAACTTAGGGCCGCAGCACCACTGCCGGAGCGAATTAACCGGCGCTTCACCAAATAGGGCGTATGATCGAAGTGATGCCATATATCTCGGAACGTCTCTCCAGCCTTCGCCAGGAAATTGCCGATCTGCGCGACCTGAACGCCCGACTCACAGAAAAAGGTGGGCACAATTCAGTCGATCAGACCGCACTCGAATTGCGCACCAACCGCCTGCGCGAGATCAAGCAGGAATTGTCGAAGATCCTCAACCGTCCCGACGATCCCAAGGTCTGGTGGGAGCGCTCGCGAAGACCGCAGCAGCCAGCCTAAACCGCCGCGAATCACAGGGCCCCACGTTTCGAAACCTCGAAACGTGGGCAGAGTATTTCTGGTCACACCCGCTTTTTTATCGCTTTCGAAATTTCTTCGCTAGCCCGCCCGCCTGTCATTCACGCCACCATCTTTTCCACAATCGCTTTCAGCACCGCTTCCATTCCGTCGGCATTGGGCGCGCCGCCCTGCGCCAGATCCTTGCTCCCTCCGCCGCGCCCGCCCAACTTGGTCATGGTCTCTTTCATCAGCGCACCCATATCAAAGGGCTGTCCCGCGGATTGGGCGAACACCAAGGACGCTTGCGGCGAAGTGGTCGCCAGCAGCGCGACCGCGTGCGGAGAAAGTCGAGTCAGTTTCTGCGCCAGCAACTTCACGAAGCTCAAGTCGCGATCGGAAAGCGTACGGACTACGAGCCTGCGGCCGTTCACTTCAGGAGTCTCGGCCAACAGCGCGGCGGCCTGCGCTGCCGCGAGTTCTTCCTGCGACTGCTCGCGCTGCTTGCGTAATGTCCGAATCTCGTCGAGAGACTTGCGCGCCTGCACCGGCACGTCATAGATGTGCGCGGAGAACAGCGCGGCAGTTTCCGTGAGCGTCGAGAAATCGCGCCGCGCGGTCGCGACCGCGCGCTGTCCGGCAACAAATTCGACGCGCCATCCCTGGCGAACTTTTTCGGCCTTACGCAACAGAATGCTGGCAATCTGCCCCGTCTGCGCCACATGCGTCCCGCCGCAGGCGCTGAGGTCAAAGTCGCGAATGTCGATGATGCGCAGCTCGTCGCGTTCGGTAGGCGGCAACTTCCGCAGGCCGAGCTTTCCGGCTTCCTCGCGGGTTACGAAACGGATATCGACGCCACGGTTCTCGAGGATGATTTCGTTGGCCAGGCGCTCGGCTGATTCGATCTGCTCTCTGGTCAGCGTCGACGTATCCAGATCGATCGAGCAGTAATCGTCGGCCATGTGAAACGAAACCGTCGGCATGTTGTGCAGGCGCAGGAACGCCGCCGAGAGCACGTGCTGTCCGGAGTGCTGCTGCATGTGGTCGCGGCGGCGAGCGGGGTCAATCTGGCCGTGAACGCGGGTTCCGGGCTTCAGAGCGGCGAGCTTTTGATTCCGATCATCGGTTACGGCCTCGACATAATGCACGACCCGTTCGTCGTCGGTGTCAGCAACCTCGGTGACTCGAAATCGTGCGTTGGCGAACGAGGTGATCGTTCCCGTGTCGTGCACCTGCCCGCCGCTGGTGGGATAGAAAGCGCTGCGATCAAGAATGAGCCCCGGCCGCGGGGAGTCAACGACTTCGCGAACTTCGGCGTCGAAGTCATAAAGGAAAGAGTCGTGGTAGTAGAGGCGGTCAGTCATGCGAGAGTTTTATTTTAACCACACAGGGCACAGAGGAGCACGTGGACTGCGGAGCCCCGATTACTGTGGCGGAGGAATGGCAGGTTCCTCATCGAGCTTTCAGTCGATTCGGAATGACAACATCCTCGGCCGACTTCACTCAGTAGGGTCCAATGATGCCGCCGATTTGGCGCGCGGCTGGCTTCGGTTGTGCTGGCTGCGCGGGCGTGCCCAAACCAGCATCCAGAACATCCAGATACTTCAGGCCGCTGCCGGTGTTGAACAGGACGACCATATCTTCCGACTTGAAGAATCCGTTGGCGCGAAGTTTGCGATAGGCGACCAGCGAGGCTGCGCCTTCAGGCGCGGCGAAGATGCCTTCGACTTTGGCCCAGTGGCGCGTGGCTTCGACGATCTCTTCGTCAGTGGCGCTGACCGCCGTGCCCCGGCTTTTCTTGAGTATGTCGAGGATCAGATAATCGCCGTAGGGTTTAGGGACTCGCAGCCCCGAAGCCAGGGTCGCCGCGTTCGGCCACATTTCCGATTCTTGCTTCCCTTCATCCCACGCCTTCACGATCGGCGCGCAACCGGCGGCTTGCACGGTGATCATCTTCGGACGCTCGGAACCGATCCAGCCCAGTGCTTCCATCTCGTCGAAAGCCTTCCACATCCCGAGCAGGCCGACGCCGCCGCCCGTCGGATAGATGATGCCTTGCGGCATTCTCCAGCCGAGTTGTTCGGCGACTTCGTAGCCCATGGTCTTCTTGCCTTCGACGCGATAGGGCTCTTTGGTAGTGCTGACGTCGAACCATCCGTCTTTACTCCAGGAATCGGATTCCTTCAGTTCCGCGACTTTACGGGCGCAATCGCTGATCAGGCCGTCGACGAGGGTGACGTGCGCGCCGTAGTAGTCGCACTCGATGCGGTTGGCCATAGGGACATCCTTCGGCATGAAGATGTGCGCTTCGAGACCAGAAGCGGCGCAGTAGGCGGCGAGCGCGCCGGCGGCGTTGCCAGCAGAAGGAATCGCCAACTTCTTCAAGCCGAAATGGCGCGCCATGGTCACGCAGGCGGAGAGGCCGCGCGCCTTGAACGATCCGGTAGGGTTCAGGCCTTCGTCTTTGATGTAGACGTTGGAATATTCGCGGCTGGGCAGCATCGGCGTGAAGCCTTCGCCCAGAGAAACGCAGTCGGCCTCCGGCAGAATGGCGTCGTAGCGCCACATAGTGGGCGCTCGTCCCGACAGACTGGCAGACGAAAACGCGCGCTTGATGGCAGGAAGATCATAGCGGGCGTAGAGAATGCCGGCGTCTTTGGGGCAAACCGTTTGCGGACGGTCCGCAGGATAGTGTTCGCCGCAGCGGGTGCATTCCAGGTGGGTCAGCATGCCGATGCTGAGTTTAGCATCGGCTTCGGGCTTACGCATTCGAAGTGGCGCGGCGCAGCTCGAGGCGGACTCGCTTGGCTTGCGCTGCGCTCGCTGGGCCGCACGCGCCGCTTTTGGGTTAGTATGAATGTCCAAGTCCATGTAAGGGAGAAAGGCGCATGCGCAAGTTTCTGATCGGGCTGATTCTGGGGTTGATCGCGGTTCCGGTTTGTGTCTATTTTTATTTTTCTTCAGGAAGCGCGCCAGTGGCGACGTCGGCGACTCCCATGCCGTTTGAGAAAACGCTGGCGCAAATGGCGTTGCACGCGCGCATGGACAAGGAGATGCCGAAGTCTGTGCCTATCGCTGCCGATGAGGCTGGATATGTCGCAGGTGCGCAGATCTACAAAGAGGATTGCGCTGTGTGTCACGGCCTGCCCGGACAGGCGCAGTCGGCGATCGCGCAGGGAATGTTTCCCAAGCCGCCCATGCTGATGAATGGTATGGGAGTGACCGACGATCCTCCAGGAGAAACTTACTGGAAAGTTGCGGGCGGAATCCGCATGACCGGAATGCCCGGCTTCGGCAAAGCGCTCTCGACCACGCAAATGTGGCAGGTCAGTTTGCTACTCGCCAATGCCGATAAGTTGCCGCAACCGGCGAAGGACGTTCTGACGCCACCGGCTGCTCCTGCGACTCCGATGACCCCGGAAGTAAAGAAGAAGTGAAGAAGAAGTAGCTCCAGCGCCTACGGGTCGACGCAGGATTCCGGGGACTGGCTATCGCGGCGGAACGGGGTCTTCATGGGAACCAGGCCCAGGTCCGTGTAGAGATAGAGCGCGATCGTAGTCGACGCGCCTTGATCGGAATGGACTAACAGTTCAGCCCAGCCGTCATAATCGGCGTCGAATTCGTTGAGAATGGATTGGAAGTCGAGGCGATCGCCGAGCGCGCCGGAGGCTTCGCCTTCGCGCAGCGTGGTCGACCAACTGGAATCGGACGAGAGCAGGACAGGCCGGCTTTCGGCCTGCAGCAACTCTGGCTGGAACGATGCTGTCTTTAACACTCTTGTCTTGGCCGCGGTTTCCGTCGATTGCGCCCTGAGCGCTTCTGCTTTCTCCGCCTCCTCTGTCGGCGCTTCTTCTTTGGTGGATTCCTGCCCGGCTGATTTTTCGTTAAACCAGGCGGTCATTAGAAACACCGGAGCTTCGGCCAGTTTCCAGCGGGCGCGCACGAAAAGACGCGGGGCACCGTCTGGTGTAAGGCGAAAGGCTCGGATGTCGTAGTCGAGCACGCCTTCTCCGCGGTTCAGCCCGCGGTCGGCATGAAGCCATTCCCTGGCGCGGGGAACGTAGCCGACCGGCAATTCTCCAGCTCTTGCACCGGGGCTGGACGCGTTCGCGACCAGGCGTGCGTCGATCTTTGCCAGTTCCTCGCGCATGCGATCGTTCAGCTGCTGCTCGATTTGCTTCCGCGTTACGGGCGATGGCTTCCAGTCGGGGAGTTCGGCAATGTGCGCGGAGACGGGCGCCTCCACGAACTCGACTGGATTGCGGCGGACCGCAAAATATTCCTGCGGCGACGCGGCGAAGGCAGCCTGCTGATCGGGCGGCACGGACGCGAGGAATCCGAGGGCGAGCGAACAACCGATGGGCGCGATCACCGTCCGCTCGATGAGCACCGGGATCGTCGAGTCAGCGGAGACGCCAAGCGTCCAATGTTCGCCCCGCCGTGTCTTCCGCACGATCTCGGGAAAGAAATGAAGCGCTTGCGAATCGGGCTCCCATAATTCCTGCAGGCCGGCGAGCGGCGCACCGGGCTTGGCTGAGGCTGCGATTTTGGTGGGCTTCCCGCCAAACTGAGGAGAGGCTGCGAATCGTGATTCGGTTTCGTGGGAAACCATGAAGACGACATGAGTCGAGTCGTAACGCGCGGCCACAAAGGCGGGTCCTGCGGCCGAGAGACGAGACTCCCCGGTGGGCTTGAGCTGAGCGGCCGCCTCTTTGGCAGCGGCCTCGGCGTTCTTGCGCTTTATTTCACGATCTTTTATTTCGCGGTCAATGTGATCGAAAATATTGCCGTCGACCGGGCGCTGCGCGACGCCCCAGCGGTAGGCGGACCACATGACGGCCAGATAAAGAACCACAACCGTCCCCAACCATTTTCGATTCTTCCGCCGCATCATTTCTCCGGTTCAGGAGAAATGTAAATCGTTTCGGGCGAGGCCGGGAGTGACTTTGGTTTACGGTACGAGCGTGAAGTTCACTTGCACTTGCGTGTCGACCAAGACCGGATTTCCATTCAGCAGGTAAGGCCGGTACTTCCATTGCTTAACGGCTTCAATTGCGGCGGGCGCCAGCAGCGGGTGCCCGCTGATGAGTTGGATGTTGGCCACGTTGCCTTCCTTGTCGACGATGACCTGCAGAATGACTACTCCCTGAGTGTGCTGGTCCTTGGCTTCCTGGGGGTAGATCGGATTCACTTTGCTGACGAGCATCCCCGCCTCCACGCCTGAGGAGACGCGAACACGCTGTGGAGTCGCGGGAGGAGTCTGGTCCCCCGGAGTGCTGGAGGCGACGCCGCTGATGACGCCTCCCGCCGGGCCGGCGGAGACATTGCCGGTAACACCCGCCGCCGGCGGCTTGTCGGATAGCGTGAAGTTGACTGCCACATTGGTGTCGACTTCGACCGGCTCGCCGTTCAGTAAATACGGATCGTACTTCCACTGCTTGACGGCCTCAATTGCCGCAGGCGCGAGCATGGGATGTCCGCTGACCAGTTGAAGGTTCGCAACGTCGCCCGACTTGCTGATCAGCACTTTTAGAATAATCGTGCCCTGGATGCGGGCTTGCCGCGCCAGTGGCGGGTAGACGGGAGGAACTCGCCTCAGCAGCCGAACGGACATCACGTTATCGCCGGCGCGGACGCGAATGGGAACTGCCTGAGACGCGGCCAGCGAGGTGAGGGCGATCAGGAGGAGAAGCGTTGCCACCAGGGGACGGGCCATTGTGACCTCCACGCGGGCTGAGGGAATTTTTTCGATTCTACACCCGGCAGACACTCGGCCTCGGCCGACCGAGTCCGGTTGAGAGTTTAGGCGCCACTTCCCAGCAACTTGTTCCCGCGGATTTCTGTTCGCAAACTGCGGATGGTTGGGAGGCAACGCCCCTGGATTCGTACTGCAACGAATGTTCAAGATATCGTAAGCTATAGATTGAGATCAGGAGGGGACAGGGTTGCGCTGCGCTCGTTGCGGCAATGAGAATTCGGATGAGAACCGCTTTTGCGGCATGTGCGGCGCGAAGCTGTTAGGGGGATCTGCTCCCGTCGCTGCCGCAACGGCTGAAAGCGCGGCGAACCGCGCGACCACTCTTCGCTCTCCTGCGCCTTCGGCCCCGGCCACGCTCCCGAGTAGCGTCACTCCGCTGAACGTCGCTCCGCAGAGCGCGGCTCCACAAACCGCGGCTCCTCGAACTTCAGCGGCGTCGGCCGAGAATGCGCCCGTCATCAGCGGCCCGTCGTTTCTGGGACTCAACCAGCCGGCGCCCGCTCCGGCACTAAACAGCACTCGGCGCCGAGGCAGTTTGAGCATCGATCCGAACTCCGCCCCCACTTCGACCAATCTCGATTACCTGCTCAAGGATGACGAAGACGAAGAGCAAGAGCGGCACGGCGGCGGCGCGGGAAAGTTCATTTTGATTCTGCTGGCTCTCGCGCTGGCCGTGGGGCTCGGATACTTGCGTTGGAAGAATCAGGGCTTCGGATGGCTGGGTTCGAGCACACGCAAACCGTCGGCCAGTGCGCCGGCCTCCGATGCGACGCCGCCAGCTTCGTCGATGCCGTCGAGTCCGATGAGCACTCCTGCAGACTCAACCACACCTGCAGCCTCAATTCCTGCCCCATCCACGTCTGCCTGGTCAACGCCTGCCCCATCCATGCCTGTTCCATCCACGCCTGCGCCGACAACGCCGCCAGCCGCTGCGCCCGCAGCAACATCCGCATCAACGCAGCCGGCCAGCGGCACAGCTTCGCCAGCAGGAACTCCGGCGGCCGCGAGCCCAACGCCCAGTCCGGCAAGCAGCGGTGCACCGGTCAATTCCGCACCTGCGGCCGCAACCGCTCCTGCAACGAGCGACGCGGCGAATTCTCCGGCGGACGGTACGGCTGCAGCACCCGCGCCTGCGGTGAAAACACCGGCACCCGCGGCCGATGCTCCTCCGCCAACGACCGCCACGCCCAAGCTCGCGGACGACGCGCCCCGAGCCAAACCGACAGCAGCCATCAAGCCGGCGGTGAAAGTTGATCCTGTGACCGAGGCTCAGAAGTACATTTACGGACGAGGCGTGCCGCAGAATTGCGACCGCGGCATGCGCCTCTTGAAACCTGCGGCCGATCAGTCTAATCCCAGGGCAATGATCGAGATGGGAGCTCTTTACTCGGCGGGACTGTGCACTCCTCATGATCTGCCCACGGCATATCGCTGGTTCGCGCTCGCACTCCGCAAGGATCCCGACAATCAGTCGGTGGCGAGCGATCTGCAAAAGCTGTGGGGCGAAATGACGCAACCCGAGCGGCAACTGGCCATCAAGCTGAGCCAGTAGAAGTTGCACGAACAAAGCGGGCCCTCGCGAAGCAATCCGGCAAGGCCTTCGTATTCGTATTTCTACCAGGAAGTAGAGACATAGAGCGTTTACCGAATCCTGACCCACAAGGGATATCGCCCGACCTGGCCACGGTCACGGCCATGAAGTCGGGCGACCAGAGCGCCCTGGCGGAGCTCTATGATCGCTATTCTTCCGTGGTGTATGCGGTGGCGCTGCGCGTGTTGGGCGATACGGGAGCGGCCGAGGACGTGCTGCAGGAGGTGTTCTTGCAGTTGTGGCGCAATCCGGGCGCGTTCGATTCGGCGCGCGGAAGTCTGGGAGCGTGGCTGGCGGTGATCACGCGCAATCGCGCCATTGACGCGTTGCGACGCCGCAAGCCCGAAACTGATATTGAAGACGTCATCGTTTCGGTGGCTCCCGATTTTGCCGGCAACGCCGACCGCTCGCGCGCGTCGGAAAAAGTTCGCGGCGTGCTGACCACGATGCCGGCTCTGCAGCGCAGCGCTTTGGAGATGGCTTATTTCGATGGCATGAGCCATTCAGAAATCGCGACGAAGACGGGCGAACCGCTGGGGACAATCAAGACGAGAATTCGCAGTGGGTTGATCGCGTTGCGGAAGGCGTTTCAGACTTAGTTAACCATCGATGAGCGTACACGAACAATTCGCCGAGGATCTTGCCCTCTACGCCCTGAACGCGTTGGAGGGCGATGATCGCGCGATCCTCGAAAAACATCTGGCCACTTGTTCTGAGTGCCGGCTGGAGCTCGAACAATTGGGCGGCGACGGCGCGCTGCTGGCCCTTTCGACGATGGGGCCGAAACCTCCGGTGCGCGCCCGGCAGCGGTTGCTGGATGCGGTAGCCAAGGAAGCAACTGCCATTTCTCGCGCCCAAAACGCGCGAGAAGTGCGGCAACCATCGGTTGCTCCGCGCCGGTCCTGGTGGGGCGCGCTGGGATGGGCGGCGACTGCGGCGGTCATTGTGCTCGCCGCCTCGTTGTGGAAGGAAAATACTGCGCTGAGGCGCGATGTCTCTACCTGGCGCTCGGTCGCCAGCCAGCAAGCGTTGGATCTGGACAAGGCGCAGAAGGTTGCGAACACAATCACTGATCCAGCAGGACAGCACTTCACCCTGGTCGCGGTGAAAACCCCGCCCCAGCCGCAGGGCAAGGCTTTCTATCTACGCAATCGCAGCAGCCTGGTTTTCGTGGCCAATAATATGCCCGGGCTGCCGCCGCACAAGGCGTATGAACTGTGGCTGATTCCGGCGCAGGGAGTGCCGGTCGCCGCCGGCGTGTTTAAGCCGAATGCGCACGGCAGCGCGACCGTAGTAAACCCTCCGCTGCCTGCGGGGATCGAAGCCAAGGGGTTTGCCATTACCGTCGAGAACGAAGCTGGTGCTACTTCGCCCACGATGCCAATCATAATGATGGGAACCGGGGAGTAGCGTAGCACTACAGATCGAGGAAGCGGCTGCGCGTTTCTTCGGTCGGAAGCGGACAGGCGTCGTAGCGTCCAAACATTCGGTATCGTCGCCGTGCGATCACGCCGTATCCCCAATCACGAATCACCCGCGGTACCAGCTGCAACAGAAATCCAGTGATCGGCCAAAATCCGCGCGTCGCCTCTCCCAGTCGCAGCAGGATAAAGATGACAGCATCTGAGCGAGGCAACAAACTCTCGTCCGGGTGCTCGGCATTGACCACTACAAACAGCGTATTGAGGTCGCGTGCATCCAGCCCATGCCGCGCCAGGATCCGCCCTGCCAGCGGACTTTGCAGCGCCGCAAATCGAAACACTCCCGCCGGATCACGTCGCAACACAAACCGCACCAGCCGGTTGCACAGCCCGCAGACGCCGTCGTAGAGCAGGATAGGGTGAGGCATGCGCGCCAGTTACTCCTTCGATCCCAGCCGCATAAGTTCCTGGCGTAACCTAGGATGCCGCTGGGTCAGCCGCAGGTATCGCATTTCGTTGGGACCGGCTTCGGCGCGGATGACCTTGATCGCATGCTGCCTTTCCCGTGGCGACCAATGTGAAAGACTGGGCACGAGTGCCATCACCAAGGACCAATTCTCCAGCGCCTGTCGCTCAGCCGGACTCCAGCGCGACGAATCGATCTGCAGCGCTCGGCTGACCTTCGCGACTGCCGCCCGGCGCAAGCGTTGGCTGTCGCCGGCGAAGTGGCGCGCCATGCCCCGGTTCAATCGCAAGCCTACATTCCGCGTCGAAAAATTGTCCCAGGAACAGTGCTCGGTTCCCGGCAATTCATAAAACACGTGGGCTGCGGCGAGGCGTTTCAAAGTTTTCTTCGAAGTCCGGTATTGCGGGTTCACCGCGATCTTCTGCTCTTCCCTTCGGGCGAGTTGTTCCAGATCCTTGCGGCCCGAGCGGAAGCCGAGCTTGCGGTAGAACCAGAAGGCGCCCGAATCAAGGGCCTCGTCGTTGTTCTGACCGATCTGGTAGGGATAGACCGAAATTGTGGTCGCGCCCGTGAACGCTTGCAGGCAGCGCAACGCCTGCGCGTAAATCCATGCCGTCTCGCCCTGACGGTACGTGTAGAACGTGTTGAAACCTACCTCGATCCATTCGCAGAGGCCGATGGCTTCGATGTAGTTGATGGGGACTCCATTCTTGAGAGTGAACCCCGCCACATAGGCGCGCAGCGGCAAACGCCGCGCTGCCGGCAGGTTCCAGAAGTACATCACGACGCCGCGACCGAGTGTTGCGCGGACGACCGAATTCGGATCGCTGAGTGTGGTGCCGTAGAGTTCGCGATAGCGCACAGCCATCACTTCCCGAACCGTCTGCAAGATGGATTCACCTTCGCGCCGCGAGAGTTTGACGAGGCGAGGCGCGGGCCGCGCAAGTTCGGTGGCCAGCGAGACCTGGCTCCTCACAATAAGCGGTTCGGCGTGGCAGTAGAGCTGGCGCGGGCGCGTCCAGTTGCGGGTGCGCGAAAACTTCAGATTCTCGAGATGCCAGCGCAGCGGAAGACGCAACGAGTCGTAGAGTTCCGCACGCTCGCGGTCGCCGCCCGGCAGTTCTTCGAACTGGCGGATCAGCCAATCGAGGTCGCGCTCACGGCCTCGTGCGGCGTCGAGCCAGCGGCGCCACGGAATGTTGGCTTCCACGTCGGCGTCTTCGGCGAGCAGCGGAATGAATCGCGGCCAGGCCGATCCCATGGCGCGTTCTGCCGGGTAGTCTTCCGCATAGGCGTCCCAGGCAATTTCGACATGACGCGGGATGCGGCGCGCCAGCCAGCGCGCGGCCTCGAAGTTGAGTGTGTCTTGCATGACGGTGCCGGAGATGCCGGAGGTGTCGAAGTCATCAAATTCCGACATGTCGGCCCCGGCCCTGCGAACGATCTCAACTCGCTCGTGGAACGAATTCAGGAGCCTCTCGATGCGCGGCACCAGCGACGCAGACTGCGGAAAGGCTCGAAGAAAAAGCAGCATCTCATGAAAGCGAATCAGCGGTTTGGCGTCGCGGAAGCTGCAGCGCCCGAGTTGATTGAGCAACACTTCTGTTTTCGCCGCTGCGCCTGCTCCGAAGCGGCCTTTAGCGGCTTCGAGGCCCGTGAGCAGCACGTCGAGAGTTTGCGGCATGGGGATTATTTCGTCCGGCGGCTGGCGACGAGAAGACGCGTCCACGGCTGATCGTCAAGGCGGCTGATCTGCACGACCGGATGTCCGTTGGTGGTTGCGTGAATGAATTGGCCGTCGCCGATGTACATTCCGGTGTGGGTGATGTTGCGGGGCGACGACCCGAAGAAGAGCAGGTCGCCCGCCTGCAGGTCGTTGCGCTCGACAGCGATCAGGCCGGTCCACGCGGCTTGCTGATCCGCATCGCGCGGCATGTTGAAGCCGTGGGCGCGCAGCAGCATTTGCGTGAACCCGGAGCAGTCGAAGCCAAAACTCGAAGTGCCCCCCCACAGATAGGGCAGGCCGAGGAAGCGCTTCGCGAGTTCAATGGAGTCGGCGATGGACAACGGCTTCGAGTCTGTGACCACGTCGCTCGACTGGATCCAGGCAACGGTTTTGCCGGGAAGGCGCACTTGGAGCCAGCCGTCGTAATGGCGATTCGCTTCGGCTGTCTTGCTCGCGGCTTTCCTAGCCCCGGTGTCTCTTGCTCCGGCGGTCTTCGCCCCGGCTGGCTTGGCATCGGTTTTCTTTTCTTCGGCTTTCTTGTCGCTAGTTTTCTGCCCGCCGGTTGAGGTCTCCTCTGGTATCAGTTCCAATCGGGTCTCGAACGGAACGGTGATGACTGGCTTGTGACGGGTCACATCGGGCTCGCGATAGATATTGGCGAAAAGACTTTCTACCCGGACGGTGGGTCCGGCGGTGGCATATCCGGCGCCAATTTGAACCAGGCGGATATGACGGCTGGGAATCCATCCCCTGTAGTGGTCGGCGGTTTGGATGCGACACCATTCGCCGCGAGCGGTCAGCAGAGTCACATTACTGCCGTAGATCGCCTGCGACACAACGTCCGACTGATCGGTGGGGTGCGAGTACAGATTGGCGACTGGGATCACTACGACTTCTGTGCTGTTTTTCGCGAAGATGCCGGGAACGCACAGAACCGCGAGAAGTGCGAGAGCACCGAGACGATAGCGTTTGCGATTTGTTCGCATGCGAAGGGTGCGCGGCTTGCTTAGGATGCCTCGGAGTGAGATGGTACCGAATGGGAAGCTCAACCCGCCAGTGAAAAGCAGGAGATACCGCGGAAGATGAGCGAAAATAATCTGGCTGCCTCACCGCGCTAGGCGATGGATTCCGCATGTTCTCAAGAATCCGCACTGATATTGGCCATTTGCCCAGGGCTACCCACCCCTACAGCATCCCGCCAGTCTCTACCGCCAGAACATTCAGGGCCATCTCCAGCTTCGTGATGGCCGCCCCAATCTCTGGATATTGTCCGATTCTCTTATGCAATGCTGTCAAAATCTGGTGAGCACTTCTGACATGCGCTTCGGCTTTGGTCTCTGCGCACTCACCTTTTTCGTCGTGATCGCAGACGCGACCGGGATGGGCTTGTTTGCATTTCTGACATAGTTGAGTAGCCATTCCACTTCCTCCAATTTTGCGATCAAACACTTTGCGGAGATGCGACCTGATCGATCGGGATTACACCTTAAACGTTACGCGGTATTCCGATTCGGCGTATGGTCAGAAGCGACCACTCTGGACTGGACGAGGCACCCGCAACCGACGGCGTTGGCGTCAGTTGACGCAAATCGCGATAGCACTCTTTGACCAATGAGAGCTACAGACTCGCCCCCGCGTGCCCCCACCGCCCTTCCGTAGTAAGCTAAACAGGCATGCCAGCAGAGAAGATTCTGATCATTGACGACGAGCGTCTGGTGCGCTGGTCGCTGCGCCAGAAGTGCGAAGAATGGGGATACCACGTTTCCGAAGCCGTTGCCGGTGAGCCTGGCTTGCGCATGGCACAGCAGGAATCTCCCGACCTGGTTCTGCTCGATGTTCGCATGCCCGACCTGAACGGCATCCAGGTTCTCGAACAGCTCAAGAAAACTCCCGACGCCCCGGCGGTTATCATGATCACCGCCGACCCGCAACTGGACGACGTAAAGACCGCCCTCAAACTCGGCGCGTATGACTTCATCGGCAAGCCGCTGGACTTCGAGGAACTGCACGTCACCATTCAGAACGCGCTCGAAGCCTCGCGCCTGCGCACCGAAGTCAAATCCCTGCGCGGCGAAGTGCGCCGCAACACGGGCTATCACGAGGTCGTCGCTGTCTCGCCAAAAACTACGGAACTGATGAGTTTCGTACAGAAGGTCGCGACCAGCGAGGCCACTACGATTCTGGTGCAGGGCGAGAGCGGCACGGGCAAGGATCTGATCGCCAAAACGATTCACTACGAAAGCTCCCGCCAGAACGGCCCGTTCGTCGCGATTAATTGTTCGGCGATCCCCGAGACCTTGATGGAAGCGGAACTGTTCGGCCACGAACGCGGCGCCTTCACCGACGCCAAGCAGATGAAGAAAGGTTTATTTGAAACCGCCAACGGCGGGACGCTATTCCTGGATGAAATCGGCGAACTCTCCCCGCTGCTGCAAGCCAAACTGCTGCGCGTGCTCGAAGATCAGATGATTCGCCGCGTAGGCGGAGTTCGCGATATGCAGGTCGATGTGCGTGTGATCGCCGCCTCGAATCGCGACCTGGAAAGAGCTGTGCGCGACGGCCATTTCCGTCAGGATCTCTACTACCGGCTGGCGATTATCGCCATCTTCATTCCACCGCTGCGCGAGCGCACCGAAGATATTCTGCCGCTGGTCGACTTCTTCATCGATTGGTACAACCGCAAATTCAAGAAGGCGGTGCGCGGCATCAGCCCTGAAACGCGCCGGTTGCTGCTGGCTCACGACTGGCCGGGTAATGTTCGCGAGCTGAAGAACTCCATTGAGCGCGCTATGATTCTGGAAGATGAATCGATTCTGCGGCCGGTCTACATGCCCTTCGCCGTAGGAGAAGCCGCCCGCAGCGGCCAGACCGCGTTCGAGCACAGCAGCACACCCGCCGACGGCGGCGGCAAATTGCTGCCCAATGGCCGCGCGCTTCCCCGCCTCTACATTCCCGAAGAAGGCACGTCGCTCGAAGAGGTGGAACGCTCCATGGTGGAGTTAGCCATGAAGCAAGCCAACGGAAATCAGACCCATGCCGCCCGCCTGCTTGACATCAGCCGCGACGCGCTGCGCTACAAGCTGAAGAAATTTGAACTCGTGCCCGCGGGAGACGAAGAACCCGCGATCAATGCAGTCCCCTCAGAAAACTCCTCGCCTCAGTGAGATTGTCTTAGTTTGATCTCGTGACGGTCGTGATCACCTGCTGCACTCCGTCGGCAGATGCTCGGCGGTCGACCTGCGCCGCAACAGGTTTCCCCCGAACATTCGCGCTAGCCGCCGGCTCGAAAGCTACGCCATCGTTCACCTGGGCGCAATCCATGCGCAACGTCCCACTGTCGTTAAACACCAATCCATAGAAACGCAGAGTGCTACCGGCGGCCAAGGCCTGCGTGTTAAGCATTTGCGTAATGCTGTCGACGTACACCTCCACCTGACTCGGATTGTTCTCGACCGTAGTTTGACCGGGTTGCACCGCCAGCGCGGGGAAAAGATCGTAGGACGCGAGCGATACCGTGTAATCCGTAAAACTCCCGTTCTTCGATGTGGCCGTCACGGTGCCGTTGATGATCTGTGGCATCAAGGTCATCGTGGTGACGACTGGGTAGGGCCCGTTAAAGGGCAAGCTGGCTGTTGAAACATATACATCTTGGCCTGGAACCATATTTAAGCCGTTGAAGCTGGGCACGAAGGGCAAGCTTCCCAGGTTCGCAAGCTGGCCGGAGATCTGAAAAGCTGCACTGCCGTAGTTGAGCGGCATGCCCTCGCCAGTTGGATAGCCGGGCAGGCCAGAGCCCTCCATTTCGCGAGCATGCATGAAAACTGCAGACACCGAAGGGGTCACTTCCATGAGTGGACCGCGAAACACGTATACGGCAGAGGGATCCTCCACCGCCATCCGCGTCGCCAGCAGAGAGCCGTCGGATTGAATCGCGCCATCGATGTTTACGAACGTGCCCACCGTCAGGCCGGAAGCGCCGCTAATTCCCTGATAGATTGTGTTGCCGTCGAACCGAACAGATACTGGCAGCCCTGTCTCGGCAGGCACATAGTTGGGTATCGTCAACGTGAGGCTGTTTCCGCCCGAACTGACGGCCGTGACCTCCCCATCAACCCCCATCATTTTGCCATTTGCCGAATTCGTCGGTGCGGCGGCCAAAGTGAGCGGCGTAAGGCTGAAGGTCGGCGCGGCCGAAAAGCCGTTGAATCCGTCGACGTTTACACAATCCCCTATTGTTGCCGACTGCGATACCAGAAGGTCGAGCGAGAGGGCCATACTTGTGCCGGTCACGGTCAGAGGCGATGGGAAGTTCACCGTCGCCGTCGGAGGGAAGAGGCTGTAAGTGGCCGTACTGAGGGTCTGTTCTCCATCGACTTGACCAAGAGCGATGCAAACAAAAGCACCACCGCCGAGCGTCAGGGTT
>CAVWLI010000002.1:0-80453 GCA_963755795.1 uncultured Acidobacteriota bacterium | reverse complement strand
AAATACTCCTGAATTGGACGTGCGTTTTGGAAAACTACGGGAGGGGCCCAACTACCAGGCCATCATACCTTATGACGTTTACACTGTCAACGTAATAAGCCTTGGGAAACAGGAAAGCCGCGGGGCTCTTGCGCCGCCGCGGCCGCTTTCCTGACAAAAGGAACCTGAGAAGTGATGGGGGGAGGACTTGTAAGAAAAGGTATAACAATGTTATGTCTACGGTGTCAACATATTATTGTGGCCTTACCATCCCCTCTGTGCAGAGGAGTCAACGATGCCCCGCCAGCCAGACCCCGATCTCGAAGAACGGATCCTGAAAGCCGCCCAGACGCTGTGGAAGCGCGGAGGAGACAAGGCTCTAACCCTGCGTGCGGTCGCCCGAGCAGCCGGGACGAACACGCCCGCCCTCTACCGGCGTTTCAAAGACCGCCGCGACTTGGTGAAGGGCCTACTGACGCAGACCGTGAGCCGCCTCGCGAAGAGCTTCAGCGCAGCCGAGAACATCGAAAAACTGGCCGAGACGTATGTGGAGACTGCGCTGGCCGATCCGCACGCGTATGAGCTGTTCTATAGCTATGGCCGCGAGCTCTCGCCCCCCAGAGGTTCGGGACGGCCCAAGCCGATTCGCGAGTCCAGACCCAACTTCGCCCTGGTGGAGCGGCGACTGGCCGAACGGCTAGGCGGACAGCCCAACGATCACACGCAACTGGCCCTGGCACTGTGGGCGCTGATGCACGGAAACACGATGCTGCTGTTGTCGAAATCCATTCCCGAGGGACATGAAGAGGAGTTGCGCTCGGCATGCCGGGCAGCGGTGAAGGCGCTGCTCGATGGAGCGGCAAGTTTCCCCGAGAAAAACAAGGGCAAGGGCGGTGGGCAGCTGCAGGGATAAACCATCTGGTCAATTCTTGTTTAGTCAATCCTGGTCGAACCGCCGCGACACAAAAGGACACAGTTGAGAGCCGCGCCCGCGGCCTGTGAATCGCGCTTCAGCCTAAGACAAATCTCATCTGGTTTATTCCTTGCGGTGTTGAGTTCCGCAGTTTCTGCCGATAAGAACAGTGAAGGCTGTCGAGTTGAAGATCGAGATCCGAAGCGCGGAACTCGGGCGGCACCAAGATTCGACGCAGATGGAATGAGGACGAGAATGACGAAGGTTCTGCTGGTCGACGACAGCAAGTTTCTGAGGATTGCAACGGAGCGGGCGTTGGCCCGGGCGGGGTATGAAGTCAGCACGGCCGCGGACGGAGAGCATGCTCTCGAGATGGCTCGAGAGACGCATCCTGATTTGATCCTGCTCGATATGCTGCTTCCGAAAATGGCGGGCCCGGATGTGTTGAAGGCGTTGAAAAAAGATCCAGCGACGGCGGGGATTGCAGTGGTCGTCTTCACCGGACTTTCGCACAAGAATGCGGCGCGTTTGCAGCAGGATGGAGCCTCCGCCTTTCTGGAAAAATCTGAGTTGGGTCTGGACAAAGGGTGCGAGGCGCTGTTGGCCGAACTGGCGCGCATTGTGCAGAGATTGCATCTCGGCGCTCCGGAGGGGACCGAAGCGTTGAGCAAAGCCGCCCAACAGAGTTGATCCCATCGTAACCTGCAGGATGTGACCTTCCCCCCTTTTTTAAGCCAGCTATGGGCCCGGGATGAACTCTTGTTTCCCGAAGGCAGCTTTCCTGATCGGCTGAAAATAAATCACTTACAGGTGGGAACTTCAGACACCCCGGCGGAGTCTATGTTGGGTGAGAGTCTCGGCTTTACTCACAGTTTGCCGGACTTGCTTGAACTGTGCTGGGTAGCGAAATATTCAAGGCGCGGTAGGGTGGAAAATCCTATAATCATCTCGTAGGAAAAGCGGGGACGCCGTTATGGCGGGAGCAACCACCTTGGGTGATCTGGCAAGTGCAATCGGAGCGCGGTCGCAGGAAGAGGCGGCGATCGTCGCGGATTTGAAGGCCGGCTCAGAAACGGCCTATGCCTGGCTGATCGGCGAATTTCAGCAGCCGGTGTATGGGCTGGTGTATCGGATTGTGAATGATCCGGCGGATGCGGCCGACACGACCCAGGACGTTTTTCTGAAAGTGTTTCGCGGCATGAAGCATTTTCACGGCGGGTCGAGTTTGAAGACCTGGATCTACCGCATCGCCCTGCACGAGGCCGCCAACCGGAGACGGTGGTGGTTCCGGCATAAGGCGAAAGAGACTTCGATTGAACCGGTGGAATCGGAGGGCCCGAGCGCATCGGAAAACGCGATGCAGTTGGCGCTGACCGATCATGCCGATTCTCCGTTTGATAACGTCGCACATCGCGAAGTGCAGCATAGGGTGGAAGAAGAGTTGACCAAGGTGCCCGAACCTTACCGCACAACCCTGATTTTGCGCGATCTGGAAGATATGTCGTACGAGGAGATTGCCGAAGTGCTGGAGATTTCGCTGGGAACCGTGAAATCGCGGCTGACTCGCGGCAGAGACGCGCTGCGGCAACGGCTTGCGCCGTATGTGCGTGAAGTTGGAAACGAACTGGGCTTGACCGCTCCGACTCAGGACGACAAAGCGAATCGGAGTTCACGCAGCCAAGTTCCGGGAGACCAGGGTTCTGGCGGGGGGAGAAGGGTCGAGGTGATTTCATGATGGGCACGGTGAACAACACGGGATTGCAGTGCCCGCAGGCGAAGCGCTTGTTCTCGCCGTATTTGGACGGAGTTGTGACGGGCACGGAGATGCTCGCGTTACAGGCTCACGTGTCGGATTGCGAAGCTTGCAACAACGAGTACCAGGCGCTGCGGCGGACACAGCAATTGCTGGTGAGCCTGGGCCGCCCCAGAGTTCCGGACGACCTGGGACTGAAGTTGCGGCTGGCCATTTCGCGGGAAACGGCGCAGGCCAAGCGGGGCCGGTTCGAGGGCCTGATGGTACGCATGGAGAATGCTTTCCAGGCGTTCATGGTTCCCGCAACGGCGGGGTTTCTGAGCGCGCTGATTATTTTCGGAATTGCGATGGTGTATTTCGTGGCGCCCTCGACATTGCGCGCCGATAACGATGTGCCGCTGGTCATGGTCAATACCGCGCCGGAGTTGCAGCAGAGCGCGTTTGGCATGACCCTGGACACGATCGACGCGGATTCGCTGGTGATTGAGGCTTACGTCGACGCGAACGGCCGCGTGCAGGACTACCGGATTCTCTCCGATTCGAAC
Organism: uncultured Acidobacteriota bacterium; assembly: GCA_963755795.1. Lineage (GTDB taxonomy): Bacteria > Acidobacteriota > Terriglobia > Terriglobales > Acidobacteriaceae > Sulfotelmatobacter. The sequence goes on along the minus strand of CAVWLI010000002.1, from coordinate 77,263 downwards.
GCCTCGAAAGATGTGCTGCCGCAAGTGAAGCGCATGCTGATTTTCACGACCTTCCGTCCGGCGCTGTCGATGGGACGCCCGACCCCGAGCCGGGCCGTGCTGTCGTTCTCGAAGATCAGCGTGAGAGGGTAGCTCTGATATCGTGCACTCCGTCTGTCATCCTTAATTGCAGAATTACAGTCTGCCTGTAAGTGGCCACTCCTCCCACATAGGCCGAGGACTGTCAAGTCAATACTCTGTAAAATAACTGGGTCGAATCCAGCCATTGTTCGGAATTCGTAACACTAAGGAGCAAAATTGTTACTGATTGTCGATCCCGCATATAAACTCCGTCCGTGAACAGAAAAGCCGGGTATATCTTCACCACGCGGCATGATCGAAGCTTGAATGCGATTGTTCGTGGTAACTGCCGCTTACAGACTTTCATTCTCCTCAGCTTTCTGGAACTATTCCTGGTTTCCTGCGGGCATCGTGGCGCACGGAACGCACCGGCGACGGAAGACAAAGGTTTCCAGGTCAGCGCAGAGTACGAAGCTGCGGTCGCTCGCGCTGCCAGATCGTCCAGTTCCGACGAAATCTCTAAGGTGGTCTCGAACTTCCACGAAGTCACACTGGAGCAGTCTCCGATACATTCAATCGGGCGGGTTAGCTTTGGATCGCAGGCTAGGGTCGCAATCATCGATTATAAAGGCAAAGTCGCGTGCCTTTTTCGAATTGATGGGAAATATCTCGGTCCACTCGGTGAGAATGGGAGGGGGCCAGGGAAGTATTTGACTCCGGTGTCCGTTGTATTTACCGGCAGAGAATATGCAATTGCAGACTTCACGGATCATCGAGTGAATCTGTTTGGCGACGCCAATAAACTAGACCGCTCGTTCATATATACGGGGCAAAATTTCTCTTCGAGCAACATACTTTATGATAGCAAAGCTAGAGCTTTCTATCTATTTGGCAACCGTCGTTCCGAGGGCGCAACCTCCGCTCAACCGAACCTGCTCAACGTTTACGACGAAGAGGGGAATTTCCTTCGCTCCGGGTTTAGCTTCCCATCGAGATGGATACCATGGCATCTGCAAAACTACGATTACTCGTTAGCTGCGTCCGATGAAGAGGGCAGAGGGTACTTCATGCTTCCTTTTGACTCCGTGCTCTACTGCATCCTCCCTGCCGGCTCTACCGTAAAGGAAACCGCACTCGATTTGCCGAACTTTACAACTCCACAATCGGCTCTTGAGGAAGACCTTACTCAAATGAACAGTTTTCATAGTTGGGAGCTTGGCTTCACACCCGTCCGGGCAATTGCTATTCATGGCGGGTCTGCCTTTGTTGAATATGAAACCAACGATGACTTGCGTTATACGATCGCAGTAACAAAGCTTGGCAAGGCCAGGCCATTTAAGGTTGTAAGGACCAACTACCTCATCGTGGGTTCCGGCAGTAATGGTTCTGTCGCTTTTGTGAACAACCCAGGGGGAACCGGGGGAGGGGGCGATGAACTTGCATATGCTGACCTCATCGAATAGATCGGTGATTTATGCCCGAAAATACGCGCTCGCGCTCATTCTTGTGGCTGGCTTTTTCGTTTTGAGGTGGTGGAGGAACGAGGGCATGTCCAAACGCGTGAAGATAGCCACGCCAGGGAGCGAAACGGTCATGTATGTGGGGGGAATGGCGCTGGTTCATCCACTTGATATTCAGACGCAGCAGATTGTCCAATTCACAAACACTGGAGACAAGCCGAAGCGCCTGTTAGTGTTTTTAACCGCCGCTGATTGCTACTCATGCCTCGCCCAGGTAGGGGATTGGATTGGTCTCGCAAGCTCCTATTCCAGGGACAAGTTCGAAGTAGACATGCTGTTTGTGTACACCGCTCCAAACGAGGCGAAGCAATTTCACAATTCTTACAATCTCCCGTATCGATTTCTGCTGGATCAAAATAACGAGGTGGCTAGCTCGGTTAATGTCCCGCCGAAGACGCCCGTGTCGGTTCTAGTAGACGGGAACTTTAACGTCCTAGCTGCACAAGGGGCTGAGAAAGATGACGCGGCCAGACAGGCGTTCGTGGCGAAGTTAAGGACATTGATCAAATAGTAGATGGCGTTGCGACTAAGCCTTGGGGCGAGGACGGCTTCTTTCTGGATGCATGCGAAGCAACTGCGACAAGTTGGATACTTGCCGCGCGACAAAATCGATGCAGATCAAAACCTGACATAAGGAGATTGATCATGTCGAATAAAAAAACGCGAATTGCGATCCAGGTGGTGCTGGCGGTAATTGGCTATGCAGCTTTAGTGTTGGGGTCGGGCCCGAAGGCCTATGCCGGCATCCCTACAGCGTATCCCGGCATTCTGACGATCGTAGACGGACTTCCGGTACCCGTTTGTGATTGCACCAGTGCAACAAAGATTAACTGCGCCTGCCTAGTGAACAAATGATGGATCGTCTGCTCCACCTTTTAGACTAACAACCGGGCGCTCCTGATCTGAGCGTTTGTTCAACTCGGAGCGCCCAAACGATCTGTGTGCCCGACTAATTCCGGCTCGCAAATCGGAGGACTACAAGGCTGCCTTTGCCAGAGCTGCCTTCACCCCACTGGATGGGTTTATGTGAGTTTGTGTTAAAGGGGATCCAGAAATGGTGAGATACATCGTTTTGATTTGTTTGTTTGGCGTATCATCCATCGGCCAGAACAACCCGCCAGGTAAGACGAAACCGTCGGCGTTGCGTTCAATGCCCACTTTTGAAGTGACGTTCGAGCCTGATCCCAAGCTGTCAGTTCGCTTCGAAGAAGGCGGTTACCCGGCGATCTTTTCTGACGGATGCGACGCCAGTGGGAACCCTTATGTTAGGGTGGACAGGATTATGCCCCCCGGTAGCACCGAGGTGCTTAAGTTCGAGCAAAATGGAATTGTTACGTTCGAGACCAGCAAGATCAGCGATATCGTAGAACCTAGGTGGATCGCAGATTTTGCCTCGGACTCAAGACTTTACATTCTGGTCGATGGAGATAGCCGCACTGAACAGCACACCAAGAAAACGGAAGACGGAAAAAATGAGGTGTATTGGGATACTAAGGGAGAACCGCGATACTACATTGCCCAGTTTGATCCTGACGGTTCTTACAAAGGTGCCTTGAAGCTGGATCTTCCTTTTCGTCCGACGCGTCTGTCGGGCTTTACGTCAGGAAACTTTCTGACGGCCGGCATCGATGAAAAACAAATCCTACACGTTGCGCTTTTGGATGCCGGTGGACAGTTGCTGCGCTACATCGAATTTCCAAAAGAGAAGCAGGTATCGGCTGAAAAGACTATTTCGCGTTCCTTCGGCCTCGCCGCATCCCCAGACTTAGCTTCGACGATGCTCTCCGGCCTTGCCTCGTTCTTTCCGTATCAGGGCAATGTCCTTTATGTTAGGGGCCGCTCTGGCGCGCTGATTTACGAAATCACCGCTGGGGGCGAGGCACAAGCCGTAAAGATCAAGACCCCAGAGGGCTACCGGATCGAATACCTCCTTCCCTCGGACCGCAACTGGTTCGTTGTTTCCGCAGAGCAGGGGGGGTTCACCGATACAAAAAGTGTTATTTACGAGGTAAACCCGTCAAGTGGAGAATTGCTAAGGCGCTACTTGGCAGAAGGCTCGGGCCGGGCCAAGTCGGTTTCCGAAGGGCAGTCGGATCTAGCATGTATCCACGAAGGCGAATTCATTTCGGTTCGCCATCAGGACGGAAAGCTGACAGTTCTGCGCGGCACCCCAGTCGCCGCGCGGTTTGACCCTCCGCTCCCCAGCCCGTAAACTGGAAGGTGTTCTCCGCCTATCTTAAAGATGGCCGCGGTCGCTAATAGCCGGGAATAGCGACGAGGCCATGCGTGCGGGAGGGATTCCTGAGTCGTTTCTTCCTGAGTCGTCTTCTAGCTATTGGGTTTCGGGGTGGTCTGCGAGGTTTGACGGTGGCGGCCGTTCTGGGGCTGCTGGCGCCGGTGTGTCTGGCGGACGGCAATAATCCCATTACGCTCGATACGAGCGAGACTCTTTTCGCCGTGCTCACGGCGATCAATACTTGTGGCTACAGTGTGGACCTGAATATTTCCGACCCGCAGCGGGCCGCCATTCGGGCTGAGGTGGAAAAGAACCTGAAGAACTCCCCGGAAGCGCAGACCGCCATGACGGCGATGTGCGACTGGTACGTGGGAAGCCGGGCACGCGATGACGCGCATGATCTGTCGCAGTACGTTTCGTTGGCGCTGTATATAGCGGGCCCGCCACAATTTCTGCCGCGGGTGAAGGAAGACGACCTGCCTCCGGATGCGGCGCTGATTTCCGGGTTTGGCACGGTGCTGGAGCCGTTCTACGAAAAGGCCGGGCTGCACGCCATCTGGGAGCGCCACCGGGCAAACTATGCGGCGCTGGTGGAGCGCTATCACCTGCCGCTGGCCAAGATGGTCTTCGACACCGACATCTACCTGAAACTGCAATCGGGGGGATTTCTGGGTCGCACGTTCACGGTGTATCTGGACTTCATGGGCGATCCGAATGAAGCCAACGCCCGTAACTACGGCACTGACTACGACGTGGTGGTGTTCCCCTCGCCGGACCCGAACTCGACCGACCCGCTGAAGATGCCGCAGATCCGGCACACCTACCTGCACTACCTGCTCGATCCGCTGGCGGATAAACATTTCAGTTCGATCAAGCGGCTTGAACCTCTGCTGCAATCGGTAAAGAGGGCGCCGCTGGAAGAGAGCTTCAAAGGCGACATTTCACTGCTGGTAACGGAGTGCCTGGTGCGGGCGATTGAGATTCGAACCAGCGGGACCAAGCAAACCGCCGAGGCGATGCGCCTGCAGGCGGTGGATGACGCGGTGAAACAGGGATACATCCTCACGAAATATTTCTACACCTCACTGCTGGCGTTCGAGAAAGATCCCGCGGGGTTGCGAACCGCGTATGCGGACATTCTCGAAAACATCGATTTGAAGGCGCAGGAGAAGGCGGCGAACGAGATACAGTATCTTGATGTTTCGGCGCCGGAACTGGTGCAGCTGTCGCGGCTGGAAGACCGGCGCATGCTGTCGACGGCCGAGAAGCGGCTGGCGGCGGGCGATCCTAAGGGCGCGCAGGAACTGGCGCAGCAGGCGCTGGACAAAAAGATCGGAGATCAGGGGCGGGCGCTGTTCATCCTGGCCCAGGTGGCCGTGGCCAACAAGAATCGGGAAGGCGCACTGCAGAATTTCCAGAAGGCCATCCAGGAAACGAAAGATCCCAAGGTGGTGGCCTGGTCGCACGTGTACTCGGGAAGGATTCTGGATATGAAAGAGGACCGTGAGGCGGCTTTGAACGAGTATCGCGCAGCCTTGACGGCGGGAGCAGGATTGCCGGAGGCAAAAGCAGCGGCCGAGCGCGGACTGCAACAGGCCTACGAGCCTCCGGTAAAGCCTCAGTAGGCAGCGGTCAGCTGTCAGTTGTCAGCTTTCAGTGAAACCCGCGGATGTGACCAGTCGCTACGATAGAATGCACGGTTGCGGACTTGACGGGTTGATGGAAATCGGAAAGTTTAAGGTTGAGGAGAACACATGAAGCGAGCAGCGATCGTCATCGAGTGGGTGGCAGTGCTGAGCATGTGCGCGTGGAGTTTCGGGCAGAGTACCGACAAACCGGCGACCGGACAAGCAGCGCAAACCGCTCCAGCCGCGGGACAAGCGGCCGCGCCGGCGGGAAAGCGTGCGCCGGCAGCCAAGACGCAGCCGGAGTTCGAGGCGTACAAGGCGGCCATTGCCCTGACGGATCCTGCGGCCGTGGAGAAGGCGGCCGAAGATTTTGCCACCAAATTTCCTGACAGCGAGTTGCGGGTGATGATCTACAAGTCGGCGATGCAGAAGTATCAGCAGGCCAACAACGGCGACAAAATGATGGAGATGGCGCAAAAAGCTCTGACGTTTGACGCCGACGATCCCGAAGCTTTGGTGGGCATAGCGCAAGTGATTGCGGAACGCACGCGCGACACGGACCTGGATCGGGAGCAGCGCGTAGCGGAATCGAAGAAAGATGCCGAACGGGCGTTAGTCACGATCGACACCGATATTCCGACTTCGGGCTATCCCCCTGAGCAGTTAGCGGCATACAAGGGTTTTCTGCGATCCGAAGCCTACGCGGTGCTGGGCAAACTGGCGTGCGACGCCAAGAACTGGCCTGAGGCGGAAACGAACTTGCGAAAGTCAATTGATGCGCTTCCGCAGTCGCCGGATTCGATTGCGGTGCTGCGGCTGGCGGTCGCGCTCGACATGGAGAACAAGTTCCGGAGGCGATCAAGTACGCTGACCAAGCGATCGATCTCACAAAGGATCGGCCTGACTCGGGCGTCGGCAAAGCAGCCCGCGATGAGAAGGATCGGCTGACCAAGCTGAGCGGTGGCACGGCGCCGGGGACTGTAGCACCACCGCCCAAGCACTAGGTCGAGACAGCCCGCAAGTTAAGTGAGCCGGCGCGCTTTGTATGCGTCTTTTGCATGAAAGAACGGGAAATCACGGCGCTGGAAGAGGGGCTGGGCTACCATTTCCGGCGGCGGGCGGTAATTGAGCAGGCGGTCACGCACAGTTCGCAGGCGCGCGAGCAGGAAGCGCAGCAGGCGGGCGAGAGCAAGTACAAAGTCAGCGACAACGAGCAATTGGAATTTCTGGGGGACGCGGTGCTGGCGCTGGTGACCAGCGAAGAATTGTTCCAGCGCTTTCCTCAATTTCGCGAAGGCGAACTTTCCAAGCTGCGGGCGCATCTAGTAAGTGAGAGGCATTTGATTCGAGTGGCACAACAACTGGAACTGGGCCACTATCTGCGCTTGGGGCGAGGCGAGGAAAAGAGCGGCGGGCGGGGCAAGACGGCTCTGCTGGTGGACGCGCTGGAGGCGATTCTGGCGGCGATTTATCTGGATGGCGGGCTTGAGGTTGCGCGAGAGTTCGTTCTGCGCAATGTGATTGCGCCTGAACTGGAGCGGATGGAGCGCGGCGGCGGCACCCTGCCGGTTACTGACTTCAAGTCCGCGCTGCAGGAAGCGGTGCAGGGCCTGGGACTGCCCCAGCCCGCGTACGTCCTAGTGGAGGAAGCCGGTCCGGAGCACAGCAAGACGTTTACGGTGGAGGCACGCCTGCACACCAAGAACAACAAGGACGCGGAGTTTGTGGGACGCGCACAGGGCTCGACCAAGAAGACCGCGGAGCAGGATGCGGCCCGGCAACTGCTGACGTTCCTGGCGTCCCGCCCGAAGGCCGGGGAGGCGCGAGCGGCGGCGCAGGCCTTGGATCAGGCAGATAAGTAGATTTTCATGAATTCGCCAAACGTCCCTATCGTCGAGCCCAACGACCCCATCGCCCCGCCGGCGCCGCCGCCCACGGTCGACGCGACCGACGTACCCGTCCCTTCACCGCGGGGCCGGGCGGAAGCTACTCTCAGCGCCGACATGATCAGTTCGCTGCAATCTCTGATGGGCACGGTCGTGATCGCAATCTTCGTGATCACTTTCATTGTGCAAGCGTTTCAGATTCCTTCGGAGTCGATGGAGAACACACTGCTCATCGGGGATTATCTGCTGGTGAACAAACTCTGCTATGGGGGAGCCGGGCTGGGCAACCATCTCATGCCGTACCAGAAGATCACGCGCGGAGATATCATCGTGTTTCATTATCCAGTGGATCCGCAGCAGCACTTTGTGAAGCGTGTGATCGGGGTACCGGGAGACCGGCTCCGGATGGTGAACAAGAGAGTGTTGATCAACGGAAAGGCTCTCGACGAGCCCTACGTGCACTTCGTCGAGCCCCTCAATGACCAGTTTCGCGATAACTTTCCCCGGGTGGACATCGCCGCGAGGCGACTGGAGGGGGAGTGGTGGCTGCAGATGCAGAAACTAGTGGTCGACGGCCAGCTGATCGTTCCGGAAGGACATTACTTCGTGATGGGCGACAATCGCGACGACAGCCTGGATAGCCGCTATTGGGGATTCGTACCGCAAGAGAACATTATCGGCAGGCCGCTGGTGATTTACTGGTCGGTGCGGGACTGGGACCGGAATCCCTCCGCTTCGATCACGGGCAGGCTGTATCACCTGGCGTATGCCGTGACTCACATCGTTCAGATTACACGCTGGAACCGCACCCTCCGGCTGGTACACTGAGTACTTCTTCGGCAGGCTGTCTGTAGCCGCGTAATCTGAGCAGCAACTTTTCTGTAGGCACGCGAAGACTCAAGGGAATATTCAAAGTGGCGAAGAAAGAACTCAACCCGGAAAGCAACGTGGCGCTAGAGAAAGAGAAGCCAAAGCAAACTGCGGCGGAGAAGCCGAAGGAAAGTGCTGCGGAAGAGAAGCCGAAGGAGACTACGGTCGAGTTTCTCTCTTCCCTGGCGGCGGTGCTGGTGACAGGGTTGTTCATCATCATTTTTGTGGTGCAGGCGTTTGAGATTCCTTCAAGTTCCATGGAGGACACGCTGCTGATCGGCGATCACGTTTTCGTGAACCGGATCCAGTTTGCGCCCAAAACATCGTGGGTGGGACCGCTATTGCCGTATCGCGATCCGCGGCGGGGCGAGATTGTGGTGTTTCTGCACCCAGACCCGCAGCAGAATGGCATCTACGTGGTGAAACGGATCATCGGTGTGCCCGGCGACAGGATTCACTTGCGCAACGGCGTGGTATACCGTAACGGCGTGGCACTGGACGAACCTTACGTTGACCATGACGCCGACACCTTCGATCCGTACCGCAATGAGTTTCCTTCGGTCCCACCGGCGGATGACGGCAACATGTCAGCCAACTGGATGGTGGATTTGTCCTCCTACATTCAGGGCGGAGACTTAGTGGTGCCACCGGGACACTATTTCGCCATGGGCGACCATCGCGGCGTCAGCCTGGACAGCCGCTACTGGGGGTTCATTCCCAAGGAGAACATCATCGGCCGGCCCATGTTCATCTACTGGTCGTTTAAGACCCCGGCGGATCAGGTTCACAAAACCGACTGGAGCGATCGCGCTTTATTCCTGGGGAAGGTGATCCTGCGCTTTTTCCCCGATACGCGGTGGGATCGGACGTTTCGACCTGTACGATAGTTTGCAAGACCCCGTTTGCAAAATAGTAGTTCGATAGATGTAGACTCAGGCCCCTCGAAATTCCAGTAAGGGCGCGGTGAAGCTCTTTTCCTCTAAGCGACGAATCGCAGCGGCGGCAGCATTGATCGTGCTGGTGCTGCTACTGCTTCGCCCGGGCGCCTCGCGATTGAAATCGCGAATCGTCTCTTCCATCAGTTCGGGAGTTGGCCGTCCGGTGGACATCGGCTCAGTTCACTTGCGGCTGCTGCCGCGGCCGGGATTCGATCTGGAAAACCTGGTGGTCTACGACGATCCTGCGTTCGGAGCCGAACCCATGCTTCGGGCCAGCGAGGTCACGGCGGACCTTCGTCTGACTTCCCTGCTGCGCGGGCGGCTGGAAATCTCGCGCCTGGACCTGAGCGAGCCCAGTCTGAATCTGGTGCACGCGGAAGGCGGACGCTGGAACCTGGAAGCGCTGCTCGAACGCACAGCCCACATCCCACTAGCGCCTACCGGGAAAGCGAAGTCGGAACCGCGGCCGGGATTTCCATACATTGAAGCGACGTCGGCACGGATCAATTTCAAGAGCGGTCCGGAGAAAAAACCCTACGCTCTGACCAACGCGAATTTTTCTTTATGGCAGGATTCGGAAAATAGCTGGGGGGTGCGGCTTGAAGGCGCAACCGTTTCGCACCGATTTGAATTTGAACGACACGGGCCTGCTGCAGGTGAGCGGCACGTGGCAGAGAGCCGACGCGCTGCGCGATACGCCTGTTGCAGTTCAGCCTGGAGTGGAACGGCGCGCAACTCGGACAGTTCACAAAATTCTTCACGGGAAACGACCAGGGCTGGCGCGGAGAAGTGCAATGCTGGATGTGACGCTGTCGGGAACTCCGGCGAAGCTGCAGGTCACGAGCAACGGCTCGATCCAGGATTTCCGGCGTTACGACATTACGAGCGGACAGGCGTTGCGTCTGGCGGCCCATTGCGAGGGAGAATACAGTTCGCTCAATCAGCGCAGTTCACGGCGTTCTATGCAGCGCTCCAGTGGGACGCGGGTCGGTCACGCTGAAGGGAGACATGGGGCTTCCGGGAAGCCACAGCTTTGCGCTCGTGCTCGCAGCCGAGAATGTGCCGGCGAGTGCGGCGGCGCTACTGGTGGAGCGGGCGAAGAAGAACCTGCCGGAAGATCTGGTAACGGACGGATCGGTACGCGGCAATCTCCGCATCGACGAGGCCGCCGGCTCAAAGCTTCGACTTGAGGGACGAGGAGAGATCACCGACTTTCGTCTCGCCTCGGCCGCGAACAACGCAGAGATTGGACCAGAGACGGTTCCCTTTGCGCTTACAGCCGGAGATTCATTCGTCGCGCAAGTCAACGGTTCGCCAGAGCGCACCGGAGATGCGATTTCCCAACACTCCGCACGTTGAGTTTGGACCCTTCCCCGTTGCAATCGGGCGAGCGGCCGCTCCGACCGTTCGGGGCTGGGTCGACCGCGGCGCGTACAACTTTGAGGTTGCCGGGGAAGGCGACATTGCGAAGGCTTTGCGGATGGCGAGAATGTTTGGGCTCGTGGCGCTGCAGTCAACGGCGGAGGGAACAGCGCAGTTCGATCTGCAAATCGCAGGATCGTGGGCTAAGCGCAGCAATGGCACATCCTCAGGCTTCACGGGATCGCAAGTAACCGGGACGGCGAAGTTGCGGAACGTTCGCGTCGCGATCCGCAGCGCCGGCGGGCCGCTTGAAATTGTCTCGGCCGACATGCAGCTTATGCCGAACAACGTCCGCATCGCGAAGTTGAACGCCAAAGCGGCAGACACCTCGTGGACTGGTTCGCTCGAAATGCCGCGCGGTTGCGGGACTCCGGGCGCATGCCAGGTGCGCTTCACCCTGAATGCGAATCAGATCGGGCTCGGCGCACTTAAGAGAGTGGGTCAGTCCTCGTCCGAAGGAACGTCCATGGTATCGAGTTTTGGAATCGAGCACGCAGGCGGGGCCGTCGTTTCTGGCGAGCGTGCGCGCTTCCGGACAATTGACCGCAGACCGTCTGCAGCTGCAGACACTGGCGGCGACGCGGGTTTCCGCGAAGGTCAGCCTCGACGCCGGGAAACTGCAGGTCTCGGAGTTGACCGCGGATTTTCTCGGCGGTAAGCATTTCGGCCAATGGCAGGCAGACTTCAGCGTGAAGCCGGCGCTGTGCGGCGGCTCAGGGAGCTTCACCGGAATCTCACTGGCGCGCCTCGCAGACGCGATGAAGAACAACTGGATCGCGGGCACTGCGAATGCAAAATACGAGGTGAACCTGCCGTGTCCGGCAGAAGTCTTGACCTCGACTTCGTTCTGGACGTCGTTCTGGACGTCGCTCTCAACCACCGCCGAGGGCACGCTGCAGTTTGACGCGAGAGATGGGACCTTGCCGGGCGTCGCGCTGGGGGAAGATGCTGCGCCGTTCCGGTTCACGCTCTTCGCCGGGCAGGCGCGATTGCATGCGGGCATGATCGAGATGAAAGAGGCCCTACTGGATTCCGCGGGAGGAAAGTTTCAGTTGAGCGGGAGTTCATCGTTAAGGGGCCAACTCGATTTCCATCTGACCCGAAACCAGAACGGCGCCGCGGGACCGGGGTATACCATCAGCGGAACACTGGCGGAGCCGCATGTGATTCGTTCACCGAGCGCAGAAACACAGGCACGCCTCAAAACGGATCCTCCGAAATAGAGACGCGAAAATAACAGCGTGCGAAATAAATCACGGCACGTACCCTGGGCCGCGCAGCACTTTGCCGGGCAGAGCGCCGGTCATTTTCCCCTGGTCGATCACCGGGACGCCGTTGACCAGCACATAGTCCATTCCTTCGGAAAGCTGGTTGGGATTGTCGAACGTCGCGCGATCATGCACGGTGGCGGGATCGAAAATGACTACATCGGCCCACATGCCCGCTTTGAGAACGCCGCGGTCGGTCAGGCGCATGCGTTGCGCGGGCAGGGCCGAGAACTTCCGGATCGCATCTTGCAGGCTCAAGACTTTTTCTTCGCGGACATATTTAGCCAGGATTCGCGGGAACGTCCCGTAGGCGCGGGGATGGGGATGCGCCTGGCCCAGAATTCCTTCCGGTGACGTGCCTTCGGAATCGTTGTCGATGGCGACCCAGGGCTGTTGCAGCGCAAGCGTCACATCGGGTTGCGACATCCCAAAGACCGCGACTCCGGTCGTGGGATCCTGGATGAGAAAGTCGAAGAGTGCGTCCATGGGATCTTTATTCCAAAGCTTGGCGATCTCTGAGAGCCTCTTGCCCTGCATGGGGAGCAAGGCTGGGTTTTCGACCGCGCCGATCATAATCGCGTCGGGGCCGGGAATCTCCTGCCATTCGTTGTCCCAGTCTTTGGAAGGAGTAAGCATGTCTTTGCGAATTTTTTCCCGGGTCGCGGGATCCTGCAGCCGCGCGACAAGTTTCGCGTTGCCACCATCGTGGGCCCACGGCGGGATGAAAGCCGAAAAGTCGTTGTACCACGCGGTGTAAGCATACGTGTCGGCGGTCACGTCGGCGCCGCCGGCGCGGGCTTGGTTGATTTTGGCGACGACTTCCGGCATGCGTCCCCAGTTGGTCTTGCCTGCGACCTTGATGTGCCAGATCTCGACAGGAATATTTGCCTCGCGCCCGATGCGCAGGGCTTCGTCGATCGCTTCCAGAACTGAGTCGCTCTCGTTGCGCATGTGGGTGGCATAGATGCCGCCCGCTTTGCCCGCCTCGGTGGCCAGCGCGATCAGTTCCTCCGTCTTGGCATAGGGCGCGGGAGCATATTCGAGCGCAGTCGAAACGCCCGCGGCGCCGTCGTGCATGGCCTCGCGCACCAGCGCCTGCATCTGCGCCAGTTGCTCCGGAGTGGGCTGCTTGTCGTCCTCACCAAGGACGAAGCGGCGGACTTGCGTCGCGCCAACATAGCTCGCGAGGTTGATCCCCATACCCTGCTTTTCGAGGCGCGCGAAATATTGACGGAAGGTGCGCCAGTCGGGAGTGAGCTTGTAGTAATCGTATTGGCTATGGCTGGACTGGATGAGCGCGTCGTTAAGTGGAGCGACCGAATCCCCTTCGCCAGTAATTTCGGACGTGATTCCCTGATAAATTTTCGAGGGCAGGCGCGGGTCGACGAGAATCGTAAGTTCCGATTGGCCAAGCATGTCGATAAATCCCGGCGCCACAACCTTGCCGGCCGCGTCGATGGTTCGTTTGCGCGATGCAGCGGCCAGATTGCCGATGGCGGCGATTCGGCCGTCTCGAATGCCCAGGTCTCCCGAATACCAGGGGGAGCCGGTGCCATCGATGATGTGGCCGTTGGTGATGACGATGTCGAAAGCCGGCGTTTGCGCGAACGCGAGCGAAGACAGCAGCAGGAATGCGAGGACGACGGGAATGTGGATTCCGTTCGGCGAGGTCATCTTGATGCTTCTGTTCATCGTTCGTACCCTCACGGGCTAAAGCCCTAAAGATCTGGTTAACGCTTTACGCGGCCCTCAAGGGCCGATCCTCCAGGTTGCGGAACTGCCGTGGCTGCGACTATTCCCAACGCGATCCACACGCCCAAGGCCAGCCATTCGTAGACCGTGAAATGGCCGGGCACGAGCGGGACAACTTTCATCAAGGCCATCGCGGTTCCGACGGCCAATCCGAACCATGCCACGGCCCGCTCGGCTGCTGACAGTGTAATCGTGCCGGGCCGAGTGCGCGCCAGGGCCAGGCACGCGGCGCAGGTTGCCGACCATCCGAAGGCGCAAGCCACCGACCCAACTTCGGTGATCGGAACCAGAATCGCGTCGCCCAACAGCATGCAAGCCGCAGTGGCGAGGCCGACGCAGAGAACCGCTGCGGATGGAGTCCGATGACTTGGGTGAATTGTTCCGACCCGCGAGTCAACCATTCCACGGCGTCCCATGGCAAAAAGCAAGCGGCTGGCGGCCACAAAATTTCCGTTGAAGCACTTAAAAAGAGACAGCAGCGCGGCAGCGAGGATGATGTTGACGATCCAGCGATGGCCGACTGCCTGCTGAAACGCGACCGCTGTCATGAATTTCTCGCCGGTCAGTTGGCGCCAGGGCGCGACGAATGCGACCGCCGCGACGATGCTGGCGTAGAAAAGAATGCCGACGAAAATGGCCATCCAGATGGCGCGAAAGAAGCCGCGACTGCGGAAGTCCGGGCTGGCTTCTTCAGCAGCTTTGCCCACCGATTCGAAGCCGGTCATGAAATAAGGCACGATCTGAATTACCAGCAAAATCGAGATCAGCGGAGTGTGCGTGAACAGCGGCTGGATGTTGGCCGGCGACCCGCGGCTCACGCCGAGTGCCACGAAGAGGATGAAGAGCGCGAGCGTACCGAAGCTGGTCCAGTTTTGAAACGTGGCACTAAGTCGGATGCCGCGGTAATTCAACACCGTCAGTAACGCTGTCAAAGCCAGACCAATGATAAGGTGCGGCAGGTACACCGGGCGTCCTGCGATGCGATAGAGTTCCATCGAATCGAGGCCGGGCACGATGTAGCCGGCGATGCGGCCAACCGCGACGGCCTCCCATGGGCACACAATGAAATAGGCGAGGGTCATCATCCAGCCGGTCGCGAAGCTCACCGGCCGCGAAAACACTGCCGAGGTATAGGCAATCTCTCCCGCGGCGTCAGGCATGGCGATGACCAGCTTGCCGTAAACCCAGCCGATTGGAAGCAGCAGAGCGCCGCCGATGACGAAGCCTAGCAGTGCGCCGAGCGCGCCGCCGCGCAGTAACCAGTCATCCATGATGACCAGCCAACCGACGCCGACCATGGTTCCCCATCCGAGGGTGAAGTAGTCGATGGCTCGGAGTTGGCGGGCGAGAGTATTCACGAAGTTTGTCGAACGAAGCGAGTGGCGCGAATTATAAAGCAAACCGGCTTTCGGCTCCGGGCTTCCGGCTTCTGGCGCTCGATTGCGGGACTGATCTTCCGGAAGCAGATGCCGAGAGCCGGAGCCGAATCCGGTTTTCGCATGTTAGTATCGAAGTCAGCCCTGCATGACATTTCAACACCCGATCCGCAAAGACAGCTGTGCATTCTCCAGCCGGGTTTCGCGGCGCATGATCTCGTAAGAAATGACCTCGGCTTCCAAAACTCGCAAACGCGTGCTCAGTGGCATGCGCCCCACCGGGAAGCTGCACCTGGGCAATTACGTGGGTGCGCTGCAGAACTGGGTGGGCATGCAGGATGAGTACGAATGTTTCTTCGAAGTTGCCGACTGGCACGCGCTAACCACCGATTACGCCGACACGTCGCGGGTGAAGGAAAATTCGCTCGAAGCAGTGGTCGACTGGCTGGCGGCAGGACTCGATCCAGAGCGGTCGGTGATCTTTATTCAGTCGCATGTTCCGGCGCACGCGGAGTTGCACTTGCTGCTTTCGATGATTACGCCGCTGGGCTGGCTGGAGCGGGTGCCTTCCTATAAGGAACAGCGGGACAATATCAAGGACAAGGATCTGGGGACGTATGGATTTCTGGGATATCCGGTGCTGCAGTCGGCGGATATTTTGATTTACAAAGCGGACGTCGTGCCGGTGGGGGAAGATCAAGTGGCGCACGTGGAACTGACGCGGGAAATTGCGCGGCGGTTCAACGTATTCTATCCGAAGACACGAGTGGGATTCCTTCAGGGATTCCGCAAGGCCGGCTGGTGAGTCCAGAGCAGCGAGTATGTTCCGCGGACGTTGTCGTGTTTCCTGAGCCGCAGTCGCTGCTCACGCCAGCGGCGAAACTGCCGGGGACCGACGGGCGCAAGATGTCGAAGTCGTACGGGAACACGATCCTGCTGACCGATCCGGAGCCGGTCGTGCGGCAGAAGCTGAAGACGATGGTGACCGATCCGGCGCGGGTGCGGCGGTCCGATCCCGGGAATCCGGATGTTTGTCCGGTGGGCGATCTGCACAAGATTTTCAGCAGCAAAGAGACGATGGCAAAAGTGAACGAAGGCTGCCGGTCGGCTGGGATTGGCTGCATCGAATGCAAGGGATGGGCCGCGGATGCGCTCGTGAAGCTGCTGAATCCGATGCAGGAGCGGCGCAAGAAATTCGAGGAGAATCCGCGGCTGGCCTGGGATATTCTGGAAGCGGGCACGCAGCGGGCACGCAAGGCGGCAGGAGAAACGATGGACGATGTACGCGCGGCGATGGGGATGTCGTTGGAGTATGACGGGCTGAAGTAGCAGGAAAGAATCCCCACTTCTCGCGCCAACGAACACGCGAGAAATGGGGCACCCGGAAAGGGCAAGGTGCATCGGTCCTTCGCTTCGTTTCAGGATGACAAGGTATAGCTAATGACGGAAAATGCAAAACTCGTCGACGAAACGCCAGCGACTGCGCCACAGGCCGTGATTGTGAGCGCGCCTGCTTCGAAGACCGGCAAGGATGCGGGAAGAAGAGAAGAGAGCGACTCGGCTTTTGCGGTCGCGGTTGGCGATGTGTACGAGGGGCCGCTCGATTTGCTGCTCGACCTGATCCGCAAGCAGGATATCGACATTTACGATATTCCGATCGCGCACATCACCGAGCAGTATCTGGCCTACGTGGAAAAGATTCGCGAGCTGGATGTAAACGTGGCGGCCGAATTTATCTATATGGCCGCAGTGTTGATTCACATCAAGTCGAAGATGCTGCTGCCCCGCGATCCGGATGCGACGGCGGAAGAACAGGAAGATCCGCGCGGCGAACTGGTCAACCGGCTGCTGGAACATGAGAAATTCAAGTCGGCGGCGCAGATGCTTTTGCAGAAGCAGCAGATTGAAGATGCGGTGCTGTCGAATCCGTCGCTGAAAGAATTCATGGAGGCGGAAGGCACCGAGCCGGAAATCGCCGCAGACGTGATTGACCTGGTCAAGACGTTTCAGCAAGTGCTGGAGCGGGTGCGCACGCGTCCGGTGCTGAATGTCGATGAGGAAACCGTCACCGTGGGGCAAATGATTGATTATCTGCGGCGGCGGCTGTCGCTGGAGGATCGGCCGATCCGGCTGAAGCAATTGCTGATGCGGATACCGTCCCGGCAGGCGCTGGTGTGCATGTTCCTGGCGCTGCTCGAAATGGTGCGGCTGCAGGCGATCCAGGTGCGGCAAGAAAAATTGTTCGGCGAAATCGCGGTTCGCAAGCACACCCACTTCGACGAGATCATGAACGAACAGTCGGCCGTACGCGACGACTGGAGATAGAACAGGGGAGGGGTTAGTTGCACGTTGTAGGTGTTACTAACCCCTAGTCCTTGATCCCTAACCACTATGTCCTTAAAAGCTCAACTCGAAGCCATCATTTATGCGGCGGAAACGCCGATTACGCTGGAGCAGATGTCCCAGCTTGTGAAAGAGACCGTCATCGCGGACGGTGCGGCGGACGAGGTGGAGATGAAGTCGCGCGTCCGCTCGTGTCTCGAAGAGCTCGTCGGCGAATACGGCGGGCCCGATCACGGCATTGAGATCCGGCAGGTCGCGGGCGGATACCGCATGTCGACCAAACCTGAGCAGCATGAAGTGGTGCGGGCGTTCGCGAAAAGCCTGAAGCCGCCGATCCGGCTGTCGCTGCCAGCGCTGGAGACCCTCGCCGTCATTGCTTACAAGCAGCCGGTTACCGTGCCGGAGATCAACGACATTCGCGGCGTCGATTCTGGAGGCGTGATTGGGACTCTGCTCGACCGGAAGTTGATCACCACTGCGGGGCGCAAGCAGGTAATCGGGCGTCCGATTCTTTACAAAACGACGAAAGAATTCCTGATGCGGTTTGGGCTGAAGGATGTGAACGAATTACCCAGCATGGAAGAGTTTGAAAAACTGGTGGCCGAGTCGTTTCAGTCGGAGTTGATTCCGGCGGAAAGTCAGTCGGTGTCGACCGAGAACGCACAGACCGTTGAAGCCGTGACGCCCGATGCTGAACCTGGGAGTGAGAGCGTATCGGAAACTGAGACGGCGGGCTGACGGCGTTTTCCGCCCCAACCCTAAGTGTAACCAACATGCCCCTGGAACGCCTGCAAAAGATTATCGCTGCCGCCGGAGTCGCCTCGCGTCGCACCGCGGAGAAACTCATTTCTTCAGGGGCGGTGCAGGTTAACGGGACGGTGGTCACGGAACTGGGCACAAAAGCCGATCCCGAAACCGATCACGTGCGGGTGAACGGAAAACTTCTGCAAGGCGCGCAGCGACACACGTATCTTTTGCTCAACAAGCCCAAAGGCTACGTCACCACGATGAGCGACCCGGAGAAACGGCCGACCGTGATGGACCTGATTCACGGTGTCAAGGGCCGCGTCTATCCTATCGGGCGTCTGGATTACGCCAGCGAAGGACTTCTGTTGCTGACTAACGATGGCGATCTCGCGCATCGTTTAATGAAAGCGGCGTCGCATGTGGCGAAGACCTACGTCGTGAAAGTTGCGGGCACGCCGAAAGAAGACGCGATCAACAAGCTGCGCGCGGGAGTTTCCATCGCCACAGACGACGGAAAACGCGTGAAGACCGGGCCAGCTCTGGTGCGCGAGGTGAAAGAGGCGGCGAATCCGTGGTACGAGATCACCTTGGTGGAAGGACGCAACCGGCAGATTCGGCGCATGTTTGAGGCGGTAGGGCATCACGTGGAAAAAATCAAACGCGTGCGCTATGGCCCGCTCACGCTCGACGTTCCGCCGGGAAAGTTTCGGTCGCTAACGCTGAAGGAAATCGAAAAATTGAAGTCCGCAAGTAATGCGAGCGCGACCGTCAAGAAGCAATCCGCGAAGTGATGTGCGGCGATCGAAGCAACCGACGGCGACTGAGTCATCGCGACGCTGCTATGATGCGGGAATTCTGGCGGCGCCGTACAGTCCAGCATCGCTGCCCAGCAGCGCGCGGGTAATGATGGTCTTCTTCCACGTATAGTTCGCAATCTCTGCGGACGCGCCTTCCTTCTTGCCCAAAACATCGTCGGGCGCGGTCGCGGCGTAAACCAGCGAGCGCTCGCGCAACTCCGCGAACATTGTTGGTGCGAACGCGTCCCACGCGCTGAGGACTCCGCCGCCGATCACGAACATGTCGAGGTTGAGAACGTTGATCAGACCCGCAAGCAGGATTCCCAAAACCTGGCCGAAGCGATGGAAGATGCGTTGCGCGTCGGGGTCGCCCTGAATCGCGAGGTTGTAAACCGAACGCGCGCTGAACTCGGGGTCGGAGTTGGCAGCCTTCGCGAGGCCGGGAGCGTTCCCGGCAGCAATCGCCTCGCGAGCCATGCGCACGACCGCCGTTGCCGATGCGTAGCGCTCGGCGCAGCCGTGATTGCCGCAACCGCAGGGGACGCCGTTGGGCTCGACGGTGACGTGGCCGAACTCGCCGGCCATACCATTCATGCCGTAGAAGATTTTTCCATTCAGAACGATCGCACCGCCGATGCCGGTGCCCAGCGTGATCATCGCCATGTTGTCAGCGCCGCGGCCGGCGCCCAGCCATTGTTCGCCGAGAGCCGCGACTTTGGCGTCGTTATCGAGAAAGACGCGAGCACCCAGCCGGCGCTCGATTTCATCGCGCACGGGATAGTCGGACCATCCGGGAAGGTTGGCGGACTTGCGCATCATTCCAGTTTCCATGTCGATGATGCCGGGGACGCCGATGCCCGCGCCGACAAACCTTCCGCTGCCGCGATATTGCTCGGTCAGGCGGTGAATGGCGTCGCACATTTCGCCGATGACGTGGTCGCGGCCGAGGGCGACTTTTACGCCGAGAGTAATTTTTTCGAGCAGCTGGCCGTCGGTGCTGATGGCCGCGATACGCAGGTTGGTGCCGCCGAGATCGACTCCGATGGAAAAATCAGGCATGACGCAAAAAGACTATCAGATTGTGGGCCAGTGGTCCCATTG
This sequence comes from uncultured Acidobacteriota bacterium, assembly GCA_963755795.1. Taxonomy (GTDB): domain Bacteria; phylum Acidobacteriota; class Terriglobia; order Terriglobales; family Acidobacteriaceae; genus Sulfotelmatobacter. The sequence continues at coordinate 57,319 of CAVWLI010000002.1, read as the reverse complement.
TTGATTGATGATTGTTGATTGCGATTGAAAACAAACCGATGGGTCAGAGGTCTTCAATCAACAATCAGAAATCATCAATCAGAAATTGCTTTATTTCTGGCACTTGGGGCAGTAGTGGCTGCTGCGGCCGGCGATCACGATTCGTTTGATTGGCGTTTTGCAGACGAGGCAGGGCTCGCTTTCGCGGCCGTAGACGCGGTGCTGGAGCTGGAAGAATCCTTCTTCGCCCTCGGAGTTCACGTAGTCAGAGATAGAGGAGCCGCCGAGCGCGATCGCTTCTTTCAGGACCTCTTTGACCGCACCGAGCAGCTTGCCGAGTTGGTCGCGGGTGATGGTCGAGGCGCGACGGCGGGGGCGCAGGCCGGCGCGGAACAAAGATTCGTCGGCGTAAATGTTGCCGACGCCGCGCAGGAGATTCTGATTGAGCAGCGCGCTTTTGATAGGAGTCTTGCGACGGCGGAACAGAGTCAAGAAACGGTCGAGATCGACTTCGAGCGGCTCGACGCCAGCAGCGTCGAAGTCTCCCCCCTGCGCGACACTCAACCGCCCGAAGCGGCGTGGATCGACGAAGCGCAGTTCCCTACCAGAGGATAATTTCAGGATGGCGTGGGTATGCTTCACGACTTCGGATTGCGGCTCACACACTTGCAGGCGTCCGGTCATACCCAGGTGGACGATCCACTGAGCTCGTGTGGGGCGGACACTCTTGTCCGCCTCTGCCTGCGGCGTCGATGAAGGTTGTGCTAACGGTGCCTTGGATTCCTTACGAGACGATTTTGGTTTCCGGCTTTTGGCGGACAAAGCCTGCCCTGAGCTTGTCGAAGGGAGTGTCCGCCCCACACAATCCAAGTCGAACACGATGTGTTTGCCCATGCGGCGAACCGCGGCGATGCGGCTGCGTTCAAGAGTGGCGGCGATCGCGGAGGCGGGAGATTTTAGCGGCTCTTTCTTTTGTCCGAGCCAGACGGAGTCGACGACATCGCCGGTGACGCGCTTGGCAAGGCCGCGGGCGATGGTTTCGACTTCAGGAAGTTCTGGCATGGTGATTGTTTCTTGAGATACAAATCGACGAGGGGTGAGGCGGCCGCCGGGGCTAAAGCCCTCGCGATTCTATACGGCTGACGCGGCCCTAAAGGGGCCGCTCTTTCACGAATCCACCCCTTCAGGAGAAGCTATTTCTTCAGGAACGTTCCCTTCTCAAGCTCCTGAAACGCTTGCTGCAGTTGCTGCTGCGTGTTCATGACGATGGGACCGTACCACGCGACTGGCTCTTCGAGCGGCTTGCCGGAGACCAGCAGGAAGCGGATGCCATCTTCGCCGGCCTGCATGGCAACTTCATCGCCGCGATCGAACACGACCAAAGAGCGGTTCTCGGCGTCGGCGGGAGGCTTGGTGTCGGCCCATCCCACGCTTTCGGTGGGCACAGCGAGCGGCCCGGAGGCATTACAGAATTTTCCGTCGCCAGCGAATACGTAGGCGAAGGCGTGGCGGGTAACTTCGACGGGGAGCGTCTTGCGCTTGCCCGGAGGCACCGACACGTCGAGATATGTGGGGTCCGTGGCGATGCCCTCGACCGGACCAGTCTTGCCCCAAAACTTTCCGCAGACAATGCGGACGTGAGTGCCGTCGTCGTCGGTGACCTGCGGGATTTCGCCAGTCTTAATTTCCTGATAACGCGGCGCGGTCATTTTCTGCGCCGACGGCAGGTTTGCCCATAACTGGAAGCCATGCATGCGGCCGGTCTCATCACCCTTGGGCATTTCCTGGTGGATGATGCCGCTGCCGGCGGTCATCCACTGCACGTCGCCGGCGGCGATGGCGCCCTGGTTGCCCATGCTGTCACCGTGTTCGACGGTTCCGGCCAGGACGTAAGTGATGGTCTCAATGCCGCGGTGCGGGTGCCACGGGAATCCCGCGAGATAATCCTCAGGGACATCATTGCGGAAATCGTCGAGTAACAGGAACGGATCGAACTCCTGGGTGTTGCCGAAACCGAAGGCGCGGCGCAGATGCACTCCCGCTCCCTCGAGCGTGGGCTTGGACTTGATGAGGCGCTTGACGGGTCGAATGGACATTTGATCTCCCGAGTGTCGAGACAGAGCTAGTGTGCGATGGATATGTATTATCGCGTGCAGCATTGGATGCGCTCAGGGGTGGGAAAGACGCAGGCGTGCGGATTTCTACAGGCGCTTGAAGCGCTTACAGCGGAAGGAAAATCGGTTGATACTCTAGTCTTTGAGCGGGACCACGGCGCTGCCGTCGCGGCAGAAAGTGGCGACGCGCTGCAGGTCGCCGTTCACGCTGGGCACGGTCATCACTGGACCGTAGCAGTAGACGGCATGGCCGGAAGCGGCAAAGTACCACCGTCCGCCCTTGGAGTGCTTGGCGATCTGGGTGGTGGGCTGCCGCAGCGGCTTTTGCGGGGCCACCGGGACTACCGGCAGACTGAACAGCAAGGCTAGGGTCAGGACCTTCATTGTTTTTTTTCCTAAAGCTGGACTTTTGCTGGAGCTCGCTTACCAGTTTTGGCTTGCTCTTGCTTGTCCACAGAAATTACCGAGTTCGCAAATCTTCTTCAGTGATCCCCGATTGCGATCTTCAGATCGTAATCAGGACCCGGACATCGTCCACCAGTTCTAACGCTGGCTTCGACGGCATCCGAAAATCCGGCTTCCGGTTAGCTGACTGGTTTTGCGTTCGATGCGGTCCTGCCTGGGAAGACGGGGCCTGCTTGGTTGGTGCCTGGGTTGACGGGTACTGGGTCGATGGAACCTGGGTTGACGGAACCTGGGTTGACGGGTACTGCGTTGAAGACTGCGTGGATGGCTGCTGGGTCACTGCAACCTGATTTTTCGTGGCGGATTCGGCCATCTCTTGGGCGACCTTCATCCTCACGGCGGACAATTCCTTACTGTCGCGAAACAGCTCGCGAATCAGGGCACGCTGCGACTCGATGGTCCGACCCTGCTCCACAATCAGCATCGTCATCAGCCCGTAGGAGATGAGAAATAGGATCGTCAGCAGCGGCAACCAACCGTGATTCTTGGGAGCAACGGGGGCGTCCGTCGCGGCTACGGCAGGTAAGGTTTCCGTCCCAAATAGAGTCGTCAAGTGGCACCCCGATCTTTGCCCTGAACCGGCGGGCACCTAACGAATTGCACCCTGGGAGCCAATGGCAAGGACCCTGCTAAACGGATGATTCCATTATGGTTATCTGCGCCAAGACGGGAAGTCGGAACTGGCATATGTGCAACTCAATGCACATTATGAGTAAGCATGATTGGTTCGAGCGCACACTCTCGCAACCGGCAACCTGCTCGTTTTGCACGACTTGCTAGCGTTATCGCGAGGACGTGTCCTCTCTGCCGTCCTTGTGGTTACCCCGGTCACTTTGCAGCAAATGACCTGATCTCCTAAGATCGTGAGCAAGGAAAACATTAGTACCATTTCATCTGTCTCCAGGGATCGCCATCATGCGAACACGGTACGTTCTGGCGCTGTTTCTTGTGCTCTCCGGCATTGTCGGACTGGCAGGAACGGCCCAAGGCCAGCAATCCTCCACCGAAGTGCGTAAGCTCGTGCGAAAAGTAGATCCACTCTATCCACCCATGGCGAAAAAGATCAACCTCGCCGGAACGGTCAAGGTTTTTGCCATCGTGGCGACCGACGGAACGGTGAAAGCGGTCGAACCGGTGGGCGGCAGCCCTGTGCTGGTCCAGGCTGCCCAGGACGCCATCCGCCAATGGAAATTTGCTCCTGCGGCGGCAGAATCCAAGGAACTCGTCGAGCTACATTTTCATCCTGAATAGATCGCGGATCGATCACTCCCGCGGACGGCTCTACTTGCCCAGCACCAGCTTGGCGATGGTCGCCAGCTGCATGTTCGACGTGCCTTCGTAGATCTTGCCGATCTTGGCGTCGCGCCAGTACTTCTCCACGGGATAATCCTTGGTGAATCCGTAGCCGCCGTAGATTTCGATGGCCAGCGAGGTCACGCGCTCGGCAACCTGCGACGCGAAGAGCTTGGTCATGGCGGCTTCCTTGACGAAGTTCACGCCGGCGTCCTTCATGCGCGCGCAGTTGTAGACCATGAGGCGCGCGGCCTCGATCTCGGTGGCCATTTGCGCGATCTGGAACTGGATGCCCTGGAACTCGGAAATGGCTTTGCCGAACTGCTTGCGCTCGACGGCGTACTTGCAGGCGAATTCCCAGGCGCCGCGGGCCAGGCCGATCATCTGCGCGCCAATGCCGATGCGGCCTTCGTTCAGCGTCTCGATGGCGATCTTGTAGCCCTTGCCGGGCTCGCCCAGCACGTTTTCTTTGGGCACGCGGCAATCTTCCAGAATCAGTTCGCAGGTGGAAGACGCGCGGATGCCGAGCTTGTCTTCCTTCTTGCCGACGGTAAATCCGGGGAAGTTTTTCTCGACCAGGAATGCGGTGATGCCCTTGTATCCGGCGCTGGGATCGAGCGTGGCGAAGAGCACGAATAATCCTGCTTCTTTGGCGTTGGTGATCCACAGCTTGCGGCCGTTGAGCACGTAGTCGCTGCCTTTGAGCGCGGCGCGCGTCTGCAAAGCGAAAGCGTCGGAGCCTGAGCCGGCCTCGCTGAGGGCGTAAGCGCCGACGATCTCGGTCGCCATCCTGGGCAGGAAGCGCTTCTTCTGCTCTTCGCTGCCCCAGCGCAGCAGGGCGTTGTTGACCAGCGTGTTCTGCACGTCGACGATGACGCCGGAGGACGCGTCCACGCGCGACAGTTCCTCGACGGCCAAGAATGGCTTCGAAGAACTTGGCGCCGCCTCCGCCGTACTGCTCGGGAATCTCGATGCCCATCAGGCCGAGCTGGAAGAAATCGTGGATGAGGTCTTTGTCGAAGACGGCCTTCTCGTCCATCTCCTTCACCAGCGGACGGATCTTTTCGTCGGCGAACTGGCGGATGTTGTCGCGGAAGAGAATTTCGTCTTCGGTGAGGGTGGTCAGAGGAGCGGGAGGGGCGGCCTGCAGACGTGTCTCAGGCATGGAAGACACCTTCATCGCAGAGATGGGCAAACAGTCTAATTCTAGCACTGCGTGTGACGTTAGGTCGCACGAGCGTTGGGCTATCGGCACGTCCGCGATACAGCACCTAGCCTGAAGTGTCGGATGACAGAATTGAAAAGATCAGTATGGCTACGAGCAAGAGTCCGATCACGAAAGAGTGATCTTGTGTGACGACGTACGAGCTCCCTTCTGAGCTGAATGGCCTCTTGCTGATTTTTAAGGGCGGCTTTGTAATTCTCGACGTGAAGCTTCTGAAGATCTCGAATCTCCATGCCAGCAGCTTTATTGCCGTGTTCGTCGGCCACAATTCCTCTCCGGAGGCTTGACCCGCGCTTGAAACCAGCTTCAGGCCGTCCGCCTGCAGGATGCGCTTGATCTGGCTGCGGGCGTGGACCGACCACGGCCCTGAAGTATCGAGCTTGACGTAGGCTTGCCAGTGTTTGAGCGCCTTGCGGGGTTCGCGGATTTTTTCGTAGGCCAGCGCCAGATTGTAGTGCGCGTCGGCGTAAGTCGGAGCCAACTGCAGCGCGGTCTTGTAGGTCTGAATCGCTTCCTGCACGCGGCCGGTCTCGTCGAGGACGTTGCCGAGATCGAAGTACGCGAGCGAGTAGCGCGGGTCGGCTTCAATGGCCTGCCGGTAATGTCTTTCGGCGAGCGCGAAATCCTGGCGGTTGTAGTAGAGCGTGCCCAGATTGATGTGCGCCGCGGCGTGCGTGGGCTGGATCTCGAGCACCTGATGATATGCGGCAATGGCGTCGGGCTGCGTGTTGGGGTCTTCTTCCAGCGCGATGCCGCGCGCAAACCATGACGCAACTTCGCTCTCGCGCGGACTGGGCTCAGACCGCGGCACCGGCGTGCTGGTCAGAACTTTTTCGCGCGCCGAGAAATCCATCAGGAACTGGCCCGGCGATCGGCTCCAGCAGCTTGCCTTCGTGGCGGAACGCCACGCGATGCTTCGCGGTAGAGAGCGCGCCCGCTTCGAGCAGCGGCTTCTCCACGCCCGACGCCTGCTTGCGCATGGCATCCAGCGACTGGCGAATCACCGCCGGCCGCACGCTCATGGCGCACAGGTCACGAACTTTCTTGATTTCGAGGAGATCGGAGAAAGAATAGGCTTCGGCAGACGTTACCAGGCCGTTCCGCTCCCAGTTGGCCAACTGGCGCGGCGTTACGTGGAGAATCCGCAGTAAATCAGTTCGGCTGTACACGGTGATTACAAACGCCTTACTTCACAAGAACGTCCGCGCACATTATCTTCAACTTGCGGCAGCAAACGCAACAGCAAACAGTGCAAAAGTCTGTGGAGAACCTGGTTAATTTACATGCAGCGGGAATGGTGCAAACGGCAGCAATTGCATCGACACCTCGCACTTCGGCAAGCTCAGGGCAGGCTTTCTCGCAAAGACGCGAGAAATGGGGCACCCGCTGTCGTTGCTACACCGCGCAACGGCGGCCTGGTAGTCCTCGTAGGTGCCCTTGAAGTCGGTAATCTTGTGGTCGCTCTCGAAGTGCCAGATGCGGGTGGCGACTTCGTCGATCAGGTCGTGATCGTGGGTGACCAGGAAAACCGTCCCGTGATAGCGCTGCAAGGCGATGTTCAGGGCGTTGATGGATTCGAGGTCGAGGTGGTTCGTGGGCTCGTCGAGCACCAGCACGTTCGGCTTCTGCAACATCAGTTTGCAGAAGAGCAGGCGCGCGGCTTCGCCGCCGGAGAGAACGCTGGTGGACTTCGTCGCCTCTTCGCGCTGCGAACAGCATCTGGCCCAGGATTCCGCGCAGTTCTTCGGTGACCGCCGCGCCGTCCCATTGATGCAGCCACTCGATCGCGGTCGTGCCGCCCTCGATCAGGCTGCGATGATCCTGCGCGAAGTAGCCGATCGAGGCTTCGTGTCCCCAGATCACTTTGCCGGAGTCGACGAAGGGGCCGTCGTAACCGCTGGTCTTGCGCAGCTCGGCGTCGGGCGTGGTCGGAGAATTCGCCAGCAGGGCGTTCAGCAGCGTGGTCTTGCCCGCGCCGTTGCGGCCCATGAGCGCGATGCGTTCGCCGCGCGTGATGCTGGCGGTGAAGTTCTCGAATGACCTGCTTCTCGCCGTAGCTCTTGCCCAGATGCTCGATTTCGAGAATGTGCTTGCCCGAAGGCCGCTTCTGCTCGAACTTGATGAAGGGGCGTGCGATGTTCGATCGGGCCAGTTCCGTGACCTGCAGGCGCTCGACTTCCTTGCGCCGCGACTGCACCTGGCTTGACCGCGTGCCGGCGGCGAAACGCGCGATGAATTCGTTCAACTGCGAAATCTTCTTTTCGCGCTGCGCATTCTGCGATTCGATCTGCGATCGCACCTGCGTCTTGGCCACCACCATGTCGTCGTAGGTGCCGGTGTAGGTGATGATGGTTTCGTAGTCGATGTCGGCAATGTGGGTGCAGATGCTGTTCAGAAAATGGCGGTCGTGCGAGATGGCGATCACGACGCCGTCATAGACATTCAGAAATCCCTGCAGCCAGTGGATGGAATCGAGGTCGAGGTGGTTCGTAGGTTCGTCGAGCAGCAGAGCCTGCGGATGCCCGAACAGAGCCTGCGCCAGCAGGACGCGGACTTTCTGTCCGCCCTGCAACTCGCCCATTTTGCGCGTGTGCAGCTCATCGGAAATGTCGAGGCCTTGCAGCAGAATGGCGGCGTCGCTCTCGGCGGTGTAGCCGTCTTCTTCGCCGACAATGCCTTCGAGTTCGCCGAGCTTCATGCCGTCGGCGTCGGTGATCTCAGGCTTTTCGTAAATGGCGTCGCGTTCCTGCATGGCCGCCCACAGGCGCTTGTTGCCCATGATGACGGTGTCGATCGCGGAATAAGCGTCGAAGGCAAACTGGTCCTGGCTCAGGACGCCGAGTTTGCGCGGGCGAACGACAGTGCCTTTTTGCGGCTCGAGTTCGCCGCTGAGCAGCTTCATGAAAGTGGATTTGCCGGCGCCGTTGGGCCCGGTCAGGCCATAGCGCTTGCCCGGCGTAAACGCCGTGGAGACTTCGTCGAACAGTATTTTGGCGCCGTAGCGCATGGACACATTGCTGACTGAAAGCATGGTTTCTTTGTAACTTCTTCAGGACCTGCGAGGAATTCCGCTTAAGACGGTGCGCAGCTGGAGTTAATAGAATACCATGCCGCGTTGCTATTTATGCGGTCGTTTATGCGGCCCAGGGGTTGATGACGATGGCGCCGATGTCGTCGAAATGGGAAGTATTCCGCGTAGCCAAGCGCGCACGGTGAGTGAGGACAATTCCAGCGATCATGGTGTCACGAACTTCGCCGACCCTGCCTTTCTTCTGACGCGCAGCAGTAAGATCGGCTGCCAACCGGGCTGATTCTTCGCCAAAAACTGCGATACGATGCTGAATCCGATTGAGCAGCGCCTCAAATCCTTCCGATAAGAACTGTCTGCTTTCGGCCCGCTGGCAGGATTCGCAGACCAACCTCGATTTCGAGAATCGTGATGGAGGTTGTCCAGATCGAACTTGGAGGCTGGCGATCAAGCCACTTGGCAACTTCCGGCTCTGGAAAATTGCGCATGAGGACTGAGACCACGTTCGTATCGAGAATGATCATCGATCACTCTTCATCGAATGTGGCCGGGCGGACAGGATATCCGCGCAGCTCGGTAACCTCAAAGTCGTATCCATGGCCCTTGAAAAGGTTCGCGATCTCGGTGCCTAGACCGCCAGACGGTTTCTCAGGCTCGTGTGCCGCATTCCGCAGAATGTCGCGCACTTCTGCCTCCATGCTGCGGCCATTGCGCCGCGCCCGCCGCTGCAGGCGGGCTTTGACGCTATCTTCAAGGTTCCGGACGACAAGCTGGGCCATGGGTCACCTCTTGTTCCATAATTGATATCATGATATCATACTAAAATCGAGCGCACAAGACCGCGCATTCAAGACGCAGACTTACCACGAGGTAGCGCCTCCCGCGATGACGGCCCATCAGTTGTGCTGGCCGGCGCTGGCTTCGACGAGTTGTTGCACCGGCGCCACCACCATGAGCAGCATGTCTGCCTGGCGCATTTTGGCTTGTGAGATCAGTGCGAGTTGCTGCGTTTTCCAGGCATCCGGCGCAGGCTGGCCCTTGTCGAGAGAATCGAGGGCTTGCAGGCCGGCAGCACCGACTGCGGAAAGATTCTGCGACAAGGGCACATCTTCCTGCAGAAGATAGGATTGCGTGAGCAGGGGATGCAGCCGGGCGTCGTTATCCCGCCAGGTCGTGAGCCACATGCGAATCTGCGCTTCGGCGGCCTGATCTTTATAGCCGCTCTGCGCGAAGGCCTGCACCAGATCGCCGAAGTGGCGGGCGATGTCGCTCTCGGGATAGACCGCATCGATCATGCGCGTCAGTGGCGCGTGGAAATCGATGGGGCCTTTCGCATCGTCCCAGCGGTTGTAGTCTTTGACAGGCTCGACGACATCGGCGAGGTTGCGCAACGCCGTGATGTCGGCAGGCCCCGCCATGCGATGCAGCATCTGCGCGCGCGCCGAGCGGTGGGTCAGGCCCAAGAATTCAAGGTCGATGCTTACGGCATTCAGACGCGTATACATGGAGGCGACATCCGTTACCGATTGCGGCGACCACAGGCGCTCGGCGATCGCGGCGTTGCGCGGCCAGATGTGCGAATCGATATTTTCCGGCGTGACCCACTCCGCCCATTGGCAGGATTCGCCGCCGAGAATGCGGCTCGTCTCTTCGGGAGTCAGAGTAGCTGCGGCGTCGGCCATGGGATCGACCGCATAATGTCGCGCCGCAGGCCACATCAGATCGAGATAGTATCCGTAGGAAAGCAGGCCGCTGTAGCCCTGTTTCGCGGCAGCCGCCAGCGACGCCTGCCCGCGCCAGGATTGCACGATAATCGTTTTCGGCAAATCCGGGTGCAGGATTTCGTCCCAGCCCACCATCGTCTTGTGATTCTTGGCGACGATCTTCTGCAGGCGCTGGTTGAAGTAAGCTTGCAGGTCCTGATTATTTTTCATGCCATGGGCGTGGATGAACGCCTGAATTTTCGGATTGGCGTCCCACTGCTTGCCGTTAACCTCGTCGCCTCCAATGTGGAAATACTGGTCGGGAAAAAGCCTGGCCATTTCGGCGATGAACTTTTCCAGAAACTTGTAAGTCGACTCGCGCGTGGGATCCATGATTGGATCGATGTAGCCGGGGCCACCGCCCTCCAGTGTGTAGGGTCCGGCGCCGCTCGAAAGCTCGGGATATCCGAGGAACCACGAACGGCTGTGGCCGGGAATGTCGAACTCCGGGATCACGCGAATGCCGCGCTCGTGAGCGTAGGCAACGAGGTCGCGCATTTCATCCTGGGTGTAAAACATTCCATCCGATCCCATGCCGGTGAGCTTGGGGAATTTCTTGCTCTCGGCGCGGAAGCCCTGATCGTCGGAAAGATGCCAGTGGAAGACGTTCATCTTCACGGCGGCCATGCCGTCGAGATTGCGCTTGAGAACGTCGATGGGAATGAAGTGGCGGCTGACGTCGATCATGGTACCGCGCCAGGGAAAACGCGGCTGATCTTTGATGGTGACGGCTGGTGCGGCGAATCCCGCCGAAGTAATTTGTACCAGCTGGAGAAAAGTCTGCAGCCCGCGCAGCGCACCTAGTGTCGTCGGAGCCGTGAGTTTCGCGCCGGAATCGCTGACAGTCAGTTCGTAGGATTCATCCTCGCCGAGCTTCTGCACGGCTTGGCGGCCGTGGTCGGCATGAATCTGCAGGGTTGGCGCCTCTCCCGGCTTGGGACGAAACGGAATTCCTGCCTGCCGCGAAAGCTGGCGCACGAAGCGCTGGACTTCGCTGTCGAGCGAGGCGTCGTGACTTCCACTGACGGCAACCGAAAACGATTGCGCGATCGGCAACTGGCCCGTGCCTGGCTGCACGCTGGCGGGCATCGGCGTCAGGTTCAGTTGAGGTTGGGATTGGGCGAATGTAAAAGAAGAAGAGAAAGATATCAGAATTAGAAGGGCACACCCTTGCAGAATTCTCACAAAATCACCTCGACTGTATTTCACGGCCAATCTTGCGCACCGTGATAGATGCGCATTACTTCTACAACCTGATCTTGAATCCTGTACACGACGATGTAAGGAAGGCCGGCGAAAACTAGTTCGCGAGTGCCACTGATGCGTCCCTTGCGACCGAGATGCGGAAACCTTCGCAGGCCCCCGCAGCCATCGTACAGTGATTCGGCCACTTCGGCGGCCGCGTCCGGGTTGTCGCTTTGAATGCGATGTATGATGTTGTACAGATCATCAGTGGCGGGAATCGTCCAGCGCACGCGCATTAAGGCCGCAGGATTTGCTTCAGCTTTTTGCCAACTTCCTCGTGCTCCACGAAGTCCCCGCGCTCGGCGGCCGCCAGCCCAATGTTGACAGCCTGAATAAAGTGGGAGTCGTCTTCCAGGTAATGACTCAGCACCTGCTGAGCCAGTTCGTCGGCCTTTAGGCCGCGCTGAGCCGCAATCTCGGCTAACTGCGCCTCTTTTTCGGGTTGAAGGCGGACTTCCATGAACTCAGTCTAGGAATGTTGATCGAAGCTGTCAAATGGTTCTCGATTGCCGTGTGCTGCTGATAACGATCCTAGTGTCCCCCGCCCAACTCGCGCACAATTCCGCCGACAAACTGCTTGGCATCGCCGAACAGCATCAGCGTCTGAGGGAGATAGTAGAGCGGGTTGTCGATGCCGGCGAAGCCGGGGCTCATGCTGCGTTTAATCACCATGACGGTATGGGCTTTGTCGACGTCGAGAATGGGCATGCCGAAAATTGGACTCGACTGGTCGGTGCGGGCAGCGGGGTTGGTCACGTCGTTGGCGCCGATGACGAGGGCGACGTCAGTCTGCGGGAAGTCGCCATTGATCTCTTCCATCTCGATGAGGCGGTCGTAGGGGATATCGGCTTCGGCGAGCAGCACGTTCATGTGCCCGGGCATGCGCCCCGCGACGGGATGAATCGCGAAGCGAACGTCGACTCCTTTCTTAGTGAGCAGGTCGTAGACTTCTCGGACTTTATGTTGCGCCTGGGCCACAGCCATGCCGTAGCCGGGGACGATGACAACTTTATTCGCCGCCGAAAGAATCGCCGCCGCTTCTTCCGGCGTGGCGCTGCGCACGACTCGCTCTTCTTTAGCGCCAGCCGCAGATACCTGCACCTGGCCGAACGCCCCGAACATCACATTGGCGAAGGAGCGATTCATGGCCTTGCACATGATCACGGACAGAATGAGGCCGGAAGATCCATCGAGCGCGCCCGCCACAACGAGCACTTTGCTGTTCAGGACAAATCCCAGCAGCGCCGCCGAAAAGCCTGCGTAAGAGTTCAGCAGCGAGATGACGGTCGGCATGTCCGCGCCGCCAATGGGCGTGACCAGCAGAACGCCAAAAATCAGGGCCACAATGACCATGACCGGAAACAGTATGGCGTGGGCCGGATTCACCACTAGCGCAACCGCTAGCCCGAGGGCCCCTGCCAGAACAGAAAGGCTTACGAGATTCTGCCCGCGATAGACGATGGGCCGCTGCGGCAACCATTCCTGCAGTTTGCCCGCGGCGATCACGCTGCCGGTAAACGTGAGTGACCCGATGATCACTTCCAGCGCGATCTCGCCCATTTGAAACCGCGTGACCGGCGCGGTGCCCGCGTAATATTCCGCAATGCCGATCAGGGCGGCCGAAAATGCGCCGAAAGCATGACTCAGAGCCGTTCGCTGCGGCACCGCCGTCATGTGCACCATGCCAAGGGGGATGCCGACTCCGGCGCCAACGATCAGCGTGATGACAATCCACTTGTACTGCACCAGTTCGGGATTAAAGAGGGTGGCGCCAACCGCCAGCGCCGCGCCGATCTCTCCCGCCAGAACGCCCCAGTGAGCGCTCGCCGGCGAACTCAGGAACCTGAGAGAAAGAATGAACAGAACAACGGCGGCAATGTAGGCGAAATCGAGATACTGCTGAAGGGCCAGCGCGGTCATGATCGTTTCGACCTGCCGGATTTGAACATGCGCAGCATACGGTCGGTAATCAGAAATCCGCCCACCATGTTGCTGAACGATGCGGCCACGGCGATCGCACCGAGCACCGTGGTGAGCCGCGTCTCATGCCGCCCAGCAATGATAATGGCGGCCACCACCACGATCGCATCAAGGGCGTTGGTGAGAGACATCAGAGGTGTATGCAGCAGGGGTGAAACGCGCCTTATGACTTCGAAGCCCACGAAGCCGGCCAGGATGAAGACATAAAGATTAGAAATGAAATCCGCTGGCATGATTGCTCCTTTGCACTCATTTCGTGCCCGAATCAATGGATCACAGCACCGGTCACTGGCCCACGGCCGTCAGGGCCGGCATTTTGAAGAAATCGCGCACCCGGGCGTTTACCACTTCTCCGCCGTGAGTGATCATGGTCTCGCGAATAATTTCATCCTGCAGGTTCAGTTGCAGCTTGCCGTCTTTCACCATGTAGAGCAGAAACGTGGTCAGGTTGCGGGCGTACATCTGGCTGGCGTGATAGGGGACACTCGTGGCCAGGTTGATGGCGCCGATGATCGTCACGCCATGGGCCTTCACGGTTTCTCCGGTCCGCGTGAGTTCGCAGTTGCCGCCGCGTTCGGCGGCCAGGTCGACGATGACGGAGCCGGGCGCCATGCCTTTCACCATGTCTTCGGTGATCAGCACGGGCGACTTTTTGCCGGGGATGACCGCGGCGGTAATGACCACGTCACTTTCCGCGACTACGCGGGTTAGCAGCTCGCGCTGGCGGGCATAGAAGGTTTCGTCCTGCGCGGTGCCGTAGCCCCGAGCATCTTGCGCGTTTTGGGCTTCAATAGGAAGCTCGACGAAACGTCCGCCGAGGCTCTGCACCTGCTCTTTGGCGGCGGGACGCATGTCATAGGCCGAGGCCACAGCGCCCAGGCGGCGAGCGGTTGAGATGGCTTGCAGTCCGGCAACGCCCGCACCGATCACGAACACGCGGGCGGGCGTGATGGTTCCGGCGGCGGTGGTCATCATGGGAAAAATTCGCGGCGAAGTTTCGGCGGCGAGCAGCGTTGCTTTGTAGCCGCAAATTGTGCCCATGGAAGAAAGCGCGTCCATGCTTTGGGCGCGCGTGGTGCGCGGCATCAGTTCCACCGAAAAAGCGGTCACGCCCGCTTGCGCGATCTGCTCGACGACTTCCGCGGAACCGAGCGGCCGCAGAAATCCGATAATCGCCTGACCGCTGCGCATCAGCGGAAGATCGGCTTTGCCGGTGACGTCATTCGAGCCGTAACACAGCACCTGCACCACAATGTCGGCCGCGCCAAACACAGCGGCGCGATCGGGGACAATCTTCGCGCCCTTCTCGACATAGGCCGCGTCAGGGTAACCGGCCTGCTCGCCCGCCCCGGCTTCGATGATTACTTCAAGGGCCGCCTTGACGAGGTTGGGAATCGCAAGGGGAACGAGCGCAACCCGGCGTTCTCCGGGATAGCTTTCTTTGGGAACTCCAACGATCACGTGGAGTAATCCTTTCGCTCAGATCGTGTGCAAAGGGAACTAAAAACAGTAACAGATTGGAGGAGGAACTGGAAGACAGCCCAGGGAATTGATACTGTCTAGTGGGCTTCGAGCCATGAGAGGAGTGCAGGACCTGTGCACACCAGAATACTGATGAGCCTGAGCGCTTTGTTTATGGCGATTCTCGGGATTGGCGCGTTCTTTATGCCTCAGGAAATTCTGACGCATTATGGCGCGCGCCCAGGCGGCCCGTCTGTGTTCCTCATTCAGATGGTGGGCGCGTTGTACCTAGGCTTTGCGATTTTGAACTGGACCGCGCGGAGCATCCTGATCGGCGGCATCTACGCCCGCCCGGTGGCGCTCTGCAACTTTCTGCATTTCGGGGCGCTTACGATCACAGGGTGGAAGGCAATCGCAGGCGGCGCGATCAGAGGAAGCGAAATCCTTGTTGGGTGCGGTATGTATTCCGTCTTCGCGGTCTGGTTTGGACTGGTGCTCTTTACTCATCCATCTCAGAAGTGAACAAGCCCATCGTTCTCTGCCACGAAAGAGGCACGTTACGCTCCATGCTCAAAGCGGTAATGCCACACTCTCGCGGCGCCGATCAGATTGGTGTCGTCTCCCAATGACGCGAGCGTGAGTTGCGTCTTCTCGGCGGGGACGAAGCGGCAGCCGCTGCGAATCACTTCGCGGATGCGATCGAGAAAAAGCGGCGCGCTCTTCATGACGCTGCCGCTCAGCACGATGGCATCGGGAGTAAACAGATTGATCAGATTCGCGAGTCCCAAGCCTAGATAATAGGCCTCACGTTCGACGGCCTGTAGCGCAACTTTGTCTCCCTGCTGCGCAAGCTCGCAGATTTTCTTGGCCGTGATCCCCTCGCGATGTGGATAGCCGGCAGGCGCGTGGCTTTCAATCCACGCCACCATGGCCGGACCGGCGGCCAGCGATTCCCAGCAACCACGGAATCCGCACGAGCATTGCGGGCCCGCCGGATCGAGGACCTGGTGGCCGACCTCGGGATGCGCGCCATCGACTCCGCGATAAAGCCGGCCGTCGATAATGATTCCGCCGCCAATGCCGGTGCCAACGGTCACATAGATGAGGCGCGAGCGATTCCGGCCCGCGCCCCAGCCGGCTTCGCCCAGCGCGGCGGCATCGCCATCATTTTCCAGCGCGACGCGCACGTTGAAAATCTGCGCGAGATCTTTGGCGAGACCTTTTCCACGCCATCCCGGCATAAAATCCACATCGCCGAACTCGCCGCGCATAGGATCGACCGGCCCCGTCGATCCGATGCCGATGCCGGTGAGCTCCACGCTCGCCTTCTGCGCGGTTTCCCGTAGCATGGCGGCAATCAGATTCAAGCTGTCCGCGTAGTTATTGGGTTCGGTTGGCGCTTGCAAGCGGGCAAGCACCTTGCCGGCATCATTGACCATCCCGACTGCAATTTTCGTTCCTCCGATATCGACCGCGCCGATTATGCGAACTCCGGTCATGCGTACTCCGGCGTGATCGCCCTCGCTTCCTCCAGCGTGATGCGCCGTTTATTTCTGTAGGACAGATTCGACATGTGCACGGCGATGGCCGACCGGTAGCCGATTTCCGGCGGGGCGTTGGGAATGCCGCGGCTGCGGACACAGTCAATCCAGTTGGCCATGTGGTCCTGGTCTTTGGTCTTGCCGCGCGTGGCATCTCCGCCGGGGCGGTTCGTCTTTTCGGGCCAGTACTGCAGTGGCTCTTCGAAGTGATGCTCGAAGGTGCCGTCGCTGCCGAGAATGTGGTCGCCCAGTTCGTAATGCTTGTTGCTGAAGGTGGATTGCCAGGTCACGACGATGTCGTTCGGAAAATCGAGCGTCACGGCGATCGTGTCGGGGACTTCGCGTCCATCTTTTTCCGAGAACACGCCGCCCGACATGTAGGCCGCCGACGGCAGCGGCAGGTCGAGCGCTCCCATAATCCAGGCGATCTGGTGCACCATGTTTTCCGCGCAGTTGCCTCCGGAAAATTCCCAGAACAAGCGCCAGTTGATGAGCTTGTAAGGATCAAAAGGAATGTCGGGCCTGCCATTGAGAAATGCGCCCCAGTTCACGTTCTGCGCGGTACAGTCCGACGGCACAGCGCGCACCCACTGCCCCTTGCCGTGAGGAGTGTTGCGACTCATCCAGGATTCGACCTGCGTGACTTTGCCGACCCATCCATCTTTGATCATCTGTTTTGCGTCGACCAGGGAGCCGGAACTTTGATGCTGCAATCCGATCTGGATGACGCGGTTAGAAGCCTTCGCCGCCGCCAGGCACTTATCGGCTTCAGGTATCGACCAGGTCATCGTCTTCTCGGAATAAAGATCTTTGCCGGCGGCGAGCGTGTCGAGGAAATGTCGACAATGAATGTGCAACGGACTGGCCACGATGACCGCGTCGATATCTTTCATGTCGAGCACGCGGCGGTGATCGTCGAAGGTCTGAATTCCGGGCACTCGGCCTTTGGCCTGTTCGCGGCGGCGGCTGTAGATGTCTGCCATGGCCACGACCTCCGCGCCACGCACGTTGAGAATTTGTCCCAGCAAATCGTTGCCGCGATCGCCCACTCCGATCATGGCCACGCGGACGCGGTCATTCGCGCCCAGCACCTTCGACGTTGGATAGGCCAGCACGGCTGCGGTTCCCAGCGCGGCCTGCTTCAGAAAAGTGCGCCTGGTGTGTGTGAAATTCGTTGGATCGGTCATATCGATTCGCTTGCCTCCATATTAAGGTGCCTCTGCTTCGAGTACCTTGGGTGAGAGTGCCCAGCCGGGGGCCCCATTTCTGGCGCGTTCTGTGCGGGAGAAGTGGGTTACAACGCGTCCGCCTCTTGCAGAAGTCTTTTCATTCCCGCCCAGCTCTTGCGCGAGCATTCTTCGGGCGTGCCGCCACCGCTCCAGTGCGTCTCCAGGCTCACGGCATGGTGGTAGCCGTCGCGCTTGAGCGCCTTGAACTGGCCAGCCCAGTCGATGATGCCTCCGCCCATCGGCGCCCAATCATATCCCTTTCCCTTTTTGACGACATCTTTGCAGTGGCAGTGGCCAATGCGTTCCTTGGGCAGCAGATTGTAACCATCCGGGTACGGAATCTCGCCGTGGGCAGCGGCGTTGCCCGGATCCCAGTTCAGCATCAGCGCCGGCGACTGCACCGCACTCAAAACTTTCACTGATTCCGCGGCTGTCGCCGTGTTGCAGGAGGGCTCATTCTCGAGCAACAGGATGATTCCCTTCTTCTGAGCTTTGGCCGCGGCTTCCCGCAACTTGTCGTTGATGGCCTCGCGATACGGCGCTTGATCTTCGAGCCGCCAGAAATCGAAGCAGCGCACGCGGTCGGTCTTGAACGCTTTCGCCAGGTCGATGGCGCGGTCGAGGACTTCGTCCTGCTGCTGCAAAGTGAAGTCGGCTCCGAAGCTCTTGGCCTCGCTGAACTTCGATTTTGGCGCGCCAGGCCAGTCGACTTTGAACAGCGGGCTGGCGATGTCGGTGACCTTGAGCTGGAATTTTTCGAGGATGCGGCGGGCTTCTGCGACTTCCTTGTCGTCGAGTTTGACGATGTTTTTCTTCCACATGCTGCGCAGTTCGATCCAGCCCATGCCAAATTCTTTCGAGACGACTTCGCAGACGTGGCCGAAGTCCTGGGAAATCTCGTCATTGATGACCGAAACGCGAAACGGCGAGCCGGGGTTGGCTGCGTTGAAACGAGAAGACTCGAATCGCGATGCCGGCGCAAAACGCGATGCGGCCTTGGCGGCTGTCAGGGCAACCATTCCCGCGAGAAACTCGCGGCGGGCAAACTGGACGGACATGACCTGCTCCTTGGGAGACGTACGGCCACGAAACGACGGAATTGATAAATCTACCACCATCGAAACCCAGCCGGTAGAAGAGCGGGCAGAAAGTTATTGCAGGCTAGCGAAGGAGTTGGACGCGAAAACGCCGCCAGACAGGAATTAGCACGCAAAACAAAACGTCCCCGACTCAATTTGAGTCCCAGGGACGTTTGTTGATCAGCCCTCCCCCAAGTGCTGCTCAAGAACAACTCTACCGCTGCGCTCGAATTCGGTAAATGGCTCCCTCGTGCTATACGCTCTAATATGCCGACACGAAAGGCGCAAGCCCGGGATGATTCTTGCCCACAAAACAAAACGCCCCACGGACTCGATTTGAGTCCCGGGACGTCTGTTGATCAGCCCTCCCCCAAGTGCTGCTCAAGAACAATCTAACTCTACCTCCGAAGCCGGTAAATGGCTCCCCTGTGCCATATATGGCACGAACGTGTAGTACGCCTCGTCACAGCCCTAAGTCATTGATAATACTACCTTTCCTTCTTTCCTCCCAAGAGATGGCCTTAGTTTCTGATCTGCGGCGGCCGGAATCAGCTACGGCGTACTGGCGGGAACCAGAGTGAGGGCGAAGACCAGCACATGTTCGTTCTCTGGCAAAGTAATGCTGCGCACCGTCTTGCTGCTATCGAGTTTGAACGAATAACCATAGATATGGAACGGGCGCTCATCCTTGGAGCCGCCGTCGGTTAGCCGATAAGGCACGTCCATCGCCTCGGACTCGCCCTTGTAACCGCTCGACTGATACCAGTCGCTGAGGCTCTGCGTCACAGACGTCGAAGTTCCGTCGGCGTACGTGATGGTAAACGTCTGCGATTCCTGGCCGCCCTCGACACCAGTCGCTAGCATTTCGAGCGTGCCGCATTTTCCTGCTGGAAGCGCGACAGTTCCGCCTTTGAGTGCGTCTGGCGCGTTCGCGGGTCCAAGATTGAATGCGACGCCGTCCCAAAATTGGGAGGAGCCCAGAGTCTCTTCCGAGTAGGCAAAACCTTCGCCATCAGCGCTGGCCGAGGGAGAAAATGCTGATCCATCGCTGTGAATGGCGGTCGCGTTATATGCCGATGAAAGATCCACCGCGACCGTGCCAGTCTTGACTGGGGTCACCGCGAGAGCGGCCGTGACCCCGTGTGTGAGGCTGCCCGATCTGCCGGTGATGGTGATGGTCGAAGTTACAAGCTTCGACGAATCGGCTGCGGTCACCGTCATCTTGCTTGAACTCGTAGTGCTGGCTGGGCTGAACGAAGCTTTCACGCCTGACGGCAATCCGGAGACACGGAGGTCCACACCAGATCTGAAATTGCCGCGACGAGTTACCGTGACCATCGTCGTGCTGGTTCTTCCCTTGGGCACCGAGATGCTCTCCGCCTTTATGCGGAGCGCAAAGTCGTCCGCGCCAGCCGGCGGCGGTGCCAGGAGATCATAGAGTGGCTGCGCTGGCTTCACTTCGGGATTCTCCTCGGCCACCGATATGGCTAGGACACGAATCTTGTCGTTGACGGGCAGAGTGATGGTTCGCGCTCCCGCCGGTAGATCGATGGGATACGCGAAAAGATAGGAGTAACCGTAAGGAATATTCTCGCCTGCGGCGTTGTGGTGATGTGAGCAGTACCAAGCCAGGTCGGCGCGCTTGATGTAAGCCGGGGTGAGGCCGGTCATGTTGCCGTAGTTGTCGCCTGAGGTATCGCCCGAACTCCATTGGCGGTTGTCCCACTGGCCGATGAATCCGCCCCAGTCCTGAATGTTCAGTTCAACTTTCTCGGCGCCGACCTTGAATGTGGCTTTCTGGTCGCCTTCCGCCGAGGCCGCCAGAACATAAAGTCGGTTGTGATGGCCGGCTGGCAGATCGATAGTCTGACCCTTCGCGACGACGGCGTTCGGCACGCCTGTCTTTGCTGAAGCGAGTTTGAATTGCACGTCATCGAACTTAATTTGCGCCGGAAGCATTTCTGCCGGCAGCGAATTGCCCTCGCGGTCAAATCCGCCGGTCGCGCGCGTGCCGTCGTTGCTGGCGGTGGCAAGGTCGTAGTGCAGCGCTACGGGCACGGAATGCACGGCCGCAACCTTGGATTCGGGCGCGGCCAACTGCACGGCGAACGTGCGCGGCTGGTAGGCGGAGAACGAGGTGACCAGAGCGCCGCCGGTCAGCGTCGCGGGTCCCACCGGCTGCTCCTGGCCGTTCACTTCTCGTGCAGCGGTTACCGGTGCGCCGAACGAAATTCGAACGTCGCTCTGCGGCTTGCCATCGAGTTCCACCAGGCGCACGATGACCTCGTCGCTCTGCTCGGCCTTTTTTAGCGCCAGAACCCGGATCCGCGGGTTGCTGACTTTGAGCAGAGAAAACTCCGCTCCGAGCGCGCCCGCGTGTTTAGGCGCTTCGAACGCGATGAGCGGATCGTTCAGCCGCTGCGCTTGCCAGTCGGTCTGGCTGTGACGCCAATCGGCGGCGTGCCCGGCAATGCCGTAGACGAACTCGTGATGGCCGATGTCCTGCGTGCCCTGGTCAGGATATCCGCCGCGGGTGCCGGGTGTGCGGATCAAGGTGAGCCGAATGGTGTGATCGTTGGGCTTGTCCGATCCATTCTTGCAATCGGTCAGGATGGTCGCCCCGAATTCCCCGCTGGCATCGGTCAAATCGATCCACTGGTGCGATGGGACTTCGAACTTCTTCGGCTGCGCGGTCCGCCGCTCGATCGTACCGATGTCCCAGTTATAGGTGGCCATTTCGTTGGAAGCTCGCAACGGAAAAGTCGCCTTCAGGTTCGACTCTTTGGTGTTCCAGTCGATCACGTTGCCGAACTCTACGCGCTTTCCTGCGTCACCGGCCGACAGGCTAACGGTCTGGACGAATCGTGAGCCTGCGGTCTCGCGCGAAACTTCGACGGCCACGCGGGCCGGACCGTTTTCCACCACGCGAACTTTCGCCGGACCACTGACGAATGCCTTCGGCGCAGCCTGCTCCTGATCCCAATCCATGTTCCAGGCCGGCCACTGCTCTGGATTGTCGTAAGAAATGGCCAGACGTGCCGGCGAAGCCAGCAATTCCCGGCCAATCGATTTATCGAAAATGCTGGAGACGTCGCCATCGGAGTTCAGCTTCACGCGGTAGTACTTGTTCTCGAGTGAGTTCGCTGACACTTGCAGCGTTGCTGCGGCATCGGCTGATTCTGCGGTCGGCTGCACGTCGTAAACCGCGTAGCCGACGGATGGCGCTTTGGCTACAAAGATCACTTTGCCATGCGAAATCTGCGCTGGAACTTCTTTGCCGTCGGGACCGGTGACGCGCACATTCTTTGGTATAGGCATGCTGCCCGGGAAGTTCACGCTGGCCTCGACGAGATCTTCCCGCGCGATGTTCAAAGGATTAAAGACCACCAGCGGAATGCCTTTCGCTTCGGTGTTCAGGGCCGCAGTCACCGCTTCGGTTGCGTTGCTGAGAACGCCGGCGAACTGGTTCAACGCGATCACATCGTCGTTCCAGGCAAACTCGTACGATCGCGGCGTGGCCGTGCCGGCGGCGATGTCGTGAAAGTGGCCGCCCATCGCCAGCGTCCAGGCATCATTCAGGCGCTGCAGCGGATACGGCCGCGCGCCCAGCCATTCCGCCGCAATCGACGCTTTCTCGGCGGCATCGGCCAGCAACTCCTCTTTGCGGATCCAGCGCTTCTGGTAAGCCTCGGAAGTCAGCGATCCGGCGGAGTGATTGGTAAGTTCCATTTCTCCGGTGTAACGCGGAAGTCCCGCAGCCTCAGAGGGCGTGATGTCCAGAAACATCTGCTCGGCATTGGCGGAGACCACGTGCACTGGGCCGTCGCCAACTTTCACTGGAGGTTCATCGTTACGTTCCCCGCGAAAGAAATTTCCATTCCGCACGGGCAGGCTCGTCGAGCCTTGCGTCACGATGGCTTCGAGGCGCTTCACCGAGTCTTCGCTCGGAGCTCCGCCAATATCCCCCGTGCCGTAGTAGTGGTAGTCGGTGAATACGCCGCTGATTTTTCCGTTGTTCTCGACGCGCGCTGCCCAGTCGTTCTGATAGCGCTGATCGTTGCGCTCGCGCTCGACGTCACCAAGCGCCTCGCGCTCGCTCTGCAAGGTGACGAGTTCCTCGATGTCCTTCGGGTCCGGATGCTTCCCGGCGGGCTGAGCTTCCTGTAGTTTCGACCGCAGCGCCTGGATTTTATTCTGAAGATCCTGCTCCGCGGGGTTCGGCGGCGCCGGAGGAAACGGCTTGCTCAGATCGGTGTAAATTCCGCCGCCGTAACTTCCAGGATTTAGTCCCGCGAGCACGCTCTCACCGTCCGGTCCGACCCACACGCCCACATTGAACGGGGTGCCTTCCGGTGTTTTCTCCAGCGATTCGGGCCCTCCGGCATCGGCCGAAGATCCCCATACCAGCTTCTGGGTCGAGAATCCTTTCACTCCCGAGTGCGCGAGAATGGTCGGCAGGGACGCGGGAAATCCGAAACAATCGGGCAGCATGTACTCCGCGCTGGATTTGCCGAGTTCTTTGCGAAACCAGTCATTGCCGTACAGAACCTGACGGATGATTCCCTCGGCGCTGGGCGCGTTCACGTCGCCCTCTTCCATGGACGATCCAGCCGGGAACCACCTGCCTTCGTCGACGTACTTTTTCAGCCTGGCGTAGTCGGCGGGGAAATATTCCTTCATGAAGCGGTAACGATTCGCGCCGCTGAAATTGAAGACATAGTGAGGATACTTGTCGAATAGCTTGAAGTTATCCTCCATGGTATTGCGAATGTATTCGTCGATAACCTGGGGATACTCCCATCGCCACTCGGTATCGAGGTGCGCGTAGCCGACCACGTAGAGAGTCGGCTGCTTGCTGAGGTCGGGCTTCTCGGTGTTTTGCGCGACGGCTGAAGGAAGGAATGCGAAAACCGCGAGGGGGAGCAACCATAAAGCCGAGCAGCGTTTCAGCATGCGAGTTCTCCGAACAGATTCCAAAAGGTCCCTGACGTAGAAAAAATATCCGGGCTGCCAACAAGTTACCGCATCGACAGACAGCCCAGTCTCACGGGCGGCTTTCAATGATCGTTCTCAATTAGCGTTCTCAATTAGCGTTCTCGATTGACGTTCTCAGCTGACGTTCTCAGTTAACGTTCTCAGTTAACGACGGCAGTGACTGTAGGAGCGCTGCCCGTCTGCGTTACACCGTTCGCATCCTTGCCTGTAATCGTAATCGTGTAGGTACCCGACGGCGTGCTGCTGGAAAGAGTCGTGACGCTGATCGCTGTGGTCTGCGCCGACGCTCCCGCCGAATCATTGGCCGCGACCGAGAAACTGTATTGCGTCCCCGCCGTCAAGCCGGTCACGGTGTACGTCGGGCTGGTGGTGGTCGCGACCGAAGTGCCGTTTTGATAAACCGTGTAGCCGGTTACGCTGCATCCCGAACCAGCGGTGGAAGCGGTCCAGTTCAAAGTTGTACCGGAACTGGTTGTGTTCGACGATGCTAATCCTGTGGGAACGCTGGGCACCGTCGAGCAGCCGCCGCCTCCGCTCCCGGATCCGCCACCACAAGCCGGCAGGATGATCAAACCGGCCGACACGATCCAGAGGAGTGACATGCCGAGCAGCCGGTTCCGGCGACGTCCGCGCGAACTGAAACCCAACCCGATCAGCGTCAGCCCCGGGACCACGATCCACGACGCATACAGCGGGCGCAACCCGCGCGGCGTCGCCGGCAGTGGCGGAGCCAGCACGCGATTCGTAGCAGCGCGGCGGAAAGTAGCGTTGCCCGAAGGTCCTACCGTGGTAAAGGTCACCGTGGCAGTCACGGCCGTAGCGCCCGTGATTGCAACCGGGCTCGTGCTTCCGAACGAGCAGGTCGGCGCCCCCGCTCCAGTGACGACCGGTGAGATGCTGCACGACAGGGTGACACTGCCCGTATAGCCGTTGGCGGGCGTGACTGTCACGGTTGCCGTGGACGAGGAACCAGCGTTCACCGATGATGGAGTGGCAGTCGCATCGGCCGTTAACGAATAGCCCGGCGGCGGGGAGGTCAACGTGGCCGCCAGTACAACCACGTCCCGGTTATTGGGCAAGGTCACGCTCTTCACCGTCTTCGCGGCGTTCAGAGCGAACGAGTAGTGGTAGAGATAGAAAACTCGGTCGTCCATGCCGCCCGCGCTGTCGCGGTAAGGCATCGCGACGGCGACCGACTCGCCGGAATTTCCTCCCGTGCTAGTACAACCGCCACCGTTGAGATGGCTGCACCAATCGCTGAAGCTCTGCGTGAACGTGGAGGTCGAATTGTCGGCGTAGGTGACCGTGACCGTCTGCGACGTCTGGGGGCCTTCGATTCCCGTGGCGAGTAGCTGGAGCGTGGCGAAGTTGCCTGCGGGCAGCGTGATGGGAGAGCCTGTCCCATAGACGGCATTGGGCTGATTCGGAGCGCCAAGCGTGAACTGGACGCCATTCAAATCCAGTCCTGAGTTCAGCAGGTTCGCCGAATACGCGTAGCCGACGCCATCCAAGCTATTCGTGGACGTAATCGTTGACTCCGCTGCGTCCATGTAGAAGCCGTAGAGATTGTAGGCCGAAGAGAGATTCACCGCCGTCCCGGAGCCGCCGGTGATGGGGGGATTTACAAACAAATTAAGATTGATGGTGGTCGATTGGGTCGGGACGCCCGCTGCAGTGCCAGTGATGGTCGCGCCGAGGACGGCAGTGGGGTTGTTTGCACCCGTCAGCGGCAACGTGTTGCTAACGGTCTCAGTCAGTGTGCTCGTGGTGGCCGGCGTGGCGGTCGCTGGATTGAGCGACCACGTCACTCCGCTGGGCGGCGCACCCGATAATGCGAGGGCGACGGTTCCGCTGAAACCATTGAAGGGTTCCACCGCGATCATGTCGGTTACGGTCCCACCCTGGTTAATAGACACGCCTGCCACCGGCACTGTCCCCACAGACGTCGAAGCCAGCCCCGGAGTGAGCGACGGAACCAGTTCGAACCAGGGCAGTGCAACCGTTACATAGGCGGTTTGGGTCAGGCCGCCGCTGGTGCCAGTGATGGCGACGATATAGGTTCCGCCGGGGGTTGCGCCGGTTGTTGAAACCGTCAACTTTACCGGACTGCCCCCTGCCGCGATCGAAGATGCACCCAGACTGGCCGTCAGGCCCACTGGTGCATTAGAACTCGACGAACCGGGGATCGTCACCGTCAGATTGGTCGTCGCGGCAAAGCCATTCAATGCGGTGACCGCGATAGAACTGTTTCCGCCGCCGCCCGGAGTGAGATTCAGAATGCCCGGCGTTGCCGACATCAAAAAATTGGGGTTCGTGGAGACCGGCGCGAGCGCGTTAATCAGAGTTGGTCCATTCGGCGTACCCCATCCGGTCACCAAGTCGTACCCCGCGCCGGCCGAGAACTCCGTGGAAGTACAACCGGCAGGACTGCCGCTGTTGTAGTCCGAGCCAGTCGTTATATCGTGGAAGTCGGTGTCAACCGGCGTGTCATAGATCGTCGGGTTGAGAAGACCGAGCGTGGGGTTGTTGCCTGCGGCCGTGGCATTCGCTGCCGCCTGCTGGTTGATCAGCGCCACAAAACCCGCCCACTTCGGCGCCGCCGCACTGGTCCCGCCAACTCCGCCGCACGAGTCGTAGCCACAAAAATAGTCGTCAGAGGCTTCCGCAGCCACATCAGGGATGTTGCGGTAGTTTGGATTGCCGCCGTTCGTTGAGTTAATGGCTGGCGCTTGATTCCACAGAAAATTAGGCGATCCCGAAGGAATCGGAGATTGGGTGTTCCACCCGCCGCCGCTTCCGGGCCAGCCTGTTTCCGATTGCCAGGCACCGCCCGCGCTGTTGGTGGTTAAAACTGTTCCGCCAACGTCGGTGATGTTTGGACTGTTGCCGGGGTAACCGCCGGTTCCACAATTCGCTCCGGCGTCACCCGATGCCACGAAGGAACTCTGCCCCTGCGCCGCCATCTCCTTAAAAACCGCTTCGTAATCCGAGTTTTGACTCGGAACGCCACCCCAGCCAAACGAGAGACTCACCGACTTGACGAGATTATCGTTCGCTACCTGAAGGTACGCGTTGTAGGCGGTAACGCTCGACGTATACGCTTCATAAACAATCAACGCGGAGGCGTTGGGGGCTATGGAGATTTCCTGCTCGACATCAAGAGTCTCTTCGCCATCGTTGCAGAGCGAGCAGATACCGTCAGCTCCCCCCAGGAGCACATTAGTGATAGGAACGTTGAGCGGCTGGCCAATATTGTTGAAGTAAGTAGCAACTTCACTGAGGTTGTACGATCCCAACTCAATCAGTCCGAGGGCTTGGCCCGAGCCATCCAGCGCTGTACCACCCCCGTAGGCCGTCCTAAAATCGCTGCCGGTAAACAGACCGCCCGGTCCAGAGCCAGTCTGATTGCTGTGTACTCTCTGGTTCGGGGAGACTGGCTTCATCATTGGGCGGGGAAGGTTGTAGTTGCTTAGACCTTCGACGCTCAACACCGGAAAACCACGTTCGACGGAGGGCTCTATATTAGGGGCGTAGAAGGTTCGGTTTTCGGTGGGGTGCTTGTAGACCTGCATCGTAACCTGAAAGGCCCGCTCAATGTTGGCGACCGGACCGGTCACATCTACGGCGAGGCGATTTAAATATGTGTGCGTGACCTGCAGACCATAGGACTGTAAATAGCCGATGACCCGCATGTAATCCACTACGCTGGGGCCAAATTGTTCGGTGAACTGCGGGACTGTCAGGAAGTGGCGATATTGCGGACTGGCGGGATCATAGATTTGCTGCAGCAACGCATCGAGCTGGTCTTGGTTGCTCAGCGGCAGGGTGATGGCCAGGTTCAGTTGCTGCGTGGCGGGCATGCGGCTGATCCATCTCGCGTCGGCTGGCGCGGACACGTGGGTTTGGAGGGCTTGCCGTTCCTGCGCCTGCGCAGCGTTTATAAGCAGCGGGAACGCAACCGCTGCCAGCAAGAGAACGGAACCCGTCCGGTCACATCTGCGCATGATCTAAGCCTCCATTGTTTGCCGGGGGATCGCCGAACAATGATCCCGAACAACAATCGTCGGGCAACCCTCCGAGGGACGAACCGGAACCATCGGCAAATGTGTGTGTTCGATTTCAGTTCCCTGCGATCCGAGACGAGATTCACTATCTCGTCCCGGTATCGCGGAATCCGAATCGCTATTGAGTGACTACGACGGTGACAGCCACGGGGCTCCCCGCCTGCGTCAGACCGCTCTCGTCCGCACCACTGACTGTAAGGTAGTAGGTGCCGGGGGGAGTTCCCACATTGCTCAGGTGGTTATAGCTGACGCAAGCGGGCGTGGCGACGAGTCCCGCCAGCACCATGAGCAGCAGGAACATGCCAAAGAGTCTTTTCCGGCGCGTGTTTCCGGAACCCAAACCGAATCCGATCAGAGCCAGTGCCGGGATGGGCAACCAGAGCGCATAGAAGATAGTGCGCGGTGGTTCAACCATGGCCTTCGACGCCGCCACTGTAGTGAAGGTGAGCTGAGTAGTGGGGGGCGCCGCTTCGCCCGCAGTCACCGTCACCTGCGTAGGATTGGCAACGCAGGTTGGTGGAGTGGCATTGAACGGGATGCCGGGGACAGCTTGAATGGTTGGAGCGACCACGCAGGTCAGCGTGACGGTCCCAACCGTCTGAACGCCGTTGACGAGGGGAGGATAGCCCAACTGCGGGTTCACCGTCACGGTCGCGGTGCTCGTGCCGCCCGCGCTCAGTGACGGCGGGGTCGCCGCACTTCCCGCAAGGGAGTAGCTCGGCGGCTTCAGGGTAATCGCCCAGACAAACGAGAAGCCGCTGCCGCTGGGATTCGCCAACGTGATGTTTTGCACTGTCCTGGTGAAGTCGAGAGGATAGGTATAAGCGTAGAGGTTGCCGTCGCACGATCCGGCAGTTCCGTCGCTGTTGATGCGCATGTGCGCGATCGGACCCACTGCGATGCTCTCGTGTTGATTTCCCCCGAAACTGCACCAGTCGCTGAAGGTCTGGTTAAAGGTGTCGGGTGAACCGGTTGTGTAGTTGACAGTGATCGTCCCCGGTTGCGAACCTTGGACGGCGTTTCCCAGTATGACCATGGTCGAGTAAACAATCTGCTGTTGGGGGGACGACAGCGTAACGGCCAGTGGTGTCTTCGGAAGCGCAAGCATATCCGGTATACAGGCGCCTATCGAAGGGCCGCAGTTGGCCGTATTCACCGGGCCAAAGTTGAACGGAATGCCCAACGAAGGCGGAGTGAGCGTCGGTGCCTGCGCATTATAGCCTGTGCCAAAAACTACGTCGGCGTTATACGCATCCGAGCAGACCTGGCCGTTGGCACACCCGTCGGAGGCCGGACCATCAATGTCGCCCGTTCCCTGGAACGTGGTTCCGAGGGCAAAGATGCCCGCCTGGTTGAAGTCCGAAGACATATCCACCTGCTGGTTCTGCCCCCACGCAGGCGTCGCCGAGAAGAAACACGCCACGGCGCACGCCGCCACCAGCAGAAAGAATCTGCACGAAAACCTTTTCTCGGTGATCATTTTCTCGGTGATCATTCTTCTTCCCTCCAACCTTCGCTTCTTCGTTTCGCTTCAACGTTCCAACGATTCAACGATATGTTCGTGCGCCGCTCGCTGGGCTCTTGCCGTCTCGAGTCCGCAAGCGCTTAGAAAATAATCTTGCCCGAGACTCGCAGGTTCCTCGGGAAATTCTGCTGATATGGACCGACCGTTCCGAAGCCCTGCCAATACGAGTGTTTGGTCGTCGTGTTGTAAAACAGATTAGCCGGGGAATCCGTGACCGTGGTGTCGGGTCCGCCCAGCAGAACGGAATTGAATGCGTTGAACGCTTCCCCGCGCAGGGAGAAGCTCACTCTCTCTGTGACCTTGAAGTTCTTCTGCAGCGAGAGGTCGATGTTTGGAACCGTGGGGGTGCGCACCTGGTTGGTGTAACCCGCAGTCGTGTTGTAGGTATAGGAAGTCCCGCCGATATGCGGCACCGGAACCCCGCAGGTGGTCTGCATCGCGGGATTGATCCAGTGAGCGACGCTCGATCCGTTGGGAGCGGCCCACTTGTCGCAGATATAGTTATCGTCGCCGTTGTCGATGCCAATCGGAGTACCGCTCTGCGCGGCGAAGACCCAGCCCAGCGTCCAGCCGCCCAACGCGTAATCCAACCCCTTCGGCGCCGCCGATAGGAACGTCCTGCCTTTCCCCACCGGAACTTCATAAACGCCGGTCACCGACAGCACGTGGGTGCGGTCATATTGCGAAATCCAGTGAATCTCGTTGGCATCGGTGTAGGGATAGCCATTCTGATAACCGTCGCCATTGATGGTCTTCGACCAGGTATAAGCTACGTTGAATTCCAAGCCGTGGCTGGTGCGTTTCGTCAGCTTGGTTTCCCAGCCGTTGTACCAGTTGCGGCCCACGGGGAGATTGTATTGACCCAGCAGAGAAGCGCCGTTGCCGGAGCAATATTGCGAGAAGGGCAACAACAGGGCAATCGCCTGAACTTCAGGATAGGTTCCGCACGCGCCCGGAGAGGATGCCGCCGCCACTTGATAGTACGGGTTGGGAACCAGCTTACTGAGATTGTCGGTGCTGTTCAGCGCGTATTGCAGCTGCGGATAGGTCAGAGTCCCGTTGAGCCAGGTGACGCCTGCGCGCAGTCGGCTGACATAATTGCCAGCCCATCTGGTGTCGAGAACCATGTTTCCCGGAAGTGCGCGCTGGAAGCCGAACGACATCTGCTGGGTTCGCGGAATCTTGCGCTGCGGGAAGTCGAAGATTTGCGCGCCGTCGCCGAGATTGGTCAGCAGGCCCGCTTGTGCTCCCACCGGCGGCAGCAGGCCGAGCGGATATTGTGCGGAAGGAGGAAATGGCGAGCCCGTTCCATACGGACCAACCGACGGCCCCGCCAACGGTGCCACTCCACCCTGTTGTGGATTGAAGCTATCCAACGAGGTTATGTAGGGCGTGGACTGCTGGTAGCCAACCGGCGACCCGCCTTCCAGTCCGGCGGAATACATAAAACCCCACCCGCCCCGAATCACCGTCTTGGAGTCCAGGGAGTAGGAAAAGCCAATGCGCGGACCGATGTTGCCGTAATCGGTGTTGTAAGCATCCCTCGACTGCCCGTTATGGCCGGCGTACACCGGACCGCCATAGACAGTCTTGAGAGAAGCTACGTTGATTCCGGCCGCTTGCCAGGCTGCGATGTTGGCTGCACTCCCGATGTTAGCCTCATACACGCCGTCATTTGTTACCGGGTTCACGCAGGTCAGGCATACGCCGCGGGTGAGCTCGTTGTAACGCTCCCTGAGTCCGACTTGCACGTCATAGCGCAAGCCCAGGTTCAATGTCAGCCGATGGTTGACCTTCCAGTCATCTTGGACGTAGAGGTTCCAGACCGGCTCGTAATCATAGAGCGAATCGTTCCAGTCGATGTGACCGCCGCTCGGAAGACCCAGCAGAAAGTCGGCAAATCCGTAGCCATTCGGAGCATATCCGGGAAGTCCGCCGGATTGCGGGTTGGCGCTGCAAGCCGGTGCACCTGTAGCAAAGCCCAGGCTCGAAGGTTCGTAACAAGTCGCATTCGCAGAGTCGTATTGGGTCCACTGTCCGTTGAACGCGAAAGCTCCGTTGGCGTTGCCGGCGTTGCCCGGATTGCCGAAGAAAAATTCCCCGATGCCTCCGCCGAAGTGGATGTTGTGCGCTCCGATGGCTTTGGTGAAATCCGCGTCGATCATGACATTGGTGGTGGCGCTCACGCTCAAGTTGTTTCCAAACAAAGTGCCCGTCGATACTCCGCCGATTGAGTATTCCGGGAAATCTTTCAGCGCGGTCGTGGGCGGCACCGGCATGGTAAGGCCTATTTTGCTCGGAGGTTGCGCGAGGTTCAGATTCCCGTCAGGCGCCGTATCCGAAAATCGGTTGAAGGAAATCTTGAAGTCGGCCAGAAACGTGGGCGAGAACGTGTGAGTCATGTCTTGCGTCGCAACCCAGGCTTCGCGGAAATGGTCGAGGTTGCCGTTGGCTTCGAATCCCGTGAACCCGTTGGTACTGCGATTTTCGTGCCCTTTCTGCCACGCGAAAAAGGTGTACCACTTGGTTTTGTCGCTGGTGTTGTAGTCCACGCGGATCATAGGCTGGTTGTAGCTGTAAACATCCGGAGATGCCGCGGCGTAGTTCGCGGGATCGCCATATCCGCCGATGAAGTTCTCCGCGCCGCCGACATTGGGCAACGGGACGTAACCGAGACTGAGCATGGTGAGGGCGGTTGGGTTGAATTGCGAGGCTGGCAACAAACTGCCACCATTCGTTCCTCCCGTATAGGCATTGGGAAGGCCGAGAGTATTGTTGCCACATTGCGCGGGTGCCCCGGTCGGGGCTGTGCCCGGTCCGTTGCCGAAGCACTGGGCATTGTTCGGATTGGTGGGATTGTTGCTGTCTCCTGGTTGGAACAGCGTAAGCCCGTATAACGCGTACGGAGACTTGGGGTTTAAATTCTGGTAAATCGAAGGAACCAGACCGAAATCGATATTCGGATTGCCGTTGTATCCCGGCCGCAGATACGCGGGAGGCACATTGCCGGTGACCAGGTTGTAAATCGACTGGCGATAGCCTTCAAAGCTGAAGAAGAACCAGAGCTTGTCTTTCTTGATCGGTCCGCCAAACGTGCCACCGAATTGGTTTTCCACCTGCTGATCGGAAGCGGGAAGAACAAACTTATTCTGCAGGAAGTTGGCGTCCATGAAGCCGCCCTTGTAGCCCTCATAGAGTTCGCCATGGTAGTTATTAGTGCCGTTCTTGGTGACGACGTTCACCGTGCCGCCGCTCGTGCGTCCGAAGCGCGCGTCGTAGGTGGTGGTCATCACGTTGACTTCCTGAATCGAATCCAGAGTAGGAGCGATGGTCCACGTCCCGGCGCCGGCCGCGTTGTAGGTGGTTTGCTCGGTAATGTTGCCGCCGTTGAGCGTGAACTGGTTGAATCCGCCTGAGGTGTCGGCCGGATTCACGCCGCCGCCGATGATGTACTGGTTGTTGACGTCCCAACCGCGCGTGCCGGAAAACCCGCTCGGCCCAAACGTGCTCTGGGTGAACTGCGACCCGGGCACGGTGCCAATCATCATGTAAACCTGGCGGCCGTTGACCGGAACGTTCTGCAGGGTCTTCTCGTCGAGGATGGTTCCACCCGAGGCGTTTTCAGTTTCGAGCAGCGGAGGCGCGGCCGTCACTTCCATGGTCTCGTGGAAGCTGCCCACATCCAGCTTGAAATTCTGGCCGAAATATTTGCCGGCCAGAAGCAGCACGTTGTCCTGGATCGCAGTCTTGAAGCCATCCGCCTCGACCTTAACCTTGTAAGTGCCGGGTACAACGTATGGAATGTAGTAGACGCCCGCGCTGCTGGTCACCTCGCTATAAGTCGACCCTGTGTCGACGTTGGTCGCCGTGACCTTCGCCTTGGCAACCACCGCGCCGGAAGGATCTGTGACTTGCCCGGTCAGCGTGGCACGAAATTCCTGGGCGAACGAACGCGGCGTAAACACCAGGAGCAGGCACAGCGTCAGGCCGAGTGCGATCCCGAACCGGTGCATCCTGCCCTGCCGGCAAATCCTGGCATGATCGTGGAGTCTGGAATTCGACAGAACCGTCATTGCGACCCTCCTCAAGATTCTTGGTGTCTACTCGCGCCCGCTGCCCGCCTGGCCGGATGTCTCGGCTGACGTTCGACTGGATGCCTGGCCATGCTGCTCCCCGATGATCTGGAGAAGGTTCTTCGGATGACTGTGCTGTTGCTGTTGCTGTTGCTGTTGAGCCTGCGGGCGCCTGGTGGCCGCGGCGGCTCCGGTGAGTCCGGTTTGTAATTCCACCGCTCCCGCCGCAGGAGCAAGGGAATCCGTCTCCACGACGAATCCCTGCGATCCATTGGCAAGGTAGTACGAAACATTCTCCGTACCTGGCGTGGTGTCTCCGAGCGAGCCGGACCACAAGTCAGGTGTGGTCGTAATCGTGCCGGTGAAGCGGCCTTGGTTGGCGCCGTCCGCCGCGAACGTGCCGCTCAGTGGGCCCACGATCGCGAGAAGGCTGTTCGACGACTGGCCTTGGTAAGCCCCTTGGCCACTAAACGTGCCCGCCCCTGAACTCGAGGGCGCGGTGAACTGACCATCGAAGCCACCGTCTGCGTTGGGAGGGTTAGCCTGATTCGAGAAAACAAAAGCATAGTTTCCAGCCAGTGTCGCAGTGCTGTCGGTCTGCGGTATAACAACCCCGATGGTGTCCGCAGTATCCGCCTCCAGCAGGAGGGCACCTCCAGTTCCGGTCGTATTATTGGGATCAAGAAGATTCAAGTTGGGATCAGTCAGATAAATGTAATAGGCCTGACCCGCGGGACCGGTGAAGGTGCCTCGCGGGCTGCCCGAAATCGCGTAGGCGGAGCCATCGAGGGAAACAGTGCTCACGACACCAAGAGCGTTGATGTCCATGATGCCGGTCCCAGCCTCGATGTTTCCGTTGCCGTCGGTCGTGAACTGGCCCGCAGCAGCCCCCTGCTCACCCCCGTTGTTGTCGCTGGAAAAGCCAGCGTCACCGAAGACGAAGCTGCCCTTCAGAGCTCCATTCGTAGCACCAGTGGCCAAGGCTCCCTGCCCGAACGCACTGCCGGTGTTGGCCGCACTGCCAACGTCGCTGGTATTTGTGGCGTCATCCGTCGCAGTTAATCGCAGCACTTCTGGCGTGACGATGTAGTACACGTAACTTGCACCGTTACTCAGGTCCATGATGCCGCGCCCATTTGCATCAGGCGCAGTGTAAGTCCCGGTGAATGGAGTTGAACTGTAACCGGAAGCGCCGCCTCCCAGACTGGTGTCGAAGATACCACCAGTGATGTTGCCCGGAGTGCCCGCTGTCGCGGTTCCGTCTGCGGTGAAGATTCCGCCCCAACTCCCATTGAACCCCTTCGCTCCGTCGTATCCCGACAGGGTGAAGGAATAACCGCCCGAAACCTGCGATCCTGAAAAGCTCGGCCCCGCGCCCACGGCCTGCAGGTCCATGCTACCCGTGCCGCCAAACGTGAGCCCGGCAAACTGATCGACCTCGGAGATCGTTAGGTGAGAGTTAGATGTGGCCGTGATGGCGTTGTTCTGAGAACAGCAGCCAGCAATGCTCCACGTCATATTTCCGTAGCCGGTCGTCGCATCAACCGTGTAGGTGCCAGTGATCGGAAAGCTGCCCACTTGATTTTTGTTGGCGGAGAAGTCGGTTTCGCCTCCGGTGACGTTTCCAAGTCCGTCCAGAGTAACGCTCCCGACCATTCCGAACGACGCGTACCCGGTCATAACAAACGCATACTTCTGTCCGACCGTAACCGTCGCACTCGCACTTTGCGAGCTGTCGGCCACGGACGTCGCTGTGATGGTGACGGGGTACGCGAGATTCTGTGTAATGGGGCCATTCGCCGGCGCAACGGGTGCGGTGAAGAGCGTGTCGATTAAATAGCCGGTCGTCCCCGGAGTGAACGAACCGCAGGCGTTGGCTGGCGTGCAACTCCAGGTCACTCCGGCGTTGTTCTTGTCGTTGAACACCGTCGCAAACAGACCTAGCTGCTGCCCTGATTCCATGGACGCGGGAGGGCCCTGGGTCAACTGAACGGTCAGCTTGCCTCCGTCCACCGCGGTCGAACCGCCGGCGCCGGGAGGCACACCCTGTCCGCCGCAGGCGATAAGTGCGAGAGTGACAGCGAGAAGAAAAGGGACGACACACACTTTACCGTTCATTTTCATTGCGCACCTCGGTAGGAATTGGTCGTGCAAATCCTGCCCGCCATGGAGTTGTCCAGGTAATTTTGAGAGCTAGAGCGACGCACGGTGGCGAAGTATGGTGGATAACGGCGGCAAAAGGATATAGTAGACATTTAACATTAATTGCACTAACGTAACGTTCGGCGAAACGCGTGGCTGCCCGAACAAAAGCTACACCCGTCCCTCCGAATCGAATCATCATTCGCGAGCTGGAGGAGTATCTGCGCAGCGCCCGCGTCCGGCAGGTGCATTTTGGCGATGGGAGCACCCCTCCGCCGGTACTGGCCTACGTCACGAATTTTCCGCGGCTTTCGCTTCCGCTCACGGGCTGCCACACCATGGAGATTGCCCGGAGTGGGCGCGTCGAAACCATCCAGCCGGTTCGCGGCCACGCCGTCTTTGTTCCGGACCACGCATGGAACAAGCCAGAATGGTCCTCGCACGTCGAAGCCCTCACCATCCTGTTCGGAGCCAAGCAGATCGGCGTCAGCCTGGTGCGTCATCGAGGAGAGACCCAGTCGCCCTCTACCGCGCTCAAGACCAGCGTTCAGGGCGGCTATGATGTGCCCACGCACAGCATTCTGGCCGCGCTCATGGTCTTGGCGGCGGACCACGTCAAAGGACCGCTCGCCCGGCTCCTGACAGAATCCTTGCTCCATGCCTGTCTCCGGCTGCTGAAGTCGCCCCAGAAGCATCCGCCGCGCAAGGCGATCCGCACCTACGAGTCACTTTGCCTGTACGTACAGGAGAACTTTCAGAGACCGATCACGCGAGAGAGCGTAGCGCAGCATTTTGGACTGGCCCCCAACCATGTCTCACGCTTGTTCCGAAAAGAAGGCTTCATGCGGTTCAACGATTACATGAACCTGGTACGGGTGAATCGCGCCAAATTCATGCTGCAAGACTACAGCCTGACCTTGAAAGAAATCGCCTTCGACTGCGGCTACAACGACACGGCATACTTCTGCCGCGTCTTCAAGAAGACCTGCAAAATCACGCCTACCCAATACCGGACGGACAGTGCTCCCGGCAGGTAGTGGGACTGAGAATCGGTGCGGGGTAGGATCGCGAGATTTGCCGGGACGAGGGGGCGATGAAGAATCCGATTTTCACCCAATCCAGCAAAGGTTACTTGAGTACAACAAACGTTCCATCTCTCCTGTTTCGAGATTAGGACTAATCACACATACTACGAAGCCATGTCTTTAGGAGTCGCGTGCTATGCGCTGCATGGGTAGTCTGCCTTTAAAGAATGTTGCATGTGCGAGCCGGCGAGCCGTTCTTGCAGCTACGCAGCTACAATCAGAATCCTTTTTGTAACAACGGACCTCATTCACAACGGACTGCGATTAACAACGGACTGCGATGCCTGAATTGCTCAAGAATCTTCGGCAGCACTTGCTGACAGGCGTCTCGTTCGCCATCCCGTTCATCGCCTGCGGTGGCATTCTGATGGCATTGGCCATCGCGTTTGCTCCGATGACTTCCACGGGACCGGATTTTTCTCAGGCACCGCGACTCAAGCTCATTTATGACATTGGATCGATATCCTTCAAATTGATGTTGCCGGTGTTGGCCGGTTACATCGCGTACTCCATCGCAGGCAAGCCCGCGCTGGTCTCGGGATTTCTCGGTGGATTTCTGTCGGACCAAGTAAAGGCGGGATTCCTCGGAGCGATCCTGGCAGGTTTGCTGGCGGGCTATGTAGTGGAGCTTCTCAAGAAGATCCCGGTATCGAAGCACTTTCGTCCGATTATGCCGATCCTAGTAATTCCCATACTTTCGGGAGGCTTCATTGGCGTGGTGATGCTGAAAGTGCTGGGAGTACCGATCGCCATTCTGATGTCGCGTGCAAACGACGCTCTGCGGGCCATGAGCACCGGTAACAGTGTGGTGTTGGCATTAATCCTCGGCTGCATGATTGCGTTCGATATGGGCGGGCCGATCAACAAGACCGCGTTCTTCTTCGGCGCCGCCATGATCACGGAGGGCAACCCCCAGATTATGGGAGCCTGTGCAGCAGCAATCTGCACTCCCCCGCTGGGCATGGGTCTGGCCACGCTGTTGCAGAAAGGCTTGTGGAACACGGAAGAGCAGGAGGCGGGCGTCGCCGGAATCATCATGGGGCTGACAGGATTAACCGAGGGTGCGATTCCCTTCGCTGCGGCGGATCCAATTCGCGTCATACCCAGCATCATGATTGGCTCCGCAATCGCCGCCGTAATCGCGATGGTCGGCAAGGTGGGAGATCATGCGCCGCACGGCGGTCCTATCGTCTTATTCGCAGTCGATCACCGCCTCGCATATTTACTGGCGATCGTGACCGGCACGGTCGTGACCGCAGTTTCAATCAATCTGCTGAAAGCACGAAGCCGGCGGTTGACGGACACGAGGGAGGAAAAAGCCGCATGAAAGTTGTTGCCGTCACCGCATGCCCCACCGGCATTGCGCACACTTATATGGCCGCCGCGCGCCTGGAAAAGGTCGGCAAGAGCCTGGGCTTTGACATCAAAGTGGAAACGCAGGGTGCGATGGGGATTGAGAACAAACTGACCGAGCACGACATCAGTCAGGCGGAGATTGCGATTTTTGCCGTCGATATTGCGGTGGAAGAACGCGAACGATTCAACGGAGTCAAGGTCATTCAAGTACCCCTGCAAGAAGCACTGAAGGATCCTCATAGCATCTTCGCAAAGATCCAACGTTGATATGACTCAGAGGAGTGGCACGTCGGTGGAGTTTGCCTTTGTTTGCTCTTTGTCTGACGGCTTGCACGCACGGCCTGCTAGCCAGTTAGCCGAAGTTGCGATCGAATACGCCTCCGACTGTCTACTAACAAATCTCCGCACCGGTTCGGTGGCCAGCCTGAAGAGCGTGCTGGCAATTCTCGCCACCGACATCCGGCAGGGCGACCGCTGCATCGTGCAGGTCCGGGGAATCGATGAACAGGCGGCGCACACTGCCTTGCTCCGCTTTGTGGAGCAGGTGCTCCCCACTTGTGATGTGCCGCTGGCAGGTCTGCATGGTACGACCGCGAGCACTACGCTTCCCCGTACTCTACAAACCGCGGGCGTGAAGGGCTATTTCGGATCTCCGGTCAGCCGCGGCCTGGGCCGGGGCAAGGTAGTACCGCTAAGCGGTATGGCGCTGCCGCGAGACTTGAAAGCGCGCGCCGCATCCGACCCGCAGGCGGAACTGGCCCAGATCAAACGCGCCATGGCGGCGGTACGCGGGCGCATTCAGGAAAAGCTGGCTCACCCGCAATCTCCCACAGAAGCTGCGGTACTGCAAGCGGACTTGGCCATCGCGAGCGACGTTTCTCTTTCGCAGAAACTCGCGGAACATGTTTCGCAGGGCAAATCGGCGGGCCAGGCGGTCATGGAGGCTGGCGCATTCTTCATCGATCTTCTGCGTCATTCAGAAAGTGAGTACATTCGCGAACGCGCTCTCGACATTGAGGAAATCTGCCTGCATCTGCTGCAGGAAATCTACGGAGTTGACCTGCAGACGGCAGCCATTGAGTTGCGCGAGCCCTCGGTCGTAGTGGCGGAAACGCTAGCTCCGCAGCAACTTCTCGGGTTGGAGCGGCAATGGCTGAAGG
This sequence comes from uncultured Acidobacteriota bacterium, assembly GCA_963755795.1. GTDB lineage: Bacteria > Acidobacteriota > Terriglobia > Terriglobales > Acidobacteriaceae > Sulfotelmatobacter. The sequence continues at coordinate 18,517 of CAVWLI010000002.1, read as the reverse complement.
GGCTCGTGCTGGAGCACTCGGGTGCGACTTCCCATGTCGTAATTCTCGCGCGCTCGCTCGGAATTCCGACCCTAACGGGCGTGAAGAATGCTCGCGGGATGTTGCTGGCTGGTCAGGAAGTGGTGGTCGACGCAATTCGTGGATTCGTTGTGCCGCACAGTTCGCCAGCAGTACGAAAGTTCTACGAGCGCGAACAGAAGACGCTCGAGCTCCGGCGCGAGTTCCTGCCCGTCCCGACTACCGGACCGGCTATTACGACCGACGGCAAGACTTTAGAAGTGGCCGCGAATGCTTCCTCCTACGAAGAACTCTCGGTGGCATTCGAAAAAGATGCGGACGGGATTGGGTTATTTCGTACCGAGATGGCCTATCTGCAGCGCCAGCGTCCGCCCTCCGAAGAAGAGCAGTTCGCAATCTACGCAGAAGCCGCGCGGGCGGCTGCCGGGCGGCCAGTCATCATCCGCACTTTTGACTTGGGCGGGGACAAAGACGCGCCTTATTTGAATCTGCCGCCGGAAGATAATCCCTTCCTGGGATACCGTGGCGTGCGGATTTACTCCGAGCATCGCGAACTGTTGCAGGCGCAACTGCGGGCCATTCTGCGCGCTTCGGCGTTTGGCCAGGTGCAGGTCATGGCGCCCATGATTTCATCGCTCGACGAAGTCCGCCAGTTCAAGGCGTCGATCTCCGATGCGAAACAAGATCTTGCCCGCAAGGGGATCGCGTTCCGGTCCGACATTCGAATTGGCGTCATGATTGAAGTGCCTTCGGCAGGGTTTATTCTCGATCAACTCTGCGCCGAGGTGGATTTCTTCAGCCTGGGCACGAATGATCTCAATCAGTATTTCCTCGCCGCGGATCGCGATAATCCGAAAACCGCCGAGCTTTCCGATGTGCTGCACCCGGGATTCCTGCGTTTTCTGAAACGCATTGTCGACGAGATTCATGCGGCAGGAAAGTGGGTGGGAATGTGCGGGGAAATGGCCGCCGAGATCCGGCATCTGCCGCTGCTCGTCGGATTGGGACTGGACGAGATCAGCCTTCCAGCGCCCGGGATTCCCGCGGTGAAAAGAGCGGTCGCGCAATTGTCCGCGGCAGATTGCCAGCGGGCGCTTGCGAGTGTTATGGATTGCCAGGAAAAGTCCGAGATAGAGGTGTTGCTCGCGCACGCCCAACCAGCGCGGTCCGCCCAGCCTCTATTGAGCAAGGAACTTGTTCTTCTCGGCAGCCAGAGCAAGGACAAAGAAGAGGCGATGCAGGAAATCGTGGATGCGTTCTACATCGCCGGCCGCACCGAAGATCGCCAACGCCTGGAAGAAGCCTTGTGGTCGCGCGAAGCCGTGTACGCGACGGATTTCGCTCATGGGTTTGCGGTCCCACACTGCAAGACCGAGGCTGTCACCGCTGACTCCATCGGAGTAATCAGGCTGAATCAGGCGATCGATTGGGGCTCAGCCGATAGCAAACCGGTGAATATGATAATCATGATGGCGATGCGGAAATCGCAGAACCCCAGTCGACATCTGGAAATCTTCTCAAAACTTGCGCGCAAACTGATGAACGAAGAATTTCGCGGACACCTGCTGACCGTCGAAAATGCGCATGACATGGCAACCTATCTCGCCCAGCAACTCGAAATTTCTCTTCACTGAACCCCGCGACTCCAGCGACAGTCTGCTCTCTGACACGCCCTCTTAACTGACCCCCACCTTATAACGCGACCACTGCGAGCGGATCGCGTTGTGATCGATCACGGGCTCAGCTTCGCATTCGACTTCGAAGACGGTCGTAGGATGGTCTGGCGCCTGCGCCGGCAGCCCCGTCAGCCGGAGGGAAAATTCGTCCTGCGCAAACGTCACGCTCTGGCCAGTCTTCAGCATACGCACGGATTTCACTTTCGTTTTCAAACCACCGATGGCAACCACGGTTGCCGGTTGGAAAAACGGCAGCCACTCCGCCGCTGGAGAATCCCCAGGCCAGTACTGCTGGTGGATATACAAGGTGTTCCCGCGGCGAGTGTAGTTGGCGTTCGAGTTCCAGCTATACGAGCCGCGCTCGGTGCCGTAGATCGACTTTCCGTTGCCGTCGAGCCACCGGCCAACGGCTTCCAGAATCTCCACGGATTCGGTGGGTACCGATCCGTCGGGCTTAGGACCAATATTCAGCAGATAATTTCCTCCGCCCTGCGCGCAAGTGGCCAGATTGCTGACAATAGTCTTCGCAGTCTTCCATCCATCATCGCCACGATTAAATCCCCAGCTGTCGTTCATGGTCATGCAGGTTTCCCAGGCGCGGCCTTTTTCGGCGGCCGCAATCTCCTGCTCGGGCGTGGAGAAATCGCCTTCCAGGCCATTGCGGTTATTCACAATGATTTCGGGCTGAAGCTCGAAGACCATTTTGTTCATGCGCTCCGACTCCCACTGCTCCGCGCTCAGCGGCCAGTCGACGTCATACCAGAGCACATCGATCTTGCCGTAGTTCGTCATCAACTCGCGGACCAACCCATGGGTGTACGCGACAAAGCGCTGGCGAGCTGCCTCGTCAGTCTTGCAGCGTGCGCCATCGGGATGGTGCCAGTCCATCAGCGAGTAGTAGAACCCCACGCGCAGACCCTCGGCCCGGGCCGCGTCCACAAATTCGCGAACCAGATCCCGGCCGGGTCCCTGGCGCGGAGCACAGTAATCGGTGAGCTTGGTATCGAAATGACAGAAACCCTCGTGATGCTTGGTGGTCATCACCATATATTTCTGCCCAGCACTCCGTGCCAGTCGCGCCCACTCGCGCGCGGCGTTCGGCTTCGGCTGAAAATGTTGGGCCAGCAGTTCGTACTGCGGAATCGGAATCCCCTCCACCTCCATGGCCCATTCATGTTGGCCCACCACGCTGTAGAGTCCCCAGTGGATGAACATGCCGAACTTCGCTTCATGCCACCAGGCCATGCGTTGCTCGCGTGTGGCCGCTTCCTTTGTCGCTTCGTCGGAAGCGCCCGGCCCCGGCTTCTGCTGCCCCACTCCGGGCGCGGTCGCAGCATTCGCTTCGTGGACCGAATATGCCATCGCGCTTGCACCAGCAATTCCTGCACCCGCGATTCCAAGATGTTTCAGAAACCGGCGTCTGGAAACCGTATCCGTCCTCATGGACTGTAGTCGCTCCTCGCTGAGTTTTGATCTCTCCGAGTATCGCTCCAAGACTGTGGAGGAGCAACTGTGTTGTGACCGTCGCGCTCAGCGACAAGGTCATTCGTCCTCGGCAGGCGGCGCACTCTGGAGATCTATTTCAACGTGGCTGTATGGGGCGCTGATATTTATGGTGCAGCGGCGGATCGTTACTAGAATGGAAACCTGGCTCGGAATATGACCGCCAACAGGCAGCACGGCTCGCCGCGATCCGAGCCTTGGAGTAAGATGTCCCCGACTCTTTAGTTCTGGACGCAAACGATACGCAAGGAGTTCCCATTTGGTCACGCGAATCTGGCATGGCGCAACCCCGGCAGCCAAGAGCGACGAGTACTTGAACTTAATGCGAACTATCGCCATCCCCGACTACCGCTCGACGCCGGGGAATAAGGGGGCTTATGCGCTACGTCGTATGGAGGGCCTTACGGCACATTTTCTGATGATCACGTTCTGGGAGTCTGAGGAGGCGATACGCGCCTTTGCCGGAAACGAGATCAGTGTGGCGAAATACTACGACTTCGACAAGGATTTTCTTCTAGAGCTAGAGCCGTGCTCCACACATTACGAGATGTACGAATGGTAGTCCAGATTCGATTCTAGTTAGGACACTCTACGGATGCACGCGAGCATCAGAAGTGTATGAAATCGTTCGCACCCATGATCCGTAGGATCAGGCGCACCGGAAGCGAGAATCACCGCCTGTAGGGTCCTGCACGATGGTTGGTGCGGAAAGTTCATGTCTCACGCCGCGAGTCTCAAGCTGGCAACCATTAGCGGCTAGTGTCGCCCAATCAATCGGTTATGGACAAACAACATTTTGTTGATTCAGGGCAACGATCGTCTTCTCGGATAGTCCGGGCTGAAGACGGGCATACAACACCGAATATGTGTCCATGTTTTCTCCTTCTTTGCCCGGGCTACCCGAGACAGACACAAGCACCGTCCCATCGGTTTTGTAGTAGGTGTCTTGCGAGCGATTGGCGGCGTAGGCGTGCGTCTTCCTAAACCCTGGCAGGTGAGCGTCATACCAAGCGAGGGTCGCATTTACTTTGGAGTCGTACACCGAGTAGAAATCCACCTGCATTTTGCTTTTACAGACTTGCGATTCCGGCAACTGAGTAGGCTCATTGCCCAAGTGGAGGCGGGAATCTGTAGCGGGATGAAGAGGAAGTCCTGTCAATGGGTCCGTAGTGAGCAACTTCGTTCCACCCCTGGCGGTAAACGCGAAGCTCAAAGTAAGGATTGCCACGAAGCCGCCCAAACGAGAGATAGTTCTCAGGTGCCCAGGGGACTTCCAGACCGGGCCCAAGACGTTCTGTTCCGTCGCTTGCTTGGAGGGCCGTGGGGCAAACGATACCCTGATGCGTTGCGCGAGAACCCCGCCAGTCGGCGCTTGGGTTGGTGCTCCGGCTGAAGGATGGCGCGGCTGATCTTGCGTGAAGGCAACAGGGAACGTGGCCGCGATCATCATAGTTGCAAACCGCATGATTTGTTTCTCAATATTTATTTCCATTGCGGCCTCGGTGTTTCGTTAGCGCCTTCTTTTCTGCCTGTTTCGGCTTTTGCCGAAACACTCGGTCAGGTCCTTCATTTTTCGCTGTCGTCAAAACGAATTGATCATGCCTCTTGTCGTTTGCTCCGTGTCTACATCTAAGTCCTGTAGCAAAGGCCTATTAATCTTCAAGGTCAATCCGCACCAGCTCATTCGCGATTCGCGGCAGCCTCACATCGCCGCGAAGATCTTGTTGCAAAGGGCGCCTAGTTTCTCCGGTGTCGCGCCCGCGCTATGGCCGGGACCGACCGCGATGTCGCAGAGCAGGTTGTTCTTCTCCGCGTTGATCTCCTTGAGCGTCGACTGCCACACCGCCCGTTCGCCGACGCCCGAAACGTTGGTCACCGACACTGGCATTTTCCCCGCAGCCCAGGTATCCACCGTCACTCGCCCGAGGCCCGGGCGCAGGGAGATCGTCAGGGTGGTGAAGTCCGCCGTGGTAAACGCGCAAGATTGCGCATCGCCCGGCAGAGCCTTTTCCGACGCTACCGGCTCACCCAGGATCTCGGCTGCGTCGGCTGACGTCACCAGTTTCCGGTCGCATGCGTTGCCGGCGGCAGTGCTGGCAGCGGCATTCGCCACCCCCTGCGATGCAGGGGCACCTGGGTTCGACACGGGCTTTGAACAGGCGCCTAAGACCAGAAGCAGGATGAGCGGGAAGCTTGCCAGGTGAGGCATCGGTTTCTCCAGTGTTCGGAGCGCGTGGACGGGATAACTAGCGTTCATGATGTTTCCTTTCAGATGAAGTGTTAACAGTTAAAAAACATTTCTATTCAAGGAACAGTTCAACTCTCCGATTGCGCGCTCGGTCTTCGAGCGGCATTTGTGTCTCTCGGGCAGAGTTCGCGCGATGTCGACTGCCTTTCTTCCATCGATCATTGGCAAACTATCTTTCCTTGTGTCACAGCAGTGATGGTTTTCTCGGAGATCCCAGGCTGGTAGCGTTCATAGGCGACGGCGTATGCGTTCGTGTTCTCGCCCTGAGCACCTTTGTCTCCGGTCACAAAAATCACAATCGTTCCATCGGAATTGTAGAAAGCAGTTTGTGAACGCCCGGACTCGTATCCGCTAACCTTCTTGAAGCTGGAAAGGTGCGAGGAATACCACGCAACCACTGCATCCACCTTAATGTTGTAAAGGGAATAAAAATTGGCGTGCATCTTGCTTTTGCAGACTTGGCCGTCGGGCATTTTTGTGGGTTCGTTGTATCTGTACGACATGTTAGCGATGTGTTTTCCAGGATCCGTTTCGGAAATCAGCGGCAGGCCGGTCAGAGGATCGCTGGTAAGTAATTTTCCCTGGCCGGTTGCGTTTGCAAGATAGAGGACGAACATCGTTGCTGCCAGAAAAACGGCTTTCATTGAGCTTCTCCAGTTGAAATGTGAACTTGCAGTAAGATCTTCAGGGCAATGGTCTCGTCCCGCTTTTTCTCATGCCGGTCTACAGCGCGTCTGCGATTTCCTTGGCGAGCGGCTTCACGGCGTCCGTATTGCACGGGCAAGCGATGAACATGATGCGGACGAAATTCTTTCCCTTGCGCATCATGATGATTCCGTCCGCCGACACGAACGCCTGATCGCCGATGCCAGGCAGGCCTTCCTGGTCTCCGATGACGCCGAGCACCTTGGCGTTCAGGCGCATCTGTTCCTCCGCAGCGTTCTGATCGACCGAAAACGAGAACACCGGCACTTCACCGGAAGTGTCTTGCTCCGATGCCGGCTGTTCGCTCTGAAATTGTTTGAACATGCCTCCCGCAAATTTCTGGATCGTTTGTTGCGTCTGTTTGTCCGCACCGCGGGCGGCCAACATTGCGGTGGCGTGTTTTGCGAGCATGTCCGCCTTATCACCCTTCGCGATGTAAGAACACGAATTGTCGCCGGGCTGGGTGCGGGCGATCTCGACCCCTACGGCGCGGCCGACGTCTTCTTTGCTTAACAGTCGGCAGACGTCGATGCCGCGCGCGTTTCCCGAGACTGTTCCGCCGGTCGAGGAATCTGGACTGGCGGAACCTGAGCTTGATCCAAGCAAGCTCCCTGCTTCCTCATGAATCTTTTGACTGATTCGGTGGGCGGCGTAATAAAGACCTCCGATTGCGAGTACGCCACCAACGAAGAAGACAACAACCGCGGCGATCCCGAGCTTGGCCAGGGTACTCATCCCGGCCTTGGCAGCCGCGGGCTGCGCGACGGGCAGGCCAACCTGTTGTGCCGGCATCTGTACGGGCATGATGGCAGGCGCTGGTGCAGTTTGCGGTGGCGGCTGCGTCTGAGCCGGTGTGGCTGGGTTGCGCGTGTCTGCTCCGCATTTCACGCAGAAGAGGCCTCCGCTGAGTGGTGCGCCGCAGTTGACGCAAAAGTTAGCCATAATGAAACCTCCCCTTGATTTCCTTCTCCGGTCTGAGAATTACGTTGCGCCTTAAGGCCGCGAGTGCATCGATGGTTCGCTGGCCTTATTTCTCCGCGGCGAAAGTTGCCACAATTCGCTTTACCTGATCCTCGGGATAGTCCGGCTTCACGTTGATTTGCGCGGTGCAGTGATATCCGTTCCCGGGCACAGAAGCCTGATAGGTGACGAGCGGTTGCGCTCCCGGTGCCGGATGCGATTTCATTACGTAGAAGACAAGCTTCGGAGTGTTCTCCAGCATTCTTTCGGCTACCATCGTTTGCGTTTCTGCGCTGAAAACTCTTACCTTGCCATCCGATCTCACCATGACGACGGACTGGCCCCAATTTTCTGGCACCGAGATCTGGCAGGAATTGGTTCTGTCTTTCACTACTTTCCAGCCAGGTTGAGCTGAAAGAGTGCCTGGTAGGCACAGCAGAGTTAGGCCGAAGGTGACAAGACTTTTTCTGAAAAACATTTCTTCCTCTTTCTGGATCGCTCGGAGCGTGTCTCCAATCTTTCTAGGAGATGCCCCGGGCTTGTTGGTTTAGGGTTCGACCTTGTACAACGCGACCATGCCGGCATCCAGGTGGTCGTCGATTGTGGCAATGGAACATCCAAATCCCGGGATTGTCGGGAACCATGTCCGCCGTTTCCATTTGTGGTGGCGTCTCTGAGTTAAACATCAAAAAACAAGAGACGCCCCGCTCCGGCGGTGTTTCGCTCCGGCCCCTCATCCCTTCCAAGACACGGACTCGGAACAACTCCCTACTTCTCACTCAGTGATGATTTGGGGATCGTCAGGCTTGACCTTTCCGCAGTCGGATTTGACGAAGTGGCCGCTGGACTTCGTGGTCGATTCGCTCGATTTGCCCTTATTGACCAGCTTCATTGTTGTTGTGCCCCGGGTATGTTCTGAATCCACGAGTTCTAGCACCTGATGCACACTCGTCTGAACGTTCTGTGTGCTGCAGGAAATATCGACTGTCATGCCGTGGCTGGTGATGTCCTGGGTTGCCACCTTACAGCCGGGATGGTTGCCGGCCTTGGTTAACGTCTCGGCGAAGTTCTTCTGGGTGAAGCAGTTGAGGACGTGGACGCTGGGTGTGCCGTCATCGTCGTAGACGGTGCTTTCCCAAAGCCCTTCCTTGAGCGGCAAAGTCTGGCCAAAGGCGCTGACGGCGGCGCAAAGAAACAAGAAACCGAGCAGGATACTCTTCATAAGACCAATCTCCGTGGTGTTGAAAAGTTCGTGCAGTCGTGGCTCATTCATAGCGCATTCACGTATGAGTAGCTTGCTTCAACTACGGCTCGACCTTGTACAACGTGACCATTCCTGCATCCATGTGGTCGTCGATGTGGCAATGAAACATCCAAATGCCGGGGTTGTCGGGGACCATATCCACGGTCTCCATTTGGGCCTGCATGAGGGGAACAACGTCGGTACGTTTGCCGTCGTGCAAAACCACGTTGCCGTGCCAGTGGGGCGTGTGAACGCTGAACTGCTCTCCGAGTGCGACCAGATACCAGCGGACGCGCTCGCCTTTCTTCATTTTCATCATGGGACCGGTGCCGTAGATGTAACCGTTGATTGCGAACTTGGCGTTGGCGACAGTAAATCCTGATCCGAGGCCGGAGAAGTTGCCTTCGTTGTCGACTGGGGCGAATTCGAGTTTCTTCACTCCTTTCGGATCACTGGTAAACGCCTGGATATTGTGGTCGATATACCAGCTGACGTTCTCGTCGAATAGCAGATAGAGGCAGACAAATTCGCGATCGACATCTTTCGGTTTGCCATCGGCATCGGCCATACCGCGTCGCGTGATGATCATCGCGCCGACCAGGCCGCTCTCTACATCTTTCAACTCATTCGTGTGGGAGTGATAGAGCCAGACAATCGAACTGGGATCATTTGGTCCGGGACCAGCGCGCTCGGGAACCTCCCAGGTGTACCAGTGGGTCTTGCCGGGAGGGACAGCATCATCCTCTTTGTCGGCTCCGGAAGTGCCGTCGTCGTATGGTGCGCCCTCGGAATCTTTCTTGTAGAAGACACCGTGGGGGTGCATGCTGTACGGGCGTGTAGCGTTGTTTTTGAAAAGAATGCGAATCGTGTCACCGACCTCGGCACGTAGGATCGGACCCAGAATCCCGGTGTGTTCCCACTCCGGGGCACGGGGCTTGAGCCGGGTGAAGGTGTCGTCTGTATATTCGCGGTACAGGGCTTTTCGATAAACGGATCCAATCCGGTGCGGTCCCCGTTCGGTGAATACCGTCGAGTAGCCCTCGAACTTCATGCCCATCATCTTGTTGACACCGCCCGGGGCGTAGTCCCAGTCCACCTCATCCGCGGCGATGTAATACGTGTGAACTCTCGCAGTCTGTGTCTGGCCGAAGCAAGCGGGGATGGCCAACAGGATTACGACGATTAGGATTCGTTTCATCATGACCTCGTTACCTGCTGAGTGGCGTCCCCAGGTGGAAGTGGGCATCTCCCCAGATGCCACTTCCCCCTGATGGCTTGTAGGCAGCATTTCGAAGTGGCGATCGCGCGAATTGCTGCCCTGCGCAGTGTCAATCTGCAGGGACTTGGTCACCGGGTCAATGAAACTGTGCTTTAAACCTGCTTTAACTGATAAGAGTCGACTTTCTATAGGCTTAGGCCCTCTTCTTAACGGGGCTGTGCTACCATTTGTGGCCAAAGGGAAGCGCGTGTCGCCTGGGGAACCCCACAAGAAGACCGTATACAGGTTTGGTCCGTTCCAGCTTGATTCCGGTAAGGCGACGCTCACTCGCAACAGCAACCAGTTGAAGTTGCAAGATCTGCCCTACCGCCTGCTCGTAATTCTGGTGGAGAAGCCAGGAGAGATCGTCTCCCGCGAAGAGGTGCGCCAACGCCTTTGGCCCCAAAACACCTTTGTAGAGTTCGATAACAGCCTGGGAGTCGCGATCCGGAAGATCCGTGATGCACTCGGGGACAATGCGGACGCACCCTGCTATGTGGAAACTGTACCGCGGCGAGGCTACCGGTTTTTGGCGCCGGTCACTACGGTCACGGAGTCACAGGATCCGGTCCGCCCGGTCACACCTGAGCCTGTAAGGGCGCCGATTTCGTCGGTCAGCTCAGAAAAACACTCTGCCATTTCAGGCCGGATGTTGCGTTACCTGGCGATTGCCGCATTCATTGTGCTTGTGATCGGCAGTGCCGCTTATCGATTCCGGCTTCCGCGGACCAGGATAGAAAATAAGACTGCGACCGAGACCAACCTTCCTCCGGTACACGTTCGACGATCTGTGGCCGTGATGGGTTTTCGCAATCTGCCAGGACGTCCCGAGGACAACTGGCTATCGCCGGCCTTTGCGGAAATGCTTGGTACCGAGCTGGCCGCTGATAGCGCCTTACGTATGGTTTCGGGTGAGGATGTGGCGCGCGCAAAACGAGAACTCCCCGTGACTGACGAAGACAGCTTGGCGAAAGAGACCCTTGAACGGCTCCACACGAATCCTGGAGCAGACGTAGTCGTACTTGGCTCGTACACGCCGTTGCCGGGAAAAGGAGAAAGGCGAATTCGTCTGGACGTTCGGCTTCAAGACACCCGAAATGGCGAAACCATTGCCGAGCAGGCCTTCGTCGGAAACGAGGATGATCTATTTGAACTCGTCAGCCAGGCAGGTAAGTCCCTGCGGCAGAGCTTGGGAGCGACGCCGGTTTCAGCGGAAGCAATCGCGCAGGCACGAGCCGCTCTGCCTTCAAAACCCCTGGCGTTCAAGTTTTACACGCAGGGATTGGAGCGTCTGTGGGCCTTTGATTTTGTAGAAGCCCGGGATTCTCTCATCAAGGCTGCAGCCGTCGAGCCCGAGTTTCCGTTGACACACGCTGCTTTGTCCGATGCATGGAATCACCTCGGCTACAGCCTAAAGGCCCGGGATGAAGCGGAACGGGCGCGCGCTCTTTCCGGGCACTTGGGGCCAGAAGATCGTCTGTTGATCGATGGTCAGTACTATGCCACCATCCAAGATCGGAAGCGAGCCATTGATTCGTATCGACAACTTTTTATCCAGTTCCCGGACAGTTTGGACTACGGCCTTCGCCTCGCCGATGAACAGCGATGGGTAAATCCTGCAGATGCTTTGCATACTCTGGAAACTCTCCGGCATCTTCCGCTTCCTGCAGGCGGCGACCCACGGATCGACTATCTGGAAGCACGCGCTTGGGTTAATAACGATGTCGTCAAGGCGCAGGCTGCCTCCCGGCGCGCCATCGAAAAGGGAAACGCGCAGGGTTTGCAACTATTCGTCGCACGGGCCTACGGAATTCTCTGTCAGATCGGCAACGGCGATTCCACCGCCCAAGACTGTGACAATGCTCGAAAGCGGTACACCGCAGTTGGCGATCGCGACAACGCAACTCGCACCACGGCCGATTTCGCCATTCTCTACTATGAACAGGGCGACCTGGATCGTGCGGAAGCAATGTACCGGGAAGCGATCAAGATCTTTCGTCAGATCGGTGATCTCGAGGGCGTCACAACCGCTTCCGCTAACCTGGGCGACATTTCTCTGGCTCGCGGGAATCTGGCAGAAGCGACGCGCGCCCTCTCAGACGCGATTCCAGGCTACAAGGAAATGGCGGACCAAGATGGCGTCGCGCTTACTCTCGCCGATCTGGCCAAGATTGCAAGACTGCGTGGCGACCTGAGCGCAGCTCTTACCGGTTACAAGGAGGCCCAAACCATTGCGCAGGAAATTGCTGACAAACGTGCCGTGGCCTATGCGCTAGCTGGAGCCGGGGACGTACTTGAGGATCAAGGGGATTTGCATGCAGCTCGCAACTCTTACCAGGAATCGCTGGCTCTCTGCAAAGAGCTTGGGGATAAGCAAGCCGTCGCGGAAACGGAACTCGCCCTGGCGCGGCTGTCGATTGAGCAAGGCCATGCCGCCGATACCGAAACTGTGATTCGTACATGCAAAGAACAGTTTCATCAGGATCAGCAGGCCGACGACGAATTGGCCGCCAGCATTGTGCTGATCGATGCCCTGCTGGCCGAATCCAAGCTCCCTGAAGCCGAGTCTGAGGCGGGACAGGCCAAATCACTGGCCGACAAAAGTGCGAACACGCTGCTCCGTTTGCAGTTTGAGATGATGTCTGGCCGCGTGCAAGCCTTGTCAGGCCATTTCCGAGCGGCGAGCGCGCAACTACAGAAGACACTTCAAAACGCTCATTCACATCAGCTGTTGGAGCTTGAGTTCGAGACCCGGCTAGCCATGGCGGAGTTGAGAAACAGGGCAGGACCGTCGGTGGCAGCCCGGGCAGAATCGTTGAGCTTAGAGAACGCCGCCAGAAAGAATGAGTTCGGGCTGATAGCGAGTAAAGCTCGGTCCTTTCGCAATGCTCACGAATAAAACATCGCACTCGTCGATCTCTGTTCCTGAAAGGGTTGGATCCTCTGCAAACAGCGCAGCCTATCTATACCCACGCTTAGGGCGCAGCGAAGATGGCCGCGCTGGAAAAGTACGAGTCAAGGTTGATTCAATGGCGATCACAGGTAGGAAATTACAGGTAGAGAAGTGTTTGGTAGGCCCGAATGGACTCGAACCATCGACCTCCTCCGTGTCAGGGAGGCGCTCTAACCAACTGAGCTACGGGCCTACGTGCGTTGCGGCTACTGCTACCAAACAGCGCCCGCATTCAGCAAACCATTCACATCGCTACCGTGTCAAGGTAGCGCTCTAACCAACTGAGTTACGCGCCTACAATCACTTACGAGTTTATCAGGGAACATTTCGGAACGGAAGCCGCCAAAACTGCTGGTACTGAGGGAGATACATTAGTACCAAACTGCTCGAATGATCCTCGATTGCGTCGCCCGCCGATCCGCTGGAATGGTCTAGGCGTACCTAGCAGCCATGTGATTGTCAGTCACCGATAAAGGGTCGCGCGGTGCCGCAGATTTTGCATCCGTTTGTCTTCGAAGCTTTCGTGACACTCCCGCTGCAAGCGGTATTCTATAAAAAGGGATGTCAAGAAAAAACTCCGCCGCCACCGGTTGGCTGGCCTCCTCATTTATGGTATATCGTGGTACGATACACCCAAGACGGGCGGGCAGGCAATCGATTGACAGAGAGGATGATTGAGCTGCTCGAAGAAGGGGCATGCAGATGCTCAGTGCCAAGTTCGCGATACGACTCACAATGCGCTGTCGAACACACACTGGGAATAGACACGCCCCTGACACCAATCAGCTTTAAGGAGGTGTTCTGCCACCCAGCGCACAGGGAGATCCAAACCGAGTAAACGTGCAGTCCTCTCGCGCCGCCTGGGGGTGAACTGAAGGTCGGAAGGAGGCCCGGTCGGGCCAACGGAGGATACAATGCGTGTTCTCGCTGTCTGTTTTGTGTTGATCGGCCTATTGACGCTACCAGGTTTGGGCCAGCAGTCGGCCTCCGGCGGACAACCCGCCATCGCCCCCTGCACATTTGATGATGGCAAACAGATTTCCGTCCAGTACAACAACTCAGCTGCAAAAGCCGAGGAGCGGCTTCACCGCGGGAAACCTTGGGAGCCGGGAGGCGCGCCCATGATCCTTTTCACACAGGCTGGGCTCACTCTTGGTAACTCGGAGATTAAGGAAGGGGCATACAGTCTCTACGTTATTCCCGAAAAGGAGACGTGGACCCTGGTGGTAAATAGGAACGTGACCTCCAGTACCAATTACGATGAGAAGGAAGACTTGGCGCATGCTCCGATGCAGATTGGGCAAATCGAGAGTCCCGCTAAGCAGCCCCAGATTGTGTTTGGCCACACGGCCCCAAAACAGTGCAACATGCGCTTGTATTACGGAACAACTTGGGCGTGGGTTGAATTTAGAGAGAGATGAGGGGTCAACCCAGCCATTAAACTTCTTCGGTCGCTGGAGATTTGATTTCGTCATTGACCACTCGCCACAGTGAGGTAAAACGGGCCTGGCTTTCGTCTGAGACGAACAAAAGCCGGGAAGCCACTGGGCTGCTCGCCCGGAAGGCGGAGTCAAACCTTGAATCAGGCAGCTCGGTCCGCGATGATCGCGAGACATGATCTGGATCTTCGTTCGACACGAGAAGGATTTCATCCATGAAGCCCACCGTTTCTGCAGCGTGGGGTTCAGTTCCGATACGCCGGCTGCCTAGGTCGGATGCCCCGGCCGCCGGCCGTGAAGCCACATCCCACGCGTCTCCTCGTGTCTTAAATTCTGCGCTGATGTCTCGATACCTCAGGACGTTTTTTGTGCGAGAGCAAGAGTACACGACGCTCTGGCATCTCGCCCGCGACGTCGAAAAGCGCCAAAAGCGGGCCGAAAAAGCGCGCTGCCGATGCTGAACGCGCCTGACTCCAATCTCCCCAACAAAGACTTTACTAACCAACCCATTGTCTAGCGCTGGTTTGGGCCTTAAAGACTAGCCCGTCGCCTCCACCGCAAATGCAAGCGCGGCGAACGCGGTATATCATTTCGATAGAAGGAGACCGGAGAAGGAGACCGGGACGAGTGCAGAGATTCATGAAGAAACAAGTTACCCGCCGGGACCTGTTGCGCAGCGCCCTGCTGGCAACGGCGGGGCTCCCGCTCATACGCCTCATCGCATCGAAAAAGCAACGAACGTTCGCCGAGCCGGCGGCGGTTCTATACTCCGGTTCAGACGACGCGCTGCTCGACGAAATCGAACGCACCGCATTCGATTTCTTCTGGAACGAAGCCGGCCCGTCCACCGGCCAGGTCAAAGATCGCGCGCTGGTGAACGGCAATGATACGCGGCTGATTGCCAGTATCGCGGCCACGGGGTTTGGACTTTCTGGGCTGTGCATCGCCGACGCCCGCAGCTATAAAAAGAAAGAAGAGATTGTCGAGCGAATCCGCGCAACCCTCCGTTTTCTGTGGCAGAAACTTCCTCACGAGCATGGCTTTTACTACCACTTCATCGATATGAACAGCGGAGAGCGGCAGTGGAAGTGTGAGATTTCGTCGATCGACACTTCCCTTCTGCTCTGCGGCGTGTTGACCGCGCGTCAACATTTTGCCGACGCCGAAATTCAGGACCTAGCCACCAAGATTTACGAGCGCGTGGACTGGCCCTGGATGCTGAACGGCGGCAAGACGCTCTCTATGGGCTGGCATCCCGAGTCTGGCTTTCTCGACGCGCGCTGGGAACACTACTGTGAACTCATGATGATCTATCTGCTGGCCCTCGGTTCGCCCACGCATCCCATTCCGGCGGAAACCTGGAAGGCCTGGACCCGACCCACGATCAAATTTCACGGGATTGAATACATCTCTGGCAATGACCCGCTGTTCACTCATCAATACTCACAAGCGTGGTTCGACTTCCGCGGCAAGCACGACGCCTACGCCAATTACTTTGAGAACTCGGTCAAGGCGACGGCGGCTCACAAACAATTCTGCCTTTCCCTGCGCGACGAGTTTCCCGATTACAGCGACCACCTGTGGGGCATCACCGCATCCGACTCGGCCGCCGGCTATCAGGCCTGGGGAGGCCCGCCGCGCTTGGGAAATCTCGATGGCAGCGTGGTTCCCTGCGCCGCTGGCGGTTCGCTGCCCTTCCTCTACCCAGACTGCATGCAGGTTCTGCGCACCATGAAAGAACGTTATCCCAAGGCCTGGGGCCGCTACGGTCTCGTCGATGCCTTCAACCCGCTGACCAACTGGTATAACCCAGACGTGCTCGGCATCGATCTCGGCATCACCATGCTGATGGCAGAAAATCAGCGCACCGGATTTATCTGGGACACGTTCATGAAGAACAAAGAAGCACAGCTAGGAATGGACAGGGCGGGCTTTCAGAAGTAAACCGCAAAAACGGTAGCCGCTGGGAAGATCGTCCTTGAGCTGAACCTCACCTAAAAAGCGCTGCAACTAAACAGCACTGCGGAATGAGCAGTTTGCTCATCCCGCAGCGGACGGGGAAAACGCCGCTCTTCACGGCGCCTTTGTCTTAGAAGCTGAACCGCGCCCCTAGCGTGGCAGTACGAGCGCCCAGAGCCTGCGTAGCCTGGCCGAAGTTTGAATTCGTAATTGTGTTCGAGATGCTGGTGGAATCAAAGTTCAAATTGTTAAACAGGTTGTATACGTCAAATCGGAACTCGAGCCTGGCCTTTTCCCCCAGCACGGGCATGTTCGGAAAGCCGAAGCCCTTGGCCAGAGTAATATCCAGGCCCTTATATCCCGGGCCTTTGAGTGAGTTTCGACGAACACCGACCTGCGGAAGTGCAGTTCCGGAGTTGGTACCGCTGAAAGCAGTGTATGCGGGGTTTGAGAAGTACGCAGCACCACCCAGGGGATAGTTGGAGCCGGTTTTGAAAGCGTCGTTGCTGGTGCTGCTTCCTGCGCCGCCCAAGTAAGCCGCGGGGTAAAGCGATCCGTAGCCGCACTGTCCGCAATACAGGCTTCCACCCGTCACGTTCACCACCGGACTCCAGGGGAATCCAGAATGGGCGTTAAAAATTCCGCTCAGCGACCAGCCGCCGGCGACCTTCTCCAGCCAGCCTCGCTCGCCGTGAAAGATGACCGGCTGCCACATGCCGAAAATCTTAAAAGCCCGAGTGACGTTGTAATCTGACGGCCCGTAGCTCAGGTTGGGGTTATACGGGTAATCAGGTTCCGAATAGGGGCGCGAAGTGTTGTCCATGCTCTTGGACCAGGTGAACTGCACGTCAGCCATGAACTGGCGCGAGAAGTCGTGCTTCAGTTCGGCCAGCATCGCATTGTAGTTACCGCTGCCGATGTCGCTCCAGTAATCCCCGCCGTTGATATTAGGGTTCAAGGCGTAGCCTTGGGTCGACGGCACAGCCAACGGGTTCTGGTGGAACAACAGGTTGCGCGACAAGCTTCCCTGATATCCGAGCGAGGCTACGAAATTGCGGCCCAAGTCATACTCCCACTCGAGCGAGTAGTGGTGGACACGCAGCGTGGGCAAGGTACCGGGAAAGATGGCGATGCCAGCCGCATTCGTGCCGGTGGGCAGCCCATTCGATCCTAAGGCTAACGTGAAGTTGGGATTCGCCGCGTAACCGTAGGGATTGTTCGCACTCGTGGATGCGCCGTAGATAATGCCGGGATTCGGCGAGGTCGGAGTGGCCATGGTGACGTATTCCCCAATGTCCAGCCCAGGATTTGCATTGATGTTGGCGGTAATTGCAATTTCTTCCTGATTGTAGTTCAAGCCGTAACCGCCGCGGACTACGAGTTTGTCGTGGAATTGAGTTGGGCTCCACGCAAAGCCGATCTCGGGGCTGAAATTATTCTTCTGCGCACTCCATCCACTGGACTGTTTGGTGACGTTCAGTCCCGACAGGTAGGCTGAGCCCGCGCCTGGATGAGCCACAAAAAGATTGTTCTCCGTTGAATAAAGAGGGCCAAAGTAGGACCAGCGCAGTCCCAGGTTCAACGTCAGGTTCTTGCGGAGCTTGTAGTCATCCTGGGCAAAGAATCCCAAGATGTTCTCGCGGTCGTCCTGCCGAAAAGTTGTCGGCAGGCCCGTAGTGGGATTGAAAGTTGTGTAGCCTTCGCGGCGCGGCGCATCATTGAGAAAGTCCCAGAGGTTAAAGAAACCATAGCTGGGAATGCCGCAACCGAAGCACGCGTTCAGATAAAACAGCCGCGTCAGCTCGCCGCCGAACTTGATGGTATGCGGTCCGATGATCTTGGTGGCAACATCCTTGACGCCGTAGGTCCACTGATCGAGGTGGCTGCCCACATTCGGCCCAAAGCTATTAACCGAAATGCTACCGATTGAAGAATCGAGGCCGTCCGATGGAAGCCCGACCGGGGATTGTGGGTTCGAGCTGATTTCATTCCAGCGCCATCCCGCAGCATTGACCCGCACTTCGTTGAGGAACGTTGGAGAAAAGGTGTGATTCCAGATGGGAGAGAATGCCTGATTGGTCTGCTTGTGGTGGAAAATGTCCAAGGCTCGGTTGCCGTTATAGTTATCCACCGAGCGAGGAACCCAGTAGATGGCAAACCCCACTCGGTCTTTGGGGGTGACGTCGGCGTCGACGCGAATGTTGTATTGGGCTTCGTTTAGGGTCGTCGGGTTGGTAGTCTTGTAGTTGGCAATATCGGCCACAGTACCCAGGTTCTCAGGACCGCCGCTACCGTCTCCGCCCAAACCCGGCGTGCTGGAACTTACCCAGCTGGGATCCTGCCCCGCCACCACCTGTCCCGTCGGAAACAGTGCAGGATTCAAAGGCGTGCCGACATTCAGGCCGCCAGTAACCGCGCGGCAGTTGCCGTGGACCGGATCCGTGCTGATGTCGACCAAGCCGGCATCAGAACACGTCACGTTACTGACACCCGTGTTCAGGATGCCGTTTCCAGGGTAATTGGCCAGGAGGTTGGCGATGGTTCCGGGAGGCGCT
>CAVWLI010000001.1:0-90785 GCA_963755795.1 uncultured Acidobacteriota bacterium | reverse complement strand
GCTGCTGTTGGGCCAGCAGCTCAACGGTTCCGTTATTGCTCGTTTAAAGATCTGGTGATATTTCTCGGCAACGTGAGGGGCGCGCTGATTGTTGCGGCCACCATTCCGTTCTCCTTGTTGTTCGCGTCAATCTGTCTGGACTTGAGGCACATTCCCGCAAACCTACTCTCTCTTGGGGCGCTCGATTTCGGCATGGTGGTCGACGGGGCGGTGGTGATGATGGAAAACATTATCCGCCACCTGGGCCACAAGAATGGGAATACCAAAACGCCCAGTGAACAGATCAGCGAGGCGTCACACGAAGTCCAGCGCCCTGTCTTCTACGCGATCGCCATCATTATCACCGCCTACCTGCCCATCTTCAC
This sequence comes from uncultured Acidobacteriota bacterium, assembly GCA_963755795.1. Taxonomy (GTDB): domain Bacteria; phylum Acidobacteriota; class Terriglobia; order Terriglobales; family Acidobacteriaceae; genus Sulfotelmatobacter. Next base: position 90,420 of record CAVWLI010000001.1, on the reverse strand, counting down.
TCTTCAGCGCGTGGAAGGCCGGCTGTTTCATCCCATGGCGTGGACCGTCGCCTTCGCGCTGCTTGGGGCTTTGCTGTTCTCGATTTTGATCACTCCCGTGCTGGCCAGTTTCGCTTTCGCCAAAGGCGCGAAGGAGTGGCGCAACCCGGCGATGCAGCTGTCCATCAAGTACTACCGCATCGCGGTGCGGTGGGCGATTCGTCGGCGGGTACTCACGGTCGGTGTAGGCGTGCTTGGTCTCTTCATCGCGCTGTACCTTGCCCTCAGCGGTGTCATCGGCTCCGAGTTTCTGCCTCACCTGGATGAAGGCGCGCTTTGGGTACGAGGCACGCTTGCGCCGAGCACCGGGCCCGATGAAGGCATCCGCGTCTCCAACCAGGCCCGCATCATACTTTGCTCCTTCCCCGAAGTTCCGCAATGCACCAGTCAAACCGGTCGTCCCGACGACGGGACGGATACGACCAGCTTTTTCAATACCGAGTACTTCGTTGATCTGAAGCCGAAAGATCAGTGGCGGCCGGTTTTTCACGAGAACAAAGACGAACTGATCGCGGCCATGAACCGCGAACTCAGCAAGATTCCTGGCGTCGTCTGGGGATTTTCGCAGCCCATCGAAGACAACATGGAAGAGGCAGTCAGTGGAGTCAAGGGCGAACTGGCGACAAAGGTCTATGGAGATGACTTGAAAGTGCTAGAAGAAAAGAGCGTCAAGATTGCCGACATCATGAGGACGGTTAAGGGAATCGAGGACCTGGGAGTGTTTCACGTGCTGGGCCAGCCCAACTTGAACGTGACAGTGGACCGCGATCAGGCCGCCCGCTACCAGATCAACGTCGCCGATGTGCAGGATGCGATTCAGACGGCAGTTGGTGGGAACGCTCTGACCCAGGTGCTGCAGGGCGAGGCCCGCTACGACCTCGTCCTGCGCTATCTGCCGCAATACCGTGACACCAGGGAGGCGATCGAGAAGATTCGTCTGCTGTCGCCGTCGGGGGAACGGGTGTCGCTGGCGCAACTCTGCAAGGTCCAGGAATCGGATGGGGGTTCGGAGATCTATCGCGAAGGCAACCAGCGTTATGTGGCCATTAAGTACAGCGTCCGGGGCCGGGATCTGGGTGGCGCCGTGGAAGAAGCGATGAAGAAGATCAACGAGCAGGTCAAACTCCCGCCCGGATACCACATCGATTGGGAAGGAGAATACGAGAGTCAGAAAAGAGCTGACGAACGACTGCTGATCGTACTGCCCATCACCATTCTGATCATCTTCATCATCCTTTACACCATGTTCAAGTCTTTCAAATGGGCGCTGCTGATTCTAGCGAACGTTGCCATGGCGCGCATTGGGGGCCTGCTGGCCCTGCTGATCACCGGAACCAACTTCAGCGTTTCCTCTGGCGTAGGCTTTCTGGCTTTGTTCGGCGTATCCGTGCAGACCGGCGTCATCATGCTGGAATACATCAACCAGCTTCGGGCGCGACGCTATTCCGTCGAGGACGCAGCAGTTGAGGGAGCGGTGCTTCGTCTGCGGCCCATCATGATGACCATGCTGGTTGCGACCCTCGGGCTGCTGCCCGCTGCCCTATCGCATGCCATCGGCTCCGACTCGCAGCGCCCCTTTGCGATTGTGATTGTGGGCGGGCTGATTGCAGACTTGGTGATGAGCATCTTCCTACTGCCAACGCTGTATGTGTGGATCGCCGGGGAAACGGATGTCCTTCCTTCTGTGGACGGGGACTTCGAAGAGGGCGAACATATCGATTGATTGGATTGCCGCCGCTGCCGACAAAATCCAACGTAGGTTGACAACTGTTGTTATCAGGCCATTTCACGTTTTGACCGGGGGAGATCGGCTTCGCCCTAGCGCGGCTTTTGCGCCTCTTGCAGCAGGGGGCGGAGGGAGTCGACGGAGACGCCGAGGGTGCCACCGGAGAAGCCGTCCATGTAGGCGGAGTTGACGCCGATAACTTCACCCTTGGTGTTGAAGACGGGGCCGCCGCTGCCGCCGTGGGCGGTGGGGGCGTCGTAGATGAGCTTGTCGCCGACGACGTCGCCGAGATGTCCGCAGGTGGTGGAGGGACGAATCAGCGACAAGGCGGCTAACTCGCTGGCCGCGTTGATGTCGTTGTGGCGATAGGCCATGCGCTCGTAAATTCCGGTCGGCGACTTGGCGACCATGCCGGCAATGCCCATGGGATAGCCGATTACAGTGACCAGCTGTCCGGGAGCGCCAGGCGATTTCGCCAGGGGAAGGACCGCAAGACCGCGGACTGCGTCGGACTCGTGATCGCTTTGCAAGTCAGTACGCAGAACGGCGAGATCGGAAGTCTTCGAAACTGACGCGGGCAATAGATTCACAGGCGTGGGCGAGCCGGGGAAAAAAATCACCAGGCTTTCCAGCATACCAGTGGCGCCGTGATCGATGAGCTTCTCGGCTTCGGTGTCTCCGTACCAGGGCTCGGCAACGTGGCGGTTAGTGGCCACCAGGCCTTTGCCAACCAGGAATCCGGTACCGGAAACGCGGGCGCGAACCATGGGACGCTGGTTGGGGAAACCTACCTGGTAGACGCCATAAATGTAGCCGATGGAATTGCGATAGCGATTGAGGACGACGGCGGGCATGGCTTGGTCTTGCTTGAGTTGCTCGACCTGCGCCGTGAGCGCGTGAACTTGTTGTTCGAGATCGGTAGGAGGCTCTCCCTGCGCGGTGGTGGGCAGGTAATAGTGGACCATGGCGAGGGCTCCGAGGAGCAGCACGATTCCGAGGACGGCCTGCACCGCTTGTTGCCAACAGTCGCAGACCGGACTTGCTTCGTGCGAGGGTTGGGCGGGCGCGGACCTACTCACAGTGGGGGAACCGTTGACTTCGAGATCGTTGATTTCGCGATCGTTGACTTCGGAATCGGCCATGGGTGGAAGCAGCGCCCTCGGGACTCGCTCCAAGTGGTTCTGTTTCAGCCTTTTGGTCACGAGTGGCGGCTTGCGGCTGAGTACTTGGAGTCAGTATCTTCGCCCTTCTGGCGCGGGTTTGCCACGGTACTGAAGGCGATGTACGTGCGATAGGGGGAAATCCTTAACCACAGAGCACACAGAGGGACACGGAGGATGGCAGGGGCAAACTTCTATAGAAATCGGGGTAATTTACGGGGTTTTTATTCCCAGGCGCTTGGCCATCTTTTCGTAGAGGAAGCCTTTGCCGGGGTCGTAGGGCTGGACCCATTCGCCGTCGATGACGAACTGGGGGATGGCGCGCTTGCCGGTGCGCTTGACGATTTCGTCGATGGCGCCGGGGGTGGATTCGACGTCGATGGCTTTATAGGGGATTTGGTGCTTGTCGAGAAAGCGCTTGGCCTCGCGGCAGTCGGGGCACCAGTTGGCGGAGTAGACGGTGAGATCCATGAGCTTTCTAATCGTATCGTGATCTGGGGAAAAAGGGCAGTCCTCAGGGGCTGAAGCCCGTTTGAATTTCGGGCGCTCAACGCGGCGCTGAAGCGCCGCTCTTCCACTGTCACGCGTGAAAGGAAAGAGTTGACCGCAGTGCTGAAGCGACCCAAAAGCCTATCGGCGCGGCTGAAGCCGTGCCCTTCACTTTCCTCACGCGCGCTCTCTTTTCGCTAGACACGCTCCAGTTGGGAGTGGGTGCGTTCGTTGACGACATTGCCGGTGTTGAGTGTCGACGAGGGCTCGAAGAGGAGGAACCAGCATTCTTCATCGGCGGCGGGCTTGTGTTCGACGCCGCGGGGGACGACTACGAACTCTCCTTCCTCGATCCATTCGTAATGTTCGCGAAGGTCTTTCTCGCGGTAGTGCATGCAGAAGCGGCCTTTGACGACTAGGAACAATTCGTCTTCATGCTCGTGGTGGTGAAAGATGAACTCGCCTTTGATTTTGTCGAGCTTGACGGACTGGCCGTTGAGTTCGGCTGCGACGTAGGGCTTCCAGTATTCGGTGATTTTCGAGAATTTTTCGGCGATGTTGATTTTGGACATAAGTGGAGTCCTTGATGAGAGCTGGGTGAGGTGCCGTTTTGTAGATGAGGTTGCGAGGAGGAAGGTCGCACGGATGAAGTCGATTGTGAGTGCGAAGTCCTCAGCGGCTAAAGCCCAAAAGACACGGCTGCTCAGCGGCCGCGCGCGAGCTTGGTCTGCAGTCTTTTCAAACCGCGAAGTAGGTCGGGGCGGTTTTTCTTAGAAGTGATCCAGCGGGGGAGGCTCATGAACATATGACGGTTGGTATTGTGCCCCAGCTTGTTTTCGCGCAAGCCCGCTGAAACGTAATCCTGCAACGCAATCACATGCCTCGAATTCAGGGCCCACAGAACCTCGCCGCAGCATGTCGTCCTTAGCCACAGTGGCAAGGAATTCCAGTAATCCCAAGAGGTCGTGACGAAATTGTGTTGTCTGGAGCAGTGCAGGCAGCTCATTGAGATGGTGTATATATGCGTTTTGTCGTCCCGGACAGGCCTCAAAGCGCGTGCACACTTCTTGCAATTTGGGCATTGCACGAGGATTTCATCTGCGTACTCGTCATACAAGCGGAATTGCCGGTCAATGCGCAGTCGGGTTGGTCTTGCCATAGGGCCCCGGTCATCATAAAACAAGAGCCGCCAGCTTCGGGCTGAGGACTTTCGGGCCTTCGCGATATGAATCAAATCTGACCGAAGCCGCCGTCTACATTCAGATCGACTCCTGTGATGTAGGAGGCTTCGCTGCTGGCTAGGAAGAGGACGGCGTGAGCGACCTCTTCGGGAGTGCCGAGGCGTTTCATGGGCACGCGGGTCGTGACCTGCTCGACGAAGGCATCGACCCCGGACTGCGGCATGCCGCCTTTTTCTAGAATCGGAGTGTAGATGGGGCCGGGGCTGACCACGTTGACGCGAATTCCGCGATCCACTAGTTCGGCGGCGAAGGTGCGGGCCAGGGAGCGGACTGCGGCCTTGCTGGCGGAATAAATGCTGGTTGCGGGACTGCCCTTGGTGGAAACGACCGAAGCGTTCAGGACGATGCCGGCATTTTCATTGAGCAGGGGAAGCGCTTTTTGCAGCGTGAAGAACATGCCCTTCACGTTGATATCGAACGTTTCGTCGAACAACTGCTCGGTGCTGGCGGCAGCGGGAGCAAATTTTGCGATGCCGGCGTTCGCGAAGAGGGCGTCGATCTTGCCGAATTTGGCGGAGATCTGGGCGAAGAATTTATCGAGGTCAGCGAGTTTGGCGACCTCTGCTTTTACGGCCAGGGTGTCGGCGCCAATGGTTTTGACAGCGGCATCGAGAGTTTTCTGGTCGCGGCCGGAGATGGCGACTTTTGCGCCTTCGTCGTGAAACTGTTTCGCTGTGGCCAGGCCGATGCCGCTGTTGCCGCCGGTAATGACTGCTGTCTTGCCTTCAAACCGCTTCATGAAAAGTCTCCCCTAGGAAAGTGTGGCCAGATTTAGTAGTGCTCTGGCCCTGCATTCATCATTGGATGACGGAGGGGTCGTTCAGGGTTCGGGCACAGAAAAAGCCGTCAGTTGTTAGACTGACGGCTGAAGACTCGCCGAGCTGTGCTCGGCAGGCCGGGTCAGAGACCCGGCCTCACACGACCAAATTCAAGACGAACGGTAGACTTCACACAACTGGTTAGAAGCCGGCGGTTCCTGTACTCGCGTGGGCGCTGTGGAGCGTCACGCGGAGGCCGCGCTGGGCGTTGAGTTGAGTGGTTGAGTTCCAGTCGATGTCGTTGGCGCTGATTACGCCATTGCCGCCGCCGATCAACGAGTAGGTGATGCGATCGTCCTGGTAGCCGTATCCGCTCACCGACAGAATGGCACCGGTGTTGAGGACGAAGACGGGCATGCCGGGCAGGCTGACGATGTTCGCCATGTTCCGCGCTGGGACATCGCGCGAGACGTACGAAGCGTAGGACGGTTGCGCCACGGGCTGAGCCGGGTGGAGAACCTCATCGTTATTACTTAAAACGTTCTTCACCACCCCGTTGCTGGCAAGGCCATCGCCGGCAAATCCGGTCTGTGTGACCGACAATTGGAGCTGGGAGTTGCTTTGCTGCCCGTCATGGTAGGAGCCGTTCTGGTAGCGGCCGAAGAAGTGCCAACCGGGGGCGATGGTCTGAGTCGCTTGCGGGATTTGAACGTCATCCATCAGGCGGAGGCTGAGGACGGTCTCGCCCTTCAGGGTAGGACGCGGGCCACGCGCGGGCAGCATGATCACTTTCCAGGGCCACAGGGGCGGGAGCATCCATTCGACAACGTCGCGAGTGGCGTGGCCTTTGCCTCTGATGTCACCTTGTTTATCGACTTTGTAACCGCGGGTGGCGATGACCTTGGCCTCGAGAGGGAGATCGCCGTTGGGCAGGCCGATGCGATCGAATTGCAGTTTCAAATATCCTTTGCCCCAGAAGTGGCCGGGATCTTTTTCGGCTTCGAGGTGGCCGACCAGGTAGGTTCCGCGCGGGAAAGCCTGCTGACCGAACTCGGTCACGCCGCGCAGGTGGCAGAGCACGGGATCGCCGACGTCGGCTGTGGCCGAGGAGAAGTTGGGTTCATTCATGGTGCACTGCAGAAGAGTGCCGGCGGGCAGGACCATTTCCCGTGCGCTGGCGCTTAGGGTCAAGGTTAGAACGAGAAGGCCCAGCACAGTCGCAGCCAAGGCCGCATGCAGAGTGGACTTCATGACTTCACCTCGATGTGGCACGCCCCAGTGCCTGGCGGACTCTGGCGCTAAAGCCCGCGATCTGTTCGGGGCATCTAATCACAGGTTGAACCCGGGGTCAATCAGGAAGTTTCCCTGTTCAAAAAATAAAAGCCGCCAGCTTTGGGCTGACGGCGCTAAAACCTTGCCGAGCTGCGCTCGGCTGGCGGGCAGGAGTGCCCGCCCCACATTAAACTATTTCTCGTACAGCAGCACGCCTTCGGTCTTCTCCGCGTCTACTGGGCGGTAGAAGAGTTTGTTGTCTTCTAAGAAGACTTCGATGAAGGCGGGGCGCGTGGTGATGGTGCCTTGGATCAGCGCCTCCGACAGCGGGTCTTCGATGTATTTTTGCAACGCGCGGCGTAGCGGTCTGGCGCCGTAGCTGCGGTCGGTGAGGGTCTGGTTGAGGATCCACTTCTTGGCGTCGTCGGCAACCGTGACCGTGATGGCTTTCTGCGCCAGGTTCTGGTTGAGCTGCGTGACCATGAGTTCGAGAATCTGGATGAGGTCGCTCTCGCTCAGGGCCAGGAACAGGATGACTTCGTCGAGGCGGTTCAGGAACTCAGGATTGAAGGTGCGCTTGACTTCGCCCTTCACCAGTTCTTCGACCTTGTCGGAGATCATGTCGTCCTTCGTCGACTGGAAGCCAAAACCTTCGCGCTTCTGCAGATGGCGCGCGCCGATGTTCGAGGTCATGATGATGATGGCGTTCTTGAAGTCGACGGTGTTGCCGAGGCCGTCGGTCAACTGGCCGTCTTCAAAAACCTGCAGCAGGATGTTGAACACATCGGGATGCGCCTTCTCGATTTCGTCGAGCAGGACGACGCTGTAGGGCGCGCGTTTGACGCGTTCGGTGAGCTGGCCGCCTTCTTCGTAGCCGACGTAGCCGGGAGGCGAGCCGATCAGCTTCGAGACCGAATGCTTCTCCATGAACTCGGACATGTCGAAGCGGACCAGGGCTTTCTCTGTGCCGAACATGAATTGCGCCAGCGTGCGCGCGACTTCGGTTTTGCCGACGCCGGTCGGGCCTAAGAACAGGAACGAGCCGATGGGGCGGTTCGGATTTTTCAGGCCGGCGCGGGAACGTCGGATGGCGCGGGCCAGGGCGCTGATCGATTTATCCTGCGAGATGATACGCTTGTGCAGTTCTTCCTCGATGCGGAGGAGTTTCTGCGTTTCTTCTTCTTTGATGGAAGTGACGGGGACGCCGGTCCAGCGCGAGACTACGTCTTCGATGTCTTCGCGGTTGACTACGCCGGTGCTCGATTCGTCGAGATGATATTTTTCGCGGAGGGCGCGCAGGTTCTCGCGCTCCTTGCGTTCTTCGTCGGAGTAGAAGCGCGCCTTTTCGAACTCGTGGTTCGCGATGGCATTTTCCATGCGGTGCACGATGAACTTGATGCGCTTCTGCACTTCGGTGAGTTCTTCGGGCAGCGAAGTCTGGCGCAGTTTTACGCGGGCTCCGGCTTCGTCGACCAGGTCGATGGCCTTGTCGGGCAGGAAACGGTCCGGGATATAGCGGTTCGAGTGCGACACCGCGAAATTGATGGCGTCGTCAGTGTAGGTGACGGCGTGGAATTTTTCGTAGCGATCTTTGATGCCGAAGAGAATTTTGATGGCGTCGGCCTCGTTCGGCGGCGGAACCTTTACGGCCTGGAAGCGGCGCTCGAGCGAGCGGTCTTTCTCGATCGACTTGCGATATTCGCCGGGGGTGGTGGCGCCGATGCACTGAATTTCTCCGCGGGATAAAGCGGGCTTCAGAATGTTGGCGGCGTCGAGCGAGCCTTCCGCCGAGCCGGCTCCGACGAGCGTGTGCAGCTCGTCAATGAAGATGATGGAGTTCTGATTTTCCATCAGCTCTTTCATGATGGTCTTGAGGCGCTCTTCGAACTGGCCACGGTACTTCGTGCCGGCGACGATGAGTGAGAGGTCTAGAGCGAGGATGCGCTTGTCGGCCAGGAACGACGGGACTTCGCCGTCGGCGATGCGCTGGGCCAGGCCTTCGACGATGGCGGTTTTACCGACGCCGGGTTCGCCGATCAGCACCGGATTGTTTTTTGTGCGGCGGCAGAGAATCTGGATGACGCGATCGACTTCGCCTTCGCGGCCGACCAGCGGGTCGAGCTGGCTGTCCATGGCGGCCTGGGTCAGGTCGCGGGAAAATTCTGCCAGCAGCGAACTTTCACGCTGGCGCTGGGGCTGAGCTTTTTCCTGCGTGCTGCGGGCCAACTCTTCGCGGATGGTCGAGAGGCGAAGGCCGCGCTCGTGCAGAATCTCGGCGGCGAAGCATTTTTCTTCTCGCAGTAAGCCCAACAATAAATGTTCTGTGCCGATGTGGCGATGCGAGAGGCGCTCGGCTTCCTCGGCCGCGTAGGCGAGCACGCGCTTGCATTCGTTGCTGAGCGGAAGGTCAACCGAGGTCGAAACTTTCTCGCGGATCGTAGTGTGGCCTTCGATCTGCTTGCGAATGGATTCGACCGAGGCATGGGACCGCAGAAAACGGTTGGTTAGGGCTTTGTCTTCGCGCAGGAGTCCGAGAAGCAGATGCTCCGTCTCGATATAGGGAGACCCGAACTGGCTGGCTTCATAGCGTGCGAAAAATATTACGCGCCTGGCTTTCTCCGTATAGCGTTCAAACATAATGCCCTTCCCCCTGACCTTCCTGGTCGAGAAGAACTGTGCTTGCCCGACCTACCAAAACCGACCCTGGTCCTGCGAAAACTATCTTTATATTATGCAATCAACCGGGCTGAAATCCCAAGCCCTGAAACGATTCTACAGACCTTTGATCACGTTACCAAAGAAACTGTTTTCTTTGCGTTTCTAATCTTTCTAAGACCGCAGGGGCTAAAACCCGTTCGTCTTCTGATCGCTGCCGGCACGGCTAAAGGCGTGCCCTGTTACGAACCCAACAACGCGCCGTTCCAAAAGACGTGGCCTTCCACGAAACTTCAGGCCGGGAGCGACTCCGGCGGAATCTCTTCCATGCGGCCGCGCTGCAACCTTAAGACACGATGGCAGCGGCGGGCGAATGACAAGTTGTGCGTCGCAATGAGGGAGGTGAGTTGGTGCTCGCGATGCAGCCGCGCAATCAATTCAAAAACCGCTTCCGCCGTATGCCCGTCAAGGTCGCCCGTGGGCTCGTCGGCCAGCAAGAGCTTGGGGCCGGTGATGAGCGCGCGGGCCAGAGCCACTCGCTGCTGCTCGCCGCCTGAGAGCTCGCCGGAGCGATGATGCGCGCGCTGCTCCAATCCGACCTCACGCAGCCAGCGTGCCGCTTCGGGCTCGACCTGCTGCCACGACTGCCCTCGAAGCAGCAGCGGCATGGCAACGTTTTCTGCGGCCGTAAATTCCGGCAGCAGATAGTGGAACTGCCACACGAAGCCGGTTTCCCGGTTGCGGAAGTCAGCGGCTTCGTCGTGCGATAAGGAGTTTAATCGCAAGTGGGCGCAGTATACGTCACCTGCGGAAGCGCGATCAAGAGCGCTCAGGATGTGCAACAAGGTACTCTTCCCTGCTCCGGATTCGCCGACGATGGCGAGCATTTCCCCACGCTTCACTTCGAACGATAAATTTTCAAAGAGCACCAGATCCGATTCGCCCGACCGGAAAACCTTTTTGAGGTTTTCGACGCGGAGCATCGATTCTTGCTCAGTTAGATGCACGGTGTGTGCCTTTCGTTCCAAGGGGCGGCGGGATGCAGTAAACACAGTAGCGTGGACGGGAGAGAATCGCCGTTGCGGTATCTGCCTTGCGGTGCAACGATTCCCTCAGGGGCTAAAGCCCGGGTGTATTCTTGCCTTGAGCGGCACGGCTGAAGCCGTGCCCTTCCCAAAACCAACCGGCCGCAGAAGAAAAAGTTCTTATTCATAGCGCAGGGCCTCGGCGGGGAGAATGCGGGCGGCCGACCATGACGGGTATAGCGTGGCTACGAACGAGATCAACACCGTGAACAGGGCGACCCAGACGCCGTCGATGGCGCGGGGAGCGAAGGGGACGTAGTCGATGGAGTAGACCTCGGGTGACAGTGACAGAACGTGGTAATGGCTTCCGGCGTAGGAGATCGCGTATCCGACGACCAGGCCGATGGCGGTGCCGATGACGCCGATGAGCACGCCTTGCGCAATAAAGAGGTTGCGCACCTGGGCGCGGCGTGTGCCCATGGACATGAGCACGGCGATGTCCTTGGTCTTTTCCATGACCATCATGATTAGAGAGATGAGGATGTTCAGGGCGGCGACGAAGACGATGAGGCCGATGGTGATGAAGGTGACCAGGCGCTCGGTCTTTAGCGCTTTGAAGAGGGCGCTGTTCTGGCGGAGGGCGTTGGTGGCCATGAAGCCTTTGCCGGCGGCGTCTTCGATCTCGGTGGTGACTGCATCGGCCCGGTCGAGATCGTCAATTTTGAATTCCAGCACCGAGATCAAGTCGCCGAGGCTAAATAACCGCTGCGCGTCGGCGAGGCGAACAAAGGCCCAGCCGGAATCGTAGTCGAAGAAGCCGGAGTTGAAAATTCCCACGACACGAAAGCGTGTAAACCCCGGCGCCATGCCGAAAGGGGTCAATTCGTGTTGAGGACTGGTGACAAGCACGGGGTCGCCGATCCTCGCGCCGAGGTTGTCGGCCAGATCTTTGCCGAGGACGATGGGTGGCATGGCGGAGATGCGCTGTGCGACGGCTGCGAGCGAATCGGGGGAATCGATTTTGGTGGCAGCTGCGGGATGCGGGGGCGAGTCGCCAGCGCCCACACTAGTAGCTCCGCTGGGCGCCGCTTCCAGCGGAGCGGCGGAACCTTCTTTTACTGAATTCAGCAGGTCGCCGACTTTGCGCTCGTACTCGGGGATCATGCCTTTGAGGATGGCGCCGCGGGCGCGGGGTCCGCGTGAGATCAGAACTTGTTCGAAGATGGCCGGGGCGGCGGCGACGATGTGCGGCTGTTTGGAGAGGCGGTCCAGGAGCGCGGGCCAATCTTTGATGCCGTCATCGGCAATGCGCTGCAGGGTGATGTGCGACGTGGAGCCGAGCAGGCGCTGTTGGAGGTCCTGGCGAAATCCGTTGGTGATGGCCATGGCGACCACGAGCGAGGCGACGCCGGCGGCGACTCCGGCGATGGAAATGCCGGTGATGATGCCGATGAAGGCCTGTCTTCTTTTGGCCCGCAGATACCGCGTCGCGATGAAGAGTTCGAAGCGCATGGCGAAGCTATCAGCCGTCAGCCCTCAGCTTTCAGCTAAGTCGGATTATAGCGACAGGGTGGGAAAGTCGCCGAAAGATCGGTCACGCTCGGCGACTCGGGAGCAGGGCGGGGACTCTTTGTCGGTAAGAGACATACTCGGCGCCGAAGCGCTTTTCCAGTTCCGCGTCTTCCATGCGGATCATTACGGCGCCGGTTGCGATCGCGAAGGCGGTGAGGAGCCAGCAGACGGCGAGGCCTGTGCCGACGCTCCAGGCCAGCATTTCGCAGAGGTGGGCGAGATAAACGGGATGGCGGACTCGAGAGCGGATGCCGGTGGTCACGAGTCGCTGATCGCGGTGGTCGGGGCGAACTTCCGGCAGGCCGCCGAGCTGGGCCCAGTTGAAGTGAGCACCGGAACTGGAATAGATCATGATGCCGGTGGCGAACAGGAGGGCGGCGGGGAGCCACGACCACGGCGTTGAGTAGAGCGCTGCGGTACGCCAGGGGCCGGTGAGCGCGCCGATGCCGATCCACATGACGATCCAGGCGGGGATGAGCACGCGGAAGGGCGAACCTTCGCGGGCGCGCCAGCGATGGGCGCGGGGATGGACCATCAGCCAGAACAGAGGGATAGTGGAATAGACGACGCAGGCTAGCCATCCCAGGGCTCGGAGGAAGTGCATGAGGGGATTCTACAGCGTGATGAACGGACGGCCGGACTCTTACGTGCGGGACAAAATGCCTTCGTCTCGCTAAGAGCGCGAGACATCGGGCACCCGAGCAACGTGTTTTGGTTGGGGGAAATGTGGGGATCCTTCGACTGCGTTTTCGTCCGCGTTTGCGGACGAAAACGGACGAAAACTTCGCTCGAGATGACATTGGGGCGACATCCAGGGTGCCATTCAGAACATCAGGATCGTGTTCAGGATGACGATAAGGCTTGGGACATGTTCTTTCGGTTATCGCTGCAGCGGTGGGTTATCTACTCGATTTCCGCGGGCGGGGCGATAATGTAAAAATGGCGCGTGCTTTCCTGAACATTTCCTGGAACGACAATTGGCTTCCGAAGTCGGTGCTGTGTCTTCGCGACTACGACCGGCATAAGTTTCTGCTGGATTTCATCGCCGGAATCACCGTTGGGCTGGTGGCGCTGCCGCTGGCGATGGCGTTTGCCATTGCGTCGGGGCTGACTCCGCAGGCGGGAATTTACTGCGCGATCGTGACAGGGTTTCTGATTTCGGCGCTGGGTGGGTCGAGGATGCAGATTGGCGGGCCGACTGGCGCGTTTGTGGTAGTGGTGGCGGGGATTGTCGCGGTCCACGGGGTGGACGGACTGTTCATGTGTACTGTGATGGCCGGCGTGCTGCTGGTGATCATGGGCGCAACGGGACTGGGCACGGCGGTGAAATTTATTCCGCGGCCGGTAGTGATCGGATTCACGAATGGGATTGCGGTGTTGATCGCCAGCACGCAGATCAAAGATTTCTTCGGGCTGCATCTGGAAAAAGTTCCGGGCGTGTTCTGGCTGCGGATGGAAGCGCTGGCGGGCAACTTTCATACGATCTCGTTTGAGGCGACCGCACTCGCGGGGTTCACGCTGCTGACGCTGATTATTTGCCGCGGGCTGTCTTCGCGCATTCCGGGACCGATTGTGGCTTTGGTACTTGCCACCGGTGCGGTTTATTTTTTCCATATCCCGGTGGAAACCATTGGGACGAGGTTTGGAGGAATTCCGGCGGGGCTGCCGCACTTGCAGATTCCCAAATTTCGCACGGATTTGATCCACGGGCTGCTGGGACCGGCGTTCACGATAGCCATGCTGGGCGCGATTGAATCGCTGATGTCGGCGGTGGTGGCGGACCGCATGAGTGGTGACCGGCATAATCCGAACGTGGAGTTGATCGGGCAGGGCGTGGCCAATGTTTTTTCACCGCTGTTTGGGGGATTGCCGGCGACGGGAGCGATTGCGCGGACTGCGACGAATATTCGAGCGGGGGCGCAGACGCCGGTGGCCGGGATGATTCATGCGCTGACACTGCTGTGCATTCTGTTGTTTGCGGCGCCGCTGGTCAGCTACGTGCCGATGGCGGCGCTGGCGGGGATTCTGATGGTGGTCGCCTACAACATGGGCGAGTGGCGGGAGATTCCGCAGCTGGTGAAGCTGACCAAGACCGATATCAGCATCTGGCTGGTGACCTTTGCGCTGACTGTGTTTGCCGACTTAACCGTCGCCGTGGAAGCGGGGATGATTCTCGCGGCGCTGCTGTTCATCAGCCGCGTGGCTGCGACCACCACCGTGTCGCAAGTGACTGACGACTACGTGGAAGACGGACGGGTACACGTTCTGCAGGGTAAGGACATTCCGTATTTCTGCACCATCTTCCGCATTCACGGGCCGTTTCTGTTTGGGGCGACGGACAAGGTGTCAGTGGTGACGGAAGATCTGCACACGCTGCCGCCGGTGGTGATTCTGCGGCTCCGGAATATGACTGCACTGGACGCGACCGGACTGTTCGCGATCGAAGAGACCGCCAAGCAACTGCATGCGAGCAAGCGGACGTTGATTCTGTGCGGGGCGCGAGAGCAGCCGGCGCAGCTGATTCATCAGGCAGAGTTCGCCGAAGTAATTGGCAAGGAAAATATTTGCGACAACGTGCAGGACGCGCTGCAACGGGCGGAGGAAGTCTTTGAGGGGCTGGACCGGAAATTTGTGACGGCAAAGAGTTAGTTTCCGGAGGACGCTTTGTGGCCGCGAAAGATGGCGTGCTTGAGGTCTGGGTAGAACTCGGCGAACATATTGAAGATACTGTTGGCGCCGAGATTGACGACCCAGTTGGTTGACACGGAGCGCAGGGTACGGTCGCGTGCCGGATAGTAGCTGGTCGAGATGCCGCAGGAAATCAGTTGGCCGAGCGTTTCGGAAGTATTGAATCCCGCGGTGCCGTTATCTCTTCGGGCTACAAATGTGCGATTGAGGGCATACCACGCGCGGGCCGTGGCCGATCCTCCGCCCCGACTGAAGTAGCGCGGGTCTTCGTGCAGGATCGCAGGCAGAAAGCCGTAGATCAGAGTGCTGCCGGTGATCTGATCGAGTTCGCCTGCGGCGAAACGTTTCTCAAAGGCTCCCCATCCCTGGCCGTAATGGGGCTGACCGTTGGCCGCCTGCTGGAAGGCGGCGCGAAACATATTCACTGCGTGCGCGCTGGGGTCGAACGCCTGATGGAGGGCGAAGGCGTACTTCTGGTCTGGCGTGATAGGTAGAGTGCTGGAGGGAATGGTATTCACACTTTCGAAATTCGAGATGACTTGCTGGGGAAGTGGCTCGGCATCCGGAACTGTCGAGGCAAGCGGCGCAGCGCCGCCGGAACTAATTTGAGCTGGGAGTGAAACTGCGGAAATACACATCAGGCCAACCAACGAGATTTGGACCAAGAACCGGGTTATCGCCAGTGGGCACCAACTACAAAGCTAAGGATGGTTGAGCGTACCGGGGGGAAGTGATCCGGGGAACTGCAAAGCGCTCGGGTAAGGTGACGAAGGTCACGGTGGCGGGGGCTGAAGCCCCGTCCTCATTTTTGTTGGCTAACGCGGCGCTGAAGCGCCGCTCTTCCACGGTGGCGCGTGCGTTGCAGATACCGTTAACGTGCGTCCACGCTACGCTGTCGGGCGTTCGCTCTTCCGTCGTCCGTGCATGCACTCGCAGTGGTATACGCGTTCTGGACGCTCACATGCGTGCAGGGCCTCTGTATCAAACTGCTAGACTATTCATCTTTTTGCCGTTTTTCCTCTAGACTGGCGGGAGGGCGGCTTACCTCGCGATGATCGTGAACTTTGCAGAACGGGCGCATAACCACAACTGGGAACTCGATCCGGTGGTGCGGTCGCTGCTCGACACGGATTTCTACAAGCTGTTGATGCTGCAGTTTATCTGGAAGCATTTCCCGAACACGCGCGTCGAGTTTTCGCTGATTAACCGGCATGCTTCGGTGCGGATGGCGGACATCATCCACATTGAAGAACTCAAGGTGCAACTGCAGCACGTGCGGGGGCGGCGGTTTCGAAAGTCGGAACTGGTATGGCTGGCGGGCAACACGTTCTACGGGCGGCGCGGAATTTTCGAACCGGCATTTCTGGAGTGGCTGGAGCGCGACTTCCGGCTGTCGGATTATCAGCTGTCGGTGCGCGATGGGCAGATCCATTTGACGTTTGAAGGCCGGTGGACTGAGACCACGATGTGGGAGTTGTATGCGCTGGCGATTCTGGATGAGTTGAAGACGCGAGCGCACCTGAAGACGCTGAGCGAGTTTGGCCTCGACATTCTGTATGCGCGGGCGAAGACGAAGTTGTGGGGCAAGATCGAGCGGCTGCGAGGGGTTCCGGGATTGAGTGTTGCCGACTTTGGAACGCGGCGGCGGCATAGTTTTTTGTGGCAGGAATATGTGGTCGTGGCCATGGCGGCGAACCTGGGCAGCAATTTTATTGGGACGTCGAATGCATTCTTGGCGCACAAGCACGATCTGGAAGCGATTGGAACCAACGCGCACGAAATTCCGATGGTGATGGCCGCGCTGGCGCCGGATGATGTGGCGCTGAAGGCATCGCAGTATCGGGTGCTGGAGTTGTGGCAGCAGACTTACGAAGGCGCGTTGCGAGTGCTGCTGCCAGACACGTTTGGCACTACGCAATTTCTGGCGGGCGCGCCGGAGTGGGTCGCAGACTGGACCGGGCAGCGCGTCGATAGTAAAGATCCGTACGTCGCGGGGGACGAATACATTGCGTGGCTGCAGGCGCACGGGAGAGACCCGCGCGAAAAGCTACTAATTGCTTCGGACACGCTGGATGTGGAGGCGATCCTAGGACTGCACGCGTATTTTGGCGGGACGATGGGAAAGGGCGTGGGGCCGGGCGATTTTGCGAGTGCCGAGGATTTTGAGGATCGCAACAAGTGGACGCCGGGGCGGCGGGTGCGGTTCAGCGCCGGCTGGGGAACGCTGCTGACCAATGATTTTCGCGGGTGTAATCCGAATAATGGCGCGGGGTTTGACCCGATCAGCCTGATCTGCAAAGTTTCCGACGTTGAAGGACAGCCTGCGGTAAAGCTCTCTGATAATTATTCCAAGGCGTTGGGACCGGCGGCGGAGATCGAACGCTACCGGCGCGTGTTCGGGACGGTTGGAATCGCCAACGCTCCGGTCATCGCCTGACCACGAGCATCTTGTAAGGCAAATCCGGGGTAAGCGAAACCAACCGCGGGACATGTCCCTTCGTTCCCTCCTCGTAACCTTGTTATGGCCCCACTAGGCTGCAAACATGCGAGCGGGGCGAGTATGAAGATTTTGTTGGTCGAGGATTCCTACATCGAACGGCGCAAGATCGGCGGCTACCTGCAAGACTGGGGCTTCGATCATGTGAGCGTTGGCAACGGCACGGAAGCCGTCAAGCTGCTGGAGGCTCCCGGCTGTCCCGAACTGGCCATCCTCGACTGGGTGCTGCCTGGTCTGGACGGTATTGATCTTCTGCGGCGCATTCGCAAACAGAGCCAGGGAAAATATATTTACGCCTTGATGCTGACGGCGAAGAATCGCAAACAGGATTTGCTGACGGCCATGGAGGCGGGTGCCGACGACTATCTGTCGAAGCCGGTAGACCCCGCCGAGTTGCGCTCGCGGATTATGGTGGGCAAGAGAATTCTGGACCTGCAGCAATCGTTGCGCTTCGCTGCGACTCACGATTTCTTAACTAACCTGCTGAACCGCGCGGAAATCATCACGGCGCTGGAGCGGGAGTTTTCGCGCAGCGGGCGCGAGGATAAGCCGGCGAGCATCATCCTGGCGGATATCGACCACTTCAAGCGGGTCAACGACACCATGGGTCACGGCGCGGGGGACGAAGTTCTGAAACAAGTGGCGCAGCGGTTGAAACAGACTCTGCGACCCTACGACCTGGTGGGGCGGTACGGGGGTGAGGAATTTATTCTCATTCTGCCGGGGTGCTCGCTCGAGGTTGGAGCGCGGCGCGCGGATGAGATTCGCAAGCTGGTGGCTAAAGATCCGATTGTCACGCCGTCCGGAACGACGTCTGCGACGGTAAGCATGGGCGTGACTGCGACTTGCTTGACTCGCGACGGGACGGTAGCCGAACTTCTGCACGAAGCGGACATGAGCTTGTACGCCGCGAAAAAGAGCGGCAGGAATCGCATTGAGGTTGCCGCTCCTGCGGCACAATCGAGCGCCGCGCACTTGTAGACCGTTCCTGTCACATTTTCCCGCTTCGATCCCTACTCTGCGCGCCTGCTGCACAGCTGCGGCGTTCTATGGCACATTAGAAGCTCATGCCGACGACCGCCGAAGCCAGAGCCGGACGTGCCGCCTTCACGCATCCCGGGTTCGTGCTGTTCCAGATCGCACGGTTTCTGATTGTTGCGGCGGTTGAGATGCAGGCCGTGGCCGTGGGCTGGCAGGTTTACGAGATCACGAAACGGCCGCTCGATTTGGGCTATGTGGGGTTGGCACAATTTCTGCCGGCCATTCTGCTGTTCCCGATTTCCGGGCACGCGTCGGACCGGTTTGAGCGGCGCCACGTGCTCTCCGCTTGCTACGCGGGATATGCCGTTTGCTTCGCTTTGTTGCTGGCTCTGGCTGAGCGCAACGTGCCGTCGATCCGGTCGATTTATGTGGTGCTGGTGTTGATCGGCGTGGTGCGTTCGTTTAACAGCACGGCCAGCCGGTCGATTTTGCCGCAGTTGGTTCCGCAGGAACATTTCCCGAACGCGGTTGCGTGGAACGCGAGTATTTTTCAGGGGGCAACAATTCTAGGGCCGGCGTTTGGCGGGATTCTCTATGCAGCGTTCCGCGGTCCGGCGGTCGTGTATGTCGTGGCAATGGTGACGGCGATCGGCGCGACCGTGTCTTCATTCAAGATCAAGCCCGAAGTGAAAGCGCGGCCGAGAGAGCCGATGACGCTGAAAACGGTTTTTGCGGGGCTGCATTTCATCTGGCGCAAGAAGCTGATCCTGGGAGCGATTTCGCTGGATCTGTTTGCCGTGCTGCTGGGCGGGGCGGTGGCGCTGCTGCCGGTGTATGCGCGGGAGATTCTGCACACCGGACCGTGGGGATTGGGACTGCTGCGTACGGCTCCGGGAGTGGGTGCGGCGATCATGGCCGTGTTGCTGGCGCACAGGCCGCTACGCGGGCGGTCCGGGCCGACGCTGCTGTGGGCGGTGGCCGGATTCGGAGTCTTCACGATCCTGTTCGGCGTGTCGCACAGCCTGACGCTCTCATTGATCGCGCTGGTGCTGTTGGGAGCGAGTGACATGATCAGCGTGATCATCCGCGCTACGCTCACGCAACTGGCAACGCCGGATGAGATGCGCGGGCGCGTGACTGCGGTGGATATGATTTTTATTGGAACGTCGAACGAGTTTGGGCAGTTCGAATCTGGCGTGACGGCGCAATGGTTTGGGACCGTGCCGGCAGTGGTGTTGGGTGGAATTGGAACTTTGGTGGTGATCGCGGTGTGGGCGTGGTTGTTTCCGGAGCTTCGACGTGCCGGGGAGTTAACTTCGATTAGTGTGGGCGATCTGGAGGATGAAGTGGAGACGCGGGCCAGACAGTGACAAATTCGTCGGCAGTCCGCACACTGCGCTTTCGCCGACGTTGAAAAAGTGCTGATGGCGCTGGACGCGGGCGAAATGCTGTCTACTTCCCTTTTACCAGGGTCTTGGCCGCGCCCAGATTGTCGTACTTGTCGAAGACGCGCACGACGACTACATGCTCAGCGGCAGATTCGTTTCCAGGGCGGACAGGCGCGAGGAAGTCGTAGTCTTCCATCTTCGCGTCGGAAAGTTGGCCCACGGGCTCGACGAACTTCCATTCGCCGGCGTCGATGGAATATTCGGCGCGCTTGATGGTGGAAAATCCGTCGTCGGCGCGAAAGCGCACGCGAATCTGCGTGCCTTCTAACGAGGCAGAAAGATTCTCGATGTGCGGAGGCGTAGTGTCGACCTCGAAGCGTCGGCTTTCTTTCGATGCCGTCAGCGCTTCGCCCGGGGAGTGCGACGGCGCATCCGAAGCGACGACCTTCACGGTGTAGCCGCCATCGGGCAGCAGACTGGCGTCGAAGGAATAGGCTTTATCGGTCAGGTTGTCTTTCAAGAGAAGCCAGCGGGTCTCGCCATCGCCGCGATAGTAGACCGAATAGACAAGTTGATCGTCGTTCTCGTCGTGCGCATTCCACTTGACGCCGATGGCATCACGATCGTGATTGCTGGGCATGGGCGACTCGAAATGGACGCCGGCCGAACCGCTGATGTCGCCGCCGAGATTGAGCCCGGCCGACTTCGGGAGAGGCTGGTAGCGCACGCCCACCTGCACCGAGACGTCGTCGATTTCAGGCGCGACATTTTTCGGGAGGTAGTTCAGGGTAACGGTGTCGACGGCAGGTTTGGGGCTGCCCGCGTGCAGCACGACTTTCCACTGGGCATAGCGCGCAGCGGGAACTCCCATCTCAGAGTCGTTATCCTTTGCGAGATTCACCGGTTTCCAGGGACTCCAGTTGCGGTCGGGATTGTCGACGTTGCCGCTGCGCGCTAGCAGACTTACATTGCCGGCCCCGCGGAACTCGACTCGACCCCAGCGGGAGAAAATCTTGGCGTCGAAAACGTCGCTCTCGTAGGTGCCTTCATTCTCTGGACCGGGGCCGAGCAGAAACATTTTGCCGAGGTTGCTGGTGGCCGCGTAGAGAGCGCCACCGGGAGCCTTGGCAAATCCTGTGACCTGCGATGCAGGGGCCTTCAGCAGATCGGAAAATTCGTCCTGGGACTCGGGATTCTGAGACTCGATGGCAAAAACATGGCCGCGATTTCCGGTACCGGCAAGCAGTTGGCCATGCCCATCGAAGGCCAGCGCGTAGACGATGTCTTCGTGCGACGTCCAGATACGCGAAGGCGAACCATCGGGAGCAATGCGGTAGACATCGGAACCGTTGCTCGCACCTCCACCGGGAAACGGGAACGGACCCGGTTGCGGAGTAGCGGGAGCCATAGTGATCGCCATGCCTTGAGTCTGAGGGTTAGGGTTCGCTGCTGCGTTGGCTGCCATCGTGATCATGGCCGCTGCAACGCCGGGTGCAGACGTGGCGGCGCTGGCGCGTTTCTCCCCGACGCCTGCGGCATAGATGTTGCCTTCACGATCGAGCGCGAGCGCGGTGATCTCTTTCTTGGGGGTGCTGTAGAGAACGAAGCCTTCGCCCGCCGGAGAGATCCGGTAGATCAGGCCGCTGCCATCGGTACCGGCGATCAGACTTCCATGGGCATCGATTGCGAGCACGCGGATGTGGGTTTCGTCGCTCTTGAAGAAAACCGAGTGCTCACCCTTGGGAGTGACTTTATAAATCTCGCCGTGATCGCCGGTGGCGACGTAGAGATTGCCAGCCTTGTCGAGAACGAGATCCCAGATGTACTTGGTGCCGGGGGCGAAATATTCGGAGGAAGTCCACGAAGGATCGAGAGCGGGCTTGGCGGGGTCTTTGGGGTCTTTGGCGTCTCGGTCAGGTTTGCTGTCGGATTTGGGCGTGTTGGATTTTTCCCGGGGCTTGTGCTCGAGTTTGTAGACCTTGCCGTCGGGGGCGGTAGCGGCGTAGATCGCGCCGTGAGTGTCTACCTCGAGGGTTTGAACCTGCAGTTCCTGGGGCTCAAAAATGATGGTCGCGTGGCCGTCGGGAGTAATGCGGTAGACGCGAGCGGGCGATCCGGTGGCGGCGTAGACATTTCCCGCTTCATCGGCGGCGATGGCCCAGATGTAGGTGGAAGGCGTGGCATAGAGTAGTTTGAACGAGGGGGCCAGTTCTAGGCCGCCGGCGCTGCGAAGGGCCACGGCTGTGGCCGTGCCCTTGATGAGATCTTCGAATTTCGACTGTTCCCAGGTGCGGGTGCCGTCGGCAAGGGCAGTGATTGCGAATGCTGAGGAAAGAAAGCTAACAAGAACGGAAAGGGAAACCTTACGCAAACTCTGCAATGTCATACCTCGATTCGAAATCGTCCAGGGACGCCGGGTGCCCCGCTGTCCCGCTGACCCCAAGAATTCAGGTTAACATGCAAACACTTCCTGTCGCGCGAGAGGTCAGAGGCCGGTAGTGGGCTGTTTTGAATTTTCAGAGCTTTCCGAATTGTAGGTCGTGTTGCGCTTTTAATTTTGCATCGACCCTAGCAAGGAGAACTGAGTACTGGAAGGGATCAACTCTAGCCTCGTACAGCATGGCATCGATGATCTCGCCGGTTCTTCCGACAGGACCGGGATTCTGAGGAATGTTGATCGGACGGCGCTTGTCGTCCTTGCTTCGGGGAACCAACGAGCAAACGTGAGCGTCCTTGTAGTGCAGCTGATAGTCACACAAAAGCAGAATCTCCTCCATTACGATTGGAGACTCTGGCTTTGTGTTCGGCATCTTGTATTATTTACGCGGCGGCATGTGTAGCCATCGCAGACAGAGGGACCGTTACTTCAATCCGGTCTGAGCACTCCTTGTATCCTCGAATGGACACAAATTCTGAGTCTGCCTTCTCGACCAGCTCCGCCGCTTCACTCGCGGATATTTTCTTGGCGCTGTTTTCGCGCATTACATCTCCGAATATACCGCGGTCCGCGCAAGCCAAGATGAATCGGAGAGCGCTGGCTTGTATGGCGTCTTTGAGCCCATCCTGCGTTGGAGACTGAGCGTAAACCTGCAACATGGGTACGTATCCCACGAAGGCTCTAACCTCCTCATCGAACCGACAGAGGAAGCGCAATCGGAATGTGACTTGATCTTCTCTGGTCATTTGGGCGCACCTCTACTGCGATATTGCTAGTGGACTACCGGAGTGTAGCACAGGACAAGTGACCGCGGTAACTGTTAGTTTGATTACGCTGCGAGTCGTTTGGTTGCACATTCTTGCATGTTAATCAGTTCCAAAACAGTCCAAACATGATCTGTTAAACCCGCTTCCATTGCTGGGGTGACGCGCAACGTTTGATGAACGCGGCAGAAATTGTAATACGCATGATAAATAGCGACCATGTGACAATGATTTTCAAACTTCTTTGAAAATGCGTTCGTTAACCGCGTGAAACGACGAACGCCCATCCGTAGATTTAAGATTTTGCCGCTCTACAAAACTAGTCGAGATATGCTTGCGGTCGGGATTGCCGCTTAAGATGCCTGTGCGCGTTCCGATGCAAGCCGCAGGGCTGTAGCGGGTGTCAGGGCGGTCTGTGGGTGCGCCGTACAGCTTTATCAGCATCACGTAATCCACGTCCATCCCGAAGGCACCTTCGACAGCCTCAGCGTAAGCCCTGTGGCCGTCCGTTGTGATCTGAATGCGCGTGGTCACACGCGATGCTAAATCCTCCATGAACTTGCAAGCCCAAGATGCATCCCGGTCGCCACAAAGGTACGAGATAATCAGCTTGGAATCCGCGTCAATCGCGGTCCAAGTCCAGATGCTGCCAGCGCCTGTCCCTTGTTTCTCTAGCGGCACGTTCTTTTCCTTCGCGTAGCAGAAAGACCAAATCTCGTCGCATTGCACACGAACGGTTTTCACCCCTCGGACCGCCGTATTGTGATGAGCGGCGCAAGCCGCATCCCATATCCCGAATCAGCTTTAGAACAGCATCTTTGCAAGCTCCCGTAAGCCTGCAAGTCGCCCGAATGCTGTTTCCTTCCACCAAAGCGTTTACGATCTGCGCCCGTTTCTCAATAGGTAAGCGATTCATAATGAAAGAATAATATGCTTGAGCGTGTATGCAGTCAAGAAAATAATGCGGAATGGTATAATTATTTTATAAATAATGCCGATTTCCCTTGACGACTATTACCAATAGGCATTAAATTTAATGACGAAGAGGAGGTTCTATGGCAAGTCCAGAATCAGCAGCGCCAGAACCAGTAGAGATTGACGAGGGCGGAGAGGATAAAAGAGAGCGATCCACGGTCGAATTTCCCTACCTCGATCTTGACGCTGCCGTGGGGGTCGCCCAAGGCGTTCACCAGGTCGGCGGCTCTAGTTGCGGATGGGATCAGCTTGCGGCGCAGATGGGCCAGACAGCCAAAGGCGGCGGATTCCGATTAAGAGTGATGACCGCCAAGACATTTGGTTTTGTCACCTACGGACAGGGAACCGTAACACTCACGGAGCTTGGCAAGCGGCTCAATGATCCACAACAGGAAAAAGCGGCAAAGGCTGACGCATTTCTGAAAGTTGAACTCTACAGCAAGATTTACGAGCAGTACAAGAATGGCACGCTGCCTCCCGCAGACGCGCTTGAAAGTGAGATCGTAAAAATGGGCGTGGCTCCCAAACAGAAGGGGAAAGCCCGCCAAGCCTTCCAGCGATCTGCGAACTTGGCCGGATATTTTTGGTCCGGCCCGAACCGACTAGTACGACCTTCCATTAAATCGAGCGCCGCCGCTGTACCAGCGATGGAACCGGAACCCGAGACAACCGAGAAAAAAAAGAAGAGAGAGGATGATGACGCTCCCCGCAGGCATCCCTTGATCGAAGGCTTGTTAAAAGAGCTTCCTGAGCCTCAATCAGAATGGACAACCGAAGATCGCAAGAAGTGGCTGGAAATGGCGTCCACCATCTTCAACGTGATCTATAAGGATTCTGACGACAGTCGCGGATCGCTCAAGGTTGTAGTCGAAAGAAATTCTGCCAAATAAGAGAAATGCGCCGCTTGCAGAACGGAGCGTTTTGGAAAGGAAATTGGTGATGCAGTTGAAAATAATAACGACTAGCCCTTTGTATCGCGCCGATCGTGCCGAGGGCGGTAACGACAAACCCCAAGTCAGGTAACCTTCGCGTGGCGTCCTGACTTGGGGCAGGTAGGCTCTCTCTATCAGCCTAAACCGTCAACCTTTGCCCCAGCGTGCTTTCGCGGCACGCTGGGCTATTTCTGTGCGCTCTTGCGCCGTCAACTTAGCGGCCCTTGCTCTGCCGCCCTTCATCCCGCCGAGCTTGCCGAGCGCAACCGCCGCCGGATTCTTCTTTCGTGGCGGAAACGAAAGCGTCTTGGGGGCTGGTCTTAACTCCGCGCCAGTAGCCTGTTCTACCACTCGCAGGGCGTTCTGTGCCATGTCGCCCTTGCTTGAGCGTCTACGCATGGTACGATTATGCCATGAGCCACGCAATAATCAAGCGTTTTCCTGACACCTCAGGTTGTCTACACAAACAAGCAAGCAAACCGCGAGTTATGGAGAACTTTGAATTTGTGCAGTGCTTCGACTGCAACTTTGTGATCGGCTATCAGTTGGACGGTTCGGGCAATCGCACTGGGATCACCGAAATCGTTCAACTCGAAGAACTCCCCAGCGATCTGCCAGCACAGTAAGAATTCAAAACAGCCCACTACCCAGAGGCCCGGGACGGAGTAGACCGGCTCGACGAGTGGAGGAAAGAGCATGAATCACGAAGGGCACGAAGTTTCGCGAAGTAACGCCAGGAAGAAGTCCTTCTTTGTAACCTCACGCCTTTCGTCGTGAATGCCTGCGGGATTGGGGGCGACCACTCGGAAACGAGCCCTCGTGGTATCGTAGATTTTCATGTCTTCCAGTGTGATGTCCCAGGCACGTCAGAAACTGCTGAGCACGCTGGCTCACAAATCGTTCCGGCTGGGCGAGTTCAAACTTTCTTCCGGCGGGACCAGCGACTACTACATCGACTGCCGAACTACAACGTTAGACGCGCAGGGCTCGCGGCTGACGGGGGAAGTTTTCTTGGAGGAAATCCGGCAGCGGGAATGGAAGGCGCGGGCGATTGGCGGGCTTACCATGGGCGCCGACCCGATTGTCGTTGCAGTCGCGGTGGTGAGCGGCGAACTGGACGGCTTTCTGGTGCGCAAGGCCGAAAAGCAGCACGGCACCGGGCAGCGCATTGAGGGCTTCCGCGAGAAGGGCGCGCGGGTGGTGATTGTGGACGATGTTTGCACCACAGGGGCATCGACCGTGCAGGCCATTGAGGCGGCGCGCGAATTCGGATTTGAAATTGTGGGAGTGATGTGTCTGGTGGAGCGGGAAGAAGCGAAGGGGCGGCCGAATGTAGAGAAGGCGGCGGGCGGGGCGCCTTTCGTTTCTATTTTTACGGCAAATGATGTGCGGAAGGAACACATTCTGCAGAACGACGAAACCGAGCCCAGCATGAGAATTGAGTGATTGAGACATTAATTTTTTCAATGACGCGATGACTCAATCAATCATTATTCATTGATTCAATCCTATGATTCAAACCCTGGAATGGACCGACGAGGGCGTGCGCTTCATCGACCAGACGAAGCTGCCGACCGAAGAAGTTTATGTGACCTGCAAGACGCACGAGCAGGTCGCGGATGTGATCCGCAACATGGTGGTGCGGGGCGCGCCGGCGATTGGTGTGGCCGCGGCGCTGGGCATTGCGCTGGGCGTGAACAATTCCAAGGCGGAAACGCAGGGCGACTTGAAGCGCGAGTTCGACGAGATTTGCGACCTTATCGGCAAGACCCGGCCTACGGCGGTGAATCTTTTCTGGGCGATCCGGCGCATGCAGGAGAAGTTTGAGCGCATCCGGGTGCGGCCGATTCCGCACGTCAAGCGCGATCTGATTGAAGAAGCGCAGCGCATGCACGCGGAAGACATTGCGGCCAACCAGGCCATGGGACGTCACGGCGCCACGCTGATGCCGAGCGCCGGCGGAGTACTCACGCACTGCAACGCCGGGGCGCTCGCGACGGCGGGATACGGCACGGCGCTGGGAGTGATCCGGGCGGCGGTGGAGCAGGGGAAGAAAATTCATGTCTACGCTGACGAGACTCGGCCGTTTCTGCAGGGGTCACGGCTGACGGCGTGGGAACTGATGAAGGACGGCATCCCGACGACTGTGATTTCCGACAACATGGCCGGGGCGATGATGAAGCAGGGCAAGATCGGCGCGATCGTGGTGGGCGCTGACCGGATTGCGGCGAACGGCGACGTGGCTAACAAGATCGGCACTTATACCGTCGCCATTCTGGCGAAGGAACACGGGATTCCGTTTTATGTGGCGGCGCCGACTTCGACGGTCGACTTGGCTTGCGCCGACGGCAGCGGGATTCCGATCGAACAGCGGAACGCCAGGGAAATCACTCACATCGCGGGCAAGCAGATGACGCCGGATGGGGTGGAAGTGGAGAATCCGGCGTTCGATGTGACGCCGGCAAAGTATGTGGCGGCCATCATCACGGAGAAAGGGATTGCGCGGGCGCCCTACGGAGAGTCGTTGCGCAGGCTGGCGGGGCAAGAGGCGGAGGCGCATCCGTAGGCTCGCTTTCTCGCTGACGTGTCCTTCTCATTTGCGTTGTCATCCTGAGAGAAGCGAAGGACCTGTGCACTTCGCGGCCCGTTGCATGGATCCTTCGTCGGGCCAAGAGCGCCTTCCTCAGGATGACAACTCTCGGGTGACAGCGTCGTTTTTCTTTAGCTCTCAACTCTTTAGCTTTCAATCGTAAAGAGATGTAAAGACGGCGACTTTTTTCTTTTTCTGCGCTACTTCTTCTCTAGGTTCGGGTTGACTCTAGCGGCAAGCAATCGTGCTAACCTTGATTTAGAAGACCCAGCCAGCGCGCCAATATTTCGTCAGGGGGTGTTATGTCGTTACGCAGTCAGGTTATTCTGCCCGTTGTTCTTCTATCACTCGCGGTATTAGCAGGTTGCGGCAGTGGCGGTACCACAGCTGTCCCTCCTCCCAGTGGCAGCTTCAGCGATAGCAATCTGAACGGCACCTATGTCTTCGCAGTCTCGGGGACGGACAACTTTAATGGCTTCCCTTATGCGATGGTTGGTTCGTTTACGGCCGATGGGAGTGGTGGAATTAAAAGCGGCACGCTTGACATAACTGACGCGGACACGACCTTTTTTACCAGCGGGCCGATTCCTAATTCCCCAATCGCCGGCAATAGCTCCTACTCGATTGGGGTTGACGGACGCGGGCACGCCGCGCTCGGCACCTCCACGCCATTCGGGACGATCACCCTTGATCTTGTTCTCGCAGATAGTTCTCGCGGACTCGTGAGCGAATTCGACAACAACGCCACCGGCAGCGGCACGCTCGATGTGCAGACGGCCGGAACCACGCCTACCGGCTCCTACGCTTTCGGCCTCTCTGGCGGCACCGCGAACGGTAGCCCGTACGCGGTCGTGGGCAACTTTGCCATTGGCGATGGGGGGGCCCTCACGGGCCTCGAAGACGTCAACGACGGCGGCCTGAACGCTCTACCAAGCCAGACCCTTACCGGTTCGCTGGCTGCGGGACCGTCCTCGAATCCCGCCACGACCCTCAGCAGCCCGGCATTCAATGGGCTGTTCGATGTGTACTCGATTGACGCTAACCATTTGAAGTTTATCGAGATGGATCAGACCGCAACCCTGTTGGGGGACGCATATTCTCAAACCAGCCCAACCATGCCCATCGGCAACCTGACCTTTGTTTTGTCGGGTTGCGGGCCCTGTAGCTTGAATTCGTTCAGCCCGTTTGCTGCCGGTGGTTTCATGGTCGTCGATGCAGCCGGCGGCATTGAAAATACGTCCACCGAAGACTACAACAGCGGCGGCAGCGTTTCTGCGAGTTTGGGAACACCGTTTAGCGCGAATTACGCTGCCGCCGGAACTGGCCGATACACGCTGAGTAACTTTCAGACATTCGTCGGAGGGTCCCTCTATGCGGCATATCCATCCAGCGGCGGCGTGCTCCTGTTAGAAATCGACAATGCCGGACTCACGACCGGTGCAGCCTATCCGCAAACGGCCGGCGCCACTTTAAGTGCGGCAGAGGGTTATGCATTCAACCTCACTGGCACGAATCTGTCAGGAGGGGGTTCGATCACGGGTCAGCCGTCGCCGGTTGAAGTCGATGACATCGCCGAGTTCGCCGCCAACAGCGGAGGCACCCTAACGGGAATCATTGACGAGAACTACGCTCCCGGCGGCTTTCCAAACTATGCTCTGCCATTTTACAGCGGTACCTACACCACGCCAGACACCAACGGCCGCGGCCAGCTTTCGGCGGGCGCGGGAAACAGCAACAACAGCACTTTGAATGGCGGGTTCAACCTGATCTATTACACGGTGAGCGATACAATGTTCCCGTTCATAGAGGCGGACAGTGGCCAAATCGCGGCCGGCGTGTTCGTGCAGCAGAATCCCACAGCCACTGCTTCGGCAGCAGTGAAGTCGCACATGTTCATCGCGCAGCCACTAGTCAGGCCGCACGCCGCTCTGAAGAAACAGCCATAGACGATCCGCACTGATCAAGGGGGTGTGGCATGGAGCCGCGCCCTCCTTTTCTCATTCAGAGTTCTCGCTCACCGACGATCCTACCTTTCGGTGATTCCAACTTTTGTAGCTGCGGCAGCCCCGGCTTTTGCATCTGGACTGATCCAGACCGTGAAACGGTAGAGCATCAATACCCCCAGGACTGCGGCGTATTCCAGGGGCTTTTTCAG
Source organism: uncultured Acidobacteriota bacterium (assembly GCA_963755795.1). GTDB lineage: Bacteria > Acidobacteriota > Terriglobia > Terriglobales > Acidobacteriaceae > Sulfotelmatobacter. The sequence continues at coordinate 61,076 of CAVWLI010000001.1, read as the reverse complement.
GTCGGCTTTGACTAGCCAGATGTAGTGGATGACTCCGGCGGCGGCGCTGAAATAGATGAGGCGGTGCAGGGCTTGCCAGCGTTTGCCGCCTAGTTTTCGGATCGACCACTTGGTCGAGGTCAGGGCCAGGGGGATCATCAGGGCGTAGGCGGTCATTCCGGCGGTGATGAAGCGGCGCTTGGCGATGTCGGCCAGCATGTCGTGGACATCGAAAAATTTGTCGAGCCAGACCCAGGTCATCAGGTGCAGCGTGCCGTAGAAGAAAGCGAACAGGCCGAGCATGCGGCGGAAATTGATCAGCCAATACTGGCGGGTGAGATTGCGCAGCGGGGTGACGGCGAGCGTGATCAGCAGGAAAGTCAGGGTGCAGTCGCCGGTGAAGTGGGTGATGGCTTCGATGGGATTCGCGCCCAGAGCGTCGTGCAAGGCTCTCCAGACGAGCCAGGCCAGCGGCGCGAGGCAGGCGAGGAAGATGACGGGTTTGAGGTAGCGAAGCATGTGGAAGCTGGCGTCGGACTTCAGACCTCAGACCTTAGCCCCCGGGACTTCCTCAGTGCAACCTCGACGGTGGCGCCCGAGGTCTGAGGTCTGACGTCCGAGGTCTCTTTTAGAAATTCTTTTTCAGGTCCATTCCGGTGTACAGGCTGGCGACCTGATCGTAGCCGTTGAACATCAGCGTGGGGCGCTTGAAGAATTCGCCGAGCCTGCGTTCTTTGGCCTGACTCCAGCGGGGATGGTCCACGTTGGGATTCACGTTGGAATAGAAACCGTACTCCGTGGGCGCGGAAATGTTCCAGGTATTCTGCGGCTGGTGGTCGGTGAAGTGAATGCGAACGATCGCCTTCGCGCTTTTGAAACCGTACTTCCAGGGCACGACGATGCGGAGCGGCGCGCCGTCCTGATTGGGCAGGTCTTCGCCGTACATGCCGAAGCAGAGCAGGGCGAGGGGATGCATGGCTTCGTCCATGCGCAGGCCTTCGACGTAGGGCCACTGCAGCACATTGCGCTGCTGGCCAGGCATCTGTGCAGGGATCGTAGATGCGTGGTGAACTCGACGAACTTAGCCTTGCTGGTGGGGTTGGCGCGTTTGATGAGTTCGCTGAGCGAGAAGCCGACCCAGGGGACGACAATCGACCATCCTTCAACACAGCGATGACGGTAGATGCGCTCCTCGGGTGGGGCCATCTTGAGGATGGTGTCGATATCCAGTTCCTGTTTTTTTTCGACCTGGCCATCGATCTTAACTTTCCAGGGGCGCGTGCGGAATTTCTGGGCGAGTTTGGCGGGTTCGTCTTTCTCCGTCGAAAATTCGTAGTAGTTGTTGTAGTTGGTGACGTCTTTATAGGGAGTAACGGTCTCGGTGGTGCTGAACGGGCTCTTTTGGATGCCGTCGATTTTGGTGCCCGCCAGCGCTATGGTCGAGGGCGAGACGATTTCGCGCAGACCCACGCCAGTGGTCGCCGCGGCTCCGGCGAGCGCCGCGCTGGCCAGAAACTTGCGGCGGTTCAGATACAAGCTCTTGGGAGTGATTTCCGACGAAGGAATGTCTGGCGCTTTCTTGATCAGCATGGGAACCCCTGACTATTTATATGGAAATCCGCCCCAGGCGGATTCGATGATCCTATTCTCAATCAAATAGGACGCAGGGGTGCGGAAAAAGTTGCACGGGGCTTTGAACAAACTCTGGACGGAACGTCCCTCAGGGGCTCAAGCCCGCATCACGTCTGGTGCGTAACGGCACGACTGGAAGTCGTGCCCTTCCCGAAAATCTGCCAATGGCTCTCGTTCCCAAGGGCCTCCCAACGGATTTGGGGTTCCAGTGGAAGTCGTGCCGCTCCCAACAATCTCCAATGGGCTAGTTTCAGAGGAAACGGATGACGTTGGGCTAGCCCAGCACGTCCCTTACTTTGCGTGACAGGTTCTGCAGAGTGAAAGGCTTTTGCAGGAACGCGGCGCCCTTCTCGATGGTGCCGTCGCTGATAATCGCATCCTCGGTATATCCGGAGAGGTAGAGGACTTTGGTTTCGGGACGTGCTTGCGACAGTTGCTGGACTAACTCGCGGCCGCCGATTCCGGGCATGACCACGTCGGTGATGACAAGGTCGATTGCGCCCTTGTGGCGGGCAGCGGCGGCCAGACCGGTCTCACCGTTTTCTGCTTCCAGAACGCGGTAGCCTTTCGCGGTCAGCGTGTCTCTGACCAGTTCACGGACCGGGGCTTCGTCTTCGACCAACAGAACCGTCTCGGTGCCTCCTATGGCCGCGTGCGGAGCCGGAGCAAAATGCCGCTCGGCGACGCCTTCGACGCGAGGCAGATAGATTTGGAACGTGGTGCCGATTCCCTCTTCACTCTGCACCATGACATATCCGCCGCTCTGCTTCACGATGCCATAAACGGTCGAGAGGCCGAGGCCCGTGCCCTTGCCTTTTTCCTTGGTGGTAAAAAACGGCTCAAAGATTCGCGACTGAGTTTCCTTGTCCATGCCGGCGCCGGTGTCGCCGACCGTAAGCAGAACGTAGTGGCCGGGACGGATAAAGGTCTGGCTGCGACGATGATTCTCATCCACGATCAGATTCTCGGTTTGGATGGTTAGCCTGCCGCCGCCGGGCATCGCATCTTTGGCGTTCACCACGAGATTCATCAGGACCTGTTCCAACTGTCCGGCATCGGCGCGGGTGTGGGCCGCATCGGGAGCCAGGGCGGTCGAGAACTCCACAGTTTCGCCGATCAGGGGCCGGAGCAGACGCTCCATGTCCTGCACAATGGCGTTGACGTCGACGATCTTGAGTTCGAGCAATTGCTTGCGGCTGAAAGCCAGGAGTTGCCGCGTCAGAGTGGTGGCGCGATCGGCGGCCTGCTGAATGGCCCGTCCCTTCTCGTGCAGAGGATGATCAACGCTGAGGTTGGCCAGAATCACTTCGGCGTATCCGCTGATCACGGTCAGCAGGTTATTGAAGTCGTGGGCAACTCCGCCGGCGAGCCGGCCGACGGCTTCCATCTTTTGCGCCTGGCGGAACTGGTCCTCGAGCACGCGGCGGTCGGTGACGTCTTCGGCGATCGCCTCCAGAACATCGGCCGGTTCATCGACGTTGCTGACGGCGCGGCCGCTGATGCGGACCGTGATCGTCCGGGCATCCTTGCACTTCCACTTCACTTCGATTCCATCCAGGCGTCCGGTGCGGCGGAATTCTTCAATGAGTCGCGTGTGTTCTTCGAAATGCGCGAATACATCTTTTTCGGGATCGAGCAGCAGAACTTCCTCGGCCGAACCGTATCCCAACATCGTAATAAGAGCGGGATTGACGTCGAGGAACCTTCCTTCCAGACTGGAGCGATAGATTCCGTACACCGAACTCTGCACCAGAGAACGGTAGCGAGCCTCGGAGCGGCGAAGGGCCTGTTCGTTGCGCTTGATCTCAACCGCGCTGGCCACTTGCCGCGCAACGAAAGTCAGAATCTCTTTGTCGCGTTCGCCGTAGCGGATGTTCTTGGAGTACGTCTGGACCACGAGGGCGCCGAAAGTATGGTTGTTGACCTTGAGGGGGACGCCCATCCAGTCAAGCGAACGCGAACCGTTGCGGGCCACCTCGCCGCGGTCTTCCATGCCCTGCAGAACCTCGGGCGTCGCCAACAGAGGTTCGCCCACGCGGATCAAGTGATCGGTCAGCCCCCTGCCGAGTTTCTTTGGGGACGGAGCGGAATCGCGTTCGTCGACGAAGTAAGGAAAGCTGAGCAACTCGGTGGATGAATCGTAGAGCGCGATGTAGAAGTTCCTGGCGTACATCAACTCATCGACAATGCTGTGTACGGCGGCAAAAAATTGTTGCAGCTCGTGGGCGCTGCTGCTTTTCTCGGCGACGCGGTAGAGTGCTGAACTCAACGCTTCGACCCGCCTGCGGTCGGAAATGTCGTGGTACCCGGCGTAGAAACCCGCCATCTGGCCATTCATCAGCAGAGGCGCACAGGACAAGGAAACGTCGAGCAGGGTTCCATCTTTCTTTCTACGCTGGGTTTCCAGGGTTATGCGCTCGCCCTTTACCAGCGCTTCGATTACCCATCGCGACTCCGCCTGACGCTCGGGAGGCACCACGAGATTTTCCAGAGATTGCCCGACCACTTCGGCCGCGTCGTAATGGAACATGCGCACGAAGGTCTCATTAGCCCAGAGCACGCGATGGTCACAATCGGCGATGCTCAAACCATCGGGAGACCCCTGAAACATCTGCTGCAAAAACTGCAGTGGAGGTTGGGCGCTCGGGACAGATTCAGAGAGCGGAGGCAGGGGGCAGGAATGTTCCGCGCAAGAACCGTTCGTGGGAGCGGCGGCGGTTGGCGCCTTTGCGTCGTTGGAAATATCTTCCGGCGAAGCTTGGGGCGGAACGAACGCAGGCGGGGCTCCGCGCTCCAAGGCTTGTTTCAGCCGGTTGGCGCGAGAAATGTCTGGCCGTCCTGATTGGGCGACACGTTCACCCATCCGCGAATTCCCCCTCGAAATACGCAGTCCAGTGGGAATGGTAGAACCCTGGGGTACCAAGCTGAAAGTTACGGGGGTAATCCCGAAATGGCAGATTCCGAACTGGGAGCGCCCCCCCAGCCCTTCGTAACTTGGAACCCAAGCCAGTCAATCCTTATGCTCTATTTTGGAGGAGCGTGTCGCGACGAACGCCCTTTCCGGAGGACTATTGTCTCCACTCATCGAGCGAGCGCGGCCGACCGGTTCTGCCCGGAAGCCGGACCCCACCGATCAGCACTGGACCATGCTGCTGTTTGAAAGCCTGTCGGCAGGGGTGTTGGCGGTCGCGGTTGGCATGGCTGCGGTGCTGACCGTGGTGGGTGTCTACGTGCTCATCGTTTGGCCGCTCACTTTTTGGGATCTGGCAAACCTCGGCGCGGAGAGCTACAACTCCTGGGCGGACACGGTATTGTGGTCGGTCTTCGCCGGCGGATCGCTGGCTGGATACTGGTGCTTCAGCGGCGCGGCTTTCAAAAAGAGAGCCCAGAATAGAGTTCCGGTGCGTCCGGGCCGGGTTCGCAAGTAAAAACGAACACTCCACCGGGCAGACCTCTGCCCCGATACTGATAGAAACCCGCCACTGCACAAAAAGTTTCGTTAATGCCGGATACCTGGATGCAGCCGTCGCCAGCGTTTCCGCGGATGCATCCCAGGCTGGTCCCTCCGCATCTACTGAATTAACCAGGTGGTTAATTCGTAAAGATTCGTCAATGGGTCGGAGGTGACCGTTATGGCAACAGGAAAGATTGCAACAGAAAAGAAGAGCTTAGTAAAAATGCTGGGGGCGCTGCTGGGAGTGGGGCTGTTGAGCGCGACCCTGATGGCGGACTCCGCCAGGGCTTCCCGGTACGACCATCAAATTCAAACTACGGCCGCGCAGAAACTCGCAGCTAAAAGTCAGTTCCGCGATGTGACGGCTAGTGTCGAAGACGGGATCGTTACCCTGACGGGCTCGGTGGATCTGTATCAGAAGAAACTGGACGCTGCAAAGCTGGCGCGGAAGATTGCAAACACGCAGGGTGTGCGCAACCTGATCACCGTGGCCGGTCCGAATGTGCCCGACGCGCAACTGGAGCAGAAACTGGCGACCAAGCTGACTTACGTGCGGGAAGGCTATGACAGCACGTTCGACTTCTTCGCGCTGGGAGTGAAGGACGGAGTGGTGACGGTCGAAGGCCAGGATCGAACTGGGGTTGGCCGGGACGAAGCTCTGGCTGACATCGCGAACATGCCGGGCGTGAAGGATGTGATCGACAACGTTTCAATCGCTCCGGTTTCGCGCTTCGACGACGGGATACGTTTGCGAGCGATGCGCGCCATCTACAGCGATCCGGTGTTGAGCCGGTATGCCATGGACCCGGCGCGTCCGATTCGCATTGTCGTGACCAACGGGCACGTTACGCTCTACGGAGCGGTCGACAGCACGATGGATAAGACCGTTGCCGGACTCAAAGCCGGCCAGATCTTTGGCGTCTTCAGCGTGGAGAACAAGCTGGAGGTTGTGAAGAGCTAAGTCGGGCGGGCACGGGTTGATGTAGCGGTGACGAAGAGGGCGCGGCTTGACACTGAACAGTGACGAGCCGCGTTTTTTTCTTTTGTGCAATCGTCCCCTTATTTCGGCGGTGTGTGTTCGAAGGGCAGCTTGGTGTAACGCATCTTCCCCACTTCAATAATCAGAGCGACTCGTCCTTCCGGATTACGCATCGGGAAGGGCTTTCCGATGTATTTGTGCGAGATGAGATCCATGGTCTTCAGGTCGGGATCGGGGCGGCGTTCGAGGACGCGGCCGCGAATCTGGACTTCTTCGTAAGGATTGGTGAAGTCCACGATCGACAGCGCTACGCGCGGATCGTGGAGCGTGTTCTTCGCTTTGAGGGAATTCTCTCCGGTGCAGACTACGAGGTGATCGTCTTCGCGGCCAACCCACACGGGCACGGACTGCGGAGAACCGCCGGACATGAGCGTGGCCAGGTGAGCGAAATTAGGACGGTCGATGAGTTGTTTCACTTCCGGGGAGAGTGCGATCGGCATGATGGCTCCTTCGCGGTTATGGAAACGGGGATTATGGTAAACGATTGATGAGCGAGGCGACGTAGCCGGCGCCGAATCCGTTGTCGATGTTGACCACGCTGACGTTTGAGGCGCAGGAGTTGAGCATGCCGAGCAGCGCGGCGATTCCCTTGAACGATGCGCCGTAGCCGACGCTGGTGGGCACGGCAATGACGGGGACGCCTACCAGGCCTCCGACGACGCTGGGCAAGGCGCCTTCCATGCCGGCGCAGACAATGACGACGCGGGCGCGAGTCAGAGCTTCGCGGTTGGCCAGCAGGCGGTGAATGCCTGCGACTCCGACGTCGTAAAAATGTTCGACTTCGTTGCCCATGACCTCGGCTGTAACGACGGCCTCTTCGGCGACGGGGATGTCGCTGGTTCCGGCGGAGACTACGGCGATGATGCCTTTGCCGTACTTGGCGGGATCACGCTGCAGAACAACGGCACGCGCGAGCTCACGAAATTCAGCGGAGCGAATCTTTTTCTTTACGGCTGCAAATTGCTTTTCGTTGATGCGCGTGGCCAGGATGTTGCCACCGTGTTTGGCCAAGCGTGCGAAGATTTCTGCGACCTGCGCCGGAGTCTTACCTTCTCCGAGGATGACCTCAGGCATGCCGACGCGCAGGGCGCGGTGATGATCGACTTTAGCGAAGCCCAGATCTTCGAACGGAAGATGCCGGAGGCGAGCGACCGCATCGTCGGGCTTGAGCTTGCCCTTGCGCACTTGCTCGAAAAGTTGGCGGATGGATTCGGAGTTCACGCTGCGTTCAGCATTCGGCACTCAGCATTCAACACCCAGCATTCAAGGCTCGGCATTGAGTCCGCCGGGCGAAGTCTAGATTAGCATTTTCGCGAAGAGCTGAGTTTCAGGCGTGGGCTGCGCGTGCCAGCGGACGGGAGACTGCACGCAATTTTGCGATCACGGCAGTGCAGACTTTGCGAGCCAGCCCAGGTTCGCTGAGGTGAGCGAGAAACAGGCGGCGCAGGCCACTGGGTGCGACTTTGCCGGCAAGGTAAGCGTCATAGATCTGGAAGCCGATGCGGTAGCCCAGGTCCTGCGCGACAGACTCGCACTTGCTCGACTCGGATCGAATGGCGGCCAGGGCCGCTTTTTCGCAGACCGCGCGGGTGACTGGCGAAGTGTCGTCAGGAGCGGGCCGCGAAGGATAGAGGACGCGCGAACCGAAATAGGCGACCGCGTGTTCGATCACGCGAGCGTAGAAATTGTCGATTGCAGTTTTGCGGTCACGGTTTCCGCTGGCAGCGCTTTCCGCGTCGGAGTGGCCATTGAACCATTGCGGCAGGCCTTGACAGGCCTGATGCAGGAAGCGGGCGGCGTCTTCGGCGGCGTGGATCATTTGGAATTCACCTACGTAGAACGCATTGACCTGCGGCAGATAGGCGCTGCCGCGGTCATTGACCCTGCTGAGCAAAGATTCGCGTTCCTCCTCGCCGATGCCTTTTCGCGACAGCAGTCGGCGCAGCATCGCATCGGACGGACCGGCGTACACTTCCGGGACCATGTCGACGAAAAACTTTGGCTGGCGGCCGTTGTGCGGCGAGTAGCGGTCGATTTCGAGGAAGCGGGCCAGGCCGTCGATCAGGTTGTACATGGTTGGGGCGAAATCGGGAGCATCGTCGCAGCGGCTCCACTGGTCGAGAAACAGGCGGTAGCTCTCGTATTTTTCGAGCGGCGTGGCGTTGAAGACGCAGAGAACGTCGTCATTCACGCGAACGCCTTCCACTTTGTCGGCGTGCTCTCCGGCGGCGCGCCAGTAGAGCGCGTCGATATTCTGCAGCACGGTTAAGATTTTTTCTTCGGGCAACTGCGGGCGCAGCGCGCGCGGCAAATGGCCGGGAGCCAGATGCGACTCGCCGAACAACACAAAGATGACGGCGTTGGGATGGTGCTCGCGGATTTCCGCAAGTTTGGCGGCGGCGTGCCGGTCGCGAGCGCCAATCTTACGCAAGTCCTCGCGCTGCATGCAGTCCAGTCCATAGAGGGCTTCGGCGTGATCACGCGCGGTGACGAGCAATTGGTAAAACGGGGTCCAGTCGTAGCCCCAGTCGAGGTCGAAGCGGATGCGCTGGCGGAGTTCGCTTTCGTCGATTTCGCGGCGCCACCATTCGTCGAGAATATGCTGGTCGCGGGCGAAAATGGTTTCTACGCCAAGCACAATCGGACGATCCCCATCGAGAGCGCGCTGCTCGATCAGGGAAGCGGCATGGAGCTGCGCGGCGGGCAGTGCGTGATAGTCGCCGACGAGGACCACATCGGCGGAGTGCAATGCAGTTTGGATCTGATCAGAGTCGAGCAGCGATTCGTAGCTGCGAAATGCCTGGTTGAATTCGCGAAGATATTTGCGGCGGTTATGCGAATCCTGGGCGCGGATTTCGCGCTCCACTCCGGCCAGCGCGTGCAACTGGGCTGCGCTGCGTCGGGATCGGAGATTGGCGGTTGAAGACATGATCGTTAGCTACCAGCTCTTAGCCTGCTCGCCTTGACTTCCGGTTCACCGACTCCCTATGCTCCGATTCGGGGCAATGCTGCAGTTGCCTCGGCGGAGGAGTTTTGTTGAACCATCCACCGAAGAATCTGACCATCGCCACTACCGGCGCCAGCGGGGCCATATTCTTACGTCAGTTCCTGCTGGCTGTTGCGCGCGACGAGCGGATCGAGTCGGTCAACTTCATCGCTTCCGACAGCGCGCTGCGCGTCATGGCCGAAGAGTTAGACATCCCAGGACGATCCAACCTCGTCGGGCGAATTCTTGGTGCTTCCGAAACTCGGGCCAACAAACTTCAGGTACAAAAGATTAAAGAGCAATCGAACGCTGACATTGGAGCGAACGTGGCGAGCGGGTCTTATCCCGCGGACGCCATGATCGTGATCCCATGCAGCATGGGCACATTGGCCCGCATTGCGAACGGCGTGGCCGCGCAACTGATCGAGCGCGCGGCCGACGTTTCTCTCAAAGAGAAGCGCCCGCTGGTGCTGTGCGTGCGCGAAACGCCGCTCAATAAGATCCACATCCGCAACATGTATCGGGCCGCCGATGCCGGGGCGACCATCTTCCCGCTGATCCCGGCCTTCTACTACAGTCCTGCCTCTTTAGATGAGATGGCGCGCGAATTTGCCTATCGCGTGCTGGCTCATCTCGGCTTGCCCCAGCCTGACGCCTTTCGCTGGAAAGGCTGAAGCCTCAGCGACTTAGCCCGTAACGCAAGAAACCCACCCACCTAAGGGATATCGGCAGCGCAGGGGATGAATTTAGTGTAGAGAGCCGAAGGTGCGGGGGGGAGATATCCGGCGGCCATGACCTTGCGGGGAAGCCTCGGTTTTTTCTCGATCTCGCTTCCCCAGTTCGTTTTTCTCAATCTGGCCGAGATTTCCAAAGCTACGATCGCGATGCGATAGCGTAGAATTCGGCAAATTCCTGAAGGGTGAATTCATGTTCAGAAGGTGGCGCGTGGGTTTCGCGGGATTCGTGCTTCTGGGCGCCGCGGCATACGGCCAGAATCCGTTCGCGGGCGATGCCAAGGCGGCGAAAGCGGGGGAGTATGAATTCCGCATCAACTGCGCTCTGTGCCACGGACTGGGCGCGCGTGGCGGAGGACGCGGGCCTGACCTTACACGGGCGGTGAAAAAGCACACTCACTCTGACGCGGACATGTTTCAGGTCATCAGCAACGGCATACCGGGAACTGCGATGCCGGCCAACGGCACCAACGGGCAGGGCGTCGGCATGACCGATGAAGAGATCTGGCAGATCATCACCTACATTCGCAGCCGGGAGGTGAAGGCTTCGGCGCAGCCTCTAGGCAACGCCGCGCATGGCAAGGATTTGTTCTACGGCGATGCCAACTGCTCGCTGTGCCACATGGTTGCGGGCAAGGGCGGGAGGCTTGGACCCGAACTGACCGAAGTGGGCGGCTCACGCACGCGGGAGGCGATCATCGATTCGGTGCGCAATCCAAGCCGGAGGCTAGCTTGGGGGCTGACCGAGGCTACGAAGGAATTTCCGCAGGAATACGAGAGCGTAACGGCGGTCACGGCCGATGGGAGAAAAATCACGGGCGTCATTCTCAATGAAGACAGCTTCAGCGTGCAGATCATGGACGCGGGGGAACACATTCATCTACTCGAGAAGGACAAGCTGCAGTCGTATCAGAAGAGCCGCGAGTCGGTGATGCCGGTATATAGCGTTGACGTTTTGAGCGACAAGGAACTGGAGGACATTGTTGCCTACCTGGTTAGCGTGGGAGCGAAATGAGAGAGCGGGGTTGCATCGAGTCGAACGAGATGTGGCTACAGCTGTGGAAGAGCGGCGCTTCAGCCCCGCGTCGAGGCACAACTGAGATGGCCTTCAGGCCCATCGTGTGGCTTGTGACCATATGGTTGATCGCGAGCTCTTTCGCCGGTTACGCTCATGCTCAGGTTACCTTTGATCGGCTCATCAATTCTGCGAAGGAACCGCAGAACTGGATGACGTACTCCGGGGATTATTCTGGAAAACGGTTCAGCGGGCTCGATCAGATCAACGTCGCCAATGCGCGCAACATGGTTGCGAAGTGGGTCTACCAGACGGCGGCTACGGGAAAGCTGGAGACTACGCCGTTGGTTGTAGACGGAATTCTTTATGCGACCGCACAGGATGACCGCGCCTTCGCGCTCGATGCCCGCACGGGGCGGCCAATCTGGATGTACCAGCGCCAGGTTCCGGGAGATATTCGTCCGTGCTGCGGGCACGTGAATCGCGGGCTGGCGATTCTGGGGGACAAGGTTTTTCTGGGGACGTTGGATGCTCACGTCGTCGCGCTTGACGCGAAGACTGGGGCCGTGGTGTGGGACGTGGAGGCCGCGGATTATCACATCGGATACAGCTTCACCGTGGCACCGTTGGTGGTGAAAAATCTAGTGGTGATCGGGGTTTCTGGCGGCGAGTATGGAGTGCGCGGATTCATTGACGCGTACGACGTCGACACCGGGGAGCGCAAATGGCGCTTCTATACGGTGCCGGGACCGGGCGAACCCGGGCATGAGACCTGGGAAGGTGAGTCGTGGAAAACGGGAGGCGCGCCGGCGTGGAACACGGGAACGTATGATCCGGCGACGAATCAGATTTTCTGGCCGACGGGAAATCCGGCGCCGTCGAATCGGGGCGAAGGCAGGGCGGGCGACAATCTGTACAGCAATTCCCTGCTGGCGTTGAATGCCGATACCGGCAAGATGAACTGGTATTTTCAGTTCACCAAGCACGACGAGCATGACTGGGACGCGACGCAGGTTCCGGTCATCATTGATACACCCATCAACGCAGGCGGCAAGCATTTGATCGCACAGGCCAACCGCAACGGATACTTCTATGCACTCGACCGCACTACGGGGAAGCTCTTGTCGGCCAATGCCTACGGCAAGACCTCTTGGAGCGACGCGAAAGACGCGGAAGGACGACCAGTAGCCAACAAGAACGCCTCGCCGACGATCGAGGGGCGTACCGTCTGTCCGGGCGCGCTGGGGACAACGAACTTCATGGCGCCGACTTACGATGCGCAGACCGGGCTGTTCTACGTGACGGCGCGCGACCAGTGCGATATTTTCAGCACAGCTCCGCAGCCTTATGAAGCGGGGCATGCGTTTTACGGGAGCGCGTATTTTCCTTCGGAGGAAGCCGAGCCGTATCGCGGATTCCTGAAGGCGATCGATCCGGCGACGGGAGAGATCAAGTGGAAGTTTGAGCACACTTCGCCGACGTGGTCAGGCGTGCTGTCGACGGCGGGCGGGCTGGTGTTCAGCGGAGACGCGGAAGGAAATTTTATTGCCTTCGATGCGGCGTCGGGCAAACCGCTATGGCACTTTCAGATGGGCGGCGCGGTCTACGCCGCGCCGATGGCGTTTGCCGTCGATGGGAAAGAATATGTCGCGATCGCGGCGGGCAGTGCGGTGTATGCGTTCGGGCTACCATGAACTATCTCCATTTCAAGTTGACCACTTTATTGGACTATGATCCAATAGAATTACCGTGAAGGAAGTTGCCATCTCCGAATTCAAGGCCAAGTGTCTGGCTCTGCTCGATCAAGTTCAGAAGACGAAGAAACCAATCCGGGTAACGCGCTTCGGCAAGCCTATCGCTGAAGTGGTGCCACCTTCCCCGGTCCGGTCGAACAATTGGATTGGGTCGATGAAGGGCAAAAGCAAGATTCTGGGCGACATAATCTCCCCTGCCAGCGATGAATCCGATTGGGAGGTGTTACGAGATTGAGGCTGCTGTTAGACACCCACATCTGGCTGTGGAGTTTGATTGAGCCGGACCGTCTTGGCGGAAGAACTCGTAACGAACTGCTGGATGCAAAGAATGAATTGTGGCTCTCACCCATCAGCACATGGGAGGCGGTAACGCTCCACGATAAAGGACGCGTGTACCTTGCTGCCGACGTGAAGGAGTGGATCGAACGAAATACCAGGCCCTTTCGGGAAGCACCCTTAACCCATGAAATTGCGGTTGCAGGCCGGCAGCTCCATATGGTCCACCACGATCCCGCCGACCGACTTCTGGCGGCGACGGCCCTGGTTCTGGATCTCACGCTGGTCACAGCAGATGCCAAGCTGCTCGGGCTGGGCGAAATTGCCACTCTTGCCAATCGTTAACTTGTGTTGCTTTCTGGGATACCCACTTTCGTACCGGTTGACGCACAGAGGGATTTCGTACTAATGTGCGAATACACCGGAAAGGAGGTGGTCGGATGACAAGTTCTGAAGGCAGTAGTTGGGGTAATCAAAGACCAGGTGAGGTGGCTGAGACTTAGAGCGGTTGCTCTAAGCGGGGCTTCGGGCGCAGACAAGAAATGCGCGCCAGGAGCTACAGCCCGCACACTACCGGTGATTTAAGGATTCAATTCCGCCTGGCGCAGGTCGGTCAGGAGTCGCGCGGATTCGACGAGCGTCATCGCGCAAACCGGAGTTGCCGTAGAGGCCACGTTAGAGTGACCACCTCTTGGTCAATCCCAAACAGTCCACCGGGCGGCCCGCAGGCCTTGTTTTCACAGACAAGTGCTGGCGGGCCGTTCTATTTTCTGTGAGCGAATCTGGCCACGGATTTTCGCGGATCTTCACGGATGAGAGCGGAGCGCGAGCTAAAGAGTATGATTCCTTGCCATGGCAATGATTGATCCGGAACAGGAGCGACAGCGGCTGGCTGAGTTCTACTCCCACCAGATGGATGGGGAGTTGGAAAAGGTCGCGAAGCAAGCCTACGAACTTACCGATCTTGCCCGGCAAGCTTTGAGAGCGGAAATGTCACGAAGGGGCCTGTCTGCCGCACTGATTGAAGTCCGCCCTGTGGCCCCGGTTCCAGTTGTACTTCCGGGTGATCCGCCAGAGGATGAGCCGCCTGAAAAGGAAGAAGTCGCGCCTCCAGAGGGTGAACTCGAATTGCGAAGCATGCTTACCATTCGTCAGTTTCGCGATCTGCCGGAAGCGCTGCTGGCCAAGGGCAGCTTGGAATCGGCAGGCATCGAAGCGGTTTTAGGCGACGACAATATTGTTCGCCTGGATTGGTTCTGGTCGAATCTGATGGGAGGAGTCAAGCTGAAGGTGAGTCCGGAAGATGTTGAGGCCGCAAATGAAATTCTGGATCAGCCAATTCCCGAGGGATTCGACGTTGCGGGGATCGGTGAATATCGGCAACCGAATTGTCCGAAGTGTCAGTCGCTGGATGTGACCTTTCAGGAAGTGGCTCCCGCGGCGTACGTCAGCGCATATCTCAACGTGCCAATTCCGTTTCACCGCCGGGCCTGGAGATGTCATTCCTGCGACGTGGAGTGGGAAGACGATGGAGTTCCCGGTCCATCCGAATCAGGCGCGTAGCGTTGCGAATCCTTTTCGGATTACATCCTGCGTATCTTCGGCGAGGTGCAGCGCGGGTAATTCTTCGCGCGTGAACCAGCGGACTTCGGCGGCGTCGCTGGCGGCTGCGAGTTCGCCGCCAACCTTGCGGCACAGAAAATCAATCAATACGTAGTGATATTGCACGCGCTGTTCCGTATTACGGAGAACGCGGTCGTAGACGCCGAGCAGGTCGGCGGGGTCGACGATGAGTCCGGTCTCTTCGCGGGCCTCGCGGATGGCGGCTTCGCGGACCAGTTCGCCGACTTCGAGGACGCCGCCGGGGATGGACCACTTGGCCTGGAGCGGCGGGTGAGCGCGCTTGACAAGGAGGACGCGGGCATCCTCGATGATGATGGCGCCGACGCCGACCAGCGGGGTTTCGGGAAATTCGCGGTTCATTTGCGTCGAGGATTCTATCGCATGTTCGCGTTTCGCCACTGATTGCAGCGAAACAGCAGGTCCCTCCACTTCGGGATGACAATTTCTCCGTAGGGGCTATGTGGTTAAATGTGGTGATGATCGACTACGTCTATGGCGCTTGAAGAATATAAACGCAAACGGCGGTTTGAAGAGACGCCGGAGCCTCCGCCGAAAGTGGAGACCAAGAGTGGGAGCCGGTTCGTCGTGCAGATGCATGACGCGACGCGACTGCACTACGACTTTCGGCTGGAGATGGAAGGTGTGCTGAAGTCATGGGCGGTGCCGAAGGGGCCCTCGCTCGATCCGGCGGACAAGCGACTCGCGATGCAGGTGGAGGATCATCCGGTTTCGTATTTTGATTTTGAGGGCAACATTCCGGAGAACAACTACGGCGCCGGGACAGTGATTGTGTGGGATGTGGGGACTTGGCAGCCGCTATCGCCGGTTGCGGTGAACGGAAAGTATGTGCCGGGCACGGAGGCGGAAGCGGCCACGATGCTGGCCAAGGGTGATTTGAAATTTCGGTTAAATGGAAAGCGGCTCAAAGGAGACTTCGCGCTGGTCAAGATGCGCGCGCGGCGTCCGGGGAGCAAGGGCAACGAGTGGTTGATGATCAAGAAGCACGATGATCATGTGGTCGAGGGATACGACATCGAGGCGATCGACACGTCGGTGCTCAGCGGACGGACCCTGGAGCAGGTTGCGGGGGATGCAGGATCGGCGGAGTGGAAGAGCCGGCCTGCGGGACGAGGGCGGCTCAAGGCGGCCTGGCTGGCGGATGCGGTCGCGAAACTCGATCAGAAAAAAAAACAGGAAAAGTTAACTACAGAGAGCACAGAGGAACACCGAGGAAGAAAAAAAAACGCTAAGGCCGGTAGCACGATTGAGAAGGAATCAGCTGCGGCATCTGCGCCACCGGGTTTAGTTTCGGAGCCGGTGAAACGGGCTATGCCGGCGACGATTCATCCCATGCTGGCGGAGGCCGTGGAGAAACCGTTTGATGGGGCGGAGTGGCTGTTCGAGATCAAGTGGGACGGATATCGCGCGATCGCGTTTATCGCGGACCGGAAGGTGCGGCTGGTGTCGCGGAATCAGAACGATCTGACGCCACGTTATCCGGAGTTGGTCGATCTGCCGCGGTTCGTCAAGGCTAAGACGGCGATTCTGGATGGTGAAGTGGTGGCGCTCGATGAAGGGGGAAAGGCGTCGTTCAGTCTGATGCAGCAGCGGACGGGGTTTCGTCCAGGCGGAAAGCGTGCGGCCGCGAATGCGGATGTTCCAGTGCTGTATTACGCGTTCGACTTGCTGTATCTCGACGGCTACGACTGGCGGCGCGTGCCGCTCGAAGAACGCAAGCGCAAGTTGGCGGAAGTGGTGGTTACGGGCGACTTCGTTCGCTTTTCCGATCACTATGAGGAACACGGCAAGGCGCTGTTTGAAATGGCGCAGAAGAAGGGGCTGGAAGGGATTGTTGGGAAGAAGCGCGCCAGTTTCTACGAAGAACGCCGAAGCCGCGAGTGGCTCAAGATCAAGATTCGACACCGGCTGGAGTGCGTGATCGGCGGCTTCACCGAGCCCGAAGGCAGCCGCGCGCATTTTGGATCGCTGGTGCTGGGACTCTACGACAAGAAGGGACGATTGATTCACGTGGGGCAGGTGGGGAGCGGGTTCGATCAGAAATTGCTGGACGAGCTTTGGAAAGTGTTGCAGAAGATGGAGACGAAGAAAAATCCGTTTTTCGGGGAAGTCGAGGCGCTACGCACAGTGTTTTGGGTGAAGCCACAGTTAGTGGCCGAGATTGAATTTGCCGAGTGGACCGGGGGGACGAGCGCTGGCAGCGGGCCCAAGCTGCGCGCTCCCGTGTACCTGGGAGTACGGGATGACAAGGATCCGAAGGAGTGTGTGCTGGAGGACGCGGCTACTTGATGTCCTTCATGGCCAGTAGCGTGCCGTAGTCGTGGCCGGCGGGATCGACGGCGCGGGCCACGATGCCGGCGAAGGCGTCCCGCAGTTCCGGAAACTTCGCGACCAGCGCTTTAATGACAGCTTCGTTGTTTTGGTAGGCCTGATTGGTGCTGGAGATATCTGCTACCTGATATCTGACGATCAGGTCCAGGTCATCGCCCACAGCCTCAGGAAAAATCGCGGTGAGTCTGTAGGTGGCGTGCGCGGCGGCGAGGTCCGCCGGTTTCCCATTGGCGGGAAGGTCGGCGAGCCGCAGGGTCTGGGATTCGTCGGAAAGTTTGTCGGTGGCCGCCGTGTCCATGAAGGGCAGTGGCGAGACGAGGCTGGTTGCTTCCACGTAATAAAACCACGCGTTGTGCAGCTGGCCTTTGGTTTTGAAGTCGCGGGCACGGGCAATGAACCAGTCGCTGTCGTGTCCCGCGACGACGGCGGGCTTGAGGTAGAGGCCGCCTAATTTCCAGTCGGTGCCCGCCTGTTGGAGAATTACGGAAAACATGGTTCGTCCCTTGGGCGATGTTGCGTCGAGTAGCACGACGGCGTATTTGCCTGGAGACAGATTGTCGAGTTCAAAGACGGCGCTGCTGGCGGTCTGGCCGTTCTTGCCGAAGACTCCGCAGAAGAATTCAGCGTGTGGGGCGGGAGTCGAGCCTGCAGTCTCAAGCAGGAAAACCGACTTCACCGTCGCTTGGGCGGCAACGAGATCCTGCTGGTGGTCTTTGATGGTGGTCTCGATTGCCGAGAAATCGGATGCAAGGCTGGGGATGGAGTTCTGCCGGAGGGACGCGGCATCGGCCTTGGCGGCGAGGCCGAAATAGCGCTGGCCTGCGGCGGTAACGGAGGCCAAGGTGGCGGCATCGAGTTCACCGGACGTCTGACAACTCTGCGCGCCGGCGCTCACCGTCGAGAAGAACACTAGGCAAAGAGCCAACGCAGAAGACTGCAACGGAGCCCTGGGATGCTGATTCATGACATGATTCCGTTCTTACTTTCATAGACGAGGAAAGTCTGTGGCACAGTTTACGCCGACGGCGGCCACGCGCTATTAAGATTTTGAATCCCCCGAAATGGTTGACTGCAATCGAGTTGGCGGCACTCGATTCGTGCCATAGCCGGGTGCCGCTGCAAGAGAGTAGTCTGAAGACGTTCTATGAGTGGGCAGTGTAATGGCGACCGTTTGAAACCCGTAGCAATGATAAAATTGCGCTAAAGACGTTTCTGGCGGCGTTCCCCGAAAGATGCCTGGAGGAGTAGTGATGAGCACGCGATGGAGGCTCAAAAGGGCTGGTGTGGTGCTGGCGTGCGCCGCCGCTCTGTGCCTGGGGATAGCGAGCGCCGCGAATGCCGCGGCCAGGCAGACTCACCATAAGACAACCAAGAAGCAGCCTGCGCCTTTGCCTCCCTTGCCATCCGGACCGACCGGGCCGGTGCAGCCGATTCCGCTGGATTCGATGGCGCCGGTGGCGCCGCAAGTGACTTATCAGAACGAGCAGCTGACGATTGTGGCGCCCAACTCAACCCTGGGCGATATTTTGCGAGCCGTACGCAAACAGACGGGGGCCGAGATCGAGGTGCCAGCGGCGCCGGAGCGGGTGGTCACTCATCTTGGGCCGGGGCCGGCACGAGAAGTGGTGGCTGAGCTGCTGAATGGATCGCGCTTCAATTATGTGTTGCTGGGGTCTTCGGCAAACGACGCCGCGCTGACCCGCGTGGTGCTGGTGCCGAAAACTGGGCCGGACAACGTGAATCCTCCCAATGACGCGTCATTCGCGGAACCAAGACAACCTGGGAACATGCCGCCCAACATCAGGCAGCAGCCGGTAGCGGAAGCCGAAATTCAAGCGGCGGACGACAATACGGACGACGCCGCAGACCAAGCGGCCGCCGAGGCAGAGGCGGAACAGCAGCAACAACAGGCTGCACAACCTCCGGAGCAGCCGCAGCCTGGGGTAAAGACGCCGCAGGAATTACTGCAAGAGATGCAGCAGCGGCAATTGCAGTTTCAGCAGCAGCCCAACCCTGGGCAACCTCCTGTTCCGGGTCAAGGCCTACCTCCACGGCAGCCGCCGCCAGACCAGCAATAAACCCGGTCATCGACGAAGCGGGCCGCGTCGAACGACGCGGCCTTTTCAATCCTCAATTCAGATTTGAAACCCAGACGTGCGAAGCGAACGAAAATGCGAATCCATCTTTGCTGTTTGGCGAGTAGGACACTGCGTCGTCAGGGCCGGTTGCCGCGGACATTCTCCGAACGCAGCGTGGTGCCGGCGACGAGGGGCGAATCATTCTGAGTGTAGGCTTTCTGCAGGAGGTTCCAGTCGCGGGCGACTTCGGTTTCGGAAAGGTCGCGCGCTGAGCGACGCCGCAATTCCGCCTGAAGGCGAGCTTCGAGGAGTTGACGCACCAGTTCAGGTGGGGCGCTGCCGTTCAAGATATTGTCTGCGGCCACGCCGATTTGAACGAAACTCGTTCCGACCTGCAACTGGAGAACGGGGCTGCCCTGCTCATCGACGCCTGCTTTGGCTCTGGATTGCTGCTTCGCCCATATCTGGTCGATATTCTGTTCGGGCTTTTCCGGATAGGCATCCGCGAGAAAGTGTTTCAGTTGCTGCTGGTAAGCGCGTCGGTCTTCACGATCGAGCGGACGCTGAGGGTCACGGCCTGCCACGAAAACCATGGCTTTGGTCGCTGGCTCGAAGTGGCCCGTGCCCGTGCCAACATAGACCGCGGCCACGCATCCGGCAAAGATCGGGCTGAACAGCACGCTCGGCATAATGTATTTTTTCGACTTGAAGAAGGATTCGACCACGCCATGCACCGACGAACTGCGGGGCATGCTGCCGGGCACCTGCGAGATAATGAGGCGCGAAAACTGGATCTCAGGATGGCGGTCACTGAACTTCGTCAGCATTTTCGCCATCTGTTTCGGCGTGGTCATGCCGATATCCGCGATCAGGCTGCGATGCAGCGATTTTGGGTAATAGAAGTTGAGGATATCTTTCGCGAAATCGGCGCAGTTGCGCGAGACCAAGTGGAAATGAGACTGGTTCGGCGACGAGTTTAATTTGTGGATCAGGTCCTCGTCCTGTTCCGGGGCGGTTTCAATCTCGAAAGCGTAAATGGTGCGATCGTAGGAAGATCCTACAAGTTCGTACCAGTTTCCGCCGGGAGTTTCGCCGTCTTTGCCATCGGGCGCGACGTCTTCCAGATATTTGCGACGATAGCGGTCGCGCAGGAAGGCGGTCATTTTCGCGTCGGCAAACAGCGGCACATCTTCGGGGCGCTCGACCGCGTACAGGTACGGGATCAGGGGAATGGCAACCCAGTCGTATCCGCCCACGCCATCGTAGCGGCTGAGGACGATTCCCGATTCTCCTGGGGCGCAGGAACGCAGGTGGACGGGAGTATCGGCGCATATGCCGGAAAGATAAACAGCGGCGTGGCCGGTTGCGGTAAAGAATCCCATTTTGCCGTAGGGTTCTTCCAGAAGAAGAGTGGCAGAAGCACAAGCAAGAGAAGCGCAGGCCAGCACCATGAGTACTAACCGGACGAGAGCGCGCCGCATTGGTTCGATGTGGCGTGGAAACATGGTCACCCCAGACGGTAAAGATAACCTTCCACTAAGAACCCTTTGGCGGAAGAATAGTTGCCGGGAATCGGGAGAACAAAATTACGGAAGGTCAAAAAACCAGGAGCGAAAAACGACTAGAGCAGAGCGAAGGTAAAGCGAATTTTTGGTCAAGCGACACGGGCGTACGACCATGACACCGTTCCTCATTAATTATTATTTCTTATTCTTTAATTCTTTCGACGTCAGCAAGCGCGCCTTGGCCCAGCGGGCGCTGTCGGCGACGGAGACGTCTTCGTCGGCGGCCAGTTGGCCGAGCAGCGGAAGGAAATCGCAGTTGCCACTGTTGCCCATGGCGATGGCGACGTTGCGACGCAGGCCGGAGCGCTTGGTGCGGCGGATGGGCGATCCGCGGAAGACCTTCTGAAATTCTTCGGTAGACATTTCGGCGAGCCAGGCGAGGGCGGGGTTTACCAGGCCGGGGCGAGGCTGGAATTCAGGCGCGGTCGAGGCTGGGGCTTTGCGGTTCCACGGACAGACGTCCTGGCAAATGTCGCAACCGAAGATGTGGTGGCCTATGCCGACGCGAAGATCCTCCGGAATCGAGCCGCGTTTTTCGATAGTGAGATACGAAATGCATTTGTTGGAATCGAGCTGGTAGGGCGCGAGAATTGCGTCGGTCGGACAGGCTTCGATGCAGCGAGTGCAGGTTCCGCAGCGGTCGGGAGCAGGCAGGTCGGGCGCGAGTTCCAGCGACGTGAGGATCACGCCCAGGAAAAGCCACGAACCTTTTTTCTGATTGATGATGCAGGTGTTCTTGCCGATCCAGCCAACGCCGGCGTATTTGGCAAAGACGCGTTCGACGATGGGACCGGTATCGACGTAGCTGCGCGTGGTTAGAGTTGGCGGGCAAGAGTGCCCGCCCCACATCAACCCGCCCGATGCAGCTTGCTGCAGAGCAACTTCTACCCGTTTAAGGCGCCGAAGGACGGTGTCGTGATAATCTTCGCGACTCCAGGCATAGCGTGAGATCCATCCGCGATGCGGATCGTGAACTTCGGTCGAGTAGGGATTCGCGGTGTTGTAGTTGATGGCGCAGACGATCACGCTACGAGCCCAGGGCGCGACGCGAGCGAGCGAGGCCCGTTTGAGGTCGCCACTGTCGTCGCGGGCTTCCAGGTATTTCATTTCTCCGGCGTGGCCCGCGGCAATCCATTCAGGAAAATGCTGGAGTTCGGCAGTGTCAGTGGCAGGTGCGATGCCAGCGAGATCGAAGCCAGCGTCATCGGCGGCACGTTTTACGATCGCCTTAACATCGCTCATCTGGCTTGGCAACGATCACCTCTGCGCAGGCGGCGTCGGATCGGTGCGGACTCGCTACACGCCGAGCTTTTTCACTTCTTCGTTGTAGTACTTGCGGTAGAGGATGTCCCACTCTTGCGAGCCTTCGAGGATGGTGCGTTTCTGGCTCTCGATTTTCTGGCGGGCGGCAACGTCGATTCTTGCTTCCTGCATGAGCAGTTCTTCGAGAATCTTGCGGGTTTCCTGGCGGATGGTGTTGGGATCTTCGATGAACTCGACTTCGTCCATCTGCTTGAGCACGTCGGAAACGGCGCGGGCCAGCACGTTGACTTTGTCGCGGCTGAGTCTCACAGCACCGCCTTGTACTTGCGCACCAGTTCGGTCTTCACCTTGCGAAACATTTCCTGGTAGTTGGCGCCGGTTTTGTTCATCTCTTCCGAGTAGGCTTCGAGGATGACGCGCACTTCGTCGTTAATGCGGTCTTCGAGCGAGAGTTCGTCGACCAGAGCGGCGTTCACCCGAACGGTGACCTCCGGTACCGCGGAGGTCTCGATGAACTTGCCAGCAATCAATTTCTTGGTGACTTCGCGGGCCAGATAGCCCACATATTCTTTGGAAAAAAGCATGTGTGGATTGCGCGTCCTGCTTGTTAACTGTTTCTGTCTGTCAGTATGAAGCAAAAAGTGTAACACACGGAGAGGCAGAGCGGAGGCCTCGTCCCGAAGCTTGTCCCGGAAGCGTTTCACAGCAGCAAATCTTCGCCGTACAGGGCGTGTGGCGCAGTTTACGGGGCTTGTGGCGGAGGTTGGTCGCGCAGGGTATACACGAACTGCCGGATCTCATGACGCTCTCGTTCCGCTTCCTTGGCCAATTCTTTGTCGATCTGGTTGCGGGCCTGGATTTCGGATTCAGCTTTGGCGGCGTCACCGGTCTGACGATAGGCTTGGGCGAGGCGAAAGTGCGCCTCTTCCATCTGCAGGCCGGTCATGTGCGGGTTTGCCTGAATGGCTTGCTGGTAGTCGGAGATCGCCTGCGGATAATCTCTTTGCTCGGAATGGAGAACGCCTAGCTGCAGATAGGCAGCGCCGAATTTCGGATCGAGACGAATCGCCTTTCTTAATAAAGCCTCGATCTGCGCAGCGTTGGCCGCATCCTGCGAGCCTTTCCCCCGCTTCCACAGGGCGACGGCGTAGTAGTAGTTCGCCTCTGCGTTCTTTGGTTGCAGGATCGCGAAGCGGTGCAGTTTTTCGACGAGCTGCTCTGAAGTCGCCGTCTCGGCGCTTTGTATTTTTCCCAGGAACAAATAGGGCATCGAATCGGTGGGATTCAAGTCGGATGCCTCACAAATTCGCTGCACCGCTTGCTCGTTTGATCCGCGGGCAAACCAGGCGGCGCCCAGTCCGATCAGCATTCGGCCCGATCGCGGGAACAGGCGGTTCGCGCGCGTGAAAACTTCTGATGCAGGCTCCTGGGCATGATGCAGCAGAAGTTCGGAGCCCCAATCGAAAAGGTAGGGCTCACTGGGATCCAGTTCTGCAGCACGCTGGTACTCGCGAACCGCGTCGAGAGAATCTCCGAGCTTCTCCTGGACATCGGCGAGCAAGTGGTGGAGTTCAGCTCCGTCTTCATGAGCCAGCCGCGCCAACAGATGGTCGCGCTCCTTCTCGTAATCGCCTGTCTGGGCGGTGCCCGCTGGCGGCTTGCCCAGCGAAACCGTTTCTTTGGCGATGGTTTCCCGGGCTCGCACAATTGTGTCGGAACCGTGGCCGCCGAGGCTGGTGGTGTCAGTCACGCCGGCGACTGTGAATTGCGGCTCGTCGAAGAACTGCGGCGATCGCGCGGAAACCGAGTGTGATTCAGCTTTTGCCGCCGGCAGAGTGAGATCGATATTCTTCGCTTCGTTGGGAGCGATAAAGAGCGCGGGGATTTCCGCATCGCTGTATCCGGCCATCTCGGCGCGGAGAAAATAAACTCCGCCGGACAGGGCGGCAACAACATATTTCCCTTCCTGATCAGTATGGACGGTTTGAGTCTGAGTTGAATCCTTGAGCTGCAAGTGAATGGTTGCGCCAGCGACCTGCTTCCCTTGCGAGTCACGAACCGAGCCGCGTAATGATGCGGAGACTTGCGACTTCAGGGGCGAAGCAGACAGTACAAGGATGAGGATAATGAGCGCAGCCATGCCGCGGCTGGAGCGGGATGCCGACATGAGTTGCCGTGACGCTGCGCAGAGACGACGCATGAAGAGAGGCGCAATTCTGAATGTCCAGCGAGATTGGCCCACGCGCCTAGAGCGGTATTCTATCAGCGGGGTAAGAAAACTGCTGGCGCTGGGATGGCGTCGCAAAATAGAATGCATTGCCTTGCCCATGAGGTCCTTCTGCACATGAGATCCGGGAGACTCAACGAGATGAGATTGGTCCGGTTTTGGGTGGTGATAATCGCGGTGTTATTGCTCACCTACGCGTCCGGTTGGAGCCAGCAGGTTTCCGGCAAACGTAAGATCATCATCGATCAGGACGCAGCGGGGCCGGGAGGCACCGATCAGCAGTCCATCCTGTTGCTGGTCCAGTCGCGGCAGACGGAAGTTCTCGGAGTGACGGTGGTGACCGGCGATGCCTGGCTCAAGGAGGAAGTTGCGCATACGCTGCGCATGCTGGAAATCATTGGGAGGACGGACATCCCGGTCGTAGCCGGAGCCGAGTATCCGCTGGTGCGGCGCAAGGAAGAAACGGAAGTGTGGGAGCAGCAATACGGCTCTGTACCGTGGGTGGGAGCGTGGACTCCGCGGCGGTATCACCCGGCTGACGATTTGGGCGAGATGCCTGAGGGAAAGCCGACCACCAAGACGCTGGATGAAGACGCGGCGCATTTTCTGGTGCGCATGGTCCGAAAATATCCGCACGAGATCACGATCTACGAGGGCGGCCCGATGACCAATCTCGCGCTCGCCATCTCGATTGATCCTGAATTTGCCGGGCTGGCGAAAGAGTTGGTCTTTATGGGGGGGAGCTTGAATCCGAAAACGGACGATCCTGAATTCGTGAACACGCCCCGGCACGAATTTAATCTTTGGTTCGATCCGGAAGCTGCGCATGTCGTGCTCATGGCACCGTGGAAGAGAATTGTGTGCACCACAGTGGATATTTCCGTAAAGACGCGGCTGACGCAAGAATTGATTGATCGGGTGAAGGCGGGAAACACCCCCGCGGCTCGGTATGTTGGTTCGTATTCGCGCGTTTCGGGCAAATACAACTATCTGTGGGACGAACTGGCGGCGGTGGCGTGGCTGGAGCCGAGTTTGATTACGGCGAAGGACACGCGCTATCTCGATGTCGACCTCAGTCGCGGCGCGGATTATGGAAATACTCTGAGTTGGACGGAGAGTGACAAGCCAATGATTGTGGGACCGCCAGCCGAAGTGCAGGCCGATCTCGACGCGGAGAAGTTCTACAAGATGTTCGTCGAACTGTTGACTGCACCGACACCGAAACCTTAAACGCTCACTTTTTACTGCTGCAATTGTTCGAGCATCTGCGTGGCTTGGGGATGGCCAGGATGCTGTTTGAGCAAATCAAGCAGGACACCGCGAGCCTTGTCCCGCGCGCCTTCCAGAGCGTAAACGCGCGCCAGGTTCAAATACGACTGATCGAACGACGGGGCCACCCGGATGCACTGTTCGAAGCTGGCCACAGCCTGATCGCGCCGCTGCATGACCAGATAGAGCACTCCCAGATTATTCAGAGCTTCCGGATAAACCGGACGAGATTGCAAGGCGCGCTCCAGATGCTCTTCCGCTTTAGCGGTGTCCCCGGTCTGCGCGAATACCATTCCCAGACTGTAGTTCGCCTCGGCATCCTGGGGAGCAACTTCCAGCGCGCGCTCCAGAACCTTGCGGGCATCTTCCCAACGCTTTTGCGCGCGGTAGGCATTCCCGAGGTTGTCGAGCGCCAGAAGATCATCCGCGTTCAGTTGTAGCGCCTGTAGAAAACACCCGACGGAATCGTCGATGCGTCCCTCGCGCGTGGCTATGACGCCGAGATTGTTCCAGGCGTCGGGCAGAGTGCCGGGATAGTTCGCGGTCATCCTCACAGCGCGCTCAAAAGTCTCGCGTGCCGCGGCGTTCTTGTCTTGATTCAGGTAGACGCTCCCGATTCCATAGAGCGCCTCGGCGCTGTCAGGGTCGTCGCGGAGCGCCTGCTGGAACGAGGCTTCGGCCTGATGGAGATATCCGCGCTGAAAAAACAGAGCGCCGTAAGAGAGGTAGTTGCGACCGAATTCGAGAGTGGAGGTTGCGCTCGGGAAAGGCAGCGCTTTGGCTAATCGCTCCGCCTCTGTTCGCGGAATGTGTTGAAAATCGTGCCCCACTTGCTCAGGAATGATCGGACCTTGATACACCTTGACGATGTCGCCGTTGCTGTCGATCAAAAACGATGTGGGAAGGCTCAGATCGCGGTGTCGGTCGAACAACTGGCGATAGAGGATGTTGTAGATGGCAGCAACGTCGTCGGAGCCGCGCAGAATCGGAAGCGAAAACTGATCGGGGAGGAGCGCCTGATCAGTGGAGCGATTATCCACGTTTACGGCGATCAGCTGCAATCCTTTCGCTTTCCAATCCGCGTAGGACTTTTGCAGCACTCGTAGCTCCTGTGACGCGTCCGGCAAGTTGGTGGTCCGGAAGTTCAGAAGAGTGGGCTTGCCGCGCGTCGCGGAAAGCGTGCAAACTTTCCCCGACTGGTCTGCAAGAGAAAACTCCGGAGCTGCGATGGGAGCGAGAAGCCAGGTTTCTACTCTGGCAGGAAGCGTTTCAACTTCTCGCGTGGCTTCCGGCTGAGCCAGCCTGCTCTTTATCAGCTGCGGCTTGAACGGCTCGATGCGGTGAGGTTCACTGCCTTCTTCTACCCAGACCTTGTGATTGATGGGAAGGTTATTCAGTTGTTGGACGAATCCGCTGGGCCACCGAATCGAGGCTCGTACCGGACCCTTGGTTTCTCCAAGTCCGAAGAAAATGTCTTTACTATGTTGAGAGAGGAAACCTGATCCTGCCTGAAGCAGGCGCACCTGGCTTCCGGCCGGAGTTTCGATGGTTACGGCGGCCCCGATGGCATCGCGGTTGCTCTTGGTGCCTTGCAGATGAAACATAATCGACGGAGGCAAAACCTCCAGCGCGTTTTTCAGAATGCGCAGCTGCGGGCCGTTACGGTTCTTCAGAAATATTTCGAGGCGGCCATCGTGGTCGAAATCGGAAAGGGCGAATGCCCGGCCATCTTCCACGAAGTCGAGGCCTAGCACGGCAGAAACGTCGGAGAAGGTTCCATCGCGATTGTTGGCGTAGAAAACATTTCGCTCGTAGCCGCTCCAGGTGCCGTCGGAACGGATGAGTTCGTTGATGGCGTTCCAGCCCTGCTCATACTCCGGCGAAGCCTGGGCCTCATCGGGCGATAACGCTACCACCTGCCGCCAGAAAAAACTGTTGAGGTCTTCTTGCGTAGAATTCTCGGGCGCAGAATCCTCGGGCGAATGCTCCGCTGGCGATGGGCCTGAGACCATGCCGTTGGCGATGTAGAGATCGAGAAAACCGTCGTGATCGAAATCGAAGGCGTCGCTCGACCACGACCATCGGCCCATTCCAACCCCGGCGGAATTCGTAGCGTCGTCGATAACTGCGCCTCGATTGTGGAGGAGTGAATTCCCCATCGCGTGCTTTTGATAGAGCGCCCGAACTTCGGCAGGCGAATCTTTCTTGAAGTTTCCTTGCATTGAGACGCGTTCGCCGGCCGCGGTCCACATGTTGGCGACGTAGAGATCCTGCGCGCCGTCGTTGTCGTAATCGAGCCAGGAGACGCTCATGCCTGCGCCGATGTCTTCGGCCGCGGCCTGAGGAGCCACGTCGGTGAACGTGCCGTCGCCGTTGTTGCGGTAGAGATTCTTCCGGCCAAAATCGTTCACTACATAAAGATCGGGCCAGCCGTCGCCGTTGTAATCGCTCCAGCCGCAGCAAAAGCTGTAACGAGTGTTGTTCTGGTTCAGTTCCCGACGCCGCGGTTGACGTCGCGGAACGTGCCGTCGCGATGGTTGCGCATCAGAAAATTCGGCGGACCGTTTTCGGCATCATGATACGGAGACGGATACTTGTATTGCCCGGTGCCCTGGTAATAGGAGTACAGACAGAAGTAAACGTCGAGCCAGCCGTCGCGGTCGTAGTCGGCAGCAGCCGCTCCAGTGAAGGTTCCCTGCGGAGGGTTCGCGAACTGGAAGGCATCGTTTTTCAGGCGGAACTTACAGCCGCCTTCATTTAGAAATAACAGCGGGCCGTTGGCGCGCACGACCATGACATCCTGGCGTCCGTCGTTATTGAAATCGGCGAAGAGCGCGCACGCGGTATTCTCGAGGATTCCCAGGCCGGACGCTTCCGTAATGTCTTCAAACGTCCCGTCGCCGCGGTTGCGATAGAGACGATTGGGCAGGCCCGCGGGCTGGCAAACGTAAAGATCGTCGAAGCCGTCGTTGTCGATGTCAGCGACCGAGACACCGTTGTGTCCGTAGATGTCAATGCCAGAGGCGCCGTCGAGCACGGTTCGCCAGTAGTCGGTGCCATGCAGCAACTGGGCCGAGTAAGAAGAATTGCCGCCGAGCGCAGCGAAGGTGATGTCTACATAAACGGGCGAAGTGGCGCGGGCCTGGGATTCGTCAATCACGCGCCAACTGCGCACACGAAACTCACCCGAAGAGGATTGGACCCAGGTTAAGTCCCATTGACCGATGCGCTGTTCGCGGTGGAATTCTGCGCCCGTACCCACGATTTCGTAGCGAACGCGGGTGCGCACGTTGGCTGGAACTTGGCGCATTGCAGACGAATTCGCGTCTTCCCTGCCCGCTAAATCGATCGCTGTGATCTGAAATTCTGCAGTAACGATCTTGGAGAAGCCGCCGAGCGCGGCTTGCCATTCTCTGAGAAATCCGTCGCGACTTAGCGTGGCTTGATTGTCGAATCGGTTCTGGCGCACTTCCAGCGCGGAACTGGAACGGACGACCCGTGACTCGGAGGGCTGGAGCGATGCGGCAGAAAAATCGCCTGCGAGAGCCTTCACGACGGCCTGCGTTTCTCGCGGAGACCGCAGCAGGCTGGCGCTCCACTCCGCGAGAATAGCCGCAATCTGGTCGACATACTTTTCGGTGATGAAGTCGTCAAGGCCGGCCTGCACTTTGAGTAATGTGGCGTCGAGCGGGCGCTCACTTCGATAGTGCGGGCGCAGATGGAATCCGGCGGGCTCACTGCGAGAGGCAACGGATCTAGGGGCCGGAGGCATCAGATCCCAGAGACTCGCAGGAACCAGACCGACTGCAGCGCCTTGGCAGAACCGGATCAGAAATTCACGCCGGCGCCGATCAGTAGGATGAAGATCAGTGGGATGAAGATCGCCGGGGTGAAGATCGGCGGTACGAAGATCGCCGGAATGAAGATCAATGCGATGAAGTTCGACGGATTGAGGTGGCTTTCCCGGCCAGGTCAGAGTAGTATGCCTCCCACGGTCACGCGTGGAAGCGAAACTAACATTCGCGTTTGTACTGGTCAAGGCGCTGCGAGCCAGAGGTAAAACCGGATCGAAAAGGCCGGATTGAATCAGTCCGGATTGAACCAGGTCGGATTGAACCTGGCTTTTCAATCCCCATCTCGACGTCGAACCGACGGCGGCGTGTATCGACGACATCTCTGGAGCTCAAATCGAGAAAGTACATTCTCTCGGAGAAATCACCGGGGGTTCTGAAGGGGTCGAATCTACGATGATGGATGAGCGCGCCTCGCGCCTGACGATCATTGGTCTGTGGTTCATCACTCTTGCCACCATGATGCTTGAGATCCTGCTGACCCGGATCTTCAGCGTAACCATGTGGTACCACTTTGCCTTCGTTGCCATTTCGCTGGCGATGTTCGGCATGACCGTCGGCGCGCTGCAAGTCTACCGGCATCCCGAACTTTACAACGAAAGCAGCACAAAGCAGCAAATGGCGCGCAGTGCGTTCTGGTTCGCCGTCACGGTAATTGTCAGCGTGCTGGCACACATACTTGTGCCTTTTCGTTCGGAGCCCACGCTGGCGGTGATTTGGATTGCGGTTACTTATTTCGTACTGGCGGTCCCGTTTTACTTCAGCGGAGTGTGTGTTTGCGCTGCTCTAACGAAATTTCCCCGCAGTGTCAGCAGCCTGTATGCCGCCGATTTGTTCGGCGCCGCTACGGGCTGCATCGTTCTCATTTATGTGTTGAAGGGAACAGATGCGCCCACTGCCGTGGTGTTGGTGGGCTTGTTGGGTTGTGTGGGAGCGGTCTTGTTTTCACTCGACGCCGGGGAACATCGGTTCCGAAAGGCAGCCTTCATTCTAGGAACGGTATTCGCGATTTTTGTTGTGGTCAACACGGTCCTGGCTCAGCGCCAGGCATCGTTGCTGCGGATCACCTGGGCCAAGGGTGAACACGAACCACCCGCCCTTTACGAAAAATGGAATTCGTTCTCCCGCATCACGGTGCGTGGTGACGCGAATACGCCGTCCAAAGTGATTACCGAAGGAATCAGCGTCACCTATCCTACCGACAAGTTCTTCCGGCAACTACATCTGAAGATAGACTCTGACGCTGAAACGACGCTGACGGCATTGGATGGAGTGAACGGAGTCTCGATCGATAGCCTGGACTATCTCAAGTACGACGTAAAAAATCTCGTTCATTACATACGGTCAGACGCGAATGTGCTGATCGTGGGGGCCGGCGGAGGCAGAGATGTGCTGTCGGCTCTGCTGTTCAAGCAGAAGTCTGTGCGCGCCGTGGAGATCAATCAAAACATCATCAACACGGTCAATGGCAGGTTTGGCGATTTCACGGGTCACTTGGATCGCAATCCGAAAGTAACATTTGTGAACGATGAAGCGCGCAGTTATCTTGCCCGCACACCGGAGCGCTTCGACATTCTGGAAGCCTCGTTCATTGATACCTGGGCCGCGACGGCCGCAGGCGCCTTAACTCTGACGGAGAACTCGCTCTACACCGTCGAGTGTTGGAACATGTTTCTTCATCGCCTGACTCCAGATGGAGTACTCTCGTTCTCTCGCTGGTATTTGCCAGGATTGCCGGCCGAAGCCTACCGGCTTACGTCTTTGGCGGCGGCCAGCTTGCGCGCCAGCGGCGTCGAGGATCCCCGCTCTCACATTCTGCTGGTGAAAAACTCGCGGCGAAGTGCGGAAGGCGAGCCGATTGGGGCGGTCACCATCCTGGTTGGCAAAAAACCTTTCACCGCGGCTGAAATTGATCGTGTGGAAGAGATCTCCAGGCAGATGCATTTCGACGTAGTGCTGAGTCCGCGGTTTGCCCTCGATCCGGTTTTCGCGGCGCTGGCCACAGGACAGGACCCTGCAGGGATCGTCGCATCTCTGCCTGTAAACCTATCCGCTCCGACCGACGATTCACCGTTTTTTTTTTACATGATGAAGTTCCGCAACCTTCTTCGGCTCCGGCAACTCGCAGAAGACCCGAACGCGGCGATTTATGCCACCTCCGGAGCCGTGGTCGGCGTTCTCCTTTTGTTCATTACTGTGCCGACTCTGATTTGCATCTGGCTGCCGTTGCGCTCCATGAAAAAGACGGTGGTGCGCAGCGTCGTGCCGCATCTTCTGTTCTTCGCGGCGATTGGCCTGGGCTTCATGCTGATCGAGATTTCTCAAATGCAACGGCTGATCGTTTTCCTGGGACATCCCACCTATGCGCTGTCGGTGGTTCTGTTCTCGCTTCTGTTGTCGAGTGGATTCGGAAGCTATACAACTCGAAACATAACCTACGCGGGCCGGAATGCTCTGGTCCGCCTGCTGCTGTTGTTGGCGGCGATGCTTGTCTTTGGAGTGCTCACGCCCTACGCGACCGCGGCCTTCTCATCGTCTACAAATGCGATGCGCATCATGGTCGCGACCGGAATTCTTTTTCCGCTTGGATTTTTTATGGGCATGGCGTTTCCCCTGGGGTTGAAACTGGCGGCTAGCCAGGTCGACGCACTCACGCCTGCGTTCTGGGGGGTGAACGGAGCAACATCGATCTGTGGCTCGGTACTGGCGGCGGCAATCTCGATGAACGCGGGAATCGCCAGCACATTCTGGAGTGGCTTCGTCTGTTACGGTTTTGCTTTTGGTGCGTATTTGTGGGCGACCCAGGGAGCGAAAGCGGAGGTGAGGACGCCTTTAGCGGCTGTTCCGGTCCTTGCGGGCGGTGGGCGGAACATCTAACAGGAACGCTCGCACAACCGATAAGGCGCTCAGGGTTGGACCTGCCGCTGCACCGGCGCTGAAAGCTCAGCCACCATCACACCATCTCACCTTCACTGCCCGGCTTCACGTTGACTTGCTGCTCCCACTGCTCCTAACATGCACGCAGCGTTTTCAACGCTCCCCCAATGATCGGCCAAACCGTTTCGCATTACCGCATCGTCGAGAAGTTGGGCGGCGGCGGGATGGGTGTGGTTTACAAGGCCGAAGATACGGAGCTGGGGCGCTTCGTCGCTCTCAAGTTTCTGCCCGATGAGTTAGCCCAGGACCCGCAGGCTCTGGAGCGTTTCCGGCGCGAGGCGCGGGCCGCGTCGGCGCTGAATCATCCAAACATCTGCACCATTCACGAAATCGGCAAGCATGAGGGGCGGTCCTTCATTGCGATGGAATATCTGGATGGGCTGACGTTGAAGCATCGCATCGCGGGCCGGCCGCTCGACCTGGAGATGCTGCTTCCGCTCGCCATCGAGATCGCCGACGCGCTGGACGCCGCACACGCGGAAGGAATTGTGCACCGCGACATCAAGCCTGGCAACATTTTCGTGACCAAGCGGGGCCACGCCAAGGTTCTTGATTTCGGTGTGGCGAAGGTTACGCCCGCGGATGGCTCCAGCGAGCAGGCTCTGCTCACACAGACTAGGGAACTGACCGGCCCCGGGACGGTTGTGGGGACGGTAGCTTACATGTCGCCCGAGCAGGTGCGAGCCAGGGACGTTGATTCCCGCACGGATCTGTTCTCGTTTGGAGCAGTGCTCTACGAGATGGCGACTGGCGCTTTGCCATTCCGCGGGGAAAGTTCGGGTGTGATTTTTAAAGCGATCCTCGATTCCATGCCCACGGCTCCGCTTCGTTTCAACCCCGATCTTCCGCCTGGCCTCGAAGACATCATCTCCAAGGCTCTGGAAAAGGATCGCAATCTACGCTACCAGCACGCTTCGGAGATGCGAGCCGACTTGCAACGTCTGCGGCGCGACACCGACACGGGACGATCAGGCATCTCCAGTTCCGGGGCCGTGCCCGCCGCGACCATGCCTGGCAGTCGCGGCAGCGGCTGGAACGTCACCGCCCGGGCCGGGTCACAGCCAGATGCTTTGCCCTCGACGGTCGCCCCGCGGTCACCCCGCGCGTTGAGAATGGCAAGACAACAAATCCCCGCGCGCAAGCCGTGGAAGATTGCGGTTGCTGCTCTCCTGGCCGGCGGGTTAGTCGCAGGCGGACTCTACTATCGTTCACACCGAGCCGAGCCGCTGACCGAAAAAGATACGATCGTGATCGCCGACTTCGCCAACACTACGGGTGATCCCGTCTTCGACAGTACGCTCAAAGAGGCGCTGGCGGTCGATCTGGAGCAATCGCCGTTTCTGAACGTTCTCTCCGACCGCAAGGTCAACGAAACGCTGAAGCTGATGGGAAAAATCAGCGGAGAGCGAATCACGCGCGACATGGGCCGCGAGATCTGTATGCGTACCGGCAGCAAGGCTCTGCTATCCGGCTCGGTTGCGAGTCTTGGGAGTCACTACGACATTGCAATCAAAGCGCTGAGCTGCCGCAGCGGCGACATTCTGGCGGCCACCAACACCGAGGCCGAAAGCCGCGAGAAAGTGCTACAGGCTCTGGGCCAAGAAGTCTCGGTGCTGCGAGGCAAGCTGGGCGAATCGCTGGCGTCGATCAAGAAATTCGACAAGCCATTGGAGGAGGCGACGACTTCGTCGCTGGAGGCTCTGCAGGCCTATACCGAGGGCGATCGCCTGGCCCGCGAACAGAGCGACACTGCGGCTGTTCCTTTTCTGAAACGCGCGGTGGAGCTCGACCCTAATTTTGCCCGCGCCTTTGCTTCGCTCGGCATCCGCTACAACAATCTGGGACAGGCGAGCCTGGCGATACAGAATGTGAAGAAAGCTTACGAACTGCGCAACCGCGTAAGCGAGCGCGAGAGATATTACATTTCTTGCACCTACTTCACTCTGGCCACCGGTGAACTGGAAAAAGCCATCCAGCAATATGAGTTCTGGATTCGGGATTATCCCCGCGATTATGTGGCCGCGACAAATTTAGGAGTCAATTATTTCACTCTCGGGCAATTTGAACGGGCCGCCGCAGTCACGCGGCAGGCGCTCGATCTGGAGCCAGGTTCAATCCTCGGGTACAACAATCTCGGCGTGGCCTACTTCTCGATGAACCGCCTGGACGAAGCGAAATCTGCTTTCGATGAAGCCCTCGCCCGAAATCTGGACGGCCCGTACCTGCGACAGTCTATTTACTATTTGGATTTTCTTCGCCAAGACGCGGCGGGCATGCAACAGCAGGTCGCCTGGGCAATGGGCAAGCCGGGGGCTGAAGACATTCTGCTCTCGGCCGAATCGGATACGCAGGCCTATCACGGGCGACTTCAGAAAGCGCGCGAACTTTCGCAGCAGGCCGAGAATTCGGCGCGTCACAACGATTCCAAAGAGACTGCGGCCTTCTGGCAAGGCAATGAGGCTTTACGCGAGGCTGAGTTCGGCGAGATCAATGAAGCTCGCCAGCAAGCGCAGCAGGCGCTGGCGTTGGCGCCGGGCCGCGACGTTTGGGTGGAAGCGGGACTGGCATTTGCACGCGCGGGCGACATCTCCGAGGCGGAACAACAAGCCGATCATCTCAACCAGGATTTCCCGCTCGATACGCTGGCGCAGAACTATTGGATTCCCGCGATTCGAGCTTCGATTGAACTCGATCGCAAGAACCCAGAGAAAGCGATTGCGCTTTTGCAACCAGCACTCTCTTATGAGTTGGCGGACCCGCCCCCGTTTTCCGCAGGAACCATGTATCCGGCTTACCTGCGCGGACAAGCCTATCTGTCTGCTGGCAAGGAAGCCGAGGCTGTCGCAGAATTTCAGAAGATCATTGACCATCCTGGCGTGGTCGTGAATTTTCCGCTCGGCGCTCTGGCACACCTGGGCTTGGCAAGGGCACGCGCTCTTTCCGGAGATATGAGCGCGGCGCGCACTGCGTACCAGGACTTCCTCGCCGACTGGAAAGACGCCGACCCTCAGGTCCCTGTGTTGAAGCGAGCCCGCTCCGAATACGAAAAATTTAGATAGGTGCACAAATTCTGGAGGATGGAGCTGGGGTTTCCGATCCAAGCAATATGCCGAGAACAAGGCGGGGCGCAGAACATCAATCTGCAGATGAACTGGAGCTTGGGGTGAGTGAACGCGAGTTCTAACTTTGTCTTACTGCCGGGTGGGGCGTCGGGCACGATCACCTCTTGCCGTTCGACCGGAACGTTGTTCTGTCCATGGAAAACGCCTCGCAGCTTGTAGCCATGCAGTGTGTACATCGGAAGATTTTGCCGGGTTCGGATGAGGATTTGAAACCAGCCGGCGATAAATTTTCGACGTGAGGACAGAGGAACTATCCGTGCAGATTTGCCGCATGACGTTAATCAGCCTGCCTCTTCCAGTGTCAAACAAGAAAAATCCGGAGCCGAAATTGAGTTATGCTGATTCGCGAATCAGAGAGGGAATCCTTATGAAGCCGGCGTTGAGCGGACGAAGGTTGGTAATTGCGGTCGCTCTCATTTTGACTGCGCAGTTTGGCATGGCGCAGACCACGCTCTCGAAAGCCGAAGTGGAGAAGCGCGTTGTTTCGATTCTGAGCCAAATGACGCTTGAAGAAAAGATCAACATTATCGGCGGCGTCAACGACTTTTACACTCGACCAATGGGCAAGGATGCACGCGGGGATTCTGGAACGCAACATCTTCGATACTGCCGGAACCGAATGTATTCGAATTGATCCGATGCTCGCCGGGGGTCACGAATTTTCCGAGATGTCCCAGGATGTAGTACTCCATGTTAAAAGTTATAGCGGATGGCGAAACGCTGTCGTCGATGGTCACCACCGCTCGACAATTTGTGCACGTGCCGTTCTTGGGCCGGAATTCTGATCGAGAGCGAGGTTCCATAAGGAAACGCTGCGAGCCTAGTTGCGAGTGGCGCCAATCAGAAGGTTTTCGGCGTTCCACACCAGGTCGGCCGAAAAGTGCTGGATGGCAAAGCCTCGACATCTGGCGACGGCAATCTGGAATCTGACTAAGAATCATTCGCTCCCCAAACTCGGCGGTGCACGGCGCAACGGGTGCACATTGCTTTTCACTTCCATGCCAATGTCGTTATGGAATCAGCGGGCAGGGGAACGTCGACTGCCGATGCGCCCATTTGCAACACCACCGAGCGCGCTGCAGTTGCGTTGGTCAGCACCAAAATTTTCTGGCCGTCGGGATTTTCGCAGGCCACGTGAGAGACCTGCGGCATCCCTCGAGACTCGAAGCGACGTGCGCCGCGGCGAATCAGACGTGAGAACTGCGCGAAAGCCCAATACTGACCGCTGCGCGTGATTTCGTTCGTCTGCGAATGAATTGTGACGAGTCCTCCGCACGGGAAGGGGCCAATGTTCGGCCGTCCCTTCTCGTCAAGCGCTAGGTTCCAACCAGTCAGCGACTGGCACCAGTTGCGCAGCGCATCGGTAAAAGTGTGGCCCCAGTCAGACCAATCGGTGGCGTAGCGCGCACTGGTGATGTCAGGGCCGCCTTCGGTCCAGTACATCTGCGCGTCAGGATGGGCGTCGTGGACCTTGGACATCATGTCGGCCTCGCCCACGTAGCCGTGCCACGCGATCGCATTGGCGTACTGGCGCACGTCCGGATCATCCAATTCGCAAATTGCGCGGCCCCACAAATTGTAGTTGTGATCCAGCAGCCAGATCTTGGTGGGAATGTTGTTAGCTTTAAGCAAAGGTCCCAGGTGATTCTTCACGAAACCAATTTCATATTCCTGCCCCCACAAGCAAGCCGGCATACGGCCATCCTGATCGGTGTCCACTTCGTTTTGCGAAGTGACTGCCTGGATCGAGACACCCTCACTGGCGTAGGCCTGAAGGAATTTCAAGAAGTGGTGCGCGTAACTGTCAAAATACTTCTGGCGCATCGAGCCGCCGAGCATGGAGCCGCCGGCTTTCATCCAACCGGGCGGACTCCATGGCGAGGAGAATAAAAAGAGGTTGGGATTTTCCTTGCGAGCCTGCCGCAAGGCCGGCAGGAAATAGGGGCGATCGTGATCGATGGAAAACCGCCTCAACTCCGGATCGGGTTCGCCTTCGTCAAAACCGTACAGTTCGGTTGAGTAGTCGCTGGCGCCGATACAGGTGCGGCACACATTGAGTCCCATTTCGGAAGGGTGAAACAGTTCGTGAAGCAGCTGCGCTCGCGCTTCCGCGGACAACTGGCTGAACATGTAGCAGGATGCGTCGCTGAAGGCAGCACCAAAACCCAGAATCTCCTGAAATTTCTTTTCAGGGTTGAGGACGATCGCCTCGGCGGAAGGCAAACTGGAGCTCTTCCGCCATGCCAGAGCGGGCGTGCTTTCGAAACGCCGTTTCTCGTCGGTCACACGAACGGTGATTTCTCCGTTGGCGGGATCGGCCGAGCGAACCCGGCTTGCAGCTGTAGAACTCCACGCCGGTATGGCTTCTGCGGCTGCACCAGCTGCGAGTCCTGCAGCGGATAATCTTAGAAAGTCGCGTCTCGATGGTTCTGACATTTTTATTCTCGATCCCCTTCGATCCCACGAGCTGATCTCAGGAACGGACGTTACCGACAAGAATCTCATGCGTGTCAAATGACCTTATCGCCTTTACTTCGGTCTGTACCACGACCAGCGGTCAAGCTGGCGTTCGTCGTCTGTGCGCGCGCAGAAAGCTTGGAGGCTGAGCGGGCCTTCGTTGAACCACTGTCCTTAGCCCACTGGTTTGGGCTACCCTAGGGCGAGCACGGGATTTGTGGCATCGCAAAGGCAGGCTTCAGTTTGATATCGCCTCTGAATAGAAAAATGCGAACTCGCGGCATTGGCGCGGCAGCGGCACAAGGATTGCGCCTGATCGTGGTGTCAGCTTTTTTGGTGGCAGCGCTCGTTGTGGTGGCGGCACAGACGCAGCTTATGCCGGCTGCGAAACCACTTCCCACTCTCACCCGCGCCGATCAAATTCGCCGTTTGAGTCCGGCGCAGGCGTTACTGGGCTATCCCGTGCTGGTTCGGGGCGTGATCACGATGGATGCTCCGGCGCCCGACTTTTTTGTTCAGGATGCGACCGCCGGCATCTACGTGGAAGGCAGCGTTTCCCCGAAGTATGCTCACCTGCTGGGCCAGTTCGTCGAGGTTGAAGGGATGACCGGACCCGGCAAGTTTGCGCCGGTGATTCGCGAGACGAAATTCCGCGTGCTCGGCAAAGGAGTTCTGCCCAGGGCACAGCTTTTCCCATTCACCGAACTCGCCGACGGGCAGCAGGACAGCCAGTGGGCACAGGTGCGAGGCATTGTGCGGTCAGCGGCCGTTGACCGAACCTCATGGCGAGAGGGCACTCTGGCCATGCGCGTGGCATCGGAAGGCGGCGAGTTCAACGTGCGTGTACCCATTGCGCATGAACAGGATTTTTCTTCATGGATCGACAGCGAAGTGCTGATCGAAGGCGTATGTGGCAGCCTTTACAACGCCAACCGGCAACTCACGGGCATTCTGTTCTACGTTCCGCGCCTGAGCTTTATTCGAGTGGAAGCTCCCGCTAAAGAAGTGCCCCTGTCGGAATTGCTGCGCTTTGAGCCAGGGGAAGGAACGCGGCACCGGGTGCGAGTACGCGGCGTCGTCGCCTTCCAGCAACAGGCCAACGCTCTCTTTCTTCAGAGCCAAGGCAAAGGACTCCGCGTGCTAACGGAGCGGAGCATGCCCCTTGAAATCGGCGACCTCGTGGACGTGCTGGGGTTTGCCACGATGGGCGACTCGGCGCCGATCTTAGAGGACGCGATAGTGCATCGCCTGGGCCACGAAAAGGCGCCAGAACCGCTCATACTGAATCTCAATGTGCCTTGGGAGCAATTTGACGGCGCAGTCGTGACCACCGATGCGAAGTTGCTGAACCGCCAGGCGCAGCCGGATGGCCTCCGGTTGATGTTTCAGCGCGACGATATGTTTTTCGATGCAACTGTGCCGCATGGAGCGCTTGCCGAGCGCCTGCTGTCGATCCCGCTGAACAGCGGGGTTCGAGTTACGGGCATTTGTCTGGTGCGCAGCGGAGGTCTGTGGCAGACTCCACAGTCGTTTCGCATGCTGCTGCGAGTGCCGCAAGATGTCGTGATTCTCTCAACTCCGTCGTGGTGGACTTCGAGTCACACTTTGTGGGTGCTTGGGGTTACTGCCGGAGTTCTTCTGGCGGTCGTGGTATGGGTCGTGGTGCTGGGACGACGACTGCAGGAGCAGATGGGAATCATCCGACAGAAGTTGAGGAGTGGCGCGGTGCTCGAGGAGCGCAACCGGATCGCCCGCGAGTTACACGATACATTGGAACAGGAACTGGCCGGGATCACGATGCAACTGGATCTGGCGGTCGACTGCCTGCAGCAGGCGCCTGATGTGGCCCAGCACGCACTGGAAACGGCGCGCGACATGAGCCGTCACAGCATGGTGGAAGCCCGCCGTTCGGTCTGGGATTTGCGCTGCCAATTGCTGGAAGATGGAGACCTGGTTTCTGCGCTGGCGCAGATTCTCGAACCGCTGGTGCCGCGCGAACAAACCAAGGTCGACTTCAATGTCCAAGGCAGTCCGATGCGGCTCCCGGGACCGGTAGAGATGAATTTGCTGCGCATCGGGCAGGAAGCCGTGGCCAACGCGGTGAAACACGGCCGCGCCCGGCACGTGTCCATCGACTTGCGGTACGAGCCAGCATCGGTTTGCCTGACCGTCAGTGATGACGGTGAAGGCTTTGGTGCTGGTCAGGAATCGCCCACCGGACATTTCGGACTACTCGATATGCGCGAGCGCGCGCAATCGATGGGCAGCCATTTGAGGGTCGAGAGCGAGCGAGGGCACGGCACTCGCATTGCCGTGGAAGTTCCCGTCCGTGCCCAGGAAGCGATTGATGAAGAGCTCAAAG
Source organism: uncultured Acidobacteriota bacterium (assembly GCA_963755795.1). Taxonomy (GTDB): domain Bacteria; phylum Acidobacteriota; class Terriglobia; order Terriglobales; family Acidobacteriaceae; genus Sulfotelmatobacter. The sequence continues at coordinate 21,104 of CAVWLI010000001.1, read as the reverse complement.
CCGATACGTATTCTGGTCGTTGACGATCATTTCATGGTCCGCATGGGCCTCTCTGCGTCTTTGAACGTGGAACCCGACATGGAAGTGGTGGCCGAAGCGGGCAATGACAAAGCCGCGATCGAAGCTTATCGCAAACATCGTCCTAATCTGGTGATGATGGATCTTCGGCTACCTGGAGTGAGCGGCACCGATTGCACGGTTGCAATCCTGCATGAATTTCCGGATGCCCGCATCCTCATGCTCTCGACGCACTCCGGCGAAGAAGAAATTTACCGCGCGCTGCAGGCGGGCGCGAGGGGATACGTCGTCAAGAGCATCATCCGGGAGGAACTCCTGCGAGCCGTGCGGGAAGTTCATGAAGGACGGCAGTACGTGGATCCCGTGGTGGCTTCTCACCTGGCCGAGCGCCGGTCTCACCGCTCGTTGAGCGTCCGCGAAGTGGAAGTGGTGCGCATGGTAGCCAAAGGAATGGGGAATAAGGAAATCGCGAGTATGCTCAACATTGCCGAGGTGACGGTGAAGCTGCACGTGAGTCACGTGCTCGAGAAGCTCAACGTGAAGGATCGCACCCAGGCAGCGACCGTGGCACTGCAGCGTGGGATCATCGCGCTGGAGTGAGCGAGCCAATCTCGCCCCCGGCGTCTAACTGTACGAAAGTATAGTTGACAGCTCCTCGTCGTTGTTTTCTAGTGAAGTGTTCGCGGCTTCCAAGGGAAAGCGAAATCGCTATAGAAACCGCTTTGTTTTCTTGAGAGCCATAGAGGCAGTTTTCGTCTTCTTCACTATGTCATCGAGATTGCCGACGAGTCGAATCGGCCAGTCCCCTAATTCAGTCCCCACAATCGGACGACTCCCCGACGAGCCGCCGACCGCTCCCTAGAAGGAGAAGATATGTCCCGCTGGTCTGAAACGATTAGTCTACGAATCTGTGGCATTGCGGCGTTCGCATTCATCCTGTGCCTGTCTTGCACCACACTGCTGGCGCAGGTGACCTCCGGCACGATCTCCGGCACGGTGAAAGACGCCACTGGCGCCGTGGTCCCCGGCGCCTCAGTGACGATTTCGAACCCTGCGAACGGACTCGTACGCACGGTTACGACTTCCGACAGCGGTGAGTTCGTCGCCCCCAGCCTTCTTCCCGGCACTTACAACATCACGGTAAACGCAAAAGGATTCAAGAAGCTGGACTCTAAAGGTTTTGCACTCAGCGCCGCTGCCCAACTGGACGCCGGCGACCTTGTGCTGGCCATCGGTGCTGCCACCGACGAAGTTACGGTCACTGCGGATGCTGGCCAAGTCCAGCTTCAGTCGGATTCCGGCGAGCGTTCCGACTTGATCACAAGTAAGCAGTTAGATCAGGTCGCCATCAATGGACGCAACGTTCTGGACTACCTGAAACTCGTTCCCGGCATGTCGGGGACGTTCGATGGTCACGCTTCTGGCACTGGCGGAATTGATTCGTACAACATCAATGGTACTCGCGCCAACCAGCACGAGTTCACTATCGACGGCGCCTCCAACGTGGACACCGGCAACAACGGCGGAACTCACGTGACCATCAATACCGATGCGATCGAGGAAGTGAAAGTCCTGACGTCGAACTACCAGGCTGAATTCGGCAAGGCCGCCGGTGGGCAAATCGCCCTCGTAACCAAGGGCGGAACCAACCAGTGGCATGGCAACGGCCGATTTTTCCATCGCAACGATGGCCTGAACGCCAACGAATGGTTTAACAAGCAGAGTGAACTAGCGAACAATGCACCAAATAAGCCCGAAATTTATCGCTACAACTATATCGGGTATCAGTTTGGCGGCCCGATCAAGAAGGACAAGCTCTTCGTTTTTTGGAGTCAGGAGTATTTCCGGCAGTTGGTTCCGATCAGCGGAGTCACTCAGTTCTATACCCCGACGGATTTGGAGCGGAAAGGCGACTTTTCGCAATCCATCGACGGCAATGGCAATCCAGTTTCGATCACCGGACCCGGGATCACGAACAATGTCATCGATCCCTCGCTGATCAACACCCAGCTGCAGAAAATCTTGAGCCTCTACCCGGAACCGAATGTTCCCGGTTTTGGAGTAAACGGACAAAACTACAACTACTCTCAGGCACTATCGGGTGAAGCGCCGCGACGCGAAGACATTCTGCGTGTCGATTTCCAACTGAACAGCAAAAACCGCATCTACGGTCGCTGGATCCACAACTCGGAGAATGACTCATCCCCCTTCACGCCTTTTCCTGGACCCTTCGGGATCTTCGCCTGTGCCTCGGCAGTTACCTTCCCCGGCGGATGCACACAGAAGCACCCCGGCTGGAACGTCTCTGCGAACTGGATCAGCACCATAACGCCCAGCATCTTGAACGAGTTTTCGGTTGGCCCGAGTCACACGTTGTCTTTAGCAGAGGGCACGAACGGGAATATTTCGCGTGGTGCCAACGGCGTTACACTGCCACTGTTGTTTCCACTCACCCCCGATCAATCGATTCCAGACATGAGTTTCGGTGGGCTTAACAACGTCAATTTTCAGGGCGGCTATCTGGGCGCCACCCCTTGGAAACAGGCGAATACCACCATCAACGTCAACGACAACTTGTCCTGGGTGTGGAAGAACCACATGTTTAAGACTGGAATGTTCTACCAACGCAGCCGGAAGGATCAGATCGCGTGGGGTAACGTCAATGGTCAATTTAGTTTTGGCGTTGGTACGTTTGGCAGCTATAACTTCGGCGATCCTTTCGCCGCTGCCCTGTTAGGGGATTTCCAAGGCTTCGACCAATCCACCGCACGTCCCACGGGATACTTCCGATACAACCAACTGGAGTTTTACATTCAGGATACTTGGAAGATAACCGCCCGGCTCACCCTCGACTACGGAATGAGGTTTGCTTGGATCCCGCCCCAAATCGACGCGAAAAACCAAGTTGCGCTGTTCAATCCATTGGCTTATCAATCGAAGAACGCCGTAACCATTAATCCCGCCGACGGCAATATCGTCACCGCCGATGGCGGCGACCTGCTGAACGGCATGCAGTACACCAAGAATGGTGAGATCCCAGCGGGCGGTTGGAATAGCCGTGGGATCATGCCGGAACCCCGCCTTGGTTTTGCCTATGATCTGATGGGAAACCACAAGAGCATTCTGCGTGGTGGCGCTGGCATGATGCATGATCGTACCCAGGGCAACCTGATCTTTAATACCGTCTTCAATAATCCCGCACTCGTCCAGACGCCGTCGGTGGCAGCCAACAACGTCGCCAACCTTCCGGGCATGTCGACTTCTGCCGCAGAACTTCCTGTGCAGGGGGATGGCAACATCCTTGCGGCAGCTCGGGACGGCCATGTGCCTACTGTGTACAGCTTCAGCTTGGGTGTGCAACAGGACCTCGGCCATGGCACTACGCTCGACGTCGCGTATGTCGGCACGCTCTCTCGCCACCTCGTTACTTCGCGCAATATCAACGCGGTTCCCTATGGCGCGTCTTTCCTTGCCGCCAACCAGGATCCAAACTGCTCTTTCTCCACGAGCGGACCCCCGCCCTTCTCCTTCGACTTCGGCGGCACCGTGCCCGCGGTTCAGCCGGGCATGGACCCGCAATATCAAGCCGCCGGCTACAACTTCAACGGATGGTGTGCCCTCGGGCATGCCGCTTACACGAACGCCTACCTGGTTCCTTTCAAGGGTTACGGTCAGATCCCAGGCCTTCGGTGGGACGGAACCTCCAACTACAACTCGTTGCAAGTTTCGCTGCAGCGCCGGTTCAGCAAAGGGTTAACTTTCGGAGCGGTCTACACGTGGTCGAAGTCGCTTGCTACTGCCAGTTCCGACCAGGACGAACAGAACCCCGTGAACGCCTTGCTCGACTACCGGGCGGCGTCTTGGGATCGCACCCATGTATTTGCCGCCAACTACGTCTACGATCTCCCCAACTTGACGAAGCGCTATCAGGGTCCGAAATGGCTGAGCTATGTCACCGACAACTACCATCTGAGCGGTGTGACGCAGTTCATGACCGGAACTCCGGTGGACTTGAACAACGGTTACTCGTTCCCGTCGGGAAGTCTGGATGGCGGCAACATGTGGGGAAACATTCCTTTCTATTACACAGCCGACCGGCACGGCAACCCCGCCCTTCCGGCAGTCGGGTTTCCGGTGCGGGGAACACGCGACGTTCTCCGCTACGGCGGAATGCAGAATTGGGATATGTCTTTATTGAAGAACATTCCGTTTGGCAGCAGTGAAGTGCGCTATCTCGAGCTCCGCCTGGAGGCTTTTAACGCGTTCAACCACCCGAATTTCACCGGCCAAAATTACGGCTACAGTGTGAACGGACCGTGGGAATATTCGCCTCCGAACTCTACGATCTCCATCTCGAAGAACGGGAACTTCGGGACCAATCAAAGCACGCCCGATACCGGCCCCGGTGGATTTCGAGTTGTTCAACTCGGAGCAAAACTCTACTTCTAAAGCGGTTGCTTGCCCCGTGCCCGCGGCGCGAGCCGCGGGCTTTGTCGTTTCGGTCCTGGAGGGCTCTTTGGAAAGATGGGGCCGCATTGCCCGCGGCACGCAAGGCTATGTGGGCTGGGGAGACGCTTTTGTCGACTTCGACAATGATCGCTGCGAAGATTGTTTCCTGGTCAACGGACCTGTGTATCCGCAGGTCGATAGCACTCACGCGCCCACCAGATACCTGGAGCCCGAGCTTCTGTTCGTCAATCAACGAGACGGAACTTTCAGGAATGCCAGCAAATTAGTGGGAGACGCGCTTCAGATTCCTCAGGTGAGCCGTGGGCTGGCGATAGGCGATCTTTTCAACGACAGGAAAATGGAGGCTGTTAGAAGGATCCAGTGGTTTTGGTTGCTGGAGTTCTGAGTGCCCGAACGGTTATCCGGCCATCGTTATTGAGATCGCCAAAGGCCGCGGTGCGGGCAAGCGGACGTACCCGTCGTCCTGGCCGAAAACCTTAGCTCGGCAGGATCTCTTTCAGCGCCCACTCAATCCGATCTACCTCTTCCCGGATGACCCGGATTGACTGCTGGTTTTGCATCGGGTGGGCTAGCGGAGTAATCGCTTCGAGAGCACCGCGGATTTGACGATTTCGATCGCAAATAAAGGTAAGCCGAGCCCTCCGCTGTTTTCGGTTTCGATAAACATCGCCTACGAACTTAACCGCGAGCCAGGCGAAAACCAAACCGAACAACGCTTCGATCGGAATGCGATCGGTGGCGCCATCAAACTCCGAAAACAACAGCCGGTAGACCGCCTCCCCCGCTCCGAACGAGGCAAACAGCACAGTGACCCCGAACAGATAAACTTTTAACCGCTCGATCGCCCGAAAGCGCAGGGAGTCGTCGCCTCCGTCAGGTGTTGGCCCAAAGTCAATCGTCATAATTCCTCCCAAAAAATTGGTCACCGATTCCGGATTCCAGCCAGCGGTCCAGTACGGATTTCTCTGACAATCATAGCTTGAAATCGCAACCGGCGCGACGCCGATTCTGAAAACGAATGGCAACGTTATGATTCGTGCGTTCTCGATTGAAAAACTTTCCCACCGAAAGAGCAGGTTTTCAGTTGGGGAAGCGATCCTCAGCCGCGGGGGACGCACCAGGAGTCCTGCTCGGCATGCTGGATGCCGAGCAGGAATTTCTTCGCCGAACTCAGGCCAGGTCGTAGCGATCAAGGTTCATGACCTTGTTCCAGGCAACCGCGAAGTCTTTCACGAACGCCTCCTTCGCGTCGTTAGAGGCATAGACTTCTGCCAGCGCTCGAAGCTGGGAGTTTGAACCGAAGACAAGATCAACGCGCGTGCCGGTCCACTTGAGTTTGCCCATTGCACGATCGCGCCCCTCATAGACTCCTTCGGATGTAGAGGCGGGCTCCCACTTCGTGTTCATGTCGAGCAGGTTAACGAAGAAATCATTCGTCAACGTCTCGGGCCGGTTGGTGAATACGCCGTGTTTCGTCTGCCCGATGTTCGCACTCAGGGCGCGCATGCCGCCGACGAGAACCGTCATCTCGGGGGCAGTCAGCGTCAGCAACTGTGACCGATCCACTAGCAACTCCTCAGCCGACAGGACCTGTCCGCTACGGAGATAGTTGCGGAACCCGTCCGCGACCGGCTCCATTACAGCGAATGAGTGGACGTCGGTCTGCTTCTGCGAAGCATCCGTGCGCCCCGGCGAAAAGGGAATCTTCACTTTGTGCCCGGCCCTTTTCGACGCTTCCTCGACGGCTGCGCAACCGCCTAGAACGATCAGGTCTGCGAGCGAGACCTTCTTCCCTTTGCTCCCGTTCGACTGCGAGCTGTTGAACTCCTTTTGGATCGCCTCCAGCTTCTTGAGAACCTTTGCCAGTGCAGTCGGCTGGTTCACTTCCCAGTCCTTTTGCGGTGCGAGGCGAATGCGCGCCCCGTTTGCCCCACCGCGCTTGTCGGACCCGCGGAACGACGACGCCGATGCCCACGCAGTCGTGACCAGCTGCGAAATCGACAGTCCAGATGCGAGGATCTTCGCCTTCAGAGCAGCAATCTCCTTCTCCCCGATCAACTTATGATCCACACCGGGAACAGGGTCCTGCCAGACCAGCTCCTCCTTCGGAACGAGCGGGCCAAGATAGCGCGCGATCGGCCCCATGTCGCGGTGGGTTAGCTTGAACCACGCCCGCGCAAACGCGTCCGCGAGCTGATCCGGATGCTCGTAGAAGCGCCGTGAAATCTTTTCGTAAGCCGGGTCGAACCGCAAGGCGAGGTCGGTGGTCAGCATGGAGGGCGCGTGATGCTTTGAGGGATCCTGCGCATCCGGCACGGTGCCGGCGCCAGCGCCATTTTTCGGCGTCCACTGATGTGCGCCTGCCGGGCTCTTCGTCAGTTCCCATTCGTAACTGAACAGGTTGGTGAAGAAGTTATTGCTCCACTTCGTCGGCGACTTGGTCCAAATGACTTCGAGGCCACTGCCGATCGTGTCATCCCCTTTGCCCGTGCCAAATTTATTTTTCCAGCCGAGGCCCTGCTCCTCAATGCCGGCGCCCTCCGGCTCCGGGCCTACATACTTGCTCGGATCGGCGGCGCCGTGGGTTTTGCCGAAGGTGTGACCGCCGGCAATGAGCGCAACGGTTTCCTCGTCATTCATCGCCATGCGGGCGAAAGTCTCCCGGATATCCCGTGCCGCAGCGATTGGATCGGGCTTCCCATTCGGCCCTTCCGGATTCACGTAGATCAGACCCATTTGCACGGCCGCGAGCGGATTCGCAAGATCGCGATCACCGCGGTAACGCTCGTCCGCCAGCCACTTGCCTTCGGGGCCCCAGAAAATATCCTCTTCGGGCTCCCAGGTGTCCTCGCGCCCGCCGCCAAAACCGAACGTCTTAAATCCCATCGACTCGAGAGCGACGTTGCCGGCGAGAATCATGAGGTCGGCCCAGGAGATTCTCCGCCCGTACTTCTGTTTGACCGGCCACAGCAGCCGGCGTGCCTTGTCGAGGTTCACGTTGTCGGGCCAGCTATTGAGCGGAGCGAAACGTTGCTGACCGGCTCCGGCCCCGCCGCGGCCGTCGCCGATGCGGTACGTGCCCGCGCTGTGCCACGCCATACGAATAAAAAGCGGCCCATAGTGGCCAAAGTCGGCCGGCCACCACTCCTGCGAGTTCGTCATCAGGGCATGCAGGTCCTTGATCACGGCATTCAGGTCGAGGCTCTTGAACTCTTCCGCGTAGTTGAACTCCTTGTCCATCGGATCGGAAAGGGGCGAGTGCTGGTGCAGGATCTTCAGGTTCAGCTGATTCGGCCACCAGTCGGCATTCGTCGGGGCCCCAGCTGCGGTGTGTGTGAATGGGCACTTTGCTTCGGTTGACATGATTGCTCCTTCTTTCAAGAAAAATGTGACGAGCTGCGAACCCATTCTGACTTTCCCATTCGCGCCATCGACGAGTTTATCGAGACTCTTGCCTTCATGGGAATAAGAAATCTGTTGGGCCCGAACTATTTTGCTCAGGTTTTTGCACGGCAGCGGCGACAGAGGCCAAAGACCTCGATCAACGGCTGCGTCAGATCAAAGCCGTCCGGCGCGTGCCGGGACAGCTGTTCGAAATCGATGAACTCTCCTTCGATGTCCTGCACCGATTTGCAGCGGGAGCAAACCAAGTGGTGATGAGGTTTGAGATTGCCGTCCACGCGCAATGTGGAGGCATGAGGAGTCACCTCCCGCAGCAACCCGCACTCGATGAAAAGCCGCAGATTGTTGTAGATCGTGGCGAGAGAAATGGATGGAATTCGACGCCGGACCGCGGCGTAAATATCTTCTGGGGAATAGTGCCCGTGGGCAGCGATGACCGCCTCATAGACCACCTGACGCTGATGCGTGACCGCCAAACCGTGCTGCGCGGCCAAGTCACGGAACTGTCCATGAGTGAGACGCATGATTATCGGATGAGAATGATTATAAAACGACCCGGAGCGGTGTCAACCGAAATTCTTCCTTTGATCTTGAGACGAAAGCCGGCCGCAACCACGGTCGATGGTTCCTGAAGTTCGACTTCGCTTTGCCGCAGCGGCACATGCTCTTTGCGTCGGCGCTCTTGCTCGTTCTGATTCGAACGATGATGATCCCGCGTTTCGACTTGTTGCACGGGTGGTGGCGATACACAGGCATGAGCGGCGCGCTGGATGTAGCAAAATGCGTATTCCTTGGTTCCCTGCTGTTCATTCTGGCCACGCAATACCTGACGAAACTCACTGAGTTCCCGGGGGCAATCTACAAGACTGGGAAAAGCTCTCGCGACAGTTGGACGGCCTCGAAGGCCGGCTTGTTCCTAGGTCACCCCGACGATATCCGAGCAAGAATCAAAAAGATTGTGTCTGAGTATTCGTACGTTTCGATCAACCAATCCCCGGAGAAAAACGACGCTCTCTGGCAGCCACCCGTTCAGCGCAGCGCTGCCTGACGGACTCGCAACTAAGAAGAAAATAATGACAAAGTCTCCCCGTTCCTCATGACTTGGTAATGGTTTTGCTCTGTCGGAAACGACCGATTGGTTAGCCGTCAGACGGATTAGCCGACTCTCAGATCTAGAGTCTCCAGTTCAAGCTGAGAACCAATCGGAACGCATCAGACTAAGGAAAACTTCACATGACTTTGCAAGCATCCGCATCTGCCTTCCGTGCACTCCTGTCCTCCTTTAAGCGAGCCTTCTCCTCCTCGATCAACAGCTCGGACACAAACCGCAGCCCGGTTTTCATGACCGTGGCGGGAGTTTGTGCGGTACTGCTGCTGGGCGGCCTCGCCCCGGCGCACGCGCAGAGCCCGAATGTCAAGTTCTTCGCGGCGCAAAGCGTGGTTCCCACCGGCAGTCTGAGTTACCCGTATCGCGTCGCGGTCGACGCCAGCGGCAACGTGTACATCAGCGACACGCAACACGAGCAAATTCTCAAGGAGACCCTGGCGAATGGCGTCTACACCGAGAGCGTAGTCGTACCCTCATCCTTTGGCTTGGCCACGCCCTACGGAATCGCGGTGGATGGCAGCGGCAATGTGTACGTTGTAGATAATGGCCACCATCGGATCGTGGAAGCGAGCCCATCGGGCAGCTCGTATACCCAGACTGTAGTTTCGACAACGACCACCTTGTCCTTTCCCACCGGAATTGCTGTCGACCCAAGTGGAGACCTCTACATTGCCGACACCGGCGGCGGCAAAATCCTGGTAGAGAAGCCTTCGGGAGGAAGCTATGTCGAAACGGTGCTCACCTACGGCAGCAACTTTGCTCAGATCACGGGCATCGCCGTGGACTCCAGCGGCAATATCTATGTGAGCGACATCGATAATCAAGCTATCTACACGGAGACCTATTCCGCCGGAAGTTATACGCCGAGCACGATTGCGGCCAGCGGCCTCTCCTATCCATACGATCTTGCCGTGGATGCGTCCGGCAATCTTTACATCAGCGACTTCACCCACAAGCGAATTGTATTGTTGACGAACAATTCGGGCTCTTATACGCAAAGCGTCCTGCCGACGGCGCCACTGGGCGGAGCGCTGGGTCTCGCCATCGGCGCAAACAGCAACCTGTATATCGCCGACACCTTCGGCTTCAACATCAAGGAGCTCCAGTCGTCGGCCGGGAATTTCGGGCCCGTGAATGTGAGCTCCCCTGCCGGACCCATCAATATGCTTTTTCAGTTCGGGGCAACGGTGTCGTTGACGGGTACACAGGTGTTGACTGGAGGCGCAACCGGGCTGGATTATACCGACCCCGGCTCGGGAAACTGCTCGACCTCAACTTCCTATAACGCAGGCGACTTCTGCTGGGTCAACGTGGATTTCACCCCCCTCTATCCAGGAACCAGGATGGGAGCAGTCCAACTGCTGGGCACGAGCGGGGCCGTGCTTGCCAATGGTTACGTCAATGGCATGGGAATGGGTCCGCAGATCAATTACTTTTACCCAGCCGAATTTTTCGAATATTACGTAACCCGCGTCGCCGGTTCCTTCTCTCCCTATGACCTGACCAATCCCTTTGGCGCGGCGGTGGACTACAGCGGTAATGTCTATGTTGTCGACTACAACAATAACGCACTCTACGAAGAGACGCTGTCGGCGGGCGCTTATACGCAGAGTACGATTGCCAGTGGTTTGAACAATCCGGAGGCGGTTGCGGTCGATGGCGCGGGCAACGTGTACGTCTGCGACAGCGGAAACAACCAGATTTTGCTGGAAACAAATTCAGGCGGAAGCTGGGTGCAATCGGCGATTGTAACCGGTCTCAATTTCCCCACCGGCCTCGCCGTCGATGCCCTGGGCAACGTTTATTTCTCCAGCTTCAACGACGGAGCGGTTTACGAAATCACGCTGTCGGGAGGCGTTTACTCCGAGCCCGCTACCGTGGCCACGGGCCTGAATCAGCCGAGGAAGATTGCGGTCGATGCCAGCGGGAATGTTTATATCGCAGACACAGGCAACAGCCGTGTCGTCAAGGAGACGCTCTCCGGGGGCAGCTACACGCAGTCGGTGATCGGAAGCGATATGGAATATCCCTACGGTGTTGCGGTGGCCGCCGATGGCACCGTGTTTGTCGCCGACACGATCCACAGTCAGATTCTTGAGGAAACCTGGTCGGATGGCAGCTATACCCAGTCGGTATTTATTCCCGGTCCACCGGCTTATGACATTCAGGTGGACCAGACGGGGAACCTGATTTTCCCGGATCCTGCCGATGCGACTGTGTTCCTTATCGACCTTGCGCTGGTGCCGCCCAGCATATCATTTGCCGACACCATCGTCGGAAGCACCAGTTCCGACAGCCCCCAGACGCTGATGATCACCAACGTCGGCAACCAGCCGCTGACGGCGGCTGCTCCGGGTCTCGTCGTCACCGGACCCAACTTTGCGTTGGTCGCCGGCTCGGGCACTCCCGAAGACTGCGGCGACGGATTCTCCGCCGCGCCGCTGGCCCCGGGAGCCAGTTGCAATCTCAACATCAGCTTTGAGCCGCAGGCTGTCGGTGCCCTTACCAGCACGGCGGTTTTCACCGATAACGCACTCAACGGCAGCCCCTCCAGCCAGTCCATCCCGCTGCAAGGCATGGGCCTGCAAGAGAGTCAGACCATCACGTTCGGGGCACTCTCGAATTTGACGCTGGGTAGCGCGCCCTTCACGCTGACCGCAACCGCGTCCTCGGGCCTGCCGGTCGGCTTGGCTTCAACCACCACGTCGGTCTGCACGGTTTCGGGGACCACGGCCACGCTGGTTGCCGCCGGCACCTGCACCGTCCAGGCGACGCAGGCGGGCAATGCGACCTATGCCGCCGCCACGCCCGTCAGCCAGAGCTTCCAGGTGATGCAGCCATCCCAAACCAGCCAGACGATCACTTTTGGGTCGCTCTCGAATACGGCGCTGGGCAGCGCGCCCGTTACTTTGAGCGCGACCGCGTCCTCGGGCCTGGCGGTCAGCTTCGCTTCAACCACCACGTCGGTCTGCACGGTTTCGAGTACCACGGCCACATTGGTCGCCGTAGGCACGTGCACCATCCAGGCGACGCAGTCGGGGAATGCGACCTATGCCGCCGCCACGCCCGTCAGCCAGAGCTTCCAGGTTGAGGCCGCAACCTTCACCATCACCTCGAACCCAACCAGTGCGACCATAGCCCAGGGAAAATCCGCCGTCTTTACCTTTACCGTGACGCCGCAAGGTTCCTACACCAGTCCGATTAGCTTCTCCTGCAGCACATTGCCCGCCGTGGCCGCGTGCTCCTTTAGCCCGGCTACGATCACTCCGGACGGGAACCCAGCGACCACTACACTCACGATCACGACCGCACCTCAAAGTGCGCTGTTGACGCCGGGCCCACACGGCGACCGGTTGGGTCCTTGGAATGCAACCTGGCTGGTGTTCCCCGGCATGCTGTTGCCCGGCATGCTGTTGGGCATGGCAGCGATCGCGGCACCCAGGCGCAGAAAACTCCTGAGCTACTGCCTGCTGTTTTTCGTGGCGGGTGGTTGCGTGTTGCAGTCGGCTTGTGCTGGAGTAAGTTCCAGGAACCTCACTCCGCCCGGCAGCTACACCATCACGGTTACGGGCACCGCTGGCTCGACCCAGCAGACCGTCGCAGTGACTTTGACCGTGACCTAATGGCTCACGGTTGAGCCCACGGCGAACTAAAATAGGCGCACCTCGCACGTGAAGTCACGTTGCTCTCAGGTAGTGGTGCAGTTTGATTCAAACTGCACCACTACCTGCTTTTCAATAGTGTCCTTGTTGCTTTGCGTTGGCCGCCAAGTTTCTGGCCGGGCTACACTGGAGGAGGCAGCGTGCCGCGGGTTGCTCCTCCAAAATGATCTCTTTCGCAAACATCAATAAGCAGTATGGCAAGCAGTTGCTCTTCGTGGATGCTTCGTTTCAGTTGAATCCTGGCGAAAAAGTCGGACTGGTCGGTCCCAATGGGGCGGGCAAGACAACGCTCTTCCGGATGGTGGTCGGCGAGGAAACTCCCGACGAGGGCGCGGTCTCTGTCCCCAAGAAGTTGACGATCGGCTACTTCCGCCAGGACGTCGAGGAAATGCAGGGCCGTTCGGTTCTGGATGAAGCGATCGCAGGGAGCGGACGCGTCGGCGATCTGCACCACGAGCTCGAAGCCTTGCAGCGGGAGATGTCCGACCCCGACAAGGCGGATGACATGGACCGCATCCTTGAGCGCTTCGGTCACGTGCAGGAGGAGTACGAGCATTTAGGCGGTTATGCGCTCGAATCGCAAGCCCGTGAAGTGCTCCACGGTCTGGGATTCAAAGACGATCAGATTGACGGCGATGTGGGCGCTCTCTCGGGCCAGGCCGTTGTCGTAGCGCGCGGCAGCGCCGCGCAAGATCGGGGGGAAATGAAAGGCCGTTGCGAGCCGCGAGAGAACATCGAGCGGCGAGCGTCCAAAAAAATCCGTGTCGCGTTTTAGAGACAGCTTGGGCCGGGCGTCGGCCTCGGCGCTCGGCACGTTTCCTTTCTCGGCGGCTGCGTCATGCGCGTTCATAGGCGCTGGAAACGAACCAGAAAAGACGTTGGGCCCGCGCGAAGCGGAGCCCGTTCTGAGCATAGTACGCGAAGTCCAAACGCGCAAGACCCAGACAAAAATGGGACCTAATGACACTAGATACGAATGCAAAAGTTTCACAACCGGGTTTCTCCTGTCTCCGACGGAGCGACTTTTTCAGCGTTTGCGCGGCGCTCTTTCGGGTGCGTTTTGTTGTAGTGCTTCTTGAGTCCCGAAAGCGTGACCTTCGCGTAGACCTGGGTCGAGTCCATGCGCTCATGCCCGAGAAATTCCTGGATGTAGCGCATCCCCATTCCGTTTTCGAGCAAGTGCGAGGCGATGGAATGCCTCAAGACCATGCACGTCACCGTCTTGCCGATGCCTGACGAGGTTTGAATGCGGCGCAACACGTCCTTGAGGCGTCCGACATTGATCGCGCCGCCCGTGTAGTTGAGAAACAGATAGCCTTCGTCCTTACCCTTACTCCACATCGACCGCGCGAAGCGAGGCCGGACCTTCTCGATATACTCCTTGAGGTAGCCAGCGGTCAGAGGCGGAATCGCGCAGAGCCGGTCCTTCTTGCCCTTGCCTTGCCGGACCAGGACCGTCTGCTCGTCGAGGTTCACGTCGTCCACCTTGAGATTGATAAGCTCCTTGGTCCGAACGCCCGTCGCGTAAAGCAGCTCAAGCAGCGCCTTGTCGCGGTAGCCGATGGGGCTTGAAAGGTCCGGCGAGTCGAGGAAGCTTCGCGCCTCCTCCTGCGTCAAGATCACCTTCGGAAGCCCGCGATGAACGCGCGGCACCTCCAAGTCCTCGGCAGGATCATAGAGGACGATCATCTGCCGCGATAGCCAGCGAAAGAAGCACTTGACCCCGATGAGCCGGTGCGCCAAGTGAAGCAGACTGCCCGTCGTGCCTTCGTTCTTGCGGACCTTGTTGGCGCGAAACCAAAGCGAATACTCGTTCAGCAGCTCGGGCGTCACGTCGGCGATGCGCTCGACCCCGGCCCCGGCGAGATAGCGGAAGAACCATTCGAGGTCCGAGTGCGCGCCGTACATGCTGTCGTCGGTGTAGCCCGTTGCCATCATCCAGGTCATGTAGCGGTCTTTGAGGTCCTGAATCTCGGGGCTGGGCGCGTTGCAGGTGACGGGCCGCGAGCGGCCCGGAACGAGGTCGCGCTTGATGCCCACGCTCTCGGGCTTCGGCGGCTTGATCTCGATCATCGGCCCTTCTGCCATACCTTCCCCTTGCTCCTGCCGTCGAACGGCTGCGCGGCCTCGCCCGCCATCGCGCGCGGATGGCACGTCGTGAAAAGCTCCTTCATCTTCTTGCGCTCGACGTGCGTGTAAATCTTCGTGCTTTCGATGGTCTCATGCCCGAGGAAAGCCTGGACATAGCGGATGTCCATTCCGTTTTCGAGCAAGTGCGTGGCGACCGAGTGCCGGAAGCCATGGACGGGGCTCACGTTCGCTTGTGACGCCCGCCTCGCGGATATAGCGCCTCATCATGTCGCCGATCCAGTTGCGCGAGAAGCGCCCGCCGTAGATCGACAGGAAGAGTGTGTCGCCGCCGTCCTTGATTTGCTTTCCAGTTGTTGCCGCAGGGCCGCAGGCATTGGGCCAGTTCGGGCCGGAATCTCGGCCATGTAGCGCCGCAGGAAGCGGCAGCACGGCGTCGAAAGCGGCACGTTGCGCTCGCTCCCGCCTTTGCCGAAGCGGACCTTGAGAACCTGGCGCTGCAAGTCCACGTCCTTCGATTTCGAGCGAGACCAGCTCGCCGCAGCGGATGCCCGTCGCGTAGAGGACTTCCATGATGGTCCGGTCGCGGTAGCCGATGGGGTTCTTGAGGCTCGGGACCTTGAAGACTTTTTGGATCTCAGCCACGCTCATTACGCCGCGCGGCAGGGGCTTCGACAAGTGCGGCGGCTCGACGGCGGCGGCGGGATCGTAGAAGATCACGCCCTTCTTTCGCATCCAAAGGAACCAGCGCTTGATAACCTTGATGCGGTCATAGATCGTGTTGACGTGAAGGTGCGCGCCCTTGCGCGTCTGGTAGTTCGTCAGGTGGGTCTTGTAGCGCTCCAAAAGGTCCTGGTCCACCTGGCCGATGTCGTCCACCTCGCGCCCGCGCATGAAGGCGATAAAGAAGCGAATGACCTGCTCCATCTGCCGGACGGTGAGCGCCGTCATGTTCCTGAGCTGCAAGTGCTGCAAGTAGGCGGCTTTCAAGCCGTCGAGGTCCTTGCGC
Source organism: uncultured Acidobacteriota bacterium (assembly GCA_963755795.1). Classification (GTDB taxonomy): domain Bacteria; phylum Acidobacteriota; class Terriglobia; order Terriglobales; family Acidobacteriaceae; genus Sulfotelmatobacter. The sequence goes on along the minus strand of CAVWLI010000001.1, from coordinate 5,347 downwards.
GCCGCCTTCGGATCGGCGGCGAGCTTCGGCGCTGGCGTAAAGGTTGTCTCGGTCATCTTCTATGCTCGGCTATATGTCTTTTTCGGTTTTTGCCCAACTTTCCAACTTTCGACTTGGCTTTGCTCGGATTTTCCAGCGGAAACCGGCTCCGCAGGCGGCACCCAACCATTGCCAACCATACCCAACTTTCCAACTTTAGAACGTAGCTTCGCGGTATCTGTGAGCCCTGGGAGCTTCTTGCGGTCCTTCTCGGGACCATCGAAGGCCAGCTCGTAGCGATACATCCGGCCTCGCTCGCCGGCGCTGGTACCAGCAGATATTCGAGTTCTTCGAGCTGGCCGATATGCGCCTTGATCTGGTTGTCGGACCAGCCCGTATACTCGCGGATATCGCGGCGGTTGAAGCGGTAGGCGCGCGGCTCGACTTCGAGCTGCTTGCGCGCTCCTCGACCATCTTGCGGATGAGCTTCAAGAGTTCCCGCGAAGGCCGGGCCAGCTCGTCGGCGCGCGTCCCAAGGATCTCCGTCATGAGCCGGTTGGCTTCCTCGATGTCCTCGATGGCGACTTCGACGTAAGCGACTTCCTGGCCGTTCACCACGCACGTCTTGCGCTGGCGCTGGTGTTGGTTGAGAAGTGCGATAGCCTCGATGAGCGAAAGATACTTTTCATGCTCCGCGGCGCATTTCGAGCGGATAGGCCGGGAAGGACAGCTCTGGCGCGAAGGAATTGACGACGGCCAAGGGCTCAAGCAGCCGCTGCGCGTTGCGGTGCTTGCGCTTGATCTCGCCGTGTTCCGCGCCGCCCAAGAGGCCTTCAAGGGTTCGGCCCAGGCGCTGCGCGACGTGGATTTGCTCGGTCTGGTCGCCGCTCTCGTCGAGCGTGAGCGTAAAGCAGCGGGTCGCGTTCTCGTAATGGATCGCGGGCTTGGTCGTCGAGAATAAAAGCGATATCGGCCCTTCGACTTCATATTCAACGGTCTTCATTTTGCCTGTCGAGAATCCTTGATCGGCGCGGCAAGGGAAATCCGCTTGGCCGATATCAGCTCGCGCAGCGCGTAGTCGGAGCCCAGCAAGCCTTCGTCCTCACCGGAAATCATGAGCTTGTGCCTGAGGCTGCGATTCTCGGCGTAGTAGAGCGCCTGCGGCGTGATGCGCGTATAGCTCACCACGTCCTCGGGCGGGACCAGCTCGGCTAAGACTTCCAAGAGCCGCGACTTGCCCGCGCCCGCGCGCGAGATGACCACGCCGCACAAGGGGCTCTTGAGCTTACGGCTGACCGTGATGAGATAGCCGATCTTCTTGCTCACTTCCTCGCCGACGTAGCCCAAGGCTGTCAAGGTCCTTGACGATCTGCGCCAAAAGGTCCGGCTTCTTCAAAAACTCTTTGGCCTCTGCTTCCTCGTCCGCCGTCATGACGTAAGCGCCGGTCGAGGCCGCCGCTTCGTTCTTGCGCGCCGCGCGGATCGCTTCGAGCTTGCGGATCATCACGGCCAGGTCGCCCTCGATGGCCGTCTCTGACACGCCGTAAAGCGGAGCCGTCGCCCGCGCGAAGCTCGTCCGGCTCCGGCCCGCGAACAGGTCCAAGGTGTCGAGGTAGAATCGCTCGCCGTCTTTCTCATGCGCGCGGATGCGAACGCGCAGCCGGTCCACTTCGCCGGGGGCCAGCTCGCGCAGCTCATAGCGCCGGTGGCCGCACTCGAATTTCAGCACGTCGTCGGCGATCTTCACCACGGCCTCGGGGCCTAGGCGCGTCTCGATGGGCTCGGCGGTCTGCATGGCCTTCTCGATCTGGGCTGACGTGGCCGGGAGCTGCACCTTGAGCCGGTAGCAAGGCACTTCGAGCTTTTGAAGCAGCCGCAGCAGCTCCTTGTTCTCGGCTGCGAGGTAAGCCTTGATCGGCTTGTGGCGCTGGATCAGGTCGCCCTCGGCCTCGCTCAGCTCGGCGCTCACCGGCACGGCGGCAACGGGCGAAATCTGGTTATAAGCAGGCTTTCGCGGGCGAGTGTCCAAAAAGTGACCTCCCTGGGTCCCAACCCGCGCAAGTAGGCACAAATATAAGGAAGCTGGTTCGGAAAGCGGCGCTCCTGGCCGTCCTTGCCGATGGCGATAAAACCGTTGATGTTTTCGTGCGGGTCCATGGCCGGGAGCATCAGACAGGCGGTCGCCGCCTCCTTGCCGTCCGCGTTCAAAAGCCCGATCTCTTGGAGGTAGTCGCGGCAGCGCGCCCTTGCTCGGGATCGCCTGGAACCAAAGAGCCGTTGGCGAAACCGAGCTGGAAGCGCTCGAAAAGTCCCGAGCCCAGCGACACGGGCCAGCTCTTGCCCGGCCTTGTCCCGCCGCAGGGCCTCGCGGTAGAAATTCGCTATATTGGCAAGCGCTTTTTGCCTTATCAATGGCGTCAGCCATTGTAATTTGCCCGGATCTGATAAAAGGACTCCTCGGGCGCAGGCTCGCGGCGCGAGCCTGCGCCCGAGGAGTCCTTTTATCAGATCGGGGGGGTTACAATGGCTGACGCCATTGATAGGCAAAAGCGCTTGCCAATATAGCGAATTTCTACCGCGAGGCCCTGCGGCGGGACAAGGCCGGGCAAGAGCTGGCCCGGGTCGCTGGGCGCTCGCTTGCCGAACACTTCGAGCTCCGGTTTCGCCAACGGCTCTTTGGTTCCAGGCGATCCCGAGCAAGGGCGCGCTACGCGAGGGTTTTTACCTCCAAGAGATCGGGCTTTTGAACGCGAACAACAAGGCGGCGGCGACCCGCCTGTCTGATGCTCCGGCCATGGACCCGCGCACCAAAACATCAACGGTTTTATCGCCATCGGCAAGGACGGCCAGGGGCGGGGGGTGCGAACCAGCTTCCTTCTCTGTTTGCCTACTTGCGCGGGTTGGGACCCCACAGGGAGGTCACTTTTTGGAGACTGGCCCCACAAAAACCTGCTTATAACGCAGATTTAGTCGGTTGCCGCCGTGCCGGTGAGCGCCGAGCTCAGGGAGAGCGAGGGCAACCTGATCCAGGGTCACAAGCCCATCAAGGCTTACCTCGGAGCCGAGAACAAGGAGCTGCTGCGGCTGCTTCAAAAGCTGGAGCTCGGGTGCTACCGGCTCAAGGTGCAGCTCCCGGCCACGTCAGCCCCAATTGAGAAGGCCATGCAGACTCGCCGAGCCCATTGAGACGCGCCAGGTTTCCGAGGCCGTGGTGAAGATCACCAAAGCGACGTGCTGAATATCAAAATGCGCCCACCCAGCACTATGAGCTGCGCGAGCTGGGCCCCGGCGAAGTGGACCGGCTGCGCGTTCGCCGTCCGCGCGCATGAGAAAGACGGCGAGCGATTCTACCTCGACACCTTGGAGCCTGTTCGCGGGCCGCGGCGGAGCAAGCTTAGCGCGCGCGGCCCAGACGCTCTTTGCGTGTCAAAGACGGCCATCGAGGGCGACCTGGCCGTGATGATCCGCAAGCTCGAAGCGATCCACCGCGGCGCGCAAGAACGAAGCAGCAGCCTGCGACCAGCACTACGTCATGACGGCGGACGAGGAAGCAGAGGCCAAAGAGTTTTTGAAGAAGCCGCTTTTTTTGCCGCGCAGTCCGTCAAGGACCTGGACACCTTGAGCGACGTCGGCGAGGAAGTGAGCAAGAGATCGCCTGGGGGGTCACGGTCAGCCGGTAAGCTCAAGAGCCCCTTCCTGCGGCGTGGTCATTGTCGCGCGCGGGCGCGGGCGAGTCACAGCTCTTGGAAGATCTTGACACCGAGCTGGTCCCGCCCCGAGGACGTGGTGGCTCTATACGCGGGGCACGGGGCCGGCGCCGGGCTACGCCGAGGAATCGCAGCCTCATGGGGGATGTTCCCAGTAAGGACAAAGGCTTGCTGGGCTCCGACTACTGCTTTACTTTGGTTCGCGATGAAGCGGCCCGTACGGAACCGAGCCACCAACACTTAGGGTAGATCAACATGGATGCCAACAATGTCAGGAGCGACTTCATGGCGGTTCGACGCATCAACACGGCTGTTCAGCGACTGAACGCGCACACGTGGTCTTTCCGCTGCTCTGTCCCGTCAGGGAGTATGAGTGGATCGAGACGTGGGACTGTCGGCTGATTTATTCGGAGTCGGGACTTGCGGAAGACAATTGCATTTTCACGACCCGTTTTCCGAGCCAGGGCGGCGAAGAGGTGTGGATCGTCAGCCACTACGAGAAGGATCGAGAGATTCAATTCGTGCGAGTGAACGATTTGCGCGTATCCGCTTTCTACATCACGCTGACCGACAACGGCGACGGCACAACCACGGCCGTCTGGAAACACGTTGCCACCGGACTGAACGAGCAAGGCAACGACTGGGTGCGACAATATACGGACGAGGTATTTCAACAAACGGTCCAACTGCGTGAAAGGATGCCGAATCACTTTCTCGCAACCGGCACTATGTTGAAAGCCGGTTCCTGATTCGAGGCCCGACCGCTTCGGAACGGAACAAGGAGATCACGAGGCATTGACTCATGGCTGTTTACTTGATCGTTGAAATCGCCGTTCAGGACGAGGACCTTTACTCGCAATATGCTCGAGCAAGTCGCCGCCGTTGTTGAGAACCACGGCGGCCGATACCTTTCCCTCGAGCGCGCGTAAAGCATAGGCAGCTTAATCCAGATTTATGTTCAGGCAACTTTTAAGTAGAACGGACATTCAGTCGATAAGGCGGTTGACCTGGTCGGAAAAGATAAGCGTTGTATTCGCCATCGTCGTTTTTGGAGTTTAATGCCTGCACGTTTCTTGGGAACCGGTTGGACACCGTTAGGGTAGGCGGCGCGTGCACCCTTGGGTAGGAGAGCGGCTAAATATTTTTTTGCAGCTTCACCACCCGTCGTTAAAGGCGCGGCATAGAAACCATTGGGGTGCGAACTGGCGCGCAGCGGCGAGCGCGTCTTCCTTGTGTCCATCCCAGCAACCTCGTCGGCGCCAAGGCCGCGCACAAAGGCAACGCCGTCGTGGCCGACCACGCCAGCTGCGCGCGCGCCCAGTGCGTTGACAAATGCACGCCAAGTGAGCCAAGTGCGCCGCTGGCGCAAAGATCAATAAGGATTCCCCATTTTTTAAGCCCAGGCGTTGCAGTTTCAAGACCTCCAAGCTGCGCGTGGACATGGCGGCGCTTGTGGCATGGTGAGTTTTCCCGGGATGAGCGCCAAACTGTTTCTTTCACAACAGCATATACGCATGAGAATCCACCCTTGTCAGAAAGGAAATTCCGTAAACGCGGTCGCTTTTTCAACAGTGCCCGGCGCCATGGGAAGTTTCCAATACAAGTGGAAACACGGGCTTGATCTGAACTCTTTCGCACCCTTTTCCCGCCTTTGACAATGA